>NZ_CP064781.1:1497500-2736356 GCF_016858125.1 Azospira restricta
CAGGGCAAGAGCAACTATAATCGCCGCTTCCGCAAAGGGTGCCTCATGATGTTAGAGATTTTCCACTACGAGTACGGGATCAGTGCCATCGATTCCGGCTACATCCGTCCTCGGCACGCCGCCATCCATTTCGTCGTCGACGCCGGTCGCGTCGCGATCGTCGACACCGGCACCAACGACTCGCTGCCGCGCGTCGAGGCGGCGCTGGAAGCGATGGGGCTCGCCGCGGACAACGTGGACTACGTCATCCTCACCCACGTCCATCTCGACCATGCCGGCGGCGCCGGCTCGCTGATGCGCGCGTTTCCCGGCGCCAAGCTCGTCGTCCATCCGCGTGGCGCCCGCCACATGGCCGATCCGAGCAAACTCGTCGCCGGCGCCGCGGCCGTCTATGGCAGCTCCGAAGTGCGCCGGATGTACGGCGAAGTGCTGCCGATTCCCGCTGAGCGGATCATCGAGGCGCCGCACGAAACGGTGATCCGCCTCGGCAACCGCGAGCTGCTGTGCCTCGACACGCCGGGGCACGCCCGCCACCACATCTGCATTGTCGACCGCAGCGCCAACGCCATCTTCAGCGGCGACACCTTCGGCCTTTCCTACCGCGAGCTCGATACCGACGGCCGCCAGTTCGTCTTCCCGACGACGACACCGGTGCAGTTCGACCCGGTGGCGCTGCACGCGTCGATCGACCTGCTCATGTCGTTCCATCCGCGGGTCATGTATCTGACGCATTTCAGCGAGCTGCGCGATCTCGAGCTGCACGCCGCCGAGCTCCACCGCCAGATCGATGCCCACGTCGCGATCGCCCGCCGCGAGGCGCGCCCGGGGTCGGACCGTCACGCGCGCATCCGCGCCAACCTCGCGCATCTGCTGGTCAACGAGGTCGAGCGCTTCGGCTGCCGGTTGGGGCCTGCCGAGGTGCTCAAGCTGTGGGAGTCCGACATCGAGCTCAATGCCCAGGGCTTGGACATCTGGCTCGACACGTCAGCGAAATAGCCGTCGCGACCAGAACACCGCGAACAGCGCGACGGCGACGCCGCCCATCAGCGCCAGTGCCGACCAGAAGCCGTCCGGCGATTCCAGCCACGGCATGCTGCGGAAATTCATGCCGAAGATGCCGGCGACCAGCGCTGCCGGCATGAACACCGTGGTCAGCAGCGTCAGCGTGCGCACTTCCAGATTGACCCGGTTGCTGACGCTGTTCAGATAGATGTCGAGCAGGCCGGTCAGCAGGTCGCGCAGGTCCTCCAGTTGCTCCAGCAGATGCACCGCGTGATCGTAGATATCGCGCAGGTAGAGCCGCGTCTCGTCGCGGAAGAGCGGCGACGGGCTGCGCTGCAGCGAGCCGATCACTTCGCGCATCGGCCAGATCGTCCGCCGCAGCAGCGACAGTTCCCGCTTCAGCTGGTGCGCCTTCTGCAGCACGTTGCGCTTCGGCCGGCCGAGAATCTCCTCCTCCAGCGCCTCGCACTTGTCGCCGAGGCGTTCGATGATGCTGAAGTAGGCATCGACCATCGCGTCGAGCAGCGCATAGGCGAGGTAGTCGGCGCCGAGTCGGCGCAGCGGGCTCTTCTCGGCGCGCAGCCGCTGCCGCACCGGCTCGAAGGTGCCCGACCGGCGCTCCTGGAAGGTGAGCAGGAAGCCGTCGCCGACGACCAGGCTGATCTGGTCGGTGGCGAGGTCGTCACGCTGCCGGGCGACGTCGTAGATGCGGCCGACGATGAATAGGTAGTCGTCGTAGGCATCGAGCTTCGGCCGCTGGTCGGTGTTCAGGATGTCTTCGAGGACCAGCGGATGCAGCGCGAAGCGGCGGCCGATCGCCGCCATCAGTTCGCTGTCGTGTACGCCGTAAACATTCAGCCAGCGCACCGGGGCCGAATCGTCGATCCCTTCCAGACCGGCGGCGCCGGCGAGCTCGCGTTCGACGATGCCGTCGGGGCCGAACGAGGTCAGCACCAGCGTCGGCGACTCCGTCCTCACCTCGCCGATATGGACCAGCGCGCCCGGCGGCAGGCCGCTCTTCTGCGAACGCCGCTTCTTGATGCGCGGCATCAGCGTGCCTCGCGCAGGTGCTGTAGCGCCGCCGATGCGGCGAACAGGCCGAAGCTCGCGGTGATGCTGATCGACGAGCCGAAGCCGGCGCAGTTGAGGCCGCCGGCGCCCGTCGCCGGCAGGTCGCAGGCGGCGGCCACCGGCGGCTGGATCGGTTCGCTCGAATAGACTGCGGCGACGCCGAAACGCTTCTTCGCATCGCGGGTGAAGCCGTGCGCCTTGCGCAGCTGCGCGCGCACCTTGGCGAGCAGCGGGTCCTGCTCGGTGCGCGCCAGGTCGTCGATGCGGATGCGGCACGGGTCGCTCTTGCCGCCGGCACCGCCGGCGACGACGATCGGCATCCGGCGGGCGCGGCAGTGCGCGATCATCGCCACCTTCGCGCGCACCTGGTCGATCGCATCGACGACGACGGCGAATTCGCCGGCGAGCAGCGTCGCAGCGTTCTCCGGTGTCACGAACTCCTCGATTTCGGTCACCGCGCACTCCGGATTGATCCCCCGGATGCGCTCGGCCATTGCCGTCACCTTGGCCTTGCCGAGGTTCTCGTCGAGCGCGTGCGCCTGCCGGTTCATGTTCGACTCGGCGACGTGGTCGAGGTCGATCAGCGTCAGCCGGCCGACGCCGCTGCGCGCCAGCGCCTCGACCGTCCACGAGCCGACGCCGCCGATGCCGACGACGCAGACGTGCGCGGCGCGGTAGCGCGCCAGCGTCGCGGCGCCGTGCAGCCGCGCGATGCCGCCGAAGCGGCGTTCCAGATCAGCGTCCATGCGCGCCGTCCGTGTGCGGAAGATCCATCGGCCTCAGCTCTCGATGGTGCGCCGGATGACGCGGTTGAACGGCTCAATCCATTCCGGCGCGAACTGCTTGTCGCAGGCGTTGATCTCAGCGATCGCGCGCAGCACCGAGCGGTTGCGGCCGCGGTGGATGTGCTTCAGGATCACCGCCTCGAAGGCGTCGACGATCGCCAGGATCTTCGCGCCGTCGCAGATCTCGCCGCTTTTCAGCCCGGCCGGATAGCCGCTGCCGTCCGGCATCTCGTGGTGCTGAGCGATCATCCGCGCTGCCTCCTCCCAGCCGTCCATGCGCTGCACCAGGCCGGCGGCGTAGCCGGGATGGCTGTGCAGCACCAGCTTTTCCTCGTCGCTCATGCGCCCGGTGTGCAGCCAGAGCGGTTCCGGCAGCAGCATCATGCCGAGGTCGTGCAGGTAGACGGCGGCCTCCAGCTGCACCGGGTCGACCTTCTTGCCGCCGGTCTGGTTGGTCTCCTGCGCCAGGCGCAGGATGCGGTTGGTGCGCCCCTTGAACATCGGCGAGCGGGCTTCCGACTGCAGCGCGATTGCGCGGAAGAAGCGCAGGTCGTCGGCGACCTGCAGGTTCTTGCGCGAGATCGCCGGGCTCTTGCCGATCGGCAGAATGGTGCTCGCCGCCGCCTTGAAACCGGTGACCGACTCGATCAGCGCCGAGGCGGCGGTGTCGATGCCCTCGGGCATCGAGCGTGACATCTTCTCCAGCCCCTGCACCAGCTGCGGCAGGCGCAGGTTGTCGAGCGGGTGGTGCGAGAGCAGCGAGTCGGTGGCCAGCTCGAGGCGGTCGGTGGCGAGCAGGATGGCTTCCGCGGTGAGGTCGGTGAACACCACCTCGCCGGCGCGCAGGCGGGAGAGCAGGCCCTCGATCGGGTGGGCGATGGCGACCGCGAAGTCGACCTTGCACATCGCCGCATCGCCCTTGATGTTGTGCATCGCCCGGAACAGGCTGGCGATCGCCTCGCGATCGCCGGGGACGTCCTTCAGCCGCGAGACGTCGCGTTCGATCGTCAGGACGTGATCGACCAGCGCGTCGAAAAACGTCTGCAGCGCCTCCACGTCCTCGACGTTGGGCGAGACGACCGAACTCATATCCATTGCGGAACCCCTTTACGTCCAGGGTTCCCAGTTTAGCCGAAGCCGGCGCCGCTGCGCAGCCGGCGGCGGCGCCGGCAACGCCGGCGTCATTGCCCCTTGCGCTGTACCACGTAGCCGCGCAGGGCGTCCTCGCGGTAGGCGTAGTCGACCGCGCCCTTGCGCACGATGCCCATTACCAGCATGTTGCCGGACAGTGCGTCGTGGTCGGTCTTCGAGAACGGCTTGTCGTAGGTGGTGATAACGCCGGCGACCGGGCGCCTGAGATCCTCCAGCGCCGCCTTGACGCGCACCGGCTCCGCGCTCTGCGCCTGGTGCAGCGCGTAGAACAGCAGCAGCGCCGCGTCGTAGCCCTGCGCCGCGGCCATCGGCGCCGGAATGATCGGCGTGTTGAACTTCTGCGTGTAGGCGGTGATGAAGGCGTTGCGCCGCTGGAAGCTGGCCTGCTGGATGAAGCTCACCGCGACCAGCGCGCCTTCGCCGGCGGGGCCGGCGCCGTCGATGAAGTTGCGCCAGCACAGCGGCCAGCTGCCCATCAGCTGCACTGGCCACTTCTGCTTCTCGATGCTCTTCGCCAGCACCGCCGCCTCGGGGCCGACGGTGTAGCTGATGACGACGTCGGCGCCGGCGGCCTTCGCCTCCCTGACCTGCTCGGAGAGGTCCTTGACGCCGATCGCGAAGCGCTGCACCGAGACCGGCTTCAGGCCGGCCGCCGCCAGCGCCTGCTCGACGTCGTTCTTGCCGGCTTCGCCGTAGCCGGTGGTGTCGGCGAACAGCGCGAATTTGCGGAAGCCGCGCTTCAGCGCGTCGGCGACGATGAACGGCGCCTGGATCTCGTCGCGCGGCGAGACGCGGAAGATCCAGTTCTCCGGCGCGTCGGCGTACTTCTTGGTCAGCGGCGTGCCGGTCGATACCGGCACGATCAGCGGTACCCGGGCTGTCTGGAAGAGGTCGATCGTCGCCAGCCCGACGCCGGTATTGCAGACGCCGAGCGCGGCCACCACCTTCTCCTTCGCCAGCATCTCGCCGATCGCCTTGCGGGCCGCCTCCGGGTTGGCCTGGTCATCGACCTCGACCAACTCGATCTTCTTGCCGTTGACGCCGCCGGCCATGCCGTTGATCTCCTCGATCGCCAGCCGGATGCCGTTGCGCATCGATACGCCCATGTCCGCCGAACCGCCGCTGAATGGACAGAAGACGCCGATGCGGATGGTCTCCTCGCCGCTCGTCGCCGTCGCCGAGCCCGGCCCGGCGACGGCGAAAAGGGTGAGCAGAAGCGCCCGTGCGAAATACGCTAACTTCATGCCGTGTCTCCATTTTATGGTTGTCAGATGACCTGATTCTATGGCAACGTTTTGCCGTTGACCATCCCCCCCGGAAGCCCCGTCGCTGCGTAAAACAGCGCGGGCTGCGGCGCTCTCGGCTAAACTTCAGCCCCTGAGATTTTTCGCCTGTCTTCCAACCTTTTCCGCAAGGAGTCCTCCATGTCCGTCACTACCACCGCCAGCGGCCTCGTCATCGAAGAGCTGGTCCTCGGCACCGGCGCCGAAGCCAAGCCCGGCAAGCTGGTCGTCGTGCACTACACCGGCTGGCTGACCGACGGCAGCAAGTTCGACTCCAGCCTCGACCGCAACGACCCCTTCGTCTTCCCGCTCGCGCAGCGCTACGTGATTCCCGGCTGGGACGAGGGCGTGCAGGGCATGCGCGTCGGCGGCAAGCGCAAGCTGACCATTCCGCCCGAACTCGGCTACGGTGCCCGCGGCGCCGGCGGCGTGATCCCGCCGAATGCGACGCTGGTCTTCGAAGTCGCGCTGCTCGACGTCAAGGAATGAGCGAAGGCGGGCGTCCTCCGCGCAAGCCGGGCAGCGCGTCCGGGCCGGCCCGGCGCGTGCCGGGGCCGGGCCGCGCCGCGCCCGGCGCCAGCGCCAAGCCGCGCGCGGCCGCGCCCGTGCGGCCGGCACCCTCGTCGGCCGCGACCGCCGCCGATGGCGTGCGCATCTCCAAGCTGATGGCCGAGCGCGGCCTGTGCTCGCGGCGCGAGGCCGATACCTACATCGAGCGCGGCTGGGTCTTCGTCGACGGCCAGCGCGTCACCGAGCTCGGCACCCGCGCGCCGGCCAACGCCCGCATCACGCTGGCGCCGGAAGCGCGCGCCAGGCAGGAAGAGCGCGTCACCATCCTGCTCAACAAGCCGATCGGCTACGTCTCCGGCCAGCCCGAACCCGGCTTCCAGCCGGCGGTGTCGCTGATCGGCCGCGACACGCAATGGCGCGCCGACCAGGGAACGGTATTCCGCCCGGCGCACCTCAAGGGGCTGGCGCCGGCCGGCCGCCTCGACATCGACTCGACCGGCCTGCTGGTGCTGACGCAGGACGGGCGCATCGCCCGGCAGCTGATCGGCGACGACTCCGAGGTGGAGAAGGAATACCTGGTACGCGTCGACGGCCAGCTGGTTCCCGACGGCCTGCGCCTGCTCAATCACGGCCTGTCGCTCGACGGCCGCCCGCTGCGCCCGGCGAAGGTCGAGTGGCTGAACGACGACCAGCTGCGCTTCATCCTGCGCGAGGGACGCAAGCGGCAGATCCGCCGCATGTGCGAGTTGGTCGGCCTCAAGGTCGTCGGCCTGAAGCGCGTGCGCATCGGTCGCGTCCGCCTCGGCGAACTGCCGACCGGGCAGTGGCGCTACCTGCGCGACGACGAGGCGTTCTGAGCGCCGCGCTCGGTGACCCTTCCGAACAAGTTGTAAAGCTTTGTTTCCGTTGTCCCGCAAGGGTTTCGGCGTGCCCTATCCTTGCCGCACGAACATTGCAAGGACCACGGAAATGAACCACACCCGACTCTCCCTCGCCGCCCTGCTGCTCGCTGCCGGCCTCGCCGCGTCCAGTGCCCACGCCCTCGACTTCGGCACCGCGATCGGCGGCGGCGTCGGCGCCGTCGCCGGCGCCGTCATCGGCGACTCGGTCGGCGGCCGCAACGGCGCCATCGTCGGCAGCGGCGTCGGCGGTGCGGTCGGCGCCGTCATCGGCCAGTCGGCCGGCGAGCCGCGCTACTACCCGGCCTATCCCGCCGGCGGCTACCGCGTCCATACGCCGCCGCGCGTCGTCGAATACCACTACTACGAGCCGCCGCAGCGGCACGGGAACGGCTGGGGGCATCGCAAGCACAAGCACCATCACCGCCACGACCACGGCTACTACCGTTACGACGACTGAAACCGGCCGTGGCCGGCCGCAATGAAGCGCCTGGCCTGCCTGCGTCCGGCGGCGGGCAGGTCCAAGGCGGGCGGGCGATAGGGCGACTGACTGCCGCCGCTCCGGCTCAGTCGCAGATCGCCTTGCAGGCCGCCGCGTCGCCGGCGCAGGCCTCGGCGTTGGCGGTGCGGCAGACGGCCTTGCTGCGGTGGGAGAACACCAGGCCGTCGCCATAGCTGCACGCCACCCGCGTCATCTTGCCGTCCGTGCCGACACTGATCTTCGACGCCTTCGCCTGTTTCACCGCCTCCGGCGGCAGGTCGCAGGAGACGTAGGCGTGGAAGGCGCCGTCCGTGGTTTCCCACAGTGCAACGTTCTTCTTCTGGCGGTAGAGCCGGTAGTCGGTGCACACTTCGGCGCCCTTGCCGTAGATGCGTGCGTTGTCGCTGCAGTAGCCGTTGAACGTGAACAGCAGATCGTCCTCGCTCGGACAGCTCGCGACCTGCGCCGCAGTGGCGAGGTCCGGGCAGGCGATTTCGGTTACCGCGGCGGCGGCCGGCAGTGCGGCGACGAGCAGGGTGAGCAGGGGCAGGCGCAACTTCATCGGTCGATCTCCAGTGCGGGAAACGGTGCGGCGGCGCGTGCCGCTGCCGCTATTCTGCCTGTCCGGCCGCCGTGCCGCACCTGCCCGCGGCCCTACGGGCGCCGCAGGAACAGCTCGGGATCGACGGCGCTGCCGCCGACCACCACCACCCAATGCAGGTGCGGTCCGGTGGCGCGGCCGCTGGCGCCGCTGGCGCCGAGCGCGGCGCCGCGCGCCACTGCCTGTCCCGGCGCGACCGCGACCTGCGAGAGGTGGGCGTAGAGCGTCAGCAGTCCCTGCCCGTGGTCGATGACGACGGTGCGGCCGGCGAAATAGAAGTCTTCGACCGCGAGCACCGTGCCGGCCGCCGGCGCCCGCACCGGCTGGCCGCCGGCGACGGCGAGGTCGAGTCCGGAATGCGGCGCGCGCGCTTCGCCGTTGAGTACCCGGCGCAGACCGAAGCGTGCCGACAGCCGGCCGGCCGCCGGCAGCGCGAAGTCGGTGGCCGGCGCGGGCGACGGCGAGAAGTGCCGCTTCAGCGCGTCCAGCCGCTGCTGTTCGGCGACGATGCGTTCCGCGAGCTCGGGCGGCGGCGTCACCATGCGCGCATCCGGGATCGTCAGCCGCTGCGTCGGATAGTGCCGGGCGCGCACGGTGAAGGCCTGTGTGCGCTGCCGGCCGCCGTCGTCGACGGTCGCCTGCTGCGGCCCCGGCACGCTGTCGAGAGGGATGCCGATCAGCGCGAACCAGCGTCCGTTCTCGCGCACCACCGGCTGCGGACGGCCGTCGAAATGCACCTGCGGCGCCGCCGCGCCGGCGAGCTCGAGGACGGCGATGCCGCCGGGAACGGGCAGGTGCCGCGGCAACGCGAGCGCAGCGCCGCAGGCGAGCGCGAGCAGGAGGCCGACGAGGTGGCGGGTGATGGTCGAGGCGTGCTTCAAGGGATGGGCTCCGGGTGTCGCGGCGGCATCCGGGCACCGCCGATCTGGCCGAAAGTCCTGCTGTTCTGCTACCTTAGGAGTCCGTAGCGCACAGTCGCGACGGACGGCGAGGCCGAGAATATACAGTACAGCCGCCTCGCCGGAACCCGCGCCGTTCCGGAATCCCGCCGGCGGCGGGTCGAACCGAGGAGGAATGGAGATGGCGGATGAACAGCTGCGCGGTGCGGGACTCGCGCTGCGCTTCGACCCCGAGGCAAGAGCACTGATCGCGACCGTCGAACCGGTCGCCGCGTCGGCGCCGATCGACGAGTCCTGGCTGCGCGCGCGCATCGCCGAGCTTGGCCACGCGGGGCTGCGCTACCTGCCGGCGGCGGCCACCGTGCTGCTCGGCAAGTACAACTCCGGCGCGCCGGTGGCGGCGCTGCGGCTCGCCGAATGCGTGGACGCCGCCTTCACCGTGAGCCTCGTCCCGGACGGGCTTTCCGCAATGCTCGACATCACGCCGGCGCAGGGCGGCGACCCGGTGGATGCTGCCGCCGTACTGGCCGAGCTGGCCGCCAAGGGCGTCAGCAGCGGCATCGACGAGGACGCGATCCGCCAAGCGGCGGCCGCCGGTGCAGCGACCGGCGTCGTCGTCGCCCGTGGCCGGCCGCCGGTGCATGGCGAGGACGCTCGCTTCGAGCGCCTGCTGCCGGATGCCCGCGACCGCTCGCCGAAGGTGGACGAATCGGGGCGCATCGACTACCGCGACCTCGGCGACATTGCCGTCGTCCATCCCGGCGAGCGGCTGATGCTGCGCCATCCGGCCACCGACGGCATCCCCGGGATGACCCTGCTCGGCGTGCCGATGGCGGCGCGGCCGGGCAAGGAGGCGCTGTTCGCCGGCAACCTTTCCGGTGTCAGCGTCGATCCCGGCAACCCCAACCTGCTGCTCGCCGCGATCGTCGGCCAGCCGGTGCAGGTCGCCGCCGGCATGATCGTCGAGCCGGTCTACTCGGTCGGCGAGGTCGGCACCGCCAGTGGCAACATCAGCTTTGACGGCAGCGTCGTGATCAAGGGCGACGTCGCCGCCGGCATGAGCGTGCGCGCCAGCGGCGACATCGAGGTCGGCGGCATGGTCGAGGCGGCGACGCTGGAGGCCGGCGGCAGCATCGTCATCAAGGGCGGCGTCGTTGGCAACCTCGGCCGCAAGGAAGGCGGCGAGCAGCACCTGCGCTGCGGCGGCTCCTTCCACGCCGCCTACGCGCAGCAGGCGAAGATCGAGGCCGGCGACAGCATCTTCATCGACGACACCGCGATGCAGTGCGAGCTGACCGCGGTGAACCACATCCTGGTCGGCGGCAAGCGCCGCGGCCACATCATCGGCGGCAAGGCGCAGGCGACGCTGTCGATCAAGGGCAAGGTGCTCGGCTCGCCGAATCGCGTCGCGACGCGCTTCGAGATCGGCGTCGACCCGAACCTGCACAAGCTTGCGCAGGAAAAGGCCAAGCTGCGCGACGGCAAGGAGACGCAGCTGCTCGAGATCAGCAAGCTGCTCGATTTCGCGCGTCAGAACCCGCAGCGGATCCGGCCGGAGATGCTGGAGAAGGCACGCGGCACCGCCGCCGTGCTCGCCGACGAGATCGCCGCGATCCGCGAGGAGGAGCAGGCGCTGGAGCGGAAGATCGAGCTCGCGCAGCAATCGCGCGTGATCGCCGAGGAGGCGATTTACGAGGGCGTCGACGTCTATCTGGGCAACCAGCGCTACCGCGTCGCCGGCGAACACGGCGCCGGTTCGATCGGCCTCGGCAAGGGCGGCCTCGGCCTGCTCGCCGACGAGGGCTGAGGTCGGCGCTCAGCCGATGTCGACCGTCGAGTCGCAGCCGGCGCCGGCGGCGATCCAGCGCGCGAACAGGCGGGCGGCGAACCGGTCGGCCGCGCGCGGCAGCCAGCGCAGATGGCGCGCCGGGGCGCAGAGCAGGCCGCAGCGGTAGCGCGCCTCTGCCGCCTGCCAGATGAGCGCCGGGCAGGGGCCGTGCCGCTGCCGGAACAGCAGCATGCCGACCGGGCACGGCTCGGCCGCGCAGCAGACGCCGCAGCCGTTGCACGGCGCACCGACGGCCGGTTTCGCCGGCGCCGCCCGCTGCAGATGGACGACTTGCAGGTGCCGCGCGTCGCTCATCGCCTCACTCCGCGCGCAGCGCCTCGACCGGGTCCAGCCGCGCCGCGCGCCGCGCCGGCAGCACGCCGGCGGCGAGGCCGATGGCGACCGCCACCGCCTCCGCCAGCAGAACGAAGCTGAGCGGCGTATGCACCGGCAGTTCCGGCACCGCCAGGTGGATGATCTGCGCCAGGCCGATGCCGAGCGCGAGGCCGAGCAGGCCGCCGAGCGCGGAGAGCGCCACCGCCTCGCCGAGGAACAGGCCGAGGATGGTCCGCCGCGGCGCGCCGAGCGCGACCAGCAGGCCGATCTCGCCGGTGCGCTCGCTGACGGCGATGGTCATGATGGTGACGATGCCGACGCCGCCGACCAAGAGCGAGATGCTGCCGAGCGCGCCGACCGCCATGGTCAGGATGTCGAGGATCTTGGAGAGCGTCTTCAGCATGTCCTCCTGCGTCGTGATCGTGAAGTCCTCGCGGCCGTGGCGTGCCGTCAGCGTCGCCTTGATCGCCGAACTCACCTGCGCCGCCGGCACGCCTTCGGCGTAGGAGACGTGGATCTCCATCAGCCCGTCGCGGTTGAACAGCTCGAGCGCGCGCGCCGCCGGAATGTAGGCGGTGTCGTCGAGGTCGATGCCGAGGAACTGCCCCTTGCTCTCGAGCACGCCGACGATGCGGAACTGGTTGCTGCCGATGCGCAGCTTGGCGCCGAGCGGGTTGGCGCTGCCGAACAGCTCCTCCTTCAGCTTCGAGCCGAGGACGACGAAGGCGCGCGCGCTCTCCAGATCCTCCGCCGGCAGGAACTGGCCGCTCTTCACCTTGATGTTGAACACCTGCGCCATCGCCGCGCTGACGCCGTAGGCCGTCGTCCGCCGCAGGCGGCCGTTGGCGCTGACCTCGGTGTTGCCCCAGATCGTCGGCGTCACCGCGGCGACCTGCGGCAGCCGTTCCAGGCTCTGCGCATCGGCCAGCGTCAGCGGCCGCACCGAGGTCGGGATGCCGGAGGGGTGCGGCCCGGCGGTCTTGGTCTTGCCCGGGCCGACGGCGATGACATTGGTGCCGAACTGTGTGAACTCGGCGAGCACGAAGCGGTGGATGCCCTCGCCGATCGAGGTCAGCAGGATCACCGCGGCGATGCCGACGGCGATGCCGAGCAGCGTCAGGAAGGAGCGCAGGCGGTGCGCGGTGATCGCGCGCAGCGCCAGTTGCAGGGAATCGGCCGGGCGGATCACGACGCGCTCACCGTTTCGACAGCGCCCGCACCGGGTCCATGCGCGCCGCACGGCGCGCCGGCAGCACGCCGAAGAGCAGCCCGGTGACGAGCGCCGTCGCCAGCCCGGCGACCACCGCCCAGGCCGGCGGCCAGGCCGGGAAGGCCGGGTAGAGGTGACGGATCAGCGCCGCGCCGGCGTGACCGAGCAGGTAGCCGAAGAGGGCGCCGGCGAGCGAGAGCATGCCGGCCTCGGTCAGGAAGGCGAGGCGGATGGTGCCGCCGGTGGCGCCGAGCGCCTTCAGCAGGCCGATCTCGGCGGTGCGCTGGGTCACCGAGACGAGCATCACGTTCATCACCAGGATGCCGGCCACCGCCAGGCTGATCGCGGCGATGCCGGCGACGCCCAGCGTCAGCGCGCCGAGCAGGCGGTCGAAGGTGGCCAGCACCGCATCCTGGGTGATCACCGTGACGTCCAGTTCGTCGTCGTGGCGGAGCCTGACGATCTCCTCGACCTGCGCCTTCGCCGGCGCGATCGCCTCGCGCCCGGTCGCCTCGACCAGCACGCGGAACAGCGTGTTGCTGTTGAACATCGCCTGCGCCAGCGCCACCGGCACGATCACCAGTTCGTCGGTGTTCATCCCCAGCCCCTGGCCGCTCGACGCGAGCACGCCGACGACGCGGAAGCGGCGGTCGCCGACGCGCACCAGCCGGCCCAGCGCCGGCTCGCTGCCGAACATCTCGTCGCGGATCTTGGCCCCGATCACCGCCTCGCTGGCGCCGCGCCGCCAGTCGCCGGCGGCCAGGAAGCGGCCCTGCGCCAGCGCCAGCCGGCGCACCTCGATGAACTCGGCGGTGGTGCCGGCGACCATCACCTCGCGCAGGCGGCCGCCGACGCTGATCTCCGAGGTGCCCACCGCCAGCGGCGCGACCCGGCGCACTGCGCGCGCCCGCTGCAGCGCCTCGGCGTCGTCGACGGTCAGGTCGCGCGGCGTGCTGGTGATGGCGTTGCCGGGGTTGAAGCCGCCGGTCTGCGAGCGGCCGGGGAGGACGATCACCAGGTTGCTGCCGATCGCCGAGAACTCGTTGATCACATAGCGCCGCGCGCCGTCGCCGAGCGCGGTGAGTACGACCACGGCGGCGACGCCGATGGCCATCGCCAGCACCAGCAGCACGGTACGCAGCGGGTTGCCGGTGGCGGCGTCGCGCGCGAAGCGGAGCAGGTCAGGGGCGCGCATGGCGGAAGGGGCGCGTCCCGTTCAGGCCGCGGCCGAGTCGCGCTTGAGCGACCCGTCCTCCATCTGCAGCCGGCGCCGCGCGCGGCCGCCGAGCGCGGCGTCGTGGGTGACGACGATCAGCGTCACGCCCTGCGCATTGAGCTCCTCGAGCAGGCGCACGACCTCGTCGCCGGTGGCGCGGTCGAGGTTGCCGGTCGGCTCGTCGGCGAGGATCACCGCCGGCCGCATGATCGTCGCGCGGGCGATCGCGACGCGCTGGCGCTGGCCGCCGGAAAGCTCGTCCGGGCGGTGGCCGGCGCGGTCGGCGAGGCCGTAGTCCTTGAGCGCCTGCGCGACGCGCGCGGCGCGCTCGGCCGGCGGGATGCCGGCCAGCGTCATCGGCAGTGCGATGTTCTCGGCGGCGGTCAGCCGCGGCACCAGGTGGAAGCTCTGGAAGACGAAGCCGATCCGTTCGCTCCTGACGCGCGCCTGCTCCTCGGGCGACAGCGTCGTCACGTCGCGCCCCTCCAGCCGGTAGGTGCCGGCGTTGGGGCGGTCGAGCAGGCCGACCAGGTTCAGCAGCGTCGACTTGCCGGAGCCCGACGGCCCCATCACCGCGACGTACTCGCCGGCGTCGATCTGCAGGTCGAGCCGGTGCAGCGCATGCACCTCGCTGTCGCCGAGGTGGAAGACGCGCTCGATGCCGGCGAGCGCGATCAGCGGCGCCGCCATCACTTGCCGCCGTTCTTCTTCTCGTCGGCGACCCAGGCAGCACCGGCCTTGACGCCTTCGCGTTCGAGCGAGGTGACGACGCGCTCGCCGGCGGCGAGTCCGTCGACCACCTCGGTGTATTCCCAGTTCGACAGCCCGGTCTTCAGCTGCCGCTCGGCGAGCCGGCCGTCGCTGCCGGCGACCAGCACGCGGCCGCCTTCCTGCAGCGCCGAGGTCGGCACGCGCACGACGTTCTCGCGCACGGCGAGGATCACCTCGATGTCGGCGCTGTAGCCGACGAGCAGCTTGCCTGGCGCCTGCGGGTCGTCGAACAGCGCCTCGACGTCGACCGTGCGCGCCTGCTTCTCGACCGCCGAGACGTAGGGCGCGACGCGCTTCACCTTGCCCGGGAAGCTCCGCTTCGGCAGCGCGTCGAGGCTGATGCGCACCGGCTGGCCGGCGGCGATCTTCGGCGCGTCGACCTCGTCCATCGGCGCCTTGACGTAGAGGCAGGAGTCGTCGATCAGGTCGATCGCCGGCGGCGTCGGCACGCCGGGGGGCGACGGGGTGGAGTACTCGCCGACCTCGCCGACGATCTTGGCGACGGTGCCGTCGAAGGGCGCGTAGAGCACGGTGCGCCCCTGCTCGACGCGGGTCGCCTTGAGCCTGGCGTCGGCCGACGCGACCTCGGCCTTCGCCGCCGCGCAGCCGGCGTGCTTGGCGTCGGCCTCGGCGCGCGCCGCCTCCTCGCGCGAGCCGGAGACGAAGCCGCGCGCGCGCAGCGAGGCCTGGCGCTCGGCTTCCTTTGCCGCGTTGGCGGCCAGCGTGCACACCTCGTTCACCCGCCGCCGCGCCGTTTCCATCTGCGCGCCGGCGAGCGTCGCCTGCGCCTGCTGGTCGTCGTTCCACAGCTTCATCAGCAGCTGGCCCTTCTGTACGCGGTCGCCTTCCTTCACCGCCAGCAGCTCGATGCGGCCGCCGACGATGGTCGACAGCTTGGTGCGCTGGCAGGCCTCGACGGTGCCGGCGCGGGTGTTGGCGATGCTGGCCTCGACCTTGCCGCGGTCGATCTCGGCCAGCGCGACGGCCACCGGCTTCGGCCGGCCGGCCCACCAGACGGCGGCGGCGACGAGGGCGATCACGGCCAGCGCGAGCGGCAGGCGGCGGGTCAGGGTGCCGGGTTTCATCGGGTCGGTCTTTCCGCGGGTCGATTAGCGAACGGCGATATTGTCGCACCGGAGCGCGCCGCGTGGGGTGCCGTCGTCATGGCGGCCGCGCCGCCGGGGGCTGCGCGCGGCCGGCACAGCGCCCCGGGCGCGGCGCTCAGCGGAAGCGGTTGATCGCGTCGCGCGTTTCGGCGGCGACGCGGCGCGCCGCGTCGGCGAAGTTCTCGTCCTTGCCGGCGTAGAGGATGGCGCGCGAGGAATTGATCATCAGCCCGCTGCCGGCGGCGCTGCGGCCGGCCTTCACCGTCGCCTCGATGTCGCCGCCCTGGGCGCCGATGCCCGGCACCAGCAGCGGCATGTCGCCGGTCAGCGCGCGCACGCGGGCGATCTCGGCGGGGAAGGTGGCGCCGACCACCAGCGCGCACTGGCCGTTGCCGTTCCACTCCTCGGCCACCAGCCGGGCGACGTGCTCGTAGAGCTTGACGCCGCCGCCGACGTCGAGGAACTGCAGGTCGCTGCCGCCGGGGTTCGAAGTGCGGCAGAGCAGGATCACGCCCTTGTTCCTGTAGGCGAGGTAGGGCTCGACCGAGTCGCGGCCCATGTACGGGTTGGCGGTGACGGCGTCGGCGCCGTAGCGCTCGAAGGCCTCGACCGCGTACTGCTCGGCGGTGCTGCCGATGTCGCCGCGCTTGGCGTCGAGGATCACCGGGATGCCGGGGTGGGTGATGCGGATGTGCGCGATCAGCGCCTCCAGCTGGTCCTCGGCGCGGCGCGCGGCGAAGTAGGCGATCTGCGGCTTGAAGCAGCAGGCAAGGTCGGCGGTGGCGTCGACGATGCTGCGGCAGAACTCGAAGATCGCGTCGTTGCGCCCCTGCAGGTGCACCGGGAACTTGGCCGGGTCGGGGTCGAGTCCGACGCAGAGCAGGGAGTCGTTGCGCGTCCACGCAGCCTGGAGTGATTCGATGAAAGTCATGGTCCGTCCTTGGTCTTGTTGTCGCCGGCGGCGGTCGGGCGTGCCCGTTTCTCGTGGAAGCGGGCGTTCTTGTCCTCGTTCGCGAAGCGGAAGCGGCCGGCCAGCGTGCAGCCCTTCATGCCCGGGTCGCACGGCAGGTCGTTCACCTTCGTGCAGCGGTCATTCACTTCGTGGGGGCAGCCCCAGCCTCCGGCCATCGCCTTCGTCCGAACGGTAAAAACGCCATTTTCGCATGCCGGCGTCCCGGCCGGCGTCAGGTGCGCTGCGCGAGCACCAGGTAGCCCTGCACTTTGTCCTGCGCGTCGAGCAGCAGCGAGGCCTGTAGGTCGATGCCGGCCACCGTGCGCTGGAGCGCGCCGGCGGCGAGCGCCGCTTCGGCGAGCTCGCCGTCCACCTCGCGCCAGCCGAGCAGGCGGAGGATACCGCGCAGGTCCTGGCCGCCGATGTCGGCGACGCGCAGGCCGAGCACGTCGGCGACCGCCGGCGTCGCGTAGGAGATGCGGTAGCTGAGGTCGGCGGCGAGCAGCGCGGTGCCGGTCGCCGAGCGCAGGATGTTGGTCAGCAGCAGCTTTTCGTCGATCGCCAGCGCCGCTTGCTTCAGCTCGTGCGCCTGCTTCTCGACGATCTCCTTGAGGTAGCCGACGTAGCCGCCCTCCAGCCCGAGCACGATGTCGTGGTGCGTGAGCAGGCCGCAGACGGCGCCGCGATCGTCGACCACCACCAGGCGGCGGATGCGCGCCTCGGCCATCGATTTCACCGCCTCGTGCAGCAGCCCGCCGGGCCGTACCGTGCGCACCGGCGTGCACATCGTCTCGGCCAGCGTCAGCCGCTCCGGGGCCGAGTGCTGGTTGCACAGGCGGACCACGTCGCGCTCGGTCAGCACGCCGATCGGCGCGCCCGCCGCATCGACGACGACGACGCAGCTCTGGCGCTCGGCCAGCATCTGCGCCGCCGCGTTGCCGACCGTCGCCGTCGGCGGCAGGCGGCCGATGCGGGTGCTCATGACGCCGCCGATGTCCTTGAAGGTCATGAAGTACTCGATGCCGAAGTCGCGCATCAGGTCGCCCTCGCTGGCGACGCCGACGATGCGCCCGGCGTCGTCGGTCACCGCCAGGTGGCGGATGCCGCTGCCGACCATGCGGTGGTAGGCGTCGATGCACAGCGTGCGGTCGGTGACGGTGATCACCGGCGACTGCATCAGGTCGGCGCAGCTCCTTTGCTTGACGTCGCCGCCGTGGTGCACGGCGCGCACGATGTCGCGCTCGGTGATGATGCCGAGGATCAGCTCGCCCTCGGTGACCAGTACCGAGCTCACCGCCCGGTGCTGCATCAGCGCCAGCGTCGCCTCGACCGTCTCCTCGGGGCCGACCTGCCAGACCGTGCTGCTCATCACGGCCGAAATCAGTTTGCTGTTGGTGTCCATGTCGTTTTCCTTGTCGGGCCGCGCGGCCCTCGCGCCGGGGATTCTAATCCGCCCGCGCGGCCGCGGCCATGCCGCGCCCTCGCCCGGCGCCATGGCTTCGGCCGTATAATGCGTACGGCATCAATCGGCGCCGCCGTATGACCCAGATCAAAGCCCGGCCTCCCCCCACCGGCTTACGATCCCACGGTCGCCGGCAGTGGCGTCCACACGGCGACTCCAGGGGGGCTTATGCGCATCAGGACGTTCATTCTGGCCGCTTCGGCGGCGGTCGGGGTGCTTTTCTTCGGCGGCATCTATCTGTCCATCGGCGACATCCTCGACCGCGTGGTCAAGGCCAATGCCGTGCGCACCTCGGACGCGGTCGCCCGCGTCACCTTCAGCTCGATGTACCAGGTCATGAGCGCCGGCTGGAAGCGCGCGCAGGCCGAGGCCTTCCTGCGCGCGACGCAGGGCGCCGGCACCGGCTCCGGGCTGAACATCGAGATCTACCGCGGCCCGCTGGTCTCGGCGATCTACGACGAGATCGAGCAGGCGCCGCTCGACGCCGAGGTGAATGCCGCGCTCGCCGACGGCAAGTCGCGCCACGTCGACACCGCGACCTCGGTGCGCCACATCTATCCGCTGGTCGCCGAGGAGCGCTGCCTGCGCTGCCACCGCAACGCCGAGAGCGGGTCGGTGCTCGGCGCGATCGAGATCCGCCAGGAATTCGGTCCGGTCATCGAGAGCGCCCGCCGCGACCTGCTGGTGGCGCTGACCGTGCTGCTGCCGATGGTCGCCTTCTTCGCCGCCGCCGTCGTCTGGTGGGTGTGCCGGCGCATCGAGGGCTCGGCCGAGGACATGCGTGCGAGCTTCGAGCAGGTCAACTCGATCCGCGACCTGCGTCAGGTCGCGCTGGAGAAGCACGACCTCGGCTTCACCGAGTTCAACCAGATCGTCGGCGCCATCGACGTGCTGGTGAACAAGCTGCGCATGATCGCCGTCGACAAGGACATCCTCACCTTCGAGATCGGCCTGCTCGAGAAATTCGTGATTACCTCCGATGTCGTCCGCGACTGGCGTGAATACGTCGGCCAGCTGCTCAGCGACATCAACCGCGTGATGCCGGCGCACGTGCTGTTCTCGGTGTTCAAGATCGACGACGAGCTGTTCGACCTGGAGATCTTCTGGCGCGGCCCGCCGTCGCGGCAGACGCGGTCGATGATGGAGGAGCACATCCGCGCCGCGCTGGTGAACAGCCCGAAGTTCTCCGACATCGCCGAGTGCACGCTGAACCATCACGTCGTCGACAGCGGCGCGCCCGAGATCGTGCTCGACGGCGACGCGGTTGCCGTGCGCGTCAAGTCCTTCTTCGTCGATTCGCCGAAGATCGGCGGCATCGTCGGCATCGGCGTCCATTCCGAGGTGCTCGAGGACGAGACCCGGCAACTGGTGATGGAGAGCGTGCTGTCCACGCTGCTCAACGTGGTCGGATCGGTGAAGGCGATCTACAAGTACACCCGCGACCTCGAGTACTACGCGACGCGCGATCCGCTGACCGACCTCTTCAACCAGCGCGTGTTCTGGGAGCTCGCCGCCTACGAGGTCGGCCGCGCCGGCCGCCACGGCTACAAGTTCGGCCTCTTGCTGATCGACCTCGACAACTTCAAGGTGATCAACGACAGCCACGGCCACCCGGTCGGCGACAAGTACCTGCAGCACTTCGCGCGCGAGGTGCAGGCCGCGCTGCGCGACGGCGACATCTTCGCCCGCTACGGCGGCGACGAGTTCGTCGCCATCCTGCCCGAAGCCGACCTCGCCGGCGTCGCGCTGGTCGCCGAGCGCGTGCGCGCGGCGATCGAGAACATGCAGCTCGAGCTCGACGACGGCCTGCGCCTGCGCGGCACCGGCTCGATCGGCCTGGCCGTGTTCCCGGACCATGCCGACAACGCCAAGGACCTGTTCCTGTTCGCCGACAACATGATGTACAAGGCCAAGGCCGGCGGCAAGGACCGGGTCGCGGTGCCCACCGCCGACGACGTCGTCGACGTCTTCCGCGACATCACCGAGAAGAGCGCGCTGGTGCTCGACGCGATCGAGTCGAAGCGGGTGATTCCCTTCTTCCAGCCGATTCTCGACGTGGCGACCAGGCGCGTCGTCGCCTACGAGGTGCTGTCGCGGATCGAGGTGAACGGCGAGATCATGCGCGCCGACGAGTTCGTCGAGATCGCCGAGAAAATGGGCGTCATCCACCGCCTCGACGCGCTGGTGATCGAGCGTGCGCTCTGCCGCCTGCACGAGATGGGGCACGACGGCCTGGTCTTTATCAACCTGTCGCCGCGCGCGCTGGTGCTGAGCGAGTTCGGCCGCAGCATCCGCCAGATCGTCGCCGACAGCGGCTTCCGCAACGAGCAGATCGTCTTCGAGATCACCGAGCGCGACACCGTGAAGAACCTGTCGATGCTCGAGCGCCTCCTGAACGAGCTGAAGATCGAGGGCTTCCAGCTGGCCATAGACGACTTCGGCTCCGGCTTCTCGTCCTTCCACTACCTGCGCCGCTTCCCAATCGACTTCCTGAAGATCGAGGGCGACTTCATCGCCAACATGCTCGTCAGCCAGAAGGACCGCGCGGTCGTCACCAGTATCAAGTCGCTGGCGCAGGAGATGGGCATCACCATCGTCGCCGAGTACGTCGAGTCGCAGGAAGTGCTCGACGAGTTGCACAAGATGGGCGTGCACCTCGCGCAGGGCTACTACATCGGCAAGCCGGCGCGGCAGACCATCGCCGTCGACTGGCAGGCGCTCGCCGAGGCCTGAGCCGGGGGTGCGCTCAGAAGCCGCTGCCGGGCTGCGCCAGGTAGTCGGCCTCGGCCGCCGTCGATTCCCGGCCGAGCGCCGCGTTGCGGTGCGGGAAGCGGCCGAAGCGCACGATCACCGCGTGGTGCCGGCGCGCGTAGTCGAGCGTGCCGTCGAAGCCCGGCCGCTCCGCCGCCAGCGCGGCGAACAGCTCGAGCGCGCGCTCCTGGTCGGCGAGCGCTTCGCCGTGCTCGAACGGCAGGTAGACGAAAAGCCGCTCGACGCCGTTCATCGCCCGGTCCCAGCCCCGCGCCAGCATGGCGTCGGCGACCCGCCGCGCGCGTGCGTCGCCGGCGAAGGCGCGCGCCTCGCCGCGGAACAGGTTGCGCGGGAACTGGTCGAGCACGAGCAGCAGCGCCAGTGCGTCGCGCGGCGCCGCCTCCCAATCCGCCAGCCCGCCGGCCAGCGCCGCCTCCACCGCCGGTAGGAAGCGGCGGCGGATCGCGTCGTCGAAGGCGGCGTCCTTGCGGAACCATTCGTCGCGGAACTGCCCATGCCCCGGCGTGCCCGGCGGCAGGAACCAGAAATCGAGAATCTCGGCGGTGGTGATCGGATTCATGGCGGACTCCGTCGTGGTGTTGCGGCGGCGCGGTGGCCGTGCCCCGCGCTACAACTCTACCTCGGTCCGCCGCGACACGCTGCGCAGCGCAAAGCTGCTCTTGATGCGGGCGACGCCGGGCAGCCGGGAGAGATGGCGGCGGTAGAGCTGCTCGTAATCCTCGGGGTCGGCGACCAGCACGCGCAGCAGGTAATCGACCTCGCCGGCCATGAAGTAGCACTCCATCACCCCCGGGCAAGTGGTCACGGCCTTCTCGAAGGCGCTCAGCGCTTCCTCGCTCTGGCTCTGCAGGCTGATCTCGACGAACAGGCTGCTGCGCTTGCCGACGCGGCGCGGGTCGACCAGCATCGCGTAGCCGGCGATGACGCCGCTCGCCTCCAGCCGCTGCACGCGGCGCAGGCAGGCCGGCGGCGACAGGTTGACCCGCTCGGCGAGGACGACGTTCGACATCCGCCCGTCGCGCTGCAGCAGGCGCAGGATCTCCCGGTCGGTCGGATCGAGCGTGACATCGCTTTCTGCAATCATGTTCGGTGGAATTGCGAAAAAAGATAATATTGTTGCCTAACAATAGGGTTTTGCGTTGATTTTGGCAACCCTATTCGCCGCCGGATGAACAACAATTGCAGGCTTGCGCCGGCCGGATCCGGTTTGCCGTGCGCTGATCCACCCCTCAGGAACACAGGAGTTCACATGAAGCGAATCGTTATGCTGCTGGCCGGCCTCGGCGCGCTCGGCGCAGCCCTTCCCGCCGCGCCCCAGACCGTCGTCAAGATTGCTTTCGCCGGCCCGCTGACCGGCCCGATCGCCCACGTCGGCAAGGACGAGGAATACGGCACCCGGCTGGCGCTCGACGACGCCAATGCCAAGGGCGTGACGATCGCCGGCCAGAAGGTCCGCTTCGAGCTGATGAGCGAAGACGACCAGGGCGACCCGCGCCAGGCCACCGTCGTCGCCCAGCGCATCGCCGACGCCGGCGTCAAGGGCGTGGTCGGCCACGTCACCTCCGGCGCCGCGATCCCGGCCGCGTCGATCTACGAGCAGGCCGGCATCCCGGCGATCACCCCGTCGGCGACCAGCCCGAAGCTGACGCAGCAGGGCTTCAAGGCGATCTTCCGCGTCATCGCCAACGACAACCAGCAGGGCGAAGCGATGGCCAAGTACACGGCCAACGTGCTCAAGGCCAGGACCGTCGCCATCATCGACGACCGCACCGCCTACGGCCAGGGCCTCGGCGACACGCTCGCCGACAACCTGAAGAAGCTCGGCGTGCAGGTCGTCGCCCGCGAATACACCACCGACAAGGCGGTCGACTTCACCGCGCTGCTCACCCGCATCAAGAGCAAGCAGCCGGACGCGATCTTCTACGGCGGCATGGACGCCCAGGGCGCGCCGATGCTGAAGCAGATCAAGCAGCTCGGGCTGAACGTCAAGTTCCTCGCCGGCGACGGCGTGTGCACCAGCGAGATGCTGAAGCTGGCCGCGCCGGCGCTCGGCCCTCAGGTCTATTGCACGCAGGCCGGCCTGCCGGTCGACAAGATGCCGGGCGGCGCCGAATTCAAGGCCCGCTTCAAGCAGCGCTTCAACGCCGAGGTCCAGCTCTACGCGCCGTACGCCTACGATGCGACCAACGCGCTGATCGAGGCGATGAAGCTGGCCAACTCGGTCGAGCCGGCGAAGTACCTGCCGCAGTTGCAGAAGGTCTCGCTGAAGGGCGTCACCGGCACCGTCGCCTTCGACGCCAAGGGCGACAACAGGAACGGCGGCATCACGCTGAACCAGTTCGGCGACGGCAAGTGGCAGGTGCTGAACTGACCCGCCGGACCGCCTGATCGCGGCTGCGGGGGCATCCCCGCCCGCGGCTTCCCCGAACAGCCCTCCGCCTGCGGAGGGCTGTTTGCGTTTACGCCGCCGGGCGCCGGCAGGGCCGGCGCCGGCGCAAATATTTCGCCCGTCGCCCGGCATTCGTGCCGCGGCCGCTATGCCATGCTGCTAGAATCCCGCGAGCATTTTTTGCGCGGAGGTTCCCATGCGGTTCGCAGCCTGGATCAAGCAGCGCGGTGTCGCGCCCGTCGTCGCCATCGTCGCCGTGCTGGCGGTCGCCGCCACCGGCTGGTTCCTCGCCTCCCGGCTGCCGGCAGGAGGCGCCCCGGGCGAACTTTCCAGCGAAGGCGTCGCCTTCGAGGTGGTCGATGCCGCGCACCGCGAGTTCGACGGCTCCCCGGCGCTGGCGCTCTCCTTCAGCCTGCCGCTCGACGCCAGGGCCGACGTCGGCCAGTTCGTGCAGGTGCTCGAAGTGCCGCCGCTGCCCGGCACGCTGCGGCCGCGCGTGCGCAGCGACGACGAGGACTACGACGAGGACTACAGCGGCCACTCCGACGCCCGCCTCGGCAGCGGCGTCAGCCGCGCCCCCGAGGACACCCGCGTCGACGACGGCAAGCCGGTCGCCGGCGCCTGGACCGTCGGCGACAACCCCCGCCTGCTCTTCTTCCCCCACATCAAGCCGAGCGCCCGCTACGTCGTGCGCGTGCTGCCCGGCCTGCCGGCGAAGAGCGGCGCCACGCTCGCCGGCGGGGAGCAGCGCTTCTCGGTGCAGACCGCCGCCGTCGCCCCGGCCTTCTACTTCGCCAGCAAGGGCATGGTGCTGCCGGCGGCGCAGAACGGCGGCCTGCCGGTGAGCACGGTGAACGTGCCCGAGGTCGACATCCAGTTCCTCAAGGTCAAGACCGAGCAGTTGCCGGCGTTTCTCGAAAAGGTCATCGCCGGCGCCGCCCGGCCTCAGCGCCAGCAAGGCGAGGCGAACGCTGAGGGCGGCGACGGCGAGGACGAGTGCTGCTACTACTACGACCGCGGCACCCGCCTGCAGGGCGCCGTGAACGGCTGGACGCTCGACAGCTTCCACAAGATGACGACCAGCGCCTTCGCCGGCCGCTTCCTCACCGAGCAGAAGCCGAATCGGCGCAGCGTCACCTTCATCCCGGTCGAGGGCATCCCGGCGCTGCAGGAACCGGGCGTCTACATCGCGGTGATGTCGCAGCCCAACCGCTTCCGCCACGAGTACCAGACCACCTACTACTACGTCAGCGACTTCGGCCTGCACGTGCGGCAGTACGCCGGCAAGGGCGCCGATGCCTTCGTCAGTTCCCTCTCCAGCGGCAAGGGCGTCGGCGGCGTCGAGATCAGCTGGCTAGCCGCCGACGGCAAGATCCTCGGCCGCGCCGAGACCGACGGCGACGGCCGTGCCCACTTCGCCGAACGGCCGAAGGACGCCAGGGTCGTGGTGGCGAAGAAGGGCGAGCAGCTGTCGCTGATCGCGCTCAAGGAACCCGCGCTCGACCTCGCCGAGTTCGACATCGGCGGCCTCACCTCGGCGCCGGTGCGCCTGTTCGCCTATTCCGGCCGCAACCTCTACCGCCCCGGCGAAAGCTTCGACGTCTCGGTCATGGCGCGCGACGCCGACGGCCGCCCGGTGCCGCCGCAGCCGGTGCAGGCCCTGCTGCGCCGCCCGGACGGCAAGGCGCAATGGACCGCCAGCTGGTCGCCGGAAGAGAAGTTCGCCGGCTACTACCGCAAGACCATCGAACTCCCGGCCGATGCCGCCACCGGCTTCTGGAACCTCGAACTGCGTGCCGACCCGGCGGCCAAGGTGGCGAGCACGGTGATGCGCATCGGCGTCGAGGAATTCCTGCCCGAGAAGATGAAGCTCGACCTCGTTTCCAAGGCGGAGCAACTGGCGCCCGAGAGTGGCTGGCAGATCGACGTCGCCGGCAACTACCTCTACGGCGCGCCCGCCGCCGGCAACAAGCTGCTCGGTGTCGTGAACACCGAGCGCAACAAAAACCCGCTGGAGAAGAAGCTGCCCGGCTTCGTCTTCGGTGATGCCGACGAAGACAGCGTGCGCTCGCGCAGCGAGCTCCCCGAAAGCGAGCTCGACGACGAAGGCAAGGCCAGCGTCGCCGTCGACCTGTCGCCGGTGCACAAGCGCCGCTCGCCCTTCACCGTGCGCGCCACGCTGAGCCTGCTCGAAAGCGGCGGCCGCCCGGTGGTGCGCAGCATCGAGCGCACCTACTGGCCGGCGCCGGTGCTGGTCGGCCTGCGCCCGATGTTCGTCGGCGCCTATGCGCGCGAAGGCTCGAACGCCGAGTTCGAGGTCGCCGTGGCCGATGCCGCCGCCAACCTCAAGGCCGGCACCGCGCTGCCGGTGCGCATCTTCCGCGAGAACCGCAACTGGTACTGGCGCTTCGACGACCAGCGCGGCTGGCATTCCGGCTACAACGAAACCGACGAACTGGTCGCCACGACGCAGGTCTCGGTGCCCGCCGGCAGCCGCGGCAAGCTGCTGGTGCCGGTGAAGTACGGCCGCTATCGCGTCGAGGTCTTCAACCCGGAAACGAAGCTCGTCACGCGCTACCGCTTCTATGCCGGCTGGTCGGCGAAGGACGACGAAACCCAGGGCGTGCGCCCGGACCGCGTTGCGCTGAAGCTCGACAAGCCGGCCTACGCCGACGGCGAAACCGCCAAGCTGACGATCACCCCGCCGCACGCCGGCGAAGCGCTGATCACGGTCGAAGGCGACAAGCTGCTGTGGTCGCGCCGCCTCAGCGTGCCGGTCGACGGCAGCACCATCGACATCCCGATCGCCGCCGACTGGAAGCGCCACGACCTCTACGTCACGGCGATGGTGCTGCGCCCCGGCTCGGCCGGAGAGAAGGGCGGCGCCGGCGTCACGCCCGCCCGCGCGCTCGGCCTCGCCTACCTGCCGCTCGAACGCGGCAAGCGCAAGCTCGCCGTCGCGCTCGATGCGCCGAAGAAGGCGGTGCCCGACCAGCCGCTGAAGGTGAAGATCAAGGTGCCGGACGCCAAGGGCCAGCAGGCGATGGTTACGCTGTCGGCGGTCGACGTCGGCATCCTCAACATCACCAGCTTCAAGAGCCCCGACCCGCACGGCTTCTTCTTCGCCAAGCTGCGCTACGGGCATGACCTCTACGACGTCTACGGCCGCCTGATCGAAAGCATGGCCGGGCAGAAGGGCAAGCTGAAGTGGGGTGGCGACGCCGCGCCGAAGCCCTCGAAGAACCTGCCGAAGAAGGTGCGCCTGGTCGACCTGTTCAGCGGCCCGGTCGCGCTCGACGCCAACGGCGAAGCCGAAGTGGCTTTGCCCGTGCCCGACTTCAACGGCAGCCTGCGCCTGATGGCAGTCGCCGCCAGCGGCGAACGCTTCGGCATGCAAGAGGCCGAAGTCACCGTCGCCGCGCCGCTCGTCGTCGAACTCGCCACGCCGCGCTTCCTCTCGGTGGGCGACTCGGCCCTGCTCGCGCTCGACGTGCACAACCTCGCCGGCGCCGAGCAGGAAGTGAAGATCAAGGTCGGCAACGGCGACGGGCTCGTCATCAGGAACGGCGAGCAGAAGCTCAGCCTCAAGGACCAGCAGAAGCGCATCCTGCGCATCCCGCTCGAAGCCGGCAGCGCCATCGGCCTCACCGAAGTGCAGGTGAAGATCGAAAGCCCGCTGATGAAGCTCGACCGCACCTTCCCGCTGCAGGTGCAGGCGCCGACGCCGCGGCAGACGGTGCTCAAGCGCTACACCGTGAACCCCGGCGAAACGCTGGAGGTGAAGGAGGCGGACCTCGCCGGCTTCCTCAAGCAGACGGTCAACGCCACGCTCTCGGTTTCCGACAAGGCGCCGATCGACGTGCGCAGCGCCGTGCAGGGCCTGCTCACCTACCCCTACGGCTGCGCCGAGCAGACCACCAGCACCGCCTACCCGCACGTCTTCATCGACGAAGCGGCGGCCAAGCAGTTCGGGCTCAAGGCCTACACGCAGGCGCAGCGCGCCGAGATGCTCGACAAGGCCATCGGCCGGCTCGCCGGTATGCAGGCGCCGAACGGCGGCTTCAGCCTGTGGGGCAACGTCAACGAGTACCAGTACTGGCTCTCCGCCTACGTCACCAACTTCCTGCTCGACGCACGCGAGCAGGGCTTCACGGTGCCGGCGGAAATGGAGAAGAAGGCCGTCGACTTCCTGCTCACCGGGCTGCAGCAGGGCGTCGCCGGCCTGCCGCGCGGCCCGGTGAACTACAACGAGAACAGCGTCTGGAACGACTGGCGCTATGCCGGCTCCGGCCGCTTCGGCGTGCTCGCCTACGGCGCCTACGTGCTGGCGCGGCAGGGCAAGGCGCCGCTGGCCACGCTGCGCACGCTCTCCGACGCCAGCGAACAGGCGCACTCCGGCCTCGGCCTCGTGCACCTCGGCCTCGCCCTCAAGCTGATGGGCGACGAAGCGCGCAGCAAGGCCGCCATCGACGCCGGCCTCAAGAAACCGCGCGTCGGCGACCGCTGGTACTGGTGGGGCGACTACGGCACCCCCCTGCGCGACTGGGCGCAGATGTACGTGCTGCTGCAGAAGCACGAGCTGGCGCCGGAAGGCCGCGAGAACCTGGTCGGCATGGTCGCCGGCGAGATCGAGAAGAACCGCTACATCAGCACGCAGGAAAAGCTCTCGCTCTTCCTCCTCGGCCGCAACTTCGCCAATCAGCAGACCGGCGACTGGGCGGCCGAGCTGACGCTGGCCGGCAAGGCGCAGGGTGTCGGCGGCAAGGGCACGCAGTTCCAGTCGCTCGCCGCCGGCGAACTCGCCACCGGCGTCAAGCTGAAGAACACCCACAAGGAGCGCCTCTTCGTCGAGCTCAACTACGCCGGCAACCCGGCCAAGCCCCCCGCCGCGCGGCGCGACGCCTTCGACATCAGGCGCGAGTGGTACACCGCCGACGGCAAGGAGTTGGGTAGCCGCTCACTGAAAGTCGGCGAAACCCTCATCGTGCGCCTGAACGTGAAGACGAAGGGGCGCTACGCCAACGGCCTCGTCGTAGACTACGTGCCGGCCGGCGTCGAGATCGAGAACGCCAACATCGTGCAGGGTGAGCAGAACACCGTCGAGATCGCCAAGGTCGACATGCGCCAGGCCATGCAGGACACGCGCATCAAGCACCTCGAGTTCCGCGACGACCGCTTCGTGGTAGCCGCCCGCCTCGAAGGCGAGATGAACTTCTTCTACCGCGTGCGCGTGGTCACCCCCGGCAAGTTCGTGATGCCGCCGACCTATGCGGAGGATATGTACCAGCCGATGGTTTATGGGCTGGCGGGAGGCGGGGAGACGGTGGTGGTGGGGGATGGCGCGAAGTAGCTAGCATCGCACTATGCGTGACTTGTTAATTCCCTACGCTGTTGGCGAGGGCGAAACCTCCGTGTTTCCTGATCAAGCCTTTTCTGGCGGAAACTACCACTGCCCAGAGTGCAAAGGCGCTGTCGGGGTGAGAACCCCGGCTAACAGGCGGGCGCACTTTTTCCACCTTCCGCCGCATGGCATTTGCAAACTTGAGCCGTCAGGCGCGAGGGGCGAGGGTGAGCTACACGCGTTCGCGAAGCATTGCCTCTATGCTTGGTTGGATCGTTGGCTCACGGGCGAACTGGAGATACCGCCAGTCGTGGAAGGCAAATGCGCCATGCACGGCAAGAAATTCACGGTGAGTATTCCGCGTCCAAGGCCCTACAAGCTGCTGATGGAGCACACGACTCCAGAAGGTCGGCGACTTGATCTGGCGATGCTGAATTCGGACGGTCGGATCACGATAGGGTTTGAAGTCAGAGCGTCCAACAGCGTCACTGCGGACAAGGTTGCAACGTTGCCGGCACGTTGGCTGGAGTTGGGGGCGGCGAGTATTGTCAAGGCTTACAAGAAACTTCTATCTGGACAGCAGCCGCCAGCTATCTCGTTGTTGAGATGGGCGGAATACGATCAGCCTTCCTGCTGCAAAGTGCCTCGCGCTACCCTTAGCAGCACGTGGACGGGTGCAGAGTTTCGTTCCTATGCGTCCCCGCCAGAGCCATACATACCGCCGCCGATTCGGGAGGCGCCGGGCGATGCTCAATTAATGGCCGCAGCAGGGCGAGCAATCGGATCAGGGCTGACCCCTCAAAGCTTCGCAGACAGCTATGGTGCAGAAACGGGACAACCCCCTCGCGACATATTGAGTCGCCTCAGGGCTTATGGTGTCGCCAAATCGGGGTGGTCGTGGTCGTGATGGATGGGCGAAAAGAGGCCCAAGGTTAGATAAGAGCGATAAGGGGTCAGCATGAATTTCAATTTGCAGGCTCCTGACCTGCCTTACGATTTTCGACCCTCGTCCTTCCCTATGAAATCAATCATCTCGCTTGTCATTGGATTGCTCGTTTCTGGCGCGGCATTCGCTCAGCACCGTTGTGTGGAAAACGGTAAGACGATTCTTACTGATCGGCCGTGTGCCAGCCAGCCCATTCCCGCTGCTTCGGGCGGCGCAAACGCGGTTAACCATGTCGGGGATGCCGCTTACGCTACGACCCATGGCGCATGGCGAGGGCAAGTGCAGTTCATGGCGAAATCCGGTACCACGGTCATCAATGAGGCGCATGCGGTTGTCCCGTTTGTGATCGAGCTTGATCCGCAGGGGCGGGTTACGGGCACCGGCAACAATTGCTCGATCAAGGGCATCGCGGCTCCTTCAGTGGCGGATACGATTACCTCGCTGGACATAACGCTGACCGGGTGCGCATATGCTGGTTTCAATCGGCAAATGTCGGGGCGCCTCGCTCTCTACACGGCCAAGAAATATGTCGATTTCAGCGTTCAAAGCTACGACATGCAGCGCCGACCGACTGGCTATTACGAGATCAAGGGCACGCTTCGTCGTTAAAGGCGGCGACAACCATGGCGAGAAAGAAATCTTCCGCGCTCGACGACCTGATGGAAATCGGCATGAAACTTCCCTGGCAGGCCAGTCTCGTTCTGGCGCTGATCGCCTATCTCGGGTTCCACTATCTGGCGACGATGCCGCCGCGTCCGGTCGTCATTGCCGACCCGAAGCAGATGGGGCCGGCGATGGGCCCCATGGTCTTTCGGCAGGTCGCGATCACGGCGGGAATGTTTCTGCAGTATCTGGTGCCGGCGGCCTTGCTGATCGGTGCCGCCGTCTCGGCGCTCAAGCGTCGCCGTCATTCCGCGCTGCATCTGGCCGTGGCTTCGTCGCCGAGTCGCAACGCGCTTGAGCAGATGAGTTGGCGCGAGTTCGAAGGATTCGTTGGCGAGGTCTTCCGCCGCAAGGGCTTCGAGGTGGTCGAGCGCGGCGGCAACGCGCCGGACGGCGGCGTCGATATCGAACTGTTCGCCGGCAAGGACAAGTACCTCGTGCAGTGCAAGCAGTGGAAGGTGACCAAGGTCGGAGTGGCGACGGTGCGCGAGTTGTACGGCGTGATGGCCGCCGAGGGGGCGGTCGGCGGTTTCGTCGTCGCCTCCGGCGAATTCACGGAGGAGGCGAAGCGATTTGCCGAAGGGCGCTCGATCGAGCTGGTGCCGACCGACTCGCTGCTTCGCCTGGTTTGGCAGACCGGCGGGGCGTTGCCGACGGCCAGCGCTGCGCCGACAGGCGATCCGGCCTGCCCGAAGTGCGGCAGCCAGATGGTGATGCGCACCGCCAGAAAGGGAGAGAACGCGGGGGCTGCGTTCTGGGGGTGTCCTCAGTACCCGGCTTGCCGGGGTACGCGCAACGTCGCGTAGCAAGGATCATGGGCCAGCAAGGAGGTTGGTATGACCGATATTGAGATCGACGTGCCAGAACAACTACGGGATCGTGTCGTCCGCGCGGCTGCGTATGCTGGGCAAACCGAACAAGAATTCATGCTTGCGGCGATTGTCGAAAAGGTCGTCCGGAGTGAGGACTCTCTTGGTGGCGCGGACGCTGGCGTTGACCAGCTATCTGTTTAATACCTAATCCGGTATATTTAACTGTGACCGCTTCTCCCCGGAAAGAACGGCCGCTGCATTGGGTAGGTTCCACCAAGCGCGACTTGCTGGACTTTCCGGACGACGTGATCGACGAATTCGGCTACTCGCTCGGTGTCGTGCAGTTGGGCGGTCAGCCCCCGGCCGCCAAGCCCTGGAAAGGCGAGGGACCGGGTGTATTCGAGTTGGTTGAGGATGCGCGGGGCGATACGTATCGGGTGGCCTACACGGTGCGCTTCGCGAAGGCGATCTACGTGCTGCATTGCTTTCAGAAAAAATCGCCCTCCGGCATTCGTACGGCCAGAACGGATGTCGAGTTGATCCATGAACGCCTGAAACTGGCTCGCGATGATTATGAGGTGCGCTATGGCAAGGAAAAATGAATCGGTCGAGGTCGGCTCTGGCAACGTCTTCAAGGATCTCGGCTATGCCGATGCGGACGAACGCAAGCTGCGCACGCAACTGGCGATGCGTCTCAACGACCTGCTCAAGGAGCGCAAGCTCACCCAGACCGCTGCGGCACAAATTTTCGGCATTCCGCAGCCGCACGTTTCGGAACTGCGCAACTACAAGCTGAGCCGCTTTTCCTCGGAGCGGCTGCTGCATTTCATCACCCTGCTCGACAAGGATGTCGAGATCGTCATCCGCCCGAAAGCGGCCAATCACGAAGCGGGGCATGTCTCGGTGCTGGTGGCGGCCTGAGTTGGGGTCGATTCAGAGACCGCAGCCAGGCCACGATCCGGAGGGCCATTTCGGTGCTGTCACCAAAATGGTCGCCAGTGGTTCCGGTGCACAGCGGCCGGTGCTGGATATCGAACTGTCGCGTCTATTGACCGTTGGGCGGTGGCGGTATTACAGTTAAAACACAGGTAATACTAAGGAGTTCCATCATGTCGGCAACTCTGACCAGCAAAGGCCAGGTCACTATTCCCAAGCAGATTCGCGATGCGCTTAATCTGGCACCCGGCTGTGCGGTGGACTTCGCCGTCAATCGCGATGGTGACGTGGTGATCCGCAAGGTAGGCGCCCGAACCAGCCGCAAGCCGGATCGCTTCGAGGCCGCGCGCGGCAAGGCCGACGTGAAATGGCGGACGGACGATCTGATGGCGCTGCTGCGCGGCGACTAGGGCAACGCCGATGCTACTGGTCGATACCAATGTGCTCGTCGATGTGCTGGAGGATGATCCGGAATGGGCGGATTGGTCGATTGGCCAGTTGCGGGCGCAATCGAAAATCCACCGGCTGGCTATCAATCCGGTCATCTACTCGGAGTTGTCGCTGACGTTTTCCTCGGTAGAAGCGCTCGATCAGGTGATCGATGACCTGGGGGTGGTGATGGTCGAACTTCCGCGTCCGGCGTTGTTCCTTGCCGGCAAGGCGTTTGTCCGCTATCGCCGACAGGGTGGTACGAAGGGTAATGTGCTCGGCGATTTTTTCATCGGCGCGCATGCTGCAGTGTCGAAGTATCCAATCTTGACCCGTGATACGCGCCGCTTCGCCTCGTATTTCCCGTCGGTGAAACTCATCGCACCGGAAAACTGAGCGGAGGCGATGCGGTTGTGCGATCGACTACCGCTCTCCGATTCTGGTTAGCAGCCCTGCTCGCCACCCTTCTCCTCGCCGACCAACTCCTCCCGCCCCCGCTCCCCGGTGGCAGCAACCCCGCCCACCTCGCCCCTCACGCCCAGGTCGTCCTCGCCCGCGACGGCACGCCGCTGCGGGCCTTTCCCGATCGTGCGCACATCTGGCGGCACCCGGTGCGGGTGGCGGAGGTGTCGCCGCGCTATGTGGAGGCGGTGCTGGCCTACGAGGACCGCTTCTTCCGCTGGCATCCCGGCGTGAATCCGTTCGCGCTGCTGCGCGCGGCGGGGCAGTGGCTGTGGCACGGGCGCATCGTCTCGGGCGGTTCGACGCTGACCATGCAGGTGGCGCGCATGCTGGAGCCGGAGGTCTACGCCTCGCGCTCGCTCGCCGGCAAGCTGCGCCAGATGGCGCGGGCGGTGCAGCTGGAGCTGCGCCTGTCCAAGGCCGAGATCCTCGAGCTGTATCTCACCTATGCGCCGATGGGCGGTGTGCTCGAAGGCGTCGAGTCGGCGAGCCGCGCCTATCTCGGCAAGCCGTCGCTGGCGCTGTCGCACGCCGAGGCGGCGCTGCTGGCGGTGCTGCCGCAAACGCCGTCGCGCCTGCGGCCGGACCGCTTCCCCGGGCGGGCCCGCGAGGCGCGCGACAAGGTGCTCGATCGCCTTGTGCCCGAGTGGGGCGAGGCCACGGTGATGGAGGCGAAGCAGGAGCCGGTGATCGCGCAGACGTTGCGCGAGCCGCTGCTGGCGCCGCTCTTCGCCGAGCGCGTGCGCAAGCTCTACCCGAAGGCGCAGCGGGTGGATACGACGCTCGATGCCGGCACGCAGGCGAGCGTCGAGCAGCTCGTCGCGGCGCGGCTCGCCGTGCTGCCGCCGCGCGTGTCGATGGCGGCGCTGGTGGTCGACAACGCCACGCTGGAGGTGCGCGCCTACGCCGGTTCGGCCGATTTTTCCGACGCCGAGCGCTTCTCGCATGTCGACATGGTGCAGGGCCGGCGCTCGCCCGGTTCGGCGCTGAAGCCCTTCCTTTACGGGCTGGCGCTGGACGAGGGGCTGATCCATTCCGAATCGCTGCTCTCCGACGTGCCGCAGTCCTTCGCCGGCTACCAGCCGGGCAACTTCCAGGCGAGCTTTTCCGGCCCGGTGGGGGTGACCGAGGCGCTGCAGAAATCGCTCAACGTGCCGGCGGTGGAAGTGCTCGACCGCCTCGGGCCGCAGCGCTTCGTCTCGCTGTTGCGGCGCGGCGGGCTGAAGCTCGATCTGCCGCGCGGCGCCGAGCCGAATCTGTCGGTGATCCTCGGCGGGGTGGCGGTGAACCTCGAAGGCATGGTCGGCGCCTACACGGCGTTCGCGCGCGGCGGCGTGGCCGGCAAGCCGCGCTACACGGCCGATGCGCCGGTCGAGGAAGCGCGCCTGCTGAGTGAGGGCGCGGCCTTCATCATCCGCGACGTGCTCGAATCCGGCGGCCCGGTGGCGCGGCAGGTCGAAGGTGGCGTCGGCGCGCGGCGCGGCATCATGTGGAAGACCGGCACCAGCTTCGGCTTCCGCGATGCGTGGGCGGTCGGCGTCAGCGACCGCTACACGGTCGGCGTCTGGGTCGGCCGCCCGGACGGCACGCCCAACCCCGGCTTCTTCGGCGCCAACGTCGCGGCGCCGCTGCTGGTCGATGTGTTCGCGGCCATCGACGATTCGCGCCCGGCCAAGCGCACGCCGCCGGCGAGCGTGACGCAGGCCAAAGTCTGCTGGCCGCTCGGCCTGCGCGCCGACGCCGTGCCGGCCGCGCTGTGCCACCACGAGCGTACCGCGTGGCTGTTGAACGACGCGGCGCCGCCGACCTTCCCCGACCGCCTGCGCGGCGGCGCCGCGCGCTACACCGACTACCGCGACGCCACCAGCGGCCGGCGCGTGCGCGCGGCCTGCTCGCCGGGCGAGATGCAGGCGGTGGAGATGGCGCGCTGGCCGGCGGCGCTGGAGCCGTGGCTCGACGCCGCGACGCGCGAGCGTGCGCTGCCGCCGGCCTGGGCGCCGGCCTGCGCGAAGGCGCAGGCGCCGGAGGCCGGGCTGAAGATCGTCGGCATCGCCGACGGCGAGACGATCCGCCGCGCCGGCGGTTCGCCCGGAGGCCCCGTGCCGTCCTTGCGCCTCGAAGCGCGCGGCGGCCAGCAGGAGCGCATCTGGCTGGTCGACGGCCGCCAGGTCGGTCGGGCGCCGGCCGGCACGGCGCTGCATCACCGCTTCGCCGACCCCGGCCGGCACACGATCACGGTGATGGACGACGCCGGCCGCCACGATCGGGTGGAGATCAGCGTGCGCTGATCGCCGATGCCTCTGGAATGCGCGACAATGGCCCATTACTTCCAGCGCAGGGGGCGTCATGAATGAACAATTCCAGTCGCTTGACCAGGTGAAGGCCACGGCCATCGACATGGTGCTCAAGTTCGGTCCGAAGCTGGTGGTGGCGGCGGCGATCCTGGCGGCGGGCTATTTCGCCGGGCGCTGGGTGGCGCGCATGGTCGGCCGCCTGCTGCAGCGCTTCCGGCTGGAGCCGCCGGTGCTGGCGCTGCTGACGCGGGTGGCGCACCTCGCCGTCTTCGCGCTGTTCGGCATCATGGCGCTGCAGAACCTCGGCGTCGAGCTGCTGCCGCTGATCGCCGGCCTCGGCGTCGCCGGCGCCGGCGTCGCGCTGGCGATGCAGGGCATCCTCGGCAACGTCGCCGCCGGGCTGACGATCATCTTCACGCAGCCCTTCCACGTCGGCGACTACATCTCGATCGCCGACGAGGAGGGCGAGGTGCTCGACATGAGCCTGTTCAGCACCACGCTCGGCCACACCGACCGCTCGAGGGTGGTGATCCCCAACCGCAAGATCGTCGGCGAGATCCTGCACAACTACGGCAAGCTGCGGCAGCTCGACCTGACGGTGGGCGTCGCCTACGGCACCGACATGAATGCCGCGCTGCACGTGATCGACGAGGTGCTGCGCGCCAACCCGCGCGTGCTGCAGGACCCGGCGCCGGTGGTCGGGGTCAAGCAGCTGGCCGACTTCAGCGTGAACATCAGCATCAACCCGTGGGTGGCCGTTGCCGACTACGTGGCGGCGGGGGGCGAGCTCAACAAGGCGGTGCTGGAAGCCTTCCGCAAGGAGCAAATCGAGATCCCGTTCCCGCAGCACGAGGTGCGCATGCTCGGCGGGGCAGCCTGAGGCGCCTGCCTGTGCTAAATTGATTGCGGCTGCCGGCAGTTCGCCGCGGCCGCCACTCCGCCCGGGCCTGCCGGGATTCCGCATGGGCATTCTGATCGAGTTGAACAAGGGGCGCGTCCCGGTCAAGGTGTGGACGCGCGACATCGAGCCGGAGGCGATGCAGCAGCTGCTCAACGTCGCTTCGCTGCCGATCGTGCACGGCCACGTCGCGGCGATGCCGGACGTGCATCTGGGCATCGGCGCCACCGTCGGCGCGGTCATCCCGACCCGGCAGGCGATCATCCCGGCCGCCGTCGGCGTCGACATCGGCTGCGGCATGAACGCCGTGCGCACCTCGCTCACCGCCCGCGACCTGCCGGACAACCTGCGCCGGCTGCGCTCGGCGATCGAGGCGGCGGTGCCGGTCGGCTTCGACCAGCACGCGCGGAGCCCGATGCGCGGCGCCGAACTGCAGCGCATCGAGCGCGAACTGGGCGGGCGGCTGGCCCGCATCGTCGGCAAGCATCCCGAGCTGAAGAAGATGCAGCGCCGCTTCGACGAGACCTGGGCCTGCCAGATCGGCACGCTCGGCGGCGGCAACCACTTCATCGAGCTGTGCCTGGACGAGGCCGACCGCGTCTGGATCATGCTGCACTCGGGTTCGCGCGGCATCGGCAACGTGCTCGGCCGCTACTTCATCGCCGCTGCGCAGCGGGACATGCAGCGCCACCAGCTGCAGCTGCCGGACCGCGACCTCGCCTATTTCGCCGAGGGTTCGGCCCTCTTCGACGACTACGTCGAGGCGGTCGAGTGGGCGCAGGACTACGCCTTCCTCAACCGCAGCCGGATGATGGCGGCGATCGTCGAGGCGCTGAAGCCGCTGCTGCCGCCGTTCCGGCTGGAGGCCGAGGCGATCAACTGCCACCACAACTACGTCGCGCGCGAGGAGCATTTCGGCGAGCGCCTGTTCATCACGCGCAAGGGCGCGATCTCGGCGCGCGCCGGCGAGCTGGGGATCATCCCGGGCAGCATGGGCGCCCGGTCGTACATCGTGCGCGGTCTGGGCAACCCGCAGTCCTACTGCTCGTGCGCGCACGGCGCCGGGCGGCGGATGAGCCGCAGCGCCGCCAAGCGCCGCTTCGGCCCGCGCGACCTGGAGGCGCAGACCGCCGGCGTCGAGTGCCGCAAGGACGCCGGCGTGGTCGACGAGATTCCGGCGGCGTACAAGGACATCGACCAGGTGATGGACAACCAGCGCGACCTGGTCGAGGTCGTGCACACGCTGAAGCAGGTGCTGTGCGTGAAGGGATGAGGCGGCCGGGAACGACCGCCAGCGAAAGGGAGACGATGGCCTACGCCGCCGAATACCAAGCCAGCGAACCGAGCCGCGCCGAGATCGACGCGCTCGGCGAACCCGCCGTCGTCGAGTTCGGCGCGCCGTGGTGCGGCCATTGCCGGGCGGCGCAGCCGCTGGTCGCGGCGGCCTTCGCCGCCTATCCGCAGCTGCGCCACGTCAAGGTCGAGGACGGCCGCGGCCGTCCGCTCGGGCGCTCGTTCCGCGTCAGGCTGTGGCCGACGCTGGTCTTCCTGCGCGGCGGCGTCGAGGTGGCGCGGCTGGTGCGGCCGACCGACGGCGCGGCGATCGCCGCGGCGCTGGCGAAGGTGACGGCGTGAGCGCCCCCGGCCCGGCGATCGGCGACGCCGCCGACTTTTCCGCGCTCGATCGGGCCGGCCTCAACCTGCGCGCGGTTTTCGACCTCGCCGCGCTGCCGGCCGCGATGCGCGCGGCGCTCGACCCGGCCGGCCGCTACCGCCAGCTGATCCTGCTCGGCCATGGCGGGCGGACCTTGTGGGAACGGGTGCAGGCCGCCGGGCTGCAGTCCGCGCACCCGATCGACGACTTCTGCGTGGCCGTCGTCGAGGACTGGCTGGCCGCGCAGCTGCCGGGGCGCGCGTATGCGATCGCCTATCCGGGCGAGGTGCCGGTCGGCCTGCAGGCGCTCGGCCGGCTCGCCGGCTGGCACCACGAATCGCCGTTCCGCGTCGGCATCAACACCGCGTGGGGCTCGTGGTTCGCCTACCGCGCGCTGGTGCTGGCCGATACCGCCTTGCCGCCGACCTCGCCGCTGCCCGGCGAGTCGCCGTGCGCGAGTTGCGCGGGGCAGCCCTGCGTTGCCGCCTGCCCGGCGGGCGCGCTCGCCGGCGGCGATTTCTCGCTGGCGAAGTGCATCGCCTACCGCCGGCAGCCCGACTCGCGCTGCCGCGTCACCTGCGTCGCGCGCACCTCATGCCCGGTGCGGCCCGAGCACCGCTACGACGACGCGCAGATCGCGCACAGCTATGCGCGCTCGCTGGCGATGATCGAGCGCTGGGGCGGCTGAGCGCTGCCGTCGGCGCCCGTGCCGGCGCGGCCGGCGTTCGGTTTCAACACCGCCAGCAGCACCCCGGCCGCGGCGAGCGCGATGCCGCCGAAGGCCGCGCTCTCGATCGTCTGCCCGAACAGCAGGTAGGCGGTGATCGCGGCGCTGACCGGCATCAGGTAGAAGATGCTCGCCACGCGGCTGACCTCGCCGCGCTGGATCAGCAGGCCGAGCAGCGTCACCGCGCCGACCGACACCGGGACCGCCATCCACAGCAGCGCGACGACGAACTCGCCGTTCCAGTCCGCCGTTCCCGATTCGAACAGCGCGGCGCCGGCGAACATCGGCAGCGCGCACAGCGCGTGCTGCAGCGTGCTGCCGGTGAGCGCAAGCATCCCCGGGCAGCGCGCCTTCTGGTACAGGTTGCCGGCCGACATGCCGAGCAGGCCGAGCCCCGACAGCAGCGCCGCGTTGAGGTAGGCGGGGTCGATCTGCAAGCGTCCGCGCAGCACCAGATAGACGCCGGCCAGCCCGAGCAGCAGGCCCAGCCATTGCCGCCGCGAGACGCGTTCGCCGAGCAGCGGTCCGGCGCCGAGCGCGACTAGGATCGGATGCAGCGCGATGATCAGCGCCGACACCGCCGGCGGCACGCCGCGCGCGATGCTGTAGAAGACGCTCGCCGAGAAGAGGCCGATGCCGAGCAGGCCGGCGATGCCGGCGAGGATCGCCGCCGCCAGCGCGAAGCGCAGGCCGAGGAAGAGGAAGGGCTCGGCGTGCGGCAGGCCGAGGCGGGCGCCGACGAAGCCGGAGCCGGACAGCGCGACGAAGAGCAGCGGCAGCGCCGCCGGCAAATCCAGTATGCGCTTCACGGCGTCGTCGCCGCCAGCCGCCGCGCCGCCTGCGTACGGCCGGCATAGCCCCAGTTCTCGGCCGGCAGTTCGCGGATGACGACGTAGCTCGCCTCCGGCACGTCGCCCAGCGTCTCCGCCAGCAGCGCGTGCAGCGCGGCGATCGTGCGCGCCTTCTCGGCCGGGGTGTTGGTGCCGGCGGTGATGGCGATATCGCAGTGCGCCGGCGTCGCGCCGCCGGCGACGTGCTCGCCGCCGATCAGCCAGGCCGCCTCGCCGGCGTCTTCGACGAGCACCGCGGTGACGTCGCGGCGCTTGCCGAGCAGGTCGACGATCAGGTCGGTGGCGCGCCGGCCGAGCCGTTGCCGGGTGGCGGCGTCCGCCGGCCGGCCGAGGGTGATGCGGATGAAGGGCATGGTCGTTCTCCTGCGGGGTTGATTCCTGACCACTCTAGCGGCTACGATGTAATTTCAAAAATTGATTTATCTGAGATCAAAATACAGATAGAGAATTATGCGGACCCGTCACCTCGACCCCGAGGCGCTGCGCGCACTGGTCGCCATCGCCGACACCGCGGGCTTCTCCGCTGCCGCGCAGCAGCTCGGCCGCACGCAGTCGGCGGTCAGCCTGCAGATCAAACGGCTGGAGGAGGCGCTCGGGCAGACCTTGCTCAAGCGCGTGCAGGGGCGGGTCGACGGACCGACGGCCGAGGGCGAGCTGTTGATCGCCTACGCCCGCGAGATCCTGCGGCTGAACGACGAGGCCTACGCCAGCGTGGCCGAGAACGCCGCCGCCGGCTCGCTGCGCATCGGCGTGCCGGAGGAGCTGATGGAGCACGTCTTCCCGCCGGCGATGCGGCGCTTCCAGGCGCTGTTTCCGCGCATGCGCGTGACGCTGCGCGCCGGCCCGTCGCCGGAACTGCGGCAGGCGCTCGCCGCCGGCGAGTTCGACCTGATCCTGTTCAAGCACTGCGACGCAACGCCGCCGAAGGGCTGCGTGCCGGTGTGGTCGGAGCCGCTGGCGTGGATGGCCGGCGAAGGCTACGCAACGGGCTTGCCGACGCCGCTGCCGCTGGCGCTGTTCGGCGAGAATTGCGTCTTCCGCATCGCCGTCACCGCGGCGCTGGCGAAGGCGGGGGTCGCCTGGCAGCTGGCCTATTCCGGCGCCAGCGTGAGCGGCCTGCGCCAGGCGGTGATGTGCGGGCTGGGCATCGGCGTGCTGCCGCGCAGCCTGCTGCTGCCGGGCATGGTGGAGATTGCGGCGGGCCTGCCGCGTCTGCCGGATGCGAATCTCGCGGCGGCCTTCGCGCCCGGTCAGCCGCTCCCGGCGGCGGAGCGCTTCGTGGCGCTGATGGGCGAGGAGCTGCGCCAGCAACGCGGCATGCGTGCTGCGGCCTGAGAGTTCAACGATTCAGCGGGGCAGCGGCCGGCGCCACAGCGGCGCCAGTCCGAGCAGCCCGAGCAGCGGGCCGGGCAGCAGCAGCCAGGCGATGGCGAGTCCCCAGCCGTCGAGCAGGCGCGTCGCCAGCGCGATGGCGACGACGGTGATGGCGAAGCCGATCGAGTTCTGGATCGCCAGCGCGCTGCCGACGATCTCCGGCGGGCAGGCCTTGGCCGACAGCGCCGAGAACTGCGGCGAGTCGGCGACGACGCTCATTCCCCACAGCAGCAGTACGGCGAAGACCAGTGCCGCCGGCGCGCCGCCGAGCAGCGGGAAGGCGAGGCAGCAGGCGGCCGAGGTGGCGAGTGCGACGGCAGCGACGCGGGCGCTGCCGAAGCGCGCCGTGAGCTGGCCGCCGAGCACGCAGCCGAGCGCGCCGATGCCGATCACGGCGAAGGCCTGCGCGGCGACGCCGACGCCGAGCGCCTCGGGCAGGCCGGCGCGGACGATCAGCATCGGCGTCAGCGTCCACATCGCGTAGAGTTCCCACATGTGGCCGAAGTAGCCGAGCGCGGCGGCGCGGAAATCGGGGATCGTGAACGCGCGGAAGACGCCGCCCAGCGACAGATGCGGCGCGCCGTGCCGGCGCTTCAGGTGCGGGCCGTCGCCGAGGGTCAGGATCAGCAGCGCGGCGACCACGGCCAGGGCGGAGGCGGTGAGGATCGGCGCCTGCCACGGCCAGGCCGCGCCGAGCGCGCGGATGCCCTGCGGCAGCGAAGTGCCCAGCGTCAGCATGCCGACCAGCCAGGCCAGCGCGGCGCCGGCGCGCTGCGGCTCCCAGCTGACGATCAGCTTCATGCCGAGCGGGTAGACGCCGGCGAGGCTCAAGCCGACCAGGAAGCGCCAGCCGAGTGCGGACGGGATGTCGCTGGCGAGCCCGGCGAAGGCCGCGTTGGCGGCGGCGCCGAGCACCGCGCAGACGGCGAAGATGCGGCTCGCCGGGAAGCGGTCGGCGAGCCCGCTGACAGCGAAGGCCAGCGTGCCGAGGATGAAGCCGAGCTGCGTGGCGTTGGTCAGCCAGCCGATCTCGGCCGGGCCGGCGCCCCATTGCCGCATCAGGTCGTCGGCGGCGCTGTTGGCGGAAAACCAGAGCGAGGTGCCGAACAGCTGGGCGAGGACGATGACGGCGATCGGAGCGCGGGCGCTCATCGTCCCGCTCTCCTCACTTCGCCGGCTTTGCCGACCACGAATCCTTCAGCGTCACCGTGCGGTTGAACACCGGCGCCCCCGCCTTCGAGTCGACGCGGTCGGCGACGAAGTAGCCGTGGCGCTCGAACTGGAAGCGGTCCTCGGCCTTCGCGTCCTTCAGCGACGGTTCGAGCTGGGCGGTGATGACCTGCTTCGAGTTCGGGTTGATGTCGTCGAGGTAGTTGCGCTCGAGTTCCGGGGCGTCGCCTTCGCGCCGCGCGCCCGGCGCCGGCGCGGCGAACAGGCGGTCGTAGAGGCGGATCTCGGCGCTGTAGCCGTGCGCGGCGGACACCCAGTGCAGGTTGCCCTTGACCTTGACGCTGTCGGCGCCCGGCGTGCCGGACTTGGTGTCGGGCAGGTATTCGCAGAAGACCGTCGTCACCTTGCCCGCCGCATCCTTCTCGCAGCCGGTGCATTTGACGATGTAGCCGTACTTCAGCCGCGCCATGTTGCCGGGATAGAGGCGGTGGTAGCCCTTCGCCGGCTCCTCCATGAAGTCCTCGGCCTCGATCCACAGTTCGCGCGAGAAGGGCATCGCCCGCTTGCCGAGCTCGGGCTTCAGCGGATGGTTCGGCGCGAAGCAGTCCTCGCTCTGGCCTGCCGGGTAGTTGGTGATGACCAGTTTCAGCGGGTCGAGCACGGCGACGCGGCGCTCGGCCGAGTCGTTCAGCACCTCGCGCATGCAGTCCTCGAAGACGACGTAGTCGATCAGCGAGTCGGCTTTCGAGACCCCGATGCGCTCGGCGAACAGCCGGAAGCCCTCCGGCGTGTAGCCGCGGCGGCGGGCGCCGACCAAGGTCGGCATGCGCGGGTCGTCCCAGCCGGCGACGTGCTTCTCGTCGACCAGCTGGATCAGCTTGCGCTTGGAGAGCACGACGTAGGTCAGGTTCAGCCGCGAGAACTCGATCTGCTGCGGCAGCGGCCGCTGCAGCAGGCCGCCTTCGGCGAGGCGCTCGAGCAGCCAGTCGTAGAACGGGCGCTGGTCCTCGAATTCGAGCGTGCAGATCGAGTGCGTGATGTTCTCCAGCGCGTCCTCGATCGGGTGCGCGAAGGTGTACATCGGATAGACGCACCACTTGTCGCCGGTGTTGTGGTGCGTCGCGTGGCGGATGCGGTAGATCGCCGGGTCGCGCAGGTTGATGTTGGGCGAGGCCATGTCGATCTTCGCGCGCAGGATGTGGGCGCCGTCGGCGAACTCGCCGGCCTGCATGCGCTTGAACAGGTCCATGCTCTCGGCCGGCGTGCGCTCGCGGTAGGGGCTGTCGATGCCGGGCTGGGTCAGCGTGCCGCGATTGAGCCGCATCTCCTCGGCGCTCTGGCTGTCGACATAGGCGTGGCCGGACGAGATCAGGTACTCGGCGAAAGCGACCATCCAGTCGAAGTAGTTCGACGCATAGTAGAGGTTGTTCTCGCCGTCTAGCTCCCACGAGCAGCCGAGCCATTTCACCGCGTCGACGATCGAGTCGACGTACTCCTGCTCCTCCTTCTCCGGGTTGGTGTCGTCGAAGCGCAGGTGGCAGCGGCCGCCGTACTGCTCGGCCAGCCCGAAGTTGAGCAGGATCGACTTGGCGTGGCCGAAGTGCAGGTAGCCGTTCGGCTCCGGCGGGAAGCGGGTGCGGATCTTCGCCGGATCGAGCGGCGCGCCGGCGTGGTCGGCGGCGGTGCCGGGCCTGCCGGCCCAGCGGCGCTGCGCGTGCTTGCCGGCGGCGAGGTCGGCCTCGACGATGTTCTTGATGAAATTGGCGGCCGGGGCGGCGGTGTTCTCTTTGGACATGGGATCGTGGGCAGCGGGGGCCGCGGCGGGGCGGCGATAGGCGAATTCTATCAGGCCGCCGCGGCGCCCGTGCCGCCGCGGCCGCTCACTGCCCGTGGGCGGCGGAGCGGCGGAAGCGCTCGAGCAGGTCCGGGTCGTGCTTCTGGGCTTCCTCGGTGTCGAGGATCGCCATCACTTCCTGGTGCGTGCGAGCCCGGTGGTAGGGGCGCGGCATCGCCATCGCGTCGTAGCTGTCGACGATCGACAGGATGCGCGCGAGCAGCGGCACGTCCCCGCCGGCCAGCCCGTCCGGGTAGCCGCTGCCGTCGTAGCGCTCGTGGTGGTGGCGGACGATGGTCGCCACCTCGCTCATGCCTTCCTCCTCGATCGCGCGCAGGATGCGTTCGCCGCGGATCGGGTGGGTCTTCATCACTTCCCATTCGTCGGCGTTGAAGCCGCCGGGCTTCATCAGCACGTGGTCGGGGATGCCGATCTTGCCGATGTCGTGCATCGCCGAGGCGATGCCGAGCAGGCGCAATTCTTGTGAGGACAGGCCGCATTCGACGCCGAGCGCGCGCGCCAACGTAACGACGCGGTCGCTGTGCTCGCGGGTCCGCCCGTCGCGTTCGTCGAGCGCGGCGATCAGCGTGCGTGCAAATTGTTCCGGGGCCAGGTCGTCGGTCGGGCGGTCGGGGCCGGTCATGGTCGCTCCTCGGTGGCCGCCCCGCGGCGGAAAAGGGGCGTGTCGGTGTGACCGCGGGCGGGGAAGGGGGTTCCGCGCGCCGGGCTAGAGCATCAGCGCGACGCCCTGGCGCGAGGATTCGATGTGGCGCTCGAAGTCGCCGCGGCGGAGGATGCCGAGGAAGGCGGCGACCACCGCCGGATCGAACTGCGTACCGGCGCCGGCTTCCAGCGCCGCCATCGCCGCCTCCTGCGTCCACGGGCTCTTGTACGGGCGCGGGCTCATCAGCGCGTCGAAGACGTCGACGACGGTGACGATCCGCGTCGCCAGCGACAGTTCGCGCGCCGGCCGTCCTTCCGGGTAGCCGGTGCCGTCCCAGCGTTCGTGGTGGCTGTAGGCGATCTCGCGCGCCTGTTCCATGAATTTGTCGTGAGCGAGGATCGAGGCGCCGATGTGGGTGTGGCGCTGGATCTCGGCGAATTCCTCCGGCGTCAGTGGCCCCGGCTTCTGCAGGATGGCGTCGGAGATGCCGACCTTGCCGACGTCGTGCAGGCGGCTGGCCTTGCCCCACAGTTCCGCCTCTTCCGGGGCGATGCCGAGCTCGATGGCGACCGCGCGGGTGTAGTGGTCGATGCGCTGGATGTGGCCGCCGGTGGTCTTGTCCTTGAATTCGGCGACTTCGGCGAGCATGTCGATGGCGTGGTCGAAGGATTCCTGCACTTCCAGGTGCAGGCGCTTGTTGTCCAGCGCCGCCGAGCACTGGTGCGCGAGCACCCGGATCAGGTCGCGGTCGGAGGCGGTCAGTGGATTCTGCGCCTCGATATAGACGAAGCCGACCGGGCGGGCGGCGATGGTCAGCGGCACGACCATCACGCGGTCGGAGTTTGCGGCGTCGGTCCGGTCGTTGAGGATCAGGCCCGTGCAGTAGTCGCGGATTTCCTCGAAGCGCTTGCTGTCGGCGAAGCCGCCGCAGGCTGCGCGGACGCTCACCTCCTGGCCGTCGAGGGTGGCGACGATGCCGTCGAGGGTGCCCAGGCAGCTGGTCTCGGAGAGGTCGCAGAGGCCGACGATCTGCGTCAGGATGCCCTCGAAGAACTGGTTCAGCGGCGTGTTGGCCAGGCGGTAGATATCGGGCGCCGCGGCGAGCACGTGCGCCAGGCCGAGCCGGTTGAGGTCGATCGTCTTCAGGTCGCGGTAGGACTTGATCGCGGTGCGCACGGTCGTATACAGCCGGGTCGAGGTCAGCTCGGTCTTGTCCTTGTAGTCGTCGATGTCGTAGTGGTCGATGACGAAACGCTCGGGGGCGATGCCGGGCTGGCCGGTACGGATGACGATGCGCAGCATCGCGTTGTTCAGCTCGTTGCGGATGTATTCGACCAGGCGCAGCCCGGCGTCGTCGCTTTCCATGACCACGTCGATCAGCGCGGCGGCGATGTCGCCGTGGTCGGCGAGCAGCGCGCGTGCGTCGCGGGCCGAGCGGGCGGCGAGGATGTCGAGGCCGCGGCCGGCGAAGCGGAAGTCCTTCAGGTTCAGCTGCGTCAGCGCGATCACGTCCGGTTCGTCGTCGACGATCAGCAGTTTCCAGTTCGGTGCCGCCGGCTGGCGCGGTGCTTCCGGCCTGTTTCCCTTGACCAGTTTCATGGCTTGCGGTCTCCCTCGACGATTTCACAGGGAATCGAAATATCGAACTCTACGCCGGCGCCGGGTTGCGCGGTGCACCGGATCTGGCCGGCGAGCTCCTCGGTGACGATGTTGTAGCAGAGGAACATGCCGAGCCCGGAGCCGCCCGCGCCGCGCTTGGTGGTGAAGAAGGGCTCGAAGATGCGTTCGGCGACGTCCTGCGCCATGCCGGCGCCGTCGTCGCGGTAGACGATCCGCAGCGTGCCGCGCGCCGGCACGCCGACCGAGACGGTGATCGTGCCGCTGCGGCCGCCGTCGGCGAACCCGTGCTGCAGGCTGTTCAGCACCAGGTTGGTGAGCACCTGCTCGAACAGGCCGGGGATGCTGTTGATGCGCAGTTCCGGCGGACATTCGATGCGCAGTTCGACCGGCTTGCGGCTGAGCTGCGCCTTCAGCGTGAAGGCGACGTCCTCGATCAGTTCGCGGACGGCGAAGACGCGGCGCTGCTCCGAGGTCTGGTCGATCGACGACTGCTTGAAGCGCTGCACGAGCGCTGACGCCCGCCGCAGGTTGGCCAGCGCCAGCTGGCTGCCGGTCTGCAGCGTCGCGAGCTCGTCGCGCAGCTGCGCCTCGTCGACCTCGTCGCCGGCGAGCAGCCGGTCGATCCGCCGCAGCGCCTCCTCGTTGTGCGAGACGGCGCCGACCGAAATGCCGACCGGCGTGTTCAGCTCGTGCGCGAAGCCGGCCACCATGCGCCCGAGCGAGGCCATCTTCTCGGCCTGCAGCAGCTCGTCGCGGGTCTGCTGCAGTTCGGCGATGTTGTCCTCCAGCCTCAACCAGCTGCGCCGCAGCTGCTCGAGCGCCCAGCCGCTGAACAGCACCAGCAGCAGGAACACGCTCCAGTGGGCGACGATGCTGCTGCGCTCGCTCGGCGCAGCGGCGGCGAGGAAGGGGGCGTAGTCCTGCGAGATGCTGATGCCGCCGCGCAGGTCGCCGACGCGGTAGCCCTGGTCGCGGTGGCAGTCGAGGCATTCCTTGGTCACATGCAGCGGCGCCAGGTAGCGGAAGACGCCGTTGCCGCCCGGCGCGACCAGCTCGGCGATCTCGTGCCGGCCGGCGGCGAGCTGTGCGAAGCCGGCGTTTTCCCACGCGTCCGGCGCGTTGTTCGGGTTGATCGGCTTCTGGCTGATGATGCGGAAGCTGAGTCCGCCGATGTCGCGGGTCATGTCGGCGATCATTCGCGTCATGAACGCCGGGTTGATCATCGTCAGCTTCTGGCCGTCGCGGGTCTCGATGTCGCGCCGCGGGTGCTCCAGGTACGGGTTCGGCTGCACCTGCTCGCTGATCGGCACATAGACGCCGCCGTGCATTGCGTTCCACTTGCGCGTGACGACCAGCATGCGGACGACGTTGCGGGCGCCCTCGGTGGCGATCTCGATGTTGTGCTGGCGGATCTGGGCGAGCGACGCGTCGAGGAAGAGGGCGGCGATCAGCGCGTAGATCGCCCAGAGCAGCAGCCACCAGACGCGGTTCACGACCAGCGAACGGATCACAGCCCCCATGACCTAGGCGCCCCCCTTGTGCTTATGGAATATTGATTTTCGTAAATCATGCCACAGCCGGCCGCTGCCGGCGTCGGCCGCCGCAGGCAAAAAAAACCCCGGCCGGGGCCGGGGTTGTCAATGCGGCGGGGGATGCCGCGAGGGGTCACACTCAGGACTGCAAGGCTCGAATCCGGGACTCGATCGGCGGGTGGCTGGCGAACAGCGCCATCCACGCCGGGCCGCCGGCGATGCCGGAACTGGCCATGTTCTGCGGCAGCGGTTCGGTGTGCAGGCCGCCCAGGCGGCGCAGCGCCGACACCATCGGCTGCGGGTTGCCCATCAGCTGCGCGGCGCCGCGGTCGGCGCGGAATTCGCGCTGGCGCGAGAAGTAGGCGACGATGATGCTGGCCAGGATGCCGAAGACGATGTCGCAGACGATCGTCGTCACCATGTAGCCGATGCCGGGGCCGGACGATTCCTGGTCGCCGCGGCGCAGGAAGGAATCGACCAGGTAGCCGACGACGCGCGAGAGGAAGACGACGAAGGTGTTCACGACGCCCTGGATCAGCGTCAGCGTGACCATGTCGCCGTTGGCGACGTGCGCCACTTCGTGCGCGAGCACGGCTTCGACCTCGTCGCGGCTCATGTTCTGCAGCAGGCCGGTGGACACGGCAACCAGCGAGCTGTTCCTGGTCGCGCCGGTGGCGAAGGCGTTCGGTTCGCCCTCGTAGATGGCGACTTCCGGCATCGCGACGCCGGCCCTCTGCGCCAGGCGCTCGACGGTCTGCACCAGCCAGAACTCGGTCGAGGTCGAGGGGCTGTCGATGACGCGGGCGCCGGTGCTCCACTTGGCCATCGGCTTCGACATCCACAGCGAGATGAAGGCGCCGCCGAAGCCCATCAGGGCGGCAAAGGCGAGCAGCGCGCCGAGGTTGAGGCCGTTGGCGGTGAGGAACTTGTTGACGCCGAGCAGGCTCGCCGTGATGCCGAGAACGATCATCACGGCCAGGTTGGTGGCGAGGAACAGCAGGACGCGTTTCATGGGGTTACTCCAGCAAAGGAATACGACGTGCGCATCATAAGGGGCTTGTCGATTCAGAAAAAGCGTATAAAAATTGAAGTAATGATCGAAAAAACGGAAGCTTTGCCGTGCCCGAACTGAACTACAAGCATCTCCACTACTTCTGGGTGGTGGCCAAGGAAGGCGGCGTTTCGCGCGCCGCCGACAAGCTCGGCGTCGCCGCGCAGACGATCAGTGGACAATTGGCGATGCTCGAGCGTTCGCTCGGCGTCGCGCTGCTGGCGCCGGCCGGGCGCGGGCTGACGCTGACCGAGGCCGGGCGGACGGCGCTTTCCTACGCCGACCGCATCTTCAGCCTCGGCGAGCAGATGCTGGAGGCGCTGGAGGCGAACGCCGGCGCCGGGGCCTTGCGGTTGACCGTCGGCATTCTCGACGCGCTGCCCAAGCTCGCCGCGCACCGCCTGCTGCAACCGGTGATGGCGCTCGGCAAGCCGCTGCGGCTGGTCTGCTACGAGGGCGAACTCGACGAACTGATGTCCGACCTGGCGCTGCACCGGCTCGACGTGGTGCTCTCCGACCGCCCGGTGGCGAGCAGCGGCAGCCTGCGCGTGTTCAGCCATGCGCTCGGCGAGTATGCGGTCAGCTTCTATGCGGCGCCGGCGCTGGCTGCGCAGTACGCGCCGCGGTTCCCGGCCAGCCTGGCCGGCGCGCCGCTGCTGCTGCCGACGCGCACGAACGCGCTGCGCGGCCGGCTGGAGCACTGGTTCGAGGCCAACGAGCTGCGCCCGACGATCGTCGGCGAGTTCGAGGACGCGGCGCTGATGGACACCTTCGGCCGGCACGGGCTGGGACTGTTCCCGGCCTTGTCGATGCTCGGCCCGGAGATCGCGGCGCAGTTCGGCGCGCTGCCGGTCGGCGAGCTCGACGGGGTGCGCGAGCAGGTCTTCGCGATTTCCGGCGAGCGGCGCATCCGCCATCCGGGCGTCGAGGCGATGCTGCGCGGCGGCGAGGCCTCGCCGCGTCAATAGACGCGCCACTCGCCGGCGCCGACCGCGCAGGCGGTCTGCCGGGCGACGTCGCGGCCGCGGGCGAACTCGTAGTCGCGGCACTGGCGACCGTCGCGCTGGTAGCTGCGCAGCGGCGTCACCACGTAGTCGACGCCGCTGTCCGGGCTGCGCCAGGCGACCCGCTGGCGGTCTTTCGCCAGTTCGAGCGCGTGGCCGAAGCAGGCCTGGTCGGCGCCGGACAGCTCGCGCGCGGCCTGCGCGCCGACGACGGCGCCGAGCACCGTGCCGACGATGATGGCGACGGTGCGTCCGTCGCCCTTGCCGATCTGCGAGCCGATGGCGCCGCCGACCACGCCGCCGATCGCCGCGCCGGCGGCCTCGACGTTGCAGCGCCCGCTGAAGATGCCGTAGTCGTTGCCCCACTGCTTGCCGGTATAGCCCTGATAGTAGGGGTCATGCTTCTTGCGCCAGCCATGCGCCGGGGCATGCGACGGCGGGTCGGCGAGGCTGGCGGTCGGCAGCGGTGCGGCGATGGCCAGGGCGAGGGCGATGAGCAGGGGTTTGCGCTGTCGGTTCATGGTCGTCCTTTTTCGGTGGTGACTCGGGTTGCCGGTAGAATAACGTTTTGTCCGGAAATGCGTTGATATGGCTTGGAGCGGGTTTCTTGCCGTCGGGGCGGGCGCGGCGCTCGGCGCCTGGGTGCGCTGGCTGCTCGGCCTCGCGCTCAATCCGCTGCTGGTCATGCTGCCGCTCGGCACGCTCGCCGCCAACCTGATCGGCGGCTACCTGGTCGGCGTCGCCGTCGGCGTCTTCCATATCAACTCCGGCCTGCCGCCGGCGCTGAAGCTGCTAGTCATTACCGGCTTTCTCGGCGGCCTGACCACCTTCTCCACTTTCTCGGCCGAGGTCGTCGAGCGCCTGCTCGCGCACCAGCTCGGCTGGGCGCTGGCGCTGGCTTGCACGCACCTCGTCGGCTCGCTGCTGATGACCTACCTCGGCCTGCTCACCGTCGGCGCCGACAAACTGTTTTCCTGATGCGTATCGAACTCGATGACTGCCTCGCCGCGGACCGGCGGCGGCTGAAAGCCCTGCTGCGCGACCTGAAGTCGGCGCCGGGGGCGAAGAAGGACAAGGCGCGCGCCGATTTCACGACGCTGGCGACGAAGTCGGCCGAGATCGTGCAGAAGCGCCGCGCGCGGCTGCCGAAGCCGGAGTACGACGAGGACCTGCCGGTCAATACGCGGCGGGCCGAGATCGCCAAGCTGATCGCCGAAAATCAGGTGCTGATCGTCTGCGGCGAGACCGGTTCCGGCAAGACGACGCAGCTGCCCAAGATCTGCCTCGAACTCGGCCGCGGCACCACCGGCCTGATCGGCCACACGCAGCCGCGCCGCATCGCCGCGCGCTCGACGGCGGCGCGCATCGCGCAGGAGCTGAAGACCGACCTCGGCGGGCTGGTCGGCTACAAGATCCGCTTCACCGAACGGACGATCCCGGAAACCTTCGTCAAGCTGATGACCGACGGCATCCTGCTCGCCGAGACGCAGGGCGACCCGACGCTCTCCCAGTACGACACGCTGATCATCGACGAGGCGCACGAGCGCAGCCTGAACATCGACTTCCTGCTCGGCTACCTGAAGACGCTGCTGCCGAAGCGCCCGGACCTGAAGCTGATCATCACCTCGGCGACGATCGACGCCGAGCGCTTCGCGAAGCATTTCAACGACGCCCCGGTGATCGAGGTTTCCGGCCGCCTTTTCCCGGTCGAGGTGCGCTATCGCCCGGTCGAGACCGAAGAGGCCGAGCGCGAGGACCAGCGCGACCTCTACGACGCGCTGGTCGATGCCTGCGACGAGCTGCACCGCGAAGGGCCGGGCGACGTACTGGTCTTCCTGCCCGGCGAACGCGAGATACGCGACGCAGCGGAAGCCTTGCGCAAGCGCCATCCACCGCATACAGAGATATTGCCGCTGTTCGCCCGCCTCTCCGCCGAGGAGCAGTCGCGCATCTTCAAGCCGCACACCGGCCGCCGCATCGTGCTGGCGACCAACGTCGCCGAGACCTCGCTGACGGTGCCGGGGATCCGCTACGTCGTCGATACCGGCCTCGCCCGGGTCAAGCGCTACTCGTACCGCAACAAGGTCGAGCAGCTGCAGGTCGAGAAGATCTCGCAGGCCGCCGCCAACCAGCGCGCCGGCCGCTGCGGGCGCGTCGCCGCCGGCATCTGCATCCGCCTCTACGACGAGATGGGGTTCAAGGCGCGGCCGGCGTTCACCGATCCGGAAATCCTGCGCTCCTCGCTCGCCGGCGTGATCCTGCGCATGAAGTCGCTCCATCTCGGCGACATCGAGGCTTTCCCGTTCCTGGAAGCCCCGTCGTCGCGCGCCGTCGCCGACGGCTACCAGCTGCTGCAGGAGCTGAACGCCCTCGACGGCGACAACGCGCTGACCGGCATCGGCCACGGCCTCGCCAAGCTGCCGCTCGATCCGCGCATCGCGCGCATGATCGTCGCCGCCCGCGACGGCGGCTGCCTGAAGGAAGTGCTGGTCATCGCCGCGGCGCTCTCGGTGCAGGACCCGCGCGAGCGGCCGCAGGAGAAGCAGGGCACGGCCGACGCGGCACACGCCAAGTGGGCCGACGAGAAGTCGGAGTTCCTCTCCTGGCTCAAGCTGTGGCACTGGTACGAGAACGAGATCGAACACAAGAAGTCGCAAAGGAAGCTGGTGCAGATCTGCCATGCGAATTTCCTGTCGGCCAACCGCATGCGCGAATGGCGCGACATCCACTCGCAGCTGCATGCCTTGATCGGCGAGCAGGGGTGGAAGGAAAACACGCAGCCGGCGACCTACGACGCGATCCACAAGGCGCTGCTCACCGGCCTCCTGGGCAATCTCGGCTGCCGTTCCGAGGACTCGATGTACTTCCTCGGCGCGCATGGCATCAAGTTCCTGGTCCACCCCTCGTCGCCGCTGCAGAAGAAGATAGGCCGCTGGCTGATGGCGAGCGAGATCACCGAGACGACCAGGCTCTACGCGCGCTGCATCGCGCGCATCGACCCGCTGTGGCTGGAGGAAGTGGGCGCTCACCTGATCCGCCGCAGCTACTTCGATCCGCACTGGGAGCAGAAGGCGATGCAGGTCGCGGCTTGGGAGCGGTCGACGCTCTACGGCATCGTGGTCAACCCGAAGAAGCGCGTGAACTTCGGCCCGATGAACCCGGCCGAGGCGCGCGCGATCTTCATCCGCCAGGGGTTGGTCGGCGGCGAGATCAACGAGGACTTCGCCCGGCGCTGGCCGTTCTGGCAGCACAACCGGAAACTGATCGGCGAGATCGAGTCGCTCGAACACAAGTCGCGCCGGCCGGACGTGCTGGTGGACGACGAACTCATCTACGCCTTCTACGACCACGTGATTCCGGAAGGCATCCACAACGGCGCCGACTTCGACAAGTGGCGCAAGGAAGCCGAGCGCGAAAACCCGAAGCTGCTGTTCCTCAAGCGCGAGGACCTGATGCGGCACGAGGCGGCGGGCGTCACGACCGACGCCTTCCCGTCGCAGATCAAGCTCGGCGGCGTCGAGTACGCGCTCAGCTATCACTTCGAGCCGGGCTCGCCGAAGGACGGCGTGACGCTGACCGTGCCGCTGGCGCACCTCAACCAGGTGCCGGCGCTGCGCTGCGAGTGGCTGGTGCCCGGGCTCTTGAAGGAAAAGGTGCAGCAGCTGGTGAAGACGCTGCCGCAGAAGATCCGCGCCAAGCTGGTGCCGGTGCCCGAGTTCGCCGCCGAGTTCGCCGACAAGGTGCAGCCGTCCGACAAGGGCCTGGTGCCGGCGCTGATCGCCTTCATCATGGAAACGCGCGGGCTGAACGCGCGCGGCTGGGCGGTGACGCCCGACGCCTTCCGCCCCGGCGAGCTGCCGGCGCACCTGTCGATGAACTTCAAGCTCGTGGACGAGCACGGCCGCCAGCTCGACATGCGGCGCAACCTGACCGAGCTGCGCGGCGAATGGGGCGGGCAGGCGAAGGCGGAGTTTTCGGAGAAGCACGAGGCGCCGTCGGAGTTTTCCGGGCTGACCGACTGGACCTTCGGCGAACTGCCGGAGCTGATGGAGGTCGAGGTCGGTGGGCAGATGCTGCTCGGCTACCCGGGCCTGACCGATGACGGCGAGAGCGTGTCGCTGAAGGTCTTCGACTCGCCCGAGGAGGCGCGCGCCGCGCACGAGAAGGGGCTGGTGCGGCTGTTCAAGATCCAGTTCCGCGAGCAGTTGAAGTATTTCGAGAAGAACCTGCCCGGCCTGCCGCAAATGGGCATCCAGGCGATGGGGCTGATGACGGTCGACGAGCTGAAGCAGCAGCTGATCGACGTCGTCTTCGCCCGCGCCTGCCTGACCGCGCCGCTGCCGCAGGACGAGGCGCAGTTCCGTACGCGCTGCGCTGAGGCGAAGTCGCGGCTGGGGTTGCTCTCGCAGGAGATCTGCCGCCTCGTCAGCCTGGTGCTCAGCGAATGGCAGGCGCTGACGAAGAAGCTGCCGGCGTTCAAGGCACATGCAGCGGCGGTCAAGGATATCGAGGCGCAGGCGGCGCGACTGATGGGCAAGCGTTTCGTCGCCGCGACGCCGTTCGAGCGCCTGCAGCACTACCCGCGCTACCTGAAGGCGGCGGCGCTGCGCCTCGACAAGCTCAAGGCCGACCCGGCGCGCGACGCGCGGCTGATGGCCGAGTACGCGCCGCTGTGGACGAACTACGAGCGCCGCGCCGGGCAACTCGCCAAGCAGGGCGTGGTCGACGAGAATCTGGAGCAGTTCCGCTGGCTCCTGGAGGAATTGCGAGTGTCGCTGTTCGCGCAGGAGCTGAAGACGCCGACGCCGGTGTCGACGAAGCGCCTGCAGAAAACCTGGGAGGGCCTGGCCCGTGGTTGAAATCTTCAACGCGCTGATGCGCAGCCTGAACAACCTGCAGGACCGCGGCATCTGGCTGCGCCTGGTCGGGCCGGCGGTGGTCGCGCTGGTCGTCTGGCTGGCGCTGGCCTTTTTCGCGCTCGACTGGTTCGTCGCCGAACTGCTGGAGATTCCGCCGCTGACCTGGGTCGCCGGCTGGGGCGCGCTGTGGCTGGCCAAGGTGCTGGCCTGGCTCGGCGGCTGGCTGGCGGTGTTCGCGCTGGCCTACCTGACGGCGATGCTGCTCGCCGCGATCTTCGTCGTGCCGCTGCTGGTGAACGAGATCGGCGCCCGCGAGTATCCGGACGTCGCGCGCATGGGCGAGGACAGCTTCGTCGCGGCGACCGGCAACAGCGTGCTCGCCGCCGTCGGCTTCATCGTCGGCTGGATCGGCACGCTGCCGCTGTGGCTGATCCCGGGGATGGGGCTGGTGCTGCCGATCTACTGGCTGGCCTGGCTGAACCGGCGCACCTTCGCCTACGACGCGCTCGCCGCGCACGCGACGAAGGAGGAGTGGAAGGCGCTGTTCGAGAAGCATCGCGGCAAGCTGCTGCTGCTCGGCGTGCTGCTCGGCCTGCTCGCCCACGTGCCCTTCGTCGGCCTGCTGGCGCCGGCCTTCGGTGCGCTGGCCTACGTCCATTACGGGCTGGAGGCGCTGCGCCGCGAACGCGACGGTGCCGTCCTGACCCTCGAAAAGACGCAATGGGAGCGCACATGAAGACTTTCGGCGCAATCGTCATCGGCGACGAAATCCTTTCCGGCAAGCGCCTGGACAGGCATTTCGCCAGGCTCGCCGAGCTGCTCGGCGCGCGCGGGCTGCGCCTGTCGTGGGTCGAGTACCTCGGCGACGAGCGAGAGCGGCTGACCGCGACTTTCCGCCGCACGCTCGCCGCCGGCGACGTCGTCTTCTCCTTCGGCGGCATCGGCAACACGCCGGACGACCACACGCGGCAGGCCGCCGCGGCGGCGCTCGGCGTCGACCTGGTGGTCCATCCCGAGGGCGTGGCCGAGGCCAGGATCCGCTTCGGCGACGAGCTGACGCCGCAGCGCCTGCAGCTGGTGACCTTCCCGGCCGGCGCGCGGATCATCCCCAACCCGTTCAACCGCATTCCTGGCTTCATGGCGCGCGAGCACTACTTCGTGCCCGGCTTCCCGCAGATGGCGCACCCGATGGTCGAATGGGTGCTGGAAACCTTCTACCGCGACCAGTTCCGTGCGGCACCGGTCGAGAAGGCCTTCCTGCTGACCGGCGAGGGGGCCTACGAGAGCGCGCTGCTCGACCTGATGGAGCGCATCGTCGCCGACTACCCGACTCTGCGCCTGTTTTCGCTGCCGTCGATCGTCGGCAAGGAGCGGCGGCATCTGGAGCTGGGGGTGGAGGGCGATCCGGCGCTGGTCGACCGGGCGATGGGCGAGATTCGCAGCGAGGTCGAGCGACGCGGCATCCGCTGGGCCTGGCGCGACGCGCAGTCCTGAGCGGGGTCCCTCCGCAGAAAACAAAAAACCCGGCCGGGCCGGGTTTCTGTTCGCGCAGCGGTCGGGCGCTTACTTCTTCTTCGTCGTGCCGGCGCCGACGGCCTTGGCGGTGGCGCTGGAGGCGGCCTGCAGGTTGGCGTCGGCGATCTCGGTCATCTGCTTGGCCATGTTCTGCATGTTGCCGAAGGCCTGGTTGGTCGCGTCGAGCATCGACTTCATCGCCGCGGCGAAGACGTCGCCGCCGACCGGCGCCTGCGCCGAGGTCTTTTCGATCGTTGCCGAGGCCTTCTTCGAGAAGGTGCTGTACTGCGCGTCCATCACCTTGGTGACTTCCTGCTGCAGCTGCGTGACGAGGTCGTAGACGCTGCGCGAATAGTCCATCAGCTTCTGCACGTTCGGTTGCGACAGCGTGGCGTTGATCTTCGCCAGCTCCTGCGCATCCTTGGCGGCGAGAATCTGCTGCGTGTTGGCGACGCTGGCGTTGAAGAATTCGCGGCTGGCGGCCATGTTCAGCGCGGCCAGCTTTTCCATGCCCTCGAAGGCGGTACGCATCAGCGCCATCATCACTTCGGCGTTGGCTTTCTGGGCGGTGGCGAGTTGGTCGAGATTGTTTGCAGTCATCACTTCCTCCGGTGGGTGGGGTTGCGTCTCAGAATAAACCAATAGATCACTATAGGTTATTTGCCCAGCATAGCCCAAGCGCAGAACTCAAAAAAGCCGGACAAAAAAAACCCCCGAACGCGTCGGGGGTCTTTGCTGGCGAAGCGGCCGATCAGGCGGCTTTCTTCTTGCCGGCGGCGGCGGTGGCGCCGACCGCCTTGACCGTGGCGTTGGTCGCGGCGGCGACGTTCGCTTCGGCGATCTCGGCGACCTGCTTGGCGGCCTTGTTCATGCTGTCGAAGGCCGAGTTGGCGGCGGCGATCGCCGACTTGACGGCGGCGACGGCGACGTCCGAACCGGCCGGGGCCGACTTGGCAGCCTTGTCCAGCAGGCCGGCGACGGTCTTCTGGAACTCGGTGAATTGCGATTCCAGAACCTTGGCGAATTCTTCCTGGGTCTGGGCCGAGATTTCGTAGACGCTGCGCGAGTAGGCAACGGCCTTCTCGACGTTCGGCTGGGCCAGCGTGGCCTGCACCGAGATCACTTCCTGCACGTCCTTGGCGCCGAGCAGGGCCTTGGTGTTGGACACGCCGTCTTCGAGCACCGAGCGGGCGGTGTTCAGGTTCAGGGCGGCGACGCGCTCGGCGGAAGCCAGGGCGGTGTTGGCCAGGGTCAGCAGGGATTCAACGGCGGCCTTGTTGGCGGCGGCAAACTGTTCCGGGGTGGCGAACATGGTAACTCTCCTATCGATCGGTTGATTGTGTGCTGCGCGTCGGCATGGCCTTGTTGCGCTGCAGCATGACTCGAATTATAGGGAGCGACGCCTGCTTGTCAAGCCTTTTTTGTGCGCCGCACCAAAAATATTTTTGTTTTATTAAACATGGTGTTACCGGTATCGTCCGGCGCCCTTCGCCGGGTCGGGATGTGGCGCCGCATGAGCGGCGGGCCGATCGGTGCGGCGGCCGGCGCGCGCGGGCGGGCGGCGGGGGCCGCCGCCAGGGCTCATTCCTTCGTCGGGAGGCTGCCCGAGGGGCGCAGCGTCAGCGGCTCCGCCTTGGCGGCTTCGCCTTCGTTCTTGCCCTTGGGCTGGATGATCGCGCGCACGCGGCCGCCTTCCACCTTCGCCGGCGTCTTGCCGTCGGCGGCGACGCCGGAGGTCACCAGATACTGCTCGGTGAGCGCGTTGTAGGAGATGTAGTTGCCCTTCACTTCGTCGCCGCCGCTCTTCACCCAGGCGCGGATGAAGAATTCGGTCTTCTCGTTGCGCGCGTCGTGTTCGATGCGCTCGCCTTCGCCCTCGACGTAGTCGTCGCGGCCTTCGCGCTTCTGGCGGAAGCGGGCGACGCCGCCGGGGCCGCCGCTGGCGACGCCCTTCTGGAAGCCGTCGGCGTCCTGGGTGACGACGATCCGGTCGGCGCGGATCGTCAGCGTGCCCTGGGTGAGCACGACGTTGCCCTCGAAGATCTGCACCTTCTTCACCTCGTCGACGCTGATGCGGTTGGCCTCCAGGTTGATCGGCTTCTCGCGGTCCGCCTTCTCGGCCAGCGCCGGCGTCGCCGCCGTCAGGGAAATCACGGCGAGGGAGATCAGGGTGTGCTTCATGGCTTCGCTTTCGCCTTTCTGCTTTCAAACTGGCCGGTAGCCTGCGATTCGAGGATGTAGGTCTGGGTCTTGTTGTCGAGATGCATGCCGACGCCCTTGAGCCACGAGGCGCCCTGCGTGAACGTCACCGGGCTCGCCGTGTACGCCGTTTCCTCCTCGGTCTGCACGGTCAGGTCCGGCATGGTGCCGAACAGCGCGGCGCGCGTCGGCGTCGGGTCGCGCTTGACGCGCACGTCGTCGTTGAGCTGCACCGTTTCGCCGTCGGCGCTGACGTGGGCGCGCTGCGCGCTGAGGTACATCGTCGGCTTCTTCGGGTTGAGGTAGGTCAGGTGCGGCAGCGCGATCTCGGTCGCGTCGTCGTCGGGGAAGTGCCGGGCCTCGGTCGCCTTCAGGATGTACTGGAGTTCGCCGTCGCGGGTCAGCTTGCGGATTTCCATGCCGCTGATGATGTAGTCCGGATCGTGACGGTCCTTGCCGTCGTTGCGCTCGTCCGGGAAGGCGGTGGCACGGACCAGCCAGAAGGTCAGTCCGGCGAGCACCGTGAGCACGGCGAGCGGGAAGGCGGCGCTGGACCAGGTCTTCATTGCGGCAGCCAGGGCGCGATCACGTCGTCCAGCCGGCCCTGCGCGGCGAGGATGAAGTCGCAGGCCTCGCGCACGGCGCCGCGGCCGCCTTCCTTGCGGGTGACCAGCGTCGCGCGCCGCTGCACCGCCTCGTGGGCATTGGCCGGCGCGACGGAGAAGCCGCACAGGCCCATCACCGCGAGGTCCATCACGTCGTCGCCCATGAAGCCGGCCTGGTCGGCGGTAAGGCCGAGCTCGGCAAGGATGCCGCGCAGGCAGTCGGCCTTGTCGTGCACGCCCTGGTGCAGCCGGTCGAGGCCGAGGTTGCGCGCGCGCACCTCGACGCAGGCGGCGCGGCGGCCGGTGATCACGGCGACCGCGATGCCGGCCTTCTCGAGCATCTTCAGGCCGGCCCCGTCGAGCGCGTTGAAGGCCTTCAGCTCGCTGCCGCTGTCGGTGTAGTAGATGCTGCCGTCGGTCATCACGCCGTCGACGTCGAAGGCCATCAGGCGCAGCTTGCGGGCGCGGGCGGTGGCGTCCATCAGATGACCTTGGCCCGGAACAGGTCGTGCATGTTCAGCGCGCCGAGCAGCCGGCCGTCGCCGTCGGTGACCGGCAGCTGGTTGATGCGGAACTGCTCCATCATCTCGACGGCCTCGACCGCCAGCTTGTCGGGGCCGATGCTGCGCGGATTCCTCGTCATCACGTCGGCGACCTTCAGTGCGCGCAGGTCGAGGTCCTTCTCGAAGGCGCGGCGCAGGTCGCCGTCGGTGAAAATGCCGACGACCCGCCGTTCCGCGTCGACGACCGCGGTCATGCCGATGCCGCCCTTCGAGATTTCGAGGATTGCCGCGGCGACGCCGGCGTCCGGCGTTACCGCCGGCGCCGACTCGCGCATGACGTCGCGGACGTGGGTGAGCAGCCGGCGGCCGAGCGCGCCGCCGGGATGCGAGCGGGCGAAGTCCTCGGCGCCGAAGCCGCGGGCGTCGAGCAGGGCGACGGCGAGCGCGTCGCCGAGCGCCAGCGCGGCCGTTGTGCTGGCGGTCGGCGCCAGGTTCAGCGGACAGGCCTCCTCGGCGACGGCGGCGTCGAGGTGGGCATCGGCCTCGCGGGCGAGCGAGGACTGGGAGTTGCCGGTCATCGCGATCAGTTTGCCGCCGAGGCGCTTGAAGATCGGCACGATGGCCATCAGTTCCTCGCTCTCGCCGGAATTGGAGAGGGCGATCAGCACGTCGTCGCGGGTGATCATGCCGAGGTCGCCGTGGCTGGCCTCGGCGGGGTGCACGAAGTAGGCCGGGGTGCCGGTGCTGGCAAAGGTCGCCGCGATCTTGCGCGCGATGTGGCCGGACTTGCCCATGCCGCTGACGATGACGCGGCCGTGGCAGTTGAGGATCAGCGCCAGCGCGGCGAGGAAGCCGCCGTCGATGCGGTCGCCGAGCGCGGCGACGGCCTCGGCCTCGATGCGCAGCACGCGACGGGCGAGGTCGAGCGCTTTCGGCGAGGGCTGGATTTGGTTCATGGATTCGATGCGGTTATGATTCGGGAAAGTATAGCAGATCGGCCGGAATCCCCCGGTTTCAGGCCGCTCGCACGAGATTCCCCACCCCTGAGAGAGCCGCCCGCGACCGATGAATACCCTGCAGCTGTCCCTCCTGTTGCTCGGTGCGTCCGTCCTCGCGGTGATCCTGTTCCGGCGTGCCAACCTGCCGCCGGTGCTCGGCTACCTGCTGGTCGGCACCGCCATCGGCCCGCACGCGCTGAACCTGATGGCCAATGCCAGTGGCGCTGCGCACCTCGCCGAGTTCGGCGTCGTCTTCCTGATGTTCTCGATCGGGCTGGAGTTCTCGCTGACCAAGCTGCATGCGATGCGGCGCATCGTCTTCGGCCTCGGTCTGCTGCAGGTGACGGTGACGCTGCTGCTGACGGCGCTGATCTGTCTTTTCTTCGGCATCGGCTGGCAGGGCGGCGTCGCGCTCGGCGGCGTGCTGGCGATGTCGTCGACGGCGGTGCTGACCAAGCTGCTCACCGACCGCATGGAGCTGGACGCCAAGCACGGCCGCGAGGTGATGGGCGTGCTGCTGTTCCAGGATCTCGCGGTGGTGCCGCTGCTGATCCTGATTCCCGCCTTCACCCGCCCGCCGGAACAGATGGCGATGATGCTCGGCGTCGCCGTGCTCAAGGCCGCCGCGGTGCTGGCGCTGGTGCTCTATTTCGGGCAGCGGCTGATGCGCAGGTGGTTCTTCATCGTCGCCCGCGGCAAGTCGGCCGAGCTGTTCATGCTCAACGTGCTGCTGATCACGCTCGGACTGGCCTACCTGACCGAGCTCGCCGGCCTGTCGCTGGCGCTCGGCGCCTTCGTCGCCGGCATGCTGATCTCGGAGACCGAGTACCGCTACCAGGTCGAGGAGGACATCAAGCCGTTCCGCGACGTGCTGATGGGACTGTTCTTCGTCACCATCGGCATGCTGCTCGACGCCCGCCTCGTCTTCGCCAACCTGCCGCTGGTGCTCGGCGTCCTCGTCGCCCTGCTCGTCTGCAAGTTCGCCATCGTCGGCGGGCTGTCGCGCCTGCTCGGCGCCGCGCCCGGGACGGCGATCCGCAGCGGCCTGTGGCTGTGCGCCGGCGGCGAGTTCGGCTTCGTCCTGCTCGCCGAGATCAAGGGCTTCAACCTGGTGCCGGCGCTTGCCGCGCAGGCGGTGCTGGCGGCGCTGGTACTGTCGATGCTGATCGCGCCGATCATCGTCCACTACGCCGACCGCATCGCGCTGCGCTTCGCCGCCAGCGAGTGGCTGCTGCGCTCGATGGAGCTGACCAACATCTTCGCGCAGAGCATGGGCACCGAGCAGCACGCCATCATCTGCGGCTTCGGGCGCAGCGGCCAGACGCTGGCCCGCTTCATGGCGCAGGAAGGCGTCGGCTACATGGCGCTGGACCTCGACCCGGAGCGCGTCCGCGAGGCGGCGGCGGCCGGCGAGAACGTCGTCTTCGGCGACGCCAGCCGGCGCGAAACCCTGCTCGCGGCGGGGGTCAAGCGCGCCAGCGTGCTGGTCATCAGCTTTGCCGATACCCGTGCCGCCGAGCGCATCCTGCATCTGGTGCACGAACTGAAGCCCGACCTGCCGGTGGTCGTGCGCACCTACGACGATGCCGAGATGGAGCGCCTGCGTGCCGCCGGTGCCGCCGAAGTGGTGCCGGAATCGCTGGAGGCCAGCATGATGCTCGCCTCGCATGCGCTGGTGCTGATCGGCGTGCCGATCAACCGCGTGCTGAAGCGCGTGCGCGAGATGCGCGCCGGCCAGTACCAGCTGCTGCGCGGCTTCTTCCACGGCCAGACCGACCGCGACGAGGACGTGCACGACAGCGACGCGGTGCGCCTGCATTCGGTGACGCTGGCGCCCGGCGCGCGCGCGGTCGGGTGCTCGCTCGCCGAGATGGCGCTGGCCGACCTCGACGTCGTCGTCAGCGCGGTCCGCCGGCGCAACATCCGGGCGGTCGAGCCGTCCGACGAACTGCGTTTCCAGGAGGGCGACGTGGTCGTCCTGTTCGGGCGGCCGGACGGCCTGGCAGTGGCCGAGGAGCGGCTGCTGAAAGGCTGACGGCCAGGGGGCTCGCCGCTACGCGACGTCCCGGGTCAGAAGGCGGCGCAGACGGTATAGGGGGCGTCGTCGACGACCGCGCCGCTGCCGGTCAGCGGTAGCGCGGCGAGCATCGTTCCCGCGTAGCCGTGGGCGCCGACGCGGACCGAGCCGGTGGCGGTGTTGCCGTCGTCCATCGTGGTGTCGATCTGCTTGGCGATGCGGCCCGGGATGCCGTCGGAGCAGACGAAGTAGGTGCCGGCCATGCCGGCGATCGGCACGGCGCTCTGCACGCCGATGCGTCCGCCGTCGGCATTGCGCGGCACCGACGCGGCGATCGCCGCGTCCGAGAAGTCGGTGGCGCCCGCCGCCAGGTTCGCCAGGCGGACCTGTTGCCAGAAGGCCAGCGATTCGTCGCTTTTCGCCTCCGAATTGAAGTTTCCGTCGATGCGGCCGTTGCCGAGCGTCGCAGCGGTGGGCACCAGCGTCGCGCCGGCGCCGACGTGCGTCGCCGCCGCCCGGTCGTCGCCGGGCAGGGCCTTGTATTTGTCCTGGTAGCCGTAGATGAACAGCGGGACGGCCTTGAAGTCGCCGACGTGGTTCTTCACCTTTGCGCTGTTCACCAGCTCCTGGCCTTTCAGTACGCCGCCGAGCAGCAGGCCGATGATGACCAGCACGATGGCGATTTCGACGAGCGTGAAGCCCGATGCATCGGTTTTCATTCCGTTCCCCCTTGGCGTGATCGAAACGTCCGGGCGCGCATGCGACCCGTTCCGCATTATGATGCATGGATTTTTTGCGCCTGACACGGGGGCGGGAACGGCGATGCCGGAAGGGCCGGGGGCGTTGCGGCCGACGGCGCCGCGACGGATGGTCGTTCCGGTGCCAGGCCAGGGGCATCGGCGCGCCGGGGCGGCGGCGCGGCCTTGCCGGGCAATCCCGCATGGTGCCTTGCTTGACGGGGGAGGGGGCGGCGCCTAAGATGCGCCGGTTTTTCCAATTTCTCCCGCCGCAGTGAATCTCGAACAACTCTACGCCCTGATCGGCCCGGACATGCAGGCGGTCGATGCCGTGATCCGGCAGCGCCTGCATTCCGACGTGGTGCTCGTGCGCCAGGTCGCGGAATACATCATCCAGAGCGGCGGCAAGCGGCTGCGGCCGGCGTTGGTGCTGCTGTCGGCGGGCGCGGTCGATTATCGCGGCACGCACCACCACGATCTGGCGGCGGTGGTCGAGTTCATCCATACCGCGACGCTGCTGCACGACGACGTCGTCGACGAATCGGCGCTGCGCCGCGGCCGAGACACGGCGAACGCGATGTTCGGCAACGCCGCCAGCGTGCTTGTCGGCGACTTCCTCTATTCGCGCGCCTTCCAGATGATGGTCGCGGTCGACGACATGCGCGTGATGCGCGTGCTCTCGGATGCGACCAACGTCATCGCCGAAGGCGAGGTGCTGCAGCTGATGAACTGCCACGACGCCGACGTCGACCAGGCGCGCTACCTGCAGGTGATCCGCTACAAGACGGCGAAGCTGTTCGAGGCGGCGGCGCAGCTCGGCGCGATCCTCGGCCGGGCCGCGCCGGAAATCGAAGCCGGGCTGGCCGCCTACGGCATGCACCTCGGCACCGCCTTCCAGATCATCGACGACGTGCTCGACTACTCGGGCGCCGAGGCGGAAACCGGCAAGCATCTCGGCGACGACCTCGCCGAAGGCAAGCCGACGCTGCCGCTGATCCACGTCATGCAGCACGGCACGCCGGAACAGGCGGCGCTGGTGCGCAACGCGATCGAGCAGGGCGGGCGCGACGACTTCGCCGCGGTGCTGGCGGCGGTGCGCGCGAGCGGTGCGCTGGAGCAGGCGCGCAAGGCGGCCGAAGGCGAGGCGGCGCTGGCGACGGCAGCAATTTCTTCGCTACCCCCTTCACAGTACAAAGAGTCGCTGCTACAATTATCAGCTTTCGCGGTATCCCGAAGTTTCTGACGCCGCGAAGCCCTCGGTCGGGGTGTAGCTCAGCCTGGTAGAGTACTGCGTTCGGGACGCAGGAGTCGGAGGTTCGAATCCTCTCACCCCGACCAATTCCTTTCTTCCCCCTCGTTCGTCCCGCTTCCTTCCCCGTCGGCAGGGCGCGCTTCTGCTATCCTTGGCGCCCATCTTTCGAGGGCGGGCATGGGCAAGCTGATTCTGTTGTTGATCCTGGCGGCGATCGTCTGGTGGCTGTGGCGCAAACTGCAGGCGCCGGCGCGTGATGCGCCGCCGCAGGCCTCCCGCCCCGCCGAGTCGATGGTCAGCTGCGCCCACTGCGGCGTCAACCAGCCGCGTAGCGAATGCGTCGAGAGCGGCGGCCGTCTCTATTGCTGCGAGGCGCACCGCCGCGCGGCGGAAGCCGGTCACGGAGAGCGCTAGCGCATGACGACGCGCTTCGCGGCCGAGGATTCGGCGCTCTGGGATACGCACTGGAAGTCGCTCCGCTACTTCAACCTGTACCGCTTCGTCCTTGCCGCGCTGCTGTTCGTCGCCGCCGCCGGCACGCCGCTGCAGGGGGCCGTCTTCGTCGCCGCCGTCTCCAAGTGGCACGTCGCGCTGACCGGCGGCTACCTGCTGCTGACCCTGCTGTCGGTGATGTCGCTGCACCGCGTCCGCCGCCACTTCAACATCCAGCTGACGGCGCAGGTGCTGCTCGACGTCTTCGTGCTGACCGCGCTGATGTACGCCGGCGGCGGCCTGCGCAGCGGCTTCGGCTGGCTGCTGCTGGTATCGCTGGCCGGTGCCGGCCTGGTCGGGCAGGGGCGGCTGGTGCTCTTCTTCGCCGCCGTCGCGACGCTCGCGGTTCTCGTCTCCGAATTCTTCCTGGCACTGCGCAACGAGTTCGATTCGGTCGGCTTCTTCCAGGCCGGCCTGCTTTCGCTCGGCTTTTTCGCGACGGCGATTTCCGGCCGGCTGCTGGCGCGGCGCGTGCTCGCCAACGAGGAACTGGCCAGGCAGCGCGGGGTGGCGCTGCGCAACCAGATGCTGGTCAGCCAGCGCGTGATCGAGGAGATGCAGGACGGCATCCTGGTCGTCAGCCAGGATGCGCTGGTGCGCCAGCACAACCCGCGCGCCGAGGCGCTGCTCGGCGTGAGCGATGGCTCGGCGAGCGCCCTGGCGATGTATTCGCCGGCGCTCGCCGACAGCTTCCGCGCCTGGCAGGCCGGCGCGACCGCGGAGCCGGAGCCGTTCCGCGTCGCGCCGAGCGGACTGACCTTGCGCGCCCGTTTCGTCCCCACCGAAAGCAGCGAGCACGACGTGCTCGTCTTCCTCGAGGACATGGGGCGCGTCCAGCAGCGCGCGCAGCAGCTCAAGCTCGCCGCCCTCGGCCGCCTGACGGCGAACATCGCGCACGAGATCCGCAATCCGCTGTCGGCGATCAGCCATGCCGGCGAGCTGCTGCTCGAGGAGCTGCGCGGCAGTGCGCAGGAGCGCCTGCTGACCATCGTGCGCGACAATACGCAGCGTCTCGACCGCATCGTGCGCGACGTGCTCGAGCTGGGGCGGCGCGACCGGGCGCATCCGGAGGCGATCGATCTCGCCCAGCTGCTGCCGCTGTTCCGCGAGGAGTTCGCGGTCAAGGAGCAGATCGACCCGGAGGTGGTCTCCCTCGATCTGGGGGCCGGCGGCGTGGTCTGCTTCGACCGCTCGCACCTGCACCAGGTGCTGTGGAACCTGATGGGCAACGCCCTGCGCCACTCGCGGCGACAGGCCGGCAGCCTGACGCTGCGTCTCCGCCGGGGGCGCGGCGTGGCCGGCGTCGAGCTGCACGTCGTCGACGACGGCGCGGGCGTTCCGGACGAGCTGCGCGAGCATGTGTTCGAGCCTTTCTTCACCACGCATTCGCGCGGAACCGGGCTCGGCTTGTATATTGCACGCGAACTGTGCGAAGCCAACGGTGCCCGGCTGGAGCTGCTGGACAATTCGCCGGGGGCGCATTTCCGGATCACGGGGGGAGGGTGCAGTGAGTGTCAATAGGAACGAACGGCGCGTGCGCGGGGATCTGTCGCGGGTACTGGTGGTCGACGACGAGGCCGACATCCGCGAACTGCTCGACCTGACGCTGTCGCGCATGGGGCTGGCGGCCGACTGCGCGGGCTCGGTCGCCGAGGCGCGCCAGTGCCTGGAACGCGAACGCTACCAGCTGTGCCTGACCGACATGCGCCTGCCGGACGGCGAGGGGCTGGAGGTCGTGCGGCTGGTCGCCGAGCGCTCGCCGGAGACGCCGGTGGCCGTGATCACCGCCTTCGGCAGCACCGAGAATGCCGTGGCCGCACTCAAGGCCGGCGCCTTCGACTATCTGGCGAAACCGGTCGCACTCGACCAGCTGCGCACGCTGGTGAAATCGGCGCTCAATCTGCCGGCGGCCGCCGCCGGCAAGGCGGAGCAGCAGCTGATCGGGGAGTCCGCGGCGATCGCGCAGGTGCGCGAGCTGATCGACAAGCTGGCGCGCAGCCAGGCGCCGGTCTACATCTCCGGCGAGTCGGGCAGCGGCAAGGAACTTGCCGCGCGCCTGATCCATTCCCGCAGCACGCGGGCGCAGGGCGCCTTCGTGCCGGTGAACTGCGGCGCAATTCCCGAGACCCTGGTCGAGAGCGAGTTCTTCGGCTACCGCAAGGGCGCCTTCACCGGCGCCGATGCCGACCGCGAGGGCTTCTTCCAGGCGGCCGACGGCGGTACGCTGTTCCTCGACGAGGTGGCCGACCTGCCGCTGGCGATGCAGGTGAAGCTGTTGCGCGCGATCCAGGAGAAGCGGGTGCGCAAGGTCGGCAGCACGGTCGAGGAGCCGGTCGACGTGCGCCTCATTTCCGCGACGCACCGCAACCTGCGCGAATGCGTCGAGGCCGGTGTCTTCCGCCAGGATCTCTACTACCGGCTCAACGTCATCGAGCTGCGCATGCCGCCGCTGCGCGAGCGCCAGGAAGACATTCCCGAGCTGGTGCAGGCGATCCTCGCGCGTATCGCCGGTGCCGGCGTCTCGGTCAGCGAGGGGGCGCTGCAGGCGCTGTGCGGCTACGTCTTCCCGGGCAACGTGCGCGAACTGGAGAACATCCTCGAGCGCGCGACCGCACTCTCGGCGGGGAGCGAGATCGACGTCGTCGACCTGCAGCTGGCACCGGAAGAGGGTGAGGGCGTGCCGGCGTCGCGCGTCGGCGAGACCCTCGACGACACGCTCAACCGGGTCGAGCGGGCGGCGATTCTCGACGCACTGGCGAAGACCGGCGGCAACCGCACCGCGGCGGCGCGGCTGCTCGGCGTCACCTTCCGCTCGCTGCGCTATCGCATCGAGCGCCTCGGCATCGACGAATGAGATGAGCCACGGACGGATCGATGGCGTGGGCTGGCTGACGTCCGCCCGGCGCGAACCGTCGCCGAACTTCGACGCGCGGCCGGCGGCGGAAAAGCCGACGCTGCTGGTGGTGCACGCGATCAGCCTGCCGCCGGGCGAGTTCGGCAGCGACGACATCCTCGATCTTTTCGCCAACCGCCTCGACGCGTCGCGTCATCCCTACTTCGCCGGTATCCGCGATCTGCGCGTCTCGGCACATTTCCTGATCCGCCGCGACGGCGAACTGATCCAGTTCGTTTCCTGCGACGACCGAGCCTGGCATGCGGGCGTCTCCTGCTGGCGCGGCCGCGAGCGTTGCAACGACTTCTCCATCGGCGTCGAACTGGAAGGCTGCGACGAGCTGCCGTTCGAGTCGGCGCAGTACGAGCGCCTGTGCGAGCTCGTCGCGATCCTCGGCCGCGCCTATCCGCTGCGGGACATCGCCGGGCACAGCGAGATCGCGCCCGGCCGCAAGACCGACCCGGGGCCGTGTTTCGATTGGTCCCGCCTGTCCGCGCTGCCGCTTTCCCGCGCACGCTGATTCATCGCGCACGCACTTCGTGTTTTCCTTTCCCGCTGTGATGCCGTATGCGAATGACGCGCGACTGCAACAGTTTTGCTCGGGGTTGACTTTCGATCAAAAAATTTCTTGCATAGAAAATAATCAACTACTAGAATTAGTTCAAATTTGCAAGGGCGGCACAATATCTAGTATGTCCCGCCGAAAAGGCCGCCAGAAGCGGGTTTCGAGGGTGTCGATAGCGAAAGTCGACGGCCTCACGGACATAGAAGGCGATGAGACTGAAGCGACAGCCAGCGCGTAAACGATCACCGGGTCTGCCGACGCAACGTCGGGCTGCTGCCTTCTCTTCCCCGCTTTTCCGCTCCTCTGCTCCCTCCGCTACTTCCCACTTTCTCCGCTTGTGTTCCGCCCGGTTCGCGCGCGCTTCGCGCTGCAGCGACGGCTTCGGCACGAGCGGCGCTTCCCGATATGCGGCCGTTGCCGCTGCAGGATTCGATCGCCCCGCGTCGCGGGCGACGGTCGGATGGTCCGGGCTATCGCAGACGGATCGCTTTTTGCGTTTTGATCAAAACGTAATCAACTTTCCCTCGAATCGATAGAAGGAGGTAACCATGGCAACAAGCGCGAAGAAGCCCGCCGCGAAACCGGCGGCGAAGAAGGCGGCCCCGAAGGCTGCCGCCAAGCCCGCTGTGAAGAAGGCTGCCGCCAAGCCGGCAGTGAAGAAGGCGGCTCCGAAGGCCGCCGCCAAGCCCGCTGCGAAGAAGGCTGCCGCCAAGCCGGCAGTGAAGAAGGCCGCTCCGAAGGCTGCCGCCAAGCCCGCTGCGAAGAAGGCTGCCGCCAAGCCGGTCGCGAAGAAGGCTGCTGCGAAGCCGGCTGCGAAGAAGGCCGCTGCGCCGAAGAAGGCTGCTGCGAAGCCGGTCGCGAAGAAGGCCGCTGCGCCGAAGAAGGCCGCCGCCAAGCCGGTCGCGAAGAAGGCTGCAGCGCCGAAGAAGGCCGCTGCCAAGCCGGCTGCAAAGAAGGCTGCAGCGCCGAAGAAGGCTGCTGCGAAGCCGGCTGCGAAGAAGGCCGCTGCGCCGAAGAAGGCTGCTGCCAAGCCGGCTGCGAAGAAGGCCGCTGCGCCGAAGAAGGCTGCTGCGAAGCCGGCTGCGAAGAAGGCCGCTGCGCCGAAGAAGGCTGCTGCCAAGCCGGCTGCGAAGAAGGCCGCTGCGCCGAAGAAGGCTGCCGCCAAGCCGGCTGCGAAGAAGGCTGCTGCGCCGAAGGCTGCCGCCAAGCCGGCCGCGAAGAAGGCCGCTGCGCCGAAGGCTGCCGCCAAGCCGGCTGCGAAGAAGGCTGCTGCACCGAAGGCTGCCGCCAAGCCGGCGGCGCCTGCCGCGCCGGCGCCGGCACCTGCCGCCGCTGCTGCACCGGCCCCCGCGCCGACTCCGTCGACGGCTGCAACCCCGGGTCTGAAAACCGCGCTCAACCCGACCGCGGCCTGGCCGTTCCCGACCGGTTCGCGTCCGAAGTAATCGTCGGTAGATGTGGTGCGGGGCGAGTGTCAGCTTGCCCCGCCCGCTCTTTTCAGTGGCGCAACGTCAGTTGCGCCGCCTTCCTTTCCGCGCCTCTTTTTTTTTTGCGTCGTGCGCCGGCTAGCCGCCGGTCAGCCGCTCGATGCGCCGTACCGCTTCCTCGAGCCGGGCGACCTCGGTCGTGTAGGCGAAACGCAGGTGGCGCGCCGGTGCGCTGCTGCCGAAATCCAGTCCTGGCGTCGCCGCGACGCCGGCCTCTTCGAGCAGCCGGTAGGCCAGGCGTTCGCTGTCGTCGCTGAGCGCGCTGCAGTCGGCGTAGATGTAGAAGGCGCCCTGCGGCCGCGCGGGCAGCCGGAAGCCGATGCGCTCCAGCGCCGGGGCGAGGAAGTCGCGGCGGCGCTTGAATTCGGCGCGGCGCGCTTCGAGGATGGCGATCGTCGGCGGCGAGAAGGCGGCCAGCGCGGCGTGTTGCGCTGGCGTTGACGGCGAGATGAAGAGGTTCTGCGCGAGCTTCTCGACGTCGCGGACGTAGGCCTCGGGGACGACCAGCCAGCCGAGGCGCCAGCCGGTCATCTGGAAATACTTGGAGAAGCTCTGCACGACGAAGATGTCGTCGCCGGCCGCCAGCGCCGTCGGGGCATCGCCCTCGTAGGTGAGGCCGTGGTAGATCTCGTCGATGATCAGTTGCCCGCCGCGGGCCCGTACCGCCGTTGCGAGTGCGGCGATCTCGGCGGCGTCGAGCATCGTTCCGGTGGGGTTGGCCGGCGACGCGAAGAGCGCGCCGCGCGTGGCGGCATTCCAGAAGCGGTCGAGGTGCGCGACCGTCGGCTGGAAGTTGCTGCCGGCATCGACCGGGATGCCGACCGGGACGCCTTCGAAGGCGCGCACGAAGTGGCGGTTGCACGGATAGCCGGGGTCGGTCAGCAGCCATTCGCTGCCGGGTTCGACCAGGCAGGCGAGCGCCAGCGTCAGCGCGCCGGAGGCGCCGGCGGTGACGGCGATGCGTGAGGCCGGCACGGCGACGCCGTAACGTTCCGCGTAGAAGCGCGAAATCGCCTCGCGCAGTTCGGGCAGTCCCAGCGCCGGCGTGTAGAACATGCGGCCGCCGGCGATCGCGCGCTGGGCGGCGTCGACGATCGGCTGCGGTGTCGGGAAGTCGGGCTCGCCGACCTCCATGTGGATGATGTCGCGTCCGGCGGCCTCCAGCGCCTTGGCGCGGGTGAGCAGTTCCATGACGTGGAAGGGGGCGATCTCGGCGACGCGTGAGGCTGCTTGCATGGTCGGTTCCGTCGGCTGTGGATGCAAAAGCAAAGGCCGCCCGCGGGCGGCCTTTGCAGTGTAGCGAAATCGCTTACGCGGCGTCGCGGAAGATGTTCATCTCGAACAGCTCGCGCTTCAGCGTCAGTTGCTTCGGCAGCTTCTCGCCGAGCTTGTCGAACCACTCCTTGTGGCCGGCCAGTTCCGACTTCCAGGCGTCGGCGTCGATCTTGGTCAGCGCCTCGAACTCGGCCTTGGTGATTTCCAGACCGGTCCAGTCGATGTCCTCGAAGCGCGGCATCCAGCCGAGCGCGGTTTCCTTGGCGGCGACGCGGCCGCGGACGCGGTCGACGATCCACTTCAGCACGCGCATGTTTTCGCCGAAGCCCGGCCACATGAATTCGCCCTTGTCGTTCAGGCGGAACCAGTTCACGCAGAAGATGCCCGGCGCCTGGTCGACGGTGTGGCCCATCTTCAGCCAGTGGTTGAAGTAGTCGCCCATGTGGTAGCCGCAGAACGGCAGCATGGCGAACGGGTCGCGGCGGACGACGCCCTGCGCGCCGAAGGCGGCAGCGGTCGTTTCCGAGCCGAGGGTAGCGGCCATGTAGACGCCGAAGTTCCAGTTGAACGCCTGGTAGGCCAGCGGCACGGTGGTGGCGCGGCGGCCGCCGAAGATGAAGGCCGAGATCGGCACGCCCTGCGGGTCTTCCCACTTGGCGTCGACCGACGGGCACTGCTCGGCCGGGGCGGTGAAGCGCGAGTTCGGGTGTGCCGCCTTGCGCCCGGTTTCCTTGGCGATCTCCGGCGTCCAGTCCTTGCCCTGCCAGTCGATGCAGTGTGCCGGCGCTTCCTTGGACATGCCTTCCCACCAGACGTCGCCGTCGTCGGTCAGGGCGACGTTGGTGAAGATGATGTTTTCCTTCAGCGTCGCCATCGCGTTGAAGTTGGTCTTCTCGCTGGTGCCCGGGGCGACGCCGAAGAAGCCGGCTTCCGGGTTGATGGCGTAGAACTTGGTCGAGCCGTCAGCCTGCTTCTGCGGCTTGATCCAGGCGATGTCGTCGCCGACCGTGGTGATCTTCCAGCCGTCGAAGGTCTTCGGCGGGATCAGCATGGCGAAGTTGGTCTTGCCGCAGGCCGACGGGAAGGCGGCGGCGACGTAGGTCTTCTCCCCCTGCGGCGATTCGACGCCGAGGATCAGCATGTGCTCGGCCAGCCAGCCTTCGTCGCGGGCCATGTTGGAGGCGATGCGCAGCGCGAAGCACTTCTTGCCGAGCAGCGCGTTGCCGCCGTAGCCCGAGCCGTAGGACCAGATCTCGCGCGTTTCCGGGTAGTGCACGATGTACTTGGTGTCCGGGTTGCACGGCCAGCGCGAGTCCTTCTCGTTGGGGCCGAGCGGAGCGCCGATCGAGTGCACGCACGGCACGTAGTCGCCGCTGGCGCCGAGCACGTCGAACACCTTGGCGCCCATGCGGGTCATCGTGCGCATGTTCACGACGACGTACGGGCTGTCGGTGATCTCGATGCCGATGTGGGCGATCGGCGAACCGAGCGGGCCCATCGAGAACGGCACGACGTACATCGTGCGGCCGTGCATGCAGCCCTTGAACAGGCCGTTCAGCGTGTCGCGCATCTTGGCCGGGTCTTCCCAGTTGTTGGTCGGGCCGGCGTCGTCCTTGTTCTTCGAGCAGATGTAGGTGCGGTCTTCGACGCGGGCCACGTCCGACGGGTCGGACCAGGCGAGGTAGGAGTTCGGGCGCTTTTCCTGGTTGAGCTTGATCAGCATGCCGGCCTCGACCATCTCGGCGCACAGGCGGTCGTATTCTTCCTGCGAGCCATCGGCCCAGTAGATACGGTCCGGCTGGGTCAGCGCGGCGATCTCGGCGACCCATTTCTTCAGGCCTTCGTGCTTGACGTAGGCGGGGGCGTTCAGCGGTACGGTTTGGCTCATGGCGGTGCTCTCAAAGGAAGAACTTGAAAACGGGAACTACCGTGGCGCGGCGCGCGCTAGGTTGGCCGGCATCCGGACGGATGTCGGTGCGGAGGGCGTCGGTCGCGGCAGGCAAGGGGGTTGCCCGGCGCTTGTCGGGTGAAACAATCATGCTCGGCGTTTTGGTCGGCGCGGCGAGTTCATCGAGCGACAGGAATCCATAATTATGCCACGCCAGATGCCTCCGGGCAAATTGCCGATCCGTCGGGAAGCCTTGATCCATCAGGGTTTGTGTGTTCCCGGCATTGGTTCGGTAATCAGACAAATTCTCATTTGTTGTGGAAATCCCCAATTGGAAACGGGCAAAAAATGTGCTCTATAATTATGAATTATTAAAGCAGTCCCCGCCCCCCACCCGCACAGAGAAGGAATTCCCGGCCATGACCAACGACCAGTCGAAAGATCAGCTGCGCACCGCCGCGCTCTACTACCACCGCCAGCCGAAGCCGGGGAAGATCGCGGTGACGCCGACCAAGCAGCTGACCAACCAGTACGACCTGTCGATGGCCTACTCGCCCGGCGTCGCCGCCGCCTGCGAGGAGATCGTCGCCGATCCGGCGGAAGCCAGCACGCTGACCTCGCGCGCCAACCTGGTCGGCGTCATCACCAACGGCACTGCGGTGCTGGGCCTCGGCCCGATCGGCCCGCTCGCCGCGAAGCCGGTGATGGAAGGCAAGGGCGTGCTGTTCAAGAAGTTCGCCAACATCGACGTCTTCGACCTGGAGATCGACGAGCGCAACCCGGACAAGCTGATCGACATGATCGCCGCGCTGGAGCCGACCTTCGGCGGCATCAACCTCGAGGACATCAAGGCGCCGGAATGCTTCTACATCGAAAAGAAGCTGCGCGAGCGGATGAAGATCCCGGTCTTCCACGACGACCAGCACGGCACCGCGATCGTCGTCGGCGCCGCGATCCTCAACGGCCTGACCTACCTCGGCAAGGACCTGAAGGAGGTGAAACTCGTCACCTCCGGCGCCGGCGCCGCCGCGCTGGCCTGCCTCGACCTGCTGGTGATGCTCGGCGTGCCGGTCGAGAACATCTGGGTCACCGACATCAAGGGCGTCGTCTATGAGGGGCGCGTCGAGGAGATGGACGAGATCAAGGCGCGCTACGCGAAGAAGACCGACGCGCGCACGCTCGGCGAGGTGATCGACGGCGCCGACGTCTTCCTCGGGCTCTCCGCCGGCGGCGTGCTGAAGAAGGAAATGGTCGCGAAGATGGCGAAGAAGCCGCTGATCCTCGCGCTCGCCAACCCGAACCCGGAGATCATGCCCGAGGACGTCAAGGCGGTGCGCGACGACGCGATCATCTGCACCGGCCGCTCGGACTACCCGAACCAGGTGAACAACGTGCTCTGCTTCCCGTTCATCTTCCGCGGCGCGCTCGATGTCGGTGCGACGACCATCACGGAAGAGATGAAGCTCGCCGCGGTCAAGGCGATCGCCGAACTCGCGCGCGCCGAGCAGTCGGAGATCGTCGCCTCGGCCTACGGCGAGCAGGTCACCGGCTTCGGCCCCGAATACCTGATCCCGAAACCCTTCGACCCGCGCCTGATCGTCAAGATCGCACCGGCGGTGGCCCAGGCCGGCATGGATTCCGGCGTCGCGACGCGGCCGATCAAGGACTTCGGCGCCTATCTGCAGAGCCTCAACGAGTTCGTCTACCACTCCGGCCTGATCATGAAGCCGGTGTTCTCGCAGGCCAAGCGCAACCCGAAGCGCGTCGTCTTCGCCGAGGGCGAGGACGAGCGCGTGCTGCGCGCGATCCAGGTGGCGACCGACGAAGGCATCTGCCGGCCGATCGTCATCGGCCGCGAGGCGGAGATCCAGCGCAAGATCGACGCTGCCGGCCTGCGCATCCGCCCGGGCGTCGATTTCGAAATCGTCTACCACGAGCACTGCGCGTTCTTCGAGACCCATTTCGACCTCTACTGGCAGGAATACCACCGCCTGATGGAGCGCCAGGGCGTGTCGGTCGACTACGCCAAGCGCGAGATCCGCCGCCGCGCGACCCTGTTCGGCGCGTTGATGGTCCGCCTCGGCCACGCCGACGGCCTGATCTGCGGCACCTTCGGCCGCCACGACCTGCACCGCGAGTACGTGCAGAGCGTCATCGGCACCGCCCCCGGCGTCAGGAACTACTCGACGATGAACCTGCTGATGCTGCCCGGCCGCACCGTCTTCGTCGCCGACACCTACGTGAACTACGACCCCTCGGCCGAGCAGCTTGCCGACATGACGCTGGAGGCGGCCGACGAAATTCGCCGCTTCGGCATCGTGCCCAAGGTCGCGCTGCTGTCGCACTCGTCGTTCGGCACCGAGAACACGCCGACCTCGCTGAAGATGCGCGCGGTGCTGCGCCTCCTCAACGAGCGCGCGCCGGAGCTCGAGGTCGAGGGCGAGATGCACGGCGACGCCGCGCTCGACGAGCAGATCCGCCTGCACACCTTCCCCAACTCGCGCCTCAAGGGGCAGGCCAACCTGCTGGTGATGCCGACGCTGGACGCCGCCAACATCTCGTTCAACCTGTTGAAGGTCGCCGCCGGCGACAACCTGACGGTCGGCCCGATCCTGCTCGGCACCGCCCGCCCGGTGCATATCCTGACGCCGACCGCGACCGTCCGCCGCATCGTCAACATGACGGCGCTGACCGTCGTCGACGCCGGCGAACAGTAAGCCGCGGACCGTGCCGCGCCGGCCGGCGCGGCGCGATTGCCGCGGCGCAGCGTGGCGCCGCGCCGCGGCCGGGCTATGATGCGCGACATCCGACCTTCGCCCGCCGCCGCATGACCGCCGACAACTCCCGCACTGCGCTCGTCCTGCCCGGCGGCGGCGCCCGCGCCGCCTACCAGGCCGGCGTGCTGGCGGCAATCCGCGACCTGCTGCCCGACGCCACGGTCAATCCCTTCCCGATCCTCTGCGGCACCTCGGCCGGCGCCATCAACGCCGCGACGCTGGCCTGCAATGCCGGCAATTTCCGCGCCGCGGTCGAGGTCCTCAACGACGTCTGGCGCAACATGCGCGCGAGCGACGTCTACCGTGCCGACGCCCTCGGGGTGGCCACCTCCGGCGCCCGCTGGCTGTCGTCGCTGGCGCTCGGCTGGTTCATCCGCAGGAGCCCGCGTTCGCTGCTCGACAACGAGCCGCTGCGGCAGATGCTGCTGCGCCGCCTCGACTTCGCCAACATCGACCGCAACCTCGCCGACGGCGCGCTACGCGCCGTCTCGGTCACCGCCTCCGGCTATACCAGCGGCCACAGCGTCACCTTTTTCCAGGCGCATGCCGAGGTCGACACGTGGACGCGGACGCACCGCTTCGGCTGTCGCGACCGGCTGGGCGTCGAGCATCTGATGGCCTCGTCGGCGATCCCTTTCGTCTTTCCGGCGGTCAAGCTCAACCGCGAATGGTTCGGCGACGGCTCGATGCGCCAGCTGGCGCCGATCTCGCCGGCGATCCACCTCGGTGCCGAGAAAGTGCTGGTGATCGGCGCCGGCCGTATCAACGAGCAGATCGAGCGCCGCCGCGGCGAGACCTATCCCAGTCTCGCCCAGGTCGCCGGCCACGCGCTGTCGTCGATCTTCCTCGACGGCCTCTCCGTCGACATCGAGCGCATGCAGCGCATCAACCGCACGCTGTCGGTGATCCCCGACGAGGTCAAGGCGCGCGCCGGGATCGCGCTGCGCCCGATCGAGACGTTGGTCATCGCCCCGTCGCAACGCCTTGATTTCCTCGCCGCGCGGCATGCCCGCGCCCTGCCGCGCGCGGTGCGCGTGCTGCTGCGCGGGATGGGGGCGATGAACCGCGCCGGCGGCGCGCTGACCAGCTACCTGCTGTTCGAGCAGCCCTACACGCGGGCGCTGATCGAGCTCGGCTACCGCGATACCGAGGCGCTCGCCGACGAGGTCCGGGCCTTCCTCGGAATTTCATGACATTTCGAGAATTTATGCGCTATACGCTTATTTCTATTGTGATATCGGGATTAGTGTCTAAACTGCTAAAATATTCAATCAACACCAACCAATACCAATATCGGAGGACCGTCGGATGCGTGCCCTGCTTCTTTCCACGCTGAGCTTGGGATTGTTGCTTGCCGTCGGGGCGCAGGCGGCCGAGGTCACCCAGGCGGGCGGGAAGAAGAAGGTCAAGGCATCCTACCGCAGCGCCGCTGCGGCACCGGCGAAGAAAGTGGCGACCCCGGCCGCCAAGGCGACGCGCAAGGTCGCCGCCAGTCCGGCCGAACAATGGCATGCCACCCGGCAGCTGGCGGTCGCCTCCGGCGCCGCGCTGGTCGTCGAGCAGGGGGGCGGCGAGCCGATCTACCAGAAGAATTCCGACGCGGTGGTGCCGATCGCCTCGATCACCAAGCTGATGACGGCGATGGTGGTGCTCGATGCGGTGCCCTCGCTACGCGAGACGATCCACGTTTCCGACGACGACGTCGATTACCTGAAGGGCAGCCGCTCGCGCCTCCACGTCGGCGCCGAGCTGACGCGCGAGGATGCGCTGCTGGTGTCGCTGATGTCGTCCGAGAACCGCGCCACGCACGCGCTCGCCCGCCACTATCCGGGCGGCATGCCGGCCTTCATCGCGGCGATGAACCGCAAGGCGGCCGACCTCGGCATGTACCACACCCGCTTCGAGGACCCGACCGGGCTTTCCAGCAGCAACGTGTCGACTGCGCAGGACCTCGCCCGCATGGTCGCTGCGGCGCACCGCTATCCGCTGATCCGCGAGCTGTCCACCACCGCCGACGCGAAGATCACGGTCAGCGGCCGCCTGATGGAGTACCGCAACACCAACCAGCTGGTGAAGAGCCCGTCCTGGGACATCGGCCTGTCCAAGACCGGCTTCATCCAGGAAGCCGGCAAGTGCCTGGTGATGCAGGCGCGGGTTGCCGACAAGCCGGTGGTGATCGTGCTGCTCGACTCGGCCGGCAAGCTCACCCGCATCGGCGACGCCAACCGCATCAAGCGCTGGATGGAATCGATCCAGGCCTCGGCAGCGAAGGGCGGCCGCGCCTGAGTAATGCGCTTCGCGCATTGCGAAGAAGTACCCTTGGGGTGCGCCTGAGCGACGCGCCCCGCGCGTCGCGAAGAAGTGCCCTCGGGGTTCGCTTGATCCGACGGTCTTGCCGGACGCAAAAAAAAGCCGCGACGAGTCGCGGCTTTTTCGTCGGCGTCGCCGTTCAGCGGGCGGCCGGCTTGACGTAGCCGATCGCCTGCGAGATCGCGTCGGCGGTTTCCTTGACCATCGCCACCCATTCCGCCTTGTGCCGGTCGACCGGCGCCGACACCGACAGGCCGGCGACCATCCGTCCCTCGTCGTCGTGGATCGGCGCGGCGACGCACTTGAGGCCGATCTCCGCCTCCTCGTTGTCGAAGGCCACGGCGTGCCGGCGAATCTTGTCGAGCTCCTTCTCCAGCGCCGGCAGCGAGGTCAGCGAGGCCGGCGTCTTGCCCGGCAGGCCGGTGCGCCTGGCGTAGGCCTTGACCTTTTCCGGCCCGTCCTCGGCGAGGAACAGTTTGCCGACCGAGGTCAGGTGCAGCGGGGCACGGCCGCCGACCAGATAGACCACGCGCACCAGCGAGCGGCCGCTCGAGGTGCGCTCGATATAGACGATCTCGTCCTCGTGCCGGATGCCGAGGTTGATCGCCTCGCCGATCCGCTCGTGCAGCGTCTGCATGAACGGGCCGGCGACGTCGCGGATGTTCAGCCGTGACTTGACCAAGTTGCCGAGTTCGAGCAGGCGGATGCCGAGGCGGTAAGTGCCCGCTTCGTGCCGTTCGACCAGGCGCGAACCAGTCATCGCGGCGAGGATGCGGTGGGCGGTCGAGGGATGCAGGCCGGTGGCCTGCGCCAGGTGCTTCAGCGCCACCGGATCCGGCGACTGGGCGAGGACGTCGAGCAGCGCCATCATGCGCTCGATGACCTGGATTGAGTTCTTGTTTTCCTGCACTTCTGCCATGAGATTCTCTGCGGTCTTCCTTGTGCCGTTCTGTTGTGCGCGGCGCCGATTCCGGCGCGGCGGGCGGCTATAATCCCGCCATCGTTCCGCCATGCGGTGCGTTTTTTTGCACCGCGGCATCTTACCATTTCACAATGCAAAACTGATGCGCGTCGCCCTCTTCGTCACCTGCCTCGTCGACCTGATGCGCCCGAGCGTCGGCTTTGCCGCGCTGCGCCTGCTCGAAGCCGCCGGCTGCGAGGTTGCCGTGCCGGAGACGCAGACCTGCTGCGGCCAGCCGGCGTTCAGCGCGGGTGAGCGCGGGGCGGCGGCCGCGCTGGCGAGGAAGACGATCGCCGAGTTCGAGGGCTTCGACTACGTCGTCGCGCCGTCCGGCTCCTGCGCCGACCACATCCGCCACCGCTATCCCGAGCTTCTCGCCGACGATCCGGCCTGGTGCGCGCGCGCAGAGACGCTGGCCGCGCGCACCTGGGAGCTGACCCAGTTCCTCGCCGACGTGCTCGCGGTCGACACCGTAGCCGGCAAATACGACGGCAGCGTGACCTATCACGATTCCTGCAGCGGCCTGCGCGGTCTCGGCATCAAGGCGCAGCCGCGCCGGCTGCTCGGCCGGGTGGCCGGGCTGACGCTGAAGGAGATGCCCGAGGCAGAAGCCTGCTGCGGTTTCGGTGGCGCCTTCTCCGTCAAGTTCGGCGACATCTCGGCGGCGATCGCCGCGAAGAAATGCGCCAACGTGCAGGCGGTGCAGGCCGGTGCCGTGGTCGGCGGCGACCTCGGCTGCCTGATGAACATCGAGGGCACGCTGCGCCGCCAGGGCGACGAGGCGACGCGCGTGCTGCATGTCGCCGAAGTGCTGGCCGGCAGCAACGGGAAAGTCGCCTGATGCGCTCGCAGGCGATGTTCTTCCAGCGCCGGGCCGGTGCGGCGCTGGCCGACCCGCAGCTGCAGAAGAAATTCGCCGGCCTGAAAGGCAAGTTCGTCGATTCGCGCGCGCGCGCCGTCGCCGCCTACGAGTCGGATTTCGACGAATTGCGCGACGCCGGCCGCGACATCCGCGACCGCGTCGTCGCCAACCTCGACGTCTGGCTCGAGCTGTTCGAGGAGAAGGCGACGCAGCGCGGCGCCAGCGTGCTGTGGGCGAAGGACGGCCGCGAGATCTGCGCGCACGTGCTCGCCATCGCGCAGCGGCACGGCGTGAACAAGGCGATCAAGTCGAAGTCGATGCTGTCCGAGGAAGCGCAGCTGAACGCCGCGCTGTCGGCGGCCGGCGTGCAGCCGGTGGAGACCGACCTCGGCGAGTACATCCTGCAGATCGCCGGCAACGAGCCGCCGTCGCACATCATCGCGCCGGCCGCGCACAAGGACCTTGCGGAAGTCGCCGACCTCTTCGCCGCCACCCACCATACGCCGCGGAAGACCGAGATCCCGGCGCTGACGCGCGAGGCGCGGGAAGTGCTGCGCGAACACTTCCTCTCGGCCGGGATGGGCATCTCCGGCGGCAACTTCCTGATCGCCGAGACCGGCTCGGTGGCGCTCGTCACCAACGAGGGCAACGGCCGCATGGTGACGACGCTGCCGAAGGTGCACGTCGTCGTCACCGGCATCGAGAAGATCGTGCCGACGCTCGAGGACTTCGCGACGCTGATGCGCCTGCTGCCGCGCTCGGCGACCGGCCAGGAAATCTCGAACTACGTCTCCCTGTGCACCGGCACCAAGGGACCGGCGGATGCCGACGGCCCCGAGCACACCTACTTCGTGCTCGTCGACAACGGCCGCGCCGGCCTGCTCGGCTCCGACTTCCAGGAGATGCTGCGCTGCATCCGCTGCGGCGCCTGCATGAACCACTGCCCGGTGTACCAGAGCGTCGGTGGCCACGCCTACGGCTGGGTCTATCCGGGGCCGATGGGCGCGGTGCTGACCTCGCTGTACACCGGGCTGGAAAACGCGCTCGACCTGCCGCAGGCGTCGACGCTGTGCAACCAGTGCGGCGTCGTCTGCCCGGTGCGCATTCCGCTCGCCGAGCTGCAGCGCAAGCTGCGCGAGCAGCAGAGCGAACGCGGCCTGCGCCCGTGGTCCGAGCGCGCGGCGCTCGCCGCCTGGGCCTGGGTCGCGCGGCGGCCGGCGCTCTACGCGCTGGCGGCGAAGCTCGGCGTACGCTATCTGAACTGGCTCGCCGGCGGCGAGGATCGCATCCGCGTCCTCGGCCTGGCGCCGGGCTGGTCCACCGGCCGCGACTTCCCGGCGCCGCAGGGAAGAACGTTCAGGGAACTCTATCAATCCAGACAGGAAAGCAAAGCATGAAATTCGACGACGGCATTCCCGCCATTCCGCTGTGGATCGACGGCCACGCCTGGTTCGGCGTGTTCGAGGACTTCATCGACATCCGCGAGGCCGACGGCCAGGTCCACTTCCGCGTGCCGAAATGCGGCACCGACGAAGTGGCGAACGCGCTGGCGTCCGCCTGCGACCTGCAGCCGACCTGGGGCGAGGCGCTCGAGCTGCGCGCGCAGCGCGTCGCCGAGCTGGCGGCGCTGCTCGACCAGTTCGGCGGCGATTTCGCCCGGCTGATCGCGCGCGAAACCGGCAAGACGCCGGAGGCGGCGCGCGACGAGGTCGCCGCCGCCGCCGCGCAGCTGCGCGGCGCGGCCTGCGTGGCGGGCGGCGGCAGCGTGCAGGCGGTGTTCGCCGATGCCGCCGCGCCGCTGGCCTCGGCCGCGGCCGGGCTGGCTGCCGCCTGGGCGGCCGGTGACGCGGCGGTGGTGCTGTCCGACGCGCGCGCGCCGTCGGTGCTGTTCGCGCTCGCCGAGCTGTCGGCGCGCGCCGAATTCCCCGGCGGCGCCTTCTGCCTGGTGCACGGCGACGCCGCGACGCGGCAGGCGTTGCAGCAGGCGCTGGGGGGCTGAGCCATGGAGCGCATCGTCTACCTCGAGCGCGAGTCGATCATTGCCGACGTGCGCCGGCCGGCCTGCGCGCACGACTGGGTCGAATACGCGAAGACGCCGCAGGCCGAGGTCGAGGCACGGCTGGCCGGGGCGACGATCGCGATCGTGAACAAGGTGCTGGTCGATGCCGGCATGATCGCCCGCCTGCCGGCGCTGAAGATGGTTGCGGTCGCCGCCACCGGCACCAACAACGTCGACCTCGACGCCTGCCGCGCGCGCGGCATCGTCGTCTCCAACATCCGCGGCTATGCCGTGCATACCGTTCCCGAGCACGCCATCGCGCTGATGCTGGCGCTGTCGCGCAACCTCGTCGCCTACCGCGAATCGGTGCAGGCCGGCCGCTGGCAGGCGAGCGACCAGTTCTGCTTCTTCGACCATCCGATCCGCGACCTCGCCGGCGCGACGCTCGCTCTCGTCGGCAGCGGCACCCTCGGCGACGGCGTCGCGCGGCTGGCCGAAGCCTTCGGCATGCGCGTGCTGCAGGCCGAGCGCAAGGGCGCCGCTGCCTGCCGTGCCGGCTACGTACCCTTCGCCGAGGCGCTGGCGGTGGCCGACGTGGTCTCGCTGCACTGCCCGCTGACGCCCGAGACGCAGGGGCTGATCGGCGAAGCCGAGCTGCGCGCGATGAAGCCGTCGGCGCTGCTGATCAACACCGCGCGCGGCGGCCTGGTCGACGAGGCGGCGCTGGCGCGTGCGCTCAGGGAGGGCTGGATCGCCGGCGCCGGCTTCGACGTGCTCTCCAAGGAGCCGCCGGCGGACGGCAACCCTCTGCTCACCCCCGACTTGCTGGCGCTGCCGAACTTCCTGCTCACCCCGCACGTCGCCTGGGCCAGCCGGCCGGCGATGCAGGCGCTGGCCGACCAGTTGATAGCCAACATCGAAGCCTTCGCCCGCGGCGAGCCGCAGAACCGGGTGGCTTGAGCCGGGCATGCCGAAGAAGCCGCGCCACACCGCTGCCTCCGGTCCGCGCCTGCGCGTGCTGCTCGGCGCGTCCATCGCCATCGGCCCGGGCAAGGCCGAGCTGCTCGAAGCGATCGGCCGCAGCGGCTCGATCTCGGCGGCGGCGCGCGAGATGGGCATGTCCTACCGGCGCGCGTGGCTGCTGGTCGAGGCGGTCAATGCCGCCTTCGCCGAGCCGGTGGTGGCGACGGCGACCGGCGGCAGCGGCGGCGGCGGCGCGCAACTGACCGCGTTCGGCGCCGAGGTCGTCGCGCGTTACCGGCGGATGGAAAATCTGGCCGAGCGGGCGGTGGCGGAGGAATTCGCCGAATTCCGCAAGCTGCTGGCGCCCTCAGTCGACTAGCGCGACGCTCTTCACCTGGGCAAAGACCGTTTGCCCGACCTGAATTCCCAGCTGATCCAGCGATTTTCGCGTCAGCCGCGCGAGCAGCGCGCTGCCGCCGGCGTCGAGTCGCGCCAGCGCGCGTCCCGGCGGCTGTGCGTCGAGGCCGACGACGGTGGCGGCGAGCGTGTTGAGGATGCTCGAATCGTGTTGCGCCGACAGCGCCAGGCTGACGTCGCGCGCCTGGATGCGCACGCGCACCGCGGCGCCGAGCGGACGCGGCGGGCTCGGCGCCCACAGCGACTGCCCGGCGCTGCCGGAAAAATCGAGGCGGGCCAGCGCGTAGTCGGCGTCGTAGGCGCCGACCGTCGCCGCGATCACGACGAAGGCTTCCTCGCCGTGCGACAGCGGCAGGTCGAGGCGTGGCAGCAGTTCGCCGAGCGCCCCGGCGGCGCGCACGCGGCCGCCTTCCAGCAGCACCAGATAGTCGGCCAGCCGCGCCACCTCCGGCAGCGAATGGCTGACGTAGAGCACCGGGATCTCCAGTTCGTCGTGCAGCTTCTCCAGCCAGGGCAGGAACTCCGCCTTGCGCCGCTCGTCGAGCGCGGCCAGCGGTTCGTCCATCAGCAGCAGGCGCGGTTGCGCGAGCAGCGCGCGGGCGATCGCGACGCGCTGCCGCTCGCCGCCGGACAGGCCGTCCGGGCGGCGGTCGAGCAGCGGTGCGAGGCCGAGCAGGCCGACCACCGGCGCAGCGTCCGGCGGCGTCGCGTCGCCGGTGCGGCGGCGGCCGAAGACGAGGTTGTCGCGCACCGTGAGGTGCGGGAACAGCGCCGCGTCCTGGAAGACGTAGCCGAGCGGGCGCCGGTGCGGCGGCACGAAGACGCCGCCGGCGCTGTCCTGCCAGACCTCGCCGGCGACTTGCAGGCGGCCCTGCGCGTGCCGCTCGAGGCCGGCGACGGCGCGCAGCAGCGTCGTCTTGCCCGAGCCGGAGGCGCCGAAGATCGCGCTGACGCCGCGCGCCGGCAGATGCAGGTCGACGTCGAGCGCGAAGTCCGGGCGGGCGAGCTGCAGGCGGAGGTCGATCACGCCTGCCTCCGCGTCGCCGGGTTCAGCGTGTACAGCGCGAGCAGCACGACGAACGAGAAGAGCAGCATGCCGCCGGCCAGCCAGTGCGCCTGCGCGTACTCCAGCGCCTCGACGTGGTCGTAGATCTGCACCGAGACGACGCGCGTCTTCTCCGGGATGTTGCCGCCGATCATCAGCACCACGCCGAACTCGCCGACGGTGTGCGCGAAGCCGAGCACGGCGGCGGTCAGGAAACCGGGCCGGGCGAGCGGCACGGCGACGTGGAAGAAGGCGTCGAGCGGCGCCGCGCGCAGCGTCGCCGCCGCTTCCAGCAGTCGCTCCGGGATCGCCGCGAAGGCGTTCTGCAGGGGCTGCACGACGAAGGGCAGCGAATAGAGGCAGGAGGCGACGACCAGGCCGGCGAAGGTGAACGGCAGCGTGCCCAGCCCGGCCGCCTGCGTCAGTTGGCCGAGCGGGCCGGCCGGGCCGAGGGCGACGAGCAGGTAGAAGCCGAGCACGGTCGGCGGCAGCACCAGCGGCAGCGCGACGACGGCGCCGACGGCGCCCTTCCAGCGCGAGCCGGTGCGTGCCAGCCACCACGCCAGCGGCGTGCCGGCGAGCAGCAGCACGACGGTGGTCAGCGTCGCCAGCTTCAGCGTCAGCCAGATCGCGGCGAGGTCGGCGCTCGATAGGGGCATCGCGATGCTCAGGGCCGGTCGTAGCCGAAGCCGCGGATCGTCGTCTGCGCGGCTTCGCCCTTCAGCCAGTCGAGGAAGGCCTTCGCCGCCGCGTTGTCGCGGCCGCGCGCGAGCAGCGCCGCGTCCTGGCGGATCGGCTGGTGCAGGTGCGCCGGCACGATCCAGCCCGAGCCGTCGGTGATGCGGCCGTCCTTTGCCACCTGCGCCAGCGCGACGAAGCCCAGCTCGGCGTTGCCGGAGGCGGCGAACTGGTGCGTCTGCGCGATGTTTTCGCCGAGCACGAAGCGCGGGCGCAGCGCGTCGGCGAGGCCGAGCGCGGCCAGCGTCTCCATCGCCGCCTGGCCGTAGGGGGCGAGCTTCGGGTTGGCGACGGCGAGATGGCGGAAGTCGCCGCACTTCAGCACCGCGCCGTCGCCGTCGACGACGCCGGGCTTCGCGCTCCACAGCACGAGGCGGCCGACGGCGTAGGTGAAGCGCGTTCCAGCCTGCACGTGGCCGGCCTGCTCCAGTCGCGCCGGCGTCTCGTCGTCGGCCGACAGCAGCACGTCGAAGGGCGCGCCGTTGACGATCTGCGCGTGGAACTTGCCGGTCGAGCCGGTGACCAGCGTCGCCCGGTGGCCGGTAGCGCGCGCGAAGGCCTCGGCGATCCGCTTCGCCGGCGCGGCGAAGTTGGCGGCGACGGCGACCTGGACCTCGCCGGCGGACGCGGCGAACGCGGCGGCCAGGCCGAGCAGGGCGGCGACGAGGGTGGAAAGCTGCGGGCGGCGCATGCGGTTTTCCCCTGAGGCGGGTGCGTTATGTCCGAACGGATATTTCGTTTGTCGGCATTGTGCCCGCATCGCCGGCGGCTGTCTATCCGGCCGGATATAGCGCCGGGCGCCGCCCCTGTCCCGGCGGCCGTGCCGCGCGCTATCATCGCGGCCTGCCCGAAGAGGACACCCCGAATGAGTTCCCGCGAAGACATCCTGGCGCGCGTGCGCGCCAAGCTCGGCGCGGCCGCCGGCGACGCCGCGCGCCGCGCCGCCGCCCGCGCCGTGCTCGCTGCGCCGGCGGCCGGCCCGCGGCCGGCGCTCGCCGGCGACCTCGTCGCGCGCTTCCGCGCCAAGTCGGAGGCGATGGCCTCGACCGTGGACGTGGTGGCGACGACGGCCGAGGTACCGGCGGCGGTCGCCCGCTACCTCGCCGGGCGCGGCCTGGCGCCGCGCGCCGTCTGCTGGCCGGAACTCGCCGCGCTCGACTGGGCCGCCGCCGGCCTCGCGGTCGAGGCGCGCGCGGCGGGCGGCGACGACGCCACCGGCATCACCGGCTGCTTCTGCGCGATCGCCGAGACCGGCACGCTGCTGCTCGTCTCCGGCCCGCAGACCGCGGCGACGACCAGCCTGCTGCCGGAGACGCACATCGCCGTGGTGCCGGTGTCGCGCATCGTGCCGGCGATGGAGGAGGGCTTCGCGCGACTGCGCGCCGAATACGGCGAGGATCTGCCGCGCGCCGTCAACTTCGTCTCCGGCCCGTCGCGCACCGGCGACATCGAGCAGACCATCGTCCTCGGCGCGCACGGGCCGTACCGCGTGCATCTGCTGCTGGTCGGGCGCGGCTGAGCGCCCCCGATCCGGCCCGCGACGATGGCGAAAAAGACACCGGTTCCGCGCACGGAGGCGCTCAACGGCGCGATGGAGGCGCTGTTCTTCGCTTTCCGCGCGCTGGTCGCGCGGCCGGACGCGCTGCTCGCCGAGCAGGGCCTGTCGCGCGTGCACCACCGCATTCTCTTCTTCGTGCGCAAGACGCCCAACGGCAGCATCGGCGACCTGCTGGCGACGCTCGGCGTCAGCAAGCAGGCGCTCAACCGGCCGCTGCGCGAGCTGGTCGAACTCGGCTACGTGCGCGCCGAGGCCGATCCCGGCAACCGCCGCATCCGCCGCCTCAACCTCACCGACGCCGGACTGGCCTTCGAAGAGCTGCTGTCCGGCGAGCAGCGCCGGCGCTTCGCCGAGGTCTTCCGCGTCGCCGGGCCGGCGGCCGAGGCCGGCTGGCGCGAGGTGATGGCGCGACTGGCCGATCCCCGCTTCGACTGATTCCCCGCCGCCGGCACCCCTTGCCGGTCGCCACAAAGGTCAATGCTGTTGACCTTTGTGGCGGAGCGCCGTAGTCTCGTTTCCGATCGGCCCGCGCCGCCCGCCACCTGTTCCGGAGACCGCACGATGACCCCGCCCCGCCGCCACGATGATTTCGCCGCGCCGCCCCCGCCCGCCGCCGAAACCCCGTGCTACCCGTTCGCCGCCCGTGCGCGCGACCTGAAGCGCAGCGAAATCCGCGAATTCCTGCGCCACGCCGGCCGGCCGGGGATGATCTCGCTGGCCGGCGGGCTGCCGGCGGCCGAACTGTTCGACCGTGACGGGCTGGCGGCGGCGACCGCGATGGTGCTGCGCGAGCGTCCGGCGGCGGCGCTGCAGTACGGCATGACCGAGGGCCAGCCGCGCCTGCGCGAGGCGCTGAGCGCACTGCTGCGCGAACGCGGCATCGCCGCCGCGGACGACGGGCTGCTGGTCACCACCGGCTCGCAGCAGGCGATCGACCTGCTGGCGCGCATCTTCATCGAACCGGGCGACACGGTGGTGGTCGAGCGGCCGTGCTACCTGGCCGCGGTGCAGGCCTTCGCGCTCGCCGGCGCACGCCTGCTGACGCTGCCGACGGACGCCGACGGCGCCTGCGTCGACCGGCTCGACGACTGCCTCGGCGGGCCGCCGCCGAAGTTTGTCTACCTGGTGTCGACCTTCGCCAACCCGACCGGCGCCACGCTTGCCCACGAGCGGCGGCTGGCGCTGCTGCGCTGGGCGGTGCGGCACCGCGTCTTCGTCGTCGAGGACGATCCCTACGGCGAGCTGCGCTTTGCCGGCAGCGCCGTGCCGCCGCTGCTGGCGCTCGCCGCCGAGGTTCCCGGTGCCGCCGACTGGTGCGGCTACCTGTCGTCGCTGTCGAAGACCGTCGCCCCCGGCCTGCGCGTCGGCTGGATGCAGCTGCCGCCGGCGGTCGCCGAGCAGGCCGGGCGCGTCAAGCAGACGCTCGACCTGCACACCTCCAGCCTGGCGCAGGAGGTCGCTGCCGCCTACCTGGCGAGCGGGCGCCTGCCGGCGGCGCTGGTGCGCGCCCGCGCCCGCTACCGCGACCAGGCCGAGGCGCTCGCCGCCGCGTTGCGCTGCCGCTTCGGCGAGCGCCTGCAGTTCGCGATGCCGGAAGGCGGCATGTTCCTCTGGGCCCGCTTCGCCGATGGCACCGACACCTCGGCGCTGCTGCCGGCGGCGCTGGCGCAGTCGGTGCTGTACGTCCCCGGCGCCGCCTTCTACGCCGACGCGCCGGAACGGGCGACGCTGCGCCTGAGCTATGCCGGCACGCCGCCGGAACTGGCCGACGAGGCGGCGGCACGGCTGGCGCGGGCGCTCGCCGCCGGCTGAGCCGCCGCCCTGCGCCTCCCCGGCGCGCGCCGAAGGTTTGACAGATCTGTGACATTCGTCATATGCATTTGGTGATAGTTTTGCGGGAGTGGAAATAGCAGCGGGACTTGCCGGGGGGCGGTTCATGGAGAAGGGGACGATGCCGCGGCAGGCCGCGGTGCAGACGATCGCGCCGGCCGGCGAGGCGAGCCTGTGCCAGGCGCTGATCCGCGACATGCCGGCGATGGTGCATTCGATCGACGCCGGCGGTGTCATCGTCGACGTCAGCCAGAAGTGGCTGGAGATCCTCGGCTATTCGCGCAGTGAGGTGATCGGCCGCAAGTCGGTCGAATTCCTGACCGAGGAATCGCGCGCCTACGCGGTCGAGAACGTGCTGCCCGAATTCTTCCGCAGCGGGCGCTGCGTCGACGTGCCCTACCAGGTGGTTGCCAAGGACGGGCGCATCCTCGACGTGCTGCTCTCGGCGACCTGCGTCCGCGGCGCCGACGGCCAGGTGTTGCGCAGCATCGCGATGATGCAGGACGTCACTGCGCGCAAGCGCGCCGAACGCCGGCTCGACGCCGCCAAGGCCTATGCCGAAAACCTGCTGCATACCGCCAACGTACTGGTCGTCGAGCTCGACCCGCAGGGCCGGGTCTGCCGGCTCAACCGCGCGCTCGAGCAGCTGCTCGACTGCGCCGCAGCCGACCTCGCCGGCGCCGACTGGTTCCGCACGGTATCTCCGCCCGAGCAGTATGCGGGCATCCGCGATCGCCTGGCGCGGATGCTGCGTACCGGCGACGGCGACCGCTTCGAGAGTCACCTCGTCACGCCGGCCGGCGGCGAGCGCCAGGTGGTCTGGCGCAGCAGCCCGGCGATCGAGGGCGAGCGCGTCGTCGGCACGCTCTGCGTCGGCGTCGACGTCACCGAGCAGCGCCGTGCCGAGGCCCGCCTGGCGGTCAGCGAACAGGCGCTGCGCGAGGCGCAGAGCGTCGCCCAGATCGGCAGCTGGGTGCGCGACTACCGCAGCGGCGAACTGCACTGGTCGGACGAGATGTTCCGCATCCTCGGTTTCGAGCCGACGCAGGCCCGGCCGTCGATGGGCGCCTTTCTCGCCGCGGTCCATCCGGACGACCGCGGCGAGGTCGAGCAGGCCCACCGCCAGGCGCTCGCCAACCACCGCCCGTGCGACCTCCGCCACCGCCTGCTGCTGCCCGACGGCACGCTGAAATACGTGCACCAGCGCGCCGAAGTCTGCTTCGCCGGCGGCGGTCGGCCGGAGCGCGTGGTCGGCGTCCTTCAGGACGTGACCATGACGGTCCTGCAGGAGCTGGCGCTGCAGCAGAGCGAAGAACTGTTCCGCACCGTCGCCGACTACACCTACGACTGGGAATACTGGCAGGGCCGGCAGCGCGAGATGCTCTACATCAGCCCCTCGTGCGAGCGCGTCACCGGCTATTCGCAGATCGAATTCGTCCGCGACCCGGACCTGATCCGCCGCATCGTCCATCCCGACGACCGGGCGCGCTTCGATGCGCACCTGTGCGAGTTCGAGTGCGCGCACGACCTGCAGATCGAATTCCGCATCGTCACCAAGCGCGGCGAGGAACGCTGGATCTCGCACGGCTGCCGGCCGGTCGTCGCCAAGGACGGCCGGCGCAACGGCCGGCGGGTCAACAACCGCGACATCACCGAGTTGAAGGCGGCCGAGCTGCGGGCGCACCAGCTCGCCTACTACGACGCGCTCACCGGGCTGCCCAACCGCCGCCTGCTGACCGACCGGCTGGGCCAGGCGATCCCCCTTGCCGTCCGCCAGCAGCGACCGCTGGCGCTGATGTTCATCGACCTCGACCGCTTCAAGCAGGTGAATGACGTCCATGGCCACGACGTCGGCGACGCGCTGCTGGTCGAGGTCGGTCGCCGCTTCGCCGACTGCCTGCGCACCAGCGACACCGTGGCGCGTACCGGCGGCGACGAGTTCATCGTCCTGCTGCCGGAAATCGCCGACCCCGAACACGCGGCGGCGGTCGCCGGCAAGCTGCTGGCGGCGCTGCGCTCGCCGGTGACCTGCGGCGACGCGAGCTTCGCGGTGTCGGCGTCGATCGGCGTCGCCCTGCTCGCCGCCGGCAGCCGCGACGACAGCTCGGGGCTGATGAAGAAGGCCGACAGCGCGATGTATGCCGCCAAGCAGGCGGGACGGGGCTGCTACCGGATAGACGGCGGATAGTGGTGCGCGCCGCCCCGGACGGCGCGCGGCGGCGGCATATAATCAGCGGCGAACCCTGACCGAGACGCCGCCATGCCGATGACAAGAGCCGCCCCGCCGACGCCGGACCGGACGGGCTTTCCCTCCTTCGCCGAGATCAGCCGCCACTTCGCGCCCGGCTGGTTCGCCGCGGTGATGGGCAGCGGCGTGCTGGCGCTGACCACCCATTCGCTGTCCGGCCGCTGGTCGTGGCTGTCGCCGCTGGCGCTCGGCCTGCACTGGTTCAACGTCGTCCTCTTCGCGCTGCTCGCGGTGCCCTGGCTGCACCGCTGGCTGCGCTTCCGCGACGCGGCGCTGGCGACGCTGAAGCATCCGGTGCAGGCCAGCTTCTACCCGACCTTCGCCATCGCCATGCTGGTCCTCGCCGCGCAGTGGCTGGCGATCGACGGCCGGCTGGCACCGGCGCTCGCCTTCTGGTGGGGCGGCACGGCGCTGGTCTTCCTGTTCAGCTTCGCCGTGCTCTTCCACATGTTCCGCGGCGAGCACGTCGGCCTCGAGCACGTGACGCCGGCGAAGTTCATCCCGGCGGTCGGCCTGGTCGTCATCCCGGTCGCCGGCGGGCCGCTGCTGGAGACGCAGACCGGTGCCGCGCGCGAGCTGGCGCTGCTGGTGAACGTGCTCGGGCTCGGCGCCGGCACGCTGATGTACGTCGGCCTGCTCGGGCTGACGCTGCAGCGCAAGATCCTGGCCAAGCCGGCGGTCGGCCTGCTGGCGCCGACGGCGTGGATCCACCTGGCCCCGCTCGGGGTGATTCCGGTCAGCCTGCTCAACGTGCTCGACCAGCTGCCGTTCGCCGTGCCGCACGAACCCTTCCTGTTCCTGTCGCTGCTGCTGTGGGGCTTCGGTGTCTGGTGGCTGGTGATGGCCGGGCTGCTGACGCTGGCCGCGCGCCGTGCCGGGCAGCTGCCGTTCGCGCTGTCGTGGTGGGGCTTCATCTTCCCGCTCGGCGCCTTCGTCGCCGCCTCGCTGCGGCTGGCGCCGCTGACCGGGATCGCCGGCATCGGCGCCGTCGGCCTCGGCTGCTGGCTGCTGCTGGTCGCGCTGTGGGCGCTGACGCTGGTGCGCACGCTCGCCGGCGTCGCCTCGGGCAGCATCTTCCAGCCGCATACCTAGGAGTTCGTCGATGCGCGTGGTGATACAACGGGTCAGCGAGGCCCGGGTGACGGTCGACGGCGCGGTCAGCGGCCGCATCGGGCCGGGCCTGCTGGTGCTCGCCGGCTTCTCGGAGAACGAAAGCGAGGCCGGCCTCGACTGGATGGCGAAGAAGATCGTCGCGCTGCGCGTCTTCGCCGACGCGGCCGGCGTGATGAACCTCGACGTCCGCCAGGCCGGCGGCCGCATCCTCGCCGTCTCGCAGTTCACGCTCTATGCTTCGACGAGGAAGGGCAACCGCCCGTCGTGGAGCCGCGCCGCGCGTGGCGAGATTTCGCAGCCGCTGTTCGAGCGCTTCGTGCAGAAACTGGCGACGGCGCTCGGGCAGCCGGTGCCGACCGGCGTCTTCGGCGCCGACATGCAGGTGGCGCTGGTGAACGACGGGCCGGTCACCGTCTGCATCGACTCGGAGGACCCCGAATGAGTCGCGACGACGCGCCGCTGCCGCCGCCGGCGCGCGACTGGCACGCGCTGTCCGCCGACGAGGCGGCGGCGCATCTCGACACGCATCCGGTGCGCGGGCTGGACGAGGCCGACGCCGCCGAACGCCTGGCGCGCCACGGCGAGAACCGGCTGCCGCTGCCGCCGGGCAAGAGCGCGCTGCTGCGCTTCGTCGCGCAGCTGACGCAACCGCTGGTGCTGGTGCTGATCGTCGCCGGCGCGGTGACGACCGCGCTCGGCGAGTACGTCGACGCCGGCGTCATCCTCGGCGTCGTGCTGGTCAACGCGGTCATCGGTTTCGTCCAGGAAGGCAAGGCGGAAGCCGCGCTGGCGGCGCTGGCGCGGGCGATGGCGGCGGAGGCCGTGGTCGTCCGCGGCGGCCGCAAGCAGCGTCTCGGCGCGCACGCGCTGGTCCCCGGCGACGTCGTTTTGCTCGCCGCCGGCGACCGCGTGCCGGCCGACCTGCGGCTGGTCGAGGCGCGCGGGCTGCAGGCGATGGAGGCGTCGCTGACCGGCGAATCGGCGGCGGTCAGGAAGCTGCCCGAGCCGCTGCCGGCCGACACGCTGCTTGCCGACCGCACGAACATGGCCTACGCCGGCACGATGGTGGTCAGCGGCCAGGGCGTCGGGCTGGTCGCCGCCACCGGCGGCGCCACCGAGACCGGCCGCATCTCGCGCCTGATCGCCGAGGCGCCCGACCTGCAGACGCCGCTGACGAAGAAGATGGCGGCCTTCTCCAACTGGCTGCTGCTCGCCATCGGCGGCCTCGCGCTGCTCACCTTCGGCGTCGGCTTGCTGCGCGGGGAGCGCGCCTTCGACATGTTCATGGCCGCGGTCGCCCTCTCCGTCGGCGCGATTCCCGAGGGGCTGCCGGCGGCGGTGACGATCACGCTGGCGATCGGCGTTTCGCGCATGGCACGGCGGCGCGCGATCATCCGCAAGCTGCCGGCGGTCGAGGCGCTCGGCAGCACGACGGTGATCTGCTCCGACAAGACCGGTACGCTGACCGAGAACCAGATGACGGTGCGCGAGGTCTGGGCCGGCGGAGACCGGCACGAGGTCAGCGGCAGCGGCTATGCGCCCGAGGGGAAGATCGGCGATGACGACTACCCGCCGGCGATCGACGGCGCGCTGCGCGAGCTGCTGGTCGCCGGCGTGCTGTGCAACGACGCCGGCCTGTTCAGGAAGGACGGGCGCTGGGAGATCGCCGGCGATCCCACCGAGGGCGCGCTGCTGGTGCTGGCGAAGAAGGGCGGGCTGGACGAGGCGACGCTGCAGGCGGTGTTCCCGCGCCTCGACGTGCTGCCTTTCGATTCGGTGCTGCAGTACATGGCCACCGCGCACGAGGTCGAGGGCGTGCGCCTCGCCTATGTCAAGGGCGCGATCGAGCGCCTGTTGCCGCGCTGCGGCGACATGCTCGATGCCGCCGGCGACCCGGCGCTGCTCGACGTCGCCGCGATCGAGCGGCACGCGCAGGCGATGGCCGGCCGCGGCTACCGCGTGCTGGCGCTGGCACGCGCCGCCTGCGGCGACGGGGCGCTGTGCGAGGACGCGCTGGCGGCGCAGCCGCTGACCTTCCTCGGCCTGGTCGGCATGATCGATCCGCCGCGGCCGCGCGCGATCGGCGCGGTCAAGGCCTGCCACGGCGCCGGCATCGCGGTGAAGATGATCACCGGCGACCACGCGCTGACGGCGCTGGCGATCGCCCGCCAGCTCGGCATCGACCCCGGCGCCGGCGGCGCGCTCACCGGCCGCGAGCTGGCGGTGCTGGACGACGCGGCGCTGGCGCGGGCGGCGGTCGCCTGCAACGTCTTCGCCCGCGTCGAACCCGAGCAGAAGCTGCGCCTGGTGCGCGCGCTGCAACAGCGCGGCGAGGTGGTGGCGATGACCGGCGACGGCGTGAACGACGCGCCGGCGCTGAAGTCCGCCGACATCGGCGTCGCCATGGGGCTGTCCGGCACCGACGTCGCGCGCGAGGCGGCGGCGATGGTGCTCACCGACGACAACTTCGCCAGCATCGAGGCGGCGGTCGAGGAGGGGCGCGGCGTCTACGACAACCTGGTGAAGTTCATCACGTGGACGCTGCCGACCAACTTCGGCGAGGGGCTGGTGATCGTCGCCGCGATCCTCGCCGGCGCGACGCTGCCGATCACGCCGCTGCAGATCCTGTGGATCAACATGACCACCGCCGTGCTGCTCGGCCTGATGCTGGCCTTCGAGCCGGTCGAGCGCGGCCTGATGCAGCGGCCGCCGCGGCCGCCGCAGGCGCCGGTGCTCGACCGCGCGCTGATCGCGCGCATCGTGCTCGTCAGCGTGCTGATGCTGGCCGGGGCCTACGGCCTGTTCCTGGTCGAGCTGGCGCAGGGCGCGACGCTGGCCGAGGCGCGCACCGTCGCGGTGAACGTCTTCGTGGTCGTCGAGACCTTCTACCTGTTCAACTGCCGCTCGCTGACGCGCTCCTTCGTCGCCGTCGGCCTGTTCTCGAACCCCTGGGTGTGGGTCGGCGCCGGCATCATGATCGGGCTGCAGCTGCTGCTCACCTACCTGCCGTTGATGAACCGGCTGTTCGGCACGGCGCCGATCGGCCTCGCCGAATGGGCCGTGATCGCCGCCGTCGGCTGGCTGGCCTCGCTGGTGGTCGGCGCCGAGAAGCGCTTCCGCCTGTTCGCGCCGGCCGGCAGGGCGGGCGGCCGATGATAAGATTGCCCTCCCTGCCATTCGTCGACCGTTCGAGGATTCCGATGCGTCCGCTGCTGCTCGCCCTGTCCGCCGCCCTTTCCCTCGTTGCCGTGCCTGCGCTCGCCGCCAACCCGGTGCAGGCGGTCACCGAGTCCGGCAGCGGCGTCGCGCAACGCCTGGTCGAGCTGTCGACGAAGGACGAGGTGGCGGCGACCGATCCGCGCGTCGCGCAGGCGCAGGCGCAGCTGAAGAAGGCGGCGAAGGCCACCGGCGAGAGCGAGCAGGCGGTCGCCGCCGCCTGCACCCGCGCCGCGCGCTTCATCTTCGACGCCACCAAGTCGCCGGCGACGCCGCTCGACGTGCTCGATGCGCTCGCCGCGAAGGGCGCCGGCCGGCCGATGAACGATTCGGTCGGTGCCTACGTCGCGGCACGGCGGAATGCTGCCGGCAAGACGCACGCCGAAGCGATGGCGGCGATGAAGTAGTCGCCCGCCGCAAGAGAACGCAAGAACAACCCGTGGCCGCCCGCCGGCGGTCGCCCCGAGGGGGTCCCATGCATCCGCTCCGCGCCGTCAGCCGCCCGGAAATCCTGCTGCTCGCCTGCCTCGTCAGCCTGCCCTCGGCCTTGGCCGCCGGTTCCGGCGTCGTCGGCGAGAACCTGCTGTGGCTGGCGATCATCCTGATGGCGGCGCGTCTGTTCGCGCCGCTGGCGCAGCGCATCGGTTTTCCCGCCGTGCTCGGCGAGCTGCTGCTCGGCGTCGTCCTCGGCAACCTCGGCCTGCTCGGCGTCCACTACTTCGACCGGGTCGCCGCCGATCCCATCGTCGCCTTCCTCGCCGAGTTGGGCGTCATCGTGCTGCTGCTGCAGATCGGGCTGGAGACGCGGCTCGACGACCTGATCAAGGTCGGCCTGCGCGCCTCGCTGGTCGGCGTCGTCGGCATCGCGCTGCCCTTCCTGCTCGGCGCCTACGTGGTCGGGCCGCTGCTGCTGCCGGGCCTGTCCGCCAACACCTACCTGTTCCTCGGCGCGACGCTGTCGGCGACCTCGGTCGGCATCACCGGCCGCGTCTTCCGCGACCTCGGCCGGCTGGCCATGCCGGAGGCGCGGATCGTGCTCGGCGCGGCGGTGATCGACGACGTGCTCGGCCTGGTCATCCTCGCCGTCGTCTCCAGCCTGGTGCAGGCCGGCAGCGTCAGCCTCGCCCAGGTCGGCGGCATCGTCGTCGAGGCGGTGGCCTTCCTCGCCGGCTCGATCGTCGTCGGCCGCCTGCTCGCCAGGCGCTTCGCCGCCCGCCTGGCGCGGCTGGACCCCGGCCATTCGATGCTCTTCGCGCTGGTGCTGGCCAGCGGCCTGTTCCTCGCCTGGCTGGCGCACGCCATCGGGCTGGCGCCGATCATCGGCGCCTTCGCCGCCGGCCTGCTGTTCGAGCCGCTCTGGCTGCAGGACTTCGCGACACCGAAGGTGGTCGGCGAGATCGAGTCGGTGCTGCCGGCGCAGGACAAGCCCGGCGTCGCCGAGCGCATCCGCGGCATCCTGCACAAGCACGCGCAGCACCAGCACGAGCACATGGTCGAGCCGCTCGGCTATTTCTTCGTACCGGTCTTCTTCGTGCTCACCGGCATGCAGGTCGATCTGCAGACGCTGGCCGACCCGCAGCTCCTGCTCGTCGCCCTCGGCGTCACCGCCGCCGCGGTCGCCGGCAAGCTGGTCGCCGGCTTCGCCGCCGGCCGCGGCCACAACCCGTGGGTGGTCGGCTGGGGCATGGTGCCGCGCGGCGAGGTCGGCCTGATCTTCGCCGCCGTCGGCCGGCAGCTCGGCGTCGTCGACGAGGCGATGTTCTCGGTGATCGTGATCATGGTCATCCTCACCACGCTGCTCACCCCGCCTCTCCTTACCGTGCTTCTGCGCCGCCAGGACAATCAAAAAAATGACCGATAAGTTTCGCCGCAGCGTGCTGATGCTGGCCGTCGTCGCCGGCGCCTACGTGCTCTCCTTCTTCCACCGCTTCGCGCCGGCCGGCATCGCGCAGGACCTCGCCGTCGCCTTCCAGACCACCGCCGCCTCGCTCGGCGTGCTGGCGGCGACCTACTTCTACGTCTACACGGTGATGCAGGTGCCGACCGGCATCCTCGTCGACACCCTCGGGCCGCGCCGCATCCTGCTCATCGGCGCCGTCGTCGCCTGCGCCGGCAGCCTGCTCTTCGGTATGGCGCCGTCGCTCGACGTCGCGCTGGTCGGGCGCACGCTGGTCGGGCTGGGCGTCTCGGTGACCTTCATCGCGATGCTGAAGATCATCGCCGTGTGGTTCGACGAGAAGCACTTCGCGACGCTGACCGGCATCTGCATGCTGGTCGGCAACCTCGGCTCGGTGCTCGCCGGCGTGCCGCTGTCGCTGACCGCGCAGGCGGTCGGCTGGCGCAGCGTGTTCGTCGCCGCCGGCGTGCTCTCGCTGGCGCTCGGCGTCGCCTGCTGGATCTGGGTGCGCGACCGCAAGGACGGCGCGAGCGAGGCGCACCGGCCGAAGTTCGACCGCACGGTGATCCTCGGCGGCCTCGCGCAGGTGCTGAAGAACCGCGCCACCTGGCCGGCGACGCTGACCAACACCGGCGTCGCCGGCGCCTTCTTCGCCTTCGCCGGGCTGTGGGCGACGCCCTATCTGGTGCAGGTGCACGGCTATTCGCGCGACGTCGCCGCCAGCCACCTGTCGCTGTGGTTCGGCGGCTTCGCCGTCGGCTGCCTGGCGCTCGGCACGCTCTCCGACCGCATCAAGCGCCGCAAGCCGGTGCTGGTGGCGACCACCAACGTCTTCGCGCTGCTCTGGCTGGTCTGGCTGTCCGGCGCGACGATGCCGGTCGGGCTGTCGATGGCGCTGTTCGCGCTGATGGGGCTGGCCACCGCCGGCTTCAGCCTGACCTGGGCCTGCGCCAAGGAGGTGAACCCCCCGCTGCTGTCCGGCATGTCGACCTCGGTCGCCAACATGGGCGGCTTCCTCGCCGGCGCGCTGCTGCAGCCGCTGTTCGGCTGGGTGATGGACCTCGGCTGGCAGGGCGGCATGCTCGGCGGCGCGCGCTTCTACGGCATCGAGGCCTGGCGCGGCGGCCTCGCGGTGATCGCCGCCAGCGCCTGCCTCGGCGCCGCGGCGGCGTGGTGGGTGCAGGAGACCCGCTGCCGCAACGTCTGGCGCGGGGACGGTCACGGCGGCTGACGGTGGCGGGGGGCGCCGCATCCGCGGTACCCTTGGCGCATTCATCGGCATGACAAGGACCTGAGGTGGAACGAGGGGCGGACGGGGATTCGGCGCGGTCCGCGCCGGCGACGGGACGGCCGCGGCGCGACTGGCTGCTGCCGGGGGTCGCCGCCGCCTTCCTGATCGCCGCGCTGTTCTCCACCGGCGTCGTCGTGGTCGTCCAGGAAGTCCGCCGCCACGAGGCCGAGGGCCGCGCCTGGCAGCTGGCAAGCGCGGTCGCGCACGACTTCGCCGAGCGCCTCGACCGTTCGCTGTCGGCCTCCTACGCGCTGGCGACGCTGGTCCGCCAGGGGCAGGGCCGGATCGAGAATTTCGATGCGCTGGCGACCGAGATGATCCGCGTCTACGGCGGCATCTCCGCGCTGCAGCTGGCGCCCGGCGGCACCATCACGCAGGTCTCGCCGCTCGCCGGCAACGAGGCGGCGCTCGGCTTCTCGCCGCTCAACGACCCGAAGCAGGGGCCGGAGACACGGCGCGTGATCGCCGAGCGCAGGCTCGGCCTGACCGGCCCGTTCGAGCTGCGCCAGGGCGGCGTCGGCGTCGTCGGCCGGCATCCGATCTTCCTCCCCGACGAGCAGGGGCGCGAGCAGTTCTGGGGGCTGACGCAGGTGCTGATCCGCATCCCCGACCTGCTCGCGGCGACGCGCGTCAACGCGCTGGTCGAAGGCGGCTACGCCTACGAGCTGTGGCGCTTCCGTCCCGACGACGGCAGCCGTCACGTCTTCGCCAGCAGCGGCGGCAACCTCGCCGGGCGGCCGGTCGAGGTGCAGATCCCGGTGCCGAACGGGCACTGGACGCTGAGCATCGCGCCGGTGCGCGGCTGGCTGGCGCCGCTCGACATCGCCGTCGGCGGCGTCTCGGTGATCGTCTTCAGCCTGCTCGTGGCCTTTGCCGTCTACCTGCTGCTGCGCCAGCCTCACCTGCTGCGCCGCGAGGTCGAGCGGCAGACCGAGGCGCTGCGCGCGAGCGAGGCGCAGTACCGCGCGCTGTTCGACAACAACCCGCTGCCGATGGTGGTCTACGAGCCGCGCCGGCAGTTCATCCTCGACGCCAACCGCGCCTTTCTCGCCGGCTACGGCTTCGCGGCCGAGACGCTGCGCGCGATGCGCCTGCCCGACCTCTATCCGGAGGAGGAGCGCAGCCGGCTCGCCGACTACTTCGCCGAGCTCTCGCCGGGGCTGCAGCGCTGCGGCGAGTGGCACCTGCGCGGCAAGGACGGGCGCGTCGTCGACGCCGAGGTGACCGTACTCGACGTCGTCTACGAGGGGCGGCGGGCGCGGCTGATGCTGGCCGAGGACATCACCGAACGGAAGCGTGCCGAGGCGGCGTTGCGCCTGCAGAACTCGTGGCTGAAATCGGTGCTGACGCATTTCCCCGGCGGCGTCTCGGTGGTCGACAAGAATCTGCGCCTGGTCGAATGGAACGAGGAATTCCGCCGTCTGCTCGACTTCCCGCGCGAGATGTTCACCGCCGAACCGTGCACCATCGAGGACTTCGTGCGCTACAACGCGCTGCGCGGCGAATACGGCGACGTCGACCCCGACGCCTACGTGGCGGCGGCGATGGAGCGCGTGCGCCAGAACGTGCCGCACCACTTCGAGCGCACGCGGCCGGACGGCACCGTGCTCGAGGTGCGCGGCACGCCGCTGCCGGACGGCGGCTTCGTCACCTCCTACACCGACATCACCGAAAGGAAGCGCGCCGAGGCGCGGCTGCTCGCCGCCAACCAGCGCTATGAGGAGCTCAACGCCGAACTCGAGGCGCGTGTCGCCGAACGCACGCAGCGCCTCGCCGCCGAGGTCGAGGAGCGGCGGCTGGCGGAGGCGGCGGTGCGGCAGTCGGCGGAATGGCTGCGCGAGATCATCGACACGATGGCCTCCGGCATCCTGCTGTGGGACCACGCGCAGCGGCTGGCGGCGTGGAACGAGGCGTTCAAGCGGCTCTACCCCCACTCGACCGACCTGCTGCGGGTCGGGGTTCACCGCGACGAGCTGCGCCGCGGCATGGAGGAACGCGGCGACGTGCTGCGCAGCGACGACGCCGGCAGCGACTGGGAGCGCATCGGCGAGTGGGAGCGTGTGCTGCCCGACGGCCGCATCGTCCGCATCGAGCGGCTGGCGACCTCCGAGGGCGGCCGCCTGGTGCTGCAGACCGACATCACCGACCTGCGCCGGACCAAGGAAGTCCTCGCCCGCAACGAGCGCATGGCCTCGCTCGGCAACCTCGTCGCCGGCATCGCGCACGAGATCAACACGCCGATCGGCAACGCGCTGATGGTCGCTTCGGCGATGGGGCACCGCATCGCCGAGTTCGACGCGGCGCTGGCCTCCGGGCCGCTGCGCCGCTCGGTGCTGGATGCCTTCGTCAACAGCGTGCGCGAATCGGACGACCTGCTCGAGCGCAACCTGCTGCGCGCCGCCAACCTGATCCAGAACTTCAAGCAGGTGGCGGTCGACCAGACCAGCGACCGGCGCCGCGAGTTCGACCTGGCGACGGTGCTCGAGGAGGTGCGGATGACGCTGCTGCCGCGCCTCAAGCACAGCCCCTACCGGCTCGACCTCGAGTCCGAGGTCGGCCTGCGCCTCGACAGCTATCCCGGCGCCCTCGGCCAGATCGTCACCAACCTGGTCGAGAACGCGCTGCTGCACGCCTTCGACGGGCGCGAAGCGGGCCTCATCCGCGTGCGTGCCCGGGCGCTGCCCGACGCGCGCGTCGAGATCGTCTTCGCCGACGACGGCAACGGCATCCCGGCCGAACTGCTGCCGCGCGTTTTCGATCCCTTCTTCACCACCCGCCTCGGCAAAGGGGGCAGCGGCCTCGGCCTGTCGATCGTCCTCAACCTGGTGCGCGATCTGCTCGGCGGCGACATCGTCGTCGCCAGCATGCTCGGCGAGGGTACCCGCTTTACCATCACGCTGCCGCAGAAGGCGCCGCTGCAGGCCGATGCCGCCGCCTGAGGCGGCGGTTGCGCATTCATCTCAACGTGATGTATTGTTGACCCGAATCCGGCGTCCGGGTCCTTCATCTCCGGGCGCCGGCATTTCCTCTCCACCGTCACCCAACCCCCCCGGGTGGTGGCTGGTTTATGCCCGCGGGCGCTTCGGCGTGCCGCGGGTTTTCTTTTTCGGCCGGCCCGGTGCCGGTGTTTGCCGGTAAAATCGCGGGTTGTCGCGCGCCTTCGCAGACAAAACAAGAGACGGAGTTTTTCCCGATGACCGACAAGCAGCTGCCGCCGCTCGAGAAGCAGGATTTCGAGCTTCTCGCCGATTTCCGCTACCAGATCCGCAAGTTCCTCCGCTTCTCCGAGAACGTCACGCGCAAGGCCGGCATCACGCCGCTGCAGTACCTGATGCTGCTCAACATCAAGGGCTACCCCGGCCGCGAGTGGGCGACCATCGGCGAACTCGCCGAGCGCCTGCAGGCGCAGCACCACGGCGTCGTTGCGCTGGTCTCGCGCTGCGAGAAGCAGGGCTTCGTCGAGCGCCGCCGCTCGACCGAGGACCGCCGCCGGATCGAGGTGCGCCTGCTGCCGAAAGGCGAGGAATACGTCGCCCGGCTGGCCGGCGAGCACCGCAAGCAGCTGATCGCGCTGAACGGCCGCTTCAGCGTGCCGACCGCGACCTCGTTCTCCCACCACTGAGCGGCGCCGCCGCCGGAGCGCAGCGATGAAGATCGGATTCCTCGGGCTCGGCATCATGGGCCGGCCGATGGCGTTGAACCTGCTGCAGGGCGGGCACGAGCTGGTCGTCTGGGCGCGCCGCGCCGAATCGATGGCGCCGCTGGCCGCGGCCGGCGCGCAGACCGGCAGCAGCCCGGCCGACGTCGCCGGCCGCGTCGAGGTCGTCATCTCGATGGTCGCCGACGCGCCCGACGTCGCTGCGGTGATGCTCGGCGAGCGCGGCGTCGCTGCCGGCGCCCGGCCCGGGCTGGTGGCGGTCGACATGAGCACGATCGCGCCGGCGGCGGCGAAGGACATCGCCGCGCGGCTGCGCGACCAGGGCATCGCCTTCGTCGACGCGCCGGTCTCCGGCGGCGAGGTCGGCGCCATCGCCGGCACCTTGTCGATCATGGCCGGCGGCCGTGCCGAGGCCTTCGCCAAGGCGAAGCCGGCCTTCGACTGCATGGGCCGGAACGTCGTGCACGTCGGCGACTGCGGCGCCGGGCAGGTGGCCAAGGCCTGCAACCAGATCGTCACCGGCATGGGCGTGATGGCGGTGGCCGAGGCGCTGTGCTTCGCGCAGAAGGCCGGTGCCGATCCGGCGAGGGTGCGCGAGGCGCTGCTGGGCGGCTTCGCCTACTCGAAGATCCTGGAAAACCACGGCCAGCGCATGCTCGATCGCAATTTCCTGCCGGGCTTCAAGAGCTGGATGCACCAGAAGGACCTGAACATCGTCATGCAGAGCGCGCACGAGCTCGGGCTGATGCTGCCCGGCGCCGCGGCGACCGCGCAGATGTTCAACGCGATGGTCGGCTCCGGCCTCGGCGAGGAGGATTCGATCGCCGTGCTGAAGCTGCTCGAGAAGCTCTCCGGCCAGTCATGAAGCTCGGCTTCGTCGGCCTCGGCACGATGGGCCGCCCGATGGCGACGCGCCTCTTGCGCGCCGGCCACGAGCTCGCGGTGTGGGCGCGCCGCCCGGAAGCGGCGGCGCCGCTGGTCGCCGCCGGCGCCACGCCGTGCGCGTCGGCGGCCGAGGTCGCCCGCCGCTCCGAGATCGTCTTCACCATCGTCACCTACGGCCGCGACGTCGAGGCCGTCGTCTTCGGCGACGACGGGCTGGCGGCGGGCTTCGCGCCGGATTCCATCCTCGTCGACATGAGCACGATCGCGCCGGGCCTCGCGCGCGATATCGCGTCGCGGCTCGCCGCGCAGGGCGTGCACATGCTCGACGCGCCGGTCTCCGGCGGCGGCGTCGGTGCCGCGGCCGGCACGCTGGCGATCATGGCCGGCGGCGAGGCGGCAGTGCTCGAGCGCGTGCGCCCGCTGTTCGCGGTGCTCGGCAAGACCCTCGTGCACGTCGGCGGCAACGGCGCCGGGCAGGTCGCCAAGGCCTGCAACCAGATGGTCATGGTCGCCGCGATCGAGGCCGCCGCCGAGGCGATGCGGCTCGCCGCCGCCGCCGGCGTCGACCCGGAGAAGGTGCGCCAGGCGCTCGCCGGCGGCTCCGCCGGCAGCCGCGTGCTGGAGGTGTTCGGCGCGCGGATGACGCAGCGCGACTTCGCCGCCGGCGTCGAGGCGCGGCTGCACCACAAGGATTTCGGCATCGTGCTGCAGGAGGCGCACGCCATGGGCGTGCCGCTGCCGGTGACGGCGGCCGTCGGCCAGCAGTTGAATGCGCTGATGGCGCAGGGCTGGGGCGGCTGCGACACCGCCTCGCTGCTGCGCGTGCTCGAACGCAGCGGCGACTGATCGCGCGTCGTGCCGGCAATGCCCACGGCATTTGCGGCGCTGGTATGATCTTCCGCGCGCGACTGTTGTCTGACTGACCAAGGCCCCCGCAGAGGGGCGTACCTTCCGAAGGAGGACGCGATGAACCGGATGCTGGCGGTCCCGGAGTTGTTGGCCATCTTCGACCACGCCCCGGTCGGCATCGTGCTCGTCCGCGACGGGCATCTCCAGCATTGCAACCGCCGCTTCTGCGACCTGCTCGGCTACGCCGCCGACGAAGTCTTCGGCCAGCCGGCCCGCGTGCTCTACGCCAGCGAGGAGGAGTACCTCCGCCTGCGCCGCTGGGCCCGCCGCGCGCTGCTCGCCGGCGACGCCTTCGACGTCGAGGTGCCGCTGCGCCGCTGCGACGGGCGCCTGATCTACTGCCGCCTCTACGCCGCGGCGATCCACCGCGAGGCGCCGCGCGAAGGCACCATCTGGATCGTCGAGGACCTCGAGGAGCAGACCCGGATCAAGGACGAGCTGTGGGACACCCAGCGCGACCTCGAGGCCACCTTCGCCGCCGCCCAGGTCGGCATCATGCTGCTGCGCGACCGGCGCATCGTGCGCAACAACCCGCGCATGGAGGAGATGTTCGGCTACCCGGCGGGCGAGATGGTCGGCTGCTCGTCGCGCATCCTCTACATCTCCGATGGCGAGTTCGAGGCGGCCGGCAACATCTACGCGATCATCGCCGCCGGCGGCACGCACCGCCGCGAGCAGTGGCTGCGGCGCAAGGATGGCAGCACCTTCTGGGCGCAGGTCAGCGGCCGCTTCGTCGACATGCACCAGCCGGACCTCGGCTCGGTGTGGATCGTCGAGGACATGACCGAAAGGAAGCGCCAGGACGAGCGCCTGCAGGCCGCGCTCGCCGAGCAGCGGATGATCTTCGACAACGCCGCCTTCGGCATCACCTACGTCAGCGGCGAGCAGATGCAACGCTGCAACCACCGCTTCGCCGGCATGCTCGGCTACACCCCGGAGGAACTGGCCGGTCGCCTGGTGCAGGAGATCTTTCCCGATGACGCGGCCTACCGCGACTACGCGGCGGGCGCCGAGAACGAACTGCGCCGGCACGGCGCCTTCGTCGGCGAGACGCAGGTGCGCAGGAAGGACGGCAGCCTGTTCTGGATGCGTGGCACGGCGCAGCGCGTGTCATGGGAGCAGGGCGGCGGCGCGATCTGGATCTGCGAGGACATCACCGAGCGCCGCCAGGCGCAGGAGGCGCTGCTGCGCGCGCACGAGGAGCTCGAGGTGCGCGTCGCCGAGCGTACCGCCGAGCTGGAGACCGCCAACGTCCAGCTGCAGTCGGAGATCTTCGAGCGCATGCAGGCCGAGGAGCGCGTCTGGCACATCGCCCACCACGACGCGCTGACCGGGCTGCCCAACCGCAGCCTGCTGCAGGACCGCCTCGGCCAGGCGCTGGCCGGCGCCGAGCGCGCCGGCAACCTGGTGGCGGTGCTCTTCCTCGACCTCGACCGCTTCAAGGCGGTGAACGATACCCTCGGCCACGACGTCGGCGACGCGCTGCTGAAGGTCGTCGCCGCGCGGCTCGCCGGCGCCGTGCGCGACGTCGACACCGTCTGCCGGCTCGGCGGCGACGAGTTCGTCGTCGTCCTCGGCGCGGTCGGCGGCACCGACGATGCGGTGATGGTCGCCGAGCGCATCGTCGACGAACTGGCGCAGCCGGCCGAGGTGATGGGGCACGCGCTGCGCGTGTCGACCTCGATCGGCATCAGCCTGTTCCCCGAGGATGGCCGCGACGCGCAGACGCTGATGAAGAACGCCGACACCGCGATGTACACCGCGAAGAACCGCGGCCGCAACAACTTCCAGTTCTTCTCGCCGGCGATGAACGACCTCGCCAGCCGCTTCTTCCGGCTCGAGCAGCGGCTGCGCCGCGCCGTCGAGCGCAACGAGTTCGTGCTCCACTTCCAGCCGCAGGTCGATGTCGCCCAGCGCCGCGTCTGCGGCGTCGAGGCGCTGGTGCGCTGGCAGGATCCGGAGGCCGGGCTGGTACCGCCGGCCGAATTCATCCCGGTCGCCGAGGAGACCGGCCTCATCCTCGAACTCGGCGAATGGGTGCTGCGCGGCGCCTGCCGGCAGATCCGCGCCTGGCACGACGCCGGCTGGCCGCAGGTGCCGGTGGCGGTGAACCTGTCGCCGCGCCAGTTCCAGCAGAGCGATCTGGTCGAGCGCGTGCGCGCGATCCTCGCCGAGACCGGCGTGCCGCCGGCGATGCTCGAGCTGGAGATCACCGAATCGAGCCTGATGCACAGCGTCGAGGAAGCGCTGGCGCAGGTGCAGGCGCTCGCCGACATGGGCGTGCGCCTGGCCATCGACGACTTCGGCACCGGCTACTCCAGTCTCGCCTACCTCAAGCGCTTCCCGGTCAGTCGGCTGAAGATAGACCGCTCCTTCGTGCGCGACCTGTGCGACGACCGCGACGACGCGGCGATCGTCGCCTCGATCATCGGGCTGGCCCGGAGCCTGGCGCTCGAGGTCGTTGCCGAAGGCGTCGAAACCGCGCCGCAGCTCGCCGCGCTGCGCGACGAAGGCTGCCGGCACTGTCAGGGCTACCTGTTCTCGAAGCCGAGGCCGGCGGAGGAGGTGGCGGCGATTTTTGCGGCGGGGGCGGTGTGAATCGGCTGGTTGGGTGGGGCTGCAAACGGCCAGAAGTGGCCGGTCTGACTCTCTGCGCAATTGCGGTCGTTGGGTTCTGCCTTCTGCGAAACAACTTCAGTCGCTGAAGCCGCGCAGGCCGCTCACTTCTACGTTGGCCCTTGATGAAAGAAATGGCCTCAACAATGACGGAAAAAGCGGCATATCCTGCGTTCGGCCGAGTCGTCGTGATCGTGGGCGTGGTTCTTGCGCTCTTAACTGGCTGTGTCGTGCCGCTCATGGAGCCCCAGGGGCGATACTACAAGGGGTCACCGCGGACCCCTGTGGGGGCATATATGTCTGCTGTAACCGTTGGCGGGTTAAGGCAGGATGCAGTCATTTATTCCGTGAGCTTTACACCGCTTGACCGCTCCCCGGAATTCGTTCTCGTTCTTCGCGGTGGCCGTAAGGTTCGCAGCACTGATATTTCTCCGGGACTGCTGCGACAACACGCCAAGTTCACTCGTACGATACAAAGCGGCCCATTTTCCGGTAGTGATGTTTATAGCGATGGATTGATAACGTTCACAGTTCTGCCGGAGGGAGCGATTTACCTGACGGTAGGAGCTAACCCGTACTGTGACCCGGTAGACCCCATGGTTTTTGAGACTGTCGATGGTCGCAAGACCTATGGTTTTCCGATGCTATACGGTGACTTTCTCGAGTTATTTGGGCCACCCGATGAAACTTCCTCTGTCTTTATGTTTACGCGAGCGCCGTGCGCATTGGAACACCGACGAAGCCGGTGATGTGGAAACAGTGGCAGGAAAATAGGGCTGGGTCCATGTGATCCGGCCCTGCTTACCGAGGCATTGGAGAAGCGCGGCTCATGAAGGCGTATAACTTCAGGTGGAATGGGCGGACAAAAGTGGTTCGCCGTTCACCACAACGTTGAACGACCGCATTCTCAGGTCGGCAACTTCTGCTTTGGGGCGGAAGTCGTTCCCTCCCGAAGCGAGTGGGTCGGCTTTTGCCGATCCACTCGCACTAATAGTTCATCCCAAGCTAGCTCAACGCTCCCGCCCATGCCGCCGTCCGCGGTCGTCGTCGTCCCACTGCCGGTGGCGATGGTCGCGGTCGTGGCGGTCGTAGTAGTGGTGGTGCCGCTCGCGGTACCTCGGCACATAGACGCGGTCGTACCAGTCGCCGCGCACGAAATAGACGCGCTCGCCGCAGGCGCCGTACTTGTGGCAGTGCTTGCCCCAGTTCCTGGCGTGTCCCGGCGGCACGTGCATGTAGATCGGCGGGCGGTAGTAGGGAACGTGCTCGATCACGATCGGTTGCGGGTACATCAGGTACGGCCGCGGGTAGCCGCCGATGTCGATCTGCCCGTAGAAGCCGGGCTGGCCGATGCCGATCGAGATGCCGACGTCGGAGGCGCGGGCGGGGGCGCTCAGCACGGTGGCGAGCGCGGCGAGGGTGATCAGGATGCGTTTCATGGTGCATGACTCCTTTCGCAGGTCATGCCCTGAAAACGCGGCAGCGGCGCCGGCTGCCGACAGGCAGTTGTTACAAAACGTAACGCGGGTTCAGGCGTCCTGCTGGCCGTAGCCGGCGAACTTCTCGAGCACGGTGCGCATCTCGTTGGCGCCGAGCAGCACCGGTTCGCCCATCTGGCAGGCGCGCCAGTACTGCTCGCAGAGCGCCTCCAGCTCGACGCCGAGGTCGAGCGCGTGCTTCAGGTCGCGGCCGAAGAGCAGCATGCCGTGGTTGGCGAGCAGGCAGGCCGAGCGGCCGTCGAGTGCAGCGAGTGCGGCGTCCGAGAGCTCCTGCGTGCCGAAGGTGGCGTAGCCGGCGCAGCGGATGGTGTCGCCGCCGAAGCGGACGATCATGTAGTGGAAGGGCGGGATCTCGCGCCTGAGGCAGGCGAGGCTGGTGGCGAACGGCGAGTGCGCGTGCAGCACGGCGCCGGCCTCCGGCCGTGCGGTGTAGAGGTCGCGGTGGAAGCGCCACTCGGAGGAGGGTTTGCGGCGGCCTTCGAAGCTGCCGTCGAGGCGCATGAAGACGATGTCGGACGGCGTCAGCGTCTCGTAGTCCATGCCGGTCGGCGTGATCAGGAAGCCGTGCTCGCCGTTCTTGTCGACGCGCACCGAGAGGTTGCCGGCGGTGCCCTTGTTCAGCCCGACCGCGGCCATGCGGCGGGCGGTGGCGATCAGTTCGGCGCGCAGCTCAGCCATGCCGCTCCTCCGGGTAGAGCGTGGCGAGCGCGTGCGCGGCGGCGCTGCCGCGCTCGGTGATGACGGCGGCAACGAAGCGCGCCGGCGTCACGTCGAAGGCCGGGTTGGCCACCGCTTCGTCCTTCGCCAGCTGGCGCACCGCCGCCGGCCGGCCGTCGCTGCCGGTGCCGTTCACGACGCGCAGTTCGTCGCCCTCGCGTTCCTCGATCGGGATCGCGTCGCCGGCGGCGCAGCCGAAGTCCAGCGTCGAGCGCGGCGCGGCGACGTAGAACGGCACGCCGGCTTCCTTCGCGGCGAGCGCCTTGAGATAGGTGCCGACCTTGTTGGCGACGTCGCCGTTGGCGGCGATGCGGTCGGCGCCGACGATCACCGCGTCGACCTCGCCGCGCGCCAGCAGCAGGCCGGCGGCGTTGTCGGCGATCAGCGTGTGTGGTACGCCGTGCTGCTGCAGCTCCCATGCGGTCAACAGGCCCTGGTTGCGCGGCCGCGTCTCGGAAACCCAGACGCGCACGTCGATGCCGGCGTCGAAGGCGGCGTAGACCGGGGACAGCGCGGTGCCGTGGTCGACGGTGGCCAGCCAGCCGGCGTTGCAGTGGGTCATCACGTCCAGCCGGCCGCGCTTTTCCGCGAGCGGTCGCAGCAGCGCCAGCCCGTGCTCGCCGATCGCGCGGTTCTGCGCGACGTCCTCGTCGGCGATCGCCTCGGCCTCGCGCCAGGCGGCCGCGCCGCGCTCGATCGCCGGCAGCGGCGCGAGGTGCGCCTGCATGCGCTGGAGCGCCCAGTGCAGGTTGACCGCGGTCGGCCGCGTGCCGCCGAGGGTGGCGACGGCGTTGGCCAGCGCCGCGTCGCTGGCGTCGCGCAACAGCGCCAGCGCGACACCGTAGGCGGCGGTGGCGCCGATCAGCGGCGCGCCGCGCACCTGCATGCTGCGGATCGCGTGCGCCGCGTCTTCCAGCGAGGCCAGCCGCAGCACGCGGTAGGCGTGCGGCAGCGCGGTCTGGTCGATGATGTCGACGGCGGCGTGGTCGGCGACGCGCCAGATGCTGCGGGTGGGGACGTTATTGACTTTCATGCCTGCCATTTTACAGTGGCGGCTTCACCTTTCCGCGCAGGTTTTCCATGCTCTCGCCCGTCGCCGTCGATTCCAAGCTGCCCTGGGTCGGCACCACGATCTTCACCGTGATGTCCAAGCTCGCCGCCGACTGCGGCGCGATCAACCTGTCGCAGGGCTTCCCCGACTTCCAGGCCGAGCCGGCGCTGTTCGACGCGGTGCACCGGGCGATGCTCTCCGGCCGCAACCAGTATGCGCCGATGGCCGGCATGCCCGAGCTGCGCCAGGGCATCGCCGACAAGGTGGCGGCGCTGTACGGCACGCGCTACGACGTCGATGCCGAGATCACCGTCACCGCCGGCGCGACGCAGGCGATCTACACGGCGATCGCCGCCTTCGTCCGCCCCGGCGACGAGGTGATCGTCTTCGAGCCGGTGTACGACAGCTACGTGCCGGCGATCGAGACCGTCGGCGGCCGCGCCGTCTATTCGCGGCTGACCTTCCCCGACTACCGGCCGGACTGGAACCACGTGAAATCGCTGATCGGCCCGCGCACGCGGATGATCATCGTGAACACGCCGAACAACCCGAGCTGCAGCCTGTTTGCCGCCGAGGACATGGCGGTGCTCGCCGAACTGACGCGCGACACCGACATCGTCGTCCTCGGCGACGAGGTGTACGAGCACATCTGCTACGAGGGTGCGCACCAGAGCCTGTGCCGGCACCCGGAGCTGGCCGCGCGCAGCCTCGTCGTTTCCTCGTTCGGCAAGACCTACCACATCACCGGCTGGAAGATCGGCTACGTGGTCGGCCCGCAGCCGCTGATGACGGAATTCCGCAAGGTGCACCAGTTCAACGTGTTCACCGTGAACACGCCGGGGCAGCTCGGCATCGCCGAGTACCTGCAGGATGCCTCGCGCCACCTCGGGCTGGTCGACTTCTACCGGCAGAAGCGCGACTTCTTCCGTGAGCAGCTGCAGGGCTCCCGCTTCGAGCTGCTGCCCTGCCGCGGCACCTACTTCCAGCTGGCGCGCTACGGCGCGATCTCGGACAAGCCCGACCGCGAATTCGCCGAATGGATGACGCGCGCAGTCGGCGTCGCGGTGATCCCGGTCTCGGCCTTCTACCACGACGGCCACGACGACCGCGTCGTGCGCTTCTGCTTTGCCAAGAAGGAGGAGACGCTGGCCGCGGCCGGCGAGCGGCTGCGGCGGGTGTAGCGCTTCGCCGGCGCGGCGGGCGGTGAGACAATGACGGCCGTCTATCCCGGAAGCCGTTCGCGATGTCGCCGAAATATCTTCTGTCCCTGCTGCTCGTCGCGCTGCTGGCCGCGCCGGCCGGCGCCGAGCCGATGCCCCTGTCGGTCAGCGTGCCCGGCCCCGGTGCCACCGCCTACCTGCCGGTCGAGCTGATCCCGAAGATCGGCGCCGACAAGGCGGAAGGCGCCGAGCTGCAGATCAGCTTCGCGCCCAGCGGCGGCGGCGCGCTCGCCGACCTCACCGGCAACAACGCCGACTTCGCGGTGGTTGGCATGCCGGCGGCGATGTCGCTGCACCTGAAGGACCCGCGCATCGTCGTGCTGGCCGCGGTGAACGACCTGCCGCTGTACGTGCTGATGGTGCGCGAGGGGCTGCGCGGGCAGGTGCGCGAGCCGGCCGACCTGAAGGGGCGCGTGATCGGCCTGCACAGCGACTCGGCGACGACCAAGAACACCTCGCAGCAGGTGCTCGAACTGATCTTCCGCCGCGCCGGCGTGCCGCCCGGCAGCTACCGCAAGATCAGTGTCGGCCGGCGCTGGGAGTCGGAGTCGATGATGCTGAAGAGCGGCGCCGCCGACGCGGTGATCGCCGACGAGCCGCACGCGACGCGGATGGTCGAGGAGAAAGTGGCCTTCCCGCTGCTGCATCTGGGCGATCCGCAGACGATGCGCCTCTACGCCGGCACCGGCTTCCTGCGCGGCGTGCTGGTCGCGCGCCAGGATCGCATCGCGCGCGACCCCGAGCGCCACGAGAAGATGGTGCGCATCCTGCAGCGCGCGCTGCAGTGGATCGCGACGCACTCGCCCGAGGAGGTCGCCGACCTGGCCGGCGTCACCGACGCCGACGAGCGCCGGCGGCTGGTCCGCGTGCTGCGCCAGTACCCGCGCCAGTACAGCACCGACGGCAAGTTCTCGGCGCGCCAGCTGGCGGCGACCGAGATCTTCTTCATCGACTCGCAGCGCGGCAACTCGGCCGCCGAGCATTTCCGCGTCGAGTCGATGGTGGTCGACCGCTGGGTAGGCAGGAAGGAATAGGCCGCCGATGCCGCAGCGCCGACTCGCCCGCCAGCTGATCCTCGTCCTCGTCCTGTGCGGCGTGCTGACCGCGCTGGTCAGCGTCTGGCTGCTGCATTCCGCCAACGCGAAATATTTCGCGACGCGCCGCGCCAGCACCGAGACGCACTTCGTCGGCGTCATCTCCGGGCTGGAGCAGCAGTGGGGGCGCGAGGCCTTCAGCGTGAAGACGCGCATCGAGTCGCTGCGCTATCTCGAAAGCCGTCCGCGCCAGCTGGAGGCGCTGGCGGTCCACCTGACCAGCCTCGGGCGCAGCCTGGAGTTCCCGCTGCTGCGCATCGAGGACGCGCACGGCGGCGTGCTGGCCAGGTTCGAGTACCTCCGCCGCGAGCCGCCGAAGGTGCATTTCCGCGCCGGCCAGGAGTCGGCCTGGGTGTTCGACGACAAGGGCGGGCACCTCTACCTCGCGCTGCGCGTGCCGATCTGGCTCGGCGCCGAGAGCGGCTACCTGGTGCTGTTCAAGCCGATCGACCACGCCCAGCTCAGCGGCTACGACTATCCCGAGACGCGCCTCAGCCTGTGGTGGCAGGGGCGGCCGGTGGCGTCGTCGGAGGGGCGCGACGGTCTTGCCGCGGCGCTCGCGGCAAGCCGGCGCGGCGACGATCCGGCGCTGATCCGGCTGCCCTGGGGCGGTGCCGATCCGATCGAATTCCCGGTGCTGATGGTCGAGTTGACCTCGCCGTCGCTGCTCGGCGCGGAGGCGCTGGTGCTGCCGCTGATCGTCGGCTTCGTGCCGCTCGCCGTCGCGCTCTTCCTCGTCTTCCGCGGACGCGGCGTCGCCGGCCGCAGCGGGGCGGGCTCCGGCGAGCGCTGACGCTGGCTAGAGGCCGGTGCTCAGTTCGGCCAGCTGCCGGCGGGCGGCGGCGAATTCCGCGCGCAGCGCTTCCAGCAGCGGGCCTGCGCCCTCGGTGGTGCCGTCGCGACCGAGCCGCTCCAGCGCCATGCAGACGTCGCGCATGCGCAGCGCACCGAGGTTCTCGATGCTGGAGAGGTAGCGGTGCGCGGCGTGGTCGAGCTGCATCGCGTCACCCTTGCGGATCGCCTCGGCGATCGTGTCCAGATGCTGCGGGGAATCGTGGCAGAACATCTCGATGATGCCGCCGACCAGGTGCGGGTTGCTGTCGTCCTGCAGCTCCATCAGGTGCGCGATGCGCTTGCGGTCGATCACCGGCGGCGCGGCCGCGGCGGGGGCTTCGTCGGCGACGGCGGGCGTCGCCGCCGGGTGCGCGGCGCGGCGCAGCACGGCGCGGATGTCGGCGAGCTCGACCGGTTTCGAGACGTAGTCGTCCATGCCGGCGGCGAGGCACTTCTCGCGGTCGCCGGGCATCGCGTTGGCGGTCATCGCGATCACCCGCGGTGCCGCCGCTTCGGCGAAGCGCATCTTCAGCCGCCGCGTCGCCTCGAGGCCGTCCATCTCCGGCATGTGCACGTCCATCAGCACGACGTCGTAGTTCTGCCGCTCGAGCGCGTCGAGCACTTCGAGGCCGCTGGCGACGAGGTCGGCGCGGTAGCCGAGGTGCGCCAGCATCTGCTGCACGACCTTCTGGTTCACGGTGTTGTCCTCGGCGACCAGGATCGTCAGCGGCAAGGTGTCGGCCAGCCGCGGCAGGCCGCGCGGCGCTGGCGGCTGGTCTGCCGGCGCCGCGATGCGCATCGCATGGAGGAGCGCATCGAGCAGCGCCGAGGGCTTGATCGGTTTGTTCAGGTAGGCGGCGAACATGGCCTCGTCGAGCGCCGTCTCGCGCGGCCGGCCGGCCACCGAGGTCAGCATCACCAGCGGCAGCGCCTGCGCGTCGCGGTGCTTGCGGATTTCCCGTGCCAGCGACAGGCCGTCCATCTCCGGCATGCTCATGTCGAGGATGCCGACGTCGAAGGCGTGGCCGTGGCGGACGAAGTCGAGCGCCTCGATGCCGGAGGCCGCCGCCGACGGCAGCATGCCCCAGACCAGCGCCTGCTTGACCAGGATGCGGCGGTTGGTGGCGTTGTCGTCGACGATCAGCACGCGGCGGCCGGCGAGCGACGACGAGTGCTCCTGCAGGAAGTGGTTGGCGAGCTGCGATCCGGCCGCCTCGGCGACGATCGTGAAGCTGAAGGTCGAGCCGGCGCCGACCTCGCTGTCGACCCACATGCGGCCGCCCATGATCTCGGCCAGGCGCTTGCTGATCGCCAGTCCGAGTCCGGTGCCGCCGTATTTGCGCGTCGTCGAGGCGTCGACCTGCGTAAACGACTGGAACAGCAGCGGCAGCTTCTCGTCGGCGATGCCGATGCCGGTGTCGCGTACCGCGAAGCAGATCTCGTGGCGCCCGTCGTCGAGTTCGCTGCCGGCGACGGTGACGACGACCTCGCCGCGGTGCGTGAACTTGATCGCGTTGGACAACAGGTTGACCAGGATCTGGCGCAGCCGCGTGGCGTCGCTGACCAGCGACGCGGGCACGCTGTCGTCGATGAAGTAGGCGAGGTTGATGTTCTTCTCGCCGGCCTCGGCGCTGATCAGGTCGAGCGATTCCTCGAGGCAGCGGCGCAGGTCGACCGGCTGCCGCTCGACGTCGAGCTTGCCGATCTCGATCTTCGAGTAGTCGAGGATGTCGTTGATGATCGTCAGCAGCGTCTCGCTGCTGGCGCGCACGGTCTCGGTGTAGTCGCGCTGCTCGTCGTTGATCGGCGTGTTGAGCAACAGGCTGGTCATGCCGATCACCGCATTGAGCGGGGTGCGGATCTCGTGGCTCATGTTGGCGAGGAACATGCTCTTCGCCTGCATCGCCGCCTCGGCCGCCTCCTTCGCCGCCTCCAGCTCGCGCTCGCGGGCGACGCGGGCGCTGATGTCGCGCAGGATCACCGTGTAGATCGAGTCCGCTTCCGTGCCCAGCTTGGAGATCGAGGCCTCCGCCGGGAATTCGCTGCCGTCCTTGCGCACGGCGAAAATCGGGCGCCGCTGCGACATCCTCCGGGCCACCTCGCCGGAGCGGTGGAAGCCCTCGACCAGCTGCGCGTGCTCGGCGCGGTAGCGCGGCGGCAGGAAGAGGTCGATCTCGCGGCCGAGCACTTCCCCTTCGCACCAGCCGAAGATGCGCTCGGCGCCGTGGTTGAAGAGAATGGTGCGGAAACCGCGGTCGAAGCAGATGATCGCGTCGTCGGCGATGCTGACGATGCCGCGCAGCTGCTCGGCGGTGAGCGGGACAGAGTCCGCGTTGGTAGGCACAGGTGTTTGCTCCCGATCGTTCTTGCGGCCCTGTCGGTTGCCGCCCCTTGAACGATAAGAAACATAACTTTCGTCATAGTTCCCGAAATGTCGGGAATGTCACGATCCTGTCACGAATTGCCGGTGCCCGCCGCGAAGCGGGCGGCACCCCCGGGGCTGCCGCGAGGTGCCGGCGATGCTCAGAAGCCGCCGCTCTTCGTCGCCCAGACGAGCAGGATCAGCGCGAGGACGAGCGCCGCGAGGTACAGCCTCCACGGCGTTTTCCGGTCGGCGTAGGGGTCGGCGAGCGCGCGCTCGGCGCCTTCCGGCAGCTTTGCCAGCTGCGTCAGCGAGGTGCCGAAGCTGAGGTTGATCTTCGCCCGCGCATTCACCGCCCAGCCGTTGGCGTCGAGCAGCGGGCCGAGGTTGCGGTTGCGGAGCTTGAACCAGGCCATCGCCATCGCCGGCCCGGAGACGACCAGCGTCAGGCCGCCGATCGCCAGCGGCATCTGCCACCAGCGCAGGCCGAGAAAGCCGGTGACGACGGCGGCGACGGCGGTGCCGATGGCGCCCAGCGCGAGGCCGATCGCGGCGAAGATGCCGGCGAACTTGGCGGCGTCGAACGGCGCCGGCGCCGCTGCCGGCGCGGCCTTCGCCGCTTCCGCCTGCTTCTGCGCGCTGGCGACGCTGCCGGCGACGAGGTCGTCGGCGGACTTGGCCTTGGCCGCGGTCAGTTTCTGCACCTGCTCGGCGAGCAGCCGGGCGAGCTTCTTGTACGGCGACCAGAAGGCTTGGCGGATGCTGATCGGGTGCTCGGCGATGCGCGTGATGGTGGCATCCCAGTCCTTGCCCTCGCGGTCGTAGAAGACGCCGTTGCGGCCGACCATCAGCTGGTCGGCGTCGCCGGCGGTGAAGGCGGCGGCGATCGACTTCTTCTCGGCGCCGCGCGTGCATTCGCAGTAGGCGAGGTAGATTCCGGAAAGGCCGGCGAGCGCGACGTGCCTGGCGGCGTCGAGCACCGGCACGACGAGGTCGCAGCTGCGGCCGTCGAGGTACAGCGTGCCGGCCTGGAACACCGCCTTGCCCTGGCGCGTGTAGAAGTCGCGGAAGGCGACGAAGTTGTTGCACAGGCGGCCGAGGTCGCGTGCATAGCAGACCAGGCGGTCGACGGCGGCGATCGCGTCGGCCTCGCCCTCGAGCGCGCGGTCGCGGGCGATCAGTTCCTCCAGCGCGGCGCGCGGGGCGAGCGCGGCGATGGCGCCGATGCGCTCCTCGCCGAGCGGCTCCAGGCGCGTCGCCGGGCGCGCCGCCTGCCATTCGGCGTAGGCCGCGAAGCGGCCGCACAGTGCGCACCAGTCGTCCTCGGCGAGCGCGTCGCGGGCGCCGATGAGCGGCGCCACCGCGGCATCGCGCAGCGCGGCGACCGCCTCGCGCCAGGCCGGGTTGAGACCGTCGGCGAGCGGCAGCGGGCGGCCGGCCTCGATGCGCGCCAGCGGCAGCGAGGCGAGGCCGGCGCTCTCCGGATTCAGCGTCTGCAGCGCGAGCGTGCGGAAGTCCTCGTCGCTGCCGTTCATCGCGCTGCCGGCGCGCGCATCGAATTCGGCCAGCCGGCAGCGCGCGAAGTAGTCGTCGACCTTCTCGCGCAGCGCGGCGATCGCCGTCCACGCGGCGCCGGAGGCGGCGCCCAGCGGCAGCACCTCGGGCCGGCTGGCGGGCACCGCCTGCCAGGCGGCGAAGGTGTCGAGGTCGGAAAAGAAGGCGTCGACCTCCTCCTGGCCGATGCCGGCCTGGCCGCTGCGGTCGGGGCGGCTGCCGCAGCAGGCGATGAGGTCGGCGATCACCGCCTGCAGCGCGGCGTGGTCGGTCGAGCCGGCGGTGATGATGCCGTCGCCGTTGAAGCGCGTCGCGGCGAAGATGCGCGCGCTGTCGGCGGTGTCCTCGGCGCTGATCGCGTCGCCGTCCTTGCCGAGGTTCTTCAGGATCTCGCGGGCGGAGGCGAGCAGCAGGCGCCCGTCCTCGCTGCCGTCGTCGATCGCGGCGAGCGGCAGCGGGTGGCTGCCGCTGGCGAGCAGGTCGGCGTCGCGCAGCAGCCCGCCGGCCCACTGGCAGGCGGCGATCAGGTCGCTGGCGCGGACGTGGCCGTCGCCGTCGGCGTCGAGCAGCGCCAGCGTGTGCGCGTCGAACTCGAGCCCGGCGACCGGGCAGGAGAGCGCGACCCACAGCTTCTGGTCGAGCTGGTCGAGGTGCAGCAGATCGGCGCCGCGGTCGAGGCGGACCTGGTCGAAGCCGCCGGCGCGGAAGAAGCGCCACTGATGGCCGGGGGTGGTCATGCGTTCTGTCTCCGGAAAAAAGGCCGCCTCGCGGCGGCCCGTTGGGGGTGTCGGGCGCGTTCGCCGCGCCCCTTATTGTGCCTTCTCGCAGCCGAGCGCCTTGGCGCCGAAGAAGTAGCTGGTGCCCTGCGGGCAGGCGAGCTCCTTCTCCGGCTTGGCGGCGCCCTTCTTCTTCGGCGTGCAGGTGAAGCTGCCGTCCTTCGCCGCCTTGCCCTTCAGCGTCCAGTCGGCCGGGCACGGCGACGCGGCGGCGCCGGCGGCGGCCTTGCCCGGGGCGGCCGCGGCGGCCTCGACGGTGAGCATGTACTTCACCTTGCCGAGGCAGCCGAGGTAGGTCTCGGCGCGCTTGCCGTCGGCCTTGATCTCGTAGGTGCCGGGCTTCTGGTAGGTGTGCTGCAGCGTGATCGGGAAGTTCTTGTGGTTGCCGCCGACCTTCTGCGGCGGGTTGCGGTTGCCGTCGCCCCAGTTCAGGTCGAGGCCGCACATGCCACCTTCGGCGTCGCTGGCCTCGACGGTGATCGTCACCGGTTCGCCGGCTTTCGCCGGCGACGGCGTGGCGGTGATCCTGTCGATGGTCGGGTTGGCGGCGAAGGCGGGCAGGGCGGCGGCGAACAGCGAAGCGGCGACGAAGCGTTTCATGGCGAGTCTCCTTGGAAGGGATGCTGCTGTGCTGGCGGGGGCGGCGGGATTCCCATTCCGTCCGAGTATAGCCGCCTCAACCCTCGGCGAAAACCGCCTGCCACAGCGCGCGCACCGCCTCGATCCGGCGCTGCACCGCGGCGCGCTCGATGCGCGCCTTGCCGCTGCCGTTGAGGCGCGCCGCATGCTGCATGCGGCGGTACTCGCGGTAGGCGTTGCGTACCGGTTCGGCGAGTTCGGCCGGGATCAGCCCGAGGCCGGCGGCGATGCCGAGCAGCGCGATGTTGCCGAGGTTCTGCGTCAGCTCGGGGTGGGCGTGCGCGTGCGCGAGGATCAGGTACTGGACGATGAACTCGACGTCGATGATGCCGCCCGGGTCCTGCTTCAGGTCGAAGAAATCCTCGCTGTTCGAGGCGTGTGCGTCGAGCATGCGCCGGCGCATCGCCAGCACCTCCTCGCGCAGCTTGGCCGGGTCGCGTTGCAGCGTCAGGATCTCCTCGCGGATCGCCTCGAAGCGGGCGCCGACCGCGGCGTCGCCGGCGACGAAGCGGGCGCGGGTGAGCGCCTGATGCTCCCAGACCCAGGCCTGCTTCAGCTGGTAGTCGCGGAAGGCGTCGACGCTGATGGCGATCAGCCCGGCGTCGCCGTTCGGGCGCAGCCGCAGGTCGGTCTCGAACAGCATGCCGGCCGAGGTCTGCGACGACAGCCAGGTGTTCACGCGCTGCGCCAGCCGCGCGTAGTTCTCCTGTGCGTCGGGATGGTCGTCGTCGTAGAGGAAGACCATGTCGAGGTCGGAGGCGTAGCCGAGCTCCTTGCCGCCGAGCTTGCCGTAGCCGATCACCGCGAACTTCGGCGTTTCGCAGTGGCGCTGGCGGATCTTCGGCCAGGTCAGCTGCAGCGTCTTCTGCACGATGATGTCGGCGAGCTCGGAGAGGTGGTCGGAGATGCGCTCCAGCGTCTGCAGGCCGGCGAGGTCCTGCGCCAGCACGCGGAAGACCTGCGCGTGGTGCGCCTCGCGCAGGATGTCCATCTCGCGCTCGGCGTCGCCGGCGTGCTCGGCGAGCTGGTTGTCGAGGATCTCGCGGAAGGCCGGCCAGTCGGTGGCGACGTCGTAGAGGCGCGGGTCGAGCACCTCGTCGAGCAGCACCGGGTGCTTGTTCAGGTATTCGGCGGCCCAGCTGGCGCTGCCGACCAACTCGGCGACCTTGGCCAGCGCCTGCGGGTACTGCTGCAGCAGCGCGAGGTAGGCGCCGCGGCGGCTGATCGTCTCGAGGAAGGCGAGCGCGCGGGCGAAGGTCAGGTCGGGCTTCGGCGTCGCCGCCGCGGCCTGGATCAGGCGCGGGCCGACGGCGTCGATGCGCTCGCGGTTCGACGCCGGCAGCTGCTGGTAGCGCGCGGTGCCGCGGAAGCGCTCGAGCGCGTCGAGGATCGCCTGCGGGTCGGCGAAGCCGAGTTCGCCGAGCTGTTCGCCGCAGTCCTCGGCGCCGCACTGGCCGAGCCACAGGCCGGCGAGCGGATGGGTGCCGGCCTCGGGGTCGGAGAAGACCTGCTCGAAGTGGCGGGCGACGTGTGCGCGGTGGCCGTCGAGCGTGGCCAGCAGCGCCGGCCAGTCGGCGAAGCCCAGGCTCGCCGCGATCTGCGCGCGCGCGTCGGCGGCCGTGGGCAGCATGTGCGTCTGCGCGTCGTCGACGTACTGCAGGCGGTGCTCCAGCCGGCGCAGGAAGTCGTAGGCGGCAGCGAGCTCGGCGCGCGCCTCCTCCGGCAGCAAGCGGCGCTCGGCGAGCAGCTTCAGCACCTGCAGCGTCGGCCGCAGTTGCAGCGCCGAGTCGCGGCCGCCGCGGATCAGCTGGAAGACCTGGGCGATGAACTCGATCTCGCGGATGCCGCCGGGGCCGAGCTTGATGTGGTCGGCCATGTCCTTCCTGGCTACCTCGCGGCGGATCTGCGCGTGCAGGTCGCGCATCGCGTTGATGGCGCCGAAGTCGAGGTACTTGCGGAAGACGAAGGGCCGCGCGACCTTCTCCAGCGCGGTCTTCCAGCCGGGCTGCAGGTTGTCGCCGTCGTTCATCACGCGCGCCTTGATCCACGCGTAGCGCTCCCATTCGCGGCCCTGCGTGATGAAGTAGTTCTCCAGCGAGTCGAGCGAGCAGACCAGCGGGCCGGAGTCGCCGTTCGGGCGCAGGCGCATGTCGACGCGGAACACCTGGCCGTCGGCGGTGATCTCGCCGAGCGCGGCGATCAGCCGCTTGCCGAGCCGCGTGAAGAAGTCGTAGTTGTCGATCCGGCCACGGCCGCCGGCGTCGCCGGCGGTCTGCCCCTCCTCCGGGTAGACGAAGATGTAGTCGACGTCGGAGGAAACGTTCAGCTCGCGGCCGCCGAGCTTGCCCATGCCGACCACCAGCAGCCGCTGCGGCCGGCCGTCGGCGTCGAGCGGTTCGCCGTACTGCGCGGCGAACTGGCGGTGCAGGTGGTCGAGCGCGAAGTTGGTGGTGACGTCGGCGAGCGCGGTCATCGTCTCGACGACTTCGGCGAGCGGCGCCTCGCCGGCGAGGTCGCGCACGATCAACGCCGCCATCGTGCGCTGGCGCAGGCCGCGCAGCAGGGCCTTCAGCGCCGTCTCGTCGGCGGCGTCGCCGGCGGCGAGGAAAGCCTGCATCGCCGCGGCGGAGAGCGGCGCGCCGGCGTTCGCCGCCAGCCAGTCGGCGACCGCCGGCCGGGCGGCGAGCAGCTGGCGCAGGAAGCGGCTGTGGGTCAGGGCGGGCTGCCAGGCGGCGGGGAGCGGGACGGAGTCGGGTTCGGGGGCGCTGGCGCTCATCGCGGGTCTCTTTTCCGGTCGGCGGCGCTGCCGGGAGGACGGCGGCATGCGCCGGGGCGTCATCTAGCCGGCGGCGCAAAGCCGGTACAATTGGGGCTGGACAAAATACAGCGCCATTCTAGTGACCCTTTTCAGCATTTGGCAAAGCCGCGGCGGACGATGAGCGCGCACGAGCACGATCACGTCGATCCGCGCGCGCTGGTGCGCGAGCTGCGTCCGACGCTCTACCACCGCCTGCATGCGCTGCTGCCCTTCGTCGCCCACCCGCTGGCCCGCCGCTGCTGGCGCGCGCTCGGCTGGACGCTGCTCGCCGCCTACTTCGCCTTTGCCGGACTGGTGCTGACGCTGCGCTACTCGGTGCTGCCGAACATCGAGCATTACCGCGGCGACCTCGAGCAGCTGGCGAGCCGGGCGCTCGACCTGCCGGTGCGCATCGACGGCATCGAGGCCGGCTGGGCCGGGCTGAAGCCCGACCTGACGCTGTCCGGGGTGACCGTGTCCGACGCCGCCGGCCGCCCGGCGCTGACCTTCTCGCGCGTCGAGGCGATCCTCGACTGGTCGTCGCTGTGGCGCCTGCAGCTGCGGCTGGCGCTGCTGGCGATCGACGAGCCGGTGCTGCACATCCGCCGCGACGCGACCGGCGCGCTGTCGGTCGCCGGCCTGCCGGTGAGCGAGGGCGAGTCCGAATTCCCGGCCTGGGTGCTGGCGCAGAAGCGTATCCGCATCAACGGCGCGACGCTGGTCTGGGAGGACGCGCTGCGCGGCGCGCCGCCGCTGATCCTGGAGGACGTGAACCTGGCCCTCGACAACCGCGGCCGCCACCACCGCTTCGGGCTGACCGCGCTGCCGCCGCCGGAGCTGGCGGCGCGCATCGACCTGCGCGGCAACCTCGACGGCGACGACCTGGGCGCGCTCGACGAATGGGCCGGCCAGCTCTATACCGAGCTCGCCTACGTCGACCTCGCCGGCTGGCGGCGCTGGGTGGACTACCCGGTGGCATTGCCGCAGGGGCGCGGCGGGCTGCGCGCCTGGCTGTCGATCGGCGAGGGCCGGCTGCTCGACCTGACCGCCGACCTCGCGCTGCGCGACGTGCGCCTGCGCCTGGCGCGGCCGCTGCCGGAGATGCACCTCGACGCGCTCTCCGGCCGTCTCGGTGGCCGCCTGCGCCAGGGCGGCTTCGCCGCCTTCGGCAAGGGGCTGACGCTGGCGCTCGAGGACGGCACGCAGCTGCCGCCGACCGACTTCAGCGCCGACTGGCAGGCGGCGGCGGAGGGCGGCGGCCAGGGCAGCGCGACCGCCAGCCGCCTCGACCTGCCGCTGCTGGTGCGCCTGTCCGCCTATCTGCCGCTCGACGCCGGCAGCCGCAAGCTGCTCGCCGACTATGCGCCGAGCGGTTCCATTTCCGACCTGCGCCTGTCCTTCGCCGGCGGCGCCGAGCGCCTGCAGCGCTACGCGCTGCGCGCCAACTTCGCCGACCTCGGCCTGCGCGCGCAGGGCTACTTCCCGGGCTTCTTCGGCATTTCCGGCAGCCTCGACGCGAGCGAGCGCGGTGGCAGCGTCAGCATCCGCGCGCAGAAGTCGGGCCTCGACCTGCCGAGCGTCTTTCCCGAACCGCGGCTGGCCTTCGATACGCTCAGCGCCGGCGTGCGCTGGAAGGTCGACGGCGAGACGATCGACGTCGACCTCGACCAGGTCGAGTTCGCCGGCGACCATGCCGCCGGCTCGGCCGGCGGCCGCTACCGCTACCATGGCACCGGCGCCGGCGAGATCGACCTCGTCGCGACGCTGTCGCGGGCGCGCGGCGACGCGGTCTGGCGCTACATGCCGCACGTCGTCGACGTCGAGGCGCGCGACTGGCTGCGCCGCGGCATCACCGCCGGCAGCGCCAGCGACGCGAAGCTGACGCTGAAGGGCGACCTCGACCGCTTCCCCTTCGTCGACGGTTCCGGCACCTTCCTCGTCACCGCCAAGGCGCACGACGTGACGATCGACTACGCGCCGGGCTGGCCGAAGCTCGAGCACGTCGACGGCGACCTGCGCTTCGCCGGCGCCGGCATGCGCGTCGACGCGAAGCGCGGCGCGCTGTTCGGCACCCGCATCGCCGCCACCGTCGCCGAGATTCCCGACTTCGACGCCGCGCATCCGCAGCTGCGCGTGCGCGGCCGCGTCGAGGGGCCGACCGCCGACTTCCTGCGCTTCATCGAGGCGAGTCCGGTCGGCGAGACGCTCGACCACGCCACCTCGGACATGCGCGCGCAGGGCCAGGGCCGGCTCGACCTGGCGCTCGACATCCCCTTGTCGAACGCCGAGGAGACGCGGGTGAAGGGCGACTTCCGCTTCATCGACAACCAGGTCACGGTCGAGCCGCTCTTGCCGCCGCTGACCAACGTGAACGGCAACCTGCAGTTCACCGACGGCTCGATCAGCGTGCGCAACATCGACGGCCTGTTCCTCGGCGGCCCGGTCAAGGTGCGCGCCGAGACCACCCGCGACGGCCGCGTCGACGTCGTCGCCAGCGGCAGCCTGTCGGCGATGCAGGCCCGTCGCCAGTACGACCTGCCGCTGTTCGACAGCCTTTCCGGCGGCGCCGACTGGCGCGCCGACATCCGGGTCAAGAAGAGCAGCGCCGAGATCGTCGTCGAGTCGACCCTGGAGGGGCTGTCGTCGGCGTTGCCGGCGCCGTTCAACAAGACCGCCGGCGACGCGCTGCCGCTGCGCTTCGAGAAGGGCCTCGTCGTCGGCGTCCGGCGCGACGAGCCGCTCGACCGCATCCAGCTGAGCCTCGGCCGGGTGGCGCGCGGCGAGCTGCTGCGCCGGCGCGGCAACGACGGTAGCTGGCTGCCGCTGCGCGGCGCGCTGGCGGTCGGGGCGCCGCTGGTCCTGCCGGACAAGGGGCTCGCCGTCGTCGTCGCCGTGCCGCAGGTCGATGCCGATTTCTGGCGCGCCGCGCTCAGCCCGGCCGGCAACGGCAACGGTAACGGGAAGAACGGCACCGGCCAGGGGCCGGCGGCCTACCTGCCGGATCGCGTCGAGTTGCGCAGCGAACAGCTCGACGCCTTCGGCCGCCAGTTCCATGACGTCCGCCTGGTCGCCACCAGCGCCGCCGGGCGCATCTGGCAGGCCAGCGTCGCGTCGCGCGAGGCCAGCGGCGAGGTGCAGTTCGACACCTTCGGGCGCGGCGCGCTGCGCGCGCGGCTGAAGACCTTCGCCGCCGAGGCGCCGCCGCCGGGCGAGCTGCCCGAACGGCCGGCGACGACGCTGGAGGACCTGCCGGCGCTCGACGTGATCGCCGACAGCTTCTCGGTCGGCGGCAAGAAGCTCGGCCGGCTCGAACTGCAGGCGCGCAACGAGGCAACGAACTGGCGCATCGAAAAGCTGTCCATCAGTAACCCCGACGGCCGCCTTGACGGCAACGCGGTGTGGCGGATGCAGTCGCCGCAGCGTTTCGATCTCGATTTCAAGCTGGTGTCGGAAGACGCCGGCGGGCTGCTCGAACGCCTCGGCTACGCCGATACGCTCAAGCGCGGCTCGGCGACGCTGGCCGGCAAGCTGAGCTGGGCCGGGGTGCCGATCCGCATCGACTATCCGACGCTGGCCGGCGAGATGCGCGTCGAGGCCGCGCGCGGGCAGTTCGCGAAGATCGATCCCGGCGCCGCCGGCAAGCTGCTCGGGCTGATCAGCCTGCAGTCGCTGCCGCGGCGGATCTCGCTCGATTTCCGCGACGTCTTCTCGGAAGGCTTTGCCTTCGACTCGATCGCCGGCCGGATGGAGGTGAAGGGCGGCGTGATGCGTACCGACCGCCTGCAGATCGACGGCCCGGCGGCGCGCGTGCTGATGCGCGGCGAGGTCGATCTGCAGCACGAGACGCAGAAGCTGGTGGTGAACGTGCAGCCGGAGCTGGGCGGCACCGCGGCGCTCGGCGTCGCGCTGGTCAACCCGGTCGCCGGCGCGGCGGCCTTGCTGGCGCACAAGGTATTGCAGAACCCGTTGAACCAGATTTTCTCGTTCGATTATTCGGTGACCGGGAAATGGGACGACCCGAAGGTGGAGAAGCTGTCGACGCAGCGGCTGGAGCCGCAGACCGCGGGCGACGGGCAATGAGGCGAGGATGGGCAAGGTGACAGGAAACGCAGGAGAGAAAACGGTGCGCGTGGCGGCGGTGCAGATGGTGTCGACGCCGCGCGTCGCCGACAACCTGGCGGCAGCGGGCCGGCTGGTCGCCGATGCCGTTGCGCAGGGCGCGACGCTGGTGGCGCTGCCCGAGTACTTCCCGATCATGGGCATGGGCGACGGCGACAAGGTCGCCGCGCGCGAGGACGACGGCCGCGGCCCGATCCAGGACTGGCTGGCGACGACCGCCGAGCGCCACGGCATCTGGCTGGTCGGCGGCTCGATCCCGCTCGTCGCGAGCGATCCGGCGAAGGTGATGAACGCCTGCGTCGCCTACGGCCCGGACGGCCGGCGCGTCGCGCGCTACGACAAGATCCACCTGTTCGGCTTCGAGCAGGGGGCCGAGCGCTACAACGAGAGCGCGACGATCGAGGCCGGCCGCACACCGGTCGCCTTCGACACCCCGTTCGGCCGCGTCGGCCTGTCGATCTGCTACGACCTGCGCTTCCCCGAGCTCTACCGCCAGCTCGGCGAGCCGGACCTGATCGTCGTGCCGGCCGCCTTCACCGAGACCACCGGCCGCGCGCACTGGGAAATCCTGCTGCGCGCGCGCGCCATCGAGAACCAGTGCTACGTGCTGGCGATCGGCCAGGGCGGGCGCCACGAGAACGGCCGCGAGACGCACGGCAACAGCATGCTGGTCGACCCGTGGGGGACCATCGTCGACCGCAAGCTGAAAGGGCCGGGCGTCGTCATCGGCGAGCTCGACCGCGGCCTCATCGCCGAAACGCGCGCCAGCCTGCCGGCGCTGCGCCATCGCATCTTCAAGTAACCGGACCGATCATGACCGCCACGCTCCTCTCCGCTGCCGAATCCCCGCTCCGCCACGCCGAACAGCTGCTGCTCGCGCCGTACGGATTGGGCAACCGCGACCTTTCCGCCGTCTTCGGCACGATCTTCCGCCATGGCGTCGACTACGCCGACCTCTACTTCCAGTACAGCCGCTCCGAGGCGTGGAGCCTGGAGGAGGGCATCGTCAAGTCGGGCAGCTTCTCGATCGACGAGGGCGTCGGCGTGCGCGCCTGCGCCGGCGAGAAGACCGCCTTCGCCTACTCCGACGACATCAGCGCGACCGCGCTCGACGATGCGGCGAAGGCGGTGCGCGCGATCGCCAACGCCGGCCAGTCGCGGCTGGTGCCGGTACTGCTGCGCCGCGGCGGCCACGTCCTCTACCGCGGCGACGACCCGCTCGCGTCGCTGCCGGCGGAAGCCAAGGTGGCGCTGCTGGAGCGCCTGGAAACCTTCGCCCGCGCGCTCGACCCGCGCGTGCAGCAGGTCATGGCGCACCTCGCCGGCGAGTATGAGGTGATCCTCGTCGCCGGCAGCGACGGCCGGCTGGCCGCCGACACGCGGCCGCTGGTGCGCGTGTCGATCACCGTCATCGTCGAGCAGAACGGCAAGCGCGAGCAGGGCTCGGCCGGCGGCGGCGGCCGCTTCGACTACGGCTACTTCGACGACGAGGTGCTGCAGCGCTACGCCAAGGAGGCGGTGCACCAGGCGGTGACCAACCTCGACGCGCGGCCGGCACCGGCCGGCACGATGACCGTCGTGCTCGGTTCCGGCTGGCCCGGCATCCTGTTGCACGAGGCGGTCGGCCACGGGCTCGAGGGCGACTTCAACCGCAAGGGCAGCTCGGCCTTCTCCGGCCGCATCGGCACGCGCGTCGCGGCGAAGGGCGTCACCGTCGTCGACGACGGCACCATCCCCGACCGCCGCGGCTCGCTGAACATCGACGACGAGGGCAACCCGACGCAACGCACGGTGCTGATCGAGGACGGCATCCTCAAGGGCTACATGCAGGACAGCCTGAATGCCCGGCTGATGGGCGTTCAGCCGACCGGCAACGGCCGCCGCGAATCCTTCGCGCACCTGCCGCTGCCGCGCATGACCAACACCACGATGCTCGCCGGCCAGCACGCGCCGGAAGAGATCATCCGCTCGGTGAAGAAGGGCATCTACGCCGCCAACTTCGGCGGCGGCCAGGTCGACATCACCAGCGGCAAGTTCGTCTTCTCGATGAGCGAGGCCTACCTGATCGAGGACGGCAAGCTCGGCCCGGCGGTGAAAGGGGCGACGCTGATCGGCAACGGCCCGGATGCGCTGACGCGGGTGAAGATGATCGGCAACGACATGCGCCTCGACCCCGGCGTCGGCACCTGCGGCAAGGAAGGGCAGAGCGTGCCGGTCGGCGTCGGCCAGCCGACGTTGCGCATCGACGGGCTGACCGTCGGCGGCACGCACTAGGCGGCGAATACACCCTTGTGGCATGGGGGTATTTGACCTAGGTCATGGTTGGAAATAGTCGTGCCCCATAGACTCGATGACTTAAAATCCCAAGCAATTGGAATAACAAGCCTGTCGAGGAGGAGTCCATGAAGTTTTCCATCGGTCGCATCGTCCGTGCCGCTGCCGTCGGCAGCCTGCTGCTGGCAGGCCTCGCCCAGGCGCAGATCACGGACATCAACGCCGCGATCAACAAGGCCGGCCGCGAGCGGATGCTCTCGCAGCGCATGGCCAAGGCCTACTTCCAGCTCGGCCAGGGCGTCGACGTCGACCGCTCGAAGAAGGTCCTCGACGGCTCGATTTCCTACTTCGACCGCCAGCTGGTCGAGCTCAAGAATTTCGCGCCGACCCCGGAAATCAAGGACACCTACCAGAAGCTGGAAACCGCCTGGATCGCCTACAAGGATTCGCTGGTCGGCGCGCCGCCGAGCCCGTCCGGCGGCAGGAAGGTGCTCGAACTGTCCGAGCAGGTGCTGGCGCTGGCGCACCAGGGCACGGTGCAGCTGGAGAAGCATGCGGGCTCGAACGCCGGCCGGCTGGTGAACGTGTCCGGTCGCCAGCGCATGCTGTCGCAGCGCATGGCCAAGTTCTACCAGGCGATCGCCTGGGGCGTCGGCGACGCCAATAGCACCGCCGAGCTGGACAAGGCGCGCAAGGATTTCACCGCCGCGCACAAGGAGCTGGCCGCCGCGCCGGCGAATACCGCGCAGATCAAGGACGGCCTCGACCTGGTCAACCAGCAGTGGTTCTTCTTCGAGAACGCGCTCAACCAGCGGGCCGGCGGCGACAAGAAGCTGCTCACCGCGGTCGCCACCACCAGCGAACGCATCCTCGAGGAAATGGAGGTCGTCGTTGGCCTCTACGAGCGCCTGCCGTCGCGCTGACCTTCGCCTTGCCGCAGGGTGCCGCCACGGCGCCCTGCGCTGCTCCATATTCCTGTCGCTCGCGTTGTGCCTGGCGGCCTGCGCTTCGCCCGCCCTCGTTCCTCCCCGTATCGACCGTCTTCCCGCCGAAGCCCCGGCGGTTTCGCCATCGCCTTCCTCGCCGGCGGATGCGCCGCTGACGACCGGGGAGATCGTTCGGATGGCACGCGCCGGCGCCACGCCGGCCGAGGTCGTCACCCGCTGGCGTGCCGACGGCGCCCGCCTGAAGCTCGATGCCGCCGACCTGCTCGACTTGCATCGGCGCGGCGTGTCCGTGGCTGTCCTCGACGCCCTGCTCGCCGCCCGCGAGGCGGCGTTGCGCACCGACGCCGATTCCCGCCTGGCCGGACTGCAGGCGCGTCACGAGGCGGAGATCGCCGCCGAGCGGGCGCGTCTGCCGACTTGTCCGGCGCCGGGCTGGGCGCCGTACCGGATCCATCCCTACGGCGGCTGGGGGCGCCCCGGCGGCTGGGGCGGCGGCGTCTATTGGGGCTGGTAGCAGCCCGTTCAGAACAGGCCGAGCTGCCGCTCGTCGGTCTTGCGCGCCGGCGCCGCGAAGCGGCTGCAGTCGAGCTCCGGCAGGCCGGGGAAACCGAGGCGGCGCCGGTGCAGCGCGAAGCGCTGCGCGAGCAGGTCGGCGAAGTGGCCGAGGCCGTGCATGCGGTGCGTGAAGCGCGGGTCGTTGGCCTGGCCGCCGCGCATGTCGTAGAGGATGGCCATCACGCGCGCCGCCTTTTCCGGCGCATGCCAGGCCAGCCAGCGCTCGAACAGGTCGTGCAGCTCGTGCGGCAGGCGCAGCAGGCTGTAGCTGGCGCCGACGGCGCCCGCTTCGCGCGCGGCGGCGAGGATGCGTTCGAGCTCGTGGTCGGTGAGGCCGGGAATCACCGGCGACACCATCACCGTCACCGGCACGCCGGCCTCGGCCAGCGTCCGGATCGCCGCCAGCCGCGCCTGCGGTGCTGCGGCGCGCGGCTCGAGCCGGCGGGCGAGTTCGCCGTCGAGCGTGGTCAGCGAGATCGCCGCGTGCACCAGCTGCTCCTTCGCCATCGCGGCGAGCAGGTCGAGGTCGCGTTCGACCAGTGCCGACTTGGTGATCAGCAGCGCCGGGTGCTTCAGCTCGAGCAGCACCTGCAGCACCGCGCGCGTGATGCGCAGCCGGCGCTCGACCGGCTGCCAGGCGTCGGTGTTGGTGCCGATGGCGAGCGGCCGGCAGGCGTAGCCGGGCTTTGCCAGCTCGCGGCGCAGGAGCTTCGCCGCCTCCGGCTTGTGGTAGAGCTTCGTTTCGAAGTCGAGCCCGGGCGAGTGGCCGAGGAAGGCGTGGCTCGGCCGCGCGTAGCAGTAGACGCAGCCGTGCTCGCAGCCGCGGTAGGGGTTGAGCGAGCGGTCGAAGGGCAGGTCCGGCGAGTCGTTGCGGCTGAGGATGGTCTTCGCGCTGTCGACGAAGACTTCGGTCGCCGGCGCCGCGTCCGGCGCGCGCTGCCAGCCGTCGTCCACCGCGTCGCGCGTCCACGCGGCGAAGCGCGGGTCGGGGTTGGCCGGGGCGCCGCGCCCCTTGGGCGGCGCGGGGGCGGCGGACTCGGCCGGCGGGAACAGTCCCGGGGCGGAATTGATCGGGGAACGCATCGCGAATTTCGCGCACAAATGCCGGAAGCGCTCATTCTACGCCTCTCCGCAAGCCGCCGCGGTTCCGTCGGGGGCGGGGTTTCGAGTAGAATCGAGGGCTTTCCGGGCGGTCGGGCCTGTCATTTCCGGCGCCCCCATTCTTTCAGGGTTTTCTGTCATGACGCCGCAAACGAAGCCGAATACGGACGATGTCCGCATCAAGGAAATCAAGGAACTGGTGCCGCCGGCGCACGTGTTCCGCGAGTACCCGGTGTCGAACCGCGCCGCGCAGACGACCTACAACGCCCGCCAGGCGATCCACCGCGTGCTGCACGGCGCCGACGACCGGCTGCTGGTGGTGGTCGGCCCGTGCTCGATCCACGACTTCGACGCGGCGATGGAGTATGCCGGCCGCCTGCAGAAGGAGATGGAACGCCTCGCCGACGACCTGATCGTCGTCATGCGCGTCTACTTCGAGAAGCCGCGTACCACCGTCGGCTGGAAGGGGCTGATCAACGACCCGCGGCTGGACGGCTCGTTCCGCATCAACGAGGGCGTGCGCCTGGCGCGCAAGCTGCTGCTGGAGATCAACGAGCTCGGCCTGCCCTGCGCCACCGAGTTCCTCGACACGATCACGCCGCAATACACCGCCGACCTGATCGCCTGGGGCGCGATCGGCGCGCGCACCACCGAGTCGCAGGTGCACCGCGAGCTGGCCTCCGGCCTGTCGTGCCCGGTCGGCTTCAAGAATGGCACCGACGGCAACGTGCGCATCGCGGTCGACGCGATCCGCGCCGCCAGCGCGCCGCACCATTTCCTGTCGGTGACCAAGGGCGGCCATTCGGCGATCGTGTCCACCACCGGCAACGAGGACTGCCACGTCATCCTGCGCGGCGGCAAGGCGCCGAACTACGACGCGGCGAGCGTCGACCAGTGCTGCGCCGACATCGCCGCCGCCGGCCTCGCGGCGCGGGTGATGATCGACTTCTCGCACGCCAACAGCAGCAAGAAGTTCGAGCGCCAGATCGACGTCGCCCGGGACGTCGCCGGCCAGATCGGCGGCGGCGACGAGCGCATCATCGGCGTCATGGTCGAGTCGCACCTGGTCGAGGGGCGCCAGGACCTGTCGCCGGACAAGCCGCTGGAATACGGCAAGAGCATCACCGACGCCTGCATCGGCTGGGACGACACCGTCGGCGTGCTGGAAACGCTGGCGCAGGGCGTGCGCCAGCGCCGCCTGGTCGAGGCCACCTCCTGATCCGATGAGGCTGCCGGCCTCGCGCACCGGCCGCTGGCTGGCGGGCACGCTCGCCGCGCTTTTCCTTTTCCGCCTGTGGTTCGCCGCGGCGCTGCCGCTGACCGGCGACGAAGCCTACTTCGTCGCCTGGGGCGGCCGGCCGGCCGGCGGCTACTACGACCACCCGCCGATGATCGGCTGGTGGCTGGCCGGCCTGCTGCCCTTCGGCCGCGCCGAATGGTGGCTGCGCCTGCCGGCGCTGCTGCTGCCCTTCGTGCTGGCCTGGGGCGCCTGGTCGCTGCTGCGGGCGCAGGGCGAGGAGCGCGCCCGGCTGGCGGCGCTGCTCGTGCTGCTGCAGCCGGCCGACGTGTGGAACGTGCTGGTCACCACCGATACGCCGGTGGTCCTCTTCTCGCTGCTGTCTGTCCTCGCCTACCTGCGCGGCATGCGCCGCGCGTCGCTCGCCTGGCACGCGGCGGCCGGCCTGCTGCTCGGGCTGGCCTTCCTCGGCAAATATTTCGCGGCGCTGCTCGGCGTCGCCTTCGCCGCGCACCTGCTGTTCGCCCGCCGCGATCCCGGTCGCTTCGCGCTGCTCGCTGCGCTGACCGCCTGCGCGCTGCTCGGGCCGGCCTGGAATCTGTGGTGGAACAGCGAGCACTGCTGGTCGAACCTCGTCTTCAACTTCTTCAACCGCAACGGCAAGGCCGGTTTCGCCTGGGAGAACCCGCTCGCCTTCGTTGCCTCGCTCGCCTATCTGGCGACGCCGTGGCTGCTGTGGGCGCTGTGGCGCGGCCGGCGCGAGCTCGCCGCGGCGATCGCCGGCGACGCGACGGCGCGCGCGCTGGCGTGGCTGGCGGCGGTGCCGCTGCTGTGCTTCTTCGCGCTGTCGTTCACCAAGGCGGTCGGCCTGCACTGGCTGCTCGCCTTCATGCCGCTGCTCGCCGCGCTCGCCGCGGCAGCGCTGCCGGTCGAGCGCCTGTGGTCGCTGTGCCGCTGGTCGGCGGCCTTCGCCGCGCTGCATATGCTGGCGGCCGTCGTCTTCCTGGCGCTGCCGCTGTCGGTTTGGAAAGGCAGCAGCCTGCACGCCGGCGCCGTGCTCACCTGGAACGGCCCGGAACTCGCGCGGCAGCTGCGCGAGCCGCTGGCGCGCTGCGGCGAGGGCTGCACTGCAGCGATGGAGAGCTATTCGTCGGCGGCGACGCTGGCCTACGCGCTGAACCGGCCGGTGGTGGTGTTCGGTGACGGCTCCTTCCACGGCCGCCAGGACGATTTCGATACCGACTTCCGTGCGCTCGACGGCCGCGGCTTCCTGATCCTGCGCAAGGAGACGGTGCGCGCGGAAAGCTATGCGCCGTACTTCGCGCACATCGACGTATCCTCGTTCGCGATCGACGGCGTCGACTTCCACCTCGTGCACGGGCAGGGCTTCCGCTACGCCGTGTATCATGACCGCGTGCTGAACCGCGTGCGCGAGCGCTTCTACCGGATTCCGGACTGGCTGCCGCTGCGCGGCTGCGCGTTTACCGACCGCTACTTTCCCGGAGACGGCAAGTGAAGGCCTGGATCAAGCTGTTGCGTCCGCACCAGTGGCTGAAGAGCGCCTTCGTCTTCGTCGGCCTGCTCTTCGGCCATGCCTGGAACGACGCGCAACTGGTCGGGCAGGTGCTGCTCGCCGCCGCCGCCTTTTCGCTGGCGGCCTCGGCGGTCTACGTCGGCAACGACCTGGTCGACCGCGAGCGCGACCGCCAGCACCCGAAGAAGCGCCAGCGGCCGCTCGCCGCCGGCACGATCACCGCCGGCGCCGCCTTCGCCGTCGGCATGGCCTGCCTCGCCGCCGCCGGCCTCCTCGCCTGGCTGGCGTCGCCCGCCGTGTTGGCGATCGTCGTCGCCTACCTGCTGCTCAACGTCGGCTACACGCTGGGCCTGAAGCATGTCGTGCTGCTCGACGTCTTCCTCATCGCCGCCGGCTTCATGCTGCGCATCCTCGCCGGCACGCTCGGCGTCGGCATCGCGCCGTCGCACTGGCTGCTGCTGTGCGGCCTGATGCTGACGCTGTTCCTCGGCTTCGCCAAGCGGCATGCCGAGCTGAAGGCGCTCGACGGGCACGCCGCCGGCCACCGGCAGGTGCTCGACGAATACGACCCGGCGCTGCTCGACAAGCTGATCGGCATCTGCGCGACGGCGACCATCGTCAGCTACAGCCTGTACACCGTCAGTCCGGAAACGCTGGCGCTGCACGGTACCGTCGGCCTGATGGCGACGGTGCCGTTCGTCGTCTACGGGATGTTCCGCTACCTCTACCGGCTGCACCGCCACGCCGGCGGCGGCGACGCCGCCGTCGACCTGATGACCGACCGCCACCTGCTGGCGGCGGCGCTCGGCTGGCTGGCGGCGGTGATCGTCATTCTCGGCTGAGACTCAGGCGCCCTCCAGAAGGACTTGTTCGCGAAGGCTTTTGCCTTCGCTCAGGCGTTCTTGCGCTGCACCCAGAGGACGTCGCCGCGGCCGGCGGCGACGTTGAGGTAGCGGCCGAGGATGAACAGCAGGTCGGAGAGGCGGTTCAGGTAGCGGCGGATGTTGTCGGCGACCGGCTCGTTCGCGGCCAGCGCGACGACGCTGCGCTCGGCGCGGCGGGCGACGGTGCGCGCGAGGTGCGCCAGCGCCGCCGGGCGGGTGCCGCCGGGGAGGATGAATTCCTTCAGTCGCGGCAGGTTCTCGTTGAAGTCCTCGACCTGCTGCTCGAGGCGCAGCACCTGCGCCTCGCTGACCAGCGTCATGCCCGGGCAGCACAGTTCGCCGCCGAGGTCGAAGAGGTCGTTCTGGATGCCGAGCAGCGCCTCGCGCACGTCGTCCGGCAGCGCCTCGGCGAGCAGCACGCCGAGCGTCGAGTTCAGCTCGTCGACCTCGCCGAGCGCGTCGATGCGCGGGCTGTCCTTGCCGATGCGGCTGCCGTCGCCGAGGCCGGTGGTGCCGGCGTCGCCGGTGCGGGTGACGATTTTGGAGAGACGGTTGCCCATTTTTCGTTTCCTGTCAGAATGCGGGTGGGCTGCCGGAACAAGATCAGGAGCAGGCCGGCAGAGTCGAAGCAGCGAATTATATCGGAGGGATTCGCGATGCCCCGTTTTTGCGCCAACCTCGGCTTCCTGTTCACGGAAGTCCCTTTCCTCGACCGTTTCGAGCGTGCCGCCCGCGCCGGCTTCACCGGCGTCGAGTACATGTCGCCGTACGACTACCCGGCCGCCGAACTGGCCCGGCGACTGCGCGACAACGGGCTGCAGCAGGTGCTCTTCAATCTGCCGTCCGGCGACTGGGCGACGGGCGAGCGCGGGTTGGCGGCCTTGCCCGGTCGTGAGGCCGAGTTCCGCGACGGCGTCGAGCGGGCCATCGACTATGCCTGCGAACTCGGCTGCACGCAGGTGAACGCGCTCGCCGGCGTTCCGCGGCCGGGGCTGCGCCCGCAGGAAATCCGCCTGACCCTGCTCGGCAACCTGCGCCACGCCGCGTCGCGCCTGGCGGAGGCCGGCATCCGCCTGCTCGTCGAGCCGATCAACAGCCGCATCGACATGCCGGGTTTCTGCATCGACACGCCGAAGAAGGCGCTGTCGCTGATCGAGTCGGTCGCCGAACCGAACCTGTGGCTGCAGTACGACGTCTATCACGCGCAGATCATGGAGGGGAATCTGGCGCGGACGCTCGAGGCCAACCTCGAGCGCATCGCGCACATCCAGGTCGCCGACGTGCCGGGGCGGCACGAGCCGGGCAGCGGCGAGATCAACTACCCCTACCTGTTCGCGCTGCTCGACCGCCTCGGCTACGCCGGCTGGGTCGGCTGCGAGTACCGGCCGCAGGCCGGCAGCGAGGCCGGCCTGGGCTGGCTGAAGGGCGTGGCGCCGGCGCCGGCGATGCCGCGCGCGGAGGCGCTGGCTGCCGGCTGAGCGGCTACCAGAACTTCCACCACCATTTCTTCTTCTTCATCGTCGCATCCACTTCCTGGCTCCAGCTCGCGTACTGCTGCAGTCCGGCCTTCTGGAAGTGGCTGCCGAAGCGCTTGTCGCTGTCGTTGATGTGCTGCGTCAGCCAGGTCTTCAGGAAGTGCAGCAGCTCGAAGGTGATCGTCGCGTTCTCCTTGTCGAGCTTGTCCTGCAGCGTGACCACCTGGGCGATCAGTTCCTCGTGCTGCGCCTTGTGGATCTCGAAGCCGGGGTAGTGGGTCAGGCGCATCAGGCTTTCCTCGAGCAGGAAATGCGTGCGCGTATACTCGGCGAGGCGGTCGAGGATCTCGCGCGAGGTCGCCTTGCCGCGGTGCCCGCGGATCGCTTCGTGCAGCTGGTTGAGCAGGTCGACGAGGACGCGGTGCTGCTCGTCGATCTCCTGGATGTTGATGCTGAACTCGTCCGACCAGTGGAAAAGGTCTGTCGTGGCCATGCTGGAACGCTCCCTGTCTGCTATTGCTGTTATGCTCGGCAGGTTACGATCTTGCGCAAAGTCGATTTTGATGTGGATCAAGAGTTGCTGACCACCGGCTGCCGCTGCCGTGCACCTTGCTGTTTGCAGTAAATGCTGCAGTAAATGCACTTGATACTTCACCGCAGCTTCACATCGGGGAATCGTCGGCGTATGATTTCCATATATTGTCTGACAACCTGATGTATATGCCACTCGAGACCCTCAGCCGCATTCACCGACCGCCGCGCCTCAGCGAGGAAGTGTCGGCGGAACTCGAAGCCCGCATCCAGCGCGGCGACTATGCCCCCGGTGCGCAGTTGCCGACCGAGAAGGTGCTCGCGGAAACCTTCGGCGTCAGCCGTGCGGTGGTCCGCGAGGCGATCGCGCGGCTCAAGGCCGACGGCCTGATCGAGACCCGCCAGGGCTCGGGCGCCTTCGTCGCGGCGAACCCGAAGAGTCTCAATTTCCGCCTCGCCCCGGGCGGCGAGGAAGGCCTGCTGCACATCTTCGAGCTGCGCACGCTGATCGAAGCCACCGTCGCCGAGCTGGCTGCCCGCCGGCGCAACGACGACGACCTCGCCGCGATGCGCGATGCGCTGCGCCGCATGGACGAGGCGCTCACCAGCGAAATCGACGGCTCCGAGGCCGACGACGATTTCCACCTGGCGATCGCCGCCGCCACGCACAATCAGTACGTGTTGCGCCTGGCCGAGTTCCTCGGCCGCCAGTTCTCCGAATCGCGGCGCGTGGCCTGGGTCGACCATCCGCGCGGCATGGAGTCGCCGCGCGAGGCGCAGCGCGAGCACTACGTGCTGCTCGACGCGATCGCCGCCGGCAACCCCGTCGCCGCGCGCAACGCGGCGCACGTCCATCTGCGCGGGGCCGCCGAGCGCGTCGGCATCGCGCTGCCGGCCGACCTCGGCGGCAACGCCGCCGGCAAGTAACCCGCAAGCCCCCGCAACCCTACCCGGGAGTCCGCTCATGGCCTTTGCCAACGACGTCCGCTTTACCGTGGACAAGCGCGCCATCGTCGCCCGCCTGCAGGCGGTGCTGCCTGCAGACGCGCTGCTCGTCGACGAGGAGGATCTGCGCCCCTACGAGTGCGACGGCCTCACCGCCTACCGCGCGCTGCCGCTGGTGGTGGTGCTGCCGCAGACCGAGGCACAGGTGCAGGCAGTGCTGCGCGCCTGCCACGAGCTGAAGGTGCCGGTGGTGCCGCGCGGCGCCGCGACCGGCCTCTCCGGCGGCGCGATGCCGCACGAGGACGGCGTCGTGCTGTCGCTGGCGCGCTTCAAGAAGATCCTGCGCATCGACCCGCTCTCGCGCACGGCGCTGGTGCAGCCGGGCGTGCGCAACCTCGCGGTGTCGGAGGCGGCGGCGCCGTACGGCCTCTACTACGCGCCCGACCCGTCGTCGCAGATCGCGTGCACGATCGGCGGCAACGTCGCCGAAAACTCGGGCGGCGTGCACTGCCTGAAGTACGGGCTGACCGTGCACAACGTGCTCAAGGTGCGCGGCTTCACGATCGAGGGCGAGGCCGTCGAGTTCGGCGCCGACGCGCTCGACGCGCCCGGCCTCGACCTGCTGGCGCTGATCAACGGTTCCGAGGGCCTGCTCGCGGTGACCACCGAAGTGACCGTCAAGCTGACGCCGAAGCCGGAGCTGGCGCAGGTCGTGCTGGCCTACTTCGACGACGTGCAGAAGGCCGGCAACGCGGTCGCCGACGTGATCGCCGCCGGCATCATCCCGGGCGGGCTGGAGATGATGGACAAGGCGGCGACGCATGCCGTCGAGCCCTACGTCAAGGCCGGCTACGACCTCGACGCCGAGGCCGTGCTGCTGTGCGAATCGGACGGCACGCCGGCCGAGGTCGCCGAGGAGATCGAACGCATGAAGGCGGTGCTCGAAAAGAGCGGCGCCACCTCGCTCGTCGTCTCGCAGAGCGAGGCCGAGCGGCTGCGCTTCTGGGCCGGCCGCAAGGCGGCCTTCCCGGCGGTCGGCCGCATCACGCCCGACTACCTGTGCATGGACGGCACCATTCCGCGGAAGCGCCTGGCCGAGATGCTGGAGGCGATCGGCGACCTGTCGGTGAAGTACGGGCTGCGCTGCGCCAACGTCTTCCACGCCGGCGACGGCAACCTGCACCCGCTGATCATGTACGACGCCAACCAGCCGGGCGAGATCGAGCGCGCCACCGCCTTCGGCGCCGAGATTCTCGAGCTGTCGGTCGCCCTCGGCGGCACCATCACCGGCGAGCACGGCGTCGGCGTCGAGAAGATCGACGTCATGGCGGCGCAGTTCACGCCGGCCGAGATCTCCGCCTTCCACCGGCTGAAGGCCGCCTTCGACGAGAGGGGCCTGCTCAACCCGGGCAAGGGCATCCCGACGCTGGCCCGCTGCCGCGAATACACCCTGACGCGCGCCCAGACGCATGCTGCGGCCGCAACGACCCCGCCGAGGTTCTGATGGATACCGTGCTCAAGGAATGGATCGGACGCGTGCACGACGCCGTCGAGACGCAGCAGCCGCTGCGCATCCGCGGCGGCGGCAGCAAGGATTTCTACGGCGGCACGCCGGCCGGCGAGGTGCTCGACACCGCCGCCTACCGCGGCATCGTCGTCTACGAACCGACCGAGCTGGTAGTCGTCGCCCGCGCCGGCACGCCGCTCGCCGAGCTGGAAGCGGCGCTCGCCGAGAAGGGGCAGTGCCTGCCCTTCGAGCCGCCGCACTTCGGCGCCGCGACCGTCGGCGGCATGGTCGCCGCCGGTCTTTCCGGCCCGCGCCGCGCGGCGGTCGGTGCCGTGCGCGACTACGTACTCGGCGTCAAGCTGATCGACGGCAAGGGCGAACTGCTCTCCTTCGGCGGCCAGGTGATGAAGAACGTCGCCGGCTACGACGTGCCGCGCCTGATCGCCGGCAGCCTCGGCACCCTCGGCCTGATCGCCGAGGTGGCGCTGAAGGTGCTGCCGCTGCCGGTCGCCGAGCGCAGCCTGCGCTTTGCGCTGGACGAGGCCGAGGCGCTCCGCAAGCTCAACGAATGGGGCGGCCAGCCGCTGCCGATCGCCGCCTCGGCCTGGCACGACGGCGTGTTGACGCTGCGCCTCGCCGGCGCGCATGCCGCCGTCGACGCCGCGCAGGCGATGCTCGGCGGCGAGGTCGTCGCCGACGCGGCGGCGTTCTGGGCGAGCCTGCGCGAGCAGACGCACGCCTTCTTCGCCGGCGGCGAGCCGCTGTGGCGCCTGTCGGTGGCCTCGGTGGCGCAGCCGCTCGGCATCCCCGGCCCGACGCTGATCGAATGGGGCGGCGCGCAACGCTGGCTGCGCGGCGACCAGGGCGCCGAACAGCTGCGCTCGGCGGCCGCCAGCGCCGGCGGCCATGCCGCGCTGTTCCGCGGCGGCGATGCGATCAAGGCCTCCGCCGGCGTCTTCCAGCCGCTGTCGCCGGCGCTCTTGAAGATCCACCGCAACCTGAAGCAGGCCTTCGATCCGCACGGCGTCTTCAACCGCGGCCGCCTGTACCCCGATTTCTAAGAAGCCCACGACCATGCAAACGAATCTGATCGATTCCTTCAAGGACACGCCGGAAGGCCGCGAGGCCGATGCCATCCTGCGCACCTGCGTGCATTGCGGCTTCTGCACCGCCACCTGCCCGACCTACCAGCTGCTCGGCGACGAACTGGACGGGCCGCGCGGCCGCATCTACCTGATCAAGCAGATGCTCGAGGGCCAGCCGGTCACCGAAAAGACGCAGCTGCACCTCGACCGCTGCCTGACCTGCCGTTCGTGCGAGACGACCTGCCCGTCCGGGGTCAAGTACCACCGCCTGCTCGACATCGGGCGCGCCTTCCTCAACCGCCGCGTCGACCGGTCGCTCGGCCAGAAGCTGGTGCGCGGCGTGCTCAAGGAGGCGCTGCCGCGGCCGTGGATCTTCCGCCCAGCGGTCGCCGCCGGCCAGCTGCTGCGCCCGCTGCTGCCGCAGGCGCTGGCCGACAAGGTGCCGGCCGCCGCCGCCGGCCAGTCGCGCGGCTGGCCCGCTTCGAACCATCCGCGCCGCATGCTGGCGCTTGCCGGCTGCGTGCAGCCGGGGCTGGCGCCGAACACCAACGCCGCCACCGCGCGCCTGCTCGACAGGCTCGGCATCACGCTGTTCGAGGCCCCGGAGGCGGGCTGCTGCGGTGCGCTGCGCTTCCACCTCGATGCGCAGGAGGCGGCGCTCGCCGACATGCGCCGCAACATCGACGCCTGGTGGCCGCACGTCGAGCAGGGCGTCGAGGCGATCGTCATGACCGCCTCCGGCTGCGGTGCGCACGTCAAGGAATACGGGCTGCTGCTGGCGCAGGATCCGGCCTACGCCGAGAAGGCAGCGCGCATCTCGGCGCTGACCAGGGATGTCTCGGAGATCGTCGTCGCCGAGGCGGCGCGGCTGAAGCCGCTGCTCGCGGCGAAGGCGCAGGCGCCGTTGAAGCTCGCCTTCCATTCGCCATGCACGCTGCAGCACGGGCAGAAGATCAAGGGCGTGGTCGAGGAGCTGCTCGCCGCTGCCGGCTGCGAGCTGACGCCGGTGGCTGATTCCCACCTCTGCTGCGGCTCCGCCGGCACCTACTCGATCCTGCAGCCGGCGCTGTCGAAGCAGCTGCGCGACAACAAGCTGGCTGCGCTGTCGGCCGGCGCCCCGAAGCTGATCGTTACTGCTAACATTGGCTGCCAGACCCATCTGCAGAGCGGCAGCGCAACGCCCGTCCGGCACTGGGTGGAGATCATCGAAGAACGCATCTAGGGGATACGATGGCCATCGACCAGGCCTTGCTCGCGACGCTTTCCGATGACGAGAGCAAGAGCGTCAGGCGCCTCGTCGAAAAGGGCATCAAGCTGCCGCCGCAGCCGCACGTGCTGGAGGAGCTGCGGCACCTGCTGAGCCGCGGCGTCACCGACCTGCGCGTCATCGCGCGCAGCATCAGCCAGGATGCCGGCATCGTCGCCGCGCTGTTCCGCGTCGTGCAGAGCGCCGCCTACCGGCGCATGCAGCCGTTCGCGTCGGTCGAGGAGATCCTGCAGGCGATCGGCACCCGCCAGACCTTCAATATCGTGCAGGCGGTGACGCTCGCCACCGCCATCGGCGCCAGGCACAACGCCAAGGCCTTCGAGGCCTTCTGGGCGCGTTCGCGCGCGGTCGGCCAGATCGCGATGCTGATCGCCGAGGATCGCGTCTCGGTGTGCAATGTCTTTCCCGACCAGGCCTACCTCGCCGGCATCTTCCACGACTGCGGCGTGCCGGTGCTGATGCAGCGCTTCTCCACCTACTGCAAGGCGATGCACGCCGACGAGCAGGGCGCCTGGCTCGACCTCGCCGAGGAGGACCGGCGTTTCAACGCCGACCACTGCGTCGTCGGCTACCTGGTCGGCAAGCACTGGAAGCTGCCGGACTTCATCTGCGACGCGATCCGCTTCCATCATCACATGGGCAGCCTCGGCAACCATGCGGCGCGGACCATGGTCGCCATCCTGCAGCTGGCGATCCAGCTCTACTACCAGGACATGCACATCGACAACCCGGAGTGGGCAGGCGCGCGCGAGGCGGTCGCCGAGGAGCTGGGCCTGCATGCCGATGCGCTGCCCGAATTCATGGACGAGATACTCGACCGCTACCACAGCGAGGAGCACTGACCCCATGGTGATGCATCTCGACGCCGGCGCCGGCGGCTATGCCGGCATCCGCGACAGCTTCCGCTGGGAAGTTCCCGCCCGCTACAACATCGGCGTCGACATCTGCGGCCGCTGGGCCGCCGACCGCACGCGCTTCGCGCTCTATTACGAGGACGACGCCGGCCACACCTCGGCGTGGACCTTCTGGGACATCCAGCGCGCGGCGAACCGCCTCTCCAACGTGCTCGGCGCGCTCGGCACGCTGGCCGGCGACCGCGTCGCGATCATGATGCCGCAGCGCCCGCACACCGGCATCGCGCACGTCGCGACCTACCAGATGGGGGCGGTGGCGCTGCCGCTGTCGCATCTGTTCGGGCCGGATGCGCTCGAATACCGGCTGGCCGACGCTGGCGCGCACGTCGCCATCGTCGACGAGACGACGCTGCCGAAGCTGCTGGAGATCCGCGACCGGTTGCCCGAGCTGAAGCACCTGATCGGCGTCGACATCGACCCGGCGCTGGCCGCGGCGCACGGCGTCCGGGACTGGAACGCGGTGCTCGAACACGCCTCGCCGCGCTACGCGCCGGTCGACACCGCCGCCGACGACCCGGCGATGATCATCTACACCAGCGGCACCACCGGCAACCCGAAGGGCGCGCTGATGGCGCACCGCACGCTGATCGGCAACCTCTCCGGCTTCGTCTGTTCGCACGATTTCTTCCCGCAGCCGGGCGACCTGTTCTGGTCGCCGGCCGACTGGGCGTGGACCGGCGGCCTGTTCGACGTGCTGCTGCCGGTGTGGCGCTTCGGCCAGCCGCTCTTGGCCTACAAGGGGCGCTTCGACGCCGAGAAGGCGTTCTATCTGCTCGAGAAGTACGGCGTCAGGAACACCTTCCTCTTCCCCACCGCGCTGAAGATGATGATGAAGGCGGTGCCCGAGCCGAAGGCGCGCTACGACCTCGACCTGCGCACGATCATGAGCGCCGGCGAGCCGGTCGGCGAGGCGGTCTTCCACTGGGCGCGGGACAAGCTCGGCGTCACCATCAACGAGATGTTCGGCCAGACCGAGATGAACTACGTCGTCGGCAACTGCGCCGCCGCCTGGGCCGCGCGGCCGGGAGCGATGGGCCGCGCCTATCCCGGGCACCGCGTCGGCATCGTCGACGAACTCGGCAACGAGCTGCCGCCGGGCGAGACCGGCGAGGTCGCCGTGCACCGCGTCTGCAACGGCCAGCCCGACCCGGTGATCCTGCTCGAATACTGGAAGAAGCCGGAAGCGACCGCCGACAAGTCCATCGGCGACGGCTGGGGGCGCACCGGCGATCTGGCGCGCCTCGACGAGGACGGCTACTTCTGGTACCAGGGCCGCGCCGACGACGTGTTCAAGAGCGGCGGCTACCGCATCGGTCCGTCCGAGATCGAGAACTGCCTGCTGAAGCACGCGGCGGTCGCCAACGCGGCGGTGATCGGCGTACCGGACGAGACGCGCGGCACCGTCGTCAAGGCCTTCGTCGTGCTGCAGCCGGGCGTCGCCGGCGGCGCGGCGCTGGTCGAGGAACTGCAGGCGCACGTGCGGAAGACGCTGGCGCCGTACGAGACGCCGAAGCTGGTCGAGTTCGTCGAGGCGCTGCCGATGACGACGACCGGCAAGATCCAGCGGCGCGTGCTGCGCCAGCGCGAAAACGAGAAAACGGGGGAACCATCATGAACATCAGCGATAACACCGACCGCCCGGGCGCCGACCGGCGGACGAACGCCAGGTTGCGCGGCCTGTTCGACACCGCGTACACGATGATCGAGCCGTTCTTCGATCCCGACCAGGGCTGGGCCGGGCATTCGCTCGAGCACCTCGCCTTCCGCGTGCTGCGCGAGAATTTCCCCGACCTCTCCGGCGAGGAAGTGCACACCATCGTCGTCGCCGCGCACCGCGTCTATATCGAGCACAACCCGGGGCGCAGCGCGCATCTGCGCCGCCCGGAAGAAATCCGGCCGCCCGCCCCTTGAACGGCGGTGGTATGCTTCCCGCCGTGGAGGAGGGGGAATGCCGCTAACTATAGACGCCTGCGTCGCCCAACACATCGGCGACCGCAAGGAACAACAGGACCGGGCCGGAATCTTTCCGCACCCGAAGAAGAAGGGCGTGGCGCTGGCCGTCGTCGCCGATGGCATGGGCGGGCACGCCGGCGGCGCGGTGGCCGCTGAGCAGGTGCTGTACACCGCGCGCAGCAACCTCGAACACTACGCGGTCGACGAGGAGTCGCCGCGCGCGATGCTGGAGGCGAGCTTCCTCGAGGCGCATACGCTGATCAAGACGATGCGCATGGTGAACGAGAAGGACCCGCACAGCACGGCGGTGATGCTGCTGCTGCAGCCGGGCAGGGTGAGCTGGGCGCACTGCGGCGACAGCCGCCTCTACCGCTTCCGCGGCGACCAGCCGGTCTTCCGCAGCACCGACCATTCCTACGTCGAGCATCTCGTCGCCCAGGGCAAGATCTCGCCGGAGCAGGCGCTGGGACATCCCAACCGCAACGTCCTGCTCACCTCGCTCGGCGGCAGCGAAGCGCCCAAGGTCGATTTCGGCGAAGCCAACGGCCTGCAGGGCGGCGACAGCTTCCTGCTGTGCTCGGACGGTCTCTGGGCCTACTTCAGCGATGCCGAGCTGGCCGGCGTCGTCGCCGCGCATACCGCGCGCGAGGCGGCCGGGCTGCTGCTCGAACGGGCGCGCAGCCGCGCCAACGGCGAGGGCGACAACATCTCGGTCGCCATCCTGAAGCTGATCGAGGCGCCGGCGAAGAAAACCTGAGCGCATATCTCTTCGGCAATAAGCGAGGCATAGATACTTCTCATCCTCGTTTGGATGTAAGAACGTATGATGAACGCCTATTGCCAGGCTCGGCACGGGGTAATTTATGACTGTTTGGGCAGAACCTAAATTCGACAAAGAGGCTATCAACTCTGCTGGCAAGATGCTCGTGCGGTCTGCCCGTGAAAACTGGGCGAACTGGGGGATAGACGATTGGGAAGAATATTCGAACGCCATTGATGTTATTAATAATTGGCGCGGTTCGCATGGATATCCACTCAATACGTTCCAGGTGAATCTTCGCAATACCTGTCGACGGTTTGAGCAGGACGCGCTCATCGCGCAGCGAATTAAGCGGCTTTCCTCTATTCGCCACAAGCTTGATCGATTCCCATCAATGAAGTTGTCCCAGATGCAAGACCTGGGTGGGTGCCGGGCGATCTTGAGTAACGTTACAAATGTCTTCAGGGTTTTCGACTACTACCAAAACGAAAGTTCTGCTAAACACATACAAGCGTCTGTTGACGACTACATTAGCGCCCCTAAGTCATCCGGGTATAGGGGAATCCATTTGGTATATCGCTACTTCTCAGATAAGAAGAAAGCGATGTACAACGGACTAAAAATTGAAATGCAATTACGGTCCAGGTACCAGCATGCTTGGGCAACCGCCGTTGAGACCGCCGGTATGTTTTCTGGCCAAGCGCTAAAGTCAAGCTTAGGAAGCGAGGACTGGAAGCGGTTTTTTTCGCTGATCGGCTCGGCAATCGCGCTGCGCGAGCGTGCACCGCTAGTACCTGACACACCGGCTAGGTCTTCCGAACTATTTTCAGAGCTGCGGCACTATGCTGACAAACTCAAGGTGCAGGACCGTCTTCGCGAATACGGTAAAGCACTTCGCTACCTTACGGATGCACAGGATGGTGCTCACTACTATCTGTTACAGCTTGACCCGAAGAATGGCACGCTGCTTGTAACCGGATTTAAACAGAATCAGGTTGAATTAGCAGAGAAGACATACGCCCAAGCGGAACAGCTTGCGAAGGACAAAGCGGAAACGGATGCAGTTCTGGTGTCTGTTGAATCTGTTACCGCATTGAGTCGTGCGTATCCCAACTACTTTGCGGATACGCGCCTGTTCTTAGTGCTGCTTGAACAAGCTCTGTCTGGTCGTTCGCGCTCGATTCGGTTGCCCAGCCTAAAGCTAGAGCAACTACCACTTCCACTAACGGAATAGGTTGCGCTTGTTTGGTTTTAATGACGTTTGGCTTGCAAGAGGCCCTGCAAGTCGTTTAGTCGGAATGTGCAAAATAGAGTGCTTCTACGACAAGAAAACGGCGCCCGCCCCGGGTGCCGTTTTGCTTGGCGTTGGAGTTCAGGCGCGCTTGCCGAGGCCGCCGAGCAGCGCGGCGACCGGCCGTTTCGGCTTGTGCGGGTCGGGCTTGGCGTGCGGCTTGTCGTCCTGCGGCACTTCGCCGCGCGGCTCCAGCTCCTTCTCCACGTAGGGCGCGCTGAAGTCGAAGCCGTCCGGCGCCACGTTGCGCTTCGCATGGCGCGGCGCGCGCGGTTCGCGGGCTTCGCGCGGTTCGCGGCGCGGTGCCGCCACCGGCGCCACGACCGGCGCACCCGCCTCCGGCCGGCGATGGTGCTTCTTCCTGCCGGTCGGCGGGTACTCGTAGTCGTACTCCGGCGCGAAGCCGGGGATCACCACCTGCTCGACCTGCAGCTTGATCAGCTTCTCGATGTCGACCAGGTACTGCACCTCGTCGGCCGAGACCAGCGACACCGCGGTGCCCTTCCTGCCGGCGCGGCCGGTGCGGCCGATGCGGTGCACGTAGTCCTCGGGCGTGTGCGGCAGCTCGAAGTTGATCACGTGCGGCAGTTCGTCGATGTCGAGGCCGCGCGCGGCGACGTCGGTGGCGACGAGCACCTTGACCGTGCCGTCCTTGAACGCTTCCAGCGCCTTCAGCCGCTCCGATTGCGACTTGTCGCCGTGGATCGCATCGGCGGCGATGCCCGACTTCGCCAGCTCGCGCGCGAGCTTGCCGGTCTCCTGCTTGGTGCGCGTGAACACCAGCACCTGGTCGTATTCGTCCGACTTCAGGAGCTTGGTCAGCAGCGCCCGCTTGGCCTCGGCCGACACCGGGTGCACGCGGTGGGTGATCGTCTCGGAGACGGTGTTGCGCTTCGCCACTTCGACCAGTTCCGGCGACTTCAGCATCGTGTCGGCGAGCTTCTTGATCTCGTTCGAGAAGGTCGCCGAGAAGAGCAGGCTCTGCCGCGTCTCCTTCGGCAGCAGGTTGATGATGCGCGTGACGTCGGGGATGAAGCCCATGTCGAGCATGCGGTCGGCTTCGTCGAGCACCAGCGCCTGCACGCTCTGGAAGTTCAGGCACTTCTGCTCGACCAGGTCGAGCAGCCGGCCCGGGGTGGCGACGAGGAACTCGACGCCCTTCCGGATCGCCTCGATCTGCGGCTTGATGTCGACGCCGCCATAGACGCACAGCGTGCGGAACGCGGTGTATTTGGCGTAGGACTGCAGGTTCTCGTGCACCTGGATCGCCAGTTCGCGCGTCGGCGCCAGGATCAGCGCGCGCACCGGGTGGCGCGCCGGCGACGGGCTCGGGCTGGCCAGCGGCAGCAGGCGCTGCAAGAGCGGCAGCGTGAACGCGGCGGTCTTGCCGGTACCGGTCTGGGCGCCGCCCATGATGTCCTTGCCGGCCATCACCAACGGAATGGCCTTCTGCTGGATCGGCGTCGGCTCGGTGTAACCCTGGTCGGCGATGGCGCGGAGGATTTCGGGCGCAAGGCCGAGCTCGTCAAAGCGCATCGGCGGCACCCTCAAACGAATTTGTAATCAATGGCATAGGGCGGCGATTATACACCCATCGGGAAAAGCCGCCGGTTTCAATCGTCGTCGTGGATGCGGATGCCGCTGCCGCCCGCCCGTTTCGCCGCGTGCATCGCCGCTTCCGCCTTGCGCAAGAGGCTCGGCGTGTCGCGGCCGTGGTCGGGGTAGAGGGCGAGGCCGAGCGTGGCGGCGAGCACGCAGCTGCGGCCGCCGGTTTCGAGCGGCTCGGCGATCAGCCGCTGCACGTCGCCGGCGATGCCGCGGGCGGCGTCGGTGCCATCGATTTCCTCGAGGACCAGCGCGAACGCGTCGTCGTCCAGGCGGCCGACGGTGTCGGTCGCCCGCAGGCGGATGCTGAGGCGCTGGCCGAGCGCGGCGAGCAGTGCGTCGCCGGCGTCGCGGCCGAGTTCGTCGTTGAACCGGCGGCGGCCGTCGAGCTCGACGACGCAGACGGCGACGCGGCTGCCGCGGCGGTCGGCGCGGTAGATCGCCTGCGACAGGCGGTCGCTGACCATCGCCCGGTTCGGCAGCCCGGTCAGCGGGTCGTGCTGGGCCATGTGCTCGAGGCGGGAGAGGGCGTCGTCGCGGGCGGCGACAGCTTCCTGCAGGCGGCGGTTCTGCCGCCACAGGGCGACGCCGAGGCCGGCCGCCAGCGCCGCGAGAAGGCCGCCGAGCAACAGCGGCGGCGAGCCCGCCGCGGTAGCGTCGCCGGCGCGCGCGGCGGCGGTGCCGGCGGCAAGCGTCAGTGCGGTCGGCCAGTGCGTTGCGAGTGGGCGCAGGGTAGGCATGCTGCCGGCTCCTCGATGCCGGAATGACGGGAAAATTGTAGCCGAGCCGCGCCGGGAGCGGTCGCCGAATTGCGTAGAATGGCCGCGACAGGAGGACAGCATGGACTATATCGATCTCGGCAATTCCGGCCTGCGGGTGTCCCGCATCTGCCTCGGCACGATGACCTTCGGCGTACAGAACAGCGAGGCCGAGGGCCACGCGCAGCTCGACCGGGCGCTCGCCGCCGGCATCAACTTCGTCGACACCGCCGAGATGTACGCGGTGCCGCCCTCTCCCGAGAGCTACGGCAAGACCGAGCTGATCGTCGGCAGCTGGCTGAAGCGGCAGCCGCGCGACCGGGTGGTGCTGGCGACCAAGGCGACCGGGCCGGGACGCGCGCTGTCATGGATCCGCGGCGGGCCGTCCGGCTTCGACGCGGCCAACCTGCGTGCGGCGCTGGAGGGCTCGCTGAAGCGACTGCAGACCGACTACGTCGACCTTTACCAGCTGCACTGGCCGGCGCGCAACCAGCCGATGTTCGGCCAGTGGCAGTTCGACCCGGCCAAGGAGCGTGAAGCGACGCCGATCGGCGAGACGCTGCAGGCGCTCGCGGCGCTGGTCAAGGAAGGCAAGATCCGCCGCGTCGGCGTCTCCAACGAGCACCCCTGGGGCGTCATGCAGCTTGTCCGCCTGGCCGAGGCGCACGGCCTGCCGCGCATCGTCTCGATCCAGAATGCCTACAACCTGCTCAACCGCGTCTACGACAGCGGCCTCGCCGAGGTCTGCCATCGCGAGAACGTCGGCCTGCTCGCCTATTCGCCGCTCGCCTTCGGCTTCCTCAGCGGCAAGTACCTCGACGACCCGCGGGCGAAGGGGCGGGTGAACGACTTCGCGGGCTTCGCGCAGCGCTATTCGAAGCCCAACGTGGCGCCGGCGGTCGCCGCCTACGCGGCGCTGGCGCGCGAACACGGCCTGTCGCCGGCGCAGCTGGCGCTGGCCTGGTGCTATCGCCGCTGGTGCGTGGCGAGCACGATCATCGGCGCGACGACGATGGCGCAGCTGGAGGAGAACCTCGGCGCCTGGGCGCTCGACCTGTCGCCGGAACTGCTGGCGGCGGTGGATGCGATCCACCTGCGCTACACCAACCCGGCACCGTGAACGCGGAAGAGGGCGGGCGCCCTCTTCGTTTCCTCTCCTACTTCTCGGCCTTCTTCTCCGCCGGCTTGGCGTTTGCCGCCGGCTCCTCCGCCGCCTTGCGTCGCGTTCCCGGCGGCGCCGGCGGCGGCAGCTGCGGCTCGACCGACTCGATCTTGTTGGTGCGCATGTAGGTGTCCATCTCCTGCCAGCCGGCGAAGATCGGCGCCTTCGGCAGCCAGTGGTAGATCGCGTAGCAGTCCTCGATGGCGCGGCCGGAGTGGCGGCAGGCGCCGCCGACCGCCTTGCCTTCGGCCTCGACCCGGGCGGCCTTGGCGTTGAGATCCTCGATCCCCATCTGCTGCTGGACGATGTCGCAGCCGGCGAAGGTCAGCAGGAACGGCAGGGTGAGGAGCAGGGGGCGCGTCATGGTCTTCTCAGTTGGCGAAGGCGGCGATGCCCGTCTGGGCGCGGCCGAGGATCAGGGCATGCACGTCGTGCGTGCCCTCGTAGGTGTTCACCACTTCCAGGTTGAGCATGTGGCGGACGACGCCGAACTCGTCGGAGATGCCGTTGCCGCCGTGCATGTCGCGCGCCAGGCGGGCGATGTCGAGCGCCTTGCCGCAGTTGTTGCGCTTCAGCAGCGAGGTCATCTCGGGGGCATCCTTGCCTTCGTCCTTCAGCCGGCCCAGGCGCAGCGCGCCCTGCAGGCCGAGCGCGATCTCCGTCTGCATGTCGGCAAGCTTCTTCTGGATCAGCTGGTTGGCGGCGAGCGGGCGGCCGAACTGCTTGCGGTCGAGCGTATATTGGCGCGCCGCGTGCCAGCAGAACTCGGCGGCGCCCATGGCGCCCCAGGCGATGCCGTAGCGCGCCGAGTTGAGGCACATGAACGGGCCCTTCAGGCCCGAATATTTACCCATGGTGCCGGGCAGCAGGTTGTCGTCGGGGACGAACACCTCGTCCATCACGATCTCGCCGGTGATCGACGCGCGCAGTCCCATCTTGCCGTGGATCGCCGGAGTGGACAGCCCCTGCATGCCCTTTTCGAGCAGGAAGCCGCGGATGTCGCCGGCCTCGTCCTTGGCCCAGACGACCATCACGTCGGCGATCGGCGAATTGGTGATCCACATCTTGCTGCCGGACAGCGACCAGCCGCCGGCGACCTGCTTCGCCCGCGACGCCATCGAGCCGGGGTCAGAGCCGTGGTCCGGCTCGGTCAGGCCGAAGCATCCGATCTTCTCGCCCTTCGCCATCGCCGGCAGCCAGCGCTGCTTCTGCGCTTCCGAGCCGAAGGCGGCGATCGGGTACATGGCGAGCGAGGACTGCACGCTCATCATCGAGCGGTAGCCCGAATCGACGCGCTCGATCTCGCGTGCGACGAGGCCGTAGACGACGTACGAGGCGCCGGGGCAGCCGTAGCCGGAAATGGTGCTGCCGAGCAGGCCGAGCTCGCCCATCTCGCGGAAGATCGAAGGGTCGGTCCGCTCGTGGCGGAAGGCCTCCAGCACGCGCGGCGCCAGCTTCGCCTGCGCCCAGGCACGCGCGGCGTCGCGCACCATGCGCTCCTCGTCGCTCAGTTGATCTTCCAGCAGCAGCGGGTCTTCCCAGTTGAATCGGCTCATCGTCGGTGCCTGCAGGCGAGAAAGGCGATGCCGCATTCTAACCGCAATCACGCCGGCATTCGCTGCCGGGGCCTGCTGCCGGGGTGGCCGATGGTGCATAATTGACCGTCCGCGAAAGTTTCCCCGCCGAGGTTTCCGATGCTGCAACGCCATCTCCCCGCCGCCCTTGCCGGTGCCTGCCTCGTTCTCGCCCAGGCCGCCTCGGCGCAGGCGCTGACCGAGGTCGATTTCTACCATCAGCTGGACAGCGGGCGCGCCGCGAAGCTGGCGCAGCTGGTCGAGCAGTTCAACGGCCAGAGCAAGGACTACCGCATCCGCCTGGTGCAGCAGTCGAGCGACGGCGCGCCGGCGGTACTCAACCTGGCGACGCCGGAGAACGTGCTCGACTTCGCCGCCAACAAGGCCAATTTCCGGCCGCTGCACAAGGTGATGGCCGAGGCCAGGGAGAAGTTCGACGGCAAGCAGTTCGCGCCCGAGCTGCGCGTGCGCGTCGCCGACGCCAAGGGCAACCTGGTCGCGCTGCCGCTGGCGATGTCGACGCCGGTGCTGTACTACAACAAGACCGCGTTCAGGAAGGCCGGCCTCGACCCGAACGTGCCGCCGAAGACCTGGTGGGAAGTGCAGAACGCCGCCGGCAAGCTGTTCGACGCCGGCCTGCGTTGCCCCTACACCAGTTCCTGGCCGGCCTGGGTGCATATCGACAACACGACGGCGCTGAACGGTGGCGACATCTCCGGGCCGAAGGGCACGCTGGCCTTCAACGGCCTGGTCCAGGTCAAGCACATCGCGTTGCTGGCGAGCTGGCACAAGAGCTTCTACTTCAAGTATTTCGGCCGCCGCGACGAAGCCGACCGCCATTTCGCCGCCGGCGAGTGCGGCATGCTGACCTCCAGTTCGTCGGTCGCCGCGACGCTGCGCGAATCGCCGGCGTTCGAGGTCGGCGTCGCGCCGCTGCCCTACTACGACGACGTCTACGGCGCGCCGCAGCACGCGCTCGCCGATGGCGCCTCGCTGTGGATCGGCGAGGGCAAGAAGCCGGCCGAGTACAAGGCGGCGGCGAAGTTCGTCGCCTACCTGGTGACGCCGGAGATGCAGGTCGAGGTGACGAAGATGGGCGGCTACCTGCCGATGACGCCGGTGGCGCGCGCGATCGCCAACAGCAAGCTGCTCGGCGACGACCTCGCCGGCCTCAAGGTGGCCTACGCCCAGCTGAAGCAGGAAGGGGCGACGCATCCGCTGCGCGTGTCGCAGATCGAGCCGGTGCGCATCATCGTCGAGGAGGAGCTGGAGGCGGTCTGGGCCGGCCGGAAGCCGGCCAAGGAAGCGCTCGACACCGCCGTGCTGCGCGGCAACGCGGTGCTGCCGACGGCGCTGAACATGACCAACGGCGGCGGCTGCTGCCTGCCGCCGGAGGCGAAGCCGCGCCGGCGCTGAGGCCGGACGGGCGCGTGCCGCAGGCGATGACTCCGGCCGCGCCGCCGCTGCCCCGCGTCTTCGCGCACCGCTGCGGCGGTGCGCTGGCGCCGGAAAACACGCTGGCCGGGCTGCGCGCTGCCGCGGCGCGCGGCTTCACGGCAGTCGAGTTCGACGTGATGCTGTCGGCCGACGGCACGCCGGTGCTGATCCACGACGAAACGCTGGAGCGCACCACCAACGGCCGCGGCCGCGTCTGCGAGACGCCCGACGCCGTGCTCTTCGCGCTCGACGCCGGCGGCGGCGAGCGCATCCCGACGCTGGCCGAGGCGGCCGCGCTGTGCGCCGAGCTCGGCCTCTTCGCCAACATCGAGATCAAGCCGGCGGCCGGGTACGAGCTCGCCACCGGCGAGACGGTGGCGAGCTTCGTCGCCGATCACTGGCGCGGCGTGCCGCCGCTGCTCTCCTCCTTCTCGCGGCAGGCGCTCGCCGCCGCCCGCCGCGTCGCGCCGCAGCTCCGCTACGGCCTGCTGTTCGAGGCGGTGCCGAGGAACTGGCGGCGGCAGATGGACGAGGTCGGCGCGACGACGCTGCATTGCGCCGCCGATTGCGTCCGTGACACGACGATCGCCGCGGCCGCCGTCGCCGGCGTGCCGGTGCTGTGCTACACGGTGAACGACCCGCAGGCGGCGCAGCGCCTGTTCGCGCGCGGCGTTTCCGGGCTCTTCACCGACCGCCTCGATCCCCGCGACCCCCTCGCCGCCGTCGCCTGAAACAACTGCTTACGAAGTGTTACCGCTGCGCGCTGGGATTCGGCGGGCGGCGACGATACGCTGGCACCAGCCTGACGACAGGCGAGACCAAACCACCAGGAGATCGACCATGAAGACCCTCAAGACCCTCGTCGCCGCCGTTGCCCTGACCGTGCCGCTGTTCGCCGCCGCGCAGACCGCCTCGACGCCGCGCATCGATGCCCGCCAGGACCGCCAGGAGGCGCGCATCGACCGCGGCGTGCAGTCCGGCGCGCTGACCGAGAAGGAGGCGGCGAAGCTCGACCGCGGCCAGACGCACGTGCAGAACCTGGAGAACAGGGCGGTGTCCGACGGCGCCGTGACGACCAGGGAGCGGGCGCGCATCGAGCATGCGCAGGACGTGCAGAGCCAGCGCATCTACCGCGAGAAGCACGACCGCCAGCACGACTTCAACCACGACGGCCGCCAGGACCGCCCGCGCCAGGCCTTGCGCCAGGAGCATCGCAACGCCGGCCAGCACCGCGGCCCGAACCGCTGAGCGCGCGGGCCGGCGTCCGCCGGCCGCCCGGCAAGGCCCGCCGGCCGCTGGCGACAGCGCGGCGGGCCTTGTTTTTCCGGTAAAATCGCCGCTTTGCTTCTTGCCGCCCGCATTGGGTTAATTTTTGGGCCTCCGCCGATGAAAAGCGCCGAAATCCGCCAGCAGTTCCTCAAGTTCTTCGAATCGAAGGGCCACCAGATCGTGGCCTCCAGCTCGCTCGTGCCGCACGACGACCCGACGCTGCTGTTCACCAACGCCGGCATGAACCAGTTCAAGGACGTCTTCCTCGGCTTCGACAAGCGCCCCTATACCCGCGCGACGACCTCGCAGAAGTGCGTGCGCGCCGGCGGCAAGCACAACGACCTCGAGAACGTCGGCTACACCGCGCGCCACCACACCTTCTTCGAGATGCTCGGCAACTTCTCGTTCGGCGACTACTTCAAGCGCGACGCGATCAAGTACGCCTGGGAGCTGTTGACCGAGGTCTACAAGCTGCCCAAGGAGCGGCTGATGGTCACCGTCTACGCCGAGGACGACGAGGCCTTCGACATCTGGACCAAGGAGATCGGCGTGCCGGTCGACAAGGTCGTGCGCATCGGCGACAACAAGGGCGCGCGCTACGCCTCCGACAACTTCTGGATGATGGGCGACACCGGTCCCTGCGGCCCGTGTACCGAGATTTTCTACGACCACGGCGAGCACATCCCGGGCGGCCCCCCGGGCTCGCCGGACGAGGACGGCGACCGCTTCATCGAGATCTGGAACAACGTGTTCATGCAGTTCAACCGCGACGAGGCCGGCGTCATGCACCCGCTGCCGAAGCCCTCGGTCGACACCGGCATGGGCCTCGAGCGCATCGCCGCCGTGCTGCAGCACGTGCATGCCAACTACGAGATCGACCTGTTCCAGAACCTGATCAAGGCAGCGGTGCGCGAAACGAATTCGAAGGACGCCGACGGCCCGTCGCTGCGCGTGCTCGCCGACCACATCCGCGCCTGCTCGTTCCTGATCGCCGACGGCGTCATCCCGGGCAACGAGGGCCGCGGCTTCGTGCTCCGCCGCATCATTCGCCGCGCCATCCGCCACGGCTGGAAGCTCGGCGTGCGCCAGCCCTTCTTCCACCGGATGGTGCCGGACCTGGTCGCCGAGATGGGCGAGGCCTATCCCGAGCTGAAGGCCGGCGAGGCGCGCATCATGGACATGCTGAAGCTCGAGGAGGAGCGCTTCTTCGCGACCATCGAGCACGGCATGGCCATTCTCGACGGCGAACTGGCCGCGATGGCGGCGTCCGGCAGCACCGTGTTCAACGGCGAGACCGCGTTCAAGCTGCACGACACCTACGGCTTCCCGCTCGACCTCACCGCCGACATCTGCCGCGAGAAGCAGTTCTCGGTCGATGCCGCCGCCTTCGACGCGGCGATGGCGCGGCAGAAGGAGCAGGCGCGCGCCGCCGGCAAGTTCAAGATGGCCGCACAGCTCGACTACGACGGCCCGGCGACGACCTTCCACGGCTACGACATGCTCGAGACCAAGGGCAACGTGCTGGCGCTGTACAAGGACGGCGCCGCGGTGAATGAACTCGTCGAAGGCGAGATGGGCGTCGTCGTCCTCGACGACACGCCGTTCTACGCCGAGTCCGGCGGCCAGGTCGGCGACCGCGGCGTGCTGCAGTCGGTGCACGGCATCTTCGCGGTCGAGGACACGCAGAAGCTGCAGGCCGCCGTCTTCGGCCACCACGGTGTGGTCAAGACCGGCAAGATCACCGTCGGCAACGGCGTCAGCGCCAAGGTCGACATCGCCGCCCGCGCGCGCACCGCGCGCCACCACTCGGCCACGCACCTGATGCACAAGGCGCTGCGCGAGGTGCTCGGCGGCCACGTGCAGCAGAAGGGCTCGCTGGTCGACCCGGACAAGACGCGCTTCGACTTCGCGCACCACCAGCCGATGACCGAGGCCGAGATCCGCAAGGTCGAGGCCATCGTCAATGCCGAGATCCTCGCCAACGCCGCCACCGAGGCGCGCGTGATGAAGATCGACGACGCGCAGAAGTCCGGCGCGATGATGCTCTTCGGCGAGAAGTACGGCGACGAGGTGCGCGTGCTCTCCATCGGCTCGTCGAAGGAACTGTGCGGCGGCACGCACGTCGAGCGCACCGGCGACATCGGCCTGCTGAAGATCGTCGGCGAGAGCGGTGTCGCCGCCGGCGTGCGCCGCGTCGAGGCGGTCTGTGGCGACGTCGCGCTGGCCTGGCTGGCCGCGCAGCAGGATACGCTCGCCGCCGTCACCGGCGCCCTGAAGGCGCAGCCGCAGGAAGTGGTGGCCAAGGTCAACCAGCTCGTCGACCAGGCGAGGGCGCTGGAGAAGGAACTGGCGCGGCTGAAGTCGAAGCTTGCTTCCAGCCAGGGCGACGACCTCGCCGCGCAGGCCGCCGACGTCAAGGGCGTCAAGGTGCTGGCGGCGACGCTGGAAGGCGCCGACGTGCCGACGCTGCGCGAGACGATGGACAAGCTGAAGGACAAGCTGAAGTCGGCGGCGATCGTGCTCGCCGCCGTCGACGGCGACAAGGTCAGCCTGATCGCCGGCGTCACGTCCGACCTGACGGGCAAGGTGAAGGCCGGCGAACTGGTCAATGCCGTCGCCCAGCAGGTCGGCGGCAAGGGCGGCGGCCGCCCGGACATGGCGCAGGCCGGCGGCACCAACCCGGCGGCGCTGCCGGCGGCGCTGGCCTCGGTCAAGGGCTGGGTCGAAGGCCGCGTCTGATGCGCGCCGTCGTCGTCGCCTTCGCGCTGGCGGCCGCTTCCGCCGCCGCCGGGGCCGAGCTCGACCGCACGCCGCTGGCGGCGACGACCGCACAGGGCGATGCGGTGCGCCTCCATCCCAACGGCCGCTGGGAGTTCGTCGACGCCGAGAAGGCGGCGCAGGCGCGCGAACTCGCCGCGCAGTACCCGGAGAACCGGGTTCGCCCGGTCGATGCGCAGGGCGGCGCCTTCGGCATCGGCCGCACGATCATGCCCGGCGACAAGGACTACAACCGGGGTTCGCTCTCCGGCAAGGGCCGCTGACCCTGACGGGCGCGGTCGCCATCACGAAACGGGCAAGGCAATGAACATGGCTGTCGCCGACTGCGCGTCGATCCTCGTTTCCGACGTGCCGCGCATCGATGCGCAGCATCGTCGGCTGTTCGAGCTGGCCGCGACCTTCGCCGACGGCGGCGACCAGATCCGCATGATGAAGTCGCTGGCGATCCTCTGCGACCACGTGAAGACGCATTTCCGCGAGGAAGAGGAGATGATGGCGGCCTGCGGCTTTCCCGGCCTCGACGAGCACCGGCGCCAGCACGGCGAATGCCGGAGGATGCTGGTCGAACTGCTGGCGCGGGCGATGACGATGAGCCTCGACCAGATCGCCGACGAGGTGCAGCGGCTGATCCACGGCTGGATCTACAACCACATCCTGACCGCCGACTGCGCGTATGCGGTCTACCTGAAGGCGATGCCGGATCGCGCGTCGACGGCGCCGGCCGGGTGAACGCCTGCGCCGCCGCGGCGACGACCGTGCACAGCCTTCCCTATTCCGCGCCGCCGGATACCGGCCTCGACGTCGTCCATGCCGACGCCGCGCTGCTCGTGCTGAACAAGCCGGGCGGCCTGCTCTCGGTGCCCGGGCGCGGCCCCGGCAAGGACGACTGCCTGGCCCGCCGCGCGCAGGCCGTCTATCCCGACGCGCTGATCGTGCACCGGCTGGACATGGAGACCTCCGGGCTGATCGTGCTTGCCCGTGGCGCCGAGATGCAGCGCCGGCTGAGCGCCGCCTTCCAGTCGCGGCAGGTGGACAAGGGCTACGTCGCGGTGGTCGACGGTCGGCTCGCCGAGGCCGCCGGCACGATCGACCTGCCGCTGGTCGCCGACTGGCCGAACCGGCCGCGGCAGAAGGTCGACCACGAACTCGGCAAGCCCTCGCTGACGCGCTGGCGCCGCCTCGCCTACGACCCGGCGCAGGACGCGACCCGCGTCGCGCTCGCGCCGGAGACCGGCCGCTCGCACCAGCTGCGCGTGCACCTGCTGGCGCTCGGCCACCCGATCCTCGGCGACGCGCTTTATGCGCCGCCGGCGGCGCAGGCGAAGGCGCCGCGCCTGCTGCTGCATGCCGATACCCTCGCCTTCGCGCATCCGCAGAACGGCGCGCCGCTGGCTTTCGCCTGCCCGGCGCCGTTCTGACCCCGCCGGCCGTTGCGCGCGGGCTTTCGCCTCAAGGCTTGGCCTGCGTCGTCGGCTTGCCTTCTTCGCCGACGAACAACACCAGCAGCTTCACCGGCTTGTCGGTTTTGTTGAACGCCTGGTGCCAGCGTCCGATGCTTTCGAGGAAGGCCTCTCCGGTCTTGTAGCGTCGCACGTCCTTGCCTTCGGTCTGGACTTCGAGTTCGCCCTCCATGACGTAGACGAAGACGGGAACCGGGTGCTGGTGCAGTGCAGTGCGGCCACCGGCCTCCAGCGTGCCGACCACCGATACGATCTCCGGCTTGTCCGACCGCGGATAGGCGATCGCGTCGCCGTCTGCCGTCTTGCCGCCCTTCAGCAGCGGCGCCGTCTTGAAGCCCTTGGGCAGCGCCGCGCTTTCCTCGGCCCAGGCCGCAGCCGGGGTGAGCAGCAGGATGGCGGTTCCGGCCAGTGCGGAAAGCGTTTGCGTACCGATTTGTCGATAGATTTTCTTCATGACTGACTCCTGTTGGGGGATGGATGGGATCGCGCCGTAGCCGCAGGGGCTTGCAATCCTCTCGACGAACTGGGGGGAAGTGCCGGCAGGCGGAGTCGCCGTTCGCCACGCGGCGATTGCGGCGTCCGCTGGCGGTGACGACGTTCTGGTTCTAGGTGCGGCGACCGGCAGAGTCAAGGCGAGGTCGTCGATACCGGAGCGGATCCCGCGCAATCGCCGGGGGGGACGTCGGTCGCCGCTTGCCGCCATGCGGGGTAGAATTTTTCCGTTGCCGACGATGGAAGGACGGAGCATGGCCAAGCGCAGCTTTCCCCTTGCCCGGGTCTATACCCTGCTCGAACCCGGCCCGGTGGTGCTGGTCACCACCGCCGGTCGCGACGGTCCGGACGTGATGGCGATGTCCTGGCACACGATGTTGGAATTCGAGCCGCCGCTGGTCGGCTGCGTGATCAGCAACCGCGACTACAGCTACGGCAGGATCAAGCGCTCGCGCGAATGCGTGCTCAACATCCCGACCGTCGAGCTCGCCGCGCAGGTGGTCGGCTGCGGCAACACGACCGGCGCCGAGGTCGACAAGTTCGCCCGCTTCGGCCTCACCGCGAAGCCGGCGAAGAAAGTCGCGGCGCCGCTGATCGCCGAGTGCTACGCCAGCCTCGAATGCCGCGTCGCCGACACGCGGGCGGTGAACCGCTACGGCTTCTTCGTGCTCGAGGTGGTGCAGGCCTGGGTCGATCCGGCGGTGAAGGCGCCGCAGACGATCCACCATCGCGGCAAGGGCCGCTTCATGGTCGCCGGTGACGAGATCCGGCTGCCGTCGAAGATGAAGTAGGCACCGCGCGTACAGGAGGCACGAGCATCGCCACGAAGGGAAACGGAAAGGCGGGAAGGCCGCCGGCGGACGTCGTACAGAGCTTCCCGCCGGTCGCCGACGCCGGCGCGCGGGTACTGATCCTCGGCAGCATGCCCGGCGTCGCCTCGCTCGTCGCCGGCCGCTACTACGCGCATGCGCGCAACGCCTTCTGGCCGCTGATGGGCGCGCTGCTCGGCTTTGCCGCCGATGCCCCGTACGCGGCGCGCACCGCGGCGCTGCGCGCGGCCGGCGTCGCGCTGTGGGACGTGCTGCATACCTGCGCGCGCGCGGGCAGCCTGGATGCGATGATCGACCGCGACAGCGCGGTGGCGAACGACCTGCCGGCCTTTTTCGCTGCCCACCCGCGGGTGCGCCACGTGTTCTTCAACGGTGCCGCCGCCGAGGACTGCTTCCGCCGCCACGTGCTGCCGCATCTGGCGGCCGGCGGCGCGCTGCGGCTCGCGCGCCTGCCCTCGACCAGCCCGGCCAACGCCGCATTTTCGTTCGAGCAGAAGCTGGCGGTCTGGCGCGCGGCGCTGTCGCCGCTGCTGGCCGACGATGAGAGAATGCCGGCTCGACAGGAGGAACCCCGATGCAACACTTCGCCAGCGACAACTACGCCGGAATCTGCCCGGAAGCGCTCGCCGCGCTGATCGCCGCCAACGCCGGGCACGCGCCGGCCTACGGCGACGACGACTGGACGCGGCGCGTCTCCGACCGCCTGCGCGCGCTGTTCGACACCGACTGCGACGTCTATTTCGCGTTCAACGGCACCGCCGCCAACTCGCTGGCGCTGGCCTCGCTGTGCCAGAGCTACCACAGCGTCGTCTGCCACGAGCTGGCGCACGTCGACACCGACGAATGCGGCGGCCCGGAATTCTTCTCCAACGGCTCCAAGCTGCTGCCGGCCAAGGGCGAGCACGGCAAGCTGACGCCGGAGGCGGTGCGCGAGGTGGTCGCGCGGCGCAGCGACATCCACTACCCGAAGCCGCGCGTGGTGACGCTGACGCAGGCGACCGAGGTCGGCACCGTCTATCGCGTCGACGAGATCGCCGCCATCGCCGACCTCGCGCACGCCAGCGGCCTGCGCGTGCACATGGACGGCGCGCGCTTCGCCAACGCAGTGGCCGCGCTCGGCGTTTCGCCGGCGGAGATCACCTGGCGCGCCGGCGTCGACGTGCTGTGCTTCGGCGGCACCAAGATGGGTCTGCCGGTCGGCGAGGCGGTGGTGTTCTTCGACCGCGCGCTGTCCGAGGACTTCGCCTGGCGCTGCAAGCAGGCCGGGCAGCTGGCGTCGAAGATGCGCTTCCTGTCGGCGCCCTGGCTGGGCATGCTGGAGGACGGCGCCTGGCTGCGCCACGCCGCGCACGCCAACGCGATGGCACGGCGGCTGGCCGACGGGCTGGCGGCGATCCCGGCGGCGCGGCTGCTGTTCCCGGTCGAGGCCAACGGCGTCTTCGCCGAACTGCCGCCGGCGCTGATCGACGGCCTGCGCGCGCGCGGCTGGCGCTTCTATACCTTCATCGGCGCCGGCGGCGCGCGCTTCATGTGCGCCTGGGACACGCAGCCGGACAGCGTCGACGCGCTGCTCGCCGACCTGCGGGAACTGGCGGGGTGAGCGGCGCACGCTTCTGCCGCGCCTGCGGCGCCGCGCTGGAGACGCTGCCGCTCGCCGGCCGCCTGCGCCTGGTGTGCGCCGCCGGCTGCGGCCACGTCGAATGGAACAATCCGCTGCCGGTGGTGGCGGCGCTGGTCGAACGCGACGGGCGTATCGTGCTGGCGCGCAACGCGGCCTGGGCGGAGGGGACGTTCGGCCTGATCAGCGGCTTCCTGGAGGCCGGCGAGTCGCCGGAAGACGCCGTGGCGCGCGAGGTGGCGGAGGAGCTGGGGCTGGTCGCGGAGGCGGTCGCGCTGATCGGCGTCTATCCGTTCGAGCGCCGGAACGAGGTGATCATCGCTTACCACGTCGTCGCCGCCGGCGAGATCGTGCTCAACGAGGAACTGGCCGAAGTCCGCCTGATCGATCCGGAGAAGCTGCGCGCGTGGGATTTCGGCACCGGCCTCGCGGTGCGCGACTGGCTGGCGCGGCAGGCGTCCGCGCGCGGCTGAGGCGATCGCCCGGCGGCCGGCGCTCAGTCGTCGCCGGACTCGCCGTGGATCCAGGCCAGCGCGTCGACCAGGCTGCGGTTCAGCGCGTCGTGCGACAGCGCCGGCAGCTCGCCGAGCAGCGCGTCGCAGCCGTCCCAGTCGGCGGCGTCGAGGCGCTCGACCAGCGCCAGCAGCCGGCCCAGTTCGCCCTCGTGCGCCGCCAGCGCGTGGCGAACGTCGTCGACCACCGGGATCTGCGCCAGGATCTCGTCCATCGGCAGGCCCAGCGCGGCCGGCATCAAGGACATGATGCCGGCGAGGAAGGCTTCGTCGCCGAGCGTGCGCTTGCCCGGCGACAGGCGCCCGGCGAGGATTTCGAGCAGCCGGCCGCGCCCGGCCGCGAGCTGCAGCAGCGGGTTGCGCTCGGGGGCCTCGCCGCCGCCCGACGAGGCCATCAGCAGCAGCTGCAGCCAGCGTAGCAGCTGCTTGCGGCCGAGCACGGCGATCGCGTGGCGCAGCGAATCGACCTTGCGCACGACGCCGATGCCGACGGCGTTGACCAGGCGCAGCAGGTTGACGGTGAGCCCCGGCTCGCGCTTGAAGTTCTCTTCGAGGTCGGTGCTGTCCGCCTCGCGCGCGACCAGGTTGAGCAGGCGGATGATGCCCAGCTGCGAGGCCGACAGCTGGCGGCCGCGGACGATCGTCGGGCGGGTGACGTAGTCGCCCTGGAAGAGCTGGCAGCCGGCCGCGCGGCAGCGCTCCATCTGCTCGCGCGTGCCCACGTTCCCGGCGAGGATCTGCAGCGGCAGCCCGGCCAGCCCACCGGCGAGCTCGGCGAGCCGTTCGGCGTTTTCCTGCGCGTCGATGGCGGCGATGTCGACCAGCGGCAGCAGCGCGTCGCTGCGTTCGTCGGGGCCGGCGTAGCGCGCCAGCGCCAGCGTGTAGCCGCGCTCGCGCAGCGTGCGGCAGCGCGCCAGCAGCGCGGCGTCGGCGGCGCCGGCGAAGTCGAGGGCAAGGACGATGCCGGCGGCCGGCTGCAGTTCGCTGAGGTCGTCGAGGACGAAGCGCTCGTCGGCGTCGATGCGGGCGCGCAGCGGCCCGAGCGCGGTGCCGAGGCCGAGCCCGGCCCAGGCGGCGCCGACGACGCCGGCGGAGGCCGCCGACTGCCCGGGGCCGCGGAAGCGCAGCGCGTAGCCGACCAGCTGCTGCGCGCGGTCGAGGATCGGCTGGCGGCCGATCAGCAGCGGGCGGGGCAGGGGCGGGGTGGCGGTGTCCATCGTCGCGCGGAGTCTCAGTCGTTGCCGGCGTCGCGGCCGATCTCGTTGGCCCAGGCCAGCGCCTGCGCGATCGCGGCATTGAGCCCCGCCGGCGTGATGCCATAGAGCCCCGGCAGCAGCGCCGCGACCGCCGCCGGGTCGCCGCCCTCGCTGGTCTCGGCCAGCGCGAGCAGGCGGCCGAGCGTGCCCGGGCGCTCCGCGCCGGGGGCGGCGGCGAGCGCCTGCGCCATCGCCGGCGGCACCGGCAGCTGGGCGAGGATGTCTTCGATCGCTTGGCCGAGCAGCGCCGGCATCAGCGACATGATGCCGGTCATAAAGGCCTGGTCGGGGAGGTCGGCAGCACGGCCGCGCAGCTTGTCGGCGAGCAGCTCCATCAGCCGCCCGCGCGTCGCGGCGAGCTGCAGCAGCGGCGTCACGCCGCCGCCCTGCGGGTTGGCGAAGAGCAGCAGCTGCAGCCAGCGCTGCAGCTGGCGGCGGCCGAGCATGGTGATCGCGTGGCGCAGCGAGGTGATGCGCGTGCGCACGCCGCAGGCGACCGAGTTGGTCAGCCGCAGCAGGTTCACGGTGAGGCCGGGCTGGCCCTTGAACACCTGCTCCAGTTCGGCGGTCTCGGCGTCTTCCAGCAGCAGCTGCGTCAGCCTGAGCAGCGCCAGCTGGGAGTGGTCGAGCTTGCGGCCGGCGATGATCGTCGGCCGCGCGAAGTAGTAGCCCTGGAATAGCTCGAAGCCCAGCTCGCGGCAGAATTCCATCTGCTCCTTCGAGTCCACCTTCTCGGCCAGCAGCCGGGCGCCGGTCGGTCGGACGCGGTCGACGATCGTGCGCACCTGGTCCGGTGACAGCGGCTGCAGGTCGACCTTGACCACGTCGACCAGCGTCAGCAGCTCGTCGTAGTCGTCGTCGAGCCCGACGACGTCGTCGAGCGCGAGCTGGAAGCCCTTGTCCTTCAACTCGCGGACGCGGGCGACGACGGCCTCGTCGGGGGTGATCGTCTCGAGCAGTTCGAGCATCACCGCGTCCTTCGGCAGCAGCTCGATCATGTCGCTGAACAGGAAGTCGCGGTCGACGTTGATGAAGCCGCGGTAGGGGCCGAGCGCATCGCCGACGGCGAGTTCGGAGAAGGCGTTGGTGACCACCGTCGCCGTCGCCTGCACCGGGTCCTCGACGTTGGCCGCGTTCTGCCGGCCGTTGCGGAACAGCAGCTCGTAGGCGAGCAGCTGCTGGCTGCGGTCGAGGATCGGCTGGCGGCCGAGGAAGAGCTCGCTGCTGCCGGCGTCGGCGGGGTCGGTCATGGTCGTCGTTCCGAGGGGGCGCTGCCCGATTCTAGAACGGAAGCGCCAGCGCCGGGCGGGCGGCCTGCAGCACGCGGCGGAAGTCGTCCTGGATGCGGGCCAGCGCCGCCGGGTTGTCGGCCTCGAAACGCAGCACCACCACCGGTGTCGTGTTCGACGGCCGGGCCAGGCCGAAGCCGTCGGCGTACTCGACGCGCAGGCCGTCGATGGTGATCACCTCCTGCGCATCGGTGAAGCGGGCGCTCGCCTTCAGCTCGTCGAGCAGCGCGAACGGCTCGCCCTCGGCCATCTTGATGTTCAGCTCGGGCGTGCTGGTCGCGTTCGGCAGCGCCTTCAGCACCGCGCTCGGGTCGGCGCTGCGCGCCAGGATCTCGAGCAGGCGGGCGCCGGTGTACAGGCCGTCGTCGAAGCCGAACCAGCGCTCCTTGAAGAAGACGTGGCCGCTCATCTCGCCGGCGAGCGGGGCACCGGTCTCCTTCAGCTTCTTCTTGATCAGAGCGTGGCCGGTCTGCCACATCGTCGGCCGGCCGCCGCGCTCGCGGATGAACGGCGCCAGGAGGCGCGTGCATTTGACGTCGTAGATGATCTCGCCGCCGGGCACGCGGGAGAGCACGTCGGCGGCGAAGAGCATCAGCTGGCGGTCGGGGAAGATGATCTCGCCATCCTTGGTGACGACGCCGAGGCGGTCGCCGTCGCCGTCGAAGGCGAGCCCGATCTCGGCGTCGGTCTCCTGCAGCGCGCGGATCACGTCCTGCAGGTTCTCCGGCTTCGACGGGTCGGGGTGGTGGTTCGGGAAGTTGCCGTCGACCTCGCAGAACAGCTCGACCAGCTCGCAGCCCAGCTGCCTGAACAGCGCCGGCGCGATGCCGCCGGCGACGCCGTTGCCGCAGTCGATGACGATCTTCAGCGGCCGCGCCAGCTTGACGTCGCCGACGATGCGGGCGACGTAGGCGTCGCGTACGTCGGCCGAGCGGATCGTGCCGCTGCCGGTCAGCAGCTCGCCGGCCTCGATGCGCGCCTTCAGCTGCTGGATCGCGTCGAGCGCCAGCGTCTCGCCGGCGATCACCATCTTCAGGCCGTTGTAGTCGGGCGGGTTGTGGCTGCCGGTGACCGAGACGCAGCTGTGGCAGCCCAGTTCGTAGGCGGCGAAGTAGGTCAGCGGCGTCGGCACGCAGCCGACGTCGATCGCGTCGACGCCGGCGCTGACGATGCCCTGCATCAGCGCGCCGGCGAGCTCCGGGCCGGACAGCCGTCCGTCGCGGCCGACGGCGATCGCGCTCTGGCCGCGCTCGCGGGCGAGCGAGCCGAGCGCCTGGCCGACGGCGCGGCAGATCTCGGGGGTGAGCGATTTGCCGACGATGCCGCGGATGTCGTAGGCCTTGAAGATTTCGGGCGGGAGCGTGATGTGGGTCTGGGTCATGTCAGTTTCCATGATCGAAGAAATGGAGGAGGCGTTGCGGCATCCAGTCGAGCCGGCCCGGCAGGCTGCCGGCGACGAAGCCGACGTGGCCGCCTTCGTGCGCGAGGTCGAGCGTCACCTGCGGCGACGCCTCGTCGGCGTGCGGCAGCGCATGCGCCGGCAGGAAGGGATCGTTCTTCGCGGCGAGCAGCAGCGTCGGCAGCCGGATGCTGCGCAGGAAGGGTTTCGCCGAGGCGCGCCGCCAGTAGTCGTCGGCGCCGGCGAAGCCGTGCAGCGGCGCGGTGACGGCGTCGTCGAACTCGTACAGGTTGCGCGCGTGCCGCATGCGCTGCTCGTCGAAGAGGCCGGGGTAGTGCCTGAGCTTCTCGGCGGCATTGTGCTTCAGCGTCTGCAGGAAATGGCGGGTGTACAGGCGGTTGAAGCCGCGGCCCAGCTGGTGGCCGCAGGCGGCGAGGTCGAGCGGGGCGCACACCGCCGCCGCCGCGCGCAGCAGGTCGCCGGCGCGGAATTCGCGCTCGCCCAGCCACTTCAGGAGCGCGTTGCCGCCGAGCGAGACGCCGACCGCGAACAGCGGCCGGTACGGATGCTGCTGGTGCAGGCGGTGCAGCACCCAGTCCACCTCGTCCGAATCGCCGGAGTGGTAGGCCCGCGGCAGCCGGTTGATTTCGCCCGAGCAGCCGCGGAAGTGCGAGACGACGCCGGTCCAGCCGCGCGCCTGCAGCGCCTGCATCAAGGCGGTGGCGTAATGGCTGCGCGAGCTGCCCTCGAGGCCGTGGAAGAGAACGACGACCGGCTGCCCGGCGGCGCCGTCGATCCAGTCGAGGTCGATGAAGTCGCCGTCCGGCGTCTCCCAGCGCTCGCGCCGGTAGGCCGGCGGCAGCGGCTTGATCAGCAGCGGGTAGAGCGTCTGCGCGTGGCCGCCGGGCAGCCATTTCGGCGCGCGGTACGCGGGAAAGGCGGGCGCGGCGGCTATGTCGCTCAATGCAGGATCCGCGGCGGCGCGTTGCCTTCCGACGGCGGCTCGCTGGCCGTCGAGGCGTGGTGGGCGAGCAGGCGCCAGCCCTTGGCGCCGCGAATGTAGACGTTGGTGGCGAGCATCGGCCCGTGCGGGGTCGGGTCGTCGCCGAGGTAGAGAGTTTCCAGCACGTTGTGCACGGCCATCAGCGCGCTCGTCCAGCGCACCGTGTGCGAGACGCGCACGTGCAGGCGCGAGCCGCTCTCGAACACCTGCCGCCACGATTCGCGCACCGCCGCGTGGCCAGAGAGGCGCTGGCCGGACGGGTGGATGCAGACGACTTCCTCGTCGTCGGCCCAGGTCGCCATCATCGCCTCCAGGTCGCCGCGTTCGATCGCGTCGTAGAAGGCGGCCTCTGCGTCGTCGGGCGAGGCGAACAGGGTCGGGTGCGGCGGATGCGTGTTGCTCATGGCAGAGACTCCTTCAGCACGCGTTGCGGGTCGAGCTTTTCCAGGCAGTCGAGGTGGCCGAGCGGGCACTCGCGCTGGAAGCAGGGGCTGCAGTCGAGCTGCAGGCTGACCACCTTCGCCGTCGGCGACAGCGGCGGCGTGAAGCCCGGCGACGACGAGCCGTAGAGCGCCGTCAGCGGCCGGCCGAGGGCGGCGGCGACGTGCATCAGCCCGGAATCGTTACAGACGACGAAGTCGGCGAGCGCGATCAGGTCGATCGCCTGGTCGAGCGAGGTCCTGCCGCACAGGTTGTCGGCCGGGCCCTGGGCGGCGATCTCGTCGCCGACCGGCGCGTCCTTCGGCGAGCCGAGCGACCACACGGTGTAGCCGCGCGCGGCGAGCTCGCGCGCCAGCGTCGCGAAGTGCCGCGTCGGCCAGCGCTTGGCCGGGCCGTATTCGGCGCCGGGGCAGAAGACGACCAGCTTCGGCGGGCGGGGAAGGCCGAGCGCGGCGAGCGTGGCGTCCTGCTGGACGGGCGTGGAGGCTAGCCTGGGCAGCGGCAGCGGGCGCGGCAGCGGCGCGCCGACGGCTTCCGCGAGCTGCGCGAAGCGTTCGGCCATCTGCGGCAGCGCGACCTTGTCCAGCGTGTGGCGGACGTTGATCAGGCCGACCCGCGATTCGCCGGTGAAGCCGATGCGCTGCGGGATGCCGGCCAGGAACGGGATCAGCGCCGACTTCAGCGAGTTGGGTAGCACGTAGACGCGGTCGAACTTCTGCGCCGCCAGTTCGCGCGCCAGCCGCCAGCGCGCCGGGAGCGACAGCTGGCCGTGGCCGAAGGGGCTGTCGACGACGCCGGCGATCTCCGGCATGCGCCGCAGTACCGGCGCCACCCAGCGCGGCGCCAGCGCGTGCAGTTCGAGGCCGGGATCGCGCTCGTGCAGGCGCACGAACAGCGGGTGCGCCATCACGGTGTCGCCGATCCAGGAGGGGGCGACGATCAGGGCTTTCATCGGGCGGGGGCGGGGCGGTGCGACGTCAATGCAAACGGCCGCCCGTGGGCGGCCGCGCGGGGCTCAGTGATGGCCCTTGGGCAGTTCGCCCTTGAACACGTAACGGGCGCTGCAGTACGGGCAGGTGACTTCGCCGTTGTGCGTCACGTCGAGGAAGACGCGCGGGTGCCGCGACCACAGCGGTGCGTTCGGCTGCGGGCAGTGCAGCGGCAGGTCCTGGGCGGTGACTTCGACGGTGGTTTGCTGCTTCTCGGACATTCCCTTATCTCCCTGGGCGTTGCTCAAACGTAGGCCAGCCAGTCGGCGTATTCGGGCAGGCGGCCGTTCACCAGGTCGAAGAAGCGGGCCTGCAGCTTGGTCGTGATCGGGCCGCGCTTGCCTTCGCCGATGACGCGGTTGTCGAGTTCGCGGATCGGCGTCACTTCTGCGGCGGTGCCGGTGAAGAAGGCCTCGTCGGCGATGTAGATGTCGTCGCGCGTGATCGGCCTGGAGACGACCTGGTAGCCGAGGTCGGCGGCGAGCTTCATCACCGTCTCGCGGGTGATGCCGCACAGGCCGGAGGTGATCTGCGGTTCGTAGATGGTGCCGTTCTTGATCACGAACAGGTTCTCGCCGGCGCCTTCGGCGACGAAGCCCATGGTGTCGAGCAGCAGCGCCTCGTCGTAGCCGTCCTGCGTCGCTTCGAGGTTGGCGAGGATCGAGTTGGCGTAGGTGGTGGCGACCTTGGCGCGCGGCATCGTCACGTTCACGTGGTGGCGGGCGAAGGACGCGGTCTTGACGCGGATGCCCTTCTCCAGGCCTTCCTCGCCGAGGTAGGCGCCCCACGGCCAGGCGGCGATGGCGACGTGCACCTTGGCGCCGCGCGGCGAGACGCCCATCTTCTCCGAGCCGTAGAAGGCGATCGGGCGCAGGTAGCAGGATTCCAGCTTGTTCGCGCGCACGACTTCCTTCTGCGCTTCCGCCAGCTGTTCGCGGCTGAACGGGATCTGCATCATGTAGATGTGCGCCGAGTTGAACAGGCGGTCGGTGTGCTCCTTGAGGCGGAAGATCGCCGTGCCCTTGTCGGTCTTGTAGGCGCGGACGCCCTCGAAGACGGACAGGCCGTAGTGCAGCGAGTGCGTCAGCACGTGCGTGGTCGCCTCGCGCCAGGGCACCAGTTCGCCATCCATCCAGATGAAGCCGTCGCGGTCGGACATCGACATGATCTTGTCTCCTGTGATTCTGTTGCCAGAGGTCAATCGAAAGGGTCGATTTTAGCCGATTTCGCCCCCTTCCGTCGTGCCGCCGCCGGTCGGCGGCTGACGCGGTTTTGTCTTGCCGGCGCGGAATCCGGGCTTGCAGGCGGTAAAATGCCGGTTTTGCTTCCGCCCCGTTTGCCATGTCCAACGCCGCCATCTGGAAACCCAACGTCACCGTCGCCGCCGTCATCGAGCGCGACGGCCGCTTCCTGCTGGTCGAGGAAGCGACCGACGACGGCCTGCGTTTCAACCAGCCGGCCGGCCACCTCGAATGCCGCGAGGCGCTGGTCGACGCCGTCGTCCGCGAGGCGCTCGAGGAAACCGGCTACCACTTCGTGCCGCGCTTCCTGGTCGGCGTCTACAGCTGGCGCAACGAGGCCAGGGACGTCACCTACCTGCGCTTCGCCTTCGGCGGCGAGATCGTCGGCCACGAACCGGAGCGCCGGCTGGACGAAGGCATCGTCGCCGCGCGCTGGCTGACGCCGGAGGAAATCCGCGCCTCGGCCGACCGCCACCGCAGCCCGTTGATCGTGCGCTGCGTCGACGACTGGCTGGCCGGTCGGCGCTATCCGCTGGAACTGCTGACGCACTACGGATGAGGCGCGCGGCGCTGCTCTGCGGCCTCGCGCTGGTCTGCGCCGCCGCCGGCGCGCAGGAGAAGGTCGAGGTCTGCTACAACTACGGCTGCCTGAACACGGCGACCGTCAAGTTCGGCAAGCGCCAGCTGGCGGAAGTGCGCGACCTGCTCGACGACGCGGTCGATGCCGCGCACGAACGCGCGCTGGTCGGCGTCGCGATCGGCCGCCTGCTCGGCTGGGCCGGCCGGCAGTCGCCGATCCATGCCGACCGCGGCGGCAACTACGCCGACGACGGGGCGTATGGCCGCATGGACTGCATCGACCACGCGACGACGACCACGCGCCTGCTGCAGATGCTCGAGCGGCGCGGCTGGCTGCGCTGGCACCACGTGCGCGAACCCGAGGTGCGCACGCGGCTGGTCATCTTCGACCACTGGTCGGCGGTGATCGAGGAAGCGCCGAAGGCGCCGTACCGCGATGCGCATCCGCTGTCGCGGGCGCGCTACGCGGTCGATAGCTGGTTTTACGATAACGGCCTGCCGGCGGTGGTGATGCCGCTGGATGCCTGGATGGATTGGGAGGGACCCCGTGTCGAATGAAAACAATACCGTCGTCGTCGGCCTGTCCGGCGGCGTCGATTCGTCGGTGGCGGCGCTGCTGCTGAAACAGCAGGGCTACAAGGTCGTCGGCCTGTTCATGAAGAACTGGGAGGACGACGACAGCGACGAGTACTGCTCGTCGCGCCAGGACCTGGTCGACGTGATGAGCGTCGCCGACAAGATCGGCATCGACGTCGAGGTGGTGAACTTCGCGAAGGAGTACAAGGAGCGCGTCTTCGCCGAGTTCCTCAAGGAATACCAGGCCGGCCGCACGCCGAACCCGGACGTGCTGTGCAACTCGGAGATCAAGTTCCGCGCCTTCCTCGACCACGCGCTGAAGATGGGCGCGGCGAAGATCGCCACCGGCCACTATGCCGGCGTACGCGAGGTGGCCTCGCCCTCCGGAGTCGGCGTCGAGTACCAGCTCTTGAAGGCCGAGGACGGCACCAAGGACCAGAGCTACTTCCTGCACCGGCTGAACCAGGCGCAGCTCGCCAAGACGATCTTCCCGCTGGCCGAGCTGTACAAGCGCGACGTGCGCAAGATCGCCCTTGATGCCGGACTGCACGTCGCCGCGAAGAAGGACTCGACCGGCATCTGCTTCATCGGCGAGCGGCCGTTCAAGGATTTCCTGATGCGCTACCTGCCGCCGCAGAAGGGCGAGATCCGCGAGCTCGACTCCGGGCGCGTGCTCGGCGAGCACGACGGCATGACCTATCACACCATCGGCCAGCGCAAGGGGCTGCTGATCGGCGGCGTCAAGGGCGGCAAGGGCGCCGATTCCGGCGAGCACGACGCCTGGTTCGTCGCGAAGAAGGATGTCGCCGCCAACGTGCTCTACGTCGTGCAGGGGCACGACCACCCGGCGCTGCTCTCCGACACGCTGGTCGCCGCCGACCTGTCCTGGGTGTCCGGCCGGGCGCCGCATACGCACTGGGTCTATTGCGCGAAGACGCGCTACCGCCAGGAAGATGCCGCCTGCGAGGTCGAGCAGGTCGACGGCGAGCGCTGCGAGATCCGCTTCGCCGCGCCGCAGTGGGCGGTGACGCCGGGGCAGTCGGTGGTGCTCTACGAATCCCGCGTCTGCCTCGGCGGCGGCGTCATCCAGTAATTCCGTGTCCGCCGCTCCCGCCGAAACTACGGAAACCGCCGTCGCGCCGGCGCGCCTGCACCGGGCAGTGCGCGCGGTGCTGTGGAGCGTCGTCGTCGCCGCCGTCGGCTACCTCGGCCTGTCGCTGTGGGCCGGCTGGCGCGAGGTCGTCGCCGCCGTCGTCCAGGTCGGGCCGTGGGTGCTGCTCGGCCTCTTGGCGCTGTCGCTGGCCAACTACCTGCTGCGCTTCGTGCGCTGGGGGCGCTACCTGACGCTGCTCGATGCGCCGGTGCCGTGGCGCGTGAATCTCGACGCCTACTTCGCCGGCTTCGCGCTGACCACCAGCCCGGGCAAGCTCGGCGAGACGCTGCGCTCGGTGCTGCTGAAGCCGCACGGCGTACCGCCGGCGGCAAGCCTCGCCGCCTTCTTCGCCGAACGGGCCAGCGACCTCCTTTCCATCCTCGTGCTGGCCGCGATCGGCCTGTGGTCGTACGCGCCGGCGCGGCCGGTGGTCGGCTTCGCGCTCGCCTTCGTCGCCGTCGCGCTGCTGCTCGTGCAATGGACCGCGCTGATCGCAGCCGTCGACCGCTGGGCGCTGGCGAGGGCCGGGCAGGGCGCGCGCTGGGCGAAGCTGCTGTCGCAGCTGTGCGAGATCGTGCTGCACTTCCGCCGCTGCTTCTCGCTGCCGGCGCTCTCCATGGGGCTCGGCCTCGGCGTCGTCGCCTGGTTGGCCGAGGGCGTCGGCTTCTGGTGGCTGCTCGCCGCACTCGGCCATCCGCTCGACCTCTCCACCGCGGTCTTCGTCTACGCCTTCGCGATGCTGATCGGCGGCCTCTCCTTCCTGCCCGGCGGGCTGGGCAGCAGCGAGGCGGTGATGATCGCGCTGCTCTCGCTGCACGGCCTGCCGGAGGCGAGCGCGGTGACGGCGACGCTGATCTGCCGGCTGGCGACGCTGTGGTTCGCGGTCGCACTCGGCGCGCTGTTCATGCTGCGGGTGCGCAAGTGAGCGCCGCGCAGGCGTCCGCCTGGGGCAACCTCGGCTGGCCGCCGGCGGCGGAAATCCGCCGCGTCGACACGCGCGACGCCGACCTGCCGGCGGTCGCCGGCACGCTGCTGCCCTACGGCAACGGCCGCAGCTACGGCGACAGCTGCCTCAACCCCGGCGGCACGCTGCTGGCGACGCGCGGGCTCGACCGCTTCATCGCCTTCGACGCCGACACCGGGGTGCTCGCCTGCGAGGCCGGTGTGCTGCTCGCCGAGATCCTCGACCTGGTGGTGCCGCGCGGCTGGTTCCTGCCGGTGACGCCGGGCACCCGCTACGTCACCGTCGCCGGCGCCATCGCCAACGACGTGCACGGCAAGAACCACCATGCCGGCGGCGCCTTCGGCGCGCATGTGCGTTCGTTCGAGCTCTTGCGCTCGGACGGTTCGCGCCGGCGCTGCTCGCCCGCGGAAAACGCCGACTGGTTTGCGGCGACCGTCGGCGGCCTCGGCCTGACCGGCCTCGTCACGCAGGCCGAGCTGCAGCTGAAGCGCATCGCCGGCAATGCGATCGCCGTGCGCAACGTGCGCTTTTCCGGCCTCGACGAGTTCTTCGCGCTGAATGCCGAGGCCGAGCGCGAGCACGAATACGCGGTGGCCTGGATCGACTGCCTGGCGAAGACGCCGCGCGGCGTGCTGATGGGCGGCGACCATGCCGACGCCGACCTGCCGGCGCCGCGCGGCGGCAGGAACGTACCGCTGACGCCGCCGCTGTCGCTGATCAACCACGCCAGCCTCGCCGCCTTCAACGCCGCCTATTACGGCAAGCCGTGGCCGGCGGCGCAGACGGTGCATTACCGGCCGTACTTCTACCCGCTCGATGCGGTCGGCCACTGGAACCGGATCTACGGGCCGCGCGGCTTCTACCAGTACCAGTCGGTGGTGCCGCCGGCGGCGGCGCGCGCGGCGACCGGCGAGATGCTGGCGGCGATCGCAGGGAGCGGCCAGGGGTCCTTCCTCGCCGTGCTGAAGAACTTCGGCGCGCGGTCCTCGTCCGGCCTGCTCTCGTTCCCGATGGCCGGGACCACGCTGGCGCTCGACTTCCCCAACCACGGCGCGGCGACGCTCGACCTGTTCGCGCGCCTCGACGCGATCGTGCGTGCCGCCGGCGGCCGCCTCTACCCGGCCAAGGATGCGCGCATGCCGGCGGCGATGTTCCGCGCCGGCTATCCGCGGCTGGCCGAATTCACGTCCTACGTCGACCCGAAGTTCTCGTCCGGCTTCTGGCGGCGCGTCATGGAGAACAACTAGAAAATGCAGAAGATCCTGATCGTCGGCGCCGCCTCGGCCATCGCCGAAGCGGCGGCCCGCCAGTGGGCCGGCCGCGGCGCCGCGCTGTTCCTCGTCGCGCGCAATGCGGCGAAGCTCGAGGCGATCGCCGCCGACCTCAAGGTGCGCGGCGCGGCGGCGGTGTCCACCCACGTCATGGACGCCACCGACACCGCCGCGCACGCGGCGATGCTCGATGCCGCGCTCGCCGCCCTCGGCGGCCTCGACGTGGCGCTGATCGCGCACGGCACGCTGCCCGACCAGAAGGCCTGCGAGGCCTCGGTCGAGCTGACGCTGAGGGAGATCGACAACAACGGCCTGTCGGTGATCGCGCTGGCGACGCGGCTGGCCAACCTGCTCGAGGCGCAGGGCCGCGGCACGATCGCAGTGATCGGCTCGGTCGCCGGCGATCGCGGCCGGCAGAGCAACTACGTCTATGGCGCCGCCAAGGGACTGGTCGCGCGCTTCTTCGAGGGACTGCGCAACCGGCTGGCGAAGGCGGGCGTGCAGGTGCTGACGGTGAAGCCCGGCTTCGTCGATACGCCGATGACCGCGGCCTTCCCGAAGGGCGCGTTGTGGGCGCAGCCGGAACAGGTCGCGCGCGGCATCGTCGCCGCCATCGACCGCCGCAAGGACGAGGTCTACCTGCCCGGCTTCTGGCGGCTGATCATGCTGGTCATCCGCCACATCCCGGAGCGGATCTTCAAGCGCCTGTCGCTGTAAGCGGCACGCCGCCGCGTTCGTCGTTGGCGGCGACGCCGAGGCGGCGCACCAGCTGGCCGAGCTCGCCGTCGCGCATCGGGCGGCCGGTGAGGTAGCCCTGGACGACGTCGCAGCGCTCGCGGCGCAGGAATTCGAGCTGGAAGTCGTGCTCGACGCCCTCGGCGACCGTCGCCAGGTTCAGGCTGCGCGCCAGCCCGATGATCGCGCGCACGATCGCGCCGTTGTCCTGCCCGCCATCGAGGTCGTCGATGAACGAGCGGTCGATCTTCAGCTTGTCCACCGGCAGCCGGCGCAGGTAGCTGAGCGAGGAATAGCCGGTGCCGAAGTCGTCGATCGAGATCTGTACGCCGATCGCGCGCAGCTCCTGCAGGCGCTCGATCGCCGCCGACGCCTTCATGATCACCGACTCGGTGATCTCCAGCTCGATGCAGTGCGCCGGTACGCCCGAGGCGCGGATCGTGTCGCCGACCGCGGCGGCGAAGCCGGGGTGCTCCAGCTGGCGCACCGAGATGTTGATCGCCATCTTCGGCGGCGCCTCGCCGGCGGCGATCAGCCGCGCCATCGTCGCGCAGGCTTCCTTCAGCACCCATTCGCCGACCTCGACGATGGCGCCGCATTCCTCGGCCAGCGGGATGAAGCGGGTCGGCGCGACGGCGCCGTGCGCCGGCCGCGTCCAGCGCACCAGCGCCTCGACGCCGACCAGCTCGCCGCTGGCGATGTCGAACTGCGGCTGGTATTCGAGGAACAGCTCCTTCTGCAGCACCGCGTCGCGCAGCAGCGCCTCCAGCATCAGCCGTTCGCGCGCCTGCTCGGTCAGCTCCGGCTGGTAGAAGTGGTAGCCCTTGCGCCCCTGCGCCTTGGCCTGGTACATCGCGGCGTCGGCGTTGCGCAGCAGCGTGTCGCCGTCGCGGCCGTCGGCCGGGAACAGCGCGATGCCGATGCTGGCCGAGATCAGCAGCTCGTGCTCCTCGACCATGTAGCTGCGCGACAGCGTATTGACGATCTTGCGCGCGACGCCGGCGGCGTCCGGTGCCGTCGACGAGGGCTCGAGGATGACCACGAACTCGTCGCCGCCGAGGCGGGCGACGGTGTCGGTGGCGCGCACGGTGCCGTCGAGGAGGCGCGCGACCATCACCAGCAGCTGGTCGCCGACGGCGTGGCCGAGGGTGTCGTTCACGTGCTTGAAGTTGTCGAGGTCGATGAACAGCAGCGCCCCCTGCAGCGGCGCGTCGGCGCAGCGCTGGAGCGTCTGCGCCAGGCGCGCGGTGAGCAGCGTGCGGTTGGGCAGGCCGGTCAGCGGGTCGTGGTGGGCCAGGTACTCGAGCTGGCGCTGCGAGGCGCGCACCTCCGAAATGTCGGCGAAAACGCCGACGTAGTGGGTCAGTTCCCCCTGGCCGTTGCGGATCGCCGAGATGCTCAGCCATTCCGGGTATTCCTCGCCGTCCTTGCGCCGGTTCCAGATCTCGCCGCGCCAGTTGCCGCTCTGCTCGATCGTCCGCCACATCTGGCCGTAGAACTCATCGTCGTGGCGCCCCGACTTCAGCACCGCAGGCGTCCTGCCCAGCACCTCGGCCTCGCTGTAGCCGGTGATTTCCTGGAAGGCGCGGTTGACGGCGAGGATGCGGCGCTCGGCATCGGTCACGGTGATCCCCTCGCCCGAGCTCTCGAACACCTTCGACGACAGGCGCAGCTTCTCCTGCGCGCGCTCCAGCTCCTCGATGTGGTGGGTGAGCTGGGCGTTGGCCTCGCTCAGCTGCTGCGTGCGTTCCTCGACGCGCGATTCCAGCGTGCGGTTGGCGTCCTCGAGCGCCGCCTTCTGCTGCGTGATCAGCCGGTCGGCCTTGCGCACCGAGAAGAACAGCAGCAGGTAAATCGCCAGCGTCGGCAGCGCGACGTTCATGATCACCAGGCGCTGCGTGTCCTCCATCTGGTGGATCAGCGCGGTGACGTCGCTGTAGATCTCGACGACGCCCTCGATGCCGAAACGGGGATTGCGTACCGGCACGTAGGTGGACAGCAGGTCGCGGTCCTCGATCACACCCTCGAAGGCGTCGAAACTGTCGCGGTGCGTCAGCTCGCTGATCGTGTCGCCCTGGCGCGCGCTGCGGAAGCCGGCATTCGCCGAATGGTCGGCGCCGATCTGGCGGGCGTCGGAGGAGAAAATCACGCGGCCGGCGAGGTCGTAGATCTTCACCTTGGCGATCGTCGTGCCGGCGGCGAAGGCGGCGATCTCGCGCTGGATCGCCGCGGTGCGCGGATCGGCGCGCAGCGCTTCGGCCGGCAGTTCGCCCGCCGTCATCATGAAGTCGCGGTGGCGGGGCCAGACGACGTTGCCGAGCAGCTGCGTCGACACGGCGTTCTGCGTCTCCGCCGCCGTCTGCAGCACGCCGGCGTTGTGCTTGCCGAAGACCCAGGTCATCAGCAGCGCGGCGACGGTCAGGCAGGCCAGGCTGACCAGCGCGAAGTGGCGGGTGAGGGCGATGCGCCGGGGCGGCGTACGTCGGGCAAGGTCGAGTCCGTGGGTCGTCATGATGTTGTGCTTATTGGGGACAACGGAACTTCGTCGATGTCGGCGGGCTAGGTCAATGCCATAAATCAAAAACCTTACAACTTTTGTGGTTATTGCGCCGAAGGCATGAAAAAAGCCGCCCGCGGGCGGCTTGGTCGTCGGCCGGAGCGGCTCAGGCCTGCGGCACCGTTTCCGCGAAGGACGGACGCTGCAACAGCTTGTCGTACAGCCGGGCGAGGTTGGGGTGGGTTTCCTGCCAGCCGATGTCGGCGAAGCGGAAGGCCAGGTAGCCGAGCGCGGTGCCGACGGCGATATCGGCCAGCGAGAAATGGGTGCCCATGCAGTGGGCGTTCTCGCCGAGCTCCTCGGCCATGAATTCGAGACCCTTCACGATCTTGCCGCGCTGGCGCTCGACGGTGGCCTTGTCCTGCAGCTTGGCCGGGCGCTTGCCCTCGAGGAAGGCGGCCGAGGCGGCGTCGCAGATGCCGTCGGCCAGCGCCTCCCAGCGCTTGACCAGGATGCGCTCGCGGTTCGGCGCCGGCATCAGCTTGTTGTTCGGGGTGACGTTGTCGAGGTACTCGACGATCACGCGCGAGTCGAAAAGCACCGTCTCGTCATCGAGGATGAGCACCGGAATCTTGCCCAGCGGATTGTAGTTGGCTACCTGACTGTCGGCATTCCACGGCGAGTCGAGTTCGAAGTCATACTCGATCTTCTTTTCGGCCAGGACGATGCGTGCCTTGCGCACGTATGGACTGGTCAATGATCCGATCAGTTTCATCTAGTTCTCGTACGGTGTTGGGAGGCGAATTATAGCATCGCCCCCGGGGGCGGTTTGCGGCCGCATTTCAGGGAGCGGTAAAATGGCGCCCTTCTCGCAACAGGATGTTCCCCATGTCTTTCACGATGCTTACGGCGCTTTCGCCGCTGGACGGGCGCTATGCGTCCAAGGTCGACGCGCTGCGTCCGCAATTCTCGGAATACGGCCTGATCCGCCGCCGCCTGCAGGTGGAGATCGAGTGGCTGAAGGCGCTCGCCGCCGAGCCGCACTTCGCCGAGATCCCGGCCTTCTCGCCGGCGACCGTCGCCGCGCTCGACGCGCTGGTCGCCAACTTCCAGCCGGAGCACGCGGCCGAGGTGAAGGACATCGAGGCCGTCACCAACCACGACGTCAAGGCGCTCGAATACTGGATCAAGAAGAAGCTCGCCGACAACGCCGAGGTGATGCAGGTCTCCGAGTTCATCCACTTCGCCTGCACCTCGGAGGACATCAACAACCTGTCGCACGCGCTGATGCTCAAGGCGGCGCGCGAGGAAGCGCTGCTGCCGACGCTGGACAAGGTCATCGCCCGCCTGCGCGAACTGGCGCACCAGCTGGCCGAGGTGCCGATGATGAGCCGCACGCACGGCCAGCCGGCGACGCCGACGACGATGGGCAAGGAAATGGCCAACGCCGTCTATCGCCTGACCCGCGCCCGCGAGCGCATCGCCGCGGTCAGCCTGCTCGGCAAGATCAACGGCGCCGTCGGCAACTACAACGCGCACCTCGCCGCCTACCCCGGCTACGACTGGGAAGGCTTCGCCAGGCGCTTCGTCGAATCGCTCGGGCTGGAGTTCAACCCCTACACCATCCAGATCGAACCGCACGACGCGATGGCCGAGCTGTTCGACGCCTTCGCCCGCGCCAACACGATCCTGATCGACCTCGACCGCGACGTCTGGGGCTACATCTCGCTCGGCTTCTTCAAGCAGAAGGTCAAGGCCGGCGAGATCGGCTCGTCGACGATGCCGCACAAGGTCAACCCGATCGACTTCGAGAACTCGGAAGGCAACCTCGGCCTCGCCAACGCGGTGTTGAAGCACCTCGCCGAGAAGCTGCCGATCTCGCGCTGGCAGCGCGACCTGACCGACTCGACGGTGCTGCGCAACATGGGCGTCGGCCTCGGCTACGCGCTGCTCGGCTACGACTCGCTGCTGCGCGGCCTCGGCAAGCTCGAAGCCAACGCCCAGTGCATGCTGGACGACCTCGACGCCAACTGGGAGCTGCTCGCCGAGCCGATCCAGACGGTGATGCGCCGCTACGGCATCGCCAACCCCTACGAGAAGCTGAAGGAACTCACGCGCGGCCAGCGCGTCTCGCGCGAGGGCATGCAGGCCTTCGTCGCCGGGCTGGAGATTCCGGAAGCGGCCAAGGCCGAACTGCTCAAGCTGACGCCGTGGGACTACACCGGCAAGGCCGCGGAACTGGCCAAGCGCATCTGAGGGGAACCGACATGTCGCAATTCCAGGCCAACCTGAAGAAGCTGCCGGGCATCTCGCACCTGGCGGCGCTGAACCTGCTCGACGCCGCCGGCAACGTCGTCGCCACGATCGAGAACAAGGCCGGCAGCCAGGGCTCGCTGTCGGTCTACAACCACCTCGGCCAGACCTACGGCGCGATCACGCCGGACGCGGCGAAGAAGGGGCTCGAACTCTACGCCGAGCACACCGAGGACGCGCGCCTGCATCCGGGCAAGCACCCGAACATCGACCGGCTGTTCGAGGTCGCCGAGCAGAAGGCGACGCTGCGCGTGAAGCACGTTTTCGCGGTCTGATCGGCCGCAGGCAGGAGAAAGCCCCCGGCGCTCGCGGTGCCGGGGGCTTTCTTTTTCTCGGGTTAGTCGCCGTTACACGCCTGCTGACAAGCCATAATCGGCCGATCTGGTGAGGGGCTGGAGGCGGAGTCCGGCGTAAAGGGGACGGTCGGAGATTCGAAAAGCGGATGGTCAACGGTTGAAACCACCATCCTGCGCGGCTTTTCGCGTAGGTCCGGTGGAATGATGGGTCGCGCTAGTATTTATCAATTTCCAACGTCTTGTTGCAATGCTGCCCGGCTCCATACAGATCGGGGAAGAGAGTAATGTGGTTGATGTTCATCTTGTTGAGTGTCCTTAGGCACTCACCACGCTCTTTTTCCGGGAAAACCAATTTTAATAGCACGCCTGATCTATCACCGGAAAAATGCTGTTGAATCCAGCCGTCGACGGTCATGCCTAGCGGCGCTCGGGTAAAAAGGCCGCTTTGGCTTACCAATCGCGCATTTTCATCTTGGTGCGGTCGGACTACTTCAAGTAGCGGAGGTCGTCCCTCGCCTTTATGCGCCTCTCGAAGCTCCTGATTCTTCTTAGTGCTGGGATTCAGGGCCCAGACCGCACGTTTTCCTGAAGTAGGCTTCTGAGGCTTCTCGAATGCAAAGTACAGCGCTACGAAAGGTGACTCAGTCCAATCCAAGAGAGGGGTAGCTAGCCCATGATGTTGCCCAAGAGCCCACCATTCGTTTTCGTCCTCAATGCGCGAAGGGTTGGCACCTCGACGGCCCCGCACGGCATATTTAAAGTTATGCAAATGAGATGTTGCAAGCCGCGGGCGGTGGGAGGGGGGTTTTGCTCGAAGGAGGCGATCTAGGCTTGACTCTAACCTCCATGCAGAGTCGCGCTGACCTCTCCACACGTAGTGAGCGTAGTCAAGCATCTCTTGGCGAACATAGTCATGGAAGTACTTCCATGACGAGAATTCCACCTCCCAGAGGCCATCACCTATATGTTGTTCTATCCAGCGTGGAGTTTTAGACATACGTATCCCGATTGCGAGTCAAAAATTATAGGGGCCAGACTCGGAATTTCGCACTACGCCGCCACCGGAGCACCAACTGCCGGACTTTTGAGTCGAGCCTAGACTGCCCGCTTGTCGATCACCCGCCGCGCCTTCCCCTCCGGCCGCGGCAGATGCCCCGGGTCGAGGATGCTGACGCGCGTGGTGACGCCGAGCCAGCCCTTGATCTCGTGCTGCAGGCCCTTCGCCGTTGCCTGCTTCATCTCGCCGCTGGCGTGCGCGAATTCCGGCTTCACCTCGACCAGCACCTCCATCTGGTCGAGCGGTCCCTCGCGGAAGACTTCGAGCAGGTAGTGGCCGGAGAGCTGCGGCTGCTTCAGGATCAGTTCCTCGATGTGGCCGGGGAAGAGGTTCACGCCGCGGATGATCAGCATGTCGTCGGAACGCGCGGCGACCTTGCTCATGCGGCGGAACGCGCGCGCCGTCGGCGGCAGCAGGCGGGCGAGGTCGCGCGTGCGGTAGCGGATCACCGGCAGCGCTTCCTTGGTCAGCGAGGTGAACACCAGCTCGCCGGCCTCGCCGTCGGGCAGCACCCGGCCACTTTCCGGGTCGATGATCTCGGGGTAGAAGTGGTCCTCCCAGATCACCGGGCCGTCCTTCGCTTCGATGCACTCGCAGGCGACGCCCGGGCCGACCACTTCCGAGAGGCCGTAGAGGTCCATCGCGTCGATGCCCAGGCGCGTCTGGATCTCGCTGCGCATGCCTTCGCCCCACGGTTCGGCGCCGAAGCAGCCGAGGCGCAGGCTGCACGCCGCCGGGTCGAGGCCCTGGCGGACGAATTCGTCGGCGACGTTGAGCGCATACGACGGGGTGGCGACGATCATCGTCGGCTTGAAGTCGCGGATCAGCTGCACCTGCTTCGCGGTCTGCCCGCCACCCATCGGGATCACCGTGCAGCCGAGGCGCTCGGCGCCGTAATGGACGCCGAAGCCGCCGGTAAAGAGGCCGTAGGCGTGGGCGATCTGCACGATGTCGTCGGGGCCGGCGCCGGCGGCCCGGAGGGAACGGGCCATGACGCCGGCCCACATGTCGAGGTCGTTCCTCGTGTAGCCGACGACCGTCTGCTTGCCGGTGGTGCCGCTGGAGGCGTGGATGCGCACGACCTCCTTCAGCGGCACCGCGAACATCCCGTAGGGGTAGTGGTCGCGCAGGTCCTGCTTGGTCGTGAACGGGAAGCGGGCGAGGTCGGCGAGCGTCTTCAGGTCGTCGGGATGCACGCCGGCGGCGTCGAACTTGGCGCGGTAGGCCGGGACCTTGGCGTAGGCGTGCGCCAGCGTCTGCTTCAGCCGCGCCGTCTGCAGCGCGACGATCTCGTCGCGGCTGGCGCGCTCGATGGGTTCAAGTGTCGTGTTCGGACCGGCCGTCATGCAGGGCTCCCGCAAATCCGGGCAAGACCTTGCCCGCGAAAGGGGTAATCCTAGCCGCTGGCGCCGGCGCGGTGTTTGAGGCGGATCAAGTCGCGAAAACGACGAAGGCGGGCAGTGGGAGCTGCCCGCCTTCGCGGCATGCCGGGAGTCGGGGGGCGGATCAGACCACCGCGCCGTCCTCGTTGGCGCCCTCGACCTGCTTCTTCGGCTTGACGAACTGCTCGCGCGAGACGCCCAGCCACATCACCAGCGGCGCCGCGACCAGCACCGACGAGTAGATGCCGAAGCAGATGCCGATGGTCAGCGCCAGCGCGAAGTAGTACAGCGTCTCGCCGCCGAAGATCAGCATCGACAGCACCATCATCTGCGTCGAGCCGTGCGTGATGATGGTGCGGCTGATCGTGCTGGTGATCGCGTGGTCGAGCACCTGCGGCGTGGACAGGCCGCGCACCTTCCTGAAGGTCTCGCGGACGCGGTCGAAGACGACCACCGATTCGTTCACCGAGTAGCCGAGCACGGCCAGTACCGCCGCCAGCACCGACAGCGAGAACTCCCACTGGAAGAAGGCGAAGAAGCCGAGGATGATGATCACGTCGTGCAGGTTGGCGATGATCGCCGATACCGAGAAGCGCCATTCGAAGCGGAAGGCGAGGTAGATCATGATGCCGACGATGACCAGCAGCAGCGCCAGCGCGCCGTTCTCGGCGAGCTCCTTGCCGACCTGCGGGCCGACGAACTCGACGCGCGACAGCGTCGCCCCCGGCGCGCCCTCGTTGAGCGCGGCCATCACCGCCTCGCCCATGCGCGCGGTGTTCTGCTCGGCCTTCAGCGGCAGCCGGATCAGCACGTCGCGCGAGGAGCCGAAGTTCTGCACCGCGAAGTCGCTGTGCCCGGCCTTGCCGAGCGCGCCGCGGATCTTGCCGAGGTCGGCCGCCTGCTGGTAGCTGACCTCGATCAGCGTGCCGCCGGTGAATTCGACCGACAGGTGCAGGCCGCGCGTGGCGAGGAAGAACACCGCCAGCAGGAAGGTGAGCAACGAAATGACGTTGAACACCAGCGCATGGCGCATGAAGGGGATGTCTTTACGGATGCGGAAGAATTCCATGGTGCGTTCCCCTTATTGGCCGGCAGCGGCGGCTGCGCTGTTGCCGGGTTTCCAGACCTGGCCGATGGCCAGCGAGGCGAGCTTCTTGCGGCGGCCGTAGATCAGGTTCACCAGCGCGCGCGAGACGACCACCGCCGAGAAGATCGAGGTCAGGATGCCGAGGCAGTGCACCACCGCGAAGCCGCGCACCGGGCCGGAGCCGAAGATCAGCAGCGCCAGGCCGGCGATCAGCGTCGTGATGTTCGAGTCGAGGATGGTGTCGAAGGCGCGCTCGTAGCCGGCGGCGATCGCCGCCTGCGGCGTCGCGCCGTTCCTCAGCTCCTCGCGGATGCGCTCGTTGATCAGCACGTTGGCGTCGATCGCCATGCCCAGCGTCAGCGCGATCGCGGCGATGCCGGGCAGCGTCAGCGTCGCCTGCAGCATCGACAGCAGCGCGACCAGGAAGAGCAGGTTGGCCGACAGCGCGACCACCGAGATGAAGCCGAACAGCATGTAGTAGGCGATCATGAAGGCGGCGATCGCGGCGAAGCCCCACAGCGTCGAATCGAAGCCCTTCTTGATGTTCTCGGCGCCGAGCGACGGACCGATCGTGCGTTCCTCGATGATCTCCATCGGTGCGGCGAGCGAACCCGCGCGCAGCAGCAGCGCGGTGTCGTTGGCCTCGACCGTGCTCATGCGGCCGGAGATCTGCACGCGGCCGCCGCCGATCTCGGTGCGGATCACCGGCGCGGTGATGACCTCGCCCTTGCCCTTCTCGATCAGCAGGATCGCCATCCGCTTGCCGACGCTCTCGCGCGTGATGTCCTTGAAGATGCGGGCGCCGGCGGAGTCGAGCGTCAGGTGCACGGCCGGCTCCTGCGTCTGGCTGTCGAAGCCGGGCTGGGCGTCGGTGAGGCGGTCGCCGGTCAGCACCACCTGCTTCTTGACCAGGAGCGGCGCGCCGCCGCGCTCGACGTAGAGCTCGGTGCCGAACGGCACCTGGCCGGCCTGCGCCGCTTCCAGCGCGCCCGGGGTGTCGTCGACCATGCGGATCTCGAGGGTGGCGGTGCGGCCGAGGATGTCCTTGGCCTTGGCCGTGTCCTGCACGCCGGGCAGCTGCACGACGATGCGGTCGGCGCCCTGCTGCTGGATCACCGGCTCGGCGACGCCGAGTTCGTTGATCCGGTTGTGCAGCGTGGTGATGTTCTGCTTGAGCGCGAATTCCTGGATGCGCTTGATCGCCTCCGGCTTCAGCGTCGCCACCAGGCGCAGCTCGCCGCCGTCGCCCTGCTCGGTCAGCTGCAGGTCGGGCTGGTTGTCGGTCAGTACGTTGCGGCCCTTGTCGCGGATGTCCGCCTCGCGGAAACGGATGGTGATGCGGTCGCCGTCGCGGCTGATGCCGGCGTGGCGGACGTTCTTGTCGCGGAACAGCGTGCGCAGGTCGGCGGCGGTGGCGTCGAGGCGCTTGACGGTGGCGCCCTTCATGTCCACCTGCAGCAGGAAGTGCACGCCGCCGCGCAGGTCGAGGCCGAGGTACATCGGCAGCGCGCCCATCCCGGTCAGCCACTTCGGCGACGCCGACAGCAGGTTCAGCGCGACCACGTACTGCGGATCCTGCGCGTCCGGGTTGAACTGCTTCTCGAGCGCGTCCTTGGCCTGCAGCTGCGTATCGGTGTCCTTCAGGCGGACCTTGACGCCGTTGGTGTCGAGGAAGAGGCCGTCGTGCGCCACCCCGGCGCCCTTCAGCGTCGTCTCGACGCGTTCGAGCGTCCTGGTGTCGACCTTGATCGTGGCCTTGACGCTGGATACCTGGACGGCGGGAGATTCGCCGAAGAAGTTCGGCAGCGTGTAGATGAAGCCGATCACCAGGGCCACGGCCACGGTGATGTACTTCCAGAGCGGGTATCGGTTCATGGTGGCGAGTCGAGAGTGACGGGCGGCGCGGCGGACGGCCCCGGAGGCGGCGGACGGCCCCCGGTTGCCGGCATCCGACGCGGGGGGTTACAGGCTTTTCAGCGTGCCCTTGGGCAGCACCAGCGCGATCGCCGGCTTCTGCACCTGGATTTCGACGCCTTCGGCGATCTCGACGGCGACGTAGCTTTCGCCGATCTTGACGACGCGGCCGGCGATACCGCCGCCGGTGACGACCTCGTCGCCCTTGGCCAGCGCGTCGAGCATCGCCTGGTGTTCCTTGGCGCGCTTCTGCTGCGGCCGGATCATCAGGAACCAGAGCACGACGAACATCAGGACGATGGGCAGGAACTGCATCATGCTGCCGGCGGCGTCGGGGGCGCCGGCAGCGGCCTGGGCGTATGCGGAGCTAATCAGCACGGGTGTCTCCTAATTCAAGATTTGGGGGGCGTTGCAAAGCCGGGGATTGTACCACCTCAGCCCGGCCGGCCGTCCCGCGTCCGGTCGGCGCGGAAGCGGGCGGCGTGCGCCGCCAGCGTGCCGCTTTCGATCGCCGCGCGCAGCTCGCGCATCAGCGTCTGGTAGTAGTGCAGGTTGTGGATGGTGTTCAGCATGCTGCCGAGGATCTCGCCGGCGCGGAACAGGTGGTGCAGGTAGGCGCGGCTGAAGTTCGTGCAGGTGTAGCAGGTGCAGGATTCGTCGAGCGGCCGGGTGTCGTGGCGGTGCGCGGCGTTCTTGATCTTGAGGTCGCCGTAGCGGGTGAACAGGTGGCCGTTGCGCGCGTTGCGCGTCGGCATCACGCAGTCGAACATGTCGATGCCGGCCTGCACTGCGTTCACCAGGTCCTCCGGGGTGCCGACCCCCATCAGGTAGCGCGGCTTCCCCGTCGGCAGGCGCGGCGCGGTGTGCGCGAGGATGCGCGCCATGTCGTCCTTCGGCTCGCCGACCGAGAGGCCGCCGATGGCCATGCCGTCGAAGCCGATCGCATCGAGCCCGGCCAGCGACTCGTCGCGCAGGTCCTCGTACATGCCGCCCTGGACGATGCCGAACAGCGCGTTGCCGTTTTCCAGCCGGTCGTGCTCGTCGCGCGAGCGCTGCGCCCAGCGCATGCTCAAGCGCATCGACTTCGCCGCCTCGTCGCGGGTGGCCGGGTAGGGCGTGCATTCGTCGAAGATCATGACGATGTCGGAGTTCAGCGCGTGCTGGATGCGCATCGACTCCTCCGGCGTCAGGAACAGCTTGGCGCCGTCGATCGGCGACGAGAACTTGACGCCTTCCTCGGTGATCTTGCGCAGCTCGCCGAGCGAGAAGACCTGGAAGCCGCCGGAGTCGGTCAGGATCGGCTTGTCCCAGCCCATGAACTTGTGCAGCCCGCCGAACTCGCGGATCACCTCGAGCCCCGGGCGCAGCCACAGGTGGAAGGTGTTGCCGAGGCAGATCTGGGCGCCGATCTCGGCGAGGCCCTGCGGCGTCATCGCCTTCACCGTGCCGTAGGTGCCGACCGGCATGAACACCGGCGTGTCGACGACGCCGTGGGCGAGCGTCAGGCGGCCGCGGCGGGCGGCGCCGTCGGTGGCGAGCAGTTCGTATTTCATCGTTGTCTTTCCAGGAGCATCGCGTCGCCGTAGCTGAAGAAGCGGTAGCGTTCGGCGACCGCGTGGGCGTAGGCGGCGCGGATGGTGTCGAGGCCGGCGAAGGCCGAGACCAGCATCAGCAGCGTCGATTTCGGCAGGTGGAAGTTGGTGATCAGCCGGTCGACGACGCGGAATGCGTAGCCGGGCGTGATGAAGATCTCGGTCTCGGCGGCGCCGGCCTTCAGCTCGCCCGACTGCGCCGCCGATTCCAGCGCGCGCAGCGAGGTGGTGCCGACGGCGACGACGCGGCCGCCGCGCGCGCGCGTCGCGGCGATGGCGTCCACCGTGGTTTGCGGGATCTCGAAGCGTTCCGAATGCATGCGGTGCTCGGCGATGTTGTTCACGCGCACCGGCAGGAAGGTGCCGGCGCCGACGTGCAGCGTCAGCCAGGCCTGCGCGATGCCCTGCTCGCGCAGCCGGGCGAGCATCGGCTCGTCGAAGTGCAGGCCGGCGGTCGGCGCGGCGACGGCGCCGGGTTCGCGCGCGAACACCGTCTGGTAGCGCGACTCGTCCTCGCTGCCGGCGGCGTGCGTGATGTACGGCGGCAGCGGCAGGCGGCCGTGCGCCTCGGTCAGCTGCCAGAAGTCGCCGCCCTCCGGCAGCTCGAGCGCGAAGAATTCGTCGCCGGCGCCGGCGCGGCCGGTGACGGTGACCTCGAAGGCGTCGGCCAGGCGCAGCCGCGTTCCCGGCTTCGGCGACTTGCTGGCGCGCACCTGCGCCAGCGCGTGGCGGGCGTCGACGATGCGCTCGACCAGCACCTCGACCTGGCCGCCCGAGTCCTTCTGCCCGAACAGCCGGGCGCGGATGACGCGGGTGTCGTTGAACACGAGCAGGTCGCCCGGCGCCAGCAGCGACGGCAGATCGGCGAAGCGCAGGTCGGTAAGCCGCGCGCCGGCGACGTGCAGCAGCCGGCTGCCGCTGCGTTCGGCGGCGGGATGCTGCGCGATCAGCTCGGGCGGCAGCGGGAAATCGAAGTCGTCGACGGTCAGCATGATGACGTTCGCCAGGGCGTTCCGGCTTGTCCGGGGCCGGTGAATCGGGGATAATCCGCGCTCCTCAGGCCTGCATCCAGCAGGCCCGGGCCGGGATGGCGGAATCGGTAGACGCAGCGGATTCAAAATCCGCCGCCGAAAGGCGTAAGGGTTCGAGTCCCTTTCCCGGCACCACGAGCAGCGAAAAGCGCGGAAGTATACCATGCCCGACCCGCTTCCCCCGGCTGCGGCGCCCGCCGTCAGGCCCTCGCCGCGGCAAGCCTGGTGGCTCGCGCTGCGCCCGAAAACCCTCTCCGTCTCGATCGCCCCGGTCCTCGTCGGCAGCGCGCTGGCGTTCGCCGAAACGGCTGCCTGGCTGGCCTGGCCGGCACTGCTCGCGGCGCTGTCGGCGGTGCTCATCCAGATCGGCACCAACCTCTACAACGACGTCGCCGACTTCGAGCGCGGCGCCGACACGCCCGACCGCCTCGGCCCGCCGCGGGCGACCGCGATGGGCTGGCTGCCGGGCGCGGCGGTGCGCCGCGCCGCCTGGCTGGCCTTCGCGCTGGCCTTCCTGCTCGGCGTCGCGCTGGTCGTCCGCGGCGGCTGGCCGATCGTCGCCATCGGCCTCGCCTCGCTCGCCGCCGGCTGGGCCTATACCGGCGGCCCGCGGCCGATCGCCTACACGCCGTTCGGGGAGGGCTTCGTGCTCGCCTTCTTCGGGTTGGCCGCGGTCGGCGGCAGCTACTACCTGCAGACGCTGTCGCTGTCGCCGGCGGCGCTGGTCGCCGCGCTGATGCTCGGCGCCTTCGCGGCGGCGGTGATCAGCGTCAACAACACGCGCGACCTCGCCACCGACGCGCGCGCCGGCAAGCGCACGCTGGCCGTGCATCTCGGGCGGGTGGGGATGAACCGGGTGTTCGCGGCGGAGCTGGCGCTGCCTTTCCTGCTGCTGCCGCTGCTGGCGGCACTGAGCGGCCGCGGCGCCTGGCTGGCGCTGCCCGGCCTGGCGGTGCTGCCGGCGTTCCGTCTGTGCCGCCGCTTCCGCGGCGAGCCGCCGGGGCCCGGCTTCAACGCGCTGCTGGCGGCGACGGCCTGCCTGCAGGCTATCTTCGCCGGACTACTCGGTCTCGGTCTGGTGCTCTGAGACGGCGTGCTTGTTGAACCACGCCAGCTTGCTCTGCAGGCTGACGACGGTGCCGATGATGATCAGCGCCGGCGGCCGGATGCCGGCTTCGGCGATGCGTTCGGCGAGCGTGCCGAGGTCGGCGGTGACGACGCGCTGGCGGCGCGAGGTGCCGTGCTGGACGACCGCCGCCGGATGGCTGGCCGGCAGGCCGTGCGCCATCAGCTGCTGGCAAATCTCGCCGGCGCCACCGATCCCCATGTAGAAGACGACGGTCTGTCCCGGCCGTGCCAGCGCGTGCCAGTCCAGGTTGATGCTGCCGTCCTTGAGGTGGCCGGTGGCGAAGACGCAGATCTGCGAATGGTCGCGGTGCGTCAGCGGAATGCCGGCGTAGGAGCCGCAGCCGGAGGCGGCGGTGACGCCGGGGACGACCTCGAACGGAATGCCGTTCTCGGCCAGCGTCTCGATCTCCTCGCCGCCGCGGCCGAAGATGAACGGGTCGCCACCCTTCAGGCGGACGACGCGCTTGCCCTGCTTGGCCAGGCGGACCAGCAGGTCGTTGATCTCTTCCTGCGGCAGCGTGTGGTTCGAGGCCTCCTTGCCGGCATAAATTTTCTCCGCGTCGGGGCGGGCGAGGTCGAGGACGCCTTCGGCGCCGAGATGGTCATAAACGATGACGTCGGCGGCGCCGACCAGGCGGGCGGCCTTCAGGGTCATCAGCTCGGGGTCGCCGGGGCCGCTGCCGACGAGATAGACGGTACCGGGGGTGCAACTGGGACGGGGCTGGTTCATGGGGTGTCTTCGTGGGTTGCGGCAAGGGCCGGGCGCAAGGATAAGTGCCCGCCGTGCAATCGTTCAATGGGCTTCGTTTGGGGCTGCGTTCGATGCCCAGCACTTTAGTAATAACCTTGCTAAGAATAGTTGATTTGAGTCAAAGATTGGGGGGATCAAGAGGAGCACATTTACGACCAGCGTTGGTGTCCGATTGCGACCGTGCGCGCCGCTTTTCAATAAGAGGAGAGGAAATATGAAGAAACTCGTACGCAACACCCTGATGCTGGCTGCCCTGCCGCTGGCTGTTTCCGCTGCATTCACCGGCTCCGCCGCCGCCCAGACGCCGAACCTGTCGGCCGAGGACAAGGCCGAGGCCGGCAAGCTGTACTTCGAGCGCTGCGCCGGCTGCCACGGCATGCTGCGCAAGGGCGCCACCGGCAAGAACCTGGAGCCGGCCAACACCGCCAAGCTCGGCACCTCCCGCCTGGAAAAGATTCTCTCCTACGGCACCGAAGGCGGCATGCCGAACTTCGACGACATCCTGTCGAAGAAGCAGATCTCGAACCTCGCCGCCTATCTGCAAATGCCGGCCGAAGCGCCGCCCGAGTACGGCCTGAAGCAGATGAAGGCCGACTGGAAGCTGGTCGTGCCGGTCAAGGATCGCCCGACGAAGAAGATGAACAACGTGAACATCGAGAACGTGTTCTCGGTGACGCTGCGTGACTCCGGCGAAGTGGCGCTGATCGACGGCGACACCAAGCAGATCTGGGGCATCGTGAAGACCGGCTACGCCGTCCACATCTCCCGCGTTTCGGCTTCCGGTCGCTACATGCACGTCATCGGCCGCGACGGTCGCTATGACCTGATCGACATGTGGACCGAGAAGCCCACCACCGTTGCCACGATGAAGTCGGGCTACGAGGCGCGCTCGATCGACACGTCGAAGTACAAGGGCTTCGAAGACAAGTACGCCATCGTTGGCGCCTACTGGCCGCCCCACTACGCCGTTCTGGATGGCGAAACGCTCGAGCCGCTGAAGGTCGTGTCGACCCGTGGCCAGACCGTCGATGGCGAATACCACCCCGAGCCGCGCGTCGCATCGATCGTGGCCTCGCACGACAAGCCCGAGTGGGTCGTCAACGTCAAGGAAACCGGCATGATCAAGCTGGTTGACTACTCGGACCTCGCCAACCTGAAGGAAACGACGATCAACTCCGCCAAGTTCCTGCACGACGGCGGCTGGGATTCGTCGAAGCGCTACTTCCTGGTTGCCGCCAACGCGTCGAACAAGATCGCCGCGGTCGACACCAAGACCGGCAAGCTCGCCGCGCTGGTTGACACCGCCAAGATCCCGCACCCGGGCCGTGGCGCCAACATCAACCATCCGAAGTACGGCAAGGTCTGGGCGACCTCGCACCTCGGCGCCGACGTGATCACCTTCATCGGTACCGATCCGGAAGGCAACAAGGACTACGCCTGGAAGGTCGTTCAGGAAGTGAAGAACCACGGCGCGAACTCGCTGTTCGTCAAGTCGCATCCGAAGTCCAAGAACATCTGGGCGGATGCCCCGCTGAACCCGGATCCCAAGCTGGCCGGCTCGGTCACGGTGTACACCATCGCCGACCTCGCCAACCCCGATCCGAAGCCGGAAGTGATCGACATCGCCGCCGCTGCCAACCTGGGCAAGACCAAGGGTCTGCAGCGCGTCGTGCATGGCGAGTACAACAAGGACGGCGACGAGATCTGGTTCTCCGTCTGGACCGGCAACAAGACCGAGCCGTCGGCGATCGTCGTGATGGACGACAAGACCCGCAAGGTCAAGACCGTGATCAAGGACAAGCGCCTCGTCACGCCGACCGGCAAGTTCAACGTCTACAACACCCAGCACGACATCTACTGATCGTCGGGTCGTTCGCAGCGTTCGACTGCACCCCCGAAAACCGGGAGCTTCGGCTCCCGGTTTTTTATTTGAACAAGCCCCTATAATTCCCGGTCGAAGGATCATTCCACCCGAGTGAAAGGAACGACCATGCGCCGGCTGTCGATCGCCCTGCTGTTCGCGCTTCCGTTCGGGACCGCGACCGCCGAAACGGTCGAAGTCCGCATCGAGAAGTACAAGTTCGTGCCGGAGGAGATCAAGATCAAAGCCGGCGACACGGTGGTCTGGAAGAGTTACGAGAAGCGCGGCTACCACACCGTGTGGTTCAAGGAGCGGGGACTCCCCGAATCCGAGCCGATGTTCCCGGACGAGAGCTGGCAGATGAAATTCGAAACCCAGGGCGAGCACCCCTATGTGTGCGGTCCGCACCCGGAAATGACCGGGCGCGTGATCGTCGAGTGACGGAAGCAGATGAAGCGAGTCGTTTGTGTTTTCCTGGCGGCGCTGTCGGTCGGCGCCGCCGCGGTGCCGGCCGCCGAGCCGACGCCCGAGCGCGCCCGCGAGCTGGTGCGCATGGTCCGCCAGGACTGCGGTTCCTGCCACGGCATGACGCTGAACGGCGGCCTCGGCCCGGCGCTCACCGCCGCGGCGCTGAAGGCGCGCGACGTGCCGAAGGCGGCGCTGGTCGCCACCATCGTCGGCGGCCGCCCGGGCACGCCGATGCCGCCGTGGCACCGCTTCCTCAGCGAGCCGGAGGCGGAATGGATCGTCGACCGGCTGATCGAGGGCTTCCCCGAGCAGTGACCGCGCGCTGATCCAGCCTGCGCCAAAACCCGCCCCCCAAGCGCGCTGTTTCGTAATGCGCGAAGCGCATTGCTGAGGCACGGCGGCGGTTTTTTTCCTTCCGATCGCAGCGCCGCGGGAACTATTTTCCGCGGATTTGACGGTCGTCAAATTTGCCCGCCGACAAACCGCGAATCTGCGTCGATATGTCGCAGGGGCGCGGCTTTTGCGCGCACTAGAATCCGTTCCTGATTTCTCTCGGCGAACTTTCTGGCGCGTATCGGCGATGCTTCGACACTATCCGGCCCGGCTCTCGCGAGCCCTCGTCCTCTTCCTCTCCGGCATGCTCCTGTCGCTCGGCGCGGGCGCCGCCGAGCAGCCCGTCCGCCCCTTCGTCGCCGGCACGCTGCAGAAGATCGTCGCCGAGCGCCAGGGCAAGCCCTTCATCCTCGCGCTGTGGTCGGTCTCGTGCACGCACTGCCCGGAGGAGCTGAAGACCCTCGCTCGCCTGAAGCAGGCGAACCCGGCGCTCGACGTCGTGCTGGTGTCGACCGACGACGCCGACGAGTCGCCGCGCGTGCGCGAACTCGCGCAGCGCTTCGGGCTGGCGGCGGTGCCGCAGTGGGTGTTCGCCGATCCGGCACCGGAGCGCCTGCGCTTCGAGATCGACCGCCGCTGGTACGGCGAGCTGCCGCGTACGCTGTTCTTCGACCGCCAGCACAGGGTCGAGGCGGTGTCGGGCCTGGTGCCGCCCGAGCGCCTGGCACGCTGGATTGCGGAGCACGTGCGGTGAGCGCTGCGGCCGAGCGCGTCGCGGCGCCTGCCTACTACGCGCCGCCGGCGCCGCCGGCCGCCGGCTGGCGGCGAGGCGCCGCCGCGACGGCGGTGCTCGCGCTGCACGCGCTGCTGCTGGCGGTGCTCGCCGCCGCGGCGCTGCGCCCGGACCTGCCGGCGCCGGTGCAGGCGCTCGCCGTGCGCCTGATCGAGCCGGCGCCGCCGACGCCGGCCCGGGTCGAACCGCCGAAGCCGCTGCCGCCCAAGGCCGCGCCGAAGCCGATCGCGCCGCCGCCGGTGCTCGCCGCGGCGGCAAGCGCGCCGGCCGCGCCGGCAAGCTTCGCCGTCGCCCCGCAGCCGGAACCGGTCGCCGCGGCGCCGGTGGCCGCGCCGGCGCCGCAGCCGATCACCGCGGCCCGCTTCGACGCCGATTACCTGCAGAACCCGAAGCCCGTCTATCCGCCGCTGTCCCGCCGCCAGGGCGAGGAGGGCAAGGTCGTGCTGCGCGTCGCGGTCAGCCGCGACGGCCGGCCGCTGGCGGTCGAGATCAGGCAGTCGAGCGGCTTCCCCCGCCTCGACGACGCGGCGAAGCGCGCCGTCGAAGGCTGGCGCTTCGTCCCCGCCCGCCAGGGCGAACAGGCCATCGAATCGTCGGTGCTGGTGCCGCTGAACTTCACCTTGAGCCACTAAAGGAAACGCACATGAAAATGGAAATCGGACTGGCGCACTTCTGGGCGCAGGGCGATGCGGTGACGCATTTCGCCGCGATCGTGCTGCTCGCGCTCTCGCTCGTCAGCTGGACGGTGATCGCCGGCAAGCTGCATGCGCTGTGGCTGGCGCGCCGCTGCCACGCGAAGGCGCTCGCCGCCTTCTGGGGCGCCGAGTCGCTGCCGGCGGCGATCGACGCGATCCGCGCCGGCGACCGGACCGGCGTCCTCGCCGGGCTGGCCGTCGCCGGCGCCAATGCCGCCGAACTGCACCGCCAGCACGCCGCGCGCGGCATCGGCGCCGGCGTCTCGGCGAGCGAATTCGTCACCCGCGCCGTGCGTTGCCAGATCGTCGAGGCGCAGGCCAAGATCGAGTCGGGGCTGACCTTCCTCGCCTCGGTCGGCTCGACCGCGCCCTTCATCGGCCTGTTCGGCACCGTCTGGGGCATCTACCACGCGCTGGTCGGCCTCTCCGGCGCGACGCAGGTGGTCCTCGACAAGGTCGCCGGCCCGGTCGGCGAGGCGCTGATCATGACCGCCGCCGGCCTCTTCGTCGCCATTCCCGCGGTGCTCGCCTACAACGCCTTCACCCGCGCCAACCGGCTGACGCTGGCGCGGCTCGACGGTTTCGCGCACGACCTGCACGCCTACCTGACCACCGGCCTGCGCGGCCGCCCCGGCGACAAGCTGGTCGACCTCGCCGCCGCGCGCTCGGCGAAGTCGGCGTAAGGAGGCGGCGATGTCCTTCGGTTCCTTCGACGGCGGCGGCACGGCGCAGCCGATGGCCGAGATCAACACGACGCCGCTGGTCGACGTGATGCTCGTGCTGCTGGTCATCTTCATCATCACCGCGCCGCTGTTCCAGCAGGCGGTGCCGGTCGATCTGCCGCAGGTGGCGGCGACCAAGCTCGACGACAGGCCGCGGCTGATCGCGGTGGCGATCGACGGCGACGGCAAGGTCTTCGTCGATGGCGTCGTGCAGCACCGCAGCGCGCTGCCCGAGGTGTTCGCCGCGGCGCTGGTCAATGGCCGCGACCCCGAGCTGCACCTGCGCGCCGACCGCGGCACGCGCTACGAGCGCGTCACCGAAGTGCTCGCCGACGCGCAGCGGGCGGGGATCGTGAAGATCGCCTTCGTCACCGAGCCGGCGCGCTAGTCCGGGCGCCGGCAACAACCGAATCAACCGAAAGAAACGAGAAGAGCATGAATCAAAACCCTCCCGGCGGCCTGCGGCCGCTCGCCCTCATCCTCGCCGCGCTGTCGCTTCCTGCCGTGCCGGCGTCCGCCAGCGAGCGTGAGCTGTCCGAGATCACGATCGAGAATACCCGGCCGACGGTGGCCGCCGGCAGCCCGGCGCCGCAGGCCGAGGTGAGCGGCGAGCAGGTGCGCGAATTCAACGCGGTCAACGTCGAGGATGCGGTGAAGTACCTGCCCAGCCTGCAGATCCGCAAGCGCTTCATCGGCGACCGCAACGCGATCGTCGCCTCGCGCACCGCCGGCACCGTGCAGAGCGCACGTTCGCTGGTCTATGCCGACGGCCTGCTGCTGTCGAACCTGCTCGGCAACAGCTGGGGCTTCGCGCCGCGCTGGAACATCGTCGGCACCGAGGAAATCGACACCGTCAACGTCCTCTACGGGCCGTACTCGGCAACGCTGCCGGGAAACTCCGCCGGCGCGACGATCCTGATGACGACGAAGCGGCCGCAGCAGCCCGAGCTGCACGCGCGCGCGCAGGCCTTCCGCTCGCACTTCAAGCTCTACGGCACCGACGAGACCTTCGACGGCCATCAGGAGCAGGCCAGCGCCGGCGCCCGCTTCGGTAATCTGACCGTCTCTCTGTTCGGCAACCACCTCGACAGCAAGGGGCAGCCGATGAGCTTCGGCACCGCGACGCGCGATCCCGGCGTCGGCGGCACCGCGGTCACCGGCTACCACCGCGACAAGGACCCGACCGGCGCCGACCGCGTGATCGTCAGCGCCTACGGCATGGACCACACGATCCAGGACGTCGGCAAGCTGCGCCTGGCCTACGATTTCAGCCGCGATACCCGGCTGGCGCTGACGCTCGCCGAATGGCGCAACGATTCCGCCACCTCGGTCGACAACTACCTGCGCAACGCGGCGACCGGTGCCGCGGTCAGCAGCGGCAACATCCTCGTCGACGGCGTCCGCTACAAGCTGAGCGCTGCGCATTTCGCGCCCGGCAGCAGCGACACCGTGAACCGCCTCTACGGCGTCAGCTTCGACAGCCAGCTCTCGCCCGACTGGCGCCTCGAAGCCGCGGGCTCGATCTACCGCACGCCGACCGACGTCTCGCGTTCCGCCAGCAGCGCGACCTCCGCCGGCGGGTCGGTGACCCTAGGCGACGGCACCGGTTGGCGCAACCTCGACCTGCGCGCGGTATGGAAGCCGCAGCGCGGCCAGGCCGGACACACCGTGACCTTCGGCGTCCACCGCGACGATTACGAGTACCTGAGCCGGACGTACAACGCGACCAGCTGGCGAGACGAGGACACGCGGACGACGCTCACCGGCCGCAACGAAGGCAGGACGCAGACCGACGCCGTCTATGTCCAGGACGAGTGGAAGTTCGCGCCGCGCTGGCTGCTCACCGCGGGCGTCCGCCAGGAACGCTGGCAGGCCGTCGACGGCAGCATCTATTCGACGGCGCTCGGCAACAACCGCTTCGCCGAGCGCGAGGAGAAGGCCACCTCGCCCAAGCTGTCGCTGGCCTACGACCTCTCCGGCGACTGGCTGCTGCGCGCTTCGTTCGGCAAGGCCTACCGCTTTCCGACGGTGACCGAGCTGTTCCAGACCGAAAAGCAGGGTGCGACGACGCGCATCAGCGATCCGTCGCTGCAGCCGGAGAAGATCGTCGCCAGCGAGCTCGCCGCCGAAGGCAGCGCGCTCGGCGGCAGCCTGCGCGCGGCGTGGTTCCAGGAAACGATCCGCGACGCGCTGTACAGCTTCACCGACTACACCAACACGACGCGCAACCAGAACGTCGACAAGCTGCGCGCGCGCGGCGTCGAGCTCGCCTACCAGGCGCCGGGCGTGCTGCGCGGGCTCGATCTCGGCGGCAGCGTCACCTACGTGCATTCGCGCGTCCTCGAAAACGACCGCGATCCGGCCTCGGTCGGAAAACGCATGATCCGCGTCCCCGACTGGCGCGCGACGCTGTTCGCCAGCTACCATTTCGACGAGAAGTGGACCGGCTTCGTCGGCGTCAAGTACAGCGGCACGCAGTACAACAACACGAACAACTCCGACACCCATGCCGACCGGTACGGCGGCAACAGCAAGTTCCTCACCGTCGACGCCAAGCTCAGCTACCGCATCGCCAGGCAGGTCGCCGCCGCTGTCGGCGTCGACAACCTGGGCAACGACAAGCACTACGCCTTCCACCCCTATCCGCAGCGCACCTACCATGCCGAAGTCCGTTTCGATCTGTGAGCGCGGCCGGCGTCTGCTCGCCGCGCTGCTGGCGGCGGCGCTGCTGCCAGCAGCAGCGGCTGCCGCCGACGCGATGCCGGCGATGAAGAAGGCGGCGCGCCCCGAGCTCGGCACCTCCGCGGCATTCGCGCCGGACGGCACGCTGTACGCAGTGGCGAAACAGGGCGAACACGTCGTCCTCTACCGCAGCGCCGACGAGGGCGCCAGCTGGTCGGCGCCGGCGCTCGTCAATGCGCAGCCGGAAGCGATCGCCGCCGACGGCGAGGGCCGCCCGAAGCTGGCGTTCGCCGCCGACGGCGCGCTGCTGGTGTCGTGGACGCGGCCGCTGGGCAAACCCTACAGCGGCGAAATCCGCCTCGCCCGCGCCGCCGACGGCGATACGTTCTTGCCACCGATCTCCGTCCATCGCGACCGCGCCGAGATCACGCACCGCTTCGAGTCGCTGCTGGTTGTCCCCGACGGCCGGGTCGTCGTCGCCTGGATCGACAAGCGCGACCTGGAGGCGGCGAAGGCCGCCGCCACCGCCTACCGCGGCGCCGCGGTCTACGCGGCGGTCTCGGCCGACGGCGGGAAGAGCTTCCAGCCGGAGACGAAGCTGGCCGACCATTCGTGCGAGTGCTGCCGCATCGCCGCCGCCGTCGACCGCGACGGGACGCCGCTGTTCATGTGGCGGCACGTCTTCGCCCCGAACGAGCGCGACCACGCGCTGGTCCGGCTCGCCGCCGGCACGCCGTCGCCGCAGCGGGTCACCTTCGACCGCTGGCGGCTCGACGGCTGCCCGCACCACGGCCCGTCGCTGGCGGTCGATGCCGCCGGCCGGCGGCACGCGGTGTGGTTCAACCAGATCGACGGCGAAGGCCAGGTGTCCTACGGCCGCCTGCCGGCAGCCGGGGAGGCGGCGGTGTCCGGGCAGCGCCGCGTCGGCGGCGCCGGTGCCGCGCATGCCGACCTCGCCGTCGCCGGCACGCAGGTCGGCATCGTCTGGAAGGAGTTCGACGGCGAGCGGACGCGCTTGCGGGCCGAGATCTCGGCGGACGGCGGCGCCAGCTTCCGTCCGCTCGAACTGGCCGTCAGCGAAGGTGCCTCCGACCAGCCGCGCGCGCTGCACCGCGGCGGCGAACTGTTCGCCTTCTGGCGCACCGAGCGCGAGGGGATGCGCCTCTTCCCGCTGCGCTGAAGGCCGGGCGGCCGGCGCCCGCTAGCCCTCGATCTCGAAGCGGAACGGCGCGGCGACCAGCGCCCCCGCCGTTTCCACGATCACCGTCGCTTCCCACTGCATCCTGCCGGTGATGCACACCGGCAGGTTGGCCTGGCCGACGAAGCGGCCGTCGCCCATCGGCTGCAGCTGCGGCCGGTTGAATCCCATCTTCATGTCGACGCCGGCGAAGTCGATCTCCACCTTGCGCACCTCGCTGCCGCTGCTCACCGCCAGCAGCTTCAGCGGCTTCAGCGCCGGGATCGGGCGCGGATCGATCGCCACCTCGACGCGGCCGCCGCCGGGCAGTTCGATCGCGCACGGCGTCTTGCCGAGGTCGCAGTCCGACAGCGGCAGCGCGACGTCGCTCTTCGGCGTCAGCAGCGGCGCCAGCCGGTAGCCGGCGAAGCCCAGTCCCGCGAGTGCGGCGAGCACGAGCAGGTCGACGAGCAGCTTGCTGCGGGCGGGTCTTGCGGAAGGGGCGGTGTCGTTCATCTGGGGCGGCGGAGGGGCGGTTCGCGGTGCTGCGGCCGGGATTGGCTGGTCATTGTAGTGCAGCGCGTCCAGTCGGCATTCTGTTGTCTTGTTTGGCCGTCAAACTTGACCTGAATCAAAGTGTGGGTATCTCCCAATCCGGATCATGTGCGACATATTGCCGCAGGAGCCTCCGCCGCCTATGGCAATCCGGCCAGCAAGCCCTACCAATAAGATGGGAGAGTCAACAATGATGAAGACCCGTATGAAGCAAGCCGTATCCATGCTGCTCGCAGCTGGCGTCGGCTTCGCAGCGTCCGGCGCCGCGTACTCTGCAGAATCCCTGCAGGACGTGATGAAGCGCCGCAACCTGTCGCAGCAGGATCTGCTCGCGGCGGCCAAGACCTACGTTCCGACCGGCAAGCGCGACGAATTCGTCGTCTTCAGCTCCGGCGGCCAGTCGGGTCAGGTGATCGTGTATGGCATCCCGTCGATGCGCATCCTCAAGTACATCGGCGTGTTCACGCCGGAACCCTGGCAGGGCTACGGCTTCGACGCCAACTCCAAGGCCGTCCTCGACCAGGGCAAGATCGACGGCAAGGAAATCACCTGGGGCGACACGCACCACCCGGCGATCTCGGAAACCGACGGCAAGTACGACGGCCAGTTCCTGTTCATCAACGACAAGGCCAACCCGCGCCTCGCCGTGATCGACCTGCGCGACTTCGAGACCAAGCAGATCGTGGTCAACCCGATCTACAAGTCCGAGCACGGCGGCGCCTTCGTCACGCCGAACACCGAATACGTCATCGAGGCCGCGCAGTATGCGTCGCCGCTGGCCAACAAGAAGTTCGAGCCGCTCGAGGAGTTCAACGAGAAGTACCGCGGCGGCGTCACCTACTGGAAGTTCGACCGCAAGGAAGGCCGCCTCGATCCGAAGCAGTCGTTCTCGCTCGAACTGCCGCCGTACTCGCAGGACCTGTCCGACGCCGGCAAGGGCCCGTCGAACGGCTGGTCGTTCACCAACTCGTTCTGCACCGAGCGCTACGTCGGCGGCATCGAGAAGGGCCGTCCGCCGTACGAAGCCGGCTGCTCGGCGAAGGACACCGACTACCTGCACGTCGTGAACTGGAAGAAGGCCGCCGAGCTGGTCGCCGCCGGCAAGGCGAAGAAGATCAACGGCCACAACGTGCTGCCGATGGAAGTCTCGATCAAGGAAGGCATCCTCTTCCTCGTTCCCGAGCCGAAGTCGCCGCACGGCGTCGACGTCACCCCGGACGGCAAGTTCATCACCGTCTCCGGCAAGCTCGACACGCACGTCTCGGTCTACTCGTTCGAGAAGATCCAGGCCGCGATCCAGGCCGGCAAGTTCGAGTCCAAGGACCCGTACGGCATCCCGGTGATCGGCATGAAGGATGCGCTGCACGCGCAGGTCCAGCTCGGCCTCGGCCCGCTGCACACCCAGTACGACGCCAAGCAGTGCGTGGCCTACACCTCGCTCTACGTCGACTCGCAGGTCGTCAAGTGGAACTACTGCGAAGGCAAGGTCCTCGACAAGATCTCGGTGCACTACAACATCGGCCACCTGATGGCGATGGAAGGTGACTCGGTCGATCCGAAGGGCCGCTACCTGGTCGCGCTGAACAAGCTGGCGATCGACCGCTTCGTCCCGGTCGGCCCGCTGCATCCGCAGAACCACCAGCTGATCGACATCAGCAACGACAAGATGCAGCTCCTCTACGACATGCCGCTGCCGCTCGGCGAGCCGCACTACGCCGTCGCCATCGAGGCCAGCAAGCTGAAGCCGGGCGTCCGCTACAAGGTCGGCACCGACTCGCGCACCGACAAGCCGCATCCGGGCATGGTCCGCGCGGGTGAGGAGCGCACCGAGAAGAAGGGCAACAAGATCACGGTCTACGGCACGCTGATCCGCTCGCACATCACGCCGGAAACGATCGAGGCGGACGTCGGCGACGAAGTCACGGTGCACCTGACCAACCTCGAGCGCGCCCAGGACGAGACGCACGGCTTCACCGTGTCGACCTACAACGTGCATGCCTCGGTCGAGCCGGGCAAGACGGTCACCGTCAAGTTCAAGGCCGACAAGGAAGGCGTCTATCCGTACTACTGCACGGAGTTCTGCTCGGCGCTGCACCTCGAGATGCAGGGCTACCTGCTGGTCAAGCCGAAGGGCTGGAAGCCGACCAAGACCGCCGGTGCCGAGAAGGCCGTCTATTCGGAAGACGACTACAAGAAGCAGCTGAAGAAGGTCGCCGACACGCAGGCCGTCATCGACCAGGTCGTCGGCTACATCACCAGCGTCAACTTCAAGGACTTCCCGGATGTCGTGGCGATGGTGGACGACGCCACCGACCAGCTGAACAAGATCAAGGACGCCAAGCAGAAGCACGAGGAAGCCGCCAAGAAGAAGGACTGGAACCAGGCGACCCTGTGGGCCGAGCAGGTCTGGCAGTACCAGGTCAAGGCCGCCGACCTCGGTCTGCGCGCGAAGACCTACCTGGAGCAGAACGGCGCCAAGAAGGTCAAGTAAGACCGACTTGATCTGAAGCAAGGCCAACCCGCGGGGAGCAGCGCTAGTCTGCTCCCCGTTTTCTTGTGAGAAAGGAATACCCATGAAAAAACTGATGGCATTCGCCGCCCTCGCCGCTGTCGTCGCCGTGCCCGCATTCGCCGCCGACGGCGCCAAGCTGTACACCGAAAAGACCTGCAACGCCTGCCACGGCCCGGAGGGCAAGAAGCCGCTGATGCCGAACTATCCGAAGCTGGCCGGGCAGAACGCCGCCTACGCCGAGCAGCAGATGAAGGACATCAAGAGCGGCGCGCGCAACAACGGCCAGACCGCCGCGATGAAAGGCGTCATGCACCTCGTCAACGACGAGGAGATCAAGGCGATCGCCGACTACCTGTCGAAGCTCAAGCCCTGAGCCCGGCCGCGGGCGGGCTTCGCTCCGCCCGCCCCGTTGATTCACGTCAAATACACCATTCGTCGTGCCTGCTAACGTAGCACCGCGTGACTAATTACCAACCAGGGGGTTGTCTGATGAAGAAGCTGATCATTGCCGCGTCGCTGTCGATCTTCGCGCTCGGCATTGCCCATGCCGCGCCGCCGGCGCCGAAGAAGGAAGGCATCGAAGGCAAGGACTACAAGTGGAACGCCCAGGAGGGCGAAAAGGTCGAGGCGCTGCAGAAGAAGGGCGACAAGAAGAACGGCCAGGAAGCCTACGAGGTCTGCGGCGCCTGCCACCTGCCGTCCGGCGCCGGCCGTCCCGACGGCACCTTCCCGCAGCTCGCCGGCCAGCACACCACCGTGCTGATCAAGCAGATGGCCGACATCCGCGCCGGCCTGCGCGACAACCCGACGATGTACCCGTTCGCCGCGACGCTGACCGATCCGCAGGAGCTGGCCGACGTCGCCGCCTACATCGAGGGCCTGTGCATCCCGGTCGAGCACGGCAAGTACGAGGGCGCCGACGCGTCGCTGCAGGTCGCCAAGGGCAAGGATCTCTACGAGAAGCAGTGCCTCGAGTGCCACGGCAAGAACGGCGAGGGCAACAAGGAGAAGTTCTACCCGGTGATCGCCGGCCAGCACTACAAGTACCTGCTGCGCCAGATGACCGAGATCCGCGACGGGCATCGCCGCAACGCCAACCCGGACATGGTCAAGGTCATCAAGCCCTACACCAACGAGCAGCTGGTGGCGATCTCCGCCTACCAGGCCAGCCTGACGATGCCGGGCTCGATGTGCAAGCCGAAGGCCGCCGCGCCGGCGAAGAAGAAGTAAGTTCCGCCTGCGGCACACGGAAAGCCCGCCATTCCCGGATGGCGGGCTTTACTCCCGAGGCTGTATCAGCAATTAAGCATATGCTGTGAGCGCGACCGCAGGCAGCGCGCTCCTGCAGGTTCCCCCAAGCCGGCCCGACCGATGGCCGCAGTCCCTGCACCCGGCAGCAACGCAACGAGGACAGCACCATGAGCGCAGCACCCAACAAACAGAACCTGATCGTCGCCGCCCTCTCGCTCTTCGCGCTGGCGATGATCGTCGCCGCCTACTTCTCGCCGATCTGGTGGGTCTCGCTGACCGCGCCGAACTACCCGCAGGACGCCTTCCCCGACGGCATCCGCATCCACTTCCACTTCGACGGCGTCTACAACGGCTGCAAGGCCGCGGCCAAGGGCTCGCGGATGGCGACCGAGATCATCGAGAAGGACATCGACCACACCACCGAGCGCTACAACCCGATCACCGACGCCAAGCAGGACGTCAACAAGGGCGCGCAGGGCCTCGACTGCGTGCACGAAATGAACACCATCAACCACTACGTCGGCATGTTCCCGATCGCCACCGGGGCGCCGGTCGAGAAGCCGCTGGCCAAGTTCTTCTTCGCCTTCTTCGCGGTGATGCTGCTCGCCTTCGCGATCCCGAAGAAGAAGCCGCGCCTCGCGCTGCTCGCCGCCGGCTTCACCGCGGTCGCCGCCTGGATGCTGGTCAACCAGTACGGCATGGGCGCGCTGGACAAGCACGTCGCCGACTACGTCAAGGAAACCGGCACCTTCTTCAAGGAGCCGGAGAAGATCGCCGTCTGGGGCGACAACGTGCGCAACATCACGCACCTGGTGATCGCCGGCCTGATCGTCGCCATGCTGGTCGTCGTCGCCGGCGTCGCCAAGCTGCGCCAGTTCACGCTGCTGCTGGCGCTGGTGCCGGCCATGCTGCCGGTCTTCTTCGTCGTCACCTACGCCGGCTGGCTGTGGTTCTTCGGCCACAACCTGCACCCCTGGGGCGCGTTCACGGTGAAGCCGTTCATGCCGACGGTGTTCGGCGAAGGCAAGGTCGCGCAGTTCTCGACCTTCTCCTACCCGTACTGGGGCTACGGCCTGCTGGTGCTGGCGATGCTCGCGCTGCTCTTCGCCGTGCTGATCCGCCGCAAGCAGATCCGGGAGGGCGCGGTCGAATAGAATACGGGCCTTTCGACCTCCGCACGGCTCCATGAAATTCGCCGCCTCGCTTCCCTCGCTTTCCCTGCGCGGTGCCGCCCTCGCGCTGTCGCTGGCTGCCGGCGTCGCCGCCGGCGCCGCGCTGATCGACGATGACCCGGCGCCGGTCCGGGGTGGGCAGGGCATGGGCCAGCCCGCCAACTGGGGCAGCGCCGACCAGGCGACGCCGCGTCCGGCGGCGCCCCACCGCGGTGACATCCCCTGGTTCCAGGACCTGGTCGACCGCGCTCCCGCCGGTTCGGTGCTGAAGCCGCCGGCCGGCACCTACGCCGGCCCGGTGGTGATCGACAAGCCGCTCACCATCGACGGCGGCAACGGCGTCGTCATCGACGGCGGCGGCAAGGGCACGGTGCTGGTCATGGAAGGCGGCGAATCGACGCTGCGCGACATCCGCCTGACCAACTCCGGCGCCTCGCACGACAGCGACGACGCCTGTCTCAACCTGCGCAAGCACAACAACACGGTCGAGCGGGTGACGATCGACAACTGCCTGTTCGGCATCGACTTGAAGCTCGCCAACGGCAACGTCGTCCGCGACAACCGCATCTCCTCGAAACCCTTCGACCTCGGTACCCGCGGCGATGCGCTGCGCCTCTGGTACAGCAGCAACAACCGCATCGAGGGCAACCAGATCGTCGATTCGCGCGACATGGTCGCCTGGTACTCGAACGACAACCTCTACCTGAACAACGTCGGCCGCCGCAGCCGCTACTCGATCCACTTCATGTTCGCCGCGCGCAACATCGTCGAGGGCAACCGCTTCTACGACAACGCCGTCGGCGTCTACGTCATGTACTCCGGCGGCGGCGCCATCCGCAACAACGTCTTCTCGCACGCCACCGGCGCCACCGGCATGGCGATCGGCTTCAAGGAAGCCTCCGACGTCGTCGTCGAGGGCAACGAGATCATCTACTGCGGCACCGGCATCACCAGCGACATCTCGCCGTTCGAGCCGGGCAGCACGCTGGTCATCCGCAACAACCGCATCGCCTTCAACGTCATCGGCATCCGCTTCGTTTCCGACCGCGAAGGGCACGTCATCGAGGGCAACAGCTTCGAGGGCAACATGAGCCACGTCGCCGTCGACGGCGCCGCCGGCGCGATGAGCAACCGCTGGCGCGGCAACTACTGGGACGACTACCAGGGCTTCGACCGCAACCGCGACAATGTCGGCGACCGCGCGCACGAGCACTACGCCTACGCCGACCAGATCTGGATGGAATTCCCCGCGGCGCGCTTCTTCCGCAACTCGCCGGTGCTCGAGTCGCTCGACTTCCTCGAGCGGCTGGCGCCGTTCTCGACGCCGACGCTGATCCTGCGCGACGAGGCGCCGATCTTCAACAAGCCGGCCGGAGCCAAATCATGAGCGAGCTGCCCGAACGCAGCGACGACGAGGAACTGCAGCCGCCGCCCGGCGCGCAGCGGCCGAAAGCGCCGGTCAGGAAGGAGGCGGCTCGGCGCCGCTTCATCCGTACCGCCGCGCTCGCCTGCGGCGTCGTCGGCGTCTCGCTGGCTGGCTGGATTCCGGTGGCGAGCGCGCAGAAGACGCGGCTGCGCCCGCCCGGCGCGCTCGAGGAGCACGACTTCCTGTCCTCCTGCATCAAGTGCGGGCAGTGCGTGCAGGTCTGCCCGGTGGCGGCGATCAAGCTCGGCGATCTCGACGAGGGCTTCGGCATCGGCGTCCCCTACATCGACGCGCGCAACCAGGCCTGCGACTTCTCGTGCGACGCGGTGCAGTGCATCCTCGCCTGCCCGACCGGCGCGCTGACCTACAAGAAGCCGGAATTCGCGCAGAAGCGCGCCGGCATGAAGCTGTCCCGCGATCCGGTGCTGAAGGCCAAGGCCAAGGACGCCGAGCCGACGCTGAACCTCAAGGAGCGCATCGGCGTCGCCCGCCTGGCGCATCCCGAGGCCTGCCTCGCGGTGCAGGGCAAGGGCTTCAAGGGGCAGGCGCGCGGCGCGAACTTCAAGGGCACGATGCGCTACATGGAGGTCGACCGCTGGAAGCCGGTGCCGGTCAGGGACCATCCCTACGAGCGCGCGGTCTGCGACCTCTGCGTCAGCGAATGCCCGATCCAGGACGCGATCAAGCTCGAGGAATTCACCGGCGCGGACGGCAGCAAGCGCCATCGCCCGGTGGTGCTCGAACAATGCGTCGGCTGCGGCGTCTGCGAGATGATCTGCCCGGTCGAGCCGGCGGCGATCGTCGTCGACGAGCGCCAGGAATGGAAAGCCTGAGATGGCCTCGATGAGCGAACGCATCCGGGTGATGCTCGGCGCCGAGCCGCAGAAGCCGGCCGTGATCAGCCCGGAAGCGCGCGAGTGGCACGCCATGAAGCGCGTGAACAAGGAAGACTTCCTGGCGATGAAGGAGCACGCGCGCCAGCACGGCGTCGTCTCGCACAAGTGGCGCAACCGCCGCTGGGCGGTGCTGCTCTTCTGCAACCTCTTGTTCACCTTCTCCTTCTGGCTCGACATCCAGCTGCTCGAAGGCGCGCTGACCGCCTCGCGCTTCGCCGGCTTCCACCTGATCGACCTCAATTCCGCGCTGCAGGTGATGCTCGCGCACAAGCACATCATCGTGAACCTGTTCATCGGCACGGCGACGGTGTTCTTCCTGTGGGTGCTGCTCGGCGGCCGCTCGTTCTGCTCCTGGGTCTGCCCCTACCACCTGGTCGCCGAATGGTTCGAGTGGCTGCACCTGAAGCTGGTCGACAAGAAGCTGGTCAGCGACCACCAGTTCCACCGCGGCGCGCGCACGCTGTTCTGGCTGCTCTTCTCGGCGCTGGCACTGGTCACCGGCTACACCCTCTTCGAGACGCTGTCGCCGACCGGCATCCTGTCGCGGGCGCTGATCTACGGCCCGTCGCTGGCGCTCGGCTGGGTCCTGCTGCTGCTGATGTTCGAGGTCTTCTACTCGCGCCGCGCCTGGTGCCGCTACGTCTGCCCGATCGGACTGACCTATGGTATGGTGGGCACCCTTTCGCCGGTGCGCGTCATGTACCGCCTCGAGCACTGCTTCCACGAGGGCGACTGCAAGAAGGTCTGCCTCGTCCCGCACGTGCTCGACATGGTGGTCAAGGGCCGCGCCGAGCACACCGAAGTGCCGGTCGGCCCGGACTGCACGCGCTGCGGCCTGTGCGTGGACGTCTGCCCCTCGGGCGCGCTGCAGTTCGACGTCAAGGGCCTCAGCCGCATGCTCTGAGCGTCGCGGCCTTACTGAACGAACAAGCCATGATCCGTTTCCAAGGCGTCACCAAGCTCTTCAAGCGCCACCGCGTGCTCGACGGCATTGACCTCGGCATCGAACTGGGCGAGCGCATCGCGCTGATCGGTTCCAACGGCGCCGGCAAGACCACGCTGATCCGCTGCCTGCTCGGCGAATACACGCACGGCGGCGAGGTCACGATCGCCGGCGGCAGCCCGCGCCGCGAGCGCACCGCGGTGCTCGGCAAGATCGGCTTCGTGCCGCAGCTGCCGCCGCCCTTGAAGATGCCGGTCGGCCAGCTGGTCGACTTCGCCGCTTCGCTGTGCGGCACCGACCCCCGGCGCATGCACGAGATCGCCGCGCGCCTCGGCCTCGACATGCAGGACATCCTCGCCCGCCCGTTCAACCGCCTGTCCGGCGGCATGAAGCAGAAGCTCCTGATCGCCGTTGCACTGGGCCGCGACGCGAAGGTGCTGGTGATGGACGAGCCGGCCGCCAACCTCGACCCGGAGGCGCGCCACATCTTCTTCCAGCTCCTCGCCGAGCGGCTCGAGGACACGACGATGCTGATCTCCAGCCACCGCCTCGACGAGGTGGCGCCGCTGGTCAATCGCGTGATCGAGATGGACATGGGCAGGGTCGTCCTCGACGACCGCGTCGCCGACGACACCGGGCTGGCCTCGATGTACAACGTGCACCTGTCGCTGACCCGCGCCGACGCCGCGATCGCCAAGGCGCTCGCCGGCTGGTCCTTCGCCGACCGCCGCGACGGCATCGACTGGCACGGCCAGGTGCCCGGGCCGGACCGCCTGCGCTTCCTCGGCATGATCTCGCGCTACGTCGGCCTCGTCGCGCGCATCGAGATGGCCGAGATTCCCGACGACCTGGTGCTGCAATGAGCATAGCCCGACGGAAATTCGTCGCCGCGCTGCCGGCGCTCGCCGCCGGCCCGTATCTGGGCACCCTTCTCGCCGGCTGCAGCAGCGAGCCGCTGACCGGCCCCGCCGAGATCAAGTGGGACCGCGACACCTGCGAGCGCTGCAGCATGGTGATCAGCGAGCGTCCCTACGCCGTCCAGATTCGCGACCCGATGAAGAAGGTGCACAAGTTCGACGACTTCGGCTGCGCCGTCGTCTGGAAAGAGCACCAGACCTTCAGCGATGCCGAGATCGAATTCTGGGCCGTCGACGCGCGCGCCGAACCGGCCGGCAGCAAGTGGCTCGACGCGCGCCAGGCTGCCTATCTCGGCGGCAAGCATTCGCCGATGGGTTACGGCTTCGTTGCCGTCGCCGCCGGCGCGGCCGCCGCCGTGCCGTTCGCCGAGGCGCGCAAGGCGGTGCTGGCCAAGGGCAAGTAGCCGCGGAACAGAGACAGGATCAACCGCATGAAACACCTCTGGCTCACCGCCAAACTGGACATCGTCGAATCGCTCAGGGCGCGCTGGTTCCTGATCTACAGCGTCGTCTTCGGCGGCATCGTCGCGCTGCTCTTCGCCTTCGGCCTGACCGAATCGCGCGTGCTCGGCTTCATCGGCCTGTCCCGGCTGCTGGTCACCTATATCCAGCTGACGATGGCGATCCTGCCGATCTTCGTGCTGATCACCACCGTCCGCTCGGTCGCCGGCGACCGCGAGGCGGGCGTCTTCGAATACCTGCTCTCCTTGCCGGTCGGCCTCGCTGCGTGGTTCTGGGGCAAGATCGTCGGCCGCTACGTGACCATCTTCCTGCCGGTCTTCGTCGCCATGGCGGGCGCCGTGCTGTGGGCGCTGGTGCAGGGGATCGAGGTGCCGTGGGGCATGTTCGTCTACTACACCGGGCTGCTCGCGGCGATGGGCTGGTGCTTCCTCGGCATCGGCATGCTGGTGTCCACGCTGGCGCGCTCGACCGACGTCGCGCAGGGCTCGGCCTTCATGGTCTGGCTGGCGATGCTGCTGTTCCTCGACCTGATCCTGCTCGGCGTGATGATCCAGGGCCGCGTCTCGCCGGAACTCGCGGTCACGCTGGCGCTGGCCAACCCGCTGCAGGTCTTCCGCACCGCCGCGCTGGCGCTGTTCGACCCGCAGCTGATCGTGCTCGGCCCGTCGGCCTACGTCATCCTCGACCTCTTCGGCGTCGCCGGCTTCAAGGCCTACGCGCTCGCCTACCCGGTCGCGCTCGGCACGCTCGCCGCCGCGATCGGCTTCTTCACCTTCAAGAAGAGCGACCTGCCATGATGCTATCGCGCCGTCTGCTCCTTTCCCTCGCACTGCTGCTGCCGCTGCCGGCGCTGGCCGAGCTGCCCTCGGCGGCGCCGCTGTTCGCCGCCGCCGCCGTCGACGCCGACAACAAGCCGGTCGCGCTCGAGACGCTGCGCGGCAAGCCGCTGGTGATCAACTTCTGGGCGCGCTGGTGCGGCCCGTGCCGCAAGGAAATCCCCGACCTCGTCGAGATGCACGCCAGGTACAAGGGCAAGGGCCTGGTCATCGTCGGGCTGGCCGTCGAGGACGCCGACAGCCGCGAGGCGGTGCGCGACTTCGCCAAGGCCTACGAGGTCGACTACCGCGTGCTGCTCGCCGGCGTCGGCAAGGGCGTCGAGCTGATGAAGGCGCTCGGCAACGACAAGGCCGGCCTGCCGTTCACCGTCGTCATCGACCGCCACGGGAAAATGACGGTCAAGAAGCTGGGGGCGATGTCGAAAGCCGAGATGGAAGCGGCGATCAAGCAGATTCTTTGACGTAAACCAAACCTTCTTCCCGCGAGACAGCGCATCCTTCGCGCTACACTGAAACCTGTTCACGGGATTGCCATGCGCCGCACCTTCGCCTTCCTCGCCGCGACCCTCGCCGCCGTCCTCCTCGCCGCCTGTGCCGGCCAGCCGCTCAAGGGTACCGGCGACCTCGGCCTGGTCATCGAGCGCGCCAGCGGCCACCTGACGCTGGTCAACACCACGACGAAGAGCGCCTACGCGCGCATCGAAGGCCTCGGCGACCTCTCGCACGCCTCCGCCGTCTATTCGCGCGACGGCCGCTACGCCTACATCTTCGGCCGCGACGGCGGGTTGACCAAGGTCGACCTGCTCGAGGCGCGCATCGTCAAGCGCGTGATCCAGGCCGGCAACGCCATCGGCGGCTCGATCTCGCAGGACGGGCGCATCGTCGTCGCGCAGAACTACACGCCGGGCGGCATCAAGGCCTTCGACGCGGAGACGCTGGAGCTGCTGTCCGAGGTGCCGGCCGAGTACGCGCCGGGCAAGTTCTCCAAGGTCGTCGGGCTGGCCGACGCGCAGGGCGGCAAGTTCGCCTACGCGCTGTTCGAGGGCGGAGAGATCTGGGTCACCGACTTCGCCAACCCGCGCGCGCCGAAGACGCAGCGCTTCCCCGCCGGCAGCCAGCCCTACGACGGCCTGGTGACCCCGGGCGGCCGCCACTTCCTGGCCGGCCTCTACGGCGAGGACGGCATTGCGCTGCTCGACCTGTGGCAGCCGGAGCAGGGCTCGCGGAAGATCCTCTCCGGCTACGGCCGCGGCGAGGAGAAGCTGCCGGTCTACAAGATGCCGCACCTGCGCGGCTGGGCGGTCGCGCAGGGCAAGGCCTACCTGCCGGCGATCGGCCGCCACGAGGTGCTGGTCGTCGACGCGACGAGCTGGCAGGAAGTCGGCCGCATCCCGGTCAAGGGCCAGCCGGTGTTCGTCATGGCGCGCCCCGACGGCCGCCAGGTGTGGGTCAACTTCTCGTTCCCCGACTACTCCGAGGTGCAGGTCATCGACACGCTCAGCGGCCGCGTGGTGAAGACGCTCGCGCCGGGCAAGGCCGTGCTGCACATGGAATTCACGCCGCGCGGCGAGCACGTCTGGCTCTCCGCGCGCGACGACAACAAGGTCGTCGTCTACGACACGGCCAGCTTCGAGAAGCTGACCGAGCTGCCGGCGCAGGCGCCGTCCGGCATCTTCTTCACCAGCCGCGCCGCGCGCATCGGCCTGTGAGCGCCATGGACCACACGCTCGACGCCAACCCGCAGGCGCTGGACTTCCGGCTGCTCAACGATTTCCAGCGCGACTTCCCGCTGTGCCCGGCGCCCTTCGCCGAGCTCGCCGCGCGCCTCGGCGTCGCCGAAACGGTAGTCATCCGCCACCTCGAGGAACTGCGCCGCGTCGGCAAGATCGCGCGCGTCGGCCCGGTGTTCGCGCCCAAGCGCATCGGCGCCTCGACGCTCGCCGCGATGGCGGTGCCGCCGGAGAAGCTGGAGGCGGTGGCCGAGGCGGTCAACCGCTTCCCCGAGGTGAACCACAACTACGAGCGCGAGCACCGCTTCAACCTCTGGTTCGTCGTCACCGCCGGCTCCGAAGGCCGGCTGCAGGCGGCGCTCGGCGCGATCGAGCAGAGCGCCGGCTACCCGGTGCTGCGCCTGCCGCTGGAGCAGGAATTCCACATCGACCTCGGCTTCTGCCTGAACGGCGGCGACAAGAAGCGGCCGGCGGTGGTCGCCCAGTCCTTCGCCGCGCCGCGCCCGCTGGAAGAGCTCGAGCGCCGGCTGGTGATGGCGCTGCAGGAAGGGCTGCCCTTCTTCATCCGCCCCTTCCAGGTGCTCGCCGCGCGCGTCGGCTGCGAGGAGATCGAGGTGCTCGAACGCATCCGCCGCTGGTGCGCGGAGGGCATCATCAAGCGCTTCGGCGTCGTCGTCCGCCACCACGAGCTCGGCTTCAAGGCCAACGCGATGCTGGTGCACGACATCCCCGACGGCGAGGTCGAGCGCGTCGGCAACGCGCTGGCGCAGGCCGACGGCGTCACCCTCTGCTACCGCCGCCCGCGCGTGCTGCCGGACTGGCCGTACAACCTGTTCTGCATGATCCACGGCCAGGCGCGCGACGAGGTCGAGGCGCGCATCGCCGCGCTGCGCGAGGAGCTCGGGCTGGAACGGTACGCCCACGAAACCCTGTTCTCGCTGACCCGCTTCAAGCAGACCGGGGCGCGCTATGCGTGAGGCCGCGCCCGCCATCGACGCCGTCGACCGCCGCATCATCGACGCGCTGCAGGGCGGCTTCCCGATCTGCGAGCGCCCCTACGCGGCCGCCGCCGAGGCCCTCGGCATCGCCGAGGACGAACTGCTGGCCCGCCTGCAATCCATGCTCGAACGGAAAGTGCTCACTCGCTTCGGGCCGATGTTCCAGATCGAGCGCATGGGCGGCGCCTTCGTGCTCGCCGCGCTGGCCGTGCCCGAGGCCGACTGGGCGCGGGTGAACGACGCGGTCAACGCGCTGCCGGAAGTCGCCCACAATTACCGCCGCGAGAGCGACCTCAATACGCCGCTGAACATGTGGTTCGTGCTCGCCACCGAAACGAAGGAAGGGATCGCCGCCGCCATCGACGAGATCGAGGCGGCGACCGGCCTCCCGGTCTATGCCTTCCCCAAGCTCAAGGAATTCTTCGTCGAGATGAAGCTCGCCGTGAGGAGCGCCGCATGAGCGCCGACGACGCAAGCGAACAACTCGACCGCCGCCTGATCGTCGCCACCCAGGCCGGCCTGCCGCTGGTGCCGCGCCCCTACCACGCGCTCGCCGAACAGCTCGGCGTCAGCGCCGGGGAGGTCATGGCGCGGCTGAACGCGATGCTCGAACGCGGCACCATCCGCCGCATCGGCGCCGTGCCCAACCACTACGCGATCGGCTACACCGCCAACGGCATGAGCGTCTGGGACGTCCCCGACGAGCGTGTCGAGGAACTCGGCGCGCGCATCGGCGCGCTCGACTTCGTCACCCATGCCTACCACCGGCCGCGCGCGCTGCCGCTCTGGCCCTACAACCTGTTCGCGATGGTGCATGGCAGCTCGCGCGAGGAAGTGCTCACCAAGGTGGCGCAGATCCGCGAGCTGCTCGGCGCCGACTGCCGCGCCAGCGACGTCCTCTTCTCGACGCAGATCCTCAAGAAGACCGGCCTGCGCATCGCCGGCTGAGATACCCCCAACCCAGGAACAACCATGGAAAGATGGATCACCCGCAGCGTCGCGCTGCTCTGCGCCGCCGGCGGCCTCGGCCTGTTCTGGGCCTTCGGCGCGTTCACCGCGATCCCGGTGCGCGACGGGCGCCTCCTCGCGATGAGCGGCATCGAACTGCAGCTCGCCGGCATCCCGCTGGTCGCCGGCGGCCTCGTCGCCTGGGGCGCGCTGCACCTGTTCGCGCTCGCCGACCGCGAGCCGGCGCCGGGCGCCTACCGCCTCCTGCGCCTGGTCTATTTCGGTGCGCTGCTCGCCGCCGCGGTCGCCGGCGCCGTCTGGTCGACCGGCCGCGTGCTCGCCTCGTGACGCCGGTGCCGCGCAGCAAGCGTGGCCTCGGCGCCTCCCCGGTCGCTAGCCGCCGAGGCCGCCGCCGCGTACGGCGCGGCCCATGAACGCCGGATCGGCGACGCAGTCCTCGATGGATTCTCCCGGCGCCCCGCCGGCGGCCAGCTGGCCGCACATCGCCCGCTTGTAGTGCGCCTTCGCGGCGCAGGCCGACGGGAAGCGGCGGGCCAGGTGCTCGCCGATGCAGTCGGCGGCGGCGATCTCGTCGTCGGTCTGCAGCGCGAGCAGGCAATAGTCGGCGATCCACTGCACGACCTCGCCCGGCAGGTCACAGCCCGGCTCGGGCGTCTCCGACCGGGCCGGCGTGCCGGCGAGCAGCGCGGTGCAGGCGGCGATCCGGATGGCGCGCGCCATCGGCGTCGAGACGGCGCGCGCGGGGCCGGGTTTCCGCCGCTCGCCGGCGCTCATGGCGTCGGGGAATGCGGCGTGGGGTTGCCAGCGGCCGCCTTCATTCGAACACGGGGCGGAAGAAGCTGCGCTCGTAGCTGACGATGCAGCGCGTCTCCTCGGCGTACCTGAACGCGGCCTGACATTCCGGGTCGGCGAGCGACCGGGTCCGGTACTCCTCGTAGGCCGCCAGGCTCGGGAACGTAAACATCGCCAGCGCGACGTTGTTGGCGCCCTCGGCGGGCAGGAAGTAGCCGTGGTGCGTGCCGCCGAACTTCTCGACGAGCGGAATCCAGGTCCTGCCGTAGTGCTCGAACTCCGCGAGCTTGTACGGATCGACGATGTAGCGCAGATAGCAGGTGATCATGAGTCCTCCCGACGGGTTCGTGTTCGCTGGCGGCGCGGCGGGAACGGAAGCGCGGCGGCGCGCAACGTCGCCCGTCCGGGCCGAGCTTATCTATCGATTCGGCGTACCGCTTGATTGTCGCCTGTAGCGGCTTCAGTTTAAGGCTTTGGCGTGTCGGCTTGGGACGGGGGGATTCAACCCCTGCGCCGACGCCAACGGCACGGCCATTGCAATCACGCAGCTGGGAGGGCGGTGCGGTTATTGGCTCTCTTTTCTCTTGTCTGTAGCCACCCAGATAACCCAAGCAGCGATCTCGAAAAAGACGCCGAATATCGCTACGCCGTACGCTACGTTCGACCACGCAAACGAGTAGAAGAAGAAAGCCAACAAGAAGCAGACGGCGGCGCCAATGTGCATGGGTTGATGCGCTCTAACGTTCAACATCACAGGCCTGCGCGGCTTTTCGCGCAGGTCAGGTGCATTGCAGCGCGTGCTCATCGAGAGACGGCTACGACGCCGGCTTCGCTGACCGACAGAGAGGTTGTTAACTCCAGAACGTCAATTGACTCTCGCAGTTCGGGCGGCAATGGCGGAAGCGGGCTAGCCGCGCGAACTAGACCAAGAGCCGCTATATCAAGCGACGAATTGCCAGAAGATTTGAGGACACCAACTTCCCCTACTTGTCCGTTTGCCTTTACAACAACGCGAAGTGACACAGTGCCGCTCTGATGCACAGGGAACGTGCGAGTGCTAACCGCTTGTTCGATCTGCCTTGCTGCCGACTCAATGTATGACCGAACGATCGGAACCTCGGCTACCGGCCGATACGTGGATGTACTGGTTCGGATGTGGAATGCTCCCCACGCAATCAGTGTAACAACGGCGAGCAGTAGCCCGACCGACACCCATTTCGCCGCCTTCGCCTTTTGTCGCTCCTCTCGTTGCCATTCATCCACCATCACTCGGAGAAGTTGCAACGCTCGGATGCCAGTCCTGCGGCTCACGGCGGCTTGAACAATTTCATTCACGTCCGAATCAGTCTGCGCCATATTGCGATGCCCAACGTGTAGCTAACCGGCCTGCGCGGCTTTTCGCGCAGGTCCGGTTGAGCGTAGGGTTGGAGATCATGGCTTGGGACAGTCCTCGCCGCCGCGACCGGGCGAGCGAGTGTAAGTGGTCCAGCCATCGTTTCCCCGGACGCGAAGAGTTTCCGACGAGATGACTTGGTAGCTTTCATCGCCAACTATGGGCGTGTTGGGGCGATACGAACCCGGCTTGAAGCAGCCACCAGGGCCGCAAAATGACACCGAGTAAAGGCTGCCTTCTGCCGGGGCGATTGCGAGACCAAAGTTATCACTTGGGTCGGTCTTCCAGAATCCCGCTAGAGGATGTGATGCGGATGGTATAGCTGTCTTCTCCGCGATGCGTTCCGGATCGTGCGTTGGATCGTTGCCTGATTTGATGGCGATTAACGTGGCCGCAATAGTAACGATCCCGACTATGGGCAAGAGCGTAGTAACCGCCGCAACTCCTCTAGCCCCATACTTGAACAGCCTATGGCCAGTGTATGTTGCGGCGCTTCTCCATACCGGAATAACAGCAGCCAGCGTATAGATGGCTACGAGCGCGACAGCAATGTAGAAGGCGATTAGCCCGATGTGATTGATGACCCACCAAGCGCCGACTGAGAGCAGGACATTTCCCCCAACCACCGGGACGGCCCAGCCCAGCCAAAATGTCTTACTCAGCGGGAAACGACCTTGCCAAAACTGCGCTAGGCGCGTCATTGTCATGATCTCCAACGTGCAAAGTAAATGGCGTGCCGCTTGCGGCACGTCCAAGCGCCTGAAAGGCGCGGTTTGACTGGAATGTTAGACATCGATTTTGAAGCGGTTATCGAAGTTCATTTGTTTCAGAACGGCCAATGCCTCATTGATTTCGTCAGGGGCTACGGACGAAACATCAAGCGCGTAGGTTTTTGCCGTTGACTGAATGTGCACCGAATTGCCTTGCCATCGGACTGCGACAAGAAAGCATGGAGTGTCAGCGCTTGAGGATTTGTCGTTGACTGAAACCCCGCGTTCGGTGGGTGGAAGTAAATGCTCGAACTTTGGTGTTCTGAGTAAGGTGAGGCTCGTTGCGGCATGCGGCCCCAAACCGAAGGAGACAATCAAGTCGTCGCCAGTTTCAGCCGTGATGAAGGGTACGTGCTCGGTCATGATGTCTAACGTGAAGGTAACCGGCAACCGCGCGAGGCGGTCCGTTCGGAGAGGCGCCCCGCTTTCGGTTGTCCGGTTGACTGATGGGATGGACTCCCCCGTCTTTTCAGCGCCCAATGGACGCAACCGGTGCTCACGTGGGGACGGGGTATCGGTCTTCGACGAGAGGAGTCCGAAATGCATGCTACTACCGTTGCAGTTGACCTGGCCAAGAGTGTATTCCAAATCGCCGTGGCCGATGACAAATGGAAGGTTGTCGAGCAGCACCGACTGACCCGGACGCAGTTCGAACATTGGTTCCAGAACCGCTCTATCGGCTTAGTGATCATGGAAGCCTGCGGCTCGGCGCACCACTGGGGGCGTTGGCTCAATGCTTTGGGCATCGAGGTGAAGCTGCTTCCTGCCGCCTATATTCGCGCCTACGTGAAGCGCAACAAGACCGATGCCGCCGACGCCTGCGCACTGCTCGAAGCGGCACGCTGCGCGGACATTGTTCCAGTGCAGGTCAAGAGCGTCGAGCAGCAGGCCTTGCAGGGGCTGCATCGCATTCGCTCGCGCTGGATGACCACCCGCACTTCCCGCATCAATACCCTGCGCGGCTTCTGCCGCGAGTTTGGCCTGGTCGTGCCGACTGGCGCGCGTACCGGCATCGAAGCGATGAGCCGGGGATTGGCCGATCCGAAGTCGGCTGTTCCGCTGTTGATCCGCGAATCGATGAAGCTGCTGATCGAAGAAATCCGTCTGCTGGAACTGCGTATCGCCCAACTGGAAAAGGAGCTGGCTTCGCTGGCTCGGCAAAGTCCGGCCTGCACCGAGTTGCTCACTATTCCCGGCATCGGCCTATTGACCGCCACAGCGATGGTTGCTGCTACGGGCGGCAGTGTCAGCCATTTCAAGGATGCCCGGCACTTCGCCAGCTGGTTCGGCCTGACGCCGAAGGAGTATTCATCGGGAAACAGCCGCAAGTTGGGCCGCATCTCAAAGCGGGGCGATCGCTACCTGCGCATGTTGCTCACGCACGGCGCCCGAGCATTGCTGCGGGCTGCCGAACTGGCACGACGAGCCGGACGACAACTGGATGGACTGCGAACTTGGGCCACTGAAGTTCAGGCGCGTACGCACCACAACAAGGCTGCGTGTGCCCTGGCCAACAAGTTGGCCAGGGTTTGTTATGCGGTCCTCAGGGACCATACGGCCTACGGAAATCCTCAGCCGCGCCAGGAGAAGAAACTGACCCGCACAGCATTTGCGATTGCTGCCTGAAAGGAGAAACCGTGTTCCTGCTTCACCCCCACCTGCGTTTGCTTTGAGACTGATCGCCCATCATGGCTATCGGGTTCGCACCCACACGGATTGACGCCGATAACTCTTCCGGCAGCTTGCGTGCCGCTTGGAACGATTGGCGCACCGTGGGCAGATTCCATGTCGGCACGGGCCAACGAGAGCCCACTATCGATGCCGGATATACGACTGCATGCGCTTCCCCGTGGCCACGCCTATCGATCAGTTTCCTTGTGTTCCGGGGGAGTCCATATACGCCATGTTAGGTTTTGGTTTCCTTGGGAAACGAGAGACTAATCATGTGGCACCAATGATTTACCAATGCATGCAAAACAGTAGCCACATATTCCTTAGATTCGTTTTGATAAACCACAGGAGGAAACCAGTCAGTCAGGCCTCCCATGCCATGGGGCTTCACCATTTTTGCGTATTCGACTGCACGCTCGATTGCTCCTTTTTCTAGGGCATCGAGGCACTTGCTCAAGTCAGCATCTACATCACCACGATGCTCGGTTATGAACTTGATAAGAGCTCGGGTGGCGTCGATTTGCATTCGAGTGTGATGGCTCATGCTTCAAAACCTAACGTGCAAAGTAAATGGCGTGCCGCTTGCGGCACGTCCAAGCGCCCGCAGGGCGCGGTTTGACTGGGATGTTAGCCATTGGGCTATTGTGGGCGGCAATTGAAGCGTGCATGTATTCCCCCTCCACTCTCTGCGTATCCAATGCTATTAGGCACGAGATCGTAGCCATGTGCACAGATGCCACGTGCGCGAGCTTCACTTGCGAATACCTTCTCTAGTGCTGCTGGGACATCAGTTGAGAATTGATTCAGATGTGACCGGGTTGTGAAAAGCGAGTACTGGGTATGACCTGCCCGGCGATTTTCGGACCAGCTGAAACTTGAGAAGATGGCTTCCTTGAAGAAAGGGAGTCATGAGAAAGAGCCGATTTACGGAAGCGCAGACCGTCGCGATCCTGCGTGAAGCGGACAAGAGTTCGGTTGCCGAAGTAGCGAAGAAACACGGCATCAGCGAACAAACGATCTACAGCTGGCGGCAGCGCTTCGGTTCGATGAATGCCGATGAAGTGAAACGGCTGCGGCAGCTTGAGCAGGAAAATGCCCGGCTGAAGAAGCTGCTGGCCGAACGTGATCTCGAAGTCGAGATCATGAAGGAGATCAACGCAAAAAAATGGTGAGCGCACCCGCCCGGCGCCGGCAGGCAGAGTACGCCAAGGGGCGTGGCCTGTCGGAGCGGAAAGCGTGTGCGCTGACCCGTACGGCGAGATCGGCGCTCCGTTACGAATCACGCATGCAGAAGAAGGACGCACCGGCACTGGCGGCCATGCGCATCCTATCGGCACAGTACCCACGATACGGCTACCGGCGCATTCAGGTCTTTCTCGAACGCCAGGGGCAGCGGATGAGTACTGACCGGGCTTGGCGCCTGTGGCGCAAGGCAGGGTTGCAGGTGCCGCGGAAGCGGCCAAGAAAGCGGATTGCGCTGTCTCGCCCCCGGCCGCAAGCGCCGCTTGCAGCCGGGCAGGTATGGGCTTACGACTTCGTATTCGACGCCTGCGCCAACGGTCAGCAGCTGAAGTGTCTGACAGTCGTCGATGAATACACGCGAGAGAGCCTGGCGATCGATGTCGCCGGTTCGATTCGTTCCGGGAGAGTGATCGAGGTGCTGTCACAACTCATCAGCACGCACGGTGCGCCCAAGATTCTGCGCTCGGACAACGGCCCCGAATTCGTTTCCCGGGCGCTGCTGCGCTGGGCGGCCAACGAGAATCTCGACATGGCACTGATCGACCCCGGCAAGCCGTGGCAGAACGGTATGGCAGAAAGCTTCAACGGCAAGTTCCGGGATGAATGCCTGTCGATGGAGTGGTTCAGGAACCGAACGGAAGCCAAGGTCGTAATCGATCAATGGCGTCAGCATTACAATGAAATCCGTCCGCATTCGAGCCTGGGCAACCAGACTCCGGCGGCATTCAAGAAGCAGTGTCTTTCAACCACCAAACCGGGAGCCATTTTCCAGGAATGAGTGGCCCGAAGAATTCAGGCAGGTCACCAGCGTAGGCGGGTAAAACAGACCGACCCACGGTGCGTGAATGGCCCGCGTGCCGTGGAACGCAAGCCCCCATGCGGACGTGGAAACTGCCACGAACGTATGGTGAATTCTGTGTTGCCGTGAGCATGGCTGGGGTTTGCAGGCTAACTATTAGTAGACGGCATATTTGACGTATACCCTGCCGCCTCGCCGCCTATTCTGGCGTGGGGTATTGCTTCAAGTCTCTGTTTCAATTTCGAAAACTCCATTCTGTTGTGCCCGAAAGCGGGATAGGCGGCGCGCAAACCCGGCGTGGTCGGAGGAAAGGCGGCAAATCTGCCGTCTACTCAGCCGCCGGCGGCGGTGCGGGATTCCGGCATTGCGTGGCAACGACCTTGCCATAAGCATCGGCTGCATATACTGTATAAATCATCAGTATTCATGCCACGGAGGATTGCGTCATGAATCCACAGCAGCCTGTGTCCCTGATTCAGCGCGTGCGGGACGTCATCCGCTATAAGCACTACAGCTTACGGACGGAGCGTGCCTATGTCGAGTGGGTAAGGCGTTTCGTCCGCTTTCATGGCTTGCGGCATCCGCGCGAGATGGGGGCGCCGGAAGTGCGGGCTTTCCTGGAGCATCTGGCGAGCGAGCTGCAGGTGGCCGCGGGAACGCACCAGCAGGCCCTTTCGGCCTTGCTCTTCCTCTATGGCGAGGTGCTCGGCATCGAGTTGCCGTGGCTCGCGGAACTGGAGCGCCCGAAGAAGCCGAAACGCCTGCCGGTGGTGCTTGCGCATGGCGAGGTGGAGCGCTTGCTCGGGGCGCTCTCGGGAACGCACGCGTTGATGGGGCAGCTCCTGTACGGAACGGGGATGCGCCTGATGGAGTGCGTGCGCCTGCGCGTCAAGGATGTCGATTTCGAGCGCGGCGAGATTTTCGTGCGCGATGGCAAGGGCGGCAAGGATCGGGTGACGGTGCTGCCGTCCTCGCTGGTGTCGCCGCTGCAGTCGCATCTGGCGCGTGTGCGGCGTCTGTGGGAAGGGGACCGCGAGGCGGGGCGGGAAGGCGTGTGGATGCCGGAGGCGTTGGCGCGCAAGTATCCCGGGGCCTCGCGCGAGTGGGGGTGGTTCTGGGTTTTTCCGGCGCGCGAACTGTCGGTCGATCCCCGTTCGCGCGTCGAGCGCCGCCATCACACGCACGAGCAGGCCTTGCAGCGCGCGATCAAGCGGGCGCTCGTCGATGCCGGCATCGCCAAGCCGGCGACGACGCATACGCTGCGCCATTCGTTCGCGACGCACCTGCTGCAGTCGGGCTACGACATCCGCACCGTGCAGGAACTGCTCGGCCATTCCGAGGTGAAGACGACGATGATCTATACCCACGTGCTCAACCGAGGCGGGCGTGGGGTGGTGAGCCCGATCGACCGCCTGGCGGCAGCCGGTTAGCGGGCGAGTCCCGCGGCGAGCCGCTTCGCCAGGATGCAAGGGCGCATGAAAAAGGCCGGCTTGTCGCCGGCCTTGCCGTTTCTGGCTGGAGGGGGTCAGCTGGCTTCCGCCACCCGCTTGCCGATATGCGCCAGCGCTTCTTCCACCTGGTCCACCAGGATCAGGCAGAGGTCGCCGGAGCCGAGGCGTTCGAGCGCGGTGTCGATGGCGACGAACTCGCCCTTGATCTCGTCCACCGAGCCGGTGCGTCGGGCGCCGGCGAGCCCGGCGCGGAGCAGGGCGATCGTCTCGCCCTCGTCGCGGCCGCGCATGCAGGCGTCCTCGTAGAGGATCACTTCGTCGAAGGCGTCGCCGAGCGTCTGCGTCTGCTGGCGGATGTCCTCGTCGCGGCGGTCGCCGGCGGCGGAGATCACCACCGAGCGGCGCTTCGCCGGCATCGTCTCGATCGCCTTGACCAGCGCCTGGATCGCGTCCGGGTTGTGGCCGTAGTCGGCGATCAGCGTCGCGCCCTTGTAGCCGAAGACGTTGAAGCGGCCGGGTGCGGTCGAGGCGTCGGCGACGAAGGAGCCGAGGCCGGCGCGGATGCTTTCCCAGTCCATGTCCAGCGCCCAGGCGGCGGCCGTGGCGGCCATCGCGTTCTCGACCTGGAAGCCGATCGTGCCGTTGCGGGTGAGCGGGATCGCTTCCAGCGGCACGCGGTGTTCGATGTTGCCCTGCGCGGCGACGATGGCGCCGTTGTCGACGTAGACGATGCGCTTGCCTTGCGCGCGGTGGCGCGACATCACCGGGTGGTTGCGGTCCGGTGCGAAGAAGATCACCGCGCCGGGGCAGTGGCTGGCCATCTTGGCGACCATCGGGTCGGCGGCGTTCAACACCGCGTAGCCGGTTTCGGCGACGTTGTCGACGATCACGCGCTTGACCACGGCGAGGTCGTCGACGGTGGTGATGAAGTTGAGCCCGAGGTGGTCGCCGACGCCGACGTTGGTGACCACGGCGACGTCGCACTTGTCGAAGCCCAGGCCCTCGCGCAGCATGCCGCCGCGCGCGCATTCGAGCACCGCCGCGTCGACGTCGGGGTGCAGCAGCACATTCCTCGCGCTCTTCGGGCCGGAGCAGTCGCCGGTGTCGATGCGGCGGCGCTCGACGTAGACGCCGTCGGTGCCGGTGAAGCCGACGCGCAGCCCGCTCACCGTCAGCAGGTGCGCGATCAGGCGGGTCGTCGTCGTCTTGCCGTTGGTGCCGGTCACTGCGACGACCGGGATGCGGCCGTCCTCGGCCGGGTCGTCGTACATCATGTTGACGATCGCCTCGCCGATCGGCCGGCCTTTGCCGAACGACGGCGTCAGGTGCATGCGCAGGCCGGGTGCGGCGTTCACCTCGACGATGCCGCCGCCCTGCGCTTCCAGCGGTTCCTGCACGGTCTGGCAGACGACGTCGATGCCGGCGATGTCCAGCCCGACGGTCTGCGCCGCGGCCACCGCGCAGGCGGCGAGCTCGGGGTGCACCTCGTCGGTGACGTCGGTGGCGGTGCCGCCGGTCGACAGGTTGGCGTTGTTCCTGAGCATCACGCGCTCGCCCTTGGCCGGCACCGTTTCCGGCGTGTAGCCCTTCTTCGCCAGGTGGGCGATGGCGATGTCGTCGAAGCGGATCTTGGTCAGCGACGATTCGTGGCCGACGCCGCGGCGCGGGTCGGCGTTGACGATGTCGACCAGTTCCTTGATGTTGTGCTGGCCGTCGCCGATCACCTGCGCCGGGTCGCGGCGGGCGGCGGCGACCAGCTGCTTGCCGACCACCAGGAAGCGGAAGTCGTGCCCCGGCAGGTAGCGCTCGACGAGGATGTGGCGGCGGTGCTCGCGCGCCGACTCGTAGGCCTTCATCACGTCCTCGCGCGTGCTGACGTTCACGGTGATGCCCTTGCCCTGGTTGCCGTCCTGCGGCTTGACCACCACCGGGCCGCCGATCTCCTGCGCAGCGGCCCAGGCGTCCTCGGCGTCCTCGACCGGGCGGCCGAGCGGTACCGGCACGCCGGCGGCGTGCAAGAGCTTCTTGGTCAGCTCCTTGTCCTGAGCGATCGATTCGGCGATGGCGCTGGAGAGGTCGGTCTCGGCGGCCTGGATGCGGCGCTGCTTGCTGCCCCAGCCGAACTGCACCAGGCTGCCCTCGGTCAGCCGGCGGTAGGGGATGCCGCGGGCGACCGCGGCCTGCACGATGGCGCCGGTCGAGGGGCCGAGGCGGATGTCGCCGTCGAGGTCCTTCAGGCGGAAGAGGGCGTCGTCGAGGTCGAAGGGCGTGTCGTCGAGCGCGGCGCGGATCAGCGCCTCGGCCAGCTCGAAGGCCAGCCGGCCGACCGGCTCCTCGCTGTATTCGACGACCACCTGGTAGGTGCCGGCCTCGACCGTCTCCTTGGTCAGGCTGAAGCTGACGGTGCAGCCGACGCTGACCTGCAGCCCGAGCGCCGCCGCTTCCTGCACGTGCGCCAGCGAGATCGGCCGGCCGCCGGACGGCGGCTGCAGGTCGATCGCCGGGAAGCGCGCGCGCAGCCGGGTTTCGAAGCCGGGCAGCCCGGCGATGTCGCGTTCGGTTTCGGTGCAGGCGACGATGCATTCGATCGCCGTATGCCGGCTCCACAGGTTCGGGCCGCGCAGGGCCCGGGTGCGGGAAACTTCCATTTGGGGTCTCGTCCTTGGTTTTCCGTTCGGGCTCAGGCGGCGGCCTCGGCCTCGTCGATCTCGTAGGTGCTGATGCCGGTGCGCAGCAGTTCGGGCGACAGGTCGAGCGCCCAGGCCGCGGCGACTGCGGCGAGCAGGTTTTCGACCTCGTGCGCGGCGCAGCCGGCCGGCGTGCCGATGAAGGCGACGGTCTCGATCAGCGGCTCCTCGTCCTCGCCGATCGCCAGCGTCAGGTAGCCGTCGCGCACGTAGACGCTGCGGCCTTCCTGCTTGCGGTGCGCGGCGAGCGCCGGGGTGTCGGGGTCGAGCGCGTAGTAGATCACTTCGCCGTCGGACAGCTCGGCCATCTCGACGACGCGTTCGTCGGCGGCGTTGAGCACCGCGGCGCCGCCGTCGAGGACGACGTCGACCTGCGTGCGCAGCGCCTTCCACAGCTGGTCGAGGTCGCGCACGTCGTAGTCGGCGGCGAGCCCCTCGACGTCGATCAGGTTGGTGACGATGCCGACCTGGCAGCGGTCGTAGGCCAGCCCCTCGCCGAGGATCGTCGCCGGGCCGTTCTCGAACACCGCGGCCTCGACGGCGCGTGCCATCAGCACGCGGCGCGCGGCCTGCCAGTGCGCGCAGTCCTTCTTCTCGACGTGGCGGCGGCCGAGGAAGAGGCCCTCGCTGGTCGCCGCGCCGACCTGCTTGCCGGTGATCTGCAAGAGGTGGCGCAGGATGCGCGCGACCGAGGTCTTGCCGCGCGAGCCGGTGATGCCGACCACCGGGATGCGGCCGGTCGTGCCCTTCGGGAAGAGGTGCTCGACGATCGCCTTGCCCACCGGACGCGGCTTGCCGACGCCGGGCTTCAGGTGCATCAACAGGCTCGGGCCGGCGTTCACCTCGACGATGGCGCCGCCCTGGTCGGCGAGCGGCTTCGAGATGTCCTCGGCGACGAGGTCGATGCCGGCGATGTCCAGCCCGACGATGCGCGCGGCCAGCGAGACGAGATGCGCGGTGTCCGGGTGCACTTCGTCGGTGACGTCGAATTCGTGGTTGGCGTTGCGCTGGATCAGCACCTCGCGGCCGGCGGCCGGCACCGCGTCGCCGGTCAGGCCCTGGCGCTCGAGTTCGATGCGCGCCGCGGAGTCGATGCGGATCACCGACAGCGGGTGGTTCTCGGTCGGCCCGCGGCGCGGGTCGCTGTTGATCTGCAGCTCGATCAGCTCGCGCACCGTCGACTTGCCGTCGCCGCTGACCTTGACCATGTCGCCGCGGTTGGCGGCGACCAGCTTGCCGCCGATCACCAGCAGGCGGTGCTCGGTGCCCGGGATCGAGCGCTCGACGAGCACGCCGGAACCTTCGTCGACGGCGACCGAATAGGCCTTCTCGATCTCCTCGCGCGTCTTCAGGTCGATGAACACGCCGCGGCCGTGGTTGCCGTCGACCGGCTTGACGACGACCGGCAGGCCGATGTCCTGCGCCGCGTCCCAGGCGTCCTCCGGGCTGTCGACCTCGCGCCCTTCCGGCACCGGCACGCCGCAGGACTGCAGCAGCGACTTGGTCAGGTCCTTGTCGCGCGAGATGCCCTCGGCGATGGCGCTGGTGCGGTCGGTCTCGGCGGTCCAGATGCGGCGCATCGCGGCGCCGTAGCCGATCTGCACCAGGTTGCCGTCCTCCAGCAGGCGGATCGCCGGGATGTCGCGGTCGTCGGCGGCATCGACGATGCTGGCGGTGGAGGGGCCGAGGCACAGCGAATCGACCATGTCGGTCAGCTTGTCGACGCTGGCGGCGACGTCGAACGGGCGGTCCTCCATCGCCGCCATGATCAGCTCGCGCGCCTCATGCAGCGCGGTGCGCGTGACGTCCTCCTGCCAGGCGCGGATGGCGACCTTGTAGACGCCGCGCTCCGAGGTCTCGCGCGCGCGGCCGAAGCCGCCGGGGAGCCCTGCCAGGTTCTGCAGCTCGAGCGTGACGTGCTCGAGGATGTGCGCCGGCCAGGTGCCTTCCTCGACCCGCTTGAGGAAGCCGCCGCGCTCCTCGTACGAGCAGCGGTGCTCGATCAGGGACGGCAGCATCGCCTTCAGCCGCTCGTAGTAGCCGGGAATCTTGTTCGACGGGAAGTCCTCGAGCTCGCCGATGTCCACCCACGCCTCCAGCACCGGGCGGTAGGTCCACACGTTGGGGCCGCGCAGCGGCACGATCTTGCGGAAGATGATGTCTTTTTTGCTCATGGGGGCGGGAAGCCTTGTCGGGTTGTGGCAGCGAATAAATGTGTCGAATAACGCGGTAGCGGCGCCAAAGTTTACGTTCGCCGGCTACAGGAAGCGGTCGAGGATCTTGCGGCTGCCGCGGTCGAGCGCGGTCAGGTCGCGCACCAGGTACTGGATGCCGTGCGTGTCGGCGATCAGCAGCCGTTCGCGGCCCAGCCGGCGGATGTCCTCCTCGCCCTTCAGCACCAGCTTCGCGTCGCCGCGGTCGGTCTCGATGTCCCAGGTGCTCGGGCAGGCGAAGCTGGAGACGCCGCGGATGCGCCGGATCTCGGGGACGAACTCGCGGCTTTCCAGCTCCCCGCGGATCAGCGCGGCGACGTCGCCGGGCAGCTGCTCGAGGCGGTCGATCCAGAGCAGCTCGTGGCCCTCGACGCTGACCAGCGCGATGCCGTCGTCGGGGGCGCCGATCGGGAAGGCGCGCACCGGCACGACGGCCTCGTGCGTGGTGCCGTCGGCGCCGGTGAACACCAGCCGGCCGAAGGGGTTGCGGATCAGTCGGAAGTTGGCGGAGCTCATGCGTGTTCCTTCGCCGGCGCATCGAAGCGCGGCAGCTGCTCTTCGGCGTCGACGTTCCTCGCCTGCGCCATGTACAGCCGGTAATAGTGGCCTTCGAGCGCCATCAGCTGGTCGTGGCTGCCGACCTCGACGATCTTGCCGCGGTCGAGCACCACCAGCCGGTTGGCCTGGCGCAGCGTGGACAGGCGGTGCGCGATGGCGATCGTGGTGCGGCCGTGCACCAGGTTGTCGAGCGCCTTCTGGATTTCCTTCTCGGTGGTCGTGTCGACCGACGAGGTGGCCTCGTCGAGGATCAGGATGCGCGGGTCGATCAGCAGCGCGCGGGCGATCGAGATGCGCTGGCGTTCGCCGCCGGACAGCGCCTGGCCGCGCTCGCCGACCAGCGAGTCGTAGCCGTGCGGCAGGCGCAGGATGAACTCGTGCGCGTTGGCGGCGCGGGCGGCGGCGACGATCTCCTCGCGCGTCGCGTCGGGCTTGCCGTAGGCGATGTTCTCGGCGATCGTGCCGAAGAACAGGAAGGGCTCCTGCAGCACCAGGCCGATGTTGCGGCGGTACTCGGCGACCGGCACCGAGCGGATGTCGATGCCGTCGATCAGGATGGCGCCCTCGGCGACGTCGTAGAAGCGGCAGATCAGGTTCACCAGCGTCGACTTGCCGGAGCCGGAGTGGCCGACCAGACCGATCATCTCGCCCGGCTGGATGGTCAGGCTCATGTCGCGGGTGACCGCGCGCGTGCCGTGGCGGAAGCCGATCTGGCGAAGTTCGATGCGCCCCTTGACCGCCGGCAGGTGCACCGGGTTCTGCGGCTCGGGTACCGAGGAGACGTGGTCGAGGATGTCGAAGATGCGCTTGGCGCCGGCGGCGGCCTTCTGCGTCACCGAGACGATGCGGCTCATCGAGTCGAGCCGCGTGTAGAAGCGGCTGATGTAGGCGAGGAAGGCGGTCAGCACGCCGACCGTGATCTGGTCGCGCGACACCTGCCAGATGCCGAAGGCCCAGACGACCAGGAGGCCGATCTCGGTGAGCAGCGTCACCGTCGGCGTGAACAGCGACCAGACGCGGTTCACCCGGTCGTTCACCTGCAGGTTGTGCTGGTTCGCCGCGCGGAAGCGCTCGACCTCGCGCTTTTCCTGCGCGAAGGCCTTGACCACGCGGATGCCGGGGATGGTGTCGGCGAGCACGTTGGTGACTTCCGCCCAGATGCGGTCGACCTTCTCGAAGCCGGTGCGCAGCCGGTCGCGGACGACGTGGATCATCCATGCGATCAGCGGCAGCGGCAGCAGCGTCACCAGCGCCAGCCACGGGTTGATCGAGACCAGGATGACCGCGGTCATCGTGATCATCAGCACGTCGGTGGCGAAGTCGAGCAGGTGCAGCGAGATGAAGATGTTGATGCGGTCGGTTTCCGAGCCGATGCGCGCCATCAGGTCGCCGGTGCGCTTGCCGCCGAAGTATTCCTGCGACAGCGCGAGCAGGTGCTCGTAGGTGGTCGTGCGCAGGTCGGCGCCCATGCGCTCGGAGACCAGCGCCAGGATGTAGGTGCGCGCCCAGCCCAGCCCCCAGGCCACCAGCGCCGAGCCGAGCAGGCCGCCGAGGTAGAGGACGACCAGGTCGCGGTCGATCGGCTGCCCGTTCTGGTACGGGATCAGCACGTTGTCCATCAGCGGCATCGACATGTACGGCGCGACCAGCGTCGCCGCGGTCGACGCCAGCGTCAGCAGGAAGCCGGCGAGCAGCCGCCAGCGGTAGGGGTGGGCGAAGCGCCACAGGCGGAACAGCACCCAGGTCGAGGGCGGCGTCTGCAGCTCGCGCACGCAGATCGGGCATTCGTCCTCGCCCGGCGGCAGCGGCGCCTTGCAGCGCGGGCAGACGGCCTCCTCCTCGACCTCCGGCGGAAGGCCGGTGACGAGGGTCTGCAGCTGCTGCTCGAAGGCGGCGACGACGCGCAGCGCGGCGAGGTTCTCGCCGAGCGTGAAGCGCCAGCAGGCCAGCCGCCCGCTGCCATCGAGCAGCTCCAGCGTGCCGACGCCGGCGTGGTCGTGGTGCTGCAGCGCGAGGCCGGCGGCGAGCGACCATTCCTCGCAGGTGCTGGCGCCCGGGGCGCAGGCGAATAGGCGGCGGTCGCTGACGGCGACCAGGCCGGTGGCGAAGTGCAGGCGCGCATCGAGGTCGGTTTCGAGCCAGGCGAGCAGCGTCTCGCCGGCGGCGAGGCGCGGCGCGAGCAGCGCCTGCCAGCGCGCGGGCAGGCTGCTCGCGGGGGTTGCCGCGGCAGCCGGCGGGGTGGAGCGGGTGTCGGTCATCAGACGATTCTTTTATGTCCGGGCGGGCCGGCCGTCCTTGTTTCTGTGGGGAATCATCGCAAAAGTATACGCCGAAGTCCCCGGCGCCGCAGCGTTGCATCCTGCAGCGGTGCGGCTTTGCGGGGCGGTCGGGCCGCGCCGGCGCCGCGAAATGGCGCCGCCGGAACGAAAAGCGCGGCCGGCGTGGGAAAATAGCGCCCCGCGAGCCGTTCGCCAGGGAGAAACCGCAATGACCGAAATCGAAGAACTGAAGGTGCGCACGCGCATCGCCGACGCCGAGCTGCAGCTGATCGAGCGCCTGCGCTGGGGGATCGCCGTCCTCTCGGCGATGTATCTGGAAGCCGCGATCTTCCACGACTGGACCTGGCCGGCGGTGATCGGGATCGGCGTGCTGGCGGGCGCCAATTACTGGCACCGCAAGCGCTACGACGCGGCCTGGGACGCCTACGAGAAGGCCTCCGGCACCGGCAAGTTCGCGGCGCCGACGCCGGGGCAATGAGCGCCGGCGCGCCCGCCCGCGGGCCGGCGGAATCCCGCTGAGATGGCGGCGGCCCTCGTCTTCCTCGCCGGCAGCACACTGCTCGCGTGGTTTTCGCGCAAGCCGCTGCGCCGGCCGGGCAGCCACGGCTTCTACCGCTTCTTCGCCTGGGAGTGCATCCTCGCGCTGGCGGTGGTGAACCACACGCCGTGGGGCTCGGCGCGGCTGTCACCGCTGCAGCTGGTGTCGTGGACGCTGCTCGCGGCCAGCGTCGGCCTCGTCGCCGTCGGCGCGGCGACGCTGCTCCGCCGCGGCGGCGCCGACACCGCCCGCGACGACGCCGCGCTCTACGCCTGGGAGAAGACCGGGACGCTGGTCACCGGCGGCATCTTCGCCTACATCCGCCACCCGATGTACGCCTCGCTGCTGGCGCTGACCTGGGGCTTCTTCTTCCAGCTGCCGAACTGGCCGGCGGCCGGCATCGCCGTTGCCGGCAGCGTTCTCCTCTACGTCACCGCGCGCCGCGACGAGCAGGAGTGCCGCGCCCACTTCGGCGCGGCGTACGACGCCTACCGGCAGCGCACGCGGATGTTCGTTCCCTTCCTGTTCTGATCCTGCCGTCGCGCTACTCGGCGACGACCGCGGTGCCGCTCGCCGACACCATCAGCATGCCGTTCCGCTCGCCCATCACCTCGTAGTCGAGGTCGATACCGACGACGGCGTTGGCGCCGGTCTCCTGCGCCCGTTCGGCCAGCTCCTTCAGCGCGATGTCGCGGGCGCGCTGCAGTTCCTTCTCGTAGGTGCCGGAACGACCGCCGACCAGGTCGCGGATGCCGGCGAACAGGTCCTTGAAGATGTTCGCGCCGAGGATCGCCTCGCCGGCGACGACGCCGCAGTAGCGCACGATGCGCTTGCCTTCGATGGTCGGGGTGGTGGTCAGCAGCATGGGAGGCTCCTTTCGCGATGCGCGTTGGTCGTGCCGCCGATTATGTCCGGAAGCGGCCGGGTCGATGTTTTTATTGCGGATTTTGTAGTTGTCTGGCAACCTTATAACACGATCTATCCTGCCCGTTTTTACGCCCGACCGACCATGAAAAAAATCCGCAGCCTGCTCGTCGCCAACCGTTCCGAGATCGCCATCCGCGTGCTCCGCGCCGCGTCCGAGATGGGCATCCGCACTGTCGCCATCTTCTCCAACGAGGATCGCTTCGCGCTGCACCGTTTCAAGGCCGACGAATCCTACCTGGTCGGCGCCGGCAAGAAACCGATCCAGGCCTACCTCGACATCGACGACATCATCCGCATCGCCAAGGAGGCCGGGGTCGACGCGATCCACCCGGGCTACGGCTTCCTCTCCGAGAATCCGGATTTCGCCGACGCCTGCGCCGCCGCCGGCATCGCCTTCATCGGGCCGAAGGGCGACGTCATGCGCACGCTCGGCAACAAGGTCTCGGCGCGTGAACTGGCCGAACAGGCCGGGGTGCCGGTGGTGCCGGCGACCGGCGCGCTGCCGCACGACCTGGACAAGGCGAAGAAGCTGGCCGCCGAGGTCGGCTACCCGCTGATGCTGAAGGCGAGCTGGGGCGGCGGCGGCCGCGGCATGCGCGTGATCGAGAGCGAGGCCGAGCTCGGGCCGCTGATGGAAGTGGCGCGGCGCGAGGCGCTGGCCGCCTTCGGCAACGACGAGGTCTATCTGGAAAAACTGGTGCGCCGCGCCCGCCACGTCGAAGTGCAGGTGCTCGGCGACACGCACGGCCGGCGCGTGCACCTGTTCGAGCGCGACTGCTCGGTGCAGCGGCGCAACCAGAAAGTCGTCGAGCGCGCGCCGGCGCCCTACCTCGACGAGGCGACGCGCGCCGAGCTGTGTGCCTCGGCGCTGAAGCTCGCCGACGCGGCGAACTACACGCACGCCGGCACCGTCGAGTTCCTGATGGATGCAGACACCGGCCGCTTCTACTTCATCGAGGTGAACCCGCGCATCCAGGTCGAGCACACCGTCACCGAGCAGGTCACCGGCGTCGACATCGTCAAGGCGCAGATCCGCATCACCGAGGGCGCGAAGATCGGCGACGAGGATTCCTACGTGCCGCGGCAGCAGGACATCGCCTTGAAGGGCCACGCGCTGCAGTGCCGCGTCACCACCGAGGACCCGGAGAACGCGTTCACGCCGGACTACGGCAAGATCGCCGTGTACCGCTCCGCCGCCGGCTTCGGCATCCGGCTCGACGCCGGCACCGCCTACTCCGGCGCGGTGATCACGCCGTACTACGACTCGCTGCTGGTGAAAGTCACCGCCTGGGGCCACACCGCCGACGAGGCGGCGGCGCGCATGGACCGGGCGCTGCGCGAATTCCGCGTGCGCGGGCTGACCACCAACCTGCAGTTCCTGGAAAACGTCATCGCCCACCCGCAATTCCGCTCGGGCGAGTGCATCACCCGCTTCATCGACGAGACGCCGGAGCTGTTCCAGTTCCAGAAGCGGCGCGACCGCGCCACCCGCCTCTTGAAGTTCCTCGGCGAAGTGGCGGTGAACGGCAACCCGGAGATGAAGGGCAGGAAGCTGCCCGAGCTGCCGTTCTCGCGGCCGATCAAGCCGGACTTCAGCCTCGCCGCGCCGATTCCGAAAGGCTCCCGCGACCGGCTGCAGGAGCTCGGCGCCGCGAAATTCTCGCAGTGGATGAAGGCGCAGCCGCAGGTGCTGCTGACCGACACGACGATGCGCGACGCGCACCAGTCGCTGTTCGCGACGCGCATGCGCAGCGACGACATGCTGGCCATCGCGCCGTACTACGCGCGCCTGGCGCCGCAGCTCTTCTCGCTCGAATGCTGGGGCGGCGCCACCTTCGACGTGGCGCTGCGCTTCCTCAAGGAAGACCCGTGGGCGCGCCTCGCGCGGCTGCGCGAAGCGGTGCCGAACGTGCTCTTCCAGATGCTCTTGCGCGCCTCGAACGCCGTCGGCTACACCAACTACAGCGACAACGTCGTCCGCTACTTCGTGCAGCAGGCGGCGAAGGAGGGCATCGACGTCTTCCGCGTCTTCGACTCGCTGAACTGGGTCGACAACATGCGCGTCGCGATGGACGCGGTGATCGAGACCGGCGCCTTGTGCGAAGGCACCATCTGCTACACCGGCGACCTGTTCGACGCGAAGCGGCCGAAGTACAGCCTGAAGTACTACGTCGACCTGGCCAGGCAGCTGGAGAAGGCCGGCGCCCACATCATCGGCATCAAGGACATGGCCGGCGTCTGCAAGCCTCGCGCCGCGCGCGAGCTGGTCAGGGCGCTGAAGCAGGAGGTCGGCCTGCCGCTGCACTTCCACACGCACGACACCAGCGGCATCGCCGCCGCCTCGGTGTTGGCCGCGGTCGAGGCCGGAGTCGATGCCGTCGACGGCGCGCTCGACGCGATGAGCGGGCTCACCTCGCAGCCCAACCTCGGCTCGATCGCCGCCGCCCTGCAAGGCTCCGAGCGCGACCCCGGCGTCGACCTGCCGGCGCTGGAGGCGCTGTCGCACTACTGGGAAGGCGTGCGCCGCTACTACGCGCCGTTCGAGGCCGACATCCGCTCGGGAACGTCGGACGTCTACAACCACGAGATGCCCGGCGGCCAATACACCAACCTGCGCGAGCAGGCGCGCGCGATGGGCCTGGAGCACCGCTGGCCGGAAGTGTCGAAGGCCTACGCCGACGTGAACATCCTGTTCGGCGACATCGTCAAGGTCACGCCGACCTCGAAGGTGGTCGGCGACATGGCGCTGTTCATGGTCGCCAACGACCTGAAGCCGGCCGACGTCGCCAACCCCGAGCGCGAGATCGCCTTCCCCGAGTCGGTGATCTCGCTGTTCAAGGGCGAGCTCGGCTTCCCGGCCGACGGCTTCCCGAAGGACCTGGAGAAGAAGGTGCTCAAGGGTGAGGCGCCGCTCGCCGGCCGCGCCGGCGACTTCCTGCCGGAAGTGGATCTCGAAGCGAAGCGGCGCGAGGCGGAAGCTGCGATCGGCCGCCAGTTGAGCGACACCGACCTCGCCTCCTACCTGATGTACCCGAAGGTCTTCCGCGACTACGCCGAGCACCGCCGCCAGTACGGCGACGTCTCGCTGCTGCCGACCTCGCCGTTCTTCTACGGGCTGCGCGACCGCGAGGAGATCGCCGTCGACATCGACAAGGGCAAGACGCTGATCATCCGCCAGACCGGCCGTTCGGACACCGCCGACGAGGAGGGCAAGGTCAAGGTCTTCTTCGAGCTGAACGGCCAGCCGCGCACGGTGCGCGTGCCGAAGGCCGGCGCCGCCGCCGGCCGCGGCCGGCCGAAGGCCGACGAGGGCAACGCCGGCCACGTCGGCGCACCGATGCCGGGCAGCGTCGTCACCGTCGCGGTGAAGGCCGGGCAGAAGGTCCGGAAGGGCGACCCGCTGCTGTCGATCGAGGCGATGAAGATGGAGACGATGCTGACCGCCGAGCGCGACGCGACGGTGCGCGCGCTGCACGTGAAGCCGGGCGAGGCGGTGAACGCGAAGGACCTGCTGCTTGAGATTGATTGACGCACGCGTCACAATCCGGGCACAAAACAACGCGAGGAGGCGTGGATGGGAACCTTCAGAGAGCTTTACGACTGGAACGAGCGCACCTTCTGGAATTCGCTGAGCAAGAAACTGTCGAGCTTCCTGCTGCTGTTCGTCATCGACCTCGGCTACCTCTACATCTACCTCGGCCAGAAGAGCTACATCAACGCGCAGCTCGCCGCCGGCGGCGTCCCCGCCGAACTGGCGGCGCGCATCAACGGTTCGCTCGACGGCGGACTGACGGTGCTGCTGTCGCTGACCGCGTTCGCGCTGGCGTGGAACGTCGGCCAGGTGCTCTACCTGCGCCACCTGATCCTGCGCCCGGTGCGCTCGGTGATCGACACCTTCAGGAAGATCGCCGCCGGCGCCGGCGACTTCTCGCACGACATGCAGCCGATGTCGCACGACGAGTTCCGCGAGCTGGCCGAGAGCTACAACCAGTTCGCCGAGAAGATGCGGCAGATCATCAGCGAGATCCGCAAGGCGAGCATCGAGATCGCGCGCGAGGCGGTGCAGGTCAAGGCGCGCGTCGACGAGACCGGCAAGCGCGCGCGTCAGCAGGGCGAGATGACCGAGCTGGTGTTCACCGCCAGCACCGAGGCGACGCAGGCGATCGACGAGGTTTCGCGCAGCACGCAGGTGATCTCCGACTCGACCCACACCAACCTCGAGAGCGCCCGCGTCTCGCTGCGCGAGATGCAGGAGATCTCGAGCAAGATCAACACCGTCGGCGAGAAGGTGCTGCGCTTCAACCAGACCGTCGACGACCTCTCGCAGCGCTCGGCGTCGATCAACCAGATCGCCGCGCTGATCCGCGAGGTCGCCGACCAGACCAACCTGCTGGCGCTGAACGCGGCGATCGAGGCGGCGCGCGCCGGCGAGGCCGGCCGCGGCTTCGCGGTCGTCGCCGACGAGGTCAGGAAGCTGGCCGAGCGCGTCACCGTGGCCTCGACCGAGATCACCGGCAACATCGAAAAGATGCTGTCGCTGGTCGGCAGCACGCGCGCCGAGAACGTCGAGATCAACGCCGACGTGCAGCAGACGCGCGAGGTCGTCGGCCGCTCGGCCGAGCACTTCGAGACGATGGTGGTCGACTTCGAGCGCACCGGCGAGCAGCTGCTGCACATCGCCAGCGCGATGGAGGAGCTGTCCTCGACCAACGGCCAGGTGCACGAGAACGTCAGCCACATCCACCAGCTGTCCGGCGAGGTCGCCCGCTACATGGCCGACTCCGAGGAGCGCACCAACGGGCTGGCGAAGGCCACCGAGGGCGTGCAGGAGCTGGTCTCGCGCTTCAAGATCGGGCACGGCGCCTTCGACCTCGCCGTCGACAAGTCGCGCGTGCTGCGCGACGCGATCCAGGCGCAGCTGGAGGAGATGCAGCGCGCCGGCATCGACGTCTTCGACCGCAACTACCAGCCCTTCGGCAACTGCAAGCCGCCCAAGTACAAGGTCGGCTGGGGCGACGAATACACGCGGCGCTGCCAGCAGTTCCTCGAAACCTGCCTGGCCGCGGTGCCCGGCTGCGCCTACGCGGTGGCGGTGAACACCGACGGCTACCTGTCGGCGCACAACCTCAAGTTCTCCAAGCCGCTGACCGGCGACCAGGCCGTCGACCTGGTCGGCAACCGCACCTGTCGCAAGTTCGAGAACCCGGGCGAGCTGCGCGCGGCGAAGAACACGCAGCCGGTGCTGGTGCGCACCTACGTCCGCGACACCGGCGAGCTGCTCTGCGACATCGCGCTGCCGATCCACATCGGCGGCCGGCTGTGGGGCAACGTCCGCGTCGGCTGCGTGTCGGAGGCGCTGCTGGAGGGCTGAGCGGGGCGCCGGCCGCCGCCGGCCGGCGATCCCGTCCGGGTTGATCCACGTCAAGGCCGGGGGGCGGCGGCTGACTTCTAATACGCCTACGCCAATCAAGGCTTTCCCCGATGGTCCGCTGATGTTTCGTATATCCCAGTACATGGCCGAGATCGCGTCGCCGACGCCGCTCGGGCCGAAGCGCAATCCGCCGGGTCCGGTGGTGATCTGGAATCTGATCCGCCGCTGCAACCTGACCTGCAAGCACTGCTACTCGATCTCCGCCGACAAGGATTTCCCCGGCGAACTGACGACCGACGAGATCTACGGCGTGATGGACGACCTCAAGGCCTTCCGCGTGCCGGTGCTGATCCTCTCCGGCGGCGAGCCGCTCTTGCGTCCGGACATCTTCGACATCGCCAAACGCGCCAAGGCCAAGGGCTTCTACGTCGGCCTGTCGTCGAACGGCACGCTGATCGACGATGCGAACATCGACCGCATCGCCGAATGCAACTTCGACTACGTCGGCGTCTCGCTCGACGGCATCAAGGAGACGCACGACAGGTTCCGCCGCATGGACGGTGCCTTCGAGGCGTCGCTCGCCGGCATCCGCCGCTGCCGCGACCTCGGGCTGAAGATCGGCGTCCGCTTCACGATGACGCAGGACAACGCGCACGACCTGCCGGGCCTGCTCAAGCTGGTCGAGGACGAAGGCATCGACCGCTTCTACTTCTCGCACCTGAACTACGCCGGCCGCGGCAACAAGAACCGCAAGGACGACGCCCGCCACCAGCTGACGCGCTGGGCGATGGACCTGCTCTTCGACACCTGCTGGGAGTACCAGCAGCGCGGCCTCGCCAAGGAATTCACCACCGGCAACAACGACGCCGACGGCGTCTATTTCCTGCACTGGGTGCAGCGGCGCTTCCCGGAGCGCGCCGCGCACGTGGAGGCCAAGCTGCGCCAGTGGGGCGGCAACTCGTCGGGGGTGAACGTCGCCAACATCGACAACCTCGGCAACGTGCACCCGGACACCATGTGGTGGCACCACACGCTCGGCAACGTCCGCCAGCGGCCGTTCTCGCAGATCTGGCCGGATGTCTCCGACCCGCTGATGGCCGGGCTGAAGCAGCACCCGCGCGCGGTCAAGGGCCGCTGCGGCGAATGCCGGTACCTCGAGATCTGCAACGGCAATACGCGCGTGCGCGCGCAGCAGCTGACCGGAGACCCGTGGGCCGAGGATCCCGGCTGCTACCTCGCCGACGACGAGATCGGCGTCGTCTCGTCGGGCGAACGCCTGACCGTCACCCCCTATACGAGAATCAACAGGAGCGCCTGATGAACTGGGAGCAACTGGCCCGCCGCTGGCTGCCGGCGGCCTATCTGGCCGTCTTTCTTTCCGGCCTGGCCTCGTTCGCCGAAGCGAACGATGCGCAAGCGCTGTACAAGGAACACTGCCTGGCCTGCCACGGCGAGAACCGCCTCGGCGGCGTCGGACCGGCGCTGTTGCCGGAGAACCTGGAGCGGTTGAGGAAGCCGGAAGCGGCCAAGGTCATCCGCGACAGCCGGCCGGCGACGCAGATGCCGGCCTTCGCCGACAAGCTCAGCGCCGAGCAGATCCAGGCGCTGACCGACTTCATCTACACCAAGGTGACGCCGGCGCCGGTCTGGGGCGAGGCCGAGATCAAGGCCTCGCAGGTCGTCGACCAGGCCGCGCTCGACCTGCCGCACCAGCCGTCGGCGGCGTTGACGGGCGCCGACCCGATGAACCTGTTCATCGTCGTCGAGACCGGCGACCACCACGTGTCGGTGCTCGACGGCGACAAGCTCGAGCGCCTGCACCGCTTCCCCAGCCGCTACGCGCTGCACGGCGGCCCGAAGTACTCGCCGGACGGGCGCTTCGTCTACTTCGCGTCGCGCGACGGCTGGATCACCAAATACGACCTGTGGAACCTGAAGGTCGTCGCCGAGATCCGCGCCGGGCTGAACACGCGCAACGCCGCGGTGTCGGGCGACGGCAAGTGGGTGATGGTCGCCAACTACCTGCCGCACACGCTGGTCGTGCTCGATGCGAAGGACCTGTCGCTGACCAAGATCATCCCGGTGGTCAACGCCAAGGGCGACAAGACCTCGCGCGTCTCCGCGGTCTACGACGCCTCGCCGCGGAAGAGCTTCGTCGCCGCGCTGAAGGACGTGCCCGAGGTCTGGGAGATCAGCTACGACCCGCAGGCCGAGCCGGTCGCCGAAGGCCTGGTGCACGACTTCCAGTACAAGGAGGGCGACTTCAAGCCGGGCTTCTTCTACCCGCGCCGCACGCTGTTGAAGGACTACCTCGACGACTTCTTCTTCACCCAGAGCTACGACGAGATCCTCGGCGCTTCGCGCTCGGCGACCAAGGGCCAGGTGATCTACCTCGACGGCCGCAAGAAGGTCGCCGACCTCGACCTGCCGGGCATGCCGCACCTCGGCTCGGGCATCACCTGGAAGTGGACCGACCCGGCCGGCAAGGAGCGCACGGTGATGGCCTCGCCGAACCTGAACGAGGGCCTGATCACGGTGATCGACCTGAAGACCTTCGAGAACGTGAAGCAGATCCCGACGCGCGGCCCCGGCTTCTTCATGCGCAGCCACGAGAACAGCCGCTACGCCTTCACCGACTCGATGATGAGCAAGGAGCACAAGAACAAGCTGCAGGTGATCGACAAGCAGACGCTGGCGATGGTCAAGGAGATCGAGGCGCCGGCCGGGCAGACGCTGGCCCACGTCGAGTTCACCCGGGACGGTCGCTACGCGCTGGCCAGCCTGTGGGAACAGGACGGCGCGCTGGTGGTGATCGACATGCAGACGCTGGCCGAGGTGAAGCGCATCCCGGCGAAGAAGCCGGTCGGCAAGTACAACGTCTGGAACAAGATCACGCGCTCGGAAGGCACCAGCCACTGAGTCACGGACGACGCGACGAACCCCGCGGGGCGGATCGGGTGTTACGATCCGCCCTGTTTTTTTGCCCCCGACGGATTCTCGATGGCGCGCATCATCCTGCTCAACAAGCCCTACGGCTACCTCAGCCAGTTCACGCCGGAAGGCCGCTGGCAGGGGCTGAAGGCGCTGCTGCCGGTGCCCGGCGTCTATGTCGCCGGGCGGCTCGACGCCGACAGCGAGGGCCTGCTGCTGCTCACCGACGACGGCAGCCTGCAGGCGCGCGTCGCCGATCCGAAGCACAAGCTGGCGAAGACTTACTGGGTACAGGTCGAGGGTGAGCCGGACGAGGCGGCGCTGGAACAGTTGCGTTGCGGCGTGCGCTACGCCGACTTCACGACCCAGCCCTGCGCCGTGCGCCGCATTCCCGAGCCGGAGAACCTGTGGCCGCGCGAGCCGCCGATCCGCTTCCGCCAGTCGATCCCGACCGCCTGGCTGGAGATCGTGCTGCGCGAAGGCAAGAACCGGCAGCTGCGGCGGATGACCGCGCACGTCGGCTTTCCCACGCTGCGCCTGATCCGCTATGCTGTCGGCGCTGCGACCCTGGAGGGACTGGCGCCGGGCGACTGGCGCGAGTTCGGGGGCGGCTACGCCGAGCTGGCGGGCCGTGGGGTCCGGCGATAACTCATAGCAAAGGAAAGGGATCACCGATGAAGACATTCCCGATGCTCGTCGCCGCGGCCTTCGCGGTCGTCTCCTTCGGCGCGCTGGCGGTGCCGAAGGCGGCCGAGACGCCGGACGGCGCGGTCGTGCCCGGTGCCGCCAACGCGCCGGCGCCGAAGCTTGCCGCCAAGAAGGCGGCGAAGAAACCGGCGAAGAAGCCGGTCGTGAAGAAGGCCAAGAAGAAGATGTGATTTTCCCGGTCGCCACCGGAAAGGCAGGGGGCCTCCCTGCCTTTTTCGTTGCCGGCCGACGTCCGAGAGGTTGTCGATGTTCCGAGTTTTCCTGATCGCCGCCGCGCTGCTCGCCGGCCCGGCCGCCGCCGAGCTGCCGCGGGTCGCGCTGACCGCCGGCTTCCACCGCATCGAGGCCGAGGTCGCGGCGACGCCGGACGCGCGCGCGCAGGGGCTGATGCACCGCCGCGCGCTGGCGCCGAACCAGGGAATGATCTTCGTCTTCCCGGCGACGGCGACGCACTGCTTCTGGATGCGCAACACGCCGCTGCCGCTGTCGATCGCCTTCCTCGACGAAAGCGGGCGGATCATCAATGTCGACGAGATGGCGCCGCTGACCGAGAACAATCACTGCCCGCAGCGGCCGGCGCGCTTCGCGCTGGAAATGAACGCCGGCTGGTTCGCCGCCAAGGGGCTGACGACGGGCGCCGCGATCGGCGGCATCGACCGGCTGCCGCCGGGCCGCTGAGCGGGGCGTCGCGATGTCCGGCTGGCAGTGCCGCCCGCGCGGCGGCATCGCGCCTGCGCTGCGCGACTGGCTGTGCGAGCCGGGCTCGCTGACCGCGCGCCTGAAGCGCCGCGGCGCCTTCCGCATCGAACTCCTGCGCCAGGAACTGCGCCACGCCAACGCCGACGAATGCGCGGCGCTCGGCATCCGTCCGCGCACGCCGTGCTGGGTGCGCGAAGTGGCGCTGTACTGCGACGCGCAGCCGGCGATCTTCGCCCACACCGTGCTGCCGGCGGCGCCGCAGGGCGTGCTCGGCCGCTGGTTCGCGCGCCTCGGCACGCGTTCGCTCGGCTCGCTGCTGTTCGCGCATCCCGGCTTCGTCCGCGGCGGGCTGGCCTTCGCCCGGATCGACGCGCGCCATCCGCTGTTCGCGGCGGCCGTCGCCGCGCTCGGCCGGCCGCCGGCGGGCTTTCACGCGCGCCGTTGCACGCACCGCTTCGGCCGGCAGACGGTGCTTGTCACCGAAGTCTTTTCGCCGCGACTCGGCAGCCGGTAAGCGTGCAGGGGGCCGCGGATGCCCGAGGGAGAGCATCCGCGGACGGCTCGCGCGGATGGTCGCGACTCACGGCGCGCCACCCGCTTCGAGCTGGTGCGGCCGCGGCTCAGTGCGCGCGGCCGGCGTCGTCGACGACGCGCAGGCGAACGCCGCCGCTGCGCGCCAGCGCGGCGAGCGGGTCGGTCAGCGGCAGCAGCTTGCCCTGCCGCGCCGGCACCGCGATCTCGTCGCAGCCGGTCTCCTCGGCGATGCGTGCCAGTTCGCGCGCGAGCGGTCCGAGCGCGAACACCGTGCGCACGACGATGCCGGCGGCGCGCAGCGGCGCGGCGACCTCGTCCATCGCGGCGGCGGCGCCGGCGGCGAGGAAGTCGGCAACCTCGGCGCGCGTGCGCAGGCGCAGCACGTCGGCGCGCACCTCGTCGTCGCCGACGCAGGCGAGCACGACCTCGACCCGGCGTCCGCGCGCCGCCTCGGCGAGCGCGTAGCGCACGCCGTTCTCGCCGCGGCTGCCGAAGGCGACCGGGACCAGCACGCGCAGCGCGGGCAGTGCCGGCGGGTATTCCTGCTTCTCGTTCATCCTCGACCTCCTTGCCGGTGCGTGGAAATGGAAAGGGCGGCGCCGCGGCGTCGCTCAGTGCAGGTAATAGAAGAGCAGGTAGGCGAGCAGCATCAGCATCGTCCACAGCGCCATGGCGCCGGTCGGGCGGCTGCGCAGGAGCAGTCCGCCGGGGCGCCGCTGACGTTCGATGTCGCTGCCGACGGCGCTGCCGACCTCGCGCAGCGCCTGCCGCAGGCCGTCGCCGAGGCCGCGCAGCAGGCGGCCGCCGGCGCGGCAGAGGCCGGCCAGCGCGACGCGGTACACCCAGTCGACGTCGAGCGTGATCGTCAGCGTCCGCTTCAGCCAGGGCAGCATCACGAAGAAGGCGAGCCCGGAGAAGAGCAAGAGCTGCAGCTGCGTCAGCACGTGCGCGCCGGTGTAGGGGACGTAGTCGACGGCGTACGGGAGCAGCGCGTAGAGCGGCTCCGGCCAGACGCCGAGCGCGATGCAGATGAACGAGAAGGCGATCATCGCCCAGCGCATCGACGCCGGCGGGTCGGCCGGGCGCAGGCCGGAGTCCTTCTGGAAGAAGACGAACCACGGGAACTTGATGCCGGCGTGCAGGAAGACGCCGGCCGAGGCGGCGGCGAGCGCCAGCCAGACCCACAGCAGCTGGCCGTCGATCGCCGCCTGCGTCACCATCGACTTGGAGATGAAGCCCGAGGTGAGCGGGAACGAGGAAATCGCCAGCGCGCCGATGCTGCCGCAGATCGTCGTCACCGGCATGCTGTGGAACAGCCCGCCCAGCTCCGAGCACTTGCGGCGGCCGGTGGCGGCGAGCACGGCGCCGGCCGACATCAGCAGCAGCGCCTTGTAGACGATGTGCGAGAAGGCGTGCGCGGCGGCGCCGTTGAGCGCCATCTCGGTGCCGATGCCGATGCCGGCGACCATGAAGCCGACCTGGTTCACGATCGAGTAGGCGAGGATGCGCCGCATGTCGTTCTCGAGCAGCGCATAGACGATGCCGTAGAAGATCATGAACAGGCCGATCCAGATCAGGAATTCGGTGCCGGGGAAGCCGCGCAGCAGCACGTAGACCGCGGTCTTGGTGGTGAACGCCGAGAGGAAGACGCTGCCGCTCCACGAGGCTTCCGGGTAGGCGTCGGGCAGCCAGGCCGACAGCGGCGGCGCGCCGGCGTTGATCAGGAAGCCGATCAGGATCAGCCAGTGCGCCACCGAATCCGGCGCCATGCGCGTGAAGGTCGCGTCGCCGGTGTCGAGCAGGTGGCCGGCGACGCCGGCGAAGAGGAGGACGCCGCCGAGCAGGTGGATGGCGACGTAACGGCGGCTGGCGGCGAACGCCCCGCTCGTGCCGCCGGCCCACAGCACCAGCGTCGAGCCGACCGCCATCAGTTCCCAGCAGACGAAGACGGTGACGAGGTCGCCGGCGAGGGTGACGCCGACCGCCGAGCCGGCATAGACGAAGGCCGCCGGAATCTCCAGCCGGCTCTTCTGGCCGAGCGCGAAGAGGCCGCCGCCGAGCGCCATCAACAGGAAGATCGTCGCGAACAGGCGGGAGAGCTTGTCCACGGCCAGCGGCGCCAGCTCGTAGCCGAGCCAGTGCGCGCTCCACAGCGTGCCCTCCGGCAGCCGCCACAGGCAATAGAGCGCCAGCAGCGGCAGGCCGAGGATCGCCGCGCTGCGCGCGTTGCCCTTCAGGAAGGGCAGCAGGAAGGCGCCGAGGACGAGGACCAGGCCGGGGTGGAAGAAGAGATCAGCCATGCTCGTCCTCCGCCTTGCCGTAGTAGCTGTCGGGGCGCTTGAGCAGCAGGCCGAGCGCTTTGGCGCCGACGATCATCGCCGCGCAGGCGGCGAAGCCGTACCAGGCGTGGAAGCCGAACAGCGCCTCGACCGCGAAGTGCGGGTGCAGGTGCACGAAGGGTTCGGCGATCACCGTCAGCGCCAGCACGGCGAGGAAGCCGCGCCACAGCGTCTTCACGTTCTCCGGGCGGTCGAGCCAGTGGCTCCGCAGCGTCTCTTTGTCCATCAGGAAGCTCCGAGCATCTGCCGCGCCAGCGCCAGCGGCACGTCCGGCCAGAAGAAGAGGGCGATCGTGGCGGCCGCGGTCAGCGTCAGCGCGATCACCGCCGGCAGCGGCGCCTCGCCGTGCGGATGGGCCTCGGCGTCGGCCGGCAGCGGCCGGAAGAAGGCGCGCCAGACGATGGGCAGGAAGTAGCCGGCGTTCAGCAGCGTGCTGGCGGCGATCACGGCCAGCGCCAGCCAGTGTTCGCCGGCCATCGCGCCGGAGACCATGAACCACTTGGAGACGAAGCCGGCCGCCGGCGGCAGGCCGATCATCGACAGCGCGCCGATGGCGAAGGCGCCCATCGTCCACGGCATGCGCCGGCCGATGCCGTCGAGCTGGCTGACCTCGGTCTTGTGCGCGGCGGTGTAGATCGATCCGGCGGCGAAGAACAGCGTGATCTTGCCGAGCGCGTGCGCGGCGACGTGCAGCGCGGCGCCGACCAGCGACAGCGGCGCCAGCACGGCGGCGGCGAGCACCACGTAGGAGAGCTGGCTGATCGTCGAGTAGGCCAGCCGGCGCTTCAGGTTGTCGGCCGAGAGCGCGACCACCGAGGCGGCGACGATGGTAAAGCCGGCGACGCCGGCGAGCCAGGCGGTGTGGCCGGCGAGCGCGTCCGGACCGAAGACGAAGACGGCCACCTTCAGCACCGAGAAGACGCCGGCCTTGACCACCGCCACCGCGTGCAGCAGCGCGGAGACCGGCGTCGGCGCCACCATCGCGGCGGGCAGCCAGCGGTGGAAGGGCATCAGCGCCGCCTTGCCGATGCCGAACATGTAGAGCACGAGCAGCCCGCTGACGGCAGCGCCGGAAACGTCGGCGGGCAGGATGCCGCCCGGGCGGAAGTCGGTGGTGCCGGCGAGGTGCCAGGTGAAGATCAGCGCCGGCAAGAGGAACATCACCGAGGTGCCGATCAGCACGCCGAGGTAGACGCGGCCGCCCTGCCTCGCCTTGTCGCTGCCGTGGTGCGTGACCAGCGGGTAGGTGATCAGCGTCAGCAGCTCGTAGAAGACGAAGAGCGTGAACACGTTGCCGGCGAAGGCGATGCCGATCGCCGCGCACAGCGCCAGCGCGAAGCAGACGTAGAAGCGTGTCTGGTGCGCCTCGTCGTTGCCGCGCATGTAGCCGATCGAGTACAGCGAATTGACGATCCACAGCCCGGAGGCGACCAGCGCGAAGAGCATGCCGAGCGGCTCGACGCGGAAGGCGAGGGCCAGCCCGGGCAGCACCTCGAACAGCGTCAGCTGCGGCCGCTCGCCGGCGAGCACGCCGGGCAGCAGCGCGAGCACGCAGGCGAAGAGGACGGCGGCGGTGGTCAGTGTCACGCCCTCGCGCAGGTTCGGCGTACGGTACGCGGCGGCGATGCCGGCGGCACCCAGCGCGGGCACGCCGAGGCCGGCGAGGATCAGGGCGCCGCTCATCGCTGCATCCCCAGCAGTTGCGCGGCGGCGGCGCCGGCCGAGCCGACGGTGAACGAGGTGTCGAGGCCGAAATACACCGTCGCCGCGACCAGCAGCCCGGCCGGGATCTGCAGCGACAGCGGGATCCTGCGCGCCGTCGCCAGGTCGGCGCGCGGCTCGCGGAAGCAGGCGATCTCGACGAAACGCCAGACATAGACGACGGCCAGCAGCGAGCTGGCGACGATCGCCATCACCAGCCACCACTGGCCCTGTTCGAGGGCCGCCAGCACCAGGTACCACTTGCTGACGAAGCCGGCGGTGCCCGGCACGCCGATCAGCGACAGGCCGCCGAGGACGATGCCGAAGGTCGTCACCGGCATCGCCTTGCCGATGCCGGCGAGCCGCGACAGGTGGGTGCCGCCGGCGACGACGACCAGGCAGCCGGCGAGCATGAACAGCGCCGCCTTGGTCAGGCCGTGGTTGAACAGGTGCACGACGGTCGCGGTCAGCCCGCTCTCGGAGCCGAAGGAGAGGCCGAGCGTGATGTAGCCGATCTGGGCGACGCTGGAATAGGCGAAGACGCGCTTCAGGTCGTCCTGGAAGACGGCCATCGCCGAGGCGACGAACATCGCCGCCAGCGACAGCAGCAGCATGATCTCCGGCAGCGGCAGGTGGTCGAAGACCAGGCTCTCGCCGAAGACCGAGAAGTAGAAGCGCAAGAGCACGTAGACCGAGACCTTGGTCGCCGTCGCCGCGAGGAAGGCCGACACCGCCGACGGCGCGTAGGTGTAGGCGTTCGGCAGCCACTGGTGCAGCGGGAACAGCGCCAGCTTCAGGCAGATGCCGACGGTGAGGAAGGCGAGCGCGGCGAGCACCGGCCGGGTGCCGGCGACCTGCGGCAGGCGGGCGCCGATGTCGGCGAGGTTCAGCGTGCCGGTCGACAGGTAGAGCAGGCCGACGCCGATGACGATGAAGGTGGCGCCGATGGTGCCCATGATCAGGTACTGGTAGGCGGCGACCAGCGCGCGCCGGTCGCGGCCGAGCGCGATCAGCACGTAGGTCGACAGCGACGACACTTCGAGGAAGACGAAGACGTTGAAGGCGTCGCCGGTGATCGTGATGCCCAAGAGGCCGGTCAGGCACAGCGCGAACATCGCGTAGAACAGGTAGTGCTGCTCCTTCGGGATCTCGCGCGCGACGCTCTGCCGGCAGTAGGGCAGGACGACCGCGGCCATGCCCGAGACGAGCACCAGCACGAAGGCGGACAGGCGGTCGACGCGCAGCTCGATGCCCCACGGCGCCGGCCAGCTGCCGATCGCATAGGAGACGACGGCGCCGGCGCCGGTCTGCTGCCAGAGACCGAGCGCGACGGCGAAGGCCGCCCAGGCGACGGCGGTGACCAGCACGAAGGCGGCGTTGCCGCTGCGCATGAGGACGGCGACCGGCGCCGCCAGCAGCGGCAGCACGACCTGGAGTGCCGGCAGATGCGCCGGCAGGTGGGCGGCGAGGCTCATCGCGCGTCCGCCGCGTGGTCGGCGAGGTCGGCAGCCAGGATCTCGTCCTCCTCGATGCTGCCGTAGGTCTCGCGGATGCGCACGACCAGCGCCAGCCCGAGCGCCAGCGTGGCGACGCCGACGACGATGGCGGTCAGGATCAGCACGTGCGGCAGCGGGCTGGAATAGACCTTGAAGCCCTCGGCGAGGATCGGCGCGGTGCCGCCGATCAGCTTGCCCGGCGCGATGTAGAGCAGGTACACCGAGGTCTGGAAGATGCCCAGCCCGACCAGCTTCTTGATCAGGTTGCCGCGGGCGATGACGATGAACAGCCCGGCGACCATCAGGAAGATCGTCACCCAGTAGCTGAAGTGGCTGGCCAGGCTCATGCGTCCTCCGCGGCCTCGTCGCGGCCGCGCGCCGCGAACATGTAGAAGATCTTCAGCATGACGCCGGAGACGGTGACGGCGACGCCGACCTCGACCCAGAAGATGCCGCGCTGCTGCCCGTACACCGGGTCGCCGCTGAGCACGAAGTAGTCGAGGAAGTTGCCGCCGAGCAGCAGGCCGGCGATGCCGACGCCGGCGTAGATCAGCACGCCGGCGGCGAGCATGGTCTCGACCAGCGGCTCGGGGACGATGCGCCGCGTCGCGGCGAGGCCGAAGATCAGCGCGTGCAGCACGACCGCGGCGGCGGCGATGACGCCGGCCTGGAAGCCGCCGCCGGGGCCGAAGTCGCCGTGGAACTGGACGTACAGCGCGAAGAGCAGGATGAACGGGATCAGCAGCTTGGCGATCACGCGCAGCACGAGGTCGTTCTTCATCGTGCGCTCCGGTCCTGGTCGGCGTCGGCGGCGTCGCGCTTCTTGCGCCGGCGCAGCAGCGCGATGACGCCGGCGCCGGCGGTGAACACCACGGTCGTCTCGCCGAGCGTGTCGTAGCCGCGGTAGCTGGCGAGCACGGCGGTGACGACGTTGGGGACGCCGGTCTCCTCCAGTACCGCGTTCAGGTAGCGCGGCTCGACGTGCGTGCGGATCGGCGACTGCGGGTCGGAGAAGGCGGGCAGGCCGAGCGTGCCGTAGACCAGCACGGCGCCGGTGCCGGCGGCGACCGCGAGCGGCAGCCACGGGCGCTGCGCCGGCTTCGCCTCCTCCGCCTTGCACAGGTGCAGCGCGCCGAGCAGCAGCACCGTGGACACGCCGGCGCCGACCGCGGCCTCGGTCATCGCCACGTCGACGGCGTCGAGCGCGACGAGCACGGTGGCCATCAGGAAGCTGTAGATGCCGCCGAGGACGACGACCGCGAACAGGTTGCGGCTGCGCGCCAGGATGAGCACGGTGGCGACCATCGTCGCCAGCAGCACGTTGATGATCAGGGTTTCGATGATGCGTCCTCCCGCTCGGCGAGGCGCGGCGCCAGGCCGCGCAGCAGCGCTGCGCGCGCCAGCGCGTGGCTGGCGGCCGGGCTGGCGAAGAAGATCAGCAGGCCGATCATCAGCAGCTTGGCGGCGACCAGCGTGAAGCCTGCCTGCAGCATCAGGCCGAGCAGGATCAGGCCGGCGCCGAGCGTCTCGACGACGCTGGCGGCGTGCATGCGGGTGTAGAAGTCGGGCATGCGGACGAGGCCGATGCCGCCGACGATGCAGAAAAAGCCGCCAGCGCAGAGGAGGGTCCAGCTGGCGAGGTCGAGCAGGAAGGTCATCGCCGGGCCTTCCCCTCGGCCCCGCCGGCGTCGGCATCGCCCGGTCCGTCGCCGGGGTCGCCGAGGTCGCCCTGGCGGAAGAACTTGAGCACGGCGATGACGCCGATCACGTTGAGCAGGCCGTAGACCAGCGCCAGGTCGAGGAACTCGGGGCGGCCGCCGAGGAAGCCGAGCACCGCCAGCAGCAGCATCGCGCAGGTGCCGATGGTGTTGGCCGCCTGCAGGCGATCGAACACCGACGGGCCGAGCGCGGCACGGACCAGCGCCAGCAGCAGCGTGGCGAGCAGCGCGAGGCCGGCGGCGGCGAACATCAGCGGCCCTCCAGCGCCGCCACGCGGCGGTCCATCTCGCTGCCGGCCAGCCCGGCGGCGCCGTCGCGCGTCAGCGCGTGTACCAGGAATTCGCCGGCTGCGACCTCGACGGCGATGGTGCCCGGCGTCAGCGTGATCGAGTTGGCGTGGATGACCAGCCCGAGGTCGCTCCGCTGCAGCGGCGCGAAGCGGGCGAGCGTCGGCGAGATCGGCAGCGCCGGGTCGAGGATGCGCTTGGTCACGTCCCACGCCGACTTGACGATCTCCTTCAGCAGCCACGGCCAGTAGGTGAGCAGCGCCGGCAGCGCGAGATGCGCCGGGTGGCCCTCGCGGTCGATCACCGCCATGCGCCGGGCGAAGGCGATCACCGCCAGCGTCGACGCGGCGCCGGCGCCCAGCAGGAAGCCGGTGAAATAGCCCGACAGCAGGAGCCAGAAGGCGTAGAGGGCGGCGAAGGCGCTCAGGAAGTGAAGCACGGCAGCTTGTCTCGAGTATTGGGTGTCGTCGCGGGCGCTTCGTCCCGCTGCGGCCGCAGGGGCCGTAGTGGCAAATGTTAGGGAACTGGCCGGCGCCTGGATATTCGGGCTCCTGCGTACGGAAAGCGCGGCGGCCGACGGCCGGCGCGCCGGTGCCGCAGGCGAGCAGCAACGGCGGCTTCCGCGTGGCATACGGGAAACGCGTACGGACGCGGGCCAATTCCGCTGCGCCGCCGGCGCGCGCACAATGGCGGTGTTTCCGCTTACGGGGTTCCTCCAGCGTGGCCAATCCTGCGCGCCGTGCCGCGTACTTCGACCATCTCCTGCTGCTCGTCGGCTACGTGCTGCTCGACTGGGCGAGCTACATCCATCCGCTGTACGGGCTGAACATCACGCCGTGGAGCCCGGCGCCGGCGCTCGGCGTATTCTTCCTCGCCCGCCACGGCGGGCGCGCGGCGCCGACGCTGTGGCTGGCGATCCTCGCCGCCGACGTCTGGGTGCGCCAGCTGCCGGCCTCGCTGCCGGCCACCGCCGTCCTCGCCGCGGTGCTGATGCTCGGCTACTGGGGCATCGCCGAACTGCTGCTGCGGCGCGTCGGCGGCGTCGTCTTCGCCGACCGCCGCGGCATGCTCGCGTGGGGGGCGATCATCGCGCTCGGCACGCTGCTCAACAGTGCGTTGTTCGTCTCGCTGCTCGCGCTCGTCGGCCTGATCCCGGAGGGCGGCTGGCCGGCGGCGGCGCTGCGCTACTGGGTCGGCGACGCCGTCGGCCTGCTGGTGGCGATGCCGGCGCTGTGGATGCTGCTCGATGCCGGCGGCCGCGCGCAGCTGGCGGCAGCGATCCGCTCGCGCACGGCGATCGGCTACCTGGCGGCGATCCCGCCGTGCCTGTGGGTCGCCTTCGGCCTCGGCGCCGAGGCCGAGTTCAAGTACTTCTACGTGCTCTTCCTGCCGCTCGCCTGGGCGGCGGCGACGCAGGGCCTGGCCGGCGCGATGCTGGCGGCGGCGCTGCTGCAGGTGGGGATCATCCTCGGCGTCGAGTGGCTCGGCTACTCGGCGATCAGCGTCGTCGAGGTGCAGGTGCTGGCGGCGGTGCTGGCGCTGTCCGGCTTCTTCCTCGGCGTCATCGTCGACGAGAAGGAACGGCTCAGCCAGGAACTGCGGCAGACGCTGCGGCTGGCCGCCGCCGGCGAGATGGCCGGCGCGCTGGCGCACGAGCTGAACCAGCCGCTGACGGCGCTCACCGCCTACGGCGCCGCCTGCGAGGCGCTGCTTGCCGGCGGCGACCCGGCCCGGCTGCGCGACGTGGTCGGCCGCATGGTCGCCGAATCGGCGCGTGCGGCCGAGGTGCTGCGGCGGCTGCGCGACTTCTTCCGTACCGGCGCCACGCAGCTCGAGCGGGTGGCGCTCGACGCGCTGCTGGCGCCGGTCGTCGCCGCCTTCGCCGGCAAGGCGGCGAGCGCCGGCGTGGACTTCGTCGCCGATGCCGGCGGCGGCTGCGCGCTGCTCGCCGACCGCCTGCAGCTCGAGGTGGTGCTGCGCAACCTGCTGGCCAACGCTTTCGATGCGGTCGAGGCGCAGCCGGCCGGCCGGCGCCGCGTCGCCCTGCGCGTCGCCGTCGCCGACGATGCCGTGACCGTCAGCGTCGAGGACAGCGGACCGGGCCTGTCGGAAGCGCAGGTCGCGCGCCTGTTCGAGGCCTTCCAGTCGTCGAAGTCGCGCGGACTCGGGCTGGGGCTGGTGATCAGCCGCGCCATCGTCGACAGCCACGGCGGCCGGCTGTGGGCGGAGGCGGGGCCGGGCGGCGTTTTCCGGCTGCAACTGCCGGTGGAGGGCGAGGCGAATGAAGCATGAGGGGCTGACCGTATTCATCGTCGAGGACGATCAGTCGGTGCGCGATGCGCTGGGCCTGCTGCTCGGCCTGCAGGGCTATCCGGTGCTGCTCTTCGCCGGCGCCGAGAGCCTGCTCGAGGCCTACAGCCCGGCGTGGCGCGGTTGCCTGCTGATCGACATCCGCATGCCGGGGATCAGCGGCCTGGAACTGCAGCGGCGGCTGCTCGACAAGGGGTGCACGATGCCGGCGATCGTGATGACCGGTCACGGCGACGTCGAATCGGCGCGCGAGGCCTTCCGTGCGCGCGCCATCGATTTCCTCGAGAAGCCGGTGGACCACGGCCGCCTGCTGGCGGCGATCGACGAGGCCTTCGCGCAGCAGGCCGCCGTGCGCGGCGCCGCGGCGGCGCAGGCGCAGCTCGGCGAGCTGATGGCGCGGCTGACGCCGCGCGAGGCGGAGGTGATGAAGCTGGTCGTCGCCGGCCGCCACAACCGCGAGATCGCCGAACTGCTCGGCATCAGCGCGCGCACGATCGAGGTGCACAAGGCGCGGCTGATGGCCAAGCTGCAGGTGCGCAGCGTGCCCGATCTCGTCCGCCTGTGCCTGTCCTCGTCCGGCGGCGCCGGCGGCCTGCCGGGCGACTGAGGTTCAGCCCGGCAGCACGATGTCGGCGGTGCCGGGGCAGATCCGGCGCGGACATTCGCGCGTCGAGTCGATGCAGCCGCCGTCGGCATAGACCCCCTGCGGATCGCGGTAGCGCAGCATCGCGGCGAGGATCGCCGCGCTCGCCTCGGGATCGGCGAGGCTCTGCCGCACGCGCGCCTCGACCACCGTCTCGTCGATCTGCAGCTCGCCGTCGTCGTCGCGGCGGGCGGCGTGGCGCCAGTGATAGACCTCGATGCACTTGCCGGCCAGCGTGTAGGGCCGGTCGCGCTGCCAGAAGTTGCTGAACAGCCCGCCGCCCAGGTAGATCACCCACGACCCCTCGTAGCCCGGCGCGTCCGACGAATGCGCGTCGGGGTTGCGGAACCAGACGCGGTCGCCCGGCACGTAGTAGCGCGCCGGCAGCGGCGTCGCCATCGAGCCGTATTCGTGGAGGAAGGTGTCGTGGAAACGGCCGGACATGATCGCCCGCGTTTCCCATTGCCGCTGCAGCTGCCGCAGCAGCACCGGGTTGAATTCCTGCAGCGCCTCGGCGATACCGAGCAGGATCACGTACTCGGTGGCGCGGTAGCAGGAGAAGGCGTAGCACTTGCCGCTCACGTCCGGCTGCGTCGCCTTCCGCAGCGACGGGATCAACGGCTGGCCGGGAAGCAGCGTGAAGCCGGTGTCCTCGCGGTAGGTCCAGCAGCAGGCCGGGCGCTCGATGCCGCGCGGGTCGAAGCAGAGCGCGGTCTTCGCCGCGGCGGCGGCGATGTTGCGGCGGATGCCGACGGCGGCGGCGAATTCGGCGTGGCTCGGGTAGGCGAACTCCTGCGGCGAGGCGAGCAGCGCGACGACGATCTCGCGCTCGAGCGGGTCGGCGTCGGTGCCGTCGCCGGCAGCCAGCCGTTCCGCCAGCTGCAGCGTGTCGTGTCCCGGCAGCAGCGCGTGCGCGGCGTCGGCGGCGAGGCGGCAGGCGATGGCGTCGCCGTCGTCGTGCAGCTCGGCGAAGCGCTCGATGCCGAGGCGCTGCAGCCGCGCGCGCAATGCCGCCGCGCCGGCGCCGGGGCGTTCGCCACCGGCGCGCCCGATGCGCAGCCCGCGCACCCCGCTGTTCTGTGCGGCACCGCCGCTGCCTCCCGCATTGCCCAAGTCGCGCATGGCTTCCTCCTCCCGTGGTGATACCGGCATGCGATGTTCTTCTTGTTTTCATCGCATGTTAACACGCTGGGAATTGTCTGTGCCTGTCCGGAGAACTCGCTCGGCGGCTGCCGGCGGCCTTGCGTGCAGTGCGGAAAAGTGCCTGCCGGAACGCGGTCGGGTGGGCCGGCGACATGCGCGCGGCAGGGAGGGGGTGTCACGAATTCGTCAAAAATCCGAAAAATCAACTAGCAACTTGATCAATATACGGTGACTAATTGTTCAACTTGCCGGTCATTTTGATCAAATTCCCGGGTTTAGTTTAACCGGCCCTTCACCCATCATTTGCCAACTCAAAAGACCGTATTTGGTGCATTGCAACAAATACTCAGGAGACAAGCTGGCAATGCGCAAGCGGCATCGACCGCCGGTCGCGAAGCCGGTTGCATGTGCCGAAAGTGGAGACAGCGCCTGGCCATCGCCCGGAGCTTCCCCATTTACTCGCGGTCGCGCCTTTCCCGTCCAATGAGTTCGCTGTTCGCCGTCGTCCCGGCCTGGCCGGCGCCGCGGCGGCAGCGCGGGGGTTTGCGTCGGCCCGGCAGCGTCCGGGTCCGGCGAAGTAGTTGAAGTTTCGATGCAATTTTCCAAAGGAGGAGTCATGCGAGCATTTGCTGGTGTAGTCGGAGTGGTGGCGGGTCTGTCGATGCTGTGCGCGGGAACCGCGCAGGCACGCGACTGGAACGTGATCAAGGATTCGGGAACGATCGTCGCCGCCACCGAAGGGGCGTTCTATCCGTTCAATTACTTCGAAGGGCCGAAGCTGACCGGCTTCGAGGTCGAGCTGGCCGAAGCGGTCGCCGCCAAACTCGGGCTGAAGCTGGAGTGGCGCGTGGTCTCGTTCGACGCGCAGCTGGCCTCGATCCGCCAGGACCGCTTCGATTTCGCGATCGCCCCGCACGGCCATACCGAAGAGCGCGCCAAGTCGGTCGATTTCGCCAATCCGCACTACTGCACCGGCGGCCAGATCGCCGCCGCCAAGGACGGTCCGCTGACCATCGACGCGCTGAAGGGCAAGCTGGTCGGCGTGCAGCTGGCCACCAGCTACTACGAGAACGCCAAGAAGATCCCCGGCGTGCAGGAGATCAAGACCTACAAGGCCGACCCGGAAGCCTTCTCGGCGCTGAAGTCGAAGAAGGTCGACGCGTGGATCTCGGACAAGTGGCTGATCAAGTCGACGCTCGAGAAGAACGCCGATTCGGGCGTCGTCACCGGCGAGCAGGTGTTCGTCGAGCGCGTCTCGATGATCCTGCGCAAGAACAACAAGGACCTGAAGGACCAGCTCAACCGCGGCCTCGCCGAAATCGTCAAGGACGGCACCTACGCCAACCTGTCGCAGAAGTACTTCAAGACCGACATTTCCTGCCGGTAAGCGATCGAGGCGCTTGCAATGAACTGGACCAAAAAACATCCCGCCTGGGCGATGTTTGCGGCGATGATCGGCCTGCTGCTGTTCCTCTGGGGGATGGCGCTTCCGCTGTCCGCCGCGCCCGATCCGATCGGGCCGGCGGCCAAGCAGTTCGCCGAAGGCGCCCGCGTCACCGTGCTGCTGACGCTGATCTCCGGATCGGTCGGGGTGGTGCTCGGGGTACTCGCCGGGCTCGGCAAGCTGTCGTCGTTCGCACCGCTGCGGCTGCTCTGCGATTTCTACGTCTGGCTGATCCGCGGCACGCCGCTGCTGCTGCAAATCCTCTTCGTCTGGCTGGCCGTTCCGCAGATCCTGCCGGAGTCGATGCAGATCTCGGATTTCGCCTGCGCCGCGATCGCGCTGGCGCTGAACATCGGTGCCTACAACACCGAATGCGTCCGCGCCGGCATCCTCGCCGTCCCGCACGGGCAGGTGGAGGCGGCGCGCGCGCTGGGGCTGACGCCGTATCAGGGCTTCATGGACATCGTGCTGCCGCAGAGCATGCGCGTCGCGCTGCCGGCGCTCGCCAACAACCTCGCCTCGCTGGTCAAGGACTCGTCGCTGGCGTACGCGATCAGCGTCGTCGAGCTGACCATGGTGGGCTACCGGGTGCAGGCCGAAAGCTACCAGCCGATCCCGGTATTCCTGACCGTCGCCGCCATCTACCTGATCCTGACGACGGCATTCACGACGCTGACGACCGCGCTGGAAAGCCAGCTCGACGTCGGCCGCAAGCGCTGAGGGAGGACACGCGATGAGCAATACCGCAGCCAAGACCGTCACCCTGGTGCAGCCGGACAGCGCCAGGCCGATCATCAAGGCCACCTGCGTCGACAAGCACTTCGGCGCCTTCCACGCGCTGAAGAGCGTCTCGGCGAACTTCTACGAAGGGCAGGTGACGGCGATCATCGGCCCGTCGGGGTCGGGCAAGTCGACCTTCCTGCGCACGCTGAACCGCCTCGAGACGCACGACTCCGGAACCATCGAGGTCGACGGCATCGAGCTCAACGACGACCTGAAGAACCTCGACGCCATCCGGCGCGAGGTCGGCATGGTCTTCCAGAGCTTCAACCTGTTCTCGCACCTGTCGATCCTGCAGAACGTCACGCTGGCGCCGATGCGCGTGCGCAAGATGCCGAAGGCGCAGGCCGAGGCGAAGGCGCTGGCGCTGCTCGAACGGGTCGGGCTGAAGAACCAGGCGCACAAGTATCCGGTGCAGCTCTCCGGCGGCCAGCAGCAGCGCGTGGCGATCGCCCGCGCGCTGGCGATGGACCCGAAGGTGCTGCTGTTCGACGAGCCGACCTCGGCGCTCGATCCGGAGATGGTCAACGAAGTCCTCGCGGTGATGCGCGAACTGGCGCACACCGGCATCACGATGCTGGTGGTGACGCACGAGATGGGCTTTGCCCGCGAAGTCGCCGACCGCGTGATCTTCTTCGACCACGGCGTGATCCTCGAGGACACGACGCCGGCGGAGTTCTTCGCCAACCCGACGCACGAGCGGGCCAAGGCCTTCCTGTCCCAGGTCCGGCACGGCTTCTGAAACCCGCGGCGGATGCCGCGATTACCCATGTTTCCGTCCCGGCACGGGGGTGCCGGGCGGGCTGATTCAACCCAGGAGGAGCTCTATGAAACACAAACAAATCGTCGCCGCCTTCATCGCGGCCGGACTCGGCTGTTCGTCGTTGGCCTTCGCCGCCGGCGAAGCCGACCGCATCGCGCAGCTGGAAAAGCAGCTGAAGATGATGCAGGAGCAGATCGAGGCGCTGAAGTCCACCAAGGCCTCGTCGCAGGACGTCAAGGACCTGAAGGACCAGGTCGATGCGCAGAGCAAGGAAGTCGTCGTCGCCGGCGACATCCCGGGCTCGTTCCGCATCCCGAACACCGATACCTCGATCCGCCTGTACGGCATCGCCGAACTGAACTACGTCAAGGAATTCAAGGGCGACAACCGCAACTCCGACTACGCCAGCTACCTGCCGAGCGTGCCGCTGGACGGCACGACCGGCGGGCGTCGCCGCAGCGGCGAGAGCTACATGCATGCGCGCACCTCGCGCATCGGCATCGAGGGCGCGATGCCCAGCCCCTACGGCCAGCTCGGCGTCAAGGTCGAAGGCGACTTCAACAACAACCGCGGCGGCAGCAACGGCAGCGTGGTCGGCGGACCGGACGGCGCCGCCGGCTATACCAACGGCTACCAGTTCCGCCTGCGCCATGCCTACCTGACGATGGGGCCGTGGCTGTTCGGCCAGACCTGGGGCACCTTCATGGACGTCGACAACGCGCCGGAGACGATCGACTTCAACGGCCCGAACGGCAACACGACGATCCGCCAGCCGATGGTCCGCTACACCTACCAGACGCCGCAGTACGGCAACTTCATCGCCGCGCTGGAGAACTCGACCAGCTACGTGCTCGATCCGACCGGCGGCGGCCAGGGCGGCGTCTACACCATCGGCGAGGCGTCGGCGAAGAATCCGGACCTCGTGCTGCGCTGGGACAAGCCCTTCACCTGGGGCGCGGTCAGCCTCGGCCTGGTGTCGCATGAACTGCGCCTGGACGACGGCGACACCGGCAACGTCGACGACACGCGCCGCGGCTACGGCGTGCGCGCCAGCGGCAGCATCAAGGCCTGGGGCAACGACACCTTCTTCTGGAACGTCACCGCGGGCGACGGCATCGGCCGCTACATGAACGGCATCGAGGGCGCCGGCTACGACACCGTCCGCCAGCGCATCGTGCTCGAGCGCGCGGTCGGCCTGACGCTCGGCTACCAGCACCGCTTCAACGACCAGTGGCGCATGAACGTCGTCTATGGCGGCCAGCGTTCGCGCGACGGCGAGTACCGCGACTGGGCCATCGCCAACGGCCTCCATTCCGGCGCGACCGCCGGCCAGTGGGCTCTGAACAAGCGCCTCGACCAGCTTCACGTCGGCGCCATCTGGGCACCGATGAAGGCGACCGCCGCCGGCGGCACGCCGCCGGTCGAGATCGGCGTCGAGTACATGTACGGCCGCCGCGAGACGATCGCCGGCGAGCACGGCGACATGTCGCGCCTGAACTTCCTGGCCCGCTACAACTTCAACTGATCGGGCCGACCGGCCCTGCGTGCGGGCGGCGGTGGCAGCGCCGCCGTCCGCCCCCGATTGCGGCGCTGCCTCCGGGCGCGCCGCATTTTTCTTTTGGACAATCATGCCCGCCGACTTCTTCGCCACCGTCGCCCTGTTGCTGATCCTGCTCGATCCGCTCGGCAACATCCCGCTGCTGATTTCGCTGCTGAAGCCGCTGCCCGCGGCGCGCCGGCAGCGCGCGATCCTGCGCGAGAGCCTGATCGCCGGGGCGGTGCTGGTGCTCTTCGTCTTCGTCGGCGACTGGGTGCTGGCGGCGCTGCGCCTGTCCGAATCGGCGCTGGAGATTTCCGGCGGCCTGATCCTGTTCCTGATCGCGCTGGGCATGGTCTTCCCGCGCGGCAACGCCGCCGAGGGCGACCCCGAATTCTCCGGCGAGCCGCTGATCGTGCCGATCGCGATTCCGATGATCGCCGGCCCGGCGGCGCTCGCCACCGTGCTGCTCGCCGCGCGCCAGGCCGAGCAGCCCTACTCGCTGGTCGCCGCGATCTGCGTCGCGGTGGTGCTCAACACGCTGATCCTGCTCGCCGCCGGCCGCCTCGCGCGCCTCTTCGGCAAGGCCGGCCTGGCCGCGATGGAGCGGCTGATGGGCCTGGCGCTGACGGCGATGGCGGTGCAGATGCTGATCTCCGGCATCAAGGGCGCCTTCCTGACCGGGACCATGCCATGAGCCGCAGCCTCGCCAACGCGCTGATGCTGCTCATCGCGCTGATCTGGGGAACGACCTTCGTCGCCCAGCAGCTGGGCATGGACCACGTCGGGCCGCTGACCTACACCGGTGCGCGCTTCCTGCTCGGCGCCGCCTTCATCCTGCCGCTGGCGCTGCGCGAATACGCGCGGCTGACGCAGCGCGGGGTCGTCATCGAGGCGCGCGACTGGCTCGGCTGGTGCGGCCTCGGCCTGCTGCTGTTCCTCGGCGCGGTGCTGCAGCAGTACGGCGTCGCCATGACCTCGGTCAGCAACGCCGGCTTCCTCACCGCGCTCTACGTGCCGCTGGTGCCGATCCTGGCCTGGCTGGTCGGCCACGAACGGCCGCACCCGGCGGTCTGGCTGGCGGCCGCGACCTGTTTCGTCGGCACCTTCCTGCTCGGCGGCGGCCGTTTCGACGCCTTCAACATCGGCGACTTCTGGGTCATCCTGAGCACGCTGTTCTGGGCCGCGCACGTCCTCTACGTCGGCCGTCTGGCTGCCGGCAAGGGCACGCCGATCCTCGTCGCGCTGACCCAGTTCGTCGTCTGCGGCGCGCTCGCCAGCGTGCTCGCGCTGTGGCAGGAGCCGGTCACGCTGGCCGGGCTCGGCGCCGGCTTGCCGGCCATCCTCTACGGCGGCCTGCTCTCGGTCGGCATCGGCTTCACGCTGCAGGTCGTCGCGCAGCGGCATACGAAGCCGGCCGACGCCGCCATCCTGCTCAGTTCGGAAATCCTCTTCGCCGCCATCGCCGGCGCGCTGTATCTGGGCGAACGCCTGTCCGGCATCCAGCTCGCCGGCGGCGCGCTGATCTTCGCGGCGATGGTCGGCGTGCAGCTGGCGCCGCTGTTCGCCAGGCCCGCCGCCGAGGCTGCCTGAGCGAAGCGCAGAGCGCTTCGCGAAGAAGTGCTCCCGGGGTGCGCCTGAGCGATGTGCGCTGCACATCGTGAAGAAGTCCTCCCGGGGTGCGCCTGAGCGCCCCGGCCGGGCCGCTCAGGTCCGGTAGGTCGCCAGGTGGATGCTGGTCTCGGAGGTGTGGATGCCGCGGATCAGCCGGATCCGCTCGAGCACCGACGACAGTTCGTTGAGATTCTCCGCGCGCAGCTCGGCGAGCAGGTCCCAACGGCCGTTGGTGTCGTGCAGCGCGGCGACGCCGGGTTCGCCGAGCAGGCTGGCGATCACCGCCCGCGTCTCGTTGCCCTCGACGACGATGCTCATCCAGGCGCAGATCTCGTTCGGTTGCGAGTCCGGGCGCAGGCGCACCGTGTAGCCGACGATGACCCCCTCGTCCTCGAGCCGGGTGATGCGGTTGGTGACGGTGCCGCGCGACACCTTCAGGCGGTGCGCGAGCGTCGCGACGCTGGTGCGCGCGTTGGTCCGCAGCAGGCTGATCAGCTGTTGGTCCAGGGCGTCCATTTTGACACTCCGATAAAACGACCTATCAATTTGATTTGATTTTCGCCAAAACGTCAAATTTTGTGTCGTTCTGTTTGGCGGGCGCTTCTCCGATAATTTTTCCATCCCACCAAGGAAAGCCACGAGGAGATAAAAAGTGCAAACCACCCACCGCATCACCACCCGTTTTCTGAGCGCCGAGCGCGCCGCCGAGATGGTCGCCGAGAAGGGCCTGGCCGAATGCCTGCGCGGCATCGCCGACTACATCCACGCCGACTTCCTGCGCTGGAACGATTTCGAGAAGACGGCCCGCGTCGCCAACCATTCCCGGGATGGCGTCATCGAGCTGATGCCGATCTCGGACGCCGACCTGTACTCGTTCAAGTACGTGAACGGGCACCCGAAGAACCACCGTTTCGGCCTGTCCACGGTGATGGCCTTCGGCGTGCTGGCCGACGTCGATACCGGCGCGCCGACGCTGGTCAGCGAGCTGACGCTGACCACCGCGCTGCGCACCGCCGCGATGTCGGCGGTCGCCGCCCGCGCGCTGGCCCGCCCGGACAGCCGGCGCATGGCGCTGATCGGCAACGGCGCGCAGAGCGAGTTCCAGGCGCTGGCCTTCGCCGAGCTGCTCGGCATCGAGGAATTCCACCTCTACGACACCGACCCGGCGGCGACCGACAAGCTGCTCGCCAACCTCGCCCGCCTGGGCCTCTCCGCCCGCCGCTTCGCCAGCGCGCGTGAGGCGGTCAAGGGTTGCGACATCGTCACCACGGTGACCGCGGACAAGACCAACGCGACGATCCTGACCCCGGACATGGTCGAGCCCGGCATGCACATCAACGGCGTCGGCGGCGACTGCCCGGGCAAGACCGAGCTGCACCCGGAGGTGCTGCGCATGGGCCCGGTGTTCTGCGAGTTCGAGCCGCAGTCGCGGATCGAGGGCGACATGCAGCAGATGCCGGCCGACTTCCCGGTGGTCGAGCTGTGGCGGGTGCTCGCCGGCGAGGCGCCGGGCCGCCGCGCGGCGGCCGACGTGACCATCTTCGACTCGGTCGGCTTCGCGCTGGAAGACTACTCGGCGCTGCGCTTCATGCGCGACACCGCGGTCGAACTCGGCCGCGACGAGGAGATCTCGCTGATTCCGGCGCTGGCCGACCCGAAGAACCTGTTCGGCTTCCTGCCGGAGACCGTCGGCGCCCGCGCGCTGGCGTGCGCCGCCTGAGCGGCGACGCGATGGAGTTCAAGGACAGCGGCGGCATGCGACCGGCCAGCATCATCGGCGCGCCGACCGACATCGGCGCCGGCACCCGCGGCGCCAGCATGGGGCCGGAGGCGCTGTGCGTCGCCGGCCTGGTCGAGGCGGTCGCCCGCTACGGCTGCGACGTGAAGGATTGCGGTAACGTCGCCGGCCCGGCCAACCCCGGGCTGCCGGCGGTCGACGGCTTCCGCCACCTGCGCGAGGTGGTGCAGTGGAACCGGGCGCTCAACGCCGCCGTCTACGCCGAGCTGGTCGACGGCCGGCTGCCGATCATGATCGGCGGCGACCACTGCCTGGCGATCGGCTCGATCAGCGCCGTCGCCCGCCACTGCCGCGAGCAGGGGAAGACGCTGCGCATCCTGTGGCTCGACGCCCACGCCGACTTCAACACCGCGGCGCTGACGCCGACCGGCAACATCCACGGCATGCCGGTATCGACGCTGTGCGGCTACGGCCCGCGCGAGCTGGTCGAGATCGGCGGCTGCGTGCCGGCGATCCGTCCCGACCAGATCCGCCAGATCGGCATCCGCAGCGTGGACGAGGGCGAGAAGCGCTTCCTGCGCGAGGTCGGCATCGAGGTCTTCGACATGCGCTACATCGACGAGGTCGGCATGCGCCGCACGCTCGAACTGGCGCTCGCCGGGATGGACGAAAGCACCCACCTGCACGTCAGCTTCGACGTCGACTTCCTCGACCCGGAGATCGCGCCCGGCGTCGGCACCACCGTCCGCGGCGGGCCGACCTACCGCGAGGCGCAGCTGTGCATGGAGATGGTCGCCGACACCGGCCGCCTCGGCTCGCTCGACATCGTCGAGCTCAACCCCGCGCTCGACCACCGCAACATGACCGCCGAGCTCGCCGTCGACCTGGTCGAGAGCCTGTTCGGCAAGAGCACGCTGCTGCGCATGTACCAGCCCTGAACGCCGCTGCCGCGCGCGCCTGCCGGGCCGGGGAGCGGAACGCCGCCCCCGGCCCGTTGCACATCCAGAAAACAAAAAATCCCGGAGACGAACCATGCCTTTCCTGCTCAGCATCAAGGCCCGCCTGCTCGCGCTGGTCGGCTGCCTCCTCCTGCTCACCGTCGTCGCCGGCGGCCTGGGCCTCTACGGCATGCGCGACACGCTGCTCGGCATGGACCGCATCTACCAGGGCCGCCTGATCCCGATGCGCAACCTGAAGGCGATCGGGGACGCCTACGCGCTGTGCATCGACACCGCCGCCAAGGTCGCCGCCGGCGACATCGGCCCCGGCGACGCGCTGCCGATGATCCTGCAGGCGGAAAACGTCGTCGACAGCACCTGGAAGGTGTACCGGCCGGCCGTCGCCGACGACGAGGAAAGGCAGCTGGCGGCGGAGGTCGAGCTGCCGCTGCAGCAGGGGCAGGCGGCGCTGCAGCGGCTGAAGCAGCTGCTCTCGGGCGGCGAAGCGGCGGCGCTCGGCGCCTTCGCCGCCGGCGAGTTCCGCAGCGCCATCGAGCAGGCGGCCGAGCAGGTCAACCGCCTGGTCGAGCTGCAGATCGACCTCGCCAAGCGCGAGTTCGACGCCGCCGGCGCCCAGTACCGGCTGCTGCGCAACCTGCTGCTCGGCGCGCTCGCCGTCGGCGCCGGCGGCGGCCTGCTGTGCGCGCTGGTCCTGATCCGCCGCTCGGTGCTGCGGCCGCTCGCCGACGCCGGCCGCGTGCTCGCCGCGATCGCCGCCGGCGACCTGACGCCGGAGATCCGGATCGGCTGCGACGACGAAGTCGGCCGCCTGCTGCGCTCGATGGCGCGGATGCGCGACGAGCTGCGCGACGTGGTGCGGCTGATCCAGGCCGACGCCGAACGGCTGGCGGATGCCGGCGGGGCGCTGGCCGCCGCCTCGGCGCGGCTGGCGTCCGCCAGCCGGCAGCAGATGGAAGAGTCCTCGGCGATGGCCGCGGCGACGCAGCAGGTGACGGTGAGCATCGACCAGGTCGCCGGCAACGCGGCGCAGGCGCACGCCACCGCCTGCCGCTCGGGCGGTATCGCCGAGGACGGCGGCCAGGTCATCGGCCGGCTGGTCGCCGGCATCGAGGCGGTCGCCGAGCGCACGCAGGACGCCGCGGCCACCGTGCGCGACCTCGGCCGCATGTCGACCGACATCAGCGCCATCGTCGCGGTGATCCGCGAGATCGCCGAGCAGACCAACCTGCTCGCGCTCAACGCCGCGATCGAGGCCGCCCGCGCCGGCGAACTCGGGCGCGGCTTTGCCGTCGTCGCCGACGAGGTCAGGAAGCTCGCCGAGCGCACGACCCAGTCGACCGCCGAAATCGGCCGCATCGTCCACCGCGTCGTCGAGCGCACCGACGCCGCGGTGCAGAGCATGGCGCACCAGGTCGAGCACGTCGGCGAAAACACCCGCCTCGCGCTCGCCGCCGGCGACGCCGTGCGCGACATCAACGCCGGCTCGCAGCGGGTGGTGGCGACGGTGAACGACATTTCCGACGCGCTGCGCGAGCAGTCGCAGGCGAGCAACGACATCGCCCGCCACATCGAACGGATCGCCGCGATGAGCCAGGACAACCACGCCGCCGTCGAGCAGTCCGCCCGCGCCGCCGGCGAACTGCAGGCGCTGTCGGCGTCGATGACCGCGCTGGCGGGGCGGTTTCGGTGTTGAGGGGGAGCTGGTCAGGCGGGTGTAAGGAATGCCGCTTGTTTGTCGGGCGAAGCGGACCTGCTGTTGATGCGGTAGGTCGTCTGCTACTGACTATCCCAGGTTGCCGGTAGCGTCTCGGAAAAACGGATGTTCAACGTTCGGGGTGGCCAGCCGGCGGAGGCTGAAGGCCGGATCGAACCAGCAAGCGCAGCTTGCAGGGGATCCGGTTGTCCGTAGGCTTGGGCGTCACAACTTGAGTTCAGAGAGCGACTCGCGCTTTAGGCCAGAAGCACTCACGATTGCGGAAAGGAATGCGTAGGTTTCTGTTCGCCCCATATTCGTGATCATCCAGTGATCGCCAATGGAACGGGAAAGTTTCTCGGTTAAATGCGGCGATGCGATGTAGAGGGTGTCGCGGTCACGGGAGATGTACCGGCGTGACTTATGAGGGCTGGCCATGAAACGCCTGTCATCGACGGCAGCCACCTTTTCCAGTATGTCCGGGTACCACTGCTTTAGATCGAGGAGAAGACCCTCGATCAAGTCTGGCAGGGCAAAGTGGTTTTGAACTTCAACTACCGTCTTTCTTCGCTCGGTGTCGTAGTACCGAATCGCGTGCTTGTACGGACGAGACATCAAATGCGTGTAGATGCGGGGACGGGTGCGAGTCATCTTCACCTCCAATGGATGGGGCCTGATAGGGCTGCGGAATACGGAACGTGACGCCCAACGTGGAAGTGAGTGTCCCGCGCAGCTTTTCGCGCAGCGCTCGACCGCCGGGTTCGGCCTATGCGGGCTACAGAGGCGCGCGCGCTTTGACAATTTCAATGAGTTCGTCAAGCGATAGCGGCTTATCTCTCTTGCGATGAACCATTCTGTGACAGTTGGAGCAAAGCACAGTCATGTCTTTCGCAGGATCGATGGCTGTTGGCTCGATGTACGTTGATATTGGCACCAGGTGATGCACCTCGATGTAGTCCTTTCCGCACTCGCCATAAGCGTCAGCAAAATTGAAGCCGCAGGCTTTGCACGAGGTGCCGTGAAGTTTGATTGCTGAGGCTCGAAGCTGCGGGTTTCTTTCATAGAACGCTACGAGCCGAGTAGTCTTGCCACCTTCTTCCAGTTGTTCTTCGAGAGCGAGGGAGGCGAGGTCTGCGGCGACCTGTTCTTCGATAGTGGCAGAGTGATCAACGAGGCCAAGGGATTTAGCTCTTTCTTCGCCTATTGGGGTAATGACCCAATATCCATGACCTGCACTTGGGCCAACTCCAGCTCGATACAGCAACCCGTGGTTTGCGAGATGGAGCCGAGCGAATTGAACTCGGTTGGCCCATTTGCTTACGGAGTTACGATACCTCTGGGTCCGTTCTTCGTGGGTTAGCTCGGGATGAAGCTGCGCGAGCTGCTCGTATGCAGCCGCCGCCAATACTCGCTTCTCTGGCCGAGAAGCGATCAGGCTGAGCAACTCGCGTTGAATGGTATCGTCGTCGGGAATAGCCATGGACTAAGAGGCTGAGCCTAGGTTGGATGCCATACTTTCCGGATAAGCTGGCGGAGCGCCATACAAACTGGAAAAGGTGGCGTCCTGAATTCCTTCAACGAAACGCATTGCCATCGGATTTTCTCTCGTAGGGCTGGCTTGTCAGGTAGGTGAATGCGGCTTTCTACTATCGGCAAGCTGGCGTAGGTGTTTCAGCGGAAAAGGGGCCAAGTCCCTTTCTTGTCGCTCCAGCATCCGGTCGGCAAGCTCGGGCAGTGTGAAGACTTCGTCGTCGGAGCGGTTCGCGACGCAGGTCAGCACATCCGGATTGTGGCCGCGCAGGGAGAAACCGGCCTGCTTGGTCGAGGCTTCCGCCATTCCGCTCATCGCTGCTTTCCTTCCAGTCGCCGCGCGCCCGCGTCCGCCAGCAGCAGTTTCATCTGCTGGATGGCAGTTTGGTTCAGCAGTTTCAGCCGTTCGGCCTGCGCCAGCCCCTGATGGATGAAATGGGCGTTCAGCGTTTCCAGGTTGGCCAGGCATACCAGTTGCGAGGCATTGGCTTCGTCGCGGATATTGCCCTTGCTGCCAGGGTTCTCGTCGCGCCACTGTTTCGCGGTTTTGCCGAACAGCGCCATGTTCAACAAGTCTGCCTCGCTGGCGTAAATGAGGTTGATCTGCTGCGGCGTCAGTTGCGGCGGAATCAGGTGAGTTTTGATGGCATCGGTGTGGATGCGGTAGTTGATCCTGGTCAGGTTGCGGCGGATGTCCCAGCCCAGTTGCTGGTATTCCGTCTCTTTCAGGCGCTGGAATTCCTTGATCAGGTAGAGCTTGAATTCGACCGACACCCACGAGGCGAACTCGAAGGCGATGTCCTTGTGGGCGTAGGTGCCGCCGTAGCGGCCAGCCCTGGAATTGATGCCGATGGCGCTGGTGGCCTCAATCCAGCGTTTGGGGGTTAGGGTGAAGCTATTCAGGCCGGCCTGCATCCTAATCCCGTCGAATTCGACGGGATTGAAATCCGGGTTGTTGAGCTGTTCCCAGATGCCCAGAAACTCCAGTGTGTTCCGGTTACGCAACCAGTTACGGATAAGGTCGTCGGTGTGGTCGCTGTTCTTGTAACGGGCAATGTCCGTGAGAGAAATATAGTCGTCGGCGCCGCCGGAAATGACGGTGACGGACGTGCCTTTCACGTCGATCTTGGCCATGTTCAATCTCCCTCCAAAGCCACCAGCTCAATTGCCGTCATCGGTGGGTAGGTCTTCGTCGGCATGAAGAACTCGTGCTTGCCCGGATGGGCGAAGAGCACCCCTGGAAATTGTCCTTGCCGAGGCGGCTCCTCTCCGCGAAGGTCGCCGGTGAGGATTCCCGGCAAGTTCGCCCGGCACTCGGCAATGTCGTCCTGCAACAGATCGATGCCGTGGATGCACTTCGGCGCGGGCAGCGCATACGCATTATGGCATTGTGCCAAATGCCTTTGCGCGGCTCTATGCAATTCGGATTCAGGATGGCAGCGAGTTGTTACAAATTGGCCGGACCCGACGTCGCGCCTGATCTTGCCGATCGCCTGCCTTTACCGCCCGCCCCTCACTCCGGCCGGTCCAGCTTCTTCGACAGCAGCACCGTCGAGAAGGTATCGAGCACGCCCTTGATGCTGCGGATCTTGTCGATCGACGCGTCGAGTTCCTCGGTCGAGTCGGTCGTCAGCATCGCGCACAGGTCGTAGCGGCCGCTGATCGAGTGCAGCTTGTTGATCTGGTGCAGCTTCTTCAGCGCGCGCACGACGTCGCGCTCGTCCTTCGATTCGCTCGAGATCAGCACCATCGCGTGGATTCCCGGCGCGCTGCGCGTGCTGGCGACGCTGATCGTGTAGCCGCTGATCGCCCCCGAATCCTCCAGCGCCTTCAGCCGCAGCTGCACCGTGCTGCGCGCGACGCCGAGCGCCTTGGCGAGCTTCACCACGGGCAGGCGGGCATTGACCTTGAACAGGTCGATCAACTGGCGGTCCAGGCTGTCGAGGGCGGGCGGCATCGGCGGTTCGTTCAAAGTGACTCAATGGCGAACATTATGACTGAAAAATCGACATTCGTTCAGTCAGTTTGCCTGTAGTGCGCGGCCTTCGCCGGCTCCTAAACTGCGCTCCATTCCTCTCGCACCGCGGCTTTCCGGGGCGCGACACAACGCCAACAGCAAAGGAGCCGAGCCATGCTCATCAACAAGGTCGAATTCAATCCGCAGAACAAGCTGCTCACCCGCGAGGCGCTGGAGGCCTACGACCCGGCGTCGGAGTCGTGGCAGAAGCAGTTCGCCCGCCGCTATACGCACCACTCGGAACTGATGAACGTGCTCGCCGGGGTCGAGGACGTCAATGAAACGGTCTACAGCAAGTTCGCGGTGTCGATCACGCCATACATGGCGCAGCTGATGGACAAGGACGACCCGGAGTGCCCGATCCGCAAGCAGTACATGCCGACCTTCGCCGAGGAGACCAAGCCCGGCTTCCACACGATGCTCGACGAACTGGGCGAAGAGGGCGACACCATCCCGGGCACCAGCGTCGTGCACCGCTACCCGCGCCGCGTGCTGTTCCTGGTCTCCAACACCTGCGCCGTGCTCTGCCGCTTCTGTACCCGCAAGCGCATGGTCGCGCAGCCCGACGGCTCGGTGCACAAGGACGAGATCGAGCGTTCGATCGACTACATCGCCGGCAACACCGAAATCGAGGACGTGCTGCTCTCCGGCGGCGACCCGCTGACCTTCACCGACGAGCGCCTCGACTACATCCTCGGCCAGATTCGCGAGCGCGCGCCGCACGTGCGCTTCCTGCGCATGGGCTCGCGCATGGTCGTGCAGCTGCCGACGCGGATCACGCCGGAGCTGTGCGCCGTGCTCGAGAAGCACCGCGTGCAGATGGTGAACATCCACATCAACCACCCGAAGGAGATCACGCCACTCTTGCGCGAGCGGGTCAAGATGATCCAGAAGGCCGGCATCATGATGGGCCTGCAGACGGTCTGCCTGAAGGGCGTGAACGACGACGTCGCGGTGCTGCGCGAGCTGTTCATGCAGAGCATCGAGATGGGCGTCCGCCCGTACTACGTCTACTCGACCGACATGGTCGAGGGCGCGCACCACTTCATCGTCCCGCACCACCGCATGCTCGAGCTGTACGAAGGCCTGCGCGGCTGGATCAGCGGCCCGGCGGTGCCGACCTTCGTCGTCGATGGCATGGGCGGGCTGGGCAAGCTGCCGATCATCCCGACCTACGTTAAGGAAGAGATCCGCGCCGACGGCCAGGGCACGACGATCAAGTGCCGCAACTACAAGGGCATGACCGTCGAGATGCCGGGCCTCGGCCTCGACTTCCGCGTGCCGTCGCAGAGCCACGGCTGAGCGCGCGGCTGACCGTTTTCCCTCTCTCCCAGTGTGAGTTCCGGGCGGCGCGCGTCGCCGCCCCCTTTTTTTTTTGCGACGGATAAAGACATGAAGCGAGACTTCAAGCACGGTTCGCCCTACGGCACGCACCGCGTGCTCGAGCCGAAGGGCGTGCTGCCCCAGCCCGCCTGGAAGATCGACAACACGATGACGATCTACGACAACGAGATCCTGATCGACGTGCTGGCGCTGAACATCGACGCCGCGAGCTTCACCCAGATCAAGCAGGAAGCCGGCGGCGACGAGGCCCGCGTGCGCGAGATCATCCTCGGCATCGTCGACCAGCGCGGCAAGCACCACAACCCGGTGACCGGCTCGGGCGGCATGCTGATCGGCACCGTGAAGGAGGTCGGCCCGGCGCTTTCCGGCAAGACCGGGCTCAAGGTCGGCGACCGGATCGCGACGCTGGTGTCGCTGTCGCTGACGCCGCTGAAGATCGACGAGATCAGGGCGGTGCATCTGGACAAGGACCAGGTCGACATCGTCGGCCAGGCGATCCTGTTCGAGAGCGGCCTCTACGCCAGGTTGCCGGACGACATCGACGAGAAGATGGCGCTGGCCATCCTCGACGTCGCCGGCGCGCCGGCGCAGACCGCCCGCCTGGTGCAGGCCGGCGACACCGTCGTCGTCATCGGCGGCGGCGGCAAGTCGGGAACGCTCTGCGTCTATGAAGCGAAGAAGCGCGTCGGCCCCTGCGGCAAGGTGATCGGCGTCTCGCCGTTCGCCAAGGATTGCCGGCGCATGCAGGAACTCGGCTGGGCCGACGTGACGCTGCAGGTCGACGCGACCGACGCGGTGGCGCTGATGAACGCCGTGTCGGAAGCGACGGACGGCCGGATGGCCGACGTCACGATCAACTGCGTGAACATCCCGAACACCGAGATGGGCTCGATCCTGGCGACGCGCGACCGCGGCCGGATCTACTTCTTCTCGATGGCCACCAGCTTCACCGCCGCCGCGCTCGGCGCCGAAGGCGTCGGCAAGGACGTCGAGATGATCGTCGGCAACGGCTACGCCAGCGACCACGCCGAGTTCGCGCTGCACCTGCTGCGCGAGTCGCCGACGCTGCGCCGGCTGTTCGAAACGCTCTACGTGTGAGCCGGAGCATGCGCAGCAGCGCCCTGTGGCAGAGCCTCCGCGACCGCGGCATGAGCACGCTGGCGGTGATGGGGATGACCAAGAACACCGGCAAGACGGTGTGCCTGAACCATCTGCTGGCGCAGGCGAAACTGCACGACACCGCGGTCGGCATCACCTCGATCGGCCGCGACGGCGAGGAGCGCGACCAGGTCTTCGCTATCCCCAAGCCGCCGGTGCTGGTCTGGCCCGGCTGCCTGGTGGCGACGGCGCGCGACACGCTGCTGCGCGCCAAGGTGCGCTGGAAACAGATCGGCGCCACCGGCATCGACAGCCCGATGGGCGAGATCGTCATCGTCCGTGCGCAGGAGCGTGGCGAGATGGAGATTGCCGGCGCCTCGCGCAGCCACGACCAGCATCGCGTGATCGCGCTGCTCAAGCAGTGCGGCGCGGCGCTGGTCATCCTCGACGGCGCGCTCGGGCGCAGCCACCACGCGTCGCCGGCGATCGCCGACGGCGTCGTGCTGGCGACCGGCGCGGCAGTGAACGGTGGCGGCGGCGGCATCGGCGACGTGCTGAAGAAGACGCGCGACCGCCTGGCCATCCTCGGCATCGCCGAAGCCGAGCCCGCGCTGGCCGCGCAGGTGCAATCCGTGTTCGAGCGCGGCGGCGTCGGCGTCTGGAACGCCGACGGCTCCTGCCTGCTCGACGCGCGCATCGCCACGCTGAACGCCGCGTCGACCCTGCTGACGCTGCCGGCGGAAAGCGTCGCCACGATCGCCGTCTCCGGCGCCGTCGGCCGCGCGCTGTGGCAGGCGCTGTCGGCGCTGCTGGCCAAGCATCCCGGCCTGACCGTCGTCGTTGCCGACGGTACCAAGCTGTTCGTCGACGCCACCGACCTGGCGCTGTTCGCCCGCGCCGGCGGCCGCCTGTGTGCGCTGCGCGGCATCCGGCTGGCCGGCATCGCGCTCAACCCCTTTTCTCCGTTCGGCGGCAGTTTCGACGCCGAGGAATTCTTCGCCGCCGCGCGCGGCGCTTTTCCCGAGCACGTCGTCAGCGACGTCGTGCTCGCGGAATCCACCCCGCTTGAAGGAGCTTTGCCATGACCCAACTGACGATCGATCAGGCGCAGATCGACCGCGCCCGCGCTGCGGCGGGCAAGATCGCGCGCCGCGTCTTCGACGACATGAACCGCTTCACGACGACCACCGTCGAGCGCGCGACGCTGCGCCTGTTCGGCGTGGACGGCGTCGACGAAAACCAGGTGCCGCTGCCGAACCGCCTCGTGTCGCATCTGCAGGAGCACGAGCTGCTGCAGCACGGCGCCGCCACGATCGTCGCCGGCGCGATGCACGAGCACGGCCTGTCCGCGCAGCAGGTGGCCGCGGCCGTCGCCGGCGGCAAGCTGACCCTCAGCCGGCCGCAGGACGAAGCCGCCGCGCGCCGCAGCGCCGAAGCACAGGCGGCGGCGATGTGCCGGCACATCGCCCGCCAGCGCGAGACGCGCGCGCAGCAGATCGACCGCCTCGGCGAAGGCAAGGCGCCGTGGCTGTACCTGATCGTCGCCACCGGCAACATCTTCGAGGACATCGTCCAGGCCCGCGCCGCCGCCGAACAGGGGGCCGACATCGTCGCGGTGATCCGCTCGACCGGCCAGAGCCTGCTCGACTACGTGCCCTACGGCGCGACGACCGAGGGCTTCGGCGGCACCTACGCGACGCAGGAGAACTTCAAACTGATGCGCGCCGCGCTCGACGAGGTCGGGCAGAAAGTCGGCCGCTACATCCGCCTGACCAACTACTGCTCCGGCCTGTGCATGCCCGAGATCGCGGCGATGGGCGCGATGGAGCGGCTGGACATGATGCTCAACGATTCGATGTACGGAATCATCTTCCGCGACATCAACATGAAGCGCACCTTCATCGACCAGTTCTTCTCGCGCATGGTCAACGCCTACGCCGGCATCATCATCAACACCGGCGAGGACAACTACCTGACCACGGCGGATGCCTACGACGCCGCGCACACGGTGCTCGCCTCGCAGCTGATCAACGAGCAGTTCGCCTACATCTCCGGCCTGAAGCCGGAACAGATGGGCCTCGGCCATGCCTTCGAGATCAACCCGGAACTGGAGAACGGCTTCCTGTGGGAGATCGCGCATGCGCAGCTGGTGCGCCAGGTGTTCCCGGAGGCGTCGCTGAAGTACATGCCGCCGACCAAGCACATGACCGGCAACATCTTCAAGGGCCACATCCAGGATGCGCTGTTCAACGTCGTCAGCGTGCTGACGCAGCAGAACATCCACCTGCTCGGGATGATGACCGAAGCCATCCATACGCCGTTCATCCAGGATCGCTTCCTGGCGGTGCAGAACGCCAAGTACGTGTTCGGCACGATGCGCGACCTGCACGCCGAGGTCGAGTTCAGGAAGGGCGGCAGGATCGAGCGGCGGGCGCAGGAAGTGCTCGCCGAAACCGAAAGCATCCTCGCCGAGATCGAGCGGATCGGCCTGCCGGCAGCGATCGCCAAGGGCACCTTCGCCGACATCTCGCGCACGATGGAAGGCGGCAAGGGCCTCGACGGCGTGATCGCGAAATCGGCCGATTACTACAACCCGTTCCCGGCGCTGATGCTGAAGTGATTTTGGGAGGAGAGAGATGAGCGAACAACACGTTGAAAAGTGGGTGAAGGCCTACGGCGACACGATGGACGACGGCCGCGTGCAGCTGTCGTTCACGCTGCCGGTGCCGCTCGACGAGAACGCCAAGGAGGCGGCGCGACAGATGGCGCTGGCGATGGGGCTCGAGGAACCGTCGGTCGTCCATTCCGAGGACATGGGGCAGGGCTTCTCGTTCTACGTCGTCTACGGACAGTGCCGGCACCGCGTCGACATGGGCCGGATCAAGGTCGCCAAGCCCGAGTTCGAGGTGCTCGACAAGGACGCGATCAACGAACTGATCAAGGCCAAGATGGGGCGCAAGCTGGTCGTCGTCGGCGCCTGCATCGAGACCGACGCACACACCGTCGGCATCGACGCGATCATGAACATGAAGGGCTACAACGGGCACAAGGGGCTGGAGAGCTACCACGAGGTGCGTGCCATCAACATGGGCGCGCAGGTCGATTCGGAAGTGCTGGTGGCCAGGGCGATCGAGGAGCAGGCCGACGTCATCCTCGTCTCGCAGGTGGTGACGCAGAAGAACATCCACCTCGACAACCTGACCCGGCTCTCCGACATCCTCGAGGCGGAAGGGCTGCGCGAGCGGGTCATCCTCGTCGTCGGCGGCCCGCGCATCTCGCACGAGCTGGCCAAGGAGCTCGGCTACGACGCCGGCTTCGGGCCGAAGTCCTACGCCGAGGACGTCGCCTCGTTCGCCATCCACGAATGGATCAACAGAAAGGCCGCCTGACATGACTACCGAAATCACCAGCCTGATCCGTCTGCGCATGGGGTCGCACGACGCCCACTACGCCGGCGAGCTCGTCGACGGCGCCAGGATGCTGCAGCTCTTCGGCGACGTCGCCACCGAGCTGCTGATCCGCAGCGACGGCGATGAGGGCCTGTTCGTCGCCTACGACCAGGTCGAGTTCCTGGCGCCGGTGCACGCCGGCGATTACATCGAGGCGCGCGGCCGCATCGTGGCCATGGGCCGGACCTCGCGCAGGATGGAGTTCGAGGCGCGCAAGGTGATCAGCCCGGCCCGCATCCCGGGGCAGGTCTCGGCCGCCGACGTGCTCGCCGAGCCGGTCGTCGTCTGCCGCGCTTCCGGCACCTGCGTCGTGCCGGCCGACTGCCAGCGCGGCCAGCAGGGCTGACGTACATGGACAAGCTGATCATCACCGCCGCGCTGACCGGTGCCGAGGTGACGCGCGAGCAGCAGCCGGCGCTGCCGGTCACGCCCGAGGAGATCGGCATCGCCGCCGCCGAATGCGCCGCCGCCGGCGCGGCCATCGTGCATGTGCATGCGCGCCACGCCGACGGCCGCCCGACGCAGGACCGCGAGGTCTACCGGCGCATCATCGACGCGGTGAAGGCGCGCTGCGACGTGATCGTCCAGGTGTCGACCGGCGGCGCCGTCGGCATGACGCCGGCCGAGCGGCTGGCGCCGGTGACGCTGCGCCCGGAGATGGCGACGCTGTCGATGGGCAGCGTCAATTTCGGCGACGAGGTGTTCGTGAACGCGCCGGCCGACATGGCGGGCTTCGCCCGCACGCTGGCCGAATACGGCGTCAAGCCGGAGTTCGAGGTCTTCGACAGCGGCATGCTGACGACGCTGTCGCACTGGCTGCAGCGCGGGCTGGTCGCGGCGCCGGCGCACGTCGACTTCGTGCTCGGCATCCCCGGCGCGATGGCCGGCACGCCGGAGGCGCTGATGTTCCTGCGCTCGCAGCTGCCGGCCGGCGCCACCTGGAGCGTCGCCGGCATCGGCGCCGCGCAGCTGCCGCTGGCGGCGCTGGCGATCGTCCTCGGCGGCCACGTGCGCGTCGGCTTCGAGGACAACATCTACTACCGCAAGGGCGAGTTGGCGACGAGCAACGCGCAGCTGGTCGCGCGCGTCGCCGCGCTCAGCCGCACGCTCGAGCGGCCGCTGGCGACGCCGGCCGAGGCCCGCCGGCTGCTCGGCCTGGCCTGAGGCTGGGAAGGCGGGACGGCGATGCGCGGCGGCGCCGTCCGCTGGCGACCGCGCCGTGTTCGCCGCAGGCGGTGGCGTCAGACGCTCAGCGTGGTCGTTCCGACGAGGCGGGCGTAGCCGCCGACGACGATGCCGGCGAGCGTCCCGCCGCTCCGTTCGACGCTCGCCGAGAGGCGCGAGGCGCGTCCCATCTGCGACCCCTGCGCGAACACGTAGCGGTCGCCGTAGCGCTCGCCGCGCGGGTCGGCATGGCGGCTCAGGTAGCAGGCCAGCGCGCCGGCGGCACTGCCGGTCGCGGACTCCTCGTCGATCCCGAACAGCGGTGCGAAGTTGCGGCAGGCCGCCGTGTACGGCGCTCCCGGCGCGGCCGGCGCGAAGACGTGGGCACCGATTGCCCCGGCCTCGCGGCAGTAGGCGGCGAGCGCCGCCAGGTCCGGCTGCACGCGGGCGAGGCAGGCCTCGTCGGCGACCGGCACCAGGATGTCGGCAAGCCCGGTGGACACGATCTGCACCGGCAGGCCGGTCGCGCGGATGGCGGCGACGTCGATGCCGAGGAGCTTCGCCAGCGGCGCCGCCGCCAGTTCCTGCCCGAAGCGCGGCAGCGTCTGGTTCATCAGCACCTCGCCGTCGGCGGCGAGGCGTACGCGCAGCCGGCCGGCGCGCGTGCCCTGCACCAGTTCGGCCGCGCGCAGCCGGCCGCGCGCGGCGAGCAGGGCGAACGCGGCGACGGTGGCGTGGCCGCAGTAATCGATCTCGCGGGTCGGCGTGAAAAAGCGCATCGCCACGTCGACCGCCGGATCCGGAACGACGAACGCCGTTTCGGAGAACGCCAGCGCGGCGGCGATGGCCTGCATCTGCCGGTCGTCGAGGCCGGCGGCATCGACCACGACGCCGGCGGTGTTGCCGCCGCCGCCGTGCAGCGTGAAGGCGTCGACCACGAAGGCCTCGACCGGCACCGGCCGTTCGGCCGCGGGTGGGGTGGGGGGCGCCGGGGGCATGCTGTCTCCTGGGGGGCGTAGTCGGCGCCCGTCATCCGTCGACGGCTGTCGTCAGAGCGCGTTGCCGCGCACCATCGCCATGATCCGGCCGGCGTCGAGGCCCGCCGCCTGCTGCTGGATCTGCGGCAGGTACTGCGCCTGCAGCTGCCTGGCCGGGCCGAGCAGGTTCTGGAAGCTGTCCTGCAGCAGCTGCGTGCTCATCTGCCGGTTGCCGGCGTAGTAGCGCTTGGCGACCTGGCCGAGGGCGTAGGTGGTGGCGAACGAGAAGGCGATGCCGGTGGCGGCGCGGCCGAGGCCGCCGACGGTCTTGCCGGCGACCTTGCCGAGCAGGCCGCCGAGCAGCTTGCGGCCGAACTGTTCGAGGTACTGCGAGGTCAGGCCGACGCCGACGGTGGCCAGGAATTCCTTGATGTGCCCCTGGTCGAGCTCGTGCCCGTAGGCCTTGCCGATGCGATAGACCAGCTTCACCTGCAGCGGGATGATCGCCACCGAGGCCCAGGATTGCGGCAGCAGTTCGAGGGCGCCGTTCAGGATGGCGTGCTTGAGGATGCTGCGGTCGAGCTCGGCTTCATCGACGCGCGGCGCGGCCGCCGGGGCGGTTGCGGCCGCCGCCGGTGCGGCGGCGGGCAGCGTCAGTTCGGCGGCGAGTGCGTCCGCCTGGCGCTCGCTCGCGCTGCTCTGCGCATCGCCTTCGAGGCCGAGGCGCGCCTTCAGCTCGCCGAGGAAACGCTTCTCGGCGTCGCCCTGGCGGCCGTCGGCGTCGCAGACGCAGACCGCCATCTCGTAGGCGAACTGGCGCTGGCCGAGCTCGGGCAGCGCCGCTGCGGCGTCGGCCAGCCCGATGCGCTTGAACAGCACGTCCTGGTACAGGCGCGGCAGGTCGGGGGCGTCGGCGCCGAGCGACTCGGCGAAGCGGCGGATGTGCTCGCGCTCGCGGTCGTCGTTGGCGCCGTCGGCGAAGGCGGCGAGCAGGCTGATGGTCAGGATGGCGTTGTCCGGGGTCATGGCGTCTCCTTGTTCGGCAGTCGGATCGGCGATCCGCCGGCGATTCTCGCGCGGCCGGCGGCGCCCTCGCGTACCGGTTTGTAACCGTGGCGGAGCGCCAGCAAAAAGGGCATCCCGTGCGGGATGCCCTGTGCCGGCCTGCGGTTCCGTTCGGTGCTCAGGCGTACCTCAAGGGCACTTCCTCGTAATGCGCAAGCGCATTACTCAGGCGAAGTTCTTCGCCGCGAAGTCCCAGTTCACGAGGTTGTTGAGGAAGGTCTCGACGAACTTCGGGCGCAGGTTGCGGTAGTCGATGTAGTAGGCGTGCTCCCAGACGTCGATGCACAGCAGCGCCTTGTCGCCGGTGGTCAGCGGGGTGCCGGCGGCGCCCATGTTGACGATGTCGACCGAGCCGTCGGCCTTCTTCACCAGCCAGGTCCAGCCCGAGCCGAAGTTGCCGACCGCCGAGGCCTGGAAGGCCTTCTTGAACTCGTCGAGCGAGCCCCACTTCTTGTCGATCGCCGCCGCCAGCGCGCCGCTCGGGGCGCCGCCGCCGTTCGGCTTCATGCAGTTCCAGAAGAAGCTGTGGTTCCAGACCTGCGCCGCATTGTTGTACACGCCGCCGGCCGGGGCCTTCTTGACGATCGCTTCGAGGTCGAGGTTCTCGTATTCGGTGCCCTTGATCAGGTTGTTCAGGTTCGTCACGTAGGCCTGATGGTGCTTGGCGTAGTGGTACTCGAAGGTTTCCTTGCTCATGTGCGGCGCCAGGGCGTCCATCGCGTAGGGCAGCGGAGGCAGTTGGTGTTCCATGCTTTTCTCTCTCAGGGTTAGGGTTTGTGCGGGTGTTATTGCTTTGCCGCCGGATTATACGGCGGAAGCCATGCTCCCGTCGTAGCGCCGCGCGCCGTTCAGGCGTCCGCCGCCGGCAGCAGTTCCGCCGCCGCGTCGGCCGCCGTGACTTCGGCGTCGAGCCGGCCACGCGCCAGATAGACATGGATCGCCTGCCTTGGTTCCATCGTCGCCGCGTCGCGCACGATGGCGCCGGTCGCGTCCTGCACCAGCGCGTAGCCGCGGCCGAGCACCGCCTGCGGGTTGAGATGGGCGAGGCTGTCGGCCAGCCGCGCGACGCGGGCGCCGTGCGCCGCGTGCTGGCGCTGCCAGGCGTTGTCGAGGCGCGTCGCGAGCAGGTCGAAGCGGCGGCCGAGCTGTTGCGGGTTCGGCCGGGCGAGTGCGAGGCGGTGGCCGACGGCGGCGAGGCGGGCGCCGGCGGCGGCCTGCTGGCGGTCGGCGGCGGCGTTCAGCCGGTGCGCCAGGTGGGCGAGCGCGGTGCGCTGCTGCGCCAGCCGTTCGGCCGGGTGCGTCAGCCGGCGGGCGAGGACGTCCACGCGCTGCGCGCGCTGCTCGATGTCGCGCATCGCCTGCCGGCGCAGTTGCCGGCGCAGCTCGTCGAGCCGCGCGAGCAGGCGCTCGCGTTCCGGGGCGACGATCTCGGCGGCGGCGGTCGGCGTCGGTGCGCGCAGGTCGGCGGCGAAGTCGGCGATCGTGAAGTCGGTCTCGTGGCCGACGCCGGACACCACCGGCACCGGGCAGGCGCGGATGGCACGGGCCAGCGCCTCGTCGTTGAAGGCCCACAGGTCCTCGATGCTGCCGCCGCCACGGCAGACGATGAGCACGTCGGCGAGGCCGCTGTCGCCGGCCTGGCGGACCGCAGCGGCGATCTGCGCGCCGGCGCCGTCGCCCTGCACCGGCGTCGGGAAGATGGTCACCGCGACCTGCGGCGCGCGCCGGCGCAGCGTCGTCAGCACGTCGCGCAGCGCCGCCGCCTGCAGCGAGGTGACGATGCCTATCCGCCGCGGAAAGAACGGAAGCGGGCGCTTGCCCTCGGCGGCAAAGAGGCCCTCGGCTTCGAGCTTCGCCTTCAGCTTCTGGAACTGCTCGAAGAGGTTGCCGACGCCGGCGCGGCGCATCGTCTCGACGTTCAGCTGGAACTCGCCGCGCGCCTCGTAGAGCGTGACCAGCACGCGCGCCTCGACGTGCTGGCCGTTGGCCAGCCGCCAGCCGAGCAGCTGGTTGCGGCCGCGGAACATCACGCAGCGCACCTGCGCGGCTTCGTCCTTGAGCGTGAAATAGGCGTGGCCGGAGGCGGCGACGGTCAGGTTGGAAATCTCGCCGGCCACCCAGCACAGCGGGAAGCCGCTCTCCAGGCGCTCGCGGACGAGACGGTTAAGCGCCGCAACGCTCAGCGGGGAAAAAGGGGCTGCATCGGCCATGCCTGCATTCTATCCGATGCTGATATGCACATCCCGTGCGGCTTTCTGGGCGGTTGTCGGCGCGGCCGCCGCCCGGCGCCTCGGTTTGTGTGTAAGTGCATGAAAAATAAAGATTTGTTTCCTCGCCTTTTTTCTGTGCAAAGTAAGAAAAAGCCTTGCGGCAAGGCCATTTAGACAATCTTGTGACAATCAATCCACATACTTATCCACAGTTTTTGTGGATAAGCCGGCGACGGCGCCTCCGGCGCGCCGGCAGGCGAGCGGCCACTCCGGTGAAGCCCTTGATCTCGGCTAAACATTAGAATATGCTTATATACATGAAAAGACATCTACTGCTCCTCCTTGCCCTGCTTCCCTCGTTGCTGCCGGCGCCGGCAGCCGCCGACGAGCCGCTCGCGACCGCCGTCGTCCGCCCGCGGTCGGTCGCCGCCGGACTGGCGGCCGAGGGGGTGGTCGAAGCCCTGTCGCAGGCGACGGTCGCCGCGCAGGTGGCCGGCCGCATCGTCGACATGCGCGCCGACGCCGGCCAGCAGGTGCGCAAGGGCGAGGTGCTGCTGCGCATCGATGCGCGCGAGGCCGCCGAGGCGGCCGCCGCGGCGCGCTCGCAGCTGGCGGTGGCGCAGGCGCAGTTCGAGCGCAGCCGGCAGCTGCGGCAGCAGAACTTCATCAGCCAGGCCGGCTTCGACAAGGCCCGGGCCGACTACGACGCGGCGCGCGCCGCGGCGGCGCAGGCCGGTGTCGGCCTCGGCCATGCGACGGTGACGGCGCCGATCGCCGGCGTCGTCGCCCGCCGCCACGCCGAGGCCGGCGAGATGGCGGCGCTCGGCCGGCCGCTGCTGACGCTCTACGATCCGTCGGGGCTGCGCGTCGTCGCCAGCATTCCGCAGCAGCGCCTGCGCGAGGCGCGCGCCGCGACCCGGGCGCGCATCGAGTTTCCCGAGCTGGGCCGGGTCGTCGAGGCGGCGTCGGTACAGCTGCTGCCGGCGGCGGATGCAGCGACGCACGTGACGCCGGTCCGCCTCAACCTGCCGCCGAACATCGACGGGCTGATCCCGGGCATGGCCGCGCGCGTGACCTTCGTCACCGGCGAGGCCGAGAAGCTGCTGGTGCCGGTCGCCGCGCTGGTGCGCCGCGGCGAGGTGACCGCAGTGTATGTCGCCGGCGAGAAAGGGCCGGTGCTGCGCCAGGTGCGTCTCGGCGAGCCGGCGGCGCCGGGCGAAGTCGAGGTGCTCGCCGGCCTCGCCGCCGGCGAACGGATCGTCCTCGATCCGGCGCGGGCGGCGATCGCGCTGCGCGCGGGGCGCTGACGATGAAGCCGGCCCTCGGTCTCTCCGGGCGTATCGCCGCCGCCTTCCAGGGCTCGCCGATGACGCCGCTGCTGGCCCTGGTCGCCTTCCTGCTCGGGCTGTTTGCGGTGCTGGTGACGCCGCGCGAGGAGGAGCCGCAGATCGACGTGACCATGGCCGACGTCTTCATCCCCTTTCCCGGGGCCTCGGTGCAGGACGTCGAGTCGCTGGTGGCGACGCCCGCCGAGCAGGTGCTGTCGCGGATCGCCGGGATCGAGCACGTCTATTCGGTGTCGCGGCCGGGCATGGCGATCGTCACCGTGCAGTACGAGGTCGGCGTCAAGTTCCAGGAGGCGGTGGTCCGCCTCTACGACACGATCCACTCGCACCGCGACTGGGTGTCGCCGAACCTCGGCGTCGGCGAGCCGGTGATCAAGCCGAAGGGGATCGACGACGTGCCGATCGTCGCGCTGACCTTCTGGAGTGCCGATCCGGCGACCGGCGCGCATCAGCTGCAGCAGGTGGCGCGTGCCGCCGAGATCGAGCTGAAGCGGATTCCGGGCACGCGCGACGTGGCCACGATCGGCGGTCCCGAGCGCGCGCTGCGCGTGCTGCTCGACGCCGAGCGCATGAACGCCTTCGGCGTCACGCCGCAGGACCTGCAGGCCGCCCTCCGCCTCGGCAACACGCGGCAGCCGAGCGGCGCGCTGGTCGCCGGCGGCAGCGAGTGGCTGGTCGAGACCGGCGCCTGGCTGGAGAACGCCGCCGACGTCCGCCAGCTGGTGGTCGCGGTGCGCGGCAGCGGCGCCGAGCGCAAGCCGGTGTACGTCGCCGACGTCGCCCGCGTCGACCTCGGGCCGGAGACGCCGACGCGCTACGTCTGGCACGGCAGCAAGGCCGGCGAGCAGCCGGCGGTGACGCTGCAGATCTCGAAGAAGCCCGGCGTCAACGCGGCCGACGTCGCCGCGGCCGCGCTGCGCCGCATCGACAGCCTGAAGGGGACGCTGATCCCCGACGGCGTCGAGGTGACGGTGACGCGCAACTACGGGCAGACGGCGACCGAGAAGGCGCAGCAGCTGATCGGCAAGCTGGTCTTCGCGACGGCCTTCGTCGTGCTGCTGGTGCTGTTCGCGCTCGGCCGCCGCGAGGCGGCGATCGTCGGCATCGCCGTCACGCTGACGCTGGCGGCGACGCTGTTCGCGTCGTGGGCGTGGGGTTTCACGCTCAACCGCGTGTCGCTGTTCGCGCTGATCTTCTCGATCGGCATCCTCGTCGACGACGCGATCGTCGTCGTCGAGAACATCCACCGCTGGCAGGCGCTGCACCCGGACAAGAGCCTGCGCGAGATCATTCCGCCGGCCGTCGACGAGGTCGGCGGACCGACCATCCTCGCCACCTTCACGGTGATCGCCGCGCTGCTGCCGATGGCCTTCGTCACCGGGCTGATGGGGCCCTACATGAGCCCGATCCCGATCAATTCCTCGCTCGGCATGGCGATCTCGCTGGCGGTCGCCTTCGTCGTCACGCCGTGGCTGGCGGCGAAGCTGATGCGGCCGGCCGCCGCCGGCCACGCCGCGCCGTCGGCGCTCGACGCCCGGATCGCCGGCTTCTTCGCCGGGTTGCTGCCGCGCTTCCTCGACCCGCAGCGCGGGGCCGCGGCGCGGCGCAAGCTGTGGCTGGCGGTGGTCGCCGCGATCCTCGGCTCGCTGTCGCTCGCCGCGCTGCAGCTGGTCGTGCTGAAGATGCTGCCGTTCGACAACAAGAGCGAGTTCCAGGTCGTGCTCGACATGCCGGTCGGCACGCCGGTCGAGGAGACGGCGCGCGTGCTCGCCGAGATCGGCGCCGAGATCGGCAAGGTGCCGGAGGTGCGCGACTACCAGGCCTACGCCGGCACCGCCAGCCCGATCAACTTCAACGGGCTGGTCCGCCAGTATTACCTGCGCGCGGCCCCGGAGCTGGGCGACCTGCAGGTCAACCTGGTCGACAGGAAGCAGCGTTCGCGGCAGAGCCACGAGATCGCCGTCTCGGTGCGCGCCGCGGTCGAGGCGATCGGCCGCCGGCACGGCGGCAACGCGAAGGTCGTCGAGGTGCCGCCGGGGCCGCCGGTGCTGGCGCCGATCGTCGCCGAGATCTACGGCCCCGACGCCGCCGGGCGGACGGCGGTGGCGCGTACCGTGCGCGGGGTGTTCGAGCGCACGCCCGACCTCGTCGCGATCGACGACAGCATCGCCGAGGACGCCGGCCGCGTCGTGCTGCAGGTGCAGCAGGCGAAGGCGGCGCAGCTCGGCGTCGCGCAGGCCGACATCGTCGACACGGTCCGCCTCGGGCTCGCCGGAGGCGATGCGACGCCGCTGCGCAATACCGGCGCCAAGCACGAGCTGCCGGTGCGCGTCGGCCTGCCGGCCGAGCGCAAGGGCTCGCTCGACGCGCTGCTGGCGCTGCGCGTGCGCGCCGGCGACGGGCGCCTGGTGCCGGTGTCCGAACTGGTCGAGGCGCGCCGCCTCGCGCGCGAGGCGGTCGTCTATCACAAGGACCTGCTGCCGGTGGTCTATGTCGTCGGCGACATGGGCGGGCGCCTCGATTCGCCGCTCTACGGCATGTTCGCCGCGCGCGGCGAGCTGGCCGGCAAGCCGCTGGCGCAGGGCGGCGTCCTCAACGACTGGTTCGTCCGTCCGCCCGACGACCCCTACGCCGGCTACCAGCTGAAGTGGGACGGCGAGTGGAAGGTGACCTACGAAACCTTCCGCGACATGGGCGCCGCCTACGCGGTCGGGCTGATCCTGATCTACCTGCTGGTGGTCGCGCACTTCCGCAGCTACCGCGTGCCGCTGGTGATCATGGCGCCGATCCCGCTGACCATCATCGGCGTCATGCCCGGACACGCGCTGCTCGGCGCGCAATTCACCGCGACCTCGATGATCGGCATGATCGCGCTCGCCGGCATCATCGTCCGCAATTCGATCCTGCTCGTCGATTTCGTCCGCGAACAGGCCGCCGCCGGCCAGCCGTTCCGCGAGGCGATCGTGCAGTCGGCGGCGGTGCGGGCCAAGCCGATCGCGCTGACCGCGCTGGCGGCGATGCTCGGCGCGCTGTTCATCCTCGACGACCCGATCTTCAACGGGCTGGCGATCAGCCTGATCTTCGGCATCCTGGTGTCCACGCTGCTCACGCTGGTGGTGATCCCGGTCCTCTACTACGCAGCCTTCCGCAAGGAGTACGCATCATGACCACCAACTTCACGATCGAACGCGCGATCCGCATCATGGCCGGCAGCTTCATCCTCGTCTCGCTCGCGCTCGGCGTCGAGGCGAGCCCGCTGTTCGTCTCGAAGCACTTCCTGTGGTTCACCGCCTTCGTCGGCGCCAACCTGCTGCAGAGCGGATTCACCCGCTTCTGCCCGGCCGAGCTGATGTTCGAAAAGCTCGGCCTGCCGCGCGCGGACGCAGGCTGCGCGCGCCGCTGAGGCATCCGCCGCCCTCGCTGCCTGCCCGGCGGCGGCGATTCCGGCCGCGCGCGCCGATGGCGCCGTCATCGTGGATCGGGACGGCCGGTGCGGCAATGTCCGGCGGCGAAAAGCGGTCCGCCGCGCCCGTTGCCGCGGCCGCCTCCGTTGTGATATGCACACCCCGCCGGCCTTGCCGGGCGGCGCCGCGCCGGCAGCCCTTGCAGCGCCGTCTGTTTTGTGCAATGCATTGATTTTAAAGCGTTAATGCGCGATGCCCGTTTTCTGGGCAAAGCAGGAAAAAGCCTTTTGCCAAGCCGGTTTACGCCTTCCGGCGGCAATCCGTTCACAGACTTATCCACAGAATTTGTGGATAACGCCATCGCGCCGGCGATGCCGCGGGCATCGGCCCGGGCGTACCCCGACGGCACGCCCTCGCCGGGCGTGAAGCGCTCCGTTCAGGCGGCGCGGGCGGCGAAGCGGCGGCGGTATTCGCCCGGCGAACAGCCGAGTTCCCGCTTGAACAGGCGGCGGAAGGTGCTGACGTCCTCGTAGCCGACGCGGGCGACGATCTGTTCGAGCGCCAGCGCCGAGTCCTCGAGCAGGCGGCGGGCGGCGAACAGCCGCATCTGCTGCAGGTAGTGCAGCGGCGTGTCGCCGAGCGCCTGCCGGAAGCGGCGCATCAGCGTACGTTCGCTGGCGCCGGCCGCCGCCGCCAGCGCGGCGAGGCTGAACGGCTCCGCCAGCCGCGCCTGCAGCCAGTCCTGGGCGCGGCTGACCAGCGGGTCGTTGTGCCCGGCGTACTGCTGCAGCGTCGCGTATGGCGCCTGCGAGGCGCGGTGGGTGTCCACCAGCATCAGCCGCGCAACGCTCAGCGCGACGTCCTTGCCGCCGAGGCGTTCGATCAGGCGCAGGCCGAGGTTGAGGTAGCAGGTGGTGGCGCCGCTCGACAGCAGCTGCCCGCTTTCGGTCAGGATCGCGTGCGTTTCCAGCGCGACCTTCGGATAGCGCTGCCGGAACCAGCCGCTCAGCCACCAGCTGATGGTCGCCGGCCGGCCGTCGAGGATGCCGCTCTCGGCAAGCAGTGCGACGCCGGTGCAGTTGCCGGCGATCAGCCGGCCGTCGGCATGCCACTCGCTCAGCCGTGCGAGCAGTTCGTGTTCGCCGGCGATGCGCCGCTCGAAGCCGGCGAGGTCGGGGTAGGTGATGCCGGGGACGACGATCGCGTCGGCATCCCCGGCGTCGCCGTAGCGGCCGTCGGCGGCGAAGGCGAGCCCGTTCGCGGCGGTCGCCGGGGCGCCGTCGGCGCTGAGCAGCTGCCAGGCGAACAGCGGCTGGCCGCCGGCCAGGCGGTTGGCGATGTGCAGCAGGTCGACGGTGCCGGCGACGCCGCCGGCGAAGAAGCGGTCGGGCAGGAGGAGGGCGATGCGGCGCATGGCGGGCCTCGTGGTGCGTGCGGCGGATTGGCGGGATCGGCAATAACAATGTCGACATTGCCACTTCGACGCGCCGGCGGTCAATCCTAGACTGCGCACGCCGTCGCCGCCGCGGCGGCGCTTGTCCACCGAACAGGAGCGCATCGCATGAGCAGGAACACGCCGCTGGCCGTCGAGCACGGCCCGAACTTTTCCGCCGGCCACCTCGGCCCCTTCGCCGACCTGATGCAGTACGAATTCGTCGTGCCGGCGCTCGGCAACCGCAAGGTGCCGGGCAAGGTCTTCCTCAAGGAACCGCTCGCGCTGAGCGGTGCCGAGATGTCGTGGAACTGTTTTCCGCCCGGGCTGGCGATGCCGTTCCTGCACGCCCACCGCGAGCACGAGGAGGTCTATCTGTTCATCGCCGGTAGCGGCGAGTTCATGGTCGACGACCGCGTCTTTCCGGTCGCCGAAGGCTCGGTCGTCCGCGTCGCGCCGGCCGGCGTGCGCGCCTACCGCAACACCGGCGACACGCCGCTGCATTTCATCGTGCTGCAGGTGAGGGCCGGCAGCCTGTCGGCGTCGACCGTGGATGACGGGATCGTCGTCCACAACCCGCTGCGCTGGCCGGAAAGTGCCGCCGCCTGAGGCCGGCGATCCGCCTGGGGCGAAGGAGCGAACAGTGGCAGACACGCAGAACCAGGTGCTGGACCTCATTTTCGGCCGCTGGCGCAGCCAGATCCTCTATGCCGGCGTCAAGCTCGGCGTGTTCGAGGCGCTGCGCGAGCGCAGCCGGGAGGCGGCCGACGTCGCGCAGGAGCTCGGGCTCGACGCGCCGCTGTGCTACCGGCTGCTGCGCGCGCTGGCGTCGCTCGGCCTGCTCGACGAAGCGGCGGGGCGGACCTTCTCCGTCGCCGAGGCCGGGCGCTACCTGCTCGCCGACCATCCGCAGACGCTGCGCGGCGTCGCCCTGCTCGAGGAGGGGCCGGAGCACTATGCCTTGTGGCGGCACCTGCCTGCGATGATCCGCGACGGCGCGCAGAATGCCTTCGTCCGCGAGTTCGGGCGGATGGCCTTCGAGCACGCCGTGGCCGATGCCGGTTACGCACGGGTGTTCGACGAGGCGATGAGCAGCTATTCGAGCGCCCAGACGACGCAGGCGGTGCAGGCGCTGGCGGGCTGCGACTTCTCGACGGTCGCCCGCCTGTGCGACGTCGGCGGCGGCCACGGACACCTGATCTGCGGCTTCCTCGCCCGCTACCTGCAGCTCGAGGGGGTGGTGCTGGAGCGGCCGGAGGTGATCGCCGACCGCTCCCGGCTGTGGGCGGACAAGCTCGGGCTGGGCGGGCGCTGCCGGTACGTGGCCGGGGACATGTTCAGCGAAGTCCCGACCGCCGATGCGTACGTGATGAAGCTGATCCTGCACGACTGGGACGACGATGAATGCGTCCGCATCCTGCGCACCATCCACCGCTCGGCGACGCCGGGGGCGCGCGTGTTCGTCGTCGAGCACCTCGTCACCGACCCCGGCGTGCCCCATTTCGCGAAGCTGTTCGACATCCACATGATGTGCTGGGGCAGCGGCCGCGAACGAACCGCCGCCGAATACGGCGCGTTGCTGGAAGCGGCCGGGTGGGCCTACCGCGAGACCCACTATCCGCCCGCCGGGCTGATGGGCGTCGTCGAAGGAGTGAGGGCGTGACGGCCTGAGCGTGCGCCGGGGGCGGCCCGGCGGTGTGCCGCCGGGCTTGCCCGATGCGGCGGCACAGGCTAAAGTTCCCGGCTGAATTTTTCCTCGGGAGTTCGCGTGTTCGCCATCATTCAGGCCGCCGGCTGGCCCATCTGGCCCTTGCTGCTGGCATCGGTCATCGCCGTTGCCCTCATCATCGAACGCCTCGTCGCGCTGCGCCGCGGCCGCGTCGTGCCGGCCGGGCTGCTGCAGCGCGTGCTCGGCGAATACCGGCAGAAGGGCGCCAGCGAGGCGCTGATCGGCGAGCTCGAACGCCAGTCGCCGCTCGGCCGCGTGCTCGCCGCCGGTCTGCGCAACGCCGGCAGCTCGCGCGAGATCATGAAGGAGTCGATCGAGGAGGCCGGCCGCGCGGTCAGCCACGAGCTCGAGCGCTACCTGACGACGCTCGGTACGATCGCGTCGATCAGCCCGCTGATGGGCCTCTTCGGCACCATCGTCGGCATGATCGAGATCTTCGGCTCGCAGTCGCCGTCGGGCGCTAACCCGCAGCAGCTGGCGCACGGCATCTCGATCGCGCTCTACAACACCGGTTTCGGCCTGATCATCGCGATCCCGGCGATGATCTTCTGGCGCCACTTCCGCGCGCTGGTCGACAGCTTCGTGATCGACATGGAGCAGCAGGCCGTGCATCTGGTCGAAGTCATCCAGGGCGGCAGGAAGTAATATGAAACGACCCCCACGCTTGATGTTCGCGGAGGGTTTGCCTGCGGGTCAAACCCGTTCGGTTGGCACGGCGCAGTGCGCCGCGAATTCCCAACCTCGCCCCCCCGAGGGGGCGCAGGCCTCCCTTGGGGCGGCCCGACGGGAGGCCTGACATGGACTTCCGCCGCGGCCGGACCCGCGAGGAGCCGGAGATCAACCTGATCCCGATGATCGACGTGCTGCTCGTGATCATCATCTTTCTGATGCTGACCACCACCTACGCCAAGTTCTCCGGGCTGGAGATCAACCTGCCGACCGCCGACGCGGCGAAGCAGCCGGAGCAGCCGAACGAGGTCAGCGTCGCCGTCACCGCCGCCGGCCAGGTGCTGGTGAACAAGGTGCCGCTGGCGACGCCCGACGTCGCCGCGATCGCCGACGCGCTGCGCCGCGCCGCCGGCAGCCAGAAGGAGCCGGTGATCGTCATCAACGCCGACGCCAAGGCGGCGCACCAGAGCGTCGTCGACGTCATGCAGGCGGCGCAGAGCGCCGGCTATCCGCACATCTCGTTCGCCACGCAGACGCCGCGCTGATGGCGCGCCGGCCCGCCTGATGGCGAAGCTCGCCGAATCCCTGCCCCGGCTGTGGTATCGCCGGGGCTTCGCTTTTCAGCTGCTGCCGCTGCTGCCGCTGTCCTGGCTGTTCGCCGCGCTGTCCGCGCTGCGCCGCCTCGCCTACCGCCGCGGCTGGCTGGCCGCCGAGCGCCTGCCGGTGCCGGTGGTCGTCGTCGGCAACCTGGTCGCCGGCGGCGCCGGCAAGACGCCGCTGACGCTGTGGCTGGTCGCCGCACTCGCCGCGCGCGGCCGCCGGCCGGGCATCGTCAGCCGCGGCTACGGCGCGGATGGCGCCGCGCCGCGGCTGGTCGCGGCGGACGACGACCCGGCGCAGGTCGGCGACGAGCCGCTGCTGCTCGCCCGTCGCGCCGGCGTGCCGGTCGCGGTGTGCCGCGACCGCGTCGCCGCGGCGCGCGCGCTGCTCGCCGCGCATCCCGGCTGCGACGTCCTCGTCGCCGACGACGGCCTGCAGCATTACCGGCTGGCGCGTGATTGCGAGGTCGTGCTCTTCGACGGCCGCGGCGCCGGCAACGGCCGCCTGCTGCCGGCCGGGCCGCTGCGCGAGCCGCTCGCCCGGCTGCGTGACGCCGATGCGCTGGTGTGGAACGGCGCGCCGGCCTTCGCGCCGCCGCCCGGCGCGCCGCAAGCTTTCGTGATGCGCCTGGAAGGTGCTACCTTTCATTCGCTCGCCGACCCGGCGCGGCACTGCGCTGCGGCCGAACTCGCCGGCAAACCGCTGCATGCGCTGGCCGGCATCGGCGACCCGGCGCGCTTCTTCCGCCAGCTCGACGCGCTGGGGCTGGCCTTCGTCGCGCACCCCTTTCCCGACCATCATGCTTACACGGCGGAAGACCTACACTTCGCCGACGACGCCGTCGTCCTGATGACCGAGAAGGATGCGGTAAAATGCGCCGGCCTGATCGCCGGCGACGCCTGGGTGCTGCCGGTGAGCGCCGTCGTCGACGACGGCCTGATCGAAAAAATTCTGGAGAAAATCGATGGACGCACGGCTTCTTGACATCCTCGTCTGCCCGGTCTGCAAGGGCAACCTCGAATACCGCAAGGCCGAGTCCGAACTCGTCTGCAAGCCCTGCAAGCTGGCCTACCCGATCCGCGACGACATCCCGGTGATGCTGGTCGACGAGGCGCGCCAGCTGCCCGCCGAGCCGGCCTGATGGACTTCCAGGTCGTCATCCCGGCGCGCTACGCGTCGTCGCGGCTGCCGGCGAAGCCGCTGCTCGACCTCGGCGGCAAGCCGATGGTCGTGCGCGTCGCCGAGCGCGCGGCGCTTTCCGGGGCGAGCGGCATCTGCGTCGCCACCGACCATCCCGAGGTCGAGGCGGCGGCGCGCGCGCACGGCCTCGATGTGCTGATGACGCGCGCCGACCACCCGAGCGGCACCGACCGCCTGGCCGAGGTGGTCGCGCTGAAGGGCTGGGGCGACGATACGCTGGTGGTCAACGTGCAGGGCGACGAGCCGCTGATCGAGCCGGAGATGATCGCGCAGACCGCGTGCCAGCTCGCCGCGAGCGGCGCCGACATCGCCACCGTCGCGCACCCGATCGTCGACGCCGCCGACTTCTTCAACCCGAACGTGGTCAAGGTCGTCTGCCGCGAGGACGGCGATGCGCTCTACTTCTCGCGCGCGCCGATGCCGTATGCGCGCGACCACTTCGCCCGCGAGGGCGGCGGCGAGACGCTGCCCGCCGCCTTCCCGGCGCTGCGCCACGTCGGCCTCTACGCCTACACCGCGCGCTTCCTGAAAGCCTATGCGCGACTGGCGCCGTCGCCGCTCGAGGGCTTCGAGGCGCTCGAGCAGCTGCGCGCGCTGTGGCACGGCTACCGCATCACCGTCGCCGTCGTCGACCACCAGCCGCCGGCGGGGGTCGACACGCCGGAAGATGCGGCGCGCGTGAGGCGTCTGTTTGCCTGACCACAGGTTGCGACCCGCGCCGCCTTGCAAGGCGGCGCGGGTCGCAACGAGCGTTGCTTGAGGCGCCGCCCGGCGCCGTTCCGATTCGTGGCGAGTCCCCGGCCTGCGGACGGGGACCTCACAACTGGCATCGGAAAATGCGGCGCGAATTGCCGCAAATGGTTTGACCGAAGGCCGATTTGCAGGTAATTTTCGGCTGGCCCAGCGCGCAGCATAGCGTGCCAGAAGAATCAGCCAGAACAGCACTGGACATCCGCTTCATTTGTACTTTCCGAAGGACTGAAATGAGACTCATCCTGTTGGGCGCGCCCGGCGCCGGCAAAGGCACGCAAGCGCAATTCATCCGTGAAAAATACGGTATCCCGCAGATCTCCACCGGCGACATGCTGCGCGCCGCAGTGAAGGCCGGCACCCCGCTCGGGCTGGAAGCGAAGAAGGTGATGGACGCCGGCGGCCTCGTCTCCGACGACATCATCATCGGGCTGGTCAAGGACCGCCTGCAGCAGGACGACTGCAAGTCGGGCTACCTGTTCGACGGCTTCCCGCGCACGATCCCGCAGGCCGAGGCGATGAAGGCCGCCGGCGTGGCGATCGACTACGTGCTCGAAATCGACGTCCCCGACCAGGACATCATCGACCGCATGAGCGGCCGCCGCGTGCATGTGGCTTCCGGCCGCACCTACCACGTCAAGTACAACCCGCCGAAGGTCGCCGGCAAGGACGACGTCACCGGCGAGGAGCTGATCCAGCGCGACGACGACCAGGAAGCGACCGTCCGGAAGCGTCTCGACGTCTATCACTCGCAGACCAAGCCGCTGGTCGACTACTACGGCAAATGGGCCGCGACCGGCGACGCCAAGGCGCCGAAGTACCGCAAGATCGCCGGTGTCGGCAGCGTCGAGGACATCAAGCAGGCCGCCTTCGCCGCACTCAAGTAAACGACCATGAACGCCGCCCACCGTCCGACGAATGCCTTCTACGCTCAGTCGGGCGGCGTCACGGCAGTCATCAACGCCAGCGCCTGCGGCCTCATCGAGACCGCGCGCCGGCATCCCGACCGGATCGGCAAGGTCTTCGCCGGGCGCAACGGCATCATCGGTGCGCTGACCGAAGACCTGATCGACACCAGCCACGAATCCGACGCCGACATCGCCCGCCTGCGCCACACGCCGGGCGGCGCCTTCGGTTCCTGCCGCTACAAGCTGAAGGGGCTCGACCAGCACCGCGTGCAGTACGAACGCCTGATCGAGGTGTTCCGCGCGCACGACATCGGCTACTTCTTCTACAACGGCGGCAACGATTCGATGGACACCGCATGGAAGGTGTCGCAGCTGTCCGAGACGATGGGCTATCCGCTGGCCTGCATCGGCATCCCGAAGACGGTCGACAACGACCTGCCGCACACCGACAGCTGCCCGGGCTTCGGCTCGGTCGCCAAGTACGTCGCCACCTCGATGCGCGAGGCCGGCCTCGACGTCGCGTCGATGGCGGCGACCTCGACCAAGATCTTCGTGATGGAGGTGATGGGTCGCCACGCCGGCTGGATCACCGCCGCCTGCGGGCTGGCCAGCGAGGCCGCCGACGAGCCGCCGCACCTGCTGCTGTTCCCCGAGATCCCGTTCGCCGAGGCGGCCTTCCTCGCCCGCGTCGAGGACTGCGTCAAGCGCTTCGGCTACTGCGCGATCGCGGTTTCCGAGGGGCTGCACGATGCCGACGGGCGCTTCCTGTCCGACATGGGGACGCGGGACGCCTTCGGTCACGCGCAGCTGGGCGGCGTCGGCCAGGTCGTCGCGCAATTGATCCGCGACCGTCTCGGCTACAAGTACCACTGGGCGCTGCCCGACTACCTGCAGCGCTCGGCCCGCCACCTGGCGTCGAAGACCGACGTCGAGCAGGCCTACGCCCTCGGCAGGGCGGCGGTCGAGCTGGCGCTGGCCGGCCGCCATGGCGTGATGCCGGGCATCGTGCGCACCGCCGATGCGCCGTATGCCTGGGAGATCGGCGTCGCCGAGCTGAAGGACGTCGCCAACGTCGAACGCAAGATGCCGCGCGAGTTCATCAGCGCGGACGGTTTCCATATAACAGACAGGTGCCGCGCCTATCTCGCGCCGCTGATCGCCGGCGAGGATGTGCCGCCGTCGCGCAACGGACTGCCGGATTACGTGCGCCTGAAAAACATCGCCGTGCCGAGGTGTCTGGAGGTTTTCACGGTCTAGCACACGATCAGCACGGGGCGCCGGGGGGAGAGTCGGCGTCGGCAAGGCAGGTTTGTTTCACTAGTTCCATCTATGTAGGGCAAACCGATCCGCAGGCGGCGACCAAGCCGCCGAGGGTCTGAGCAATCTAACCGGAGGGAGTTGTTCATGTCAGTAGCATTGATGCTTGCATTGGGGTGCGCCGTGCTGGCCGTGGTCTACGGCTGGCTGTCCAGTAGTCAAATCCTCAGCATGTCCGCCGGCAACGAGCGCATGCAGGAAATCGCCAAGGCGGTCCAGGAAGGGGCGTCCGCCTATCTCGCCCGGCAGTACAAGACCATCGCCATCGTCGGCGGCCTGCTGTTCCTGGTCATCGGCTTCGTGCCGAAGCTCGGCTGGGATACCGCGTTCGGTTTCCTGATCGGTGCCGTGCTCTCGGGGGCGGCCGGTTTCATCGGCATGAACGTCTCGGTGCGCGCCAACGTGCGTACCGCCGAAGCGGCGCGCGGCGGCATCGCGCCGGCGCTCGACGTCGCCTTCAAGGGCGGTGCGATCACCGGCATGCTCGTCGTCGGCCTCGGCCTCCTGGGCGTCGCCGGCTACTACGCGGTGCTGAAGATGATGAACGGCGCCAACGCCGACCTGCACCACATGATCGAGCCGCTGATCGGCCTCGCCTTCGGTTCCTCGCTGATCTCGATCTTCGCCCGTTTGGGCGGCGGCATCTTCACCAAGGGCGCCGACGTCGGCGCCGACCTGGTCGGCAAGGTCGAGGCCGGCATTCCGGAAGACGACCCGCGCAACCCGGCGGTGATCGCCGACAACGTCGGCGACAACGTCGGCGACTGCGCCGGCATGGCCGCCGACCTGTTCGAGACCTACGCCGTGACCGTGGTCGCGACGATGGTACTCGCCGCGCTGGTGATCAAGACCTCGCCGGGCCTCGGCGAGAACCTGCTGCTCTACCCGCTGGCCCTGGGCGGCGTCTCGATCATCGCGTCGATCGTCGGCTGCATGTTCGTCAAGGCCACCGAGGGCGGCAAGATCATGTCCGCGCTCTACCGCGGGCTGGCCGTCGCCGGCGTGCTGGCGCTGGTCGCCTACTACCCGATCACCGCCTGGCTGATCGGCGCCGGCGATCCTGCCGCCAAGATCACGACGATGAGCATGTTCGGCTGCGCGATCGTCGGCCTCCTGCTGACCGCGGCGCTGGTGTGGATCACCGAGTACTACACCGGCACCGACTACGCGCCGGTGAAGCACGTCGCCTCGTCGTGCCAGACCGGCCACGCGACCAACATCATCGCCGGCATCGGCGTCTCGATGAAGGCCTGCGCGCTGCCGGTGATCTCGGTGTGCGCGTCGATCTACGTCGCCTACGCGCTCGGCGGCCTGTTCGGCATCGCCATCGCCGCCACCTCGATGCTGTCGATGGCCGGCATCGTCGTCGCGCTCGACGCCTACGGTCCGATCACCGACAACGCCGGCGGCATCGCCGAGATGGCGGGTCTGCCGAAGGAGGTGCGCGACGTCACCGATCCGCTCGACGCCGTCGGCAACACCACCAAGGCGGTGACCAAGGGCTACGCGATCGGCTCCGCCGGCCTCGCCGCGCTGGTGCTCTTCGCCGACTACACGCACGGCCTGGAAGCGGCCGGCCTGAAGGGCATCACCTTCGACCTCTCCAACCACATGGTGATCATCGGCCTGTTCATCGGCGGCCTGATTCCCTACCTGTTCGCCGCGATGGCGATGGAGGCGGTCGGCCGCTCGGCCGGCGCGGTGGTCGTCGAAGTGCGCCGCCAGTTCAAGGAGATCGCCGGCATCATGGAAGGCACGGCCAAGCCCGACTACTCGCGCGCGGTCGACATGCTGACCGTGGCGGCGATCAAGGAGATGATGATCCCGTCGATCCTGCCGGTCGCGGTGCCGATCGTCGTCGGCCTCGCCCTCGGCCCGCAGGCGCTCGGCGGCGTGCTGGTCGGCACCATCGTCACCGGCCTCTTCGTCGCGATCTCGATGACCACCGGCGGCGGCGCCTGGGACAACGCGAAGAAGTACATCGAGGACGGCCACTTCGGCGGCAAGGGCTCGGAGGCGCACAAGGCGGCCGTCACCGGCGACACCGTCGGCGACCCGTACAAGGACACCGCCGGCCCGGCGGTGAACCCGCTGATCAAGATCATCAACCTCGTTGCGCTGCTGATCGTGCCGCTGATGGCCTGATCGAGGCGGTCGCTGCAAAGCGAACGGGGCAGCCGCGGCTGCCCCGTTTTTCTTGGCGTTGCGCGAGGGTCAGGGCATCACGTTCGGGTTCAGCGTGTAGGTCCCGGTGAGGCTCGCCTGGCCGAGGATGTGGCCGGCCATCGCGTCGCGCACCTGCTGCCCGGTGAACTTCCCGGCCACCGGCAGCCGCTCGACGTCGAGCGCGAAGACGGTGAATACGTAACGATGGCGGATTTCGTCGTTCCACGGCGGGCAGGGGCCATCGTAGCCGTAGTAGTCGCCGGACATGTCGCCATCGCCGGCGAACCAGCCGGTGTAGTCGTTGATCCCCTGGCGGGTGCCGTGCGGTGCCGCCGGACCGGCCTTGCCGCGCGGCGTGACGTCGGCCGAGAACTCGCCGGCGGCGATCTGCGTCAGCGTCGGCGGCAGGTCGATGAGCACCCAGTGGAAGAAGTCGACGCGCGGCAGCGAAGCGGGGACGCTGCGCCCCTCCTGATTCACATCGTCGCCCTTGCTCGGCACGTCCGGGTCGTGGCAGATCAGCGCGAACGAGCGCGTGCCGGCGGGAAGGTCCGACCACGACAACTGCGGGTTGCGGTTGGCGCCGAGGCAGACGTGGTGTGCCGGGTCGGGGGTGCAGAAGGCGAATTCGCCGGGAATCTTCTCGTTGTCGGCAAAACTGGCGCTGCTGAGCTTCATCGTCTCCTCCTTCGTCGGTTATGCTGCCCGCCGCCGGAAGTCGCGCAGGCGGAATCCCAATCCCCACAGTGTAGCGAAATAGGCGGCGGCGCCGAAGACAACCAGCGCGGCGAGGCGCAGCACGCGCTCGGCGACGCCGAAGCGCAGCCAGTCCGCCTCGTTGCCGATGGCCAGCCACAGTCCGCCGGCCATCACCGCGAGGGCCAGCACGAGCTTCAGGTAGAAGCGTGGCCAGCCCGGCTGCGGGCGGTAGATCGCCGCGCGGCGCAGTCCGCGATAGAGCAGCCCGGCGTTTACGCAGGCGGCCAGCCCGATCGCCAGCGCCAGTCCGGCGTGCCTGAGGCCCAGCCCCCAGGCGAAGGCGACGTTCATCGCCTGCGTCGCCAACAGCGAGATGATCGCGATGCGCACCGGCGTGCGGATATCCTGGCGCGCATAGAAGCCGGGGGCGAGCACCTTGACCAGGATCAGGCCGAGCAGGCCCAGGCTGTAGGCGACCAGTGCCGAGCGCGTCTGCAGCACGTCGTGCTCGGTGAAGGCGCCGTGGAAGAACAGCGTGGCGATCAGCGGCACCGCCAGCAGCGCCAGCGCCAGCGCCGCCGGCGCCGCGAGCAGCAGTGTCAGGCGCAGGCCCCAGTCGAGCAGCTGCGAGTATTCCTCGTGCCGGTCGCCGGCGTGGTATTTCGACAGCGAGGGCAGCAGGATGGTCCCCAGCGCGACGCCGAGCATGCCCGACGGAAACTCCATCAGGCGGTCGGCGTAATACAGCCAGGAGACGCTGCCGGGTCCGAGAAAGGAGGCGAAGATGGTGTTGATCAGGAGGCTCACCTGCGACACCGAGACGCCGAGCAGCGCCGGCGCCATCAGCAGCAGGACGCGGCGCACGCCTTCGTCCCGCCAGTCGAGCGAAAAGCGCGGCAGCATGCCGATGCGCGACAGCGCCGGCAGTTGCAGCGCCAGCTGCAGCACGCCGCCGGCGAAGACTGCCCAGCCCAGCGCCAGCACCGGCGGATCGAACCAGGGTGCGGCGAACAGCGCCATGACGATGAACGCGACATTGAGCAGCACCGGCGTGAACGCCGGCAGCGCGAAGCGGCTCCAGGTGTTGAGGATGCCGCCGGCGAGCGCCACCAGCGACATGAACAATATGTAGGGGAAGGTGATCCGCGTCAGCGTCACCGTCAGCTCGAACTTGTCGGCGTCGGCGGCGAAGCCGGGCGCCGAGATATAGACCAGGATCGGCGCGGCGACGGTGCCGAGCGCGGTGACCGCGAGCAGTACGAGGAAGAGCAGCGTGGCGACGTGGTCGACCAGGCGTTTGGTCTCCGTTTCGCCGCGCTTGTTGCGGTATTCGCCGAGGATCGGCACGAAGGCCTGCGCGAAGGCGCCCTCGGCGAACAGCCGGCGCAGCAGGTTGGGCAGCTTGAAGGCAACGAAGAAGGCGTCGGTGGCGAGGCCGGCGCCGAAAGTGCGGGCGATCACGAAATCCCGCACGAATCCGAGGATGCGCGACAGCAGCGTCATGCCGCTGACGGTGACGAGGGCCTTGAGCAGGTTCATGGGGGCGAATGTTAGCACGCGGGAATGGCGGCCTTCCCGGTGGACTTGCATTGCCGGCGGGCGGTCCGTATAATCGCGCGTTTTCGATTGTCACCCACGACTTTTTAGGAACTGAATCAATGGCCAACAGCGCTCAAGCACGCAAGCGTGCCCGTCAAGCCGACAAGCAACGCGCCCACAATGCCAGCCTGCGCTCGACCCTGCGCACTGCGATCAAGCGCGTGCAAAAGGCGATCGGCGCCGGCGACAAGGCGGCGGCCCAGACGGTTTACCAGGAATCGGTCGCCGTTCTCGACCGCATCGCCGACAAGAAGATCATCCACAAGAACAAGGCTTCGCGCCACAAGAGCCGCCTGTCGGCCCAGATCAAGGCCCTCGCCGCCTGAGCGACGACCCGGTCCAGCGAAAACGGCGCCCGCGGGCGCCGTTTTTCGTTGTCTGCCAGCCGTTTCGGCGACGGGGACGGATCAGGGTTCGATCGGGCAGACGCCGGAAATGATCTGCAGGTTGTTGTCGTTGGCGAAGTTGAGCAGGAAACGGTAGGCCATCGGCTCCACTTCCTGCAGCCGGCCGTCGACGAAGACCGCCTTGTCGCCGTTGTAGTCGCCCGGGCCGACGTAGGGCGAGTACTTCATCTTCTTTTCGGCGCCGAAGGCCGACATCACGCCGCACAGGCGTTCGGCCCAATCGCTGGGTCGAAATTTCTTTCCGTCCTGGGTGAGCCCGACAATGATGAAGGTGGTGCTGAGCGGATCGGTCATGTCTCGGCGGCGGTGCCTTGAATTATTGTCCTGGCGCTCGCGCGCTTGGTGTTCTGCGAACGCGGCGATTCTACCAGAAAGCCGGGCAGCGCGCCGCTGGTCTTACCAATGACGGGGTCGGTCGATAAGAATCAATGGGCTGCGTTGCATTCTTAGAATTAGCTACATATACTGGCCCTATCTGATTGACGGCTGGAGGTTTTATGCATGCCCCGGTTAGCATGAAGTACGGCTTCCGCATCCGCACGCGCTCGGGAGCGATCGTCGACAACCTGATGATCTTCGGCCGCGACGACTCCGAGGCCGAGCGCAAGCTGCGTCAGATGTACATGGGTTGCGAAATCCTCGAGCGGCGCAATGTCGCCAGCGGCGGCCCGCGTTCCAGTCCGATCAGCTACGAGGACGTGGTGGACCTGATCTCCGGCCATTGACGCCGGCGCTAGCGGAAGAAGCCCTGCTCCTTCAGTTCCTCGTAGAGCGCGAGGTAGTCCTTGGCGCCGCTGCTGGCAGCGCTGTGCGCGAAGACGTCGCGCTGCAGCGACGGGCTTTCCGCGACCGCGACGTTCTCGCCGATCACCGTCTCGCACACTTCCATGCCGTACAGCGCGGTCAGCCGGTCGCGCACGTCCTGGCTCATCCGCCGGCGACGGTCGAAGCGGGTCAGCACGTAGCGTCGCTGGACGCGGCGCTTCAGTACCGGTTCGAGGATTTCGAGCGTCCGCGTCATCTGCTCCGCCGCCTTCAGCGACAGGTAGTCGGTGGATACCGGCACCAGCAGGTAGTCGCAGGCGAACAGCGCGTTCAGCGATAGCACGCCGACGTAGGGGCAGCAGTCGAGAAACAGCGTGCGCCCGGGAGTCCTGCTTTCCAGCGCGTCAAAACCGACGCGCAGCTTGTTGAGGATGGCCGGGCCCTTGCCGAAGATCGAGTCGACCTTGATCAGCTGCTGGTGCGAGGGGATCAGCGTCCCCAGTCCCTGCCAGTCGAGCTCGAGCTCGTCCAGCGTCCTCAGGTCCTGGTAGAAGGCGAACAGGCTTTGCTGCGAGTCCTGCGGCGGCGCGCCGAAGACCCCCGAAAGGTGGCATTGCGGGTCGAGGTCGACGAGGAGCGGGGCGCCGCCGTCGCGGCTGACGGCGGCCGCAAGATTGAGTGCGGTGGTGGTCTTGCCGACGCCGCCCTTCTGATTGAATACCGCGATGCGCATCAAGGCTCCCGGCGCCCCGTCGTATATACAAGGCGCTATTTTTCCCTTAACATTCCACCCCTTGCAAGACCGGCGCCGCGGTGTTTCCGCCGTGCCGAGTGACCCGGCGGCGCCAGCCGCCGTTTCAGTTTTTGGCCTCGTAAAAAGGCAGGCTCATTATGTCGCATTTGATGCAAACCTACGCACGTCTTCCCGTTACGTTCAGCCACGGCGAAGGCAACCGCGTCACCGATATCAACGGCAAGACCTATCTCGATGCGCTGTCCGGCATCGCCGTGAACACGCTCGGGCACAAGCATCCGGCGCTGGTCAAGGCGATCGCCGAGCAGGCCGGGCGCCTGCTGCACGTGTCGAACCTCTACGGTATCCGCGAACAGGAGCATCTGGCCGACCGCCTGTGCGCGCTCTCCGGCATGTCGGAGGTCTTCTTCTGCAACTCCGGCTGCGAGGCGAACGAGGCCGCGATCAAGCTGGCGCGCTTCTACGGCCATCGCCAGGGCGTCGACAACCCGGCGATCATCGTCATGGAGAAGGCCTTCCACGGCCGCACGCTGGCGACGCTGTCGGCGACCGGCAACCGCAAGGCGCAGGCCGGCTTCGAGCCGCTCGTCGCCGGCTTCGTGCGCGTGCCGTACAACGACCTCGACGCGATCCGCGCCGTCGCCGAACACAACCACAACGTCGTCGCCGTGATGCTGGAGATGGTCCAGGGCGAGGGCGGCATCAACATCGCCTCGCTCGAGTTCCAGCGCGGCCTGCGCCAGCTGTGCGACGACAAGGGCTGGCTGCTGATCTGCGACGAGGTGCAGTGCGGCATGGCGCGCACCGGAAAATGGTTCGGCTTCCAGCACGCCGGCGTGCTGCCCGACGTGATGACGCTGGCCAAGGGCCTCGGCTCGGGCGTGCCGATCGGTGCCTGCCTGGCCGCCGGCAAGGCGGCCGGCCTGTTCGGCCCGGGCAACCACGGTTCGACCTTCGGCGGCAACCCGCTCGCCTGCACGGCGGCGCTGACGACGCTGTCGACGATCGAGCAGGACGGCCTGCTGGCGCGCGCCGAGACGGTCGGCGCGGCGATCCGCCAGGGCCTCGCGGAGGCGCTGGCCGGCGTCGCCGGCGTCGTCGACATCCGCGGCCAGGGGCTGATGATCGGCATCGAGCTCGACCGCCCGTGCGGCGAGCTGGTGACCCGCGGCCTCGACGCCGGCCTGCTGATCAACGTCACTGCCGACAAGGTGGTGCGCCTGCTGCCGGCGCTGGTGTTCTCCGACGCCGAGGCGAAGGAACTCGTCGAGCGCCTGGCGGCGCTGATCCGCGCCTTCCTCGCGGCGTAAGGAGTCGGCCATGGCCCAGGTCAAGCACTACCTGCAGTTCAAGGATTTCTCGCGCGACGACTACGACTACCTGTTCGCCCGCACGCGCCGGATCAAGGAGAAGTTCAAGGCCTACCAGCAGTACTGGCCGCTGACCGACCGCACGCTGGTGATGATCTTCGAGAAGGCCAGCACGCGCACCCGCCTGTCGTTCGAGGCCGGCATGCAGCAGCTCGGCGGCTCGGCGATCTACCTCAACACGCGCGACTCGCAGCTCGGCCGCGGCGAGCCGGTCGAGGACGCGGCGCAGGTGATCTCGCGGATGAGCGACATCGTCATGATCCGCACCTTCGAGCAGGAGATCATCGAGCGCTTCGCCGCGAATTCGCGCGTGCCGGTGATCAACGGCCTGACCAACGAGTACCACCCGTGCCAGATCATGGCCGACATCTTCACCTTCATCGAGCATCGCGGTTCGATCCAGGGCAAGACGGTGGCCTGGATCGGCGACTCGAACAACGTCTGCAACACCTGGCTGCAGGCCGCCGAAGTGCTCGACTTCAACGTGCATGTGTCGACGCCGCCGGGCTACGAGGTCGAGCCGGAGCGCGCCGGCCTCTACGGCACCGACCATTTCGAGCAGTTCGCCGACCCGATGGAGGCGGCGAAGGGCGCCGACCTCGTCACCACCGACGTGTGGACCTCGATGGGCTTCGAGGCCGAGAACGAGGAGCGCCTGCGCGCCTTCGCCGACTGGCAGGTCGACGCCGACATGATGCGCGCCGCGGGCAAGGACGCGGTGTTCATGCATTGCCTGCCGGCGCACCGCGGCGAGGAAGTCTCGGCCGAGGTCATCGACGGCCCGCAGAGCGTGGTCTGGGACGAGGCGGAGAACCGCCTGCACGTGCAGAAGGCGCTGATGGAGTACCTGCTCCTCGGCCGCGTCAACAGTTAATCATCCGTAGGGAAAGATCATGAGCGACATCAAGCGCGCAGTACTCGCCTATTCGGGCGGCCTCGACACCTCGGTCATCCTCAAGTGGCTGCAGGACACCTACCAGTGCGAGGTGGTCACCTTCACCGCCGACCTCGGCCAGGGCGAGGAGCTCGAGCCGGCGCGCGCCAAGGCGCTGAAGTTCGGCATCAAGCCGGAGAACATCTTCATCGACGACCTGCGCGAGGAGTTCGTGCGTGACTTCGTCTTCCCGATGTTCCGCGCCAACACCGTCTACGAGGGCGAGTACCTGCTCGGCACCTCGATCGCCCGGCCGCTGATCGCCAAGCGCCTGATCGAGATCACCAACCTGACGCAGGCCGACGCCATCTCGCACGGTGCCACCGGCAAGGGTAACGACCAGGTGCGCTTCGAGCTCGGCGCCTACGCGCTGAAGCCGGGCATCAAGATCATCGCGCCGTGGCGCGAGTGGGACCTGCTGTCGCGCGAGAAGCTGCTGGCCTACGCCGAGAAGCACGGCATCCCGGTCGAGATGAAGCACAAGCAGGGCGGCTCGCCGTATTCGATGGACGCCAACCTGCTGCACATCAGCTACGAAGGCCGCCACCTCGAGAACCCGGCCGCCGAGGCCGAGGAGTCGATGTGGCGGTGGACGGTGTCGCCGGAAGCGGCGCCGGATGCCGCCGAATACCTCGACCTCGAGTTCGAGCAGGGCGACCTGGTGTCGATCAACGGCCAGCGCATGCCGGCGCACGAGCTGCTGGCGACGCTGAACCAGCTCGGCGGCAAGCACGGCATCGGCCGCCTCGACCTGGTCGAGAACCGCTACGTCGGCATGAAGTCGCGCGGCTGCTACGAAACCCCGGGCGGCACGATCCTGCTCAGGGCGCACCGCGCCATCGAGTCGGTCACGCTCGACCGCGAAGTCGCGCACCTCAAGGACGACCTGATGCCGCGCTACGCCAGCCTGATCTACAACGGCTACTGGTGGAGCCCGGAGCGCCGCGCGCTGCAGGCGCTGATCGACCACACGCAGCAGACCGTCAACGGCTGGGTGCGCGTCAAGCTGTACAAGGGCAACGTGATCGTCACCGGCCGCGACTCGAAGACCGATTCGCTGTTCGACCCGACCATCGCCACCTTCGAGGACGATGCCGGCGCCTACGACCAGAAGGACGCGGGCGGCTTCATCAAGCTGAACGCGCTGCGCATGCGCATCGCCGCCAACCTGGCGGCGAAGAAGAAGGGCTGATCGATGCAGGGCACGCTGTTCGGCTTCACCGAGGAACAGGTTGCCGAATTCGGCGTCACCTTCGGGGTCGGCGCCTTCATGCTCTTCATGTTGTTCATCATCGGCGAGATCGCCTGGAAGTCGAAGGCGGGCAAGACCGGCACGCTGGTGCTGTTCTTCGTGCTGGCCTTCGGCATGCTGGGCTTCATCGCCAAGGCTGTCATCCAGAAAATTTGGGGGATCTGAAAATGTCGCAATTCGATAACGTATCCGTGCTCAAGAAGGCCAACGTCTATTTCGACGGCAAGTGCGTCAGCCACACGGTTCTGATGGCCGACGGCAGCAAGAAGACCGTCGGCGTGATCCTGCCGTCGTCGCTGACCTTCAACACCGGCGTGCCGGAAGTGATGGAAGGCGTCGGCGGCTCGTGCCGCGTCAAACTTAAGGGCGAGAGCGAGTGGAAGACCTACGGCGAAGGCCAGTCGTTCAAGGTGCCGGGCAACTCGTCGTTCGAGATCGCCTGCGACGAGCCCTACCACTACGTCTGCTACTTCGGCTGAGCGGGAGGGCGCCATGCCGTCGTTCGATTTCTCTTCCGAAGCCGACATGGTCGCGCTGAAGAACGCGATCGACGTCGTCGGTCGCCAGATCGACGCCCGCTACGACTTCAAGGGCACCTCGGCCAAGGTCGAGCTGAACGAGAAGGAGAAGGTGATCACGCTGTTCGGCGACTCCGACTTCCAGCTCGACCAGATCAAGGACATCCTCTTCCCGGCGATGGAGAAGAGGGAGAAGGAAAGCGTCAAGCGCCTCGACCATCAGGCCGTGCAGAAGATCTCCGGCAACAAGGTGAAGCAGGAGCTGAAGATCAAGATCGGCATCGAGTCCGAGCTCGCCAAGAAGATCGTCAAGCTGATCAAGGACTCGAAGCTGAAGGTGCAGGCGGCGATCCAGGGCGACGCGGTGCGTGTTTCCGGCGCCAAGCGCGACGACCTGCAGTCGGCGATCGCGCTGGTCACCAAGACGATCACCGACTTCCCGATCAAGTACGGCAACTTCCGCGACTGAGCCCGATCGCCCGCCGGGCGCGGGCAGCGAACGAACGGCGGGGCGACCCGCCGTTTTTTTTTTGGTATGTCGTCGGCTTACAAAGAGCCATGCCGGCCGCCTATAATCGCTCTCGATGACAGGCAAGGGAGGGCTCATGGGGGGCTGGAAACGATTGCTGCCGGCAATGCTCGGCGCGCTGATGGCCTGTTGCTCGGCGACGGCGGGCGCAGCCCCGTCGACCGGCCGCCTGCTGATCGTCGGTTCGGGCACGATGGCGCCGCTGGTCGGCGCGATCGCCAAGCGCTTCCAGGCGCTGCACCCCGGCCTGCGCATCGACGTCGAGATGGGCGGCTCCGGCCGCGGGCTGGCCGATGCGCGCAGCGGCCAGGCCGACATCGGCATGGTTTCGCGCGCGCTCGGCGATGCGGACAAGGACTTGCAGGCGATCCCGATCGCGCGCGACGGCATCGCGCTGGTGGTGCACAAGAGCAACCCGGTGGCGGCGCTGAGCGACCGCCAGGTGGTCGACATCTTCACCGGCCGGCTTGCCAACTGGAAACAGGTCGGCGGCCGCGACGCACCGATCTACGTCGCCAAGGCCGAAGCCGGGCGCAGTTCGAGCGAGCTGTTTACCCAGCACTACGGGATCGCCTACGGCGACATCCGGGCGCGGCAGGTGGTCGGCGACAACCCGACACGCCTCCGGCTCATCCGCGAGAATCCCGACGCCATCCTCTACATGTCGCTCGGCGAGGCCGAACGCAAGGCCGCGGCCGGTCATCCGCTCAAGCTGCTGCCGGCGGGCGGTGTCGTCGCCAGCGCGCGCAGCATCCGCAGCGGCGACTACCCGATCGCTCGCGCGCTGACGCTGGTCACGCGCGGGCGGCCGACTGGGCCGGCCAAGGCCTTCATCGAGTACGCCCTGTCGCCGGCCGTCGCCGATCTGATCGTCGCCCATGACTTCGTCCCCTACCTCGACTGAAGCCGCGCCCGAGGCGCCGCGATGGTTCGACCGGCGCACGCTGCGCGCGCGGCTGGCGATCGGTTTTGCGGCGCTGATCGCGCTGACACTGGCAGTCGGTGCGGTGGCGCTGGTCAGTCATCGCTTTGCGCTCGACGCGGTCGACACCTTCCTCGACCGCGACAAACGGATCGCCGAACTGTGCCTCGCCAGCAACGCGGCGATGTTCAAGGCGCGCCGCGCCGAAAAGGACTTCCTGCTGAAAGTGCGCGAGTTCGGCTACGAGGAGGCGCGCTCGCGCTATCTGACGCTGCTGCAGATCCAGCTCGCCGCGGTGCGCGACAACCTGGCGGCGCTGCGCGCCGTGGCCGTGGACGCCGACGTGGTGGCCGAGACCCGGGCGATCGAGGATGCCATCGCCCGCTACGAAAGCGGCTTCCTGCGTGTGGTCGAGCTGCACGGCGAGCTCGGGCGGCGCGATTCGGGGCTCGAGGGACAGTTCCGCCGGCGCGCCCACGCCATCGAGGCGCTGCTTGCGCATGGGGCGCCGGAACGGCTGCGGAGCGGGCTGCTGTCCTTGCGCCGCTGGGAAAAGGATTTCCTGCGGCGCGGCCTGTCGCGCGACGCGGAGGCCTTTCTGCGTGATTCCGCGCGCTTTCGCAAGGAGCTGGCGCAGGCGCCGCTGGCAGCGGCGCCGAAGGCCGAGTTGCTGCGCCTGGTCGACGAATACCGCGGGCTGTTCGGCCGCTATGTCGCCGCCGACGCCGAGATCGAGACCGCCAGCGCCGGCTATCTCCGTGTGGTGCAAGGCGTCGAGCCGGCACTCGACAGCCTGCGCGTGCGCGCCGACCGGGCGGCAGCGGAGACCCGCGAGCGTTTGGGCGGGCTCGGCCGCGCCACTGCCGCCGCAGTGCTGGCGGCGGTGCTGGCGGCGATCGCACTGGGGGCGACGGTGGCGGTGTTCATCGTGCGCAGCGTCGACCGCGCCTTGCGCGATTGCGTCGCTTTCGCCGGCCGGCTGGCCGGCGGCGATCTCGCGGCGCGCCTGCGGCCGGCCGAGGGCTCGGAGTTCGGCGTTGTCGTCGCCGCGCTCAACCATATGGCCGAAGCGCTGCAGACGGCGCGAGGGGCCGAGGCGGTCCGCAGCGAGGAGCTGCGCCGCAGCAACCGTACGCTGCGCCTGCTGAGCCAGTGCAACGAGACGCTGGTGCGGGCGACGGACGAGGCCGAGCTGCTCGCCGCGGTGTGTCGGCAGATCGTCGACATCGGCGGCTACCGTCTGGCCTGGGTCGGCTTCGCGCGCCACGATGCCGCGCGCAGCATCGAGCCGGTCGCCCACGCCGGCAGCGACCGCGACTATATCGACGCACTCGGCTTGAGTTGGGGCGACGATGCAGCGCGGCACGGCGTCGGCGGGGTTGCCATCCGCGACGGACGCCCGGCGGTGGCGCGCTTCATCGCCAGCGATCCGGCCTTCGCCTTCTGGCGCGACGACGCGCTTGCCCGCGGCCTCGCCTCCTGTGCGGCCCTGCCGCTGCGCAGCCGCCAGGGAACACTCGGCACGCTCAGCATCTATTCCGGCGACGAGGACGCCTTCGACGCCGCCGAAATCGGCCTGCTGCAGGAGCTGGCCGACGACCTCGCCTACGGCGTGGCCAGCCTGCGCGAGGCCGCGGCCCGCGCGCGCGCCGAGCGCGAACTCGATTACCGCACCAATTTCGACGTGCTGACCGGGCTGCCCAACCGCAACCTGTTTTGCGACCGGCTGCAGCAGGCGGTGGCGCAGGCGCAGCGCGACGGCCGGCTGGTCGCCGTGCTGCTGGTCGGGCTGGACCGCTTCAAGGCCGTCAACGACAGCCTTGGCCAGGCGGCTGGTGATGCGGTGTTGCGCGCCGTCGGCGAACGCCTTGCCGGCGCGCTGCGCGAGACGGACAGCATCGCGCGCCTGGCGGGCGACGAATTCGCGGTCGCGATCGGTGGCCTGGCGCAGCCCGAGGAGGTGTTGCCGCTGGCGCGCAAACTGCTCGCCGCAGTGCTCTCGCCGTTGATGGTCGATGGGCGTGAACTGTCGCTCGGCGCCAGCCTCGGTATCGGCCTCCACCCGCGCGATGGCGACGAGGTCGAAGCGCTGCTGACGAACGCCGGCGCCGCGCTGGGCGATGCCAAGTTGCAGGGGGGCGGCGAATTCCGTTTCTATGCGCCGGAAATGAACGAACGCGCCGCACGGCGCCTGGCGCTCGAGGCCGACCTGCGGCGGGCGATCGAGCGCGACGAATTGCTGCTGCACTTCCAGCCGAAAATGAGCCTGATCAACGGTGACCTGGTCGGCGCCGAAGCGCTGCTGCGCTGGCAGCATCCCGCGCGCGGCACGGTTTCGCCGGCGGAATTCATTCCTCTCGCCGAGGACACCGGGCTGATCCAGCCGCTCGGCGAATGGGTGATCGAGGCCGTCTGTCGGCAGCTGCGCGCCTGGCTCGACGCCGGCTTGCGGCCGCCGACCGTGGCGGCCAACCTGTCGGCGCGCCAGTTCCGCGTCGAACATCTGGTCGACCAGGTCGCCCAAGCGCTGCGAGCGAACCGGCTGGATCCCGCCCTGCTCGAACTGGAAGTCACCGAAGGCGCGCTGATGCACGACGTCGAAGCAGCCGTCGCGACCTTGCACCGGCTGAAGTCGGTCGGCGTCAAGCTGGCGCTCGACGATTTCGGTACCGGCTATTCCTCGCTCGCCTACCTGAAGCGGCTGCCGATCGACCGCCTCAAGATCGACCAGTCCTTCGTCCGCGATATCGCCAGCGACCCCGACGATGCCGCCATCTGCGTCGCGGTGATCGGGTTGGCGCACAACCTGAAGCTGGCGGTGACCGCCGAGGGCGTCGAGAACGACGGGCAACTCGGCTATCTGCGCCGGCACCGTTGCGACGAAATGCAGGGCTACCACTTCAGCCGGCCGCTGCCGGCCGACGACTTCGCGCAACTTCTGCGCAGCGGGCGGCGCCTCGATCTGCCGGCGCTTGCCGACGGACGACAGACGCTGCTGCTGGTCGACGACGAGGAAAACATCCTGAAGTCGCTGGTGCGACTGCTGCGCCGCGACGGCTACGAGATCATCTGCGCCGGCAGCGCACGCGAGGGACTGGAACTGCTCGCCCGCAACGAGGTACAGGTGATCCTTGCCGATCAGCGCATGCCGGAAATGAACGGCACCGAGTTCCTCTCCCGCGTCCGCGACCTCCACCCGGACACGGTGCGCATCGTGCTTTCAGGCTATACCGATCTGGAAACCGTCACCGAGGCGGTCAACCGCGGCGCGATCTACAAATTCCTCACCAAGCCGTGGGGCGACGACATCCTGCGCGAGGAGGTCCGGGCTGCCTTCCGCCAATTCGACGTCGAAGGCCGCCGCGTCGGCGCCGTTCAGCGCCTCAATCCACCGATCCAGACGGCGTAGAGCCGGTCCGCCAGCCGGCGCATCGCCGGCAGCCGATGCGCGGTCTCCGCCTGCATCTGCCGCGGCGTCTGCACCGGCGGCGGCAGCGCCGGCAGCCCGGCGACCTCGCCCTGCCAGCTGTCGCACCACGCCGCGATCATCTCCGGCGTCATCTCGACGTGGCATTGCATCGCCAGGTGCGGGCCGAGCGCGAACATCTGGTTCGCGCACCATTCGTTGTGCAGCAGGCGGACGGCGCCGGGCGGCAGGGTGAAAGTCTCGCCGTGCCACTGGAACACCGTGGCGTCGCCGCGGAAGTCGCCGAGCCAAGTGTCTGCCGTGTCGCTCGCGTCGACGCGAGCTTCGCCCCAGCCGATCTCCTTCACCGGGTTGCGGCCGACGCTGCCGCCGAGCGCCTTCGCCATCAGCTGGCCGCCGAGGCAGTGGCCGATCACCGGCACGCCGTCGCGGACCGCGGCGCGGATCAGCGCGCACTCGGCCTCGACCCACGGCAGCGGGTCGTTCACGCTCATCGGGCCGCCCATGAAGGCCAGGCCGCTGAAGGCCTCCGGCGTCGCCGGCACGGCCTCGCCGGCGTCGATCGCGAACAGCTGCCAGGGGACGCCGTTGGCCTCGAGGAATGTGGCAAAATAACCCGGACCTTCGGTCGGAGCGTGGCGGAAAATGGCAACCGGTTTCATGTCTTGGCAATGGATGAGGGTGCCGTATTCTATGGTCGCCGCCATGCTCTGCCTACCCTTGGCGGCGTTCGCCGCCGATGTCGGCGTCGCCGGCGTCTTTCCGGGCAAGGCCCTGCTGGTGATCGACGGCGGTGCGCCGCGGCTGGTCGCGATCGGGCAGCGGACCGCCGAGGGCGTGCGCGTGCTGGCGATCGACGGCGAAACGGTGGTGCTCGACGTGAACGGGCAGAAGCGGCAGCTGCGCATGGGACAGAGCGTCGTCTCGCAGCCCGCCGCGGGCGCTGCCCAGGAAGTGAAGCTCGCCGCCGACGCGCGCGGCCACTTCGTGACGCAAGGGGCGATCAACGGGCAGGTCGTCCGCTTCCTGGTCGATACCGGGGCGACGATGGTCTCGCTCGGCGCCGCCGATGCGACGCGGATCGGCATCGACTGGCGACAGGGCCAGCCGGGCGTGGCGCAGACGGCGAACGGCCAGGCGCGGGCGTGGAAGGTGCGGCTGGATACGGTACGCGTTGGCGAGATCGTCGTGCATGGTGTCGATGGCATCGTGCACGAGGCCGATCTGCCGGTCGCGTTGTTGGGGATGAGCTTCCTGTCGCGGATGGAGATCCGCAACGAGGGCTCGACGATGACCCTGAAGAAGAAGTTTTGAGGAGGCCACCATGTCGCACCGGGACGAGGAAATCACCATGCTGCGCCGCGAAGTCGAGATGCTCATGGGTGAGCGCGAATGCCTTCTGCGCGTCGTCGGCTCCACCGCTGCGCTGATCGCCAGCCTCGACAGCAAGCGCCTGCCGGTCGGCGCGGTCGAGGCGGCCGATCTGGTGGCGACGACGATCAACCAGTTGCCCGACGAAACCCTGCAGGATGCGCTGCGCTCGGTCCACGCCGAGATCGAGGAAGAGGGGGCTGCGCCGGCGCAATGACGCGATTCGATCTGGAGCGCCTGCGCGGTCGCCTGGCGCAGCAGCCGGGGGCGGCTGCCGCGGTGCATGAGGATGGCCTCGGCGCCGAGCCGCTGACGGCGGCCGCGGTACTGGTCCCGATCGTCCTCCACGACAGCGGTCCCACCGTCCTGCTTACGCAGCGCACCGCGCACCTGCGCGACCACGCCGGGCAGATCAGCTTTCCCGGCGGGCGCGTCGAGCCGGGCGACCCGAGCGTGCTCGATGCCGCACTGCGCGAGACCGAGGAGGAGATCGGGCTGGCGCCGCGGCACGTCGAGGTCGTCGGCTATCTGCCCGAATACCGGACCAGCACCGGCTTCAGCGTGACGCCGGTGGTCGCCTTCGTCACCCCGCCGTTCGCGCTGACGCCCGATCCCTTCGAGGTCGCCGAGGTGTTCGAGGTGCCGCTCGCCTTCCTCGTCGACCCGGCCAACCACCAGCAGCACGAGGTGCACTGGCGCGGCCGCCTGCGCAAGTACTACGCGATGCCCTACGGCGACTATTTCATCTGGGGGGCGACCGCCGGCATGATCAAGTCGCTCTGCGAGCATCTGGCGGCCTAGGCGCCCGCCCGGCCGCCATGCCCGCGCGCGGCCCGTCGCCGGCCGCGCCGGAGCCACGGGCTTTGCGCCATCCGAAAAGGCCGGAAGCCCGTGGAATTGTGTTATCTTCGATGCCGAAGACAACAACGAGGCGCCGTCGCGCCATAACTCCTTGAGTCTGGTTTCGCTCATTCTCGCCCTGCTCGTCGAGCAGGCGCGCCCCCTGCCTTACCGTCGGGTCGTATTCGAGCCGCTGTCGCGGCTGGCCGATACACTGGACGGCATGTTCAACGCCGGCGAGCGCGGACAGGGCGTGCTGGCGTGGGTGCTCGGCGTCGGCGGCCTGGTGCTGGCCGCCGGCGGCGTCTTCGCCGCGCTCTCTGCGCTGAACCCGCTGCTGGCGGTGGCCTGGAACGTCCTCGTCCTGTACCTGACGATGGGCTTCCGTCAGTTCAGTCACTACTACACCGACATCCAGCTCGCGCTGCGCATGGACGACCTGCCGCGTGCGCGCCAGCTGCTCGCCGAGTGGCGCGGCCGCCCGAGCGACGGCCTGTCGTCGAGCGACGTCGCGCGGCTGTCGATCGAGGCGGCGCTGGTCGGCTCGCACCGCCACGTCTTCGGTGTCCTGCTCTGGTTCGTGCTGCTGCCCGGCCCCTGCGGCGCCGTCCTCTACCGGGCGGCGGCGGTGTTCGCCGAACACTGGTCGCGGCGCAGCGAGGATCCGGCCTTCGGCGATTTCGGCGGTTTCGCGAAGCAGGCCTTCGCCGTCATCGACTGGCTGCCGCTGCGGGCGACCGCCGCCGCCTTCGCCGTCGTCGGCGACTTCGAGGACGCGGTCTACTGCTGGCGGACGCAGGCCGCGCAGTGGCCGGACGACGGGCTGGGCATCGTGCTGGCCAGCGGCGCCGGCGCGCTGGGCGTGCGCCTGGGCATGCCGGTCGTAGAGGGCGGCGAAGTCGCCGACCGGGCCGAACTCGGCACCGGCGACGAGGCCGACGTCGATTTCATGCAGAGTGCCGTCGGCCTGGTCTGGCGTGCTATCGTGCTGTGGTTGCTGTTGTTGCTCTTGTTGGGGCTTGCCAGTCTGGTGGGCGGTTGATGAAGTTCCGTAGTTGATTGGAGAGGTAAAAAATGAGCAAAGAAGTCGTTGTCCTTAGCGCCGTCCGTTCCGCCATCGGTGCCTTCGGAGGTTCCCTCAGCGATATCGAGCCGGCCGAACTCGCCGGTACCGTGATGAAGGAAGCGGTTGTCCGCTCCGGCGTCGATCCCCAGCAGATCAACTACGTCACCGTCGGCAACTGCATCCCGACCGATTCGCGCTACGCCTACGTGCCGCGCGTCGCCTCGATCCAGGCCGGCCTGCCGATGGATTCGGTGGCGATGCAGGTGAACCGCCTGTGCTCGTCGGGCCTGCAGGGCATCGTCACCACCGCCCAGCAGATCATGCTCGGCGACTGCGAATACGGCATCGGCGGCGGCGTCGAAGTCATGTCGCGCGGCGGCTACATGCTGCCGGCGCTGCGTTCGGGTGCACGCATGGGCGACGCCAAGGCGATCGACATGATGGTCGCCGTGCTCACCGATCCGTTCGGCGTCGGCCACATGGGCATCACCGCCGAGAACCTGGCGACCAAGTGGAACATCTCGCGCGAGGAGCAGGACGCTTGCGCCGTCGAGTCGCAGCGCCGCGCCGCGGCGGCCATCGCCGAAGGCCGCTTCAAGTCGCAGATCGTGCCGATCGTCAAGCAGACCCGGAAGGGTGAGGTGGTGTTCGACACCGACGAGCACCCGAAGGCCGGGACGACGATGGAGTCGCTGGCGAAGATGAAGCCGGCCTTCAAGAAGGACGGCACGGTCACCGCCGGCAACGCCTCGGGCATCAACGACGGCGCCTCGTTCTTCGTGCTCGCGGCGGCCGACGCCGCAGCCCGCGCCGGCCAGAAGCCGATCGCCCGCCTCGTCTCCTACGCCGTCGCCGGCGTGCCCAACGACGTCATGGGCGAAGGCCCGATCCCGGCCTCCAAGCTGGCGCTGAAGCGTGCCGGCCTGACCCTCGACCAGATGGACGTGATCGAGTCGAACGAAGCCTTCGCCGCGCAGGCGATCGCCGTCTCCAAGGGCCTCGGCCTCGACCCGGTGAAGACCAACCCGAACGGCGGCGCGATCGCGCTCGGCCACCCGGTCGGCTGCTCGGGCGCCTTCATCGCCACCAAGGCCATCTACGAGCTGCAGCGCACCGGCGGCAAGTACGCGCTGGTGACGATGTGCATCGGCGGCGGCCAGGGGATCGCGACGGTCTTCGAGCGCATCTAAGCCAGCAGCACCGGCAAGGCCCGGCCGGACATCCCGCCGGGCCTTTTTCTTCGCAACGGATCGGATGTCAGCCCCCCATGGCGTTCAGCGATACCGACATCAGCCTGCTGTGCACCAGCACCCTGCTGCGCGGCCTGCCGCTCGACGGCGTGTTCGAGGCGGCGCTGCGCGCGCGCGAACACCAGCTGTCGCTGCCGGACGAAGCGGTGTTCCTGAAGGCCGGGGCGATCAGTCCGGGGCTCTATCTGGTCGCGCACGGAACCGTCGAACTGGTCGCGTCGACGCCTGAGGGCGGCGAAAAGATCATTGAGTTCGTCCGCGCCGGCGGCCTTCTCGCCGAGGAAACGCTGTTCAACGGCCGCCCCTGCCAGTACTCGGCGCGTACGATCACGCCGGCGGCGGTGCTGCACGTGCCGGAGGCGGTGATCGGCGACTGGCTGACGGCTTCGCGGCCGTTTGCGTTCCGCCTGATGGGCATCCTCGCCGAGCGCACCGACTACCTGCAGAAGGACCTGGTGACCTTCTGCACCAAGAGCGCCGCGGCGCGTCTCGTCTGCTACCTGGTCTGCCAGTTCGACAAGGCGCCGTGCACCCCCGACGGTTCGCTGTCGCTGAACATCACGCTGCCGCGCAACAAGCTCGCCTCGCGCCTCGGCGTCAGCGACTCGCACCTGTCGCGCGCCTTCAACGAACTGGAGAAGCAGGGCCTGATCGTCAAGCGCCGCGGCGGCATCTTCATTCCCGACGTGCCGGCGCTGTCCAAGTACGTCTGCCCCGCCGGCTGCGACTGGTAAGCCGGCCGCGTCCCGGTCATCCCGCCTGCGGGCGGCGCGTTACACTGAATATCCGCCATGCCCGGCACCTGCCGAGGAGGTCTGCGATGAACGTCCGCTTGCCGCTGCTGATCCTGGCGCTGTCCTTGTCCGCCCTCGCCCCGGCGCAGACCGTCTACGAGTCGAAAGGCGGGCAGGGCAAGGTCTATTCCGACCGGCCGACACCCGGCGCCAGGGCGGTCGAACTGCGGCCGCTGACCGTCGTCGAGCCGGTACCGGTGGCACCGGCGGCGGCCGCCGAGCCGGCACGCGATGGCGGCCGGCAGCGTCAGGCGGCGGCGGCCCCCACGTACCAGAGCCTGCGCGTGGTGTTTCCGGAGGAAGGCGGCAGCGTCGCCGCCAACAATGCGAGCTTCGAGGTCCGCCTGGCGGTCGATCCGCCGCTGCGCGTCGAGCAGGGGCATGCCTTCGCGCTGCGTCTGGACGGCCGGCCGGTGCCGGGGCGCTTCACCGCGACCGAGATCATGGTGCCGCCGGAGTTCTTCGGCAACATTCCGCCGAGCGGCGTGCAGCGCCACGTGCTCGAGGCGAGCATCGTCGATGCCGGCGGGCAGACCCTGCTCACGGCGCCACCGGTCGATTTCCAGACGCGCTTCGTCACCGTCCTGCAGCGGCCGCACGGGCTGCGGCCGCGACCGGCGCCGCCACCGGCTCCGGTGCAGCCGCCGGCGCCGGCACTCGAACCGGCGCATCCGGCCGGGCGCCGGCTCGACCGCTAGCGGCGGGCTAGGGTGCCGCGCTCCGCCTTGCCGGTACGGCCTTGCCCGCCGGCTTGATGGCGACGGCGACGGCGTCGGTGTATTCGAGCTCGACCTGGTCGCCGATGCGCACCGCCGCCAGCAGCTTGCGCTTGCTGACGACGACGTCGACCACTTCGCCCTTCGTGCTTTTCAGCGTCGCCTGTCCGGTCCGGTCGTCGATGGCGATGATGTCGGCGACGATCGTCCGCCGTACCCGGCCGTCGGCCATGCGCACCGGCGGCGGGGCGTTCTCGGCGTCGTGTCGGGCGACTGCCGGCTTCTTCAGCGACAGCGCGCGGGCGTGACCATACTGGGCGACCACGATGTCGCCGACGCTGACCTGGGGAAGGTTGCGGACGCGGCCGTCGGCGACCACGGTCAGCGTATTGCCGTCCTCGCGCTTGAGCGTCAGCGTACGGGTTGCATGGTCGACGGCGACGACTTCCGCGGCGGCCCGGATCAGCTCGCCGCCGGTGCGGCTGCTCCGTTTGCCCGGGGGCTGGCCGTTCGCGTCGGCGGCTGCGGCGCCGACGCTACCCAGCGACAGGGCCAGCAGCAGTGCGCCGAGGAGGGGGCGGGGTGTCGTTCGCTTCATCGTTCCGTGACTGTCGGGGCGGAAGGAAATCGCGGCGCGCCGTGGTCGGCGTCCGGCTTCCAAGGTTTCCGGCGGGAAGGTGGGCAGAGTCTACCGCAATTCGTCGTCGGTGCAGACCCGGGCCGGCGTTGGCGGCTCAGGTGACCAGCCGGGAATCGGCCGGCAGCAGGCTGACCAGGAAATCCATCTGGTCGACGAGGATGCGCCGGTTGCGCAGGATCAGTGCCTCGTAGAGGGACGGCGTGTAGGGAACGTAGAGCATCATCATGCCGGCGCGCTCCGGCGTGCGCGCCCCCTTGCGCTGGTTGCACGGCTTGCAGGCGGTGACGACGTTCTTCCAGTGGTCGCGACCGCCGCGCGAGAGCGGCACGATGTGGTCGCGGGTCAGCAGTTCCGGCCGCTTCTGGCTGCCGCAGTAGCAGCACAGGTGGCGGTCGCGCTGGAACAGCAGCGGGTTGGTCAGTGCCGGCGACTGCGGCTGCCAGCCGCGCGGGTTGCGGCCGCGCAGCGCGAGGATGCTGCTCACGCTGAGGCTCGAGCGCTCGCCGGTGAGGCGGGAATAGCCGCCGTGGAAGGTGAAGCGGAAATCGCCGAGTTCGCGGTCGACGCGCCCGGTCGCCTTGCAGGCGACGGCATCCTGCCACGTGATCCAGCCGCGCGGGGCGCCGGTGACGTCGACCGCCAGGATCAGGGGTCTGCCGTTCGGGCCGGTGCCGGCGAACGAGGGTTCCGCGTGCATCGCTGTGCTTCCTCCGGGTGGGGATTGCTGGCGGACAGGTTAGCAAAGGACAGAAGGCTTTCCAATCGCGGCAAGCTGTCGCGATTGCGTTATCCTTGCGCGCTTCCGATCATGACTTTAGACCGCTCCCGGCGCCTTCTGTTCGGCGCTTTCCTCGTTTCGCTCGTTGCGCACCTGCTGGCCCTGTTCGGCTGGGGCTGGCCGCGACCTGCCCCGCCGGCGGCGCCGGTCGCGTTGCAGGCGGTGGTGACGGCGCGCCCGGCGACGCTCCCGGCCGCATCGTCGGTACCGGCGGCGTCGGCGGCACACCGTCCGCCGGCCGCCGCACGGCCGCGGCCGGTCGCGCTACCGGTCCCGACGCCGGCCTCGGCGCCAACGCCCGCGCCGACCGTCGCGCCTGCCGCAGCCGCGACGCCAGCCGCGGCGGATGCCGTGCCCGCTGCGCCTCTGCCAGGCACGGCTGCGACGGTGCCGGCCGCGGTCGCCGTTCCGGCGCCGGCGGCCGGGGTCAGCGCCGACGGCCTGCGCCAGTACCGCATCGATCTTGCCGTCGCCGCCCGCCGCTTCCGGGTCTATCCGGCGCTGGCGCGGTCGCGCGGCTGGGAAGGGGTGGCCGAGGTCGGCGTGACGGTGGCGGCCGGCGTGCCGTCGCCGAGCGTGCGGCTGCAGCGCTCGTCCGGGCACGCGCTGCTCGACGAGCAGGCGCTGCAGATGCTGGCGCGCGCGGTCGAGAGGACGCCGTTGCCCGACAGCCTGCGCGGGCAGAGTTTCGTCGTGCCGCTACCGGTCCGCTTCAGCCTGGAGGAGTAGGGGGCGGCGGCGCCAGGTCGGTGGTATGCAGGCCGAAAACGCCGCGGCGGCGGTCGTCCAGCCAGGCGCGCAGCGCGAAGCTGACGCTGCGGAAGGCCATCTCCTGCCACGGAATCTCCGCTTCGGCGAACAGGCGGCTTTCCAGCGATTCGGCGCCGGCGCCGAAGCGGCCGCCGATCAGGCGCGCGGTGTAGAACAGGTGGACCTGATGGATGTGCGGTACGTTGACCAGTGCAAACAGGCGGTCGATCTCGACTTCCGCGCAGGCTTCCTCGAGCGTTTCGCGGGCGGCGGCCTGGGCGGTCGTCTCGTTGTTCTCCATGAAGCCGGCGGGCAGCGTCCACAGGCCGAGGCGCGGCTCGATCGCGCGCCGGCAGAGCAGGATGCGCCCCTCCCATTCGGCGATGCAGCCGATCACCATGCGCGGGTTTTGATAGTGGATCGTGCCGCAGCGCCGGCAGACGTGCCGCGGCACGTTGTCGCCCGGCGGCACCGCTAGGTCGACCGGGGCGCCGCATTGGCTGCAGAAGTTCATCGGGAGGTGTTGGCCGCTCATGCGCCAAGTTTACCCGAATGCGGGCGCCCGCCGCGGGCCTTGCCGCCTTCATAAAATGTGGCGCGAGTGTGGCGCGGCCGGGCTCCGCTTTTCGCTGCGCTTTTTTGCTCGTAACGTGCGCATCTGGCTACAATAGCGCGACCTCCGAAAACGGGGGCGTGCCGGCCTGCGACGGGTGCACGGTCAGGGGTTTAAGGGGTAAGCATGTTTCTCATCATCGGCTATGTCGTCATCCTGCTGGCGTCACTCGGTACCTATGCGCTGCATGGCAACCTGCTGGCGCTGTGGGTGCCCGCCGAATACGTCGCGATCGTCGGCCTGACCGTCGGCGGCTTCCTCGCCGGCAACGACATCAAGATCATCAAGCGCACGGTCGGCGCGCTGCCCTCGGTGCTGAAGGGGTCGAAATTCACCAAGGCGCTCTACATCGACCTGCTGGCGATGCTCTACGAGATCCTCGCCAAGGTCCGGAAGGAAGGCCTGATGTCGATCGAGGCCGATGTCGAGGACCCGCATGCCAGCCCGATCTTCGGCAAGTACCCGACGCTGCAGAACGACCACCACGTGATGGAGTTCATCACCGACTACCTGCGCATGATGGTCGGCGGCAACCTGAACACGGTCGAGATCGAGAGCCTGATGGACATGGAGATCGAGACCCACCACCACGAGGTCGAGGTGCCCGGGCACGTGATGGCGAAGACCGCCGACGGCCTGCCGGCGTTCGGTATCGTCGTCGCCGTGATGGGCGTGGTGAACGTGATGGGCTCGGTCGGCCAGCCGCCGGCGGTGCTCGGCAAGATGATCGGCGGCGCGCTGGTCGGCACCTTCCTCGGTATCCTGATCTCCTACGGCTTCGTCGCGCCGATCGCCACGCTGCTCGAGCAGAAGGCGCACGAGAGCGGCAAGATCTACCAGTGCATCAAGGTCGTGCTGCTGGCGTCGATGTCGGGCTACGCGCCGCAGGTGGCCGTCGAATTCGGGCGCAAGGTGCTCGAATCGGGCGTGCGCCCGACCTTCATCGAACTCGAAACCGAACTCAAGGCGCGCAAGGGCAAGTAGCCCGCGGCTGACTGGAAGCAGCGACGATGAGCGACGACTCGACCCGGCCGATAGTCATCAAGCGCAAGAAGGTGATGGCCGGCGCCCACCACGGCGGCGCCTGGAAGATCGCCTATGCCGACTTCGTCACGGCGATGATGGCCTTCTTCCTGCTGATGTGGCTGCTCGGCTCGACTGCCAAGGGCGATCTCAACGGCATCGCCGAATACTTCCAGAACCCGCTGAAGGTCAGCTCGACCGGCGGCTCCGGGTCGGGCGACGCGTCGACGATCATCCCCGGCGGCGGCAAGGACCTGACGCGGACGACCGGCCAGCAGCAGCGCGGCGACCAGGAACGGCGGCGCAAGTCGACCAGCTCGCTCGACGAGGAGGCGCGCAAGCAGTTCGAGGCGAAAGAGAAGGCGATGCTGAACGAGCTGAAGAAGCGCATCGAGAGCGTGATCGAGACCAACCCGGCGCTGAAGCAGTTCAAGAACCAGCTGCTGCTCGACATCACCAGCGAAGGGCTGCGCATCCAGATCGTCGACGAGCAGAACCGGCCGATGTTCGACCTTTCCAGCGCCGAGCTGAAGCCCTACACCAAGGAGATCCTGCGCGAGATCGGGACGGCGCTGAACAGCGTCAGCAACCGGATCACCGTCTCCGGCCACACCGATGCCGCGCAGTACGCGGCCGGCCAGAAGAGTTTCTCCAACTGGGAACTGTCGGCGAACCGGGCGAACGCCTCGCGCCGCGAGCTGATCGCCGGCGGCATGGACGAGAACAAGGTGCTGCGCGTGCTCGGCATGTCGTCGACGGTGCCGTTCGACAAGAGCGACCCGCTGAACCCGGTGAACCGCCGGATCAGCATCGTCGTCCTCAACAAGCGGACCGAAGAAGCCTTCCTCGGCGAGGCGGACGGCAGTGCCGGCCAGCCGGCGGACGATGCCGCCACCGAACCGCGGGAAACGGGCAGGTAGCAAGCCGTGCGGGCCGGGCCCGGGCGGCATCAACGGACGGGGAAGCGATGAGTGCGGGAAACCGGGTGAGAACGTTTGGCGTGCTGTGGCTGGCGGTGGTCGCCGGCGCGGCCGCGCTGCTTGAGCCGGCGCTGCGCAATGGCGTCTTTTTCGGCGCCGTCGGCCTGCTGCTGGTCGGCTGGTTGCTGATCGCCGGCTTCGCTGCCAGCGCGCCCGGCGAGGTGCCGGCAGCGGCTGCCGACATCCCGGAGCGCGAAGCGCTGCGCGAGACCGGGCAGGCGCTGGTCCGCTGCAGCGATGCCTTCTCCGCGCAGTTCGACACCACCCGCGGCGAACTCGGCCGCGCGCAGCAGATCTTCTCCGACGCCATCGCCAAGCTGATCGGCAGCTTCCACGCGATGAGCGCGCAGGCGCAGCGGCAGCAGGAGCTCGGCCTGGCGATCATCCGCCAGCACGGTACCACCGTCGACGCCGACGGCAAGCGTGTCTCCGATTTCGAGCTGTTCGCGCGGCAGACCTCGGAGACGCTGCGCCGCTTCGTCGACAGCGTCGTCGAGAACTCCAAGCTGGCGATGGAGCTGGTCGAGATGACCGACCGCATCTCCTCGGAGATGCGCCAGATCCTCGGCATGCTCGGCGAGATCGACGGCATCTCGAAGCAGACCAACCTGCTCGCGCTCAACGCGGCGATCGAGGCGGCCCGCGCCGGCGAGGCCGGACGCGGCTTCGCCGTCGTCGCCGACGAGGTGCGCGACCTGTCCGGGCGCACCAGCCATTTCAGCCAGCAGATCCGCGGGCTGATGGAGAACATGCAGCGTTCGATCGGCGATACCGAGGCGGCGATCAACAAGATGGCGGCGCAGGACATGACCTTCGCGCTGCAATCGAAGCAGGACGTCGAGCAGGCGATGCACGACGTCGAGGACCTCAACCGCAGCACCAGCCATACCGTCACGGAACTCAACCAGATTGCCGCCGTCATGGAGTCGAGCGTCAACCAGGCGGTCGTCTCGCTGCAGTTCCAGGACATGGTGACGCAGCTGATCAGCCACGTCGGCAACCGTCTCGGCGAACTGCAGTCGGTCGTCGCCGAGCTCGGCGGTGCCGGTGCCGCCGCCGGCGGCCGGCTGCAGGCGGAGGACCTGGCCCGCCTGCGCGGTCGGCTGGCGCAGGCGCTGGCGACGCTCGACGGCGTCCGCCATGCCGAGGACAACAACCCCGTGAAACAGCAGGGCTTCGCCAGCGGCGGAGTCGAATTGTTCTAACCGACCCACAGAAAAAAGGATATCTCCATGGCAAAGACCGTTCTCTGCGTTGACGATTCTGCTTCGATCCGGCAGATGGTTGGCTTCACGCTGAAGAGCGCAGGCTACGAAGTGGTCGATGCCGTCGACGGGATGGACGGCCTGGACAAGGCCAAGTCGCGTGCGATCAACCTCGTGCTCACCGACCAGAACATGCCGCGCATGGACGGCCTGACGCTGATCAAGAACCTGCGCGCGCTGCCGCAGTACAAGTCGGTGCCGATCCTGATGCTGACCACCGAGTCCTCGGACGCGATGAAGTCGCAGGGGCGCGCGGCGGGGGCGACCGGCTGGCTGGTCAAGCCCTTCGATCCGCAGAAACTGATCGAGGTGGTCAAGAAAGTCATCGGCTGATGCCGGTGCGCGGGGCCGCGCACGGCCCGCTTGCGGATGCAGATTGGCGCCGAGGGAAACCATGACCATCGACATGAGCCAGTTCTACCAGGTCTTCTTCGAGGAGACCGCCGAGCATCTGGCGGAGATGGAATCGCTGCTGCTGGGCCTCGACGTCGCTGCCCCGGACGCCGAGCAGCTCAACGCGATCTTCCGCGCCGCGCATTCGATCAAGGGCTCCAGCGGCACCTTCGGCTTCACCGATCTGGCCGAGGTCACCCACATCCTGGAGAACCTGCTCGACCGCATCCGCAAGCACGAACTGGCGCTGCGCGACGACATGGTCGACGCCTTCCTCGCCGCCGGCGACACGCTGCAGGCGATGCTCGCCGCGCACCGGGGCGGCACGCCGGTCGCCGCGGACACGGTCGCCGGTGTCTGCGCGACGCTGCGGGCGCTGAGCGGCGCTGCCGGTGCGCCGGCGCACGACGCCGCCCCCGCACCGTCGCCGGCGCTGCCGGCAATGGCCTGCTATGCGCTCGAATTCGTGCCGACTCCCGAGGCGACGGCCGACCCGGCGGCGCTCGCCAACCTGCTCGACGAACTGCGCGCGCTGGGCGAACTGACGGTGCTGGAGCGGCCGGCGGACGGCGCGGCGGGCGGCTGGCGGCTGCAGCTGGCGACGGCCGCGCCGCCGGCGCAGATCGAGGACCTGCTCGCCTTCGTTGCCGCCGACGGCGCCTGGCGGGTGACGAGCGCTTCCGGCGAGGTGGTCGACGCCGGCGGCGCCTTCGGCCTGTTCGCGGAGGAGACGCCCGCCGACGAGGGCTACGGCTTCTTCGAACCGCTGCCGACGACGGCGTCGCCGGCGGCCGAGGAAGGCGACGGCTTCGGCTTCTTCGATCCCTTGCCGGTGCCCGAGGCGCCGCCGTCCGCCGAGGCGCCGCCGGCGATCGAGGAGGGCGACGGCTTCGGCCTGTTCCTGCCGTTGCCGGAACCGCTGCCCGCGGCGGCCGAACCGGCGGCCGAACCGGCGGCCGCAGCGCCGGCCCCGGCCGGCCGCAAGGCGCGTCCGCTGCCGGCGGCTGCCGGCGAGTCGGCGTCGATCCGTGTCAGCGTCGAGCGTGCCGACCAGCTGATCAACCTGGTCGGTGAGCTGGTGATCACGCAGGCGATGCTGCTGCAGTGCGCGGCGCAGATGAACGACGCGGCGCCGGAGGCGCTGCTCGGCGGCCTCGCCCAGCTCGAGCGCAATACCCGCGGGCTGCAGGAAGCGGTGATGTCGATCCGCATGATGCCGATCTCGTTTGTGTTTTCGCGCTTCCCGCGCGTCGTCCGCGACCTGTCGTCGAAGCTCGGCAAGCAGGTCGAGCTGAAGATGAGCGGCGAGTCGACCGAGCTCGACAAGGGGCTGATCGAGCGCATCGCCGACCCGCTGACGCACCTCATCCGCAACAGCCTGGACCACGGCATCGAGCCGCCGGAGCAGCGCCTCGCCGCCGGCAAGCCGGCGGCCGGCACGATCACGCTGAAGGCCGCGCACCAGGGCGGCAACATCGTCATCGAGGTCGGCGACGACGGCGCCGGGCTGAACCGCCAGAGGATCCTCGCCAAGGCGCGCGAGCGCGGCTTCGCGGTGTCCGATCAGATGCCCGACCAGGAGGTGTGGGCGCTGATCTTCGAGGCCGGCTTCTCCACCGCCGACGTCGTCACCGACGTCTCCGGGCGTGGCGTCGGCATGGACGTCGTCCGCCGCAACATCCAGGCGATGGGCGGGCGCATCGAGATCGAGAGCATGCCCGGCATCGGCACCCGCATGACCGTCCGCCTGCCGCTGACGCTGGCCATCCTCGACGGCATGTCGGTCGCCGTCGGCGAGCATACCTACATCCTGCCGCTGTCCTATGTGATCGAGTCGCTGCAGCCGGCGGCCGGCGACGTCAAGACCGTCTCCAACCAGGGGCGGGTGATCCAGGTGCGCGGCGAGTACCTGCCGGTGGTCTCGCTGCAGGAGATGTTCCGCGTGCCCGGCGCCGAAACCGACTTCACGCGCGGCATCATGATCGTGCTCGACGCCGACGGCGCCAAGGCGGCGTTGTTCGTCGACGCGCTGGTCGGCCAGCACCAGGTGGTGATCAAGAGCCTGGAACAGAACTACCGCCGGGTGCCCGGCATTTCCGGGGCGACGATCATGGGGGACGGGCGCGTCGCGCTGATCCTCGATGTGTCGGCGCTGATCGACGCCGCCCGCACGACGCCGCAGGCCGCGGAGGCGGTGCCTGCATGACGCCTTAGCCAAGGGAGCCCAAGCATGGAGATTGCCAGCCAGCCGATCGCCGTCGCCGACGACGGACAGATCGCCAGCGAATACCTGACCTTCCGCCTCGGTGCCGAGGAGTACGCGATCGACATCCTCAAGGTACAGGAGATCCGCGGCTACGAGCCGCCGACGGCGATCGCCTACGCGCCGCCGTTCATCAAGGGCGTGATCAACCTGCGCGGGATCATCGTCCCGATCGTCGATCTGCGCATCAAGTTCGGCCTCGGCACTGTCGACTACACGCCGTTTACGGTGGTGATCATCCTCAACGTGGCGCAGCGCGTGATCGGCATCGTCGTCGACAGCGTTTCCGACGTGACCTCGCTGAGCGGCGGCGAGATCCGGCCGGCACCGGATTTCGCCGCCAGCTTCGACACCAGGTACATCCTCGGGCTGGCCAGCGTCGACGAACGGATGCTGATCGTCACCGACATCGAGCGGCTGATGAGCAGCCGCGACATGGAGCTGATCGACGAGGCGGTGGCGGAATGAGCACACGCGGCGGGCGGGCAACGCCAGCGATGACGGACAACGGGCGCGCGACCGGGGGCTTCCCGCCGGCCGGCAGCGGCCAGCACAAGAAACGATAATCGGAGGAACGACGATGCGCATCAACATGCCGGTAACCAACGTCGAGGTGGCCCTGAACGACGACACGCTGATCGTCTCGAAGACCGACCTGAAGGGGCAGATCACCTACGTCAACAAGGACTTCCTCGACATCAGCGGCTTCTCCGAGGCCGAGCTGATCGGCACCTCGCACAACATCGTCCGCCACCCGGACATGCCGGCCGAGGCCTTCGAGGATCTCTGGCGCGACCTGAAGGCCGGGCGGCCGTGGACCGGCTACGTCAAGAACCGCTGCAAGAACGGCGACTACTACTGGGTGCTGGCGACGGCGACGCCGATCCGCGAGAACGGCCAGATCACCGGCTACATGTCGGTGCGGCGCAAGGCCGACCGCGACGCGATCGTCGCCGTCGACCGGGCTTACCGGATGTTCCGCGAGAAGGCCGCGGGCGGTGCGACGATCCGCCATGGCAAGGTGGTCAAGGGCGGCGAGGGCTTCGCCAACGTCACCCTCAAGACGCGGCTGATCGCCGGCATGACCGCGATCATCGCGCTGGCGACGGTCGTCGGTGTCGTCGGCATGGTCGCCGTCGGCCAGTCCAACCAGGCGGTGGCCGATCTCTATGACAAGCGCCTGCAGCCGGTGCAGGCGCTGGCGCGGATCGGCAAGCTGATGGCCGACAACCGCAGCCAGGTGATGCTCGGCCTGCAGCATGCGCCGGAGATGCCGTCGGCGGCCCTGCACGACCATCCGGTCACGACGCACCTCGACGCGATCGAGAAAAATGCCGCCGAGATCACCGCGCAGTGGGAAGGCTACATGAAGGCGGTGACCGACGACGAGCACAAGCGGATGGCCGAGGACTACCGCGCCAAGCGGGCGCGCTACGTCGGCGAAGGGCTGCGTCCGGCGCGGGCGGCGATGGCCGAGGGGCGCTACGAGGAGGCGCAGACGATCCTGCTGCAGAAGGTGAATCCGCTGTACGTCGAGGCGGCGGCCGCGGCCGATACGCTCTATCGCTACCAGCTGGAGCAGGCGAAGCTGCAGCTGCAGCAGGCCGAAAGCGAGGGCAGCCGGTCGCAGGGATGGGTCGTCGCGCTGCTGGCGCTGCTGGTCGCCGCCGGCGCGGCGATCGCGCTGCTGACGCTGCGCGCGATCGTCCGCCCGCTCCAGGAAATCACCGCCGGCTTCTTCGGCATCGCCGAGGGTAACTACCAGACGCCGGTCGACATCGCGCGCAACGACGAAGTCGGCAAGGTCATGCAGGGCCTGCAGTCGATGCAGATCCAGCTCGGCTTCAACGTCGCCGAGGCGAAGCGCGTCTCTGACGAGAACCTGCGCATCAAGATCGGCCTCGACAACGTCGCCACCAACGTCATGATCGCCGACCACACGCACAACATCATCTACATGAACGACGCGGTGCGCCGCATGTTCGAGGCCGCCGAGAGCGACATCCGCCGGGATCTGCCGAACTTCAGCGCGGCGGCGCTGCTCGGTTCGAACATCGACGTCTTCCACAAGAACCCGGCGCACCAGCGCGGCATGCTCGACCGCCTGACCGGCTCGCACAAGGCGCAGATCGTCGTCGGCGGCCGCACCTTCGCGCTGACCGTGACACCGGTGCTCAACGGCCGCGGCGAGCGCCTCGGCACCGCCGTCGAATGGCTCGACCGCACCACGGAGGTGGCGGTCGAGAACGAGGTCGCCGAGATTGTCGGCGCCGCCGCCAACGGCGACTTCGGCAAGCGCGTCGAGGTCGCCGGCAAGCACGGCTTCTTCCTGCGCCTCGCCGAGGATCTCAACCGCCTGCTCGACACCGCCCAGCGCGGCCTCGACGACGTCGTGCTGATGCTCTCGGCGATGGCCGACGGCGACCTGACCAAGTCGATCAGCGCCGACTACGCCGGCACCTTCGGCCGGCTGAAGGACGACGCCAACACCACGGTCGCCCGCCTGCGCGAGATCGTCGGCCAGATCAAGCATGCGTCGGATGCGATCAACACCGCGTCGCAGGAGATCGCCGTCGGCAACCAGGACCTCTCGTCGCGCACCGAACAGCAGGCCTCCAGCCTCGAGGAAACGGCATCGAGCATGGAGCAGCTGACCGGCACGGTGAAGCAGAACGCCGACAACGCGCGCCAGGCCAACGAACTCGCCAGCGGCGCGCAGCAGGTCGCGGAGAAGGGCGGCGCGGTCGTCGCCCAGGTGGTGCAGACGATGGGCGCGATCCACCACAGTTCGTCGAAGATCGCCGACATCATCGGCGTCATCGACGGCATCGCCTTCCAGACCAACATCCTCGCGCTCAACGCCGCCGTCGAGGCGGCGCGTGCCGGCGAGCAGGGGCGCGGCTTCGCGGTGGTGGCGACCGAGGTACGCAGCCTCGCGCAGCGCAGCGCGGCCGCCGCGAAAGAGATCAAGAGCCTGATCTCCGACTCGGTGGAGAAGGTCGAGAACGGCTCGAAGCTGGTCGACCAGGCCGGGCGCACGATGGAGGAGGTGGTCGCGGCGATCGGCCGCGTCGCGGCGATCATGACCGACATCGCCGAGGCGAGCCGTGAGCAGAGTTCGGGCATCGAGCAGGTCGGCCTGGCGGTGACGCAGATGGACGAGGTGACGCAGCAGAATGCGGCGCTGGTCGAGGAGGCGGCGGCTGCCGCCGAAAGTCTCGAAGAGCAGGCGCGCTCGCTGCTGGAGGCGGTGTCGGTGTTCCAGCTCTCGGAAGCGCAGCGGCCGGTGCCGGCGCGTCCGGCACGGCCGGCGGCGTCGCGGCCGGCCCTGGCCGAGCCCGAGGCGCGCCGCGGGCGCTTCGTGCCACCCGCGTCCGCGCGCCCGGTGCCGTCCAAGCTGCCGGTGACGCTGGACGACGAGTGGGCGGAGTTCTGACGCGCGCCGATGCAGGAATGACCCAGGGATGAGCTTCGACCCGAAACGCCCCGTGCCGCCGCGCGCGCCGGCGGCCCCTTCCTCGTCGCTGCGGCCGGCGGCCGCCGGCCGCCCGCCGCCCGCCGCGCCATCGCCGTCGCGGCCGGCACCGGCCGGCGCGCTGCCGTTCGCCAGCCGCGACGGCAGCCTGCGCGAATTCGAGTTCACCAGCGCCGATTTCGACCGCGTGCGCAAACTGATCTACCAGCATGCCGGCATCTCGCTGTCGCCGGCCAAGCAGGACATGGTCTATTCCCGCCTGGCGCGCCGCCTGCGGGCGACCGGCAAGGGCAGTTTCGCCGACTACCTGGCGCTGCTCGAACGCGGCGACGCGGAGGAATGGGAGCGCTTCGTCAATTCGCTGACGACCAACCTCACCTCGTTCTTCCGCGAGCCGCATCACTTCCCGATCTTCGGCGAGCACCTGAAGAAGCTCGGCGGTCGCAACCCGATCCGGGTCTGGTGCTGCGCGTCGTCGACCGGCGAGGAACCCTATTCGATCGCGATGACCGTCGCCGAGACCTTCGGCGGCTTCTCGACGCCGGTCTCGATCATCGCCTCCGACCTCGACACCAACGTGCTGGCGACGGCGGACAAGGGCGTCTACCCGATCGAGCGTGTCGAGCGGCTGTCGCCCGAGCGGCTGAAGCGCTTCTTCCTGAGGGGCTCCGGCGCACAGGAAGGCAACGTCGCGGTGCGTCCGGAACTGCGGCGCATGGTCCAGTTCCAGCGCGTCAACCTGCTCGACCCGAGCTGGCCGGTGAAGGGAGCGCTCGACGTGATCTTCTGCCGCAACGTGATGATCTATTTCGACAAGCCGACGCAGTACCGGATCCTGTCGCGCTTTGCGCCGCTGCTGCAGGACGACGGGCTGCTCTTCGCCGGGCATTCGGAAAGCTTCCTGCACGCCGCCGACCTCTTCCGTTCGCTCGGCAAGACCGTCTATGAACTCTCCCGCCGCCGTCGTTGAGCGCGAGGCCGACGCGGCCGCCTGTCCGTCCACCGAGCAGGGGTATGTCGAGGGCTTCGCCTCGAACATCTACCACGACCGGAACTTCGACACCGCGGCGGCCAAGATCCTGCCCGGCGAGTACTACGTCACCGGCAAGGAGATGGTGCTGGTAACCGTGCTCGGCTCCTGCGTCGCCGCCTGCATCCGCGACAGCGAGAACGGCATCGGCGGCATGAACCACTTCATGCTGCCGGACGAAGGCGGCAAGGACGTGCTCAGCAGCTCGACCCGCTACGGTACCTACGCGATGGAAGTGCTGATCAACCACCTGCTCAAGTCGGGGGCGCGGCGGCATCGGCTGGAGGCCAAGGTGTTCGGCGGCGGCGCCGTGCTCGCCAGCCTCAGCTCGAGCAACATCGGTGCGCGCAACGCCGAGTTCGTGCTCGACTTCCTGCAGACCGAGAAGATTCCGGTGGTGGCCAAGGACCTGCTCGATTCGTATCCGCGCAAGGTTTATTACTTCCCGCGCAGCGGTCGCGTGCTGGTACGCAAGCTGCATCGCGTGCACAACGACACGCTGTTCGACCGCGAAAGGGAATATCGCTCCCGCCTGCAACGCTCCACCGTTGCCGGCGAGATCGAGCTCTTCATCTGACGAGGCCAGGCCGCCGGCGGCTGCAAAGACGAACGATGACGACAAAGGTGCTGGTGGTGGACGATTCGGCGGTGATGCGCAAGCTGCTCGCCGAGCTGATCAACGCCGCCCCCGATCTCGAGGTGGTGGGAGCGGCCCCCGACGCGCACGGGGCGCGCGAGCTGATCAAGTCGCTCAACCCGGACGTCGTCACGCTCGACGTGCAGATGCCGCGCATGGACGGGCTGGAGTTCCTCGAGCGCTTGATGCGCCTGCGGCCGACGCGGGTGGTGATGGTCTCGGCCCATACCGAGGCCGGTTCGGAGACGACGCTGCGCGCGCTCGAGCTGGGGGCGGTCGATTTCATCGGCAAGCCGCGCGCCGACCAGCCGGCGGCGCTGATCGAGTACGCCGAGGAACTGACCGAAAAAATCCGCGGTGCGGCCGCGGCGCAGCTGCGGCGGCCGGCCGCCGCGCCCGCCGGCGAGGGGCCGGTGGCGCCGCTGCCCGCCACGGCGCGGAACGCCGCCAACGGCAACGTCATTTTCGTCGGCGCCTCGACCGGCGGTACCGAGGCGATCAAGGACCTGCTCCTCGGCTTCCCCGCCGACTGTCCGCCGACGCTGATCGTGCAGCACATGCCGGAGAACTTCACCGCCTCGTTCGCGCGGCGGCTGGACAGCCTGTGCGCGCCACGGGTGGTCGAGGCGCAGGGCGGCGAGCGGGTCGAGCCCGGCACCGTGTTCATCGCGCCGGGCCACTCGCACCTGCAGATCGTCCGCCAGGGCAGCGCCTGCGTCACGCGTCTGAGCGACGCGGCACCGGTCAACCGCCACCGGCCGTCGGTGGACGTGCTCTTCGATTCGGCGGCGGAGGCGGTCGGCGCCAAGGCGATCGGCGTCATCCTGACCGGCATGGGCAAGGACGGGGCGCAGGGCCTGCTGCGCCTGCGCCAGGCCGGTGGGCGGACCTTCGGCCAGGACGAGGCGAGCTGCGCGGTCTACGGCATGCCGCGCGAGGCGGCGCTGGTCGGCGCGGTCGAGGAGGTCGTCAGTCTCGGCGAAATGGCGCGCCGCGTGCTCGCCACGGCCGCGCGGAGTGTGGCATAGTGGGGCCGATAACACGAAAGTGATAAGCGGAGGAGGTCATGCAGGTTAATGTCGTGAAGGAGTCCGGCCGGGTTGACCTGAAGTTGTCCGGCCGCTTCGACTTCAATTCGCATCGGGAATTCCGGAGTGCCTACGAGCCGGTAATGGCCGATGCGGAGGTGAAGCAGCTGAACATCGATCTGGCCGCCGTCGACTATCTCGACAGCTCCGCGCTTGGCATGCTGCTGATGCTGCGCGACAAGGCGGGGGCGGCGAACAAGACGTTGGCGCTGGTCAATGTGCGCGGCGCGGTGAAGCAGGTGCTCGAGATCGCCAATTTCGGCAAGCTGTTCAAGATCGCCTGACGTGCCGCAGACCACCCGCCGGGTGGTGGCGCAGGACGTTCGCGAGGGGGCCGCAGCGGCGGCGACAACAACAGGGGAGTGGTTGGCCGGATGAGCAGTGTGGCGTGGAAGGTGCGGGGCGCGTTCGCGGTCATGGTCGTGGCGGCGGGCGTCCTGATGGGGGTCGGTCCGGCGGTTTTCGGCAGCGGCATGCAGGGGGTGGCGATCGGCGGCGGGTTGCTCGCGCTGCTCGGCGCCGGCCTGGCCGCCTTCGTCGAGGGCGGGCTGCTGCGGCGTCTCGGCGAGCTGCGCGCGGTGATCGAGCGCACCTACATGGACGGCGACCTGACGCGCCGCGCCGATGAGCGCGGCAAGGACGAGGTCGCCGCGACGGCACTGGCCTACAACCGGCTGATGGCCAGCTTCCAGACGATCATCGGCAAGGTCTTCTTCAATTCGGTCGAGGTCGCGCGCGCTTCGGCGACGCTGATCGACGAGGCGAACACCGTCGCCGCGGGCTCCAACCGCCAGCACGACGCCGCGCAGTCGGCGGCGTCGGCGATGAACCAGCTCACGGCCAACATGCACCAGGCGGCGCAGAACGCGTCGGAGACGGCGCAGATCGCCGAGTCGGCGAGCGGCCTGTCGGCCGAGGGGATGGGCATCGTCCGCGACGCGTCGGCCGAGATGGAACGGATCGCTGCCTCGGTGACCGAGTCCGCCGAGGTGGTCTATGCGCTCGGCGAGCGCTCGAAGGCGATCAGCGGCATCGCCCAGACCATCCGCGAGATCGCCGACCAGACCAACCTGCTCGCGCTCAACGCCGCCATCGAGGCGGCGCGTGCCGGCGAGCAGGGGCGCGGCTTCGCGGTGGTCGCCGACGAGGTGCGCAAGCTGGCCGAGCGCACCTCGTCGGCGACCGGCGAGATCAGCAGCATGATCACCGCGATCCAGGGCGAGACGCAGACCGCGATCGTCAGCATCGAGGCCGGCACCGGCCAGGCCCGGAGCGGTGCCGCGCTGGCGCAGCAGGCCGCCGATTCGCTCGACCGCATCAACCGCGGCGCGCGCGAGACGATGGAGAAGGTCGACGCGATCGCCGCCGTGATCGACGAACAGACCCGCTCCGGCAACGACATCGCCGCGCACGTGCGCAGCATCATGTCGATGGCCGAGTCGAACAGCGCGGCGTCGGACAAGGCGCTGCGCGAGGCCGGCCAGCTCGAATACCTGGCCACCAATCTGAAGGAAATCGGCAACGTCTTCAAGCTCGGCGCCTCCGGTGAGCAGGCGGTGCAGACGCACGGCCGGATGCCTGCGATCGTGCAGCGGGCCGCCGCCGAGACCGGCCAGATCCTGGAGAAGGCGATCGACGCCGGCCGTCTCCGCCTGGAAGACCTGTTCGACGAGAGCTACCAGCCGATCCCGAACACCAAGCCGCAGAAGTTCAAGACCCGCTTCGACGCGCTCTGCGACCAGTTGCTGCCGCCGCTGCAGGAGGCGCTGCTCGAGCAGAACGGCTGGCTGGTCTATGCGATCGCCTGCGACCGCAAGGGCTACGTGCCGACGCACAACCGGCGCTTCGCGCAGCCGCTGACCGGTGACGAGAAGGTCGATTTCGTCAACAACCGCACCAAGCGGATCTTCGACGACCCGGTCGGCCGGCGTTGCGGCGACCATACGCAGCCCTTCCTGCTGCAGACCTATCGCCGCGACACCGGCGAGATCATGCACGACATCTCGGCGCCGGTGACGGTCAAGGGGCGCCACTGGGGAGGCTTCCGCATCGGCTACCGGACCGAGGCCTGAGCGCCGCCGCGACAAGGGGGCCGGTCGCCGTGGTGCCGGCCCGGACGATGGGTTAACATACACGCTGCAAGACACCTCGCCAAAGAGGGGGATCGATTTATGTCCGAACTGCTGAAAAGCATCGACGCGCGCACCAAGCTCGCGGGTACGAACAAGCTGGAAATTCTGCTCTTCTTCCTCGGCCGCGACACGCGCACCGGGCGCAAGGAGACTTTCGGCATCAACGTCTTCAAGGTGCGCGAAGTGATGCGCACGCCGCCGATCACCGCCGCGCCGGAAATGCCGTCGGCGGTCGAGGGCATGGTCAGCCTGCGCGGCGTGCTGGTGCCGGTGATCGACCTCGCCAAGTACGCCGGCGTGCACACCGAGACGCCGCGCGACATCATGATCGTCACCGAATACAACGGCCATACCCAGGGCTTCCTGGTCGAAGGGGTGGACACCATCCTGCGCCTCGACTGGAGCCAGATGCGCGTGCCGCCGGAGATGCTGATGGCGGAGATGGGCGGGCTGGTGACGGCGGTCACCGAGCTGCCGGACAACCGGCTGGTGATGATGATGGACGTCGAGAAGGTGCTCGCCGAGACCGCCCGCTACGACGATGAGGCCGCCTACCGCAGCGTCGTGCCGCTGAACAAGCCGGACGCGATGGTGGTCTTCGCCGACGACTCGATCGTCGCCCGCAAGCAGATCGAGAAGACGCTGCAGCTGATGGGCGTGAAGTACGTGGGGGCGATGAACGGCCGCCTCGCCTGGGAGGAGCTGGAGAAGATCGCGACCTACGCCGACAGCACCAACAAGTCGGTGTCCGACCTGGTCAGCCTGGTGCTGACCGACATCGAGATGCCGGAGATGGACGGCTACATCCTGACCAAGAAGATCAAGAGCGATCCGCGCTTTGCCGGCATTCCGGTGATCATGCATTCGTCGCTGTCGGGGATGTCGAACCAGCAGCTCGGCAAGTCGGTCGGCGTTGACGAATACGTCGCCAAGTTCGAGCCGCAGAAGCTGTCCGAATCCCTCGCCCGCCGGATCCTCGGCGAGTCGGCCAACCTTCCCGTGCCGGCCTGACCGGGACCGTTCGCAGGAGCAAAACCATGGATCTGTCAGAGAAGAAGAACCTGCTCGAGAGCGTCGACGCCCGCACGCGGCTCGCCGGCTCGAACATGATGGAAATCCTGTTGTTCTCGCTGGGCACGCGCGAGACCTTCGGCATCAACGTCTTCAAGGTCCGTGAGGTGGGGCGGACGCCGCACATCACGCGCACCCCGAACATGCCGCGCGGCGTCGAGGGGCTGATTTCGCTGCGCGGCAACGTCATCCCGGTGCTGTCGCTATCGTCCTTCCTCGACCTCGAGGGCGGCCCGCCGCCCGGACTGGGCAAGTCGATGATGGTCGCCGAATACTCGAAGCGCACGCTCGGCTTCCTGGTGCACGAGGTCGACCGCATCATCCGCGTCGACTGGGAGCGGGTGAAGGCGCCTGAAACGGTGCTGGCCTCGAACCAGGGGCTGATCACCGCGGTGATCGAGCTCGAGGGCGGCCGCCTGGTGTCGATCCTCGACGTCGAGCAGATCCTCGCCAACGCCTTCGGCGAGGCGGTGATCGTCGACGTGCCGCCGGTACGCGTCGCCGAGGATGTCAGCATCTTCTTCTGCGACGACTCGATCGTCGCCCGCCGCAAGATCACCGAGGTGCTCGACAAGCTGGGCGTCAAGCACAAGCACGCGACCAACGGCGCCGAGGCGTGGACCCGCCTGCAGGCGATCGCCGCGCATGCGACGCAGATGGGCAAGCCGGTGCGCGAGGAAATCCGCGTGATCATGGTCGATGCCGAGATGCCGGAGATGGACGGCTACGTGCTGACCAAGAACATCAAGAGCGACGCCCGCTTCAACGGGGTGCCGGTGATCATGCATTCCTCGCTGTCGTCGGAAGCCAACCGGGCGATGGGCAAGGCCGTCGGTGTCGACGGCTACGTCGCCAAGTTCGACGCCGAGGTGCTTGCCGACACGCTGCGCCCGCTGCTCGAACGCTAGGAACGGGAGTCCGAAGCATGCCGGATCCGAAGATCAAGTTCCTGGTCGTCGACGATTTCTCGACGATGCGGCGCATCGTCCGCAACCTGCTGAAGGAGCTCGGATTCACCAACGTCGACGAGGCCGAGGACGGCGCCATCGCGCTGCAGAAGCTGCAGGCGGGCGGCTTCGACTTCGTCGTTTCGGACTGGAACATGCCGAACATGGACGGCCTGACGCTGCTGCAGACGATCCGCGCGACGCCGGCGCTGAAGCACCTGCCGGTGCTGATGATCACCGCCGAGGCGAAGAAGGAGAACATCATCGCGGCGGCACAGGCGGGGGCCAGCGGCTACATCGTCAAGCCGTTCACGTCGGCGACGCTGGCCGAGAAGCTGCAGAAGATCTTCGAGAAGATGGAAAAGGGCGCATGAAGGGCGCACACAGGACAGAGGAAAGACAATGAGCAGCGATTCCGCAGAACTCGAGGCACTCTTTGACAGCATCGCCGCCGGCAAGGCGCCGGCTGCGGCGCCCGCTGCCGCGCCGGCGGCTCCGGTTGCACCGGCGGCGCCTGCGGCCGTTCCGGCTGCTGCGGCGGCGCGCGAAGTCGGCGATTCCGACGAGCTGCAGGCGCTGTTCGATTCGATCGCCGACACCCAGACCGCGGCAGCGGCGCCGGCGGCAGCCGTCGACGAGGAGTGGGAAGGCCAGGAGAAGGTTTTCCGCCGCGTCGGCCAGATGGCCCGCCAGCTGCACGACACGCTGCGCGAGCTCGGCTACGACAAGCTGATCGCGCAGACCGTCGAGGCCCTGCCCGATGCCAAGGACCGCCTTGCCTACATCGCCAACCTGACCGAGCAGGCCGCCTGCAAGGTGCTGAACGCCACCGACGTCGCCAATCCGCTGGTCGAGTCGCTGGAAAGCGGCGCGCAGGGGCTGGCGGCGCGCTGGGACCGCGTGTACGCGAACCAGATGGGCGTCGAGGACTTCAAGCAGCTCGCCGCCGACACGCGCGCCTTCCTGAAGGAACAGGTGCCGCAGAAGACCGCCGGGACCAAGGCGCAGCTGATGGAAATCATGATGGCGCAGGATTTCCAGGACCTCACCGGCCAGGTGATCAAGAAGGTGGTGACGCTGGCGCAGGACCTCGAGTCGCAGCTGATGAACGCGCTGATCGAGGTCATGCCCGAGGAGCACAAGACGGATTCGGTCGCCAGCCTGCTCAACGGGCCGGTGATCAATGCCGAAGGCCGCACCGACGTCGTCGTCGACCAGCAGCAGGTCGACGACCTGCTCGACAGCCTCGGCTTCTAGGAGAACAACATGAGCGATTTCGCCGGGATGGAAGATCTGCTGCAGGATTTCCTGCAGGAGGCGCACGATCTCTTGTCGGACGTCGACAACAAGCTGGTCGATCTGGAAAAGATGCCGGACGACCGCGGCCTGTTGAACGACATCTTCCGCGGCTTCCACACGGTCAAGGGGGGCGCCGGCTTCCTCAACGCGACCGAGCTGGTCACCCTCTGCCACCTCACCGAGAACCTGTTCGACCGCCTGCGCAACGGCGAGATGGACCTGACGCCCGAGCTGATGGACATCATCATGGCGGCGACCAAGGGGGTCCGCGACATGTTCGGCGAGCTCGGGCAGGGCGTGCAGCCGCGTCCGGCGCCCGACGACGTGCTCGCCGGCTTGCGCCACGCGCTCGAGGCCGGAGCCGAAGCCGAAGTCGAAGCGCCCGCGGCACCGGCCGCCGCCGCTCCGGCCGCTGCCGCCGGCGGGCCCGACTGGAAGCAGCTGCACGCCGCCGTTACCGGGCAGGCGGTGGCGAGCGCCAGCGAAGTGATTCCGAAGTCCGAGGCGACGCCGGCCGCCGCTTCGCCGCCGCCCTACGGCCGCCGCGCGACCGACAAGCCGGGCTCGCCGACGCCGGCCGGCGCCGGCCGCCGCGCCGAGGAGCGCACCGCGGCGCGCGAGAACACGATCCGCGTCGATACCGCGCGCCTCGATCAGGTGCTCAACCTATCGGGCGAGATCGGGCTGATGAAGAACCGGTTGACCAGCCTCAGGGCCGACATCCTCGCCGGCAAGACCGATTCCGACACGCTGCACGCGCTCGACCAGGCGGTTTCGCAGCTCGACCTGCTGGTCTCCGATCTGCAGAACTCGGTCATGAAGACGCGCATGCAGCCGATCGGGCGCCTCTTCCAGAAGTATCCGCGCATCGCCCGCGACCTTGCCCGCCAGCTCGGCAAGGACGTCGAGCTGGTGCTCGCCGGCGAGGAGACCGAGGTCGACAAGACGATGATCGAGGATCTCGCCGACCCGCTGATCCACCTCATCCGCAACGCTGTCGACCACGGCGTCGAGGGGCCGGAGGAGCGGCTCGCCTGCGGCAAGCCGACGAAGTCGGTGGTGCGCCTGGAGGCGCGCCAGGAAGGCGACCACATCGTGCTGATCATCGCCGACGACGGCCGCGGCATGAGCGCCGAGCGCATCCGCGCCAAGGCCATCGAGAAGGGACTGATCTCCGAGGAGGAGGCCAATACCCTCGACGAGCGGCAGAGCCTGCACCTGATCTTCCTGCCGGGCTTCTCGACCAAGACGCAGATTTCCGACGTTTCCGGCCGCGGCGTCGGCATGGACGTGGTCAAGACCAACATCCAGAAGCTCAACGGCACCGTGGACATCCGCTCCGAGCCGGGCAAGGGCAGCGTCTTCATCATCTCGCTGCCGCTGACGCTGGCCATCCTGCCGGTGCTGCTGGTGCTGCTCGGCGACCAGCCGTTCGCGCTGCCGCTGTCGCTGGTGCGCGAGATCCTGCCGATCGAGCACGGCAAGCTGCAGGAAGTCGGCGGCAAGGCGACGCTGGTCGTGCGCGGCGAGATCCTGCCGGTGGTGTCGCTGGCCAAGCTGCTCGGCTGGCCGCAGGACCATCCGCCCGAGTACGGCGTGCTGATGCAGACCGCCGAGCGCAGTTTCATCCTTGCCGTGGACAACTTCGCCGGCCGCGACGACGCGGTGATCAAGTCGCTCGAGGACTTCCGTCCGCGCGGCGTGGCCGGGGTGACGACGCTGTCGAACGGCCAGATCGTGCTGATCCTCGACATGAAGGAGCTGCTCTCCGACCTCGGCCAGCATCTGGACATGGATGCCCGCGGCAGCAGCATGCGCGCGCTCGAGTTCGGCTAAAGGTCAACGAATTCAAGCGCTTGAAAAGGGGGCTCGGCCCCCTTTTCTGCGTCTACGATCCGCAACACCCGGTTGCTTTTTTGCAACGAGCCTAGAATCGTTAACAAAAAACCTCCATACCTCTTTAATTTTTATTGTTTTTTCCTATAATACCCGGAACCAAATCAGGCACCGGGTATGGCCGAAGAAAGCGACCTCGAACGAACAGAACCTGCCTCAGCCCGACGGCTGGAACAGGCACGCGAAGAAGGGCAGGTCCCCCATTCGCGGGAGTTGGGCGCTTTCCTGATCCTGATCGCCGCGGCCGGCACCCTCTGGCTGCTGGGCGGTTGGCTGGCACAACGCACCGCCGCGATGTTCCGCCGCGGACTGACGCTGGACGAAAAGTTGGTCCGGGAACCGGATCAGATGCTTGTCCGGTTTGCTGATCTCTCCATCGACGTGCTGATCACCTATTCCCCGCTGCTCGGCGTGCTGATGGTCGCCGCGGCTGCCGGTCCGTTCTTCCTGAACTCGTTCATCTTCTCGCCGAAGGCGGTGTTGCCGAAGTTGTCGCGGATGGACCCGATCCAGGGGCTGAAGCGGATCATTTCCTGGTCCGGCGTCGTCGACATGCTGAAGGCCGTGGCCAAGGCCGGCCTCATCGGCGGCATCGCCGCCTGGGTGATCTGGAGCGAGCGCAACGAGATCGTCGGCCTGCTCGCGCTGCCGGTCGAAAGCGGGCTGGCCGCCGTCGGCCACCTGGTCGCCTTCAGCTTCCTGGTGATCGTCTCGGCGATGCTGCTGATCGTCGCCCTCGACGTGCCCTTCCAGCTCTGGCACTACCACGACAAGCTGAAGATGACGCGCGAGGAGTTGCGCCAGGAAGCCAAGGAAATGGAGGGCGACCCGCACGTCAAGGGCCGTATCCGCAGCCTGCAGCGCGAGGCTGCGCGCCGCCGGATGATGGCGGCCGTGCCGCAGGCCGACGTGATCGTCACCAACCCGACGCATTTCGCGGTCGCGCTCGCCTACAAGAGCGGCATGGGCGCGCCGAAGGTCGTTGCCAAGGGTACCGGCGAGGTCGCCCGCCGCATCCGCGAGCTCGGCGCCGAGCATGGCGTGCCGCTGCTCGAGGCGCCGCCGCTGGCGCGCGCGCTGCATCGCCACGTCGAGCTCGACCAGGAGATTCCCGGCACGCTCTACGCTGCGGTCGCCGAGGCGCTGGCCTGGGTTTACCAGCTGAGCAACTGGCGCCGTGCCGGCGGCCAGTACCCGGTGCCGCCGCGCGACCTGCAGGTGCCGCCCGAACTCGTGCCGGAGGCGGTGAATGGCTAGCCCGGCGCTGACCATGCAGGGCTTGCTCGGCCGCATCGGCTACCAGCAGCTGGCGGCGCCGGTGCTGATCGTCATGATCCTGGCGATGATGGTGCTGCCGCTGCCGCCGTTCATGCTCGACCTGCTGTTCACGTTCAACATCGCGATCTCGGTGATCGTCATGCTGGTCGCGATCTACACGCTGAAGCCGCTCGACTTCTCGATCTTCCCGACCATCCTGCTGGTCACCACGCTGCTGCGGCTGTCGCTCAACGTCGCCTCGACCCGCGTCGTGCTGCTCCACGGCCACAGCGGGCCGGACGCCGCCGGCAAGGTGATCGAGGCCTTCGGCCACTTCCTGGTCGGCGGCAACTACGCGGTCGGCATCGTCGTCTTCGCGATCCTGGTGATCATCAACTTCGTCGTCATCACCAAGGGCGCCGGCCGCGTCGCCGAAGTGTCGGCACGCTTCACGCTGGACGCGATGCCAGGCAAGCAGATGGCGATCGATGCCGACCTGAACGCCGGCCTGATCGGCGAGGACGAGGCCAGGAAGCGGCGTGCGACGATCGCGCAGGAAGCCGAGTTCTACGGCTCGATGGACGGTGCCTCGAAGTTCGTGCGCGGCGATGCCGTCGCCGGCATCATCATCATGCTGATCAACATCATCGGCGGCCTCTTCGTCGGCGTGCTCCAGCACAACATGGACGTCGGTTCGGCGGCCAAGGCCTACACGCTGCTGACCATCGGCGACGGTCTGGTCGCGCAGATCCCGGCGCTGATCATCTCGATCGCCGCCGGCATGGTCGTCACCCGCGTCGGCGACGACGGCGACATCTCGCAGCAGTTCATCGCGCAGATGTTCAGCAAGCCGCGCGTGCTCGCCATCACCGGCGGCATCCTCGGCACGCTGGGCCTGATCCCGGGCATGCCCAACTTCGTCTTCCTGCTGCTCGGCGGCGGCCTCGGCTGGCTTGCCTGGCACCTGAGCAAGCGGGCGGAAATCCAGCGTCCGGCGCCGCTGCCGGTGGCGCCGGCGGTGCCGGTCGAGGCGCAGGAGGCGAGCTGGGCCGACGTCGCGCCGCTCGACGTGCTCGGCCTGGAAGTCGGCTACCGCCTGATCCCGCTCGTCGACAAGGCGCAGGACGGCGAGCTGCTGCGCCGCATCCGCGGCATCCGCAAGAAGTTCGCGCAGGAAGTCGGCTACCTGGTGTCGCCGGTGCATATCCGCGACAACCTCGAACTCAAGCCGAACGCCTACCGCATCCTGCTGAAGGGGGTCGAGATCGGCCAGGGCGAGGCCTTCCCCGGCCAGCTGCTGGCGATCAATCCGGGCCGCGTGGTGAGCACGCTGCCGGGCACGCCGACCAAGGATCCGGCCTTCGGCCTGCCGGCGGTCTGGGTCGACGCGGCGCTGCGCGACCAGGCGCAGGCCTACGGCTACACCGTCGTCGATTCGAGCACGGTGGTGGCGACACACCTCAACCACCTGATCCTGTCGAACGCCGCCGAACTGCTCGGCCGCCAGGAGACGCAGGCGTTGCTCGACCACCTGGCGAAGGACATGCCGAAGCTGATCGAGGACCTGGTGCCGAAGGTCCTGCCGCTCGGCACCGTGCAGAAGGTGCTGCAGAACCTGCTCGAGGAAGGTGTGCCGATCCGCGACATGCGCACCATCGTCGAGACGCTGGCCGAGCAGGCGACGCGTACGCAGGATCCGGAGATCCTCACCGCGCAGGTGCGCAACGCGCTCGGCCGCGCGATCGTGCAGCAGCTCTACGCCGGCAGTGCCGAGATGCAGGTCATGTCGCTCGACCCGCAACTCGAACGCATCCTGGTCCAGGCCGTCTCCGGCAGCGGCGACGGCGCGGCGATCGAGCCGGGCATGGCCGACACGCTGATGCGCGAATCGGCGGCCGCCGCGCAGCGCCAGGAAGAGCTCGGCCTGCCGGCCGTGCTGCTGGTCCCCGCCAACCTGAGAACCCTGCTGTCGCGCTTCCTGCGCCGCAGCATCCCGCAACTGAAGGTGCTTGCCCACAGCGAAGTGCCTGACAACAAGATCATCAAGGTCACCTCGATCATCGGAGGTAGAGCATGAACGTCAAAAAATTCGTCGCCCTCACCGCACGCGATGCGCTGCGCAAAGTAAAGGAAGTCCTCGGGCCGGACGCCATCATCCTCTCCAATCGGGGTCTGCCCGGCGGCGGCGTCGAGATCATGGCGGTCGCCTCGCGCGACATGGCGGCGATCGCGCCGGCACCGACGCCGGTGCGCGACATCGCGCCGCGCATCGAGACGCCGCGTCCCGCCCCGGTCGCCGCATCGCCGACCGACGACGACTACACCGTCAGCCTCTCCTCCGCGCGCGGCAGCGTGCCGCCTGCCGCTGCCGCGCCGGTCGCGAAGCCCTTCGTGCCGCCGGTCGCCGAGCGCGCGCCGGCCGCCGAACGGACCGTCGCCATGCCGCCCGCCGCACCGCGCCCGGCCGTGGCGCCGATCGCCTCGCGCCCGATGCCGCGCCTCGAGACGCCGCCGCCGGCGGCGCCCGAGCCGCGCGCCGAGGCCGAGGTGGTGCCGGCCTCGGTGATGGCCGAGATCCGTGCGCTGCGCCAGATCGTCGAGCAGCACCTGGCCGGCTTCGCCTGGGGCGAGACCGCGCGCAGCGAGCCGGTGAAGACCGAGGTGCTGCGCCAGATGCTCGATTCCGGCTTCTCGCCGCAGCTGGCGCGCGAACTGCTCGACGACCTGCCGAGCGAGCTCGACGCCCGCCAGGCGCAGGCCTGGGTCAAGGGCGCCGCCGACCGCGCGCTGCGCACGCTCGGCAGCGACCACGACATCATCGAGCGCGGCGGCGTCTTCGCGCTGGTCGGCCCGACCGGCGTCGGCAAGACGACCACCACCGCCAAGCTCGCCGCCCGCTGCGTGCTGCGCCACGGCGCCAGCAAGCTGGCGCTGGTGACCACCGACGGTTACCGGATCGGCGCCCACGAGCAGCTGCGCATCTACGGCCGCATCCTCGGTGTCTCGGTGCATCTGGTGAAGGACGGCGACGACCTGCGGCAGACGCTCGCCGAGCTGTCGCACAAGCACATGGTGCTGGTCGACACGATGGGCATGAGCCAGCGCGACCGCATGGTCACCGACCAGATCGGCATGCTCGCCGAGTGCGGCGTGCAGCGCCTGCTGCTGATCAACGCCACCGCCCGCGGCGACACGATGGACGACGTCGTCCGCGCCTACCGCGGCGCCGACCTCGCCGGCTGCATCCTGACCAAGGTCGACGAGGCCGCCAGCCTGGCGCCGGCGCTCGACGTCGCGATGCGCCACAACCTCAAGCTGCACTACATCTCCAACGGCCAGCGCGTCCCGGAGGATCTGCACCTGCCGAACCGCGCCTACCTGCTGCACCGTGCCTTCAAGGATGCGCCGGAGGCCTCGCCGCACCGCTTCGCCGGCGTCGAGCCGGGGCTGGTGATGGCCAATGCCGGCGTCGCCGCGATGGGTGGGCGTCGTGGCTGAATATCACGCTGACCAGGCGGCCGGCCTGCGCCGCCTGTTCGGCCAGGAGGGCCTGCGCGTGATCACCTTCGCCGCCGGCAGCGAAGGCGTCGGCAAGACGATCGCCGTCGCCAACGTCGCCGCGGCGATGGCGCGCCAGGGCAAGGAGGTGCTGGTGCTCGACGAGAACACCGCCGGCAACGTCGCCGCCGTCTTCGGCGCCGCCGCCAAGCACGACCTCTACCACGTCATCAAGCGCGACAAGCGGCTCGCCGAGGTGCTGGTCAACGTCGCCCCCGGCGTCCGTGTGCTGCCTGCCGCGCGCGCGGTGAAGAAGCTCGGCAAGCTCGCCCGCGGCGAGCAGGAGGCGCTGATCGAGTCGCTCGGCGCGATGGAGCATCCGGCCGACGTGATCCTCGTCGACGCCTCGACCGACCATCCGCTCGGCTTCTCGCCGCTAGGGCTGGCGACGCAGGAGACGGTGGTCGTCGCCGCCGCCAGCGGCGCGGCGATCACCGAGGCCTACGCGCTGATCAAGAAGGTCAGCCTCGGCTACGAGCGCCGCCACTTCCGCATCCTGGTGAACAAGGTGAAGAGCGCCGCCGACGGCGAAGCGATCCACGCCAACCTCGCGCAGCTTGCGCGGACGCGCGGCGTCGCGCTGCTAGACTACGTCGGCCACGTGCCGCTCGATGATGCGCTGCGCCACGCCGCCCGGCTGTGCCAGCCGGTCGTCGCCGCCTATCCGGAATCGGCGGCCGCCAGCGCGCTGCGCGCGATTGCCAACGACATGTTGCACTGGCCGCCGGCGGAAGCCGAGGCCGGCGGCCTCGAACAATTCGTCCAGCAGCTGCTACACTTGAGCCAACGCATAGACCCGGTCACCATCCACGCCGGATAACACCTCAGACTCATGTATACCGCTGCAGGGCAGCTCGACAAAGAGCAACTGGTGCAGCGCTTCGCGCCCCTCGTCAAGCGCATCGCCTTCCACCTGATGAGCCGTCTGCCGTCCAGCGTGCAGGCGGACGACCTCGTGCAGAACGGCATGATCGGTCTGCTCGACGCGATCGACCGCTTCGAGGCCGGCATGGGCGCCCAGTTCGAAACCTATGCCACGCAGCGGGTACGCGGCGCGATGCTCGACGGACTGCGTGACAACGACTGGCTGCCGCGCAGCCTGCGCCGCGAGATGCGGCGCATCGAGGCGGCGATCCACCTGCTCGAACAGCAGGTCGGCCGGCCGCCGAGCGAGCGCGAGCTCGCCGATTCGCTGGGCATGCCCCTTGCCGACTACCAGAAGATGCTGCAGGATGCCCGAGGGCATCAGCTGGTCTATTTCGAGGACCTTGCCGGTGACGGCGACGAGGATTTCCTCGAGCGGCACTTCACCGACGACGCCGCCGATCCGGCGCGGCTGCTCGAGGACCAGGACATCCGCCGCCACCTGGTGGCGGCGATCGACGCGCTGCCGGAGCGGGAAAAGCTGATGATGGGGCTGTACTACGAGCAGGAGCTCAACCTGCGCGAAATCGGAGAAGTCATGGGGGTGACCGAATCCCGCGTCTGCCAGCTGCACAGCCAGGCGATCGCCCGCCTGCGCTCCCGCCTGTTCGGCGAGGGCGCGCCGGTGGCGCCGAAGAAGCGGGGACGTCCGCGCCGTGGATAAGATCAGCATCGCCGGCCTGATCCTCGGCCTCGTCGCCATCGTCGGCGGCCAGCTGCTCGAAGGCGGCCACGTCGGTTCGCTGGTGCAGCCGACGGCGCTCCTGATCGTCGGCGGCGGCACGCTCGGCGCGGTGATGTTGCAAAGCCCGTTTTCGACCTTCAGCCTCGGCTTCCGCATGGCGAAGTGGGTGTGGTTCCCGCCGGTGATCGACTACGGCAAGCTGATCCAGCAGGTCGCCAACTGGAGCCACGTCTCGCGCCGCGAAGGCTTGCTCGCGCTCGAGGGCTTCATCGGCCCGATGAAGGACGAGTTCGCCAGGAAGGGCCTGCAGCTGCTGGTCGACGGCGTCGAGCCGGAGCGCCTGCGCGAGGTGCTCGAGGTGCAGATCAACACCTACGAGGACGAGCTGCGCCAGGGCGCCCGCATCTGGGAGGCGGCCGGCGGCTATTCGCCGACGATCGGCATCCTCGGCGCGGTGATGGGGCTGATCCACGTCATGGAGAACCTCTCCGATCCCTCGCGCCTCGGCGCCGGCATCGCCGTCGCCTTCGTCGCCACGATCTACGGCGTCGGCCTGGCCAACCTGGTCTACCTGCCGATGGCCAACAAGCTCAAGGCGCAGGTCGCGCGCCACGTCACCTACCGCGAGATGCTGGTCGACGGACTGATCGGCATCGCCAACGGCGACAACCCGCGCATCATCGAAAACCGCCTGCGCGGCTACTACAGCTGAGGTCGCCGTGGCCCGCCGCAAGCGCCCGGAAGAGCACGACAACCACGAACGCTGGCTGGTTTCCTACGCCGATTTCATCACGCTGCTGTTCGCCTTCTTCGTCGTCATGTACGCGCTGTCGTCGATCAACGAGGGCAAGTACAAGATCCTGTCCAACTCGCTGACGCAAGCCTTCCGCAATGTCACCGTCAACGCCAGCGGGCAGGTGATCATCCCGCAGGCGGCGATGCCGACGCCGCCGAGCGTGGTCGCGCCGCCGAAACCGAGCCAGGCCGACGCGGCCAAGCAGAAGCAGCGCGAGCGCATGCGCAACATGGCCAAGGACATCATGGAGGCGCTGGCGCCGCTGGTGCGCGAGGGCAAGGTGCGGCTGCTCGAGACCAGCCGCGGCGTGACCATCGAGATCGCCGACTCGGCGCTGTTCGCGGTCGGCCAGGCGGTGCTCAACACCGAGTCGAGCCGGGCGCTGCGCGCCGTCGCCGACGTCATCGCCACCGCCGACTTTCCGGTGACGATCGAGGGCCACACCGACAACGTGCCGATCAAGACCGTGCAGTTCCCGTCGAACTGGGAACTGTCGGCGGTGCGCGCGACCACCGTGCTGCGCATCTTCGCCGAGGCCGGCGTTCCCGCCGACCGGCTGACCGCGATCGGCTACGGCGAGACGCGGCCGGTGGAAAGCAACGAGACGATCGAAGGGCGCGCCCGCAACCGCCGGGTGTCGATCCAGATCGATTCGGCGCTGCCGGAGAAGCCGACCGAAGTGCCGGTGGAAATCCCGACGAACGCTGCCGTCCGTCCCTGACGGCGGCCCTTTCTTTCCTAGGCGGCCTTGCGCCGCGCGCCTGCCGCCGGATGAGCGCTTGCGGCGTCGCTGCCCTGCGCGGTGCGGCGCCGGTCCGCAAAAGCGATGACGCGGGCGGCGACGCGCCGCTCGACGAACGCTTCCGCAGCCGGGTCGTCGGCGCCGGCTGCCGCTGCCGGGGGGGCGAAACCGGCAAGCGAGGAGGTCAGCAATTGCGCCGTCAACTGGTTCAGCTGGCGGATGCTGTGCGCCGCGAGTTCGAAGCCGTTGTGCGTCAGCGCGCTGTAGCGCTGCAGCTTCCGCTCGTAAAGCTGCGGCCAGCCGGCGAGCGCATCGCCGCCGGTCGCTGCGTTTTCCAGCGTGGTCTTCGCCTGCTGCGTGTTTTCCGCCAGCGCCGCCTCCATCGCCTCGATCTGCAACGCCCACCAGCGCCGGTTGGCTTCGATTACGGCAAGGGCGAGGTCTTCGGGGCGGCAGGTCGCGTCCGCGTCGGCGGGCAGTGATGGTCGGCGGGAAGGGGGATGCTGACGATTGGGCATGGCAATTCTCCTGGCAGTGAGTACGTGCTTCGTGACGGAGGAGGGGCGCCGATCCGGGACGGGCATCGCATCGCCTTCGACAGCCATGGGCGTCGTCGCGGTGGTGTCGCCAGGGTCGGCGTCCACGCCGCAGCGCAGCCTCGCGGTGGTGTCGCGAGGAACGGTCGTGAAATTGCTCCGGGCCGGGATGCGCTCCGGGTGGACTACGCAGCATAGTTCACCGTCCGCCGTTGTCACGGTCGGCGTTGCCGGTGTGTGCGGCGACTTCGCGGGAGGGGCGCTCAGGCCGAGTCGATGATGCGCCGGGGCGCGGCCTGGGTGGCCTGGCCGTCGGCGCCGTAGAGATCCTGTCGTTGCGATGCGGCGAGCAGGGTTTCGAGGGCCTGCGCGTTGTTGTGCATGCGCAGCCGGATCAGTTCGCCGTTGACCCGGTTGAGCTCCCTGGCTTCGGCGGCGAGCGCCTGCAGCTTCTGCCACTGCTGGCGGACGTTGCGGTCGCCGGGGTTTTTCGCCAGCCAGGCGTCGATGCCCGGGCGGTCGGCGGCGAAGCCGGCGCGGGCGAGTTCGCCGTTGCGGGCCGCGGTCAGGGGTGCGAGCTGCTGCACCGTCGCGGTCTTGCGGTCGACCAGCGCGGGCAGTGCGTCGGCGCTACCGGTCTTGAGGACTTCCTGTTCTTCCTTGAGCAGGGCGACGAAGGCCGACACCACGTCGGCTTCCGCCGCGATGACGTCGGCCAGGGCAGGCATGGGCGGGCGGTTCAGGCCTTGCGCTGCGAGTTGAGCAGGTCGCGCGCGGTGGCGATCAGGCCGTCGGCGATCGCCTCGGCGTTGATCTGGAAGCGCCCTTCGGCGATGGCCTGCTTGATCTCGGCGATGCGCGCACCGTCGACCGGGGCGCCGCTGCTGGCGCCGGCGAGCTGCGCCGACGCCGTGCTGATCTTCACCTCGGCCGCAGGGGCGTCTGCGCGCGCGCCGGCCGATTCCGCCTTGGGGCGGCTGCCGCTGACGCTGCCGGAACCTACCGGCTTGAAATTGCTGTCGATTTTCACGATGTGATCCTTGCGCGGGTTTTCAAGGGAAGTAACGGCATCATCGGCAAAAACTTTAGCAGAAAGTGCTGCATTTCCTTCCGGTCGGGATTCTAGCCCGAGCCGGGGTGTCGCGGTGCGGCGTCAGGGCGCACCCCAAGGGCACTTCTTCGCAGAGCGCGAAGCGCTCTGCTCAGGGCGTACCCCAGGAGTACTTCCTCGCGATGCGCAGCGCGCATCGCTCAGGGCGCACCCCAAGAGTACTTCTTCGCAGAGCGCAAAGCGCTCTGCTCAGGGCGCGATCTCGATGATGCCGCCGGGGCGCGCGATGCCGCTGACCGTCTGCCCGCTGGCCGTGCGGGCGCGGGCGACCTGGCCGTCGGCGGCGTTGTTGAGCGCCTTGCCTTCGTTGCTGACGGCGAAGCCGGGGCCCTTCGAGATCAGGCGCACGTCCTGCCCCTGCTGGACGACGAAGGGCGCGATCAGCATGTCGCTGCGCAGCGGCTGGCCGCCGCCGAGGCCGTTCTTCAGGGTCTTGCCGACCGCCTGCTCGCGCTCGGTGAGGATGCCCGTCGGCAGCGCCGTCAGGTCGCCGCTGCGCAGCGCGAGGTCGCCGGCGTCGAGCGGCTGGCCGGGGTTGAGGGCGCGGGCGGTGACCACGTAGTTGCCGCTGACGCGGACCTGAACCGGCACGTAGACCGTCCAGCTGGCCGGGCCGAGGCAGCGCACGCCGACCGTCGCCTTGCCCCACAGCCGCGTGCCCGGCGGCGTAAACGGCTCGTGCGCGGAGCAGGGCGCGAGCTGGGTGCGTGGGTCGAGCTGGCCGACGCTGACGTCCACCTTGCCGGGCAGGCCCCGCGTCTGTGTCTGCAGGTACTGCTCGACGGTGGCGGCGAGCAGTTCGCGCGCTGTCGCCGGCGGGCTGGTCAGCGTCGCCGTGGCGGCGAGCAGCGCGGCGGCGATGAGGAGGCGGGGTCCGTTCATGGCCCGTATTCTGCCTGATGCGCCGCTGCCGCGGAACCGGCAGGACTCGGCAATTATTGCCGGAGCGCCGCGTCGGCAAGGCTGCCGGCAGGCCGAAACAGGGGCTGTGGACGCTTGGCATGCTTTTCGCTGTAAGGCTGGCAGCTTACGCAAACGGAGTCCCGGCATGGCCACCAAACTCGACGATCTGCTGTCCTACCAGCATCAGGCGCTCAGCCTGCGTGCGCACCGGCAGCAGATCCTGGCGGCGAACATCGCCAACGCCGACACACCGAACTACAAGGCGCGCGACATCGACTTCACCGCCGCGCTGAAGAACGCGATGGCCGGCCGCAGCGATGGCCTCGAGCTGGCGCGCACCGCGCCCGGCCACCTCGCCGGCGGCGCCGGTGCCGGACCGGCACCGCTGCTCTATCGCAAGAACACGCAGTCGGCGGTCGACGGCAACACCGTCGACATGGACGTCGAGCGCTCGCAGTTCGCCGAGAACGCGGTCCACTACGAGGCCGGCATCACCTTCATCACCGGCCGCCTGAAGACGATGCTGTCGGCCATCCAGGGTAACCAGTAATCATGAGCGTCTTCAACGTCTTCCATATCGCCGGCAGTGCGCTGACGGCGCAGGCGGCGCGCCTCAACGCGGTTGCCTCGAACATGGCCAACGCCGACAGCGTCGCCGGCGCCGACGGCAAGCCGTACCGCGCCAAGCAGGTGGTGTTCGAGGCGACGCCGATGGGCAACGCCGGCGCGCAGGGCGTGCGCGTGCGCCAGGTGGTCGAGGACGCGTCGCCGGCGCGCATGGTCTACGACCCGCGCAACCCGGCGGCGAACGAACAGGGCTATGTCGCGATGTCGAACGTGAATGCGGTCGAGGAGATGGTCAACATGATCTCCGCGTCGCGTTCCTACCAGACCAACGCCGACGTGATGAATACCGCCAAGACGCTGCTGCTGCGCACGCTGTCGCTTGGCCAGTAAAAGGAGCTAGACCATGGCAACCGTGAATTCGACCACCAACTCCGGCAGCGACGTCTTCGCCGCGCTCGGCGCGAGCACGAAGAAGAGCGGCGGCAGCCAGGCGGACCAGATCCAGGACCGCTTCCTGACGCTGCTGGTGACGCAGCTGAAGAACCAGGATCCGCTGAATCCGATGGACAACGCGCAGATGACCAGCCAGCTGGCACAGATCAACACCATCAGCGGCATCGAGAAGCTGAACACGACGCTGAGCCAGATGCTCGGCGTCTACAACGAAGGGCAGGCGATGCAGGCGGCCGGCATGGTCGGCAAATATGTGCTGGTCGCCGGCAATTCCTTGCCGCTCGCCGGCGGCCAGGCGATCGGTGGCGCCACGCTGGCCGGCCCGGCCGACCAGGTCACGATCAGCATCTACGATTCGGCCGGCAACCTGGTGCAGTCGCAGAAGCTCGGTGCCGCCGAGGCCGGCAACCTGAACTTCACCTGGGACGGCAAGAAGAGCGACGGCAGCAAGGCGGCGGACGGCACCTACACCTTCAAGGTCGCCGCGGTGCGCGGCAACGACAAGGTCGAGGCGAGCGCGCTGCAGCTTGGCATGGTTAATGCTGTCGTTCGCAGCAAGGACGGATTCCTCCTTGACCTCGGGCCGCAGGGCACGATGGCGTTCAAGGACGTGCAGCAGATTCTCTAAGGCAGGAGACAGGACATGGCATTCCAGCAAGGTTTGAGCGGCCTCAACAGTTCGTCGAAGGCGCTCGACGTGATCAGCAACAACGTCGCCAACTCCGGCACGGTCGGCTTCAAGGCCGCCGGCGCGCACTTCGGCGACGTCTATGCCGCGTCGCTGACCGGCGCCGGCGCGTCGCAGATCGGCATCGGCACCAGCCTCACCGCGGTCGTCCAGCAATTCACGCAGGGCAACATCACCACCACCAACAACCCGCTCGATGTCTCGATCAACGGCGGCGGCTTTTTCCGGATGAGCCAGAACGGCGCGATCACCTTCACCCGCAACGGCCAGTTCCATTTGGACAAGAGCGGCTTCATCGTGAACGACGCCAACCTGCGTCTGACCGGCTACGCCGCCGACGGCTCCGGCCTGATCGTGCCGTCGACGCCGGTCGAGCTGCAGCTGTCGTCGGCCGACCAGCCGCCGGTCGCCACCGGCGCCAGCGTCGGCGCCTTCCAGGGCGTGCGCGGCAACCTCAATCTCGACTCGCGCGAGACTGTGCCGAGCACCGCCTGGACGTCGGGGCCGGCGGTTGCGGCAGCGCCGGCGACGACGCTGTGGTCGCCGAACCCGGCGAGCTACAACTACTCGACCGCGCTCTCGGTCTACGACACCCTCGGCAACGCGCACACGCTGACCTACTACTTCGTGAAGACGGCGACCTCCGGCCAGTGGCAGGTCTACGCCAACGTCGATGGCACCACCAACCAGACGGTCAACCTCGGCGCCGGCGCCGGCAACCCGGCGACTCTGCAGTTCAATTCGAGCGGGGTGCTGCAGACGGCGATGCCGCTGTCGATCAGCATCGACCTCAACGGCGTCGTGCAGGCCACCGGCAGCACCAACAATGCGGGCAGTCCGCTGGCCTTCAACGTCGACTTCACCGGCAGCACGCAGTTCGGTTCGCCCTTCGGTACCAACCGCCTGGAGCAGGACGGCTACACCTCGGGTCGCCTGTCCGGCCTCACCGTCGGCGCCGACGGTGTCATCCAGGGGCGCTACAGCAACGGCCAGGCACGCAACCTCGGGCAGATCGTCCTCGCCAACTTCACCAACCCGAACGGGTTGATCAACCTTGGCGGCAACGTCTGGTCGGAAAGCTCGGTCTCCGGCTCGCCGACGGTCGGCGCGCCGAACTCGGGCAGTCTGGGCGTATTGCAGTCGGCGGCGATCGAGGAGTCGAACGTCGACCTCACCGCCGAACTGGTCAACATGATCACGCAGCAGCGCAACTACCAGGCCAACGCGCAGTCGATCAAGACGCAGGACTCGATCATGCAGACGCTGGTCAACCTGCGCTGATCCTGAGCTAGACGACACGGGCGAGGAACATGGATCGGCTGATCTACACGGCGATGAGCGGCGCCAAGCAGGCCTTCCTGCAGCAGGCCGGCGTCGCCAACAACCTCGCCAACGCGGCGAGCACAGGCTACCGCGCGGTGGAGCACAAGTTCCGCGCGGTGCAGGTGCAGGGCGGCGAGCTGCCGACGCGCGCGTTCACGGTGAATGCCTCGGTCGCCGACACCTTCGACCAGGGGCCGCTGATGGCCACCGGCCGCCCGCTCGACGTCGCCGTGCAGGGCGCCGGCTGGATCGCCGTCGAAACCCCGGACGGCGGCGAGGCCTATACGCGCAACGGCGCGCTGCAGGTCAATGCCGCCGGCCAGCTGCAGACCGCGAACGGCATGAACGTGCTCGGCGACGGCGGCCCGATCGCGATCCCGCCCGACAACCGCATCAGCATCGCGCCCGACGGCACGGTGTCGGTGGTGCCGCTGTTCGGCACGCCGAACAACTCCAACCCGGTCGGCCGCATCAAGCTCGTCAATCCGCCGGAGAACGAGTTGGCGCGCGGCGCCGACGGCCTGTTCCGGCTGCGCAGCGGGCAGCCCGCGGACGTCGATGCCAACGTCAAGCTGGCGCCGGCGACGCTCGAAGGCAGCAACGTGAACAGCGTCGATGCGATGGTCAACCTGATCTCGCTTTCACGCCAGTTCGAAATGCAGGTGAAGATGCTGCAGACGGCGGACGCCAACGCCCGCTCCGCGGCGCAGATCCTGACGATGAACCGATGAGGAACCCTGAATGATCCGCTCCCTCTGGATCGCGCGCACCGGCCTCGATGCGCAGCAGACGCAGCTCGACGTGATCGCCAACAACCTGGCGAACGTCTCCACCAACGGCTTCAAGCGCGGCCGCGCGGTGTTCGAGGATCTGCTCTACCAGACGCTGCGGCAGCCGGGCGCGCAGTCCTCGCAGCAGACGCAGATCCCGTCGGGCCTGCAGCTCGGCACCGGCGTGCGGCCGGTGACGACGGCGCGCATCCACACCCAGGGCAACCTGCAGCAGACCGGCAACGGCCTCGACATCGGCATCAACGGCGCCGGCTTCTTCCAGATCACGCTGCCCGACGGCACCATCGCCTACACCCGCGACGGCTCGTTCCAGAAGGACAACCAGGGGCAGATCGTCAATTCCAACGGCTATCCGCTGCAGCCGGCGGTGACCATTCCCGCCGACGCGCTGACGCTGACGATCTCCAGCGACGGCGTGGTCAGCGTGACGCAGCCGGGCAACGCCGCGGCGACGCAGGTCGGCACCATCCAGGTGGCGACCTTCATCAACCCGGGCGGCCTGCAGAGCATCGGCGAGAACCTCTACCTGGAAACCGCCGCCAGCGGCGCGCCGACGCCGAACACGCCGGGCCTCAACGGCGCCGGCGTGCTCAACCAGTTCTACGTCGAGACCTCGAACGTGAACGTCGCCGAGGAGCTGGTGTCGATGATCCAGACGCAGCGCGCCTACGAGCTGAACTCGAAGGTGGTGTCGACCTCCGACCAGATGCTCGGCCGGCTGACGCAACTCTGAGGAAGGAGTCGCGTGATGATCAACCGCACCCTGACTGCCCTGCTGGCGCTGCTCGCCGCCGTGCTCGCGGGCTGCCAGTCGGTGCCGCCGACCAACGTGCACCAGCCGATGACGGCGCGGCCGACGCCGCGCGCGGAAAACCCGTATGCCAACGGCTCGATCTTCAACGCCGGCAGCGCCCGTCCGCTGTTCGAGGACCGGCGCGCGCGCTACGTCGGCGACACGCTGACCATCTCCATCGTCGAAAATACCTCGGCCTCGACCAGCTCGAGCAGTTCGGCGAACCGGACCTCGAGCATCTCGGCCTCGGTGCCGACCATCACCGGGCTGCCCGGCCGCAACTTCCAGGGCATGGGGCTGTCGGCGGAGACCGAGAACGACTTCGCCGGCAAGGGCGCCGCCGCGGCCAAGAACGTGTTCACCGGTGCGATCACGGTGACCGTGATCGAGGTGCTGGAGAACGGCAACCTGCTCGTCTCCGGCGAGAAGCAGGTGGCGATCGGCCACGGCCAGGAGTACATCCGCCTGTCCGGCGTCGTCAATCCGAGTTTCATCGCCGCCGACAACACCATCGCCTCGTCGCGCGTCGCCGACGCCCGCGTCGAGTACAAGGAGAGCGGCTACATCAGCGAGGCGCAGGTCATGGGCTGGCTGGCACGATTCTTCCTTAGCTTCCTGCCGTTCTGACAGAAATCGCGATGGAGACGGCAAATGGACGGATTCGGCAGGCTGACCGGCAAAATACTTCGCCAGGCGGCAATCCTTGCCTGCGCGGCGCTCGCCGCCGCTAGCCCGTCCGCCCACGCCGAGCGGATCAAGGACCTGGCCTCGATCCAGGGCGTCCGCCAGAACCAGCTGATCGGCTACGGCCTGGTGGTCGGCCTCGACGGCAGCGGCGACCAGACGACGCAGACCCCGTTCACCACGCAGGCGACGCTGAACATGCTGTCGCAACTCGGCGCCAACCTGCCGCTCGACAAGGCGAGCACGATCCAGCTGAAGAACGTCGCCGCGGTGGTCGTCACCGCCAGCCTGCCGGCCTTCGCCCGCCCGGGACAGGCGATCGACATCACCGTGTCGTCGATCGGCAACGCCAAGAGCCTGCGCGGCGGCACGCTGCTGATGACGCCGCTGAAGGGCGCCGACGGGCAGATCTACGCGATGGCGCAGGGCAACGTGCTGGTCGGCGGCGCCGGCGCATCCGCCGGCGGTAGCAAGGCGCAGGTCAACCATCTCTCCGCCGGCCGCATCGCCGCCGGCGCCACCGTCGAGCGCGCGGTGCCGACCTCGGTCGGCCAGGGGCCCTACGTCAGCTACGAACTGAACCAGACCGACTTCGGCACCGCCAAGCGCGTGGTCGAGGTCATCAACCGCGAGATGGGGCCGGTTGCCGAGGCGCTCGACGGCCGCCAGATCCGCGTGCTGGCGCCGGACGCGCCGGACGCCCGCGTCGCCTTCATCGGCCGCATCGAGAACCTCGAAGTGCGGCCGATGCAGACGGTGGCCAAGGTCATCGTCAATCCGCGCACCGGCTCGGTGGTGATGAACCAGGCGGTGACCATCGACAACTGCGCGGTCGCGCACGGCAACCTTTCGGTGACGGTCAGCAGCGAGCCCGGCGTCAGCCAGCCGGCGCCGCTGTCCGGCGGGCAGACGGTGGTGACCGAGCGCGCCGACATCCAGATCCGGCAGGACGCCGGTGCGCTGATGAACGTCAAGGCCGGCGCCAACCTCGCCGACGTGGTCAAGGCACTGAATGCGCTCGGCGCCAATCCGCAGGACCTGCTCGCCATCCTGCAGGCGATGAAGGCCGCCGGCGCGCTGCGCGCCGAGCTGGAAATCATCTGAGTCCGCCGCCGGGGTACCGCCGATGAAGCCGGAAGACATCGCCAGCCAGCGCTTCGTGCTCGACCTGAAGTCCACGCAGGACCTGCGCGCGAAGATCCAGCAGGATCCGAAGGCCGGCCTCAAGCAGGCGGCGCAGCAGTTCGAGGGCATGTTCCTGCAGATGGTGATGAAGAGCATGCGCGACGCGACGCCGTCCGACGGTCTCTTCAACAGCGATGCCACGCGCTTCTACACCAGCGTGCTCGACCAGCAGCTGGCGCAGCAGCTCGGTGCCAGCGGCCAGGTCGGCTTCGCCCGTCTGATCGAGGCCCAGCTCGGGCGCACGCTCGGCGTGACGTCCGCCGACGCCGTTCCGCAAGCGGCCGCGGTCGACGGCCTGCGCGCGTTTTCGGGGCGGGCGGCGATTCCCGCCGGGGCGATCGTCGGCGCGGAAAGAGTTGCCGGTCGCGTTGCCGGCGAGGCGGCCGCGGCTGCGGCGACCTTGCCGGTCGCGCCGGGGCCGCTGTCGCAGGGCGCCCGCGACTTCGTCAATCGCGTCTGGCCGCACGCCGTCGAGGCCAGCCGCAGCACCGGCGTGCCGGCGCATTTCCTGGTTGCGCACGCGGCGCTGGAGTCAGGCTGGGGCAAGAGCGAAATCCGCCGCGGCGACGGCTCGAGCAGCCACAACCTGTTCGGGATCAAGGCCGGCAGGAGCTGGCAGGGCGAGTCGGTCGAGGCGGCGACCACCGAATACGTGAACGGCGTCGCCCAACCGGCGCGCGAGAAGTTCCGCGCCTACGGCTCGTACGCCGAGGCCTTCCGCGACTACGCGACCCTGCTTTCGGGCAACCCGCGCTTCGCCGGCGTGCTCGGCCAGCAGGATGGCACGGCCTTTGCACGTTCGTTGCAGCAGGCCGGTTACGCGACCGATCCGATGTACGCGGACAAGCTGTCCCGGATCATCAACGGCAGCACGCTGCGCCAGGCGCTGGTCGGCTGAGCGCCGGGACTGTTCGCTGCGGCTAAACAATACGGCGCGGATGCCGTTAAACATGGAAATCGAGGTCATCCATGAGCACAGGAATTTTCAGCATCGGTATTTCCGGCATCAGGGCGGCGCAGCTGGGCCTGCTGACGACCGAGCACAACATCGCCAATGCCAGTACCGAGGGGTATTCACGACAGCGCATCATCCAGACGACGAACATCCCGGTCGCCACCGGCTCCGGCTTCGTCGGCCAGGGAACGAGCGTCTCGGCGATCGAGCGCCTGTACAGCCAGACGCTGGTCAACCAGGTGAATACGGCGCAGAGCTCGGTCAGCGAACTGGACGCCTACTACGCGCAGATCAAGCAGATCGACAACATGCTGGCTGACCAGAGCGCCGGCCTGTCGCCGGCGTTGCAGGACTATTTCCGCGGCATTCAGGACGTCGCCGCCAATCCGGCTTCGCTGGCCGCACGGCAGTCGATGGTTTCGTCGGCGGAAGCACTCGTTTCGCGCTTCCAGAGCATGGAAGCGCGGCTGGTTGAGCTGCGCGAAGGGGTGGGTACCGAGATCACGGCGACCGTCGCCTCGATCAACTCGTATGCGCGGCAGATCGGCGAACTCAACCAGCGCATCGTGCTGGCGCAAGCCACGACGCTGGCGCCGGCGAACGACCTGCTCGACCAGCGCGATCATCTGATGAGCCAACTGAACGAGCTGGTCGAGGTGCGCTCCACCGTCAATAGCGACGGTACCTACAACGTCTTTTTCGGCACCGGGCAGCAACTGGTGGTCGGCACCCAGGTCACCGAACTGGTCGCGCAGGCGGCGTACGCCGACATTTCGCGCATCGTTGTCGGCATCAAGACCGCCGGCGCGGTGCAGGAACTCCCGGAAAATCTGATCACCGGCGGTGCGCTCGCCGGCCTGCTCAATTTCCGCAGTGAAACGCTGGATCGCGCCACCAACGACCTCGGCCGCATCGCAGCGACGCTGGCGCAGACGATGAACGCCCAGCATGCGCTGGGCCAGAACCTGCTCGGCCAGGCAGTGGGAGAGGGCTCGTTCGTCGGCGACCTTTTCAGCTTTTCGGGGCCGAAGGTGGTTGCCAACTCCAGGAATGCGAGCGGTTCGGCGACGGTGTCGGCCGACTTTACCAGCCCGCCGCCGTTCAACGGCAGCAACTTCTATACGGACCTGACGGGCAGCGACTATCAGCTGACCTACAATGCGGGGACGCTCACGCTGACCCGCCTCTCCGACAACAAGACCTGGTCGGGGGGCAGCATCGCCGCCATCAACACCGCCCTGGCGACGGATCCGCAGGGATTCACGCTGAGCGACGACGGCGCCGGCTACAGCACCGGCGACAGCTATCTGATCCAGCCGACCCGCGATGTGGCCAGGAACATCCTCGTCAATACGTCGATCGCCGCCGATCCGCGGCTGATCGCCGCCGCGCTGCCGATTCGCACAACCACGGATGCCGGGAACACGGGGAGTGCCCAGATTTCTGCCGGCACCATCACCCCTGATCCGACGCTGGCGCCGAACCTGTATTCGCTTGCCAGCCTGCCGATAAGCATTGACTACAACGGCGGCAATTTGGCGAATTTCCCGAATGGCCCGGTCACCGTCACCGTCAACGGCGTGACGACCTCCTATACGATCACGGCGCCGACGGATACCGTTCCCTATACTTCCGGAGCGACCGTAACGCTTTCCGGCCTGAGCTTCACCATCTCCGGAACGCCGAACAACGGCGATTCCTTCAACATCCTGCGCAACAGCGCGGGCGTTTCCGACAGCCGTAACGCCCTTGCACTGGGGCAACTGCAGACGCAGGGAACGGTCGCCGGCGGCACCGCCAATTACCAGGTGGCGTATTCTCGTCTGGTCAGCGACGCCGGCAACAAGACCCGGGAAATCCAGGTGACAGCGGAGGCGCAGTCGGCGCTTCTCAAGCAGGCGCAGAATTCCCGCGATGCGCTGTCGGGAGTGAACCTCGACGAAGAAGCGGCGAACCTGTTGCGCTTCCAGCAGGCCTATCAGGCCTCGGCGAAAGTCATCGACATCGGCAGCCGGCTCTTCGACGTGATCCTGTCGATCCGCGCCTGAACGGAGAAGCACCATGCGAATCAGTACCAGCCAGATCTATGACGCGGGGGTTCTCGGCATCCAGCGCAACCAGCAGGGGCTGTACACCCTGCAGAACCAACTATCGACCGGGCGCCGGGTGCTGACGCCGCAGGATGACCCGGTGGCGGCGGCGCAGGCGCTGGTGCTTTCGCAAACGAAGGAAATCGGTGGCCAATACATCGACAATCAGGGCAACGCGCGCGCGCAGCTGAACATCGTCGAAGCCAATCTGGAATCGTTGGGGAACGTGCTGCAGAGCGTCCGGGAAAGGATCATTCAGGCCGGGAATACCGTCCTCACCGACGCCGAGCGCGGCTTCTTCGCCGAGGAACTGGAAATCCGGCTCGACGAACTGCTCGGCATTGCGAATACCGCCGACGGCAGCGGCCAGTTTTTGTTCTCCGGCTACCAGGGAATGACCCGACCGTTCTCGATCAACGGATCGTCGCCACCGGTACCGCCGGCGACCCAGCCGCCGGTGGCCTATTCCGGCGACGAGGGGGAGCGCCTGCTGCAGGTCGGCGCCTCTCGCCTGATGCCGACCAATGTCTCCGGCGCCAATCTTTTCATGGACGTGCGTACCGGCAACGGGACCTTCGTTACCGGCGTCGGCGGCAACGGCGCCCTGATCAACCAGGGTACCGGCGTCATCGATGCGGGCTCCGTGCTCGACCCCACCGCATGGGCGGCTGGCGTCAACGCCGAGGGCGGTGCCGGCTTCCGCGTCGAGTTCCTGGCCGGCGGGGGCTATCAGGTCGTCGGCGTGACGACCGCGGCCGTCTATGCCAGCTCGCCGACCTTTGCGCCGGGGCAGGCGATTTCCTTTTCCGGGGCGCAGGTCGTGATCCGGGGAACGCCGGCCGTCGGGGATACCTTCACCGTCGACCCGAGCGCTTCGCAGAGCATTTTTTCGACGATGCAGAATCTCGTTGCCGCGCTGCGCACGCCGGTCGGTACGGCGTCCTACTCGGTAACCGAGTTCAGCAACCGGATGGCGGCCGAGCACCTGAACCTCGACCGGATGCTCGACAACGTCAGCCGCATACGCGCTGACGTCGGTTCCCGCCTCCGCGAGCTGGAATCGCTGACGAACACCTCCCAGGACATCGATCTGCAGTACGCCACCGCGCTTTCCGACCTCCAGGATCTCGACTATGCGGAGGCAATCTCGAAATTCACGCAACAGCAGACGCAGCTGGAAGCGGCGCAGAAGTCCTTCGCCCAGATCTCGGGCATGAGCCTGTTCAGCATCCTATGAGCCTCACCCGCGCCCTGCTGCTGGCGGGCGGCGTCGTCGCCGCGGCGGCCGGCTGCTCGTCGGTGCCGAACGTGCCGCCGAGCGGCTCGGTGGTGCCGAGCGAGGGCAAGGTGCAAGTGGCGTCGAGCCTGTCCTACACCTACGAGGAACTGATCGCGGCGCCGGCCGTCGCCTGGTCGCTGAAGGGCATCCTCGACAATTCGCTCGACCAGCTGCCGATCCTGCGGACGCCGCTGGTGCTGTACTTCGTCTACCAGCCCTTCGCGCCGAACTGGAGCGTCGAGGAGGCGCAGCTCGACGGCGAAACCTACTACGTGCGCCTGCTCGCCAAGCGCTTCCGCGTCGGCGGCGACGGCGAGGCGATGAACGTGCTCAAGCGGCGCGCGGTACAGCTGCAGTACGAACGCGGCTACGCCGGCTACCGCATTGTCGACTACAGCGAGGGGATCGAGTCGAGCACGCCGGTCGCCCAGCGCTACTCGCACGGCATCGTCCAGCTGGTGCGCGCAGAGACGGCGCCCGGCCGCCGTTAGCGGGCGGGAACGAAATGCCCGAGCATGGCCTGCAGGCCGTGCTCGAACAGCTGCGTCAGCGGTGCCGCGAGATAGCCGAGGCTGAGGATCAGCATCACGAAACCGCCGATCAACGTGATCGGGAAACCGACGGCGAACAGGTTGAGCTGCGGCGCCGCGCGCGTCAGCACGCCGAGCGCGATGTTGACGATCAGCAGCGCGGCGACCGCCGGCAGCGCGAGCATCAGGCCGGAAGCGAAGACGACCGCACCGGCGTGGGCGAGGTTCGACCAGGTGGCGGCGGCGAGCGTGGTGGCGCCGATCGGCAGCGCGACGAAGCTCTGCGCCAGCGTCGCCAGGATCATCAGGTGGCCGTTGATCGAGAGCAGCACGAGGATGCCGAGCATGGCGATGAATTCGGCGAGCACCGGCGTCTGCGAGGCGCTGTCCGGATCGTAGAAGGTGGCGAAGCCGAGGCCCATCTGCAGGCCGATGACTTCGCCGGCGAAGTCGATCGCCGCGACCACCAGGCGCATTGCGTAACCCATCGCGAAGCCGATCAGCATCTGCTGGGCGAGGATCGCCAGCCCGGCGCCGGAGCCGGGCGGCACCGGCGGGATCGGCGGCAGCGCCGGCGCCAGTGCCAGCGTGATCGCCAGGCCGAGGATCAGGCGTACGCGGCGCGGCAAAGCGGCGTTGGAGAACGGCGGCGCGGCGGCGAGCAGGGCCAGGATGCGGGCGAGCGGGAAAAAGTAGGCCGCGATCCAGGCGTCGAGCTGCGCGCTGGTCAGCGAGATCATCCGACGAGGCCGGGAATGCTGTCGAACAGCCGGCGGATGTAGTCGATCAGCAACTGCAGCATCCACGGTCCGGCGAAGATCAGCGTGATGAACATCACCACCAGGCGCGGGATGAACGACAGCGTCGATTCGTTGATCTGCGTCGCCGCCTGGAAGATGCTGATGATCAGGCCGGTGACCAGCGCCGCCATGAGCAGCGGCGCCGACACCAGCAGCGTGATCTCGAGCGCCTGGCGGCCGATTTCCATGACCGTCTGCGGCGTCATGTGGCGAAGCTCTGCACCAGGGAGCCGACGACCAGGTGCCAGCCGTCGACGAGCACGAACAACATCAGCTTCATCGGCAGCGCCACCATCACCGGCGACATCATCATCATGCCCATCGACATCAGCGTGCTGGCGACAACCATGTCGATCACCAGGAAGGGGATGAAGATGATGAAGCCGATCTGGAACGCGGTCTTCAGCTCGCTGGTGACAAAGGCCGGGATCAGCACGCGCATCGGCGTGTCCTCCGGCTTCTCGATCTTCTCGATGCGCGCGAGGCGGGCGAAGAGACCGATGTCGGCCTCGCGCGTCTGCTTCAGCATGAAGCCCCGCAGCGGCACCGCGGCGCGGTCCGCGGCCTGCTGCAGGCTGATCCGGTTCTCGGACAGCGGCAGGTAGGCCTCGCTGTAGATGCGGTCGGCGACCGGCGCCATGACGAAGAAGGTGAGGAACAGCGACAGCCCGACCAGCACCTGGTTCGGCGGCGAGGTCTGCGTGCCGAGCGCGTGCCGCAGCAGCGAGAAGACGATGATGATGCGCGTGAAGCCGGTCATCATCAGCAGCGCCGCCGGGATGAAGGTCAGCGCGGTCAGCGTCAGCAGCGTCTGGATCGACAGCGACCAGGTGGTGGCGCCGCCGGGGCCGGGGGTGCTGGTCAGCGCCGGCAGCGCCTGTGCCAGCGCGTCGAGCGGGGCCGCGGCGAGCAGCGCCGGCAGCAGCGGCAGCAGGCGTCGCCGCATCGCATCAGTCCTTCGCATCGTGGGGGGGATTCCGAAAGTGCTTGAGCCACTGGCCGAACTGGCCGTCGCCGACGGTCGCCGGTGGCGGCAGGCTGCCCTTCGGCAGCGTGTGCAGTGTGCGCATCTGGCCGGGGGCGATGCCGATCACCAGCCAGGTGTCCTCGACCTCGACCAGCAGGATGCGTTCGCGCGGTCCGAGTGCCAGCGCGCCGACGATGCGCAGCGGTCCCTGGCCGCCGATCAGGCCGCGGCCGCCGTTGAGCCGCCTGGTCAGCCAGGCGGCGCCGACGAACAGCGCGAGCAGCAGCGCGAGCATGGCGAAGGTCTGCAGCATCGTGCCCGCCGAGACGCCGGGCGCCGCGGCCTCGGCGGCGGCGACGGACAAGGCCGGCACGCCGGCGGCGAGCGCGGCGAGGCGGCCGCAGCGGACGGTCGGAAAGCGGGGCGGGGGCAGGGAGGTCACGGGGGCCTATCTTAATGCAAGGCGCCCCGCGGCGAAACCGGCAACGGCGGCCGGCCGGCTCAGCGGCCGAGTTTGCGCATGCGCTCGGCGGGGGTGATGATGTCGGTCAGGCGGATGCCGAACTTCTCGTTCACGACGACGACCTCGCCCTGTGCGATCAGCGTGCCGTTGACCAGCACGTCGAGCGGCTCGCCGGCCATTGCGTCGAGTTCGACCACCGAGCCGTGCGCGAGCTGCAGCAGGTTCTTGATCGTCAGCTTGGTGCGGCCGAGCTCGACGGTGATATGGACCGGGATGTCCAGGATCAGCTCGAGTTCGTTCATCACCGAGCCCTTGCCCGGCTCGCCGCCGAAGTTCTGGAAGATCTGCGCCGGTGCGGCAGCCTGCTGGGCCGCCGCGGCGCCGGACTCGGCGATCGCCTGCTCGGCCATCGCGGCCGCCCAGTCGTCCTCGCTGATCGCGTCTTCCGCGCCGCCGGCGAGGTTCTCGGTATCCTCAGACATGCTGTTCCCCTTGCGTCGATTCCTGCTTCTCGGAAGCGATGAAGCGTTCCACCTTGATCGCGTATTGACCCTGCTGCTGGCCGAAAGTGCATTCCAGCAGCGGCACGCTATCCACCTTGGCGATGATCGTGTCCGGGATGGCGACCGGAATCACGTCGCCGACCTTCATTTTCTGGATCTGCCCCAGCGTCAGCGTGGCATGGGTCAGTTCCGCCGTGATCTCCACCTCGGCGCTCTGCAGCTGCTTCCGGAGCGTGGTGATCCAGCGCTTGTCGGTCGACAGCTGGTCGCTCTGCATGCTGCTGTAGAGCAGGTCGCGGATCGGCTCGAGCATCGAGTACGGGAAGCAGATGTGCATTTCCGCCGCGGCGCCGCCGAACTCGATCGAGAAGGTCGTCGATACGACGATTTCCGACGGCGTCGCGATGTTCGCGAACTGCGAATTCATCTCGGAGCGGATGTACTCGAACTTGAGGTCGTGCACCGGCTTCCACGAGCGCCCGTATTCGGCGAAGACGACGTCGAGCATGCCCTGGATGATGCGCTGCTCGGTCATCGTGAAGTCGCGGCCTTCGACGCGGGTGTGGAAGCGGCCGTCGCCGCCGAACATGTTGTCGACGACGAGGAAGACCAGGTTCGGGTCGAAGATGAACAGGCTGGTGCCGCGCAGCGGCTTTGCCGCAACCAGGTTGAGGTTGGTCGGGACCACCAGGTTGCGGATGAACTCGCTGTACTTCTGCACCTTGATCGGCCCCACCGAGATCTCGGCGTTGCGGTGCATGTAGTTGAACAGGCCGATGCGCAGATAACGGGCGAAGCGCTCGTTGATCAGCTCCATCGTGGGCATGCGCCCGCGGACGATCCTTTCCTGCGTGCCGAGGTTGTAGTTGCGCGGGCCGCTGCCTTCCTCGGCCTGCGCTTCCGGCTCGTCGGTTTCCCCGGTGACGCCCTTGAGCAGGGCGTCGACTTCTTCCTGGGAAAGAAAGTCCTGGGCCATGGCTTACTGGATGATGAAGGTGGTGAACAACACCGCGCGCACCGCGCCTTCGCTCGCCTTGCCCTTCGCCGGCTCGACGTCGACGATGCCGTTGATCGTTGCCTTGATCTCGTCCGCAAGCAGCTTCTTGCCATCGCGCGTGGCGATCTCGGAAGGCTTCTTCGACGACAGGATGTTCATGATCTCATGGCGCAGCTTCGGCATGTACTGCTTGAGCTTCTCGGCGACCGCGGCGTCCTCCGCCTCGACGCTGATGGTGACCTGCAGGTACTGCTCGCCGGTCTCCGGGACCAGATTGACGGTGAACGGCTCCATCGGAATATAGACCGGCGGTGCCTCCTTTTCCGCTTTCTTCTTCTTGCCCTTGTCGGTTTCGGCGGCGACCTCGTCGCCTTCGGCCGCGTCGCCGCTCTTCTTCAGCAGCAGGAAGGCGGCACCGCCGCCGATCAGGACGAGCAGCAGCACCGCGGCGACGATGATGATGAGCAGCTTCTTGCTCTTCTTCGGCGGTGCGTCAGCGGTGTCGGCGGCTTTTTCTTCTTTGGCCATTGCAAATCCCTCTAGTGTTTCGCGCGCATTGTAGCGCGCCCCCTACCCGGATGCCCGGCCGCAGGTTCGCGGCGGCCGGCATGCCGTCCCCTTCACGTGTGCTGCGTCGTCAGGCGAACGTATCGACCAGGCCGTTGCCGGCACGGAGCGCAGCGCGCGTCGCCCCGCTTCCGGCGTCCATCCTGCCGCTGTGGCCCTCGTCGTGCCCGCCGCTAGTGCCGGCGGTGCCGCGCTCACCTGCGAACTGCTGCTGCGCCTGGCGGAAGGACTCGGCGCTGACGTTGGCCTGTCCCAGCTCGACGCCGACGCCGGCCAGCATTTCCCGCAGCCGCGGCAGCGCGGCTTCGATCACCTCGCGCACCTCGGCGTTGGCCGAGACGAAGACCGCGCTCGCCTGGTCGTTCTTCACGCTCAACGATATTTCTATCGGCCCCATTTGCGGCGGGTTGAGGGTGATTTGGGCATTTTGCCGGTCCTGCGTCGCCATCCAGACGATCTTCTGGCTGAATTCGCCGGGCCAAGCCGGATCCCGTACTGGCGTTGCCAGCTGCAGCGCGTCGGCGCCGGTGCGCGTCGGCGCGTGCGGCGTCGCCGGCGTCGGCACGGCGTGCGTCGGCGCTTCGGCAATCGCCGCCGTCGATTCGGCAAGCTTTTGCTCGACGGCGGCAAAGTTTGCCGGCGCCTGCGCTGCGGCTGTGGCGGCGAATGGCGCTGGCTTGCCGTCGTCGCCTGTCGGGGCGGCGGCTGCGGCCGTCGGTGTGGCCGGAGTCGCTGCCGATAGCTCGGCAGCTGCCGTGGATTGCGTCAGGTTCGCCGCGGCGAGCGGTGGCGGGCTCCCGCCGTTGGTGCTCGGGGCACCGCCGGCTTGCGGCGCGCGCGGGTCGAGGACCAGTCCCATCGCCGCCAGCAGTAGCGTCGGATCGCCGGCGCCGGCCATGTCGGTGCCGGCGGTATCGGAACTGGCCTCGGCGGGCAGCGTGGCGTCCGTGCCATCGATTGCGCTTGCCGGCAGAATCTGCTTGGCGATGTCGCCGGCCAACTGGCCGAGCAGCAGCGCCGCAAAATCGACACCGGCGGCGTCCGCGCCGCTTCCTGTCGATGCAGCGATGGCAGTGGGCAGGCCCGGCAACGGGATAGCGGCGACGGCAGTTGGCATTGCGGTGACTCCACGGACGAAGGTTCGCTTCGCCATCAGCAAACGCCGTGCCAGCGTCGTCAGGTGTCCTCTTTGAGGTGCTTGCGGGCCGCGAACTCGTCGATGGCCTTCTGCTCGCGCCGGTTCTCCTTCGCCTCCTCGGCGCGGGAGTGGCGGACCGACAGCGTGTCGATGGCCTTCAGGCGGACCCGCTGCGCCTGCCAGTGCGCCTGGCCGGCGGTGGTCTTGTGGCGGGACTGGATCACCGCCTGCTGCTGCTGTGCGATGGCGTCGTCGAGACGGGCGAGGAAATCCTGGAAGTTCTTCCATTGCAGCGGCGCCATGCCGGCCTGCGCCGACGCCTGGAAGCGGCCGGCGTATTCCTCGCGGTACTGGCAGAGGAGGTCGAGCTTGGCCTTCGCGTCCTGTTCGGCGGCGATCAGGCGCGCCAGCTGCTGCGTGGCGTCGTCGGCGCGACGCTGCATCAGTTCGAGCACGGTCTGCAGGGCGAAGGGTTTGCTCATCGGGAAGGGCCGTCTGGATGTCTCATTTTAGAACTGCGACGCCGACATTGCCTGCGCGGATTGCGTCGTGTCCGGCGGGCCTCAGGCGGCGAGACCGAACAGCTGGCGCAGGCCGCCGACACTGTCGGCGCTGGCCGACTGCTCGGACAGGTTCTGCTGCAGGAAACGCTCGAACAGCGGGTACTGCGCGATCGCCTGGTCGAGCAGCGGGTCGCTGCCGGCGACGTAGGCGCCGACGCTGATCAGGTCGCGCGAGCGCTGGTAGCGCGAATAGAGCTGCTTGAAGCGGCGGATCGCGTCGAGGTGGCCGTCGTCGATCAGGTTCACCATCGCCCGCGAGATCGACTGTTCGATGTCGATCGCCGGGTAGTGGCCGGCGTCGGCGAGCGTGCGCGAGAGCACGATGTGGCCGTCGAGGATCGCGCGCGCGGAGTCGGCGATCGGGTCCTGCTGGTCGTCGCCTTCGGCAAGCACGGTGTAGAAGGCGGTGATCGAGCCGCCGCCCTCGGGGCCGTTGCCGGCGCGCTCGACCAGCTGCGGCAGGCGGGCGAAGACCGACGGTGGATAGCCGCGGGTCACCGGCGGCTCGCCGACGGCGAGCGCGATCTCGCGCTGCGCCATCGCGTAGCGGGTCAGCGAATCCATGATCAGCAGCACCTGCCGGCCCTGGTCGCGGAAATACTCGGCGATGCTGGTGGCGTAGGCGGCGCCCTGCAGCCGCATCAGCGGGCTGACGTCGGCCGGCGCGGCGACGACGACGGCGCGGCGCAGGCCCTCCTCGCCGAGGATCTGCTCGATGAATTCCTTCACCTCGCGCCCCCGTTCGCCGATCAGGCCGACGACGATCACTTCCGCCTCGGTGTAGCGCGCCATCATCCCGAGCAGCACCGACTTGCCGACGCCGGAACCGGCGAACAGGCCCATGCGCTGGCCGCGGCCGACGGTCAGCAGCGCGTTGATGGCGCGGACGCCGACGTCCAGCGTCTGCGTGATCGGTGCCCGCGACATCGGGTTGATCGGCCGGCTCTGCAGCGGGCGCAGCGTGTCGGTATGGAGCGGGCCGTGCTGGTCGAGCGGGCGGCCGGCGGCGTCGACGATGCGCCCGAGCAGCGCGTCGCCGACCGGCATCAGCTTGGCGCGGTCGATGATCCGCCGCCGCTGCAGCCGCGGCCTGCCGATCTTCGGCAGCGGCGTGCGCGTCTCGTAGGCGGTGACGCGAGCGCCGGGGGAGAGACCGTAGACGTCCTCGGACGGCATCAGGAACAGCTTCTCGCCGGCGAAGCCGACCACCTCCGCCTCGACCGGCGTGCCGCCGATCGGGGTGATGCGGCAGGAACTGCCGAGCGGCAGCTTGAGGCCGCTCGCCTCCATGACCAGGCCGTTGATCCGCGTCAGGTGGCCGCTGCTGAGGATGGGGCTGGCGTCTTCCGCTGCGCCGCGGCACTGTTCGAGGAAGTCGCGCCAGCCGGCGGCGTGGTTGGGCAGCCCGTCGCTCACCGGGCCCTCCGCCTGCCGTCCTGCGCCATCCTCGCCGCGGGCCGATGGGCTCGCCCGGCGGGCGGCCGAGCCGGCGCGCTCACGGTTTTGGCTCCAGCCATTCGCCGCTGGTGCCGATCGCCTCGAGGACGCGCCGCCAGCGCGTTTCCAGCGTTGCGTCGACTTCGCTGGCGCCGGCCTCGACGCGGCAGCCGCCGGCGGTGATGCTGCCGTCCTCGATGATGCGCCAGCCGTTGTGCGCCAGCTGCTCGCCGAGGTGCGTGCGCACCAGCGCGGCGTCGGCGGGATTCAGGTAGAGCGCCGGGTGGCCGTTGTGCAGTGACATTGCCGCCAGCGCCTCGCGCACGATCGGCAGCAGCAGCTCCGGGCGCACGCGCAGGCTTTGCCGAAGTACCTGCGCAGCGATCTCGACGGCGACCGCGAGCAGCGTCTCGCCGACCTGCTGGTCGAACTGCTGCAGCTGCTGCCGCAGGTTGTCGCCGAGCGCGGCGATCTGCGCGGCTTCCGCCTGTGCCAGCGCGAGACCCTCGGCGTGGCCGGCGGCGCGGCCGGCCTCCAGTCCGGCGGCGTGGCCGCTGGCGTAGGCCTCGTTGTGGATGCGCTCGACGTCCTCCGCGGTCGGCAGCGCAATCGCCGGCGCTTCGTCGGCGGGCGGTGCTTCGCCGGCCGGCGGCACCAGTCCGCCCGGCTTGCCGTCGTCGAAGGCGCCGAGTTCCCAGCGCTCGTAGGCGGAGAGCTTTTCCTTGGGGATGAAGCCGGAGGACATGAACTGCAGCTTAGATCATCTGCTCGCCGCCGGCACCGCCGAGGACGATCTGCCCCTCGTCGGCGAGGCGGCGGACGATCTTGAGGATTTCCTTCTGCTCCGCCTCGACCTCGGAGACGCGCACCGGGCCGCGTGCTTCGAGGTCCTCGCGCAGCATCTCGGCGGCGCGCTGCGACATGTTCTTGAAGATCTTCTCGCGCAGCTCGGGCGAGGCGCCCTTCATCGCCAGGATCAGCGAATCGGACTGGATCTCGCGCAGCAGCAGCTGGATCGAACGGTCTTCCAGGTCGAGCAGGTTCTCGAAGACGAACATCTCGTCGAGGATCTTCTGCGCGAGGTCGGGGTCGTATTCGCGGATCGCGTCGAGCACCGAGGTCTCGTTGGCGGTGCCCATGAAGTTGAGGATCTCGGCGACCGGCCGTACGCCGCCCATCGCCGCCTTCTTCAGGTTCGACGAGCCGGAGAGGATGCGCAGCATGACCTCGTTCAGCTCCTTCAGCGCCGTCGGCTGGATGCCCTCGAGCGTCGCGATGCGGAGGACGACGTCGTTCCTCAGGCGCTCGGTGAACTGGTTGAGGATCTCGCTGGAATGGTCGTGCTCGAGGTGCACGAGGATGGTGGCGATGATCTGCGGGTGCTCGTTCTTGATCAGGTCGGCCACCGTCGGCGCATCCATCCACTTCAGGCCCTCGATGCCGGCGGTATCGCCGCCCTGCAGGATGCGCGAGATCAGGTTGGAGGCCTTGTCGTCGCCGAGCGCCTTGGTCAGCACCGAGCGGATGTAGGCGTCGGTATCGATATGCACCGCCGCCGATTCGCCGGCGGATTTGTGGAAGTCGTCGAGCACCGTCTCGACGCGGGTGCGCGGCACCGAGCGCAGCGCCGCCATGGCGTGGCCGATCTTCTGCACCTCGCGCGGACCGAGGTGCTTGAGCACTTCCGCCGCCCGTTCCTCGCCCAGCGAGATGAGCAGGATCGCGGCCTTTTCGATGCCTTCGTCAGCTGGCATTGGAGCCGGTCCAATCCTTGATGATGTTGGCGACGACCTTCGGGTCCTGCTCGGCGACGCCGCGCGCCCGGTCCAGCTTGTCTTCGAACGGCGTCGGTCCGCCTTCTCCCGCTTCCTCGGCCATCGCGCCGTAGGCGGCGGCGCCGCGGGCGGCGTGCTCGCCCGGGCGCGGCGTCAGCATCAGCGTGATCAGCGGCTTCACCACCTTGAGCAGCAGGTAGGCGATGATGCCGGCGATCGCGCCGTACTTGATCAGGTCCTTGAGCAGCGACAGCAGGTCCGGATCCTTCCACAGCGGCAGGCCGTCGTCGGCGCGCTCGACGGCGGTGAACGACGCGTTCGCTACCGACAGCGTGTCGCCGCGGTCCTTGCTGAAGCCCATCGCCTCGCGCGCGAGGTCGTTGATCTGCTTCAGCTCGTTGTCGGTAAGCGGCTTCGTCGCCGGCTTGCCGTCCTTGCCGATCTCCTTGCGGTGATTCACCACCACCGCCGCCGACAGCCGGCGGACGACGCCGGCCGACTGCTTGGTGTGGCGGATCGTGCGGTCGACCTCGTAGTTGATCGTCGCGTTCTTGGTGGTCGCGACCGGCTGGCCGATGCTGGCGATCGGCGCCTGCACGCCGGCGGCGTTGATCTGGCCCGGCGCGCCGAGGTTGGCCGTCGCCCCTGCCGGTGCCGCACCGGGTACGGCCGGCTGCGTCAGCGGCGCAGTGGCCGGTACCGGCGGCTGGTTGGAGAGGGCGCCCGGGACGCCGACTGCCGGCGTCGAGGTGCCGCTCGCCGTCTCCGCGGTCTGCTGGCTGCGGACGACGATGTCCGGCGGCGTCGTGTTCGGCTTGTGCGTTTCTGCCGTCTGCTCGCTCTGCGAGAAGTCGATGTCGGCGGCGACCTGCACCTTGGCGTTGCCGGGGCCGACGATCGGCGTCAGGATGTCCTCGATGCGCTTGATCACCGCGCTTTCGACTTCGTGGACGTACTTCACCTGGGTCGGGTCGAGGCCGGCATCCATCAGCTTGCTCTTCAGCTGCGACAGCACCGCGCCGCTCTGGTCGAGGACGGCGACGTTGGCGGTCGGCATCTGCGGCACGCTGGAGGCGACCAGGTTCTGGATGCCGGCGATCTGCGCCGGCTCCAGCGCGCGGCCCGGGTAGAGGCTGAGCAGCACCGAGGCCGAGGGCTTCTGTTCCTCGCGCACGAAGACAGTCGGCTTGGGAATCGCCAGATGCACGCGCGCGCCCTGGACCGCGGCGATCGACTGGATCGTCCGCGACAGTTCGCCTTCCAGCGCGCGCTGGTAGTTCACCTGCTCGGCGAACTGGCTGATGCCGAATTTCTGGTTCTCCATCAGCTCGAAGCCGACTGAGCCGCCTTTCGGCAGTCCCTGCGAGGCGAGCCGCAGGCGCACCTCGTGCACGCGGTTGCTCGGCACCAGGATGGCGCCGCCGCCTTCGGAGAACTTGTAGGGAACGTTGAGCTGTTCGAGCGCGGTGATGATCGCGCCGCCGTCGCGTTCGGAAATGTTCGAGAAAAGGACGCGGAAATCGGATTGCCTGAACCACAGCACGCTGCCGACCAAAAGGGCGATCACCGCGGCGATCGACACCATCAACATCAATTTCTGCTGGTTATCCAGGCGGGAAAATGCCTGCTGCAGACGGCCGGTGCTGCCTGCCGCTCCTGCGCCCGCGATGGATTCCGGTGTTGCCGCCATGCCGTCCTTTATTCCCGATTAATCAAGCAAAAAGCGCAAAGTTCTGAGAAATATTCTACTATTGTAGCCGCAATCTGCATGGGATTCTCCCCGAATGACCGATTCCTCGCAATTAGAGAAGGCGCAGGACCTGCAGCGCGCTTTCGACGTCTTCAACCAGGTGTCGCACGAACTGACGCAGGCCTATGCCGGGCTGCAGGCGCGCGTGCAGTCGCTGACCGACGAGCTGGCCGTGGCCAACGGCGAGCTGCGTCGCCAGTACGAGGAAAAGGAAGCGCTTTCCGAACGTTTGGGCCTGCTGCTCGACGCGCTGCCGGCAGGGGTCGTCGTCGTCGACGCGGCGGGCGCCGTCAGCGAGGCCAACCCGGCGGCGCGGGCGATGCTCGGCGAGGATCTGTGCGGGCGGGCGTGGCAGGGCGTGGCCGGCGCGCTGCAGCCGGTGGCGCCGCCGGACGAATTCGCGATCGGCGGCCGCCGCGTGTCGCTTGCCGAGAGCGCGCTGGCCTCTGCCGGCGGCCGCATCATCCTGATCCACGACATCAGCGCGGCGCACGAGATGAAGGCGAACCTCGAACGCAGCCAGCGGCTGGCGGCGATGGGCGAGATGGCGGCGTCGCTGGCGCACCAGTTGCGCACGCCGCTCGCCACCGCGCTGCTGTACAGCGCCAATCTCGCCAAGCCGGACCTTGCCGACGACGCGCGCGCGCGCTTTGCCGAGAAGGCGAGCGAGCAGCTGCGTCGGCTCGAGCGCCTGATCCAGGACGTGCTGCTGTTCGCCCGCGGCGAGCAGATAGGGCGCGAGGTGATCCCGCTCGGCGAACTGCTCGCCGAGGCGGCGCAGACGATGGAGCCGCAGTGCGCGCTGCGCGGCGTGACGCTGCGCCGGGACGGCGAGGCCGGCGCGGCTATAATCGTCGGCGGCCGCAAGCCGCTCGCCGGCGCGCTGCTCAACCTGCTGGAGAACGCGCTGCAGGTCTGCGAGCCGGGCGGGACGGTCGGCCTCGGTGTCGAAGTGCTCGGCAAACGGGTGCGCATCCGCGTCCGCGACACCGGCCCCGGCATCCCGCCGGAGCAGCAGGAGCGGATCTTCGAGCCTTTCTTCACGACCAAGGCGCACGGCACCGGCCTCGGGCTGGCGATCGCGCAGGGCGTGGCGCGGGCGCACGGCGGCGGCATTGCGGTGTCGTCGCGCGCCGGCGACGGCGCCGAATTCGTCATCGACCTGCCGGTGGGCACGGTCGCCGATATTCAGGAACAAGGATGAACCAGGAACTGCCGATACTCGTCGTCGAGGACGACCCCAACCTGCGCGAGGCGATCTGCGACACGCTGCTGCTCGCCGGCAAGACGGTGCTGTCGGCGCCGGGCGGGCACGAGGCGCTGGCGATCCTCTCGGGACGCGCGGTGTCGCTGGTGGTCAGCGACGTGCGCATGATGCCGATGGACGGCATCGCGCTGCTGAAGGAGATCCGCACGCACTGGCCGCACCTGCCGGTGGTGCTGATGACCGCCTACGCCGATGTCGACCGCGCGGTCGAAGCGATGCGCGCCGGCGCCTGCGACTTCCTGCTGAAGCCCTTCGAGCCGCCGGCCTTGCTCGCGCACGTCGAGAAGTACAAGCTGCCGGAGGCGGAGGACGACGCCGGCGTGGTCGCCTTCGATACCGCCAGCCGCAACCTGTTCTCGCTGGCGGCGCGCGTCGCGCAGACCGACGCGACGGTGCTGCTCACCGGCGAATCGGGCGTCGGCAAGGAAGTGGTCGCCCGCTACATCCATCAGCACTCGGCGCGCCGCCACGGGCCGTTCGTCGCCATCAACTGTGCGGCGATTCCGGACACGCTGCTCGAGGCGACGCTGTTCGGCTACGAGAAGGGCGCCTTCACCGGCGCCCAGCAGGCGCAGGCCGGCAAGTTCGAGCAGGCGCAGGACGGCACGCTGCTGCTCGACGAGGTCACCGAGATGCCGCTGTCGCTGCAGGCCAAGCTCCTGCGCGTGCTGCAGGAGCGCGAGGTGGAGCGGGTCGGCGGCAAGAAGCCGGTGGCGCTGAACATCCGCATCGTCGCCACCTCCAACCGCGACATGGCCGAGGCGGTGCAGCGCGGCGTCTTTCGCGAGGACCTCTACTACCGCCTGAACGTCTTCCCGCTGCCGATCCCGGCGCTGCGCCAGCGGCCGGACGACATCGTGCCGCTCGCCCGCCATTTCCTCGCTGCGCACGGCGGCACCGTCGGCCGCGCCGGCCTGGTGCTGTCGCCGGCGGCGGAGGCGGCGCTGTGCGCGCACGCCTGGCCGGGCAACGTGCGCGAGTTGGAGAACGTGATCCAGCGCGCGATGATCCTGGCTCCCGGCGACGTCGTCGAGCCGGCGCACCTGCATCTGCTCGCCGCGCCGCGACCGGCGGCGGCCGAGCCGACGGAGCCGGCGCGGGGCGAGCCGGCGAAGGCCGACAGCATCCGCGACCTGGAGCGCGAGCACATCCTGGAGACGCTGGCGGCGGTCGGCGGCTCGCGCAAGCTGGCGATCGAGCGCCTCGGCATTTCGGAACGGACCTTGCGTTACAAGCTCAAACAGTACAAGGACGAGGGCTTCTTCCAGGAATGAGTGCTGGATGGCACGATGCTTGCTGCAGTTCTGCCTGAATTGAACGGAGCCGGAACATGGACACCAAGGGTATCGACCAGATGTTGAGCGTGCTGCGGGCGACGGCCACGCAGGCCGCCGGGAAACCGCAGGAGGCGCAGGCCCCGGCGGGGGGCGTCGACTTCGCGACGGTGCTGAAGAATTCGATCGAGCAGGTGAACCAGACGCAGCAGCAGGCGGAAACCTTGGCGGCAAATTTTGCCGCCGGCGACGGCAATGCCAACCTGCACGACGTGATGATCGCGCTGCAGAAGGCCAACGTCTCGTTCCAGGAGATGGTGCAGGTGCGCAACCGGCTGGTGTCGGCCTACCAGGACGTGATGAACATCCAGGTCTGACGGCGTCTGGCGGCAGCCAACTGAAAGGGCCGGTCTTGCCGGCCCTTTCGCTTTATTCCATGCCCGACAGCCGGGCCTTGCGCTCGCGCTCGACGCGGGTGATGTAGCGCTGGATCATCGTCAGCCGCGTGCCCGGCAGGTCCTCGTATTCGCAGCCGACGCGCAGGTGCTGGTTGCCGCTCTTGGTGGTGACGTCGAAGGCGTTGCGCACGACCAGGTTGCAGACCAGCACGCCTTCCTCGGGAAGTTCGATGCGGCAGTCGCGGAAGCCGGTGCCGACCAGGAAGTCCTCCTTGAACTCCGGCTTGACCATCAGCCCGACGCCGCCGCCGCTGATGTCGAGCAGCGGCAGTTCCATCGGCACCGTCGCGCCGTCCGGCCGCTTCACCGTCAGCTTGCAGCGGACCGGATTGGCGACCGGCGTCGTCAGCCGGTAGTATTCGCGGCGCTGCAGGCGCAGCACGCTCTCCGGAATGATGCCGCGCAGCGCCGGCCGGTTGGCGTGCTTGACCAGTTCCAGCCGCTTCAGGCTGAACTGCACTTTGACCTTGTCGAGCGAGGTGGTGAATACGAAGCGGTCGGCCTTCAGCGCGCGGTTGTTCATCTCCTCGTCGCTGCCCATGTCGAAGGTCAGCGTGCCGCGCTCGGCGTCGACGTCGAGCAGCGAGGTCAGCAGGAAGGAGCGGCCCTGGTCGAAATAGACGGTGATCAGGCTGCTTTTCTGCAGCACGGCCCGCAGCACGAAGATGATTTCGGTTCGGGAATGCAGCAGGTACTTGCCGTAGATGCCTTCCTGTTCCAGCTCCAGCTTGCTGGATGCCGAGGACGTTCCCGACGGGACTTCGTTTTCCGACATGTATTTGTTTCCGAATCGTGTATTGCGTGCGGGTGACCCGGGAGTTTAATGCAAAACAACGAGGCGGAGAACGGAAACGCCCGTCGGCGGCTGCGGCGTGCCGCGGTGCTCAGGGCGGTGGGGGCAGCGTCAGGTCGGGGGGCGGCGCGTTCTCCCCGCGCTCGATGCGGTACAGCCAGGCGAGCAGCTCGGCGACGGCGACGTAGAGCTGCGGCGGAATGCGCTGGTCGAGGTCGATCTGCAGCAACAGCGAGACCAGCTCCGGCGATTCGTGGACATAGACCCCGTGTTCCTTGGCGCGGGCGATGATCTCTTCGGCGATCAGGCCGCGGCCCTTGGCGACGACGCGCGGCGCCGCGTCGGTCTCGCGGTAGGCGAGCGCGACCGCGGTGCGTAGCGAGTCATTCCGGTCGGGGTTCATGGTGTCCCACGGTGAATCCGCCGAGCGCGAGTCCCGCCGCCGCCAGCTGGCCGCGCAGCGCATCGCCGCCGTTCGCCAGGCGCATCGCGGCGTCGCCGGAGGCGGCCGAGATCGACAGCGTCAGTTCGCCGCCGGCGATGCGCAGCGCGGCACGCACCTCGCCCAGTTGCGGCATGGTCAGCGTCAGCCGCGTCTGCCAGGGGGGGGGCTTCCGCTTCGCCGTCCGCCTGCCGGCCGCCGTCCTCCTCGACGATTTCCCATTGCATCGGTTGTCCGGGCCAGGCCTGGCCCTGCCAGACGTAGGTTTGCGTGGCCAGCGCTTCCAGCTGTTGCTGGACGATCGGCAGCAGGTCCGGGGCCACCGGCTGTCCGGGGGGCAGCGGCGCTTGCTGCGGTGCTGCGGCGAGCGCCCGCGGCGCCGTGTCCGCAGCGGTTGCTTCCTGTATCGCTGGCGTCGCCGCTGTCGCCGTCGTGGCTGTCGGTGTTGGCGACGGTCGGAAATCCTGGGTCGGCGGCACCGGGCCGGCGAGCGCCGAATGCCGCCCCTGCGGCTGGCTGAGCAGGGTTTCCAGCGGCCGTGCGTTGAGCACCCACTGCGATTGATGCGCTTCGTAGAACATGCCGCTCTGCGTGATCGCCTGGCGGAGCAGCGGCACCAGTTCCGCGGCGCTGGCCGGCGGCTTGCCGGCGATCGGCTGGTTGGCGTTGAGCGGCGCCGGCTGCGCCTGCTCGCCGCGTTCGCGGCGCGGCAGCAGTTCGGCGATGAAGCTCGCCGTGCGCGACAGCGAGGTCTCGACCGCCGGCCGCTCGCCGCCGGCGGCGGCCTCGCCCTGGCCTCCGCGGCGGGCGACCAGCGCCAGCGCGAGGCGGCCGTCGTTGTCGACGACTTCCAGTTCGAGCGTGTCGCCGGCCTTGGCCGAGAACGGCAGCGCCAGCGTCACGTCGCGCTGGTTGACCAGCGCCCGGTAGGCGCCGTTCGGCAGCAGGGCCTGGATCTCGGCGAGCACCCGCTGCCCGGGAACGAGGTCGGCGAGCGCGTCGGAAACCTGCTGCGCCGTCGGGACGCGGGGAACGGCGGCGTCGGTCGTCAGCTGCAGGCGACTGGCGATTTCCGATGGGATCATCTCAACTAAGGCCTATCGGCTGCGTCCCTCTGTTCGCGGAAGGCAAGGAGCGCTATCCGTTACGGGGTCGAATCTGTCGTCGGTGTGGTGCGGTTCTGCGCGAAGCAGTCCAGCATCGGCTGTACCTGTGCCATCCACGGTTTGATCCTGGCCGCCATTGTCTGCTGCGCTGCAAGGATCTCTTCCATGAGGAGGCGGGCTTCACCCCGTTGTTCCGTCGTAAGTGACGCGACCGAACAGTTCTGGAGATCCGCGAACAGCCTTTCGGCGTTCTGCCATTCGATCAGTACGCTATCCCAATCTAGCGTTTCGGCTTGTGCAGTCAGGCGCCGATGGCAGTCTGTCAGTTGACGCAGGGCTGCCAACATGTCGGTCATGCTGCCGTGCCCGTTGCCTTGTTGGCGGCAGTCCCCTCGACCTCGTCGCGGATTTCGATCCAGGCCCCTTGGATTTCGGTGAGCAGCCCGAGCACCTCATCGAGTGCCGCCGGGTCGTTATGGAGGTTGGCGTGCAAGAGGCGGCGCCCCATGTAGTCGTACAGCGCGTAAAGATTCTTCGCCAGTTCGCCGCCGTCCTCGGTGTTGAGACTGACCCGCAGGCCGTTCAGGATGATGTCGATCGCCTTTGAGATGGCGAGGCCTTTCTCTCCGACCTCGCCGTTCCGCAAGTGCGCCTGGGCGATGATGATCGCCTGCTTGGCGCCTTCGAACAGCAGGATGATCAACTGGTGCGGGCTGGCGCCCTGCACTGCCGTTTCGATGCCGACGGTCTTGTAGGCGTTGACCGGGTTGGTGGGTGAGCCGAACATAAATTCCTTCCCTTTTGCGGCGACTTAGAAGCTCAACGAAGCAAGTTGCTGCGAGAGATAGCTGGAGGTTGTCTGCATTTTTCCCATCAAGGCATCGAGCGCGGAAAACTGCGCGCGATAGCGCTTCTCGACTGCTTCGAGGCGGCGGGATAGCTCGTCCGAGCGGCTTTCCAGAATCTTGATGTTTGCGTTGATGCCGTCGGAGCGTGACGTGACGATGCCGTCGGTGGCATTCATTGCCGTCGTCAACGTGTCGAATTTTGTGCCGTAGGCGGCCACGGTCGTTGCCACCGAAGACCAGTTTTTCGTGATCGCCGATTGCAGCACCGTCGAATCGATCTTCAGCGACCCGTCGGTCTGGAAGCTGATGCCGAGGTCGGCCAGGCGCTGGTATTCGCTGCTGGCGCCCGACGGCACGTTGTAGAGCGCGTCCCGGAGCTGGCTGAGCACGCTGCTGACCATCGAGTCGCCGTTGAGGATGCCCGCCTTTTTGGTCGTCGCGTCGTACTTGGTGAGGTCCTTGGCCGTGGTGTTCAGCTCGTTGAAGGCCTTCACGAACGCCTCGACCTTGCTCGTCAGGTTTGCGGTGTCGTTGCTGATGGTCAGTTGGGTCGGGGAGCCGAGGTTCGTCTTGGTCAGGTTCAAGGTGACGCCGGTAATGGCATCGGTGACCGTGTTCGACGTGGTGTCCTTGATCAGGATGCCGTCGATGCGGACGATCGCATCCTGGCCGGCATCCTTCTGCGTCAGGCCCCCGCTTCCGGCAACCGGGTCGAAACTGAAACTGCCGAGGCCGGCGGACGCGGTAATGCGCACCTGCCCGGTCTCGCCGGAGAATTTGCTGGTGACCACCAGTTGCGCGCCGCTGGCGCCGTTGACGATGGTTGCGGTGGCGTTTGCGCCGGAGCTGTTGATGGCATCGCGCACCTGCGACAGCGTGGCGCCGGCACTGACCGTAACCGCCACCGCCGAGGTGCCGCTCTTTGCCGTGAAGACGCCGCCGACGGTGCTGCCGACCTCAATGGTCAGCGTGCCTCCGGACGAAGTGTCGGGCGACGTCGACGACAGCAGCTTGTGGGTGCCGGCAAGTCGTTCGACCTCCAGACTGTAGACGCCGGCCGCAGCGCTGCTGGTGGTTGTCGCGGAAGCGATCGTCGTGTCGGCGACGACCCCTTTGAATGAATAAAGCTTGCTGGTGGTCGACATCGCCGAGGCTGCCGACTGCAGCGCGGCGATTGCGCTCTTGATTTTTCCGACCGCCGACAGCTTGTTGTTGAATTCGGTCTGCCGGGTCTGCAGCGCCGTCAGCGGCTGACGTTCCAACGCCATCAGCTTGGTGACGATGCCTTCAGCGTCGATTCCGGAGCCGACGCCCAGTGAGGTAATGGCCATGATTCACTCCTTGCTGCTGCGAGTGGAGTTCAGGCTTGTTGCTTGACCAGAAGTCCCTGCAGTTTGTCCAGTGCCTTGGCGATTTCCAGCATCTCTTCCGACGGGATTTGGCGGATTACTTCCTTTGTTCCCCGGTCGATGACCTTGACCACCGTGACGCCGATGTCTTCGTCAATCGAAAACTGGATATCGGCAGCTTTTGCGCTGACGAAATTCTGCACCTTTTTGACCGCCGATTCTACTTCCGTCGTGCTCGGCTGCGCGCTTTTCGAGGTTTCCGCAACCGGCGCGACCGCGGTCTGCGTCAGTACGGCAGTGGGCGGTGCTTCGTTGCCTGCGGATTTTCCGGCTTGCGCGGGGAGGGGGGAGGGCAGAGTGGCTGCCGAGCCGGGTTGAGGGCCGCCGAGCGAAGAAATTGACATGATCTTCTCCTTCTCTTCCTGTGACAGAGCCGGCGCGGGAGATCCCGCGCCGGCTCCACCTATACAGGATCAATCCCGCGGTTTAACGGAGCAGCGACAGCACGTTCTGCGGGATCGCGTTGGCTTGCGAGACCATCGCCGTACCCGCTTGCTGCAGAATCTGGGCGCGCGCGAGGTTGGCGGTTTCGGCCGCGAAGTCGGCGTCCATGATGCGGCTCCGTGCAGCAGTCTGGTTTTCGACGGCGCCCTGCAGGTAGCTGATGGTGAAGCTCAGCCGGCTCTGCGTGCCGCCGACCGATGCGCGGTTGGTGGCGACGCTGCCCAGCCAGGCGTCGATGCTGGCGAGAGCGGTCGAGGCGCCGGCGGTGGTGGTCACCGAGGTGCCGGTGACGCCAACGCTGCTGAAAGTGCCGGAGATCGAGTCGCCGGCGTCGGCGCCGACCTGGAAGCTGAAGGTGGCGAAGACGCTCTGGCCGTTCAGCTTGGCGGCGCCCTGGATGCGGGAGGCTTCCGCCTGCAGCGCGCTGTATTCGGTGTCGATCTTCGAACGTTCGGTGTCGGACAGGGTGCCGTTGAGCGACTGGGTGGCCAGTTCGCGCATCCGTTGCAGCTGGTCGGCGACGGTGGCCAGCGCGGTGTCGGCGGTCTGCGCGTACGAGATGCCGTCCGAGGCGTTGCGCATGGCGACGGTCATGCCGCGGGCCTGCGATTCCATCTTCTGCGCGACGGCCAGGCCGGCGGCGTCGTCCTTGGCGCTGTTGACGCGCAGGCCCGACGACAGTCGCTGCAGCGCGGTGCCGAGGCCCTGGCTGTTGTAGTTCAGGTTGCGCTGGGCGTTGAGCGACATCACGTTGGTGTTGATAACCTGTGCCATTTTGTATCTCCTTCGAGCATTGACTGGTTGATTGGCTTGGGCCGATTTCCCGGCTTCCGTCATACGGGCCTTGCGCGCCCTTAGGTCCATTGACGGCAGCGGCGAGAGAAAACTTTAGCGCTTATTAAAAAAACCCTGTGCTAGACTTCGATGCGCTTATCCGTTAGCTTTTCCCGTCGGAAAAAATTATATGAATCATGATGTTGCCGGGCGGTGGCAAGAGGTCTTCGACGATGCCGTCAGTCTTTTCCAGAGGGGGGATCTGGCCGGCGCCGAAGCCGCCTGCCGAAATCTGCTGAAGCAGACGCCCGACGACGAGATCGTCCTTTACCTGCTGGCGCAGGCGCTGCATCGCCGCAACCGGCCCGACGAGGCGGCTGCTTGCCTCAGGCGCCTGGTCGAGCTGAATCCGGCGCAGTCCCGCTACCATAACGATCTCGGCGTGATGCTGGCCGCTCAGGGCAAGTGGCCGGAGGCGGAAGCCAGTTATCGGCTGGCCGTGGCACTGGACAGCGGTAATGCCGATGCGGTCTTCAATCACGCGCTGGCCCTGTTGCGCCTGAAGCGTACGGGCGAGGCGCGTGCAACGCTGGAGCGCTTGCCGGCGTCGATGGCCGGGCTGCCCGACGTCTGCGCCTTGCGCGGCGAGCTGGCCCGTGCCGAAGGGAACGCCGAGCAAGCCGTCGACGAATTCCGGAAGGCGATCGCGCTCGGGATGGATACCGCCGACATCCATGTCAATCTTGGCTTGGCGATGGAGGATCTCAGCCGCGGCGACGACGCCTTCGACGAGCTCAGTCGCGCGGAGCGTATCGACCCCGACGACGCGATGACCTGTTTCCACCTCGGTAACCAGCATCGCGCGCGAGGCGACATCGAGACGGCGACGCGGTATTACCGCAAGGCGATTGCTGCGCGCCCGGACCTCGCGGAGGCCCACAACAACCTCGGCCTGATCTTGCAGTCGAGCGACGATGCCGCTGCCGCCGAGTGCTTTCGGCGGGCTCTGAACATCGCGCCGAACCTGGATGCCGCCTATACCAACCTGGGCAGCTGCCGCCTCAAGCAAGGGGCGATGGAAGGTGCCATCGAAAGTTTCCGCAAGGCGTTGGAGCTCAATCCGGACTCGCACGAGGCGTGGAACAATCTGGGCAACGTCTATTTGCGGCTGCAGCGTCTGGACGAAGCGGAACATGCCTACCGGGAGGCTTTGCGCTTGCAGCCCGAATACCGCGAGGCCGATCTCAACCTCGGCATCCTGCTGCTGCTGCGCGGCGACCTGGCGGCGGGGTGGCCACATTACGAGAGCCGCTGGGCGTTGCCCGAGATCAGTGCGAAGCGGCCGAAGTTCGCGCAACCCGAGTGGCAGGGCGAACCGCTGGCGCAGCGCACCCTGCTCGTCTATGCCGAGCAGGGCATGGGCGACAACCTGCAGTTCGCGCGCTACCTGCCGCTGCTGAAAGAACGTCACCCCCAGGCGAGGATCCTGTTCTGGTCTGTGCCGCCGCTGTTCCGCCTGTTCGCGAACTGCGCGGCGGCCTGGGGGGTCGAGATCCTGCCGCCGACGGTCGATCTCGAGTCGCTGGCGATCGACTGCCACGTGGCACTGCTGTCGCTTCCCGGCCGCATGGGAACGACGCTGGAAGCAATTCCGGCGCAGGTGCCCTACATCGTTCCCGACCGACAACTCGTCGCGCGCTGGGCGGACCGCCTCGGCGACCTACCGGGGAAGAAGGTGGGCATCGTCTGGGCCAGCGGTGAAACCTATGCCTACCATCGTTTTCGGACAATGCGCCTGACCCAGCTGGCGCCCCTCTTCGACGTCGGCGGCGTCAGCTGGGTGTCCTTGCAGAAGGGCCGGGCGGAAGCGGAAATCGCCGAAGCCGGGTGGCAGGCGCGCATTGTCGATCGGATGGGCGATGTCGAGGATTTTGCCGATACCGCAGCAATCATCGCGAACCTCGACCTGGTCGTCAGCGTCGATACCTCGGTACCCCATCTCGCCGGTGCGATGGGTGTCCCGGTCTGGCTCCTCGACCGCTTCGACACCGACTGGCGGTGGCTGCTCGACCGCAGCGACAGTCCGTGGTATCCCGGCATGCGTATTTTCCGTCAGGCCACCTTCGGCGAATGGCCGCCGGTCGTTGCCGAGGCCGCGGCGGCACTCGGTGCCTGGCGCGGCGGAACAGTGCCGGTCGCGGTCGAGTCAGCGGGGCCCGCTGCTGCGCGTGGCGCCGAGCCTGCCGGCAAGCTCAAGCTGAATCTCGGCTGCGGCAACCGCAAGGCGGCGGGTTTCGTGAACGTCGACTGCGTCGCCGCCTGTGCGCCGGATCTGGTGGTCAACCTCGAGCAGATGCCGTGGCCGTGGGAGGACGACTCCGTCGACGAGGTCAAGCTGACGCATGTGCTCGAACACCTCGGACAGAGCCCCGATGCATTCCTCGCCATCGTCAGGGAGCTATGGCGCGTCTGTTGCGACGGGGCTCGCATCGACATTGCCGTGCCTCATCCGCGCAGCGATTTCTTCATCGGCGATCCGACGCATGTCCGCCCGATCACCGCCGGCATGCTGAACCTTTTCAACCGGCGCCTGAATCGCGAGTGGGCGGCGATCGGTGCGGCGAATACGCCGCTCGGGGATATTCTCGGCGTCGACTTCGAAGTCGAGTCGGTTGTCCACGACCTGATGCCGCGTTGGCGGGAGGCGCTGAGTTCGGGGCGGATGAGCGAGGCGGAGGTGATGCAGGCAATCGACGACTACAACAATGTCGTCGAGCAGACGCGGATCGTCTGGCGGGTCAACAAACGGCGCTTCTGAATGGGGTGGAGCGACGCCTGGCGGATTCATCGTGGCCGGGGCAGAAGCGGGTAATCCCGGAGCAAAGGGCGAACATCGATGTCCGTTCAGGCAGGTAAAGAGGGCGATCCGCAGGACGTCGAGCGCGCTGCACGCGCCGCCTTCGCCGCAGGTCGTTCCGACGAGGCCAAGCGTCTGCTTGTCGCGTACCTGGAGGCCGTTCCCGATGCCTACCAGTTGCGTTGCCTGCTGGGCTATCTCTTCCAGCACGAGGAACGCTACCGGGACGCGGAAGCGTGCTATGAGACCGCGCTGGCGATCGCCCCGCCGTCGCTTCAGCTTTTCCACAATCTGGGCCTGGTCAAGCTCCGTGTCGGCGACGCCGCGGCCGCGCGCGGCTATTTCGCCAAGGCGCTGGCGATCGATGGCGACGCTGTCGACACGCTCGACGAACTGGCCGCGGCCTGCCTGCAACTGGGCGATATCGCTGGCGCACTGGGCTGCTACGAGCGGGTGTTGAAAATCGACCCGCGCCATGTCCGCGCCTATGTCGGCATGGCCGGGGCGTTCTCGGATTCCGGCTGGGAAGCCGACGCCTTGCGCGGCTTCGAGACGGCATTGGGCATCGACCCCGGCAACATCGAGGCGCTCAACGGGCTGGGCATCATGTGTAAGCGCCTCGGCCAGTACGAACGGGCGATGCAGCTGTTCGAGCGGGCGTTGGCGCTCGCTCCGGACGAGCCGGCGCTGCTGCGCAACAAAGCCATGCTGTGCAGCCTGCTCGGCCGGCAGGAGGAGGCCGAGACGATCTTCCGCCGACTGCTGGCGCGCGACCCGCAAGACGCCGACGCGCATTTCAGCCTCGGCTGCACCTATCTGATCACCGGCCGCCTGCCGGAGGGCTGGCGTGAATACGAATACCGATGGCACTCGAAGGAGCGGGGGGTGGCGGTGAAGATGCCGACCTCGGCATTGCCGCGCTGGTCCGGCGAGGTGCTCGCCCGGGCCGGCAGCGGCCTGGTGATCTATGCCGAACAAGGCTTCGGCGACGGCATTCAGTTCGCCCGTTACGTTCCGCTCGTCGCCCGACGTTTCGAGAAGGTGTTGTTGCATACGCGCAAGCCCTTGCTGTCGCTGTTCCAGCGCAGTTTCGCGCCGTATGCCGAGGTGGTCGCCGAGATGCCGGACGAGCGGGGTTATACCCACCACTGTCCGCTGCTTAGCCTGCCTCTGGCCTTTTCCACTTCCCTGGCGACGATTCCCGCTGATTTCCCCTACCTGTCGCCCGATCCGGAGCGGAGCGAACGCTGGCGGCAGCGGCTGGCCGGCGAGCGCCGGCCGAAGGTCGGTATCGCCTGGGCGACCGGCAAGCGCGGGCTGCACAAGCGCAGTTTCGAACTGAGCCCGGAGTTGCTCGATCCGGTCCTGGGGAGGGGCGACATCGCTTGGGTCAGCCTCAACAAGGAAGCGCTCGACGAGCGGCAGCGGGAAATTCTCGGGCGGTATCGGGTGGCCGACTGGAGCGACGAACTGGCCGACTTCGACGACACGGCGGCGCTGATGGGCGCACTTGACCTGGTGATTTCCGTCGACACCGCCGTCGCCCATCTCGCCGGCGCCCTCGACCGCCCGGTGTGGCTGCTCAACCGCTTCGAGAGCGAATGGCGCTGGCTGCTCGAACGCAGCGATTCGCCGTGGTATCGATCGATGCGTATCTTCCGTCAGCGGCGCCCGCGGGAGTGGGGCGAGTTGCTTGACGAGGTCGCCGGCGCCTTGCGCCAATGGATTGCGGAGCGCCGGCCATGATCGCTCCCGCCAAGGCAGCCGAAGCCGGCCGGCTGTTCGCTGCCGGCTTGGAGCATCAGCGCCAGGGGCGCCTTGCCGAAGCGCGCGTCTGCTACGAGCAGGGGCTGCGCCTGTCGCCCGGGCAACCGGACGCGACCTTCCTGCTCGGTCAGCTACTCCACGAAAGCGGCGAGCTGCAACGGGGCGAGGCGTTGATGCGGCAGGCCATCGCCGCCAACCCGAAAGCCGCGAACTACTGGCGCGGATTGGCGATCCAGCTGTTCAACCGGGCATGTTACGACGAGGCCTGTGCTGCCTTCGAGCGTGCGCTGGCCTTGGGCGATGCGCCCGAGATTCGCGCCGAGCTGGCGGCGGCGCTGGCGGCTGCCGGGCGGCCGGCAGAAGCGCTGGCGGCGTGGCGCGACGTCGTTCGGCGACAACCGGAGCATGATGCCGCCTGGCTGGCGATCGGGCGGCTGCATCTGGCGGCCGGGCAGGCGGCCGACGCGCTGGCTGCGGCGGAAACGCTGCTGCGCCTGCTGCCGGACAGTGCGGACGGCTGGCGCCTGCACGCCGAAGCGAACGAACAGCTCGGCCGGGCCGATGTCGCGCTGAACGGCCTTGTCCAGGCAGCGACCTGCGCCCCCGGCGACGCCGACTTGCGCCTGCGACTCGGCCGTGCGCTGCTCGCCGCCGGGATGGGCGATGCCGGCATCGAGCAGCTGGAAGAAGCGTCGCGCCTTGCGCCGCAGGTCGCGGCGACCCATTTCCAGCGCGGCACCGCCTACGCCGCGCTCGGCCGCGCCGAGGCCGCCTGTGCCGCCTATGAGGCGGCGCGCCGGCTCGATCCGGAGGCGCCGGCGATCCTTACCAACCTCGCCAATCAGTATGCTGCGTTGAAGCGCAACGACGCGGCGTACGAGCTCTATGCCCAGGCCCTGCGCGTGGCGCCGGATTTCGCGGCAGCGCACTTCAACCTCGGCATGCTGCTGGTCGACGCGGGGCGTCGCCTTGACGCCGAGGCGGCGCTCGGCCGTGCCTGTGCGCTGGCTCCGGACAACGGGCTGATGGCGGCGCATCTGCTGTTCCAGCGCATGCATCTCTGCCGCTGGCAGGGGCTCGATGCGCTGGCGCAGGTCGTCGCGCGGACGATCGAAGACGACCGCGACGACATTCCCCCGTTCATTGCGCTGTCGATGCCGGGAACATCGCCCGACCTGCAGCGGCGCTGCGCCGAGAACCACAGCCGCCGGCTGATGGCGGCGCCGGCGATGCCGGCGGCGCCTGCGACCGGTGGGCGGCGCGACGGCCGGCTACGGCTCGGCTATCTGTCGTCCGATTTCAAGAGCCATGCCACCGCCTATCTGATGGCCGAGATGCTGGAGGCGCACGACCGCTCCCGCTTCGAGGTGTTCGGCCTTTCCTACGGCGTCGACGACGGCAGCCCGATGCGCGCGCGCATCGTCGCCAGCGTCGAACATTTCGTCGACCTCGCCGGCCTTCCTGCAGCGGACGCGGTCGGCCGGATCGCGGCGCTCGAACTGGATGTCCTGGTCGACCTGAAGGGCTACACCGAGGGCAACCACAGCGAGTGGCTGCAGTACCGGCTGGCACCGGCGCAGATCAACTGGCTCGGCTATCCGGGCACGTTGGCGGCGCCGTGGGTCGATTATCTGATTGCCGATGCCGTCGTCGCGCCGCTGTCCAGCCAGCCGCAGTTCAGCGAGCGCCTGCTGCACCTGCCCGGCTGCTATCAGCCGAACTGTCGTGAGCGTGCATGCTGCGCGCCGCCGTCACGGGCCGACGAGGGTTTGCCCGACGAGGCGCTGGTGCTGTGCTCGTTCAATCAGACCTACAAGATCACGCCGGCCATTTTCGCCTGCTGGCTGGAGGTGTTGCGCCAGGTGCCGCAGGCCGTGCTCTGGCTGTGGGCCTCGAACCCGTGGGCCGAGGAGGAACTGCGGGCGCATGCAGCCGCTGCCGGCATCGCACCGGCACGGCTGATCTTTGCGGAAGGCAAACCGCAGGCGGCGCATCTGGCGCGCCTGCCGCTGGCCGATCTCGCACTCGACACCTTTCCTTGCAACGGCCATACCACCACTTCCGATGCGCTGTGGGCCGGCGTGCCGGTGGTCACGCTGCAGGGGGAAGCGTTTGCCGCGCGCGTAGCGAGCAGCCTGCTGACGGCAGCCGGGCTCGACGAGTTGGTCGCTCGCAGTGAGGCGGACTATGTTGCTACCGTCGTCCGCCTCTGTCGCGATCGGGAGGGTTTGCGTCGGCTGCGGAAGCAAGCCGAGGCGCTGCGCAGCGAATCCGACCTGTTCGACGGTCAGGCCTTTGCACGAAAGCTCGAAGCCTTGCTCGCCGAAATCGGCCGGCCAGCTGACGGTTGAACTGGCGGCTGATCGACGGCGGTGCGCTTACCGCGTAAGTGCGTCCAGCCACAAGCCCAGATGGTCTTCCAGCAGGTAGCTGGCGCGTACCCACGCGCGCAGCGCCTCGCCCTCCTCCGCCAGTGCATCCCGATCGCGGATCTTGCTCCGGATGCAATCGATCCATGCTGCAGCGTCGTTGGCAAGGCGCGTGACCGGTGGGTTGCCGCTGCGGTAGGGGTAGATGTCGGTGCATACCACCGGCCAGCCGAGAATCCCGTATTCGAGCAGGCGCAGGTTGCTCTTTGCCTCGTTGAACGGATGCAAGACCAGAGGTGCGATGGCCAGGTCGAGGTCGAGCGAAGCGAGCTTCGCCGGATAATCGTCGAAGTTGCGGACGAAATCGTGAAACTCGGCGATGTAGGGTTTCGCGCCCTCCGGCAGCATGCCGAAAAAGACCCAGTCGATTTCAGTGTGGGTGGCCTTGACGACATCGAGAACGAAGCGCAGATCGCCTCCGTGTTGCTGGGCACCCGCCCAGCCGACACGCCGCCTGCGGCCATCCCGCCGCTGCGGCCGGAGGTGTTCCCAGCGTCGTCTTTCGAGCATGTTCGGGATGATGCGGATGTCGTCGATCATGTTCCGGCACAGCTCGGCCAGCGGCGCGGTGCTGACGATCAGGCGGTCGCTGGCGGCGAGGCCGAGGCGCAGGCGCTCGCGCATGACCTCCGGCGCCAGCCCCAGGCTGGCCGGATTGTCAGCGGGGATGTCGGTGATCAGGTCGTCGAGCGAATAGACGCGCAGGACGTCGGGGTTGAGCTCCTTGTAGTGCAGGAGGGCGATGCAGCGTGTGTCGTCTACCGGCGCGTGCATCAGCAGCGCGTCCGGCGCGAGCCGGGCGAGTTCGATCGGCGTCGGCGCCCGGTCGTTGCGGCCGCGCCCGGGTTGGCATACCGCAGCGGTGTGCGCCAATGCCGCCTCCGTCAGCGCCCGCAACGGCGCCAGCACTCGGTATTCGGCCTGTCCCGGCGATTCGAGCGGCATCGCCAGCAGGCGCGGCCGCTCGTGGCAAGCCTGGTCCCAGGCGGCAACCAGTTCATCCTCGACCGCCGGCTTCGTCGAGGCGAGGCTGAGGTTGCGGTTCCAGGCCGGGTCGGCGGCAAGTGTCTCCCGCCAGCGCTTGACGAAGCGATAGGTTTCTTCCTGCAGGCGCTTGCCCGCCGCCCGTTTCTTCTCCGCCTGCCGGTGTTCGTCCAGCTGCGACGCCGACCCATGGTGCAGCAGCGTCGCGTAGGGGGTCCACAGCACACGATAGCCCAGGCGGCGAATCTTGAGGCACAGGTCAAGATCGCTGTAATTGACCGGTAGTGCCTCGGCATCGAGTCCGCCGACCTGCCTGTAGAGGCTGGCGCGGACGAGCAGGCAGGCGCCGGTAACCGCCGAGTAGTTCTGCACGGTCTGGGCTCGGTACAGGTAGCCGGGTTGCTCGGGCGACAGTTGGTCGATGAAGGGATGGCCGGCGGCGCCGTCCATTCCGAGTACGACGCCGGCATGCTGGATGCGCCGGCTTGCAGGGTAGAGCAGGCGCGCGCCGACGACGCCGATCTCCGGGCGCTGGGCGTGGCTCATCATTTCATCCAGCCAGTCGTCCTCGATGGCGACGGTGTCGTTGTTGAGCAGGAGCAGGTAGTCGCCCGACGCCTCCGCGGCGGCCAGGTTGTTCATTGCCGAATAGTTGAATTCGGCGCGGTAGTCGAGAATCCTTACGCGCTGCGACTGCGCGTTGCGCAGCCGAGCGTAGTAGGCAGCGATCTCCGGCGCGTCGCTGCCGTTGTCGACGACGATCAGTTCCCAGTCCGGATAGCGTGTTTGCGTGAGCAGGCTGTCGATGCAGGGCTGAAGCAGGTGCAACTGGTTCTTGCTGGGGATGATGATCGAGACTTTGGGCGTCGCCGCGTGACGATGGCGGATACGGCGAAGCGGTGGGGTCGGTCCGTCGAGAATCTCGACCTGTTGCGACTGACGAGCGAAGTGGCGCACCAGTACCCGGCGCGTCGCATCGTCGTTGACGCTTCGATTCGGCGCCAGCGGGGCATGGACGAGAATTTCGTCGAGGTGGCCGATCGCGGTGTCGCCGAAGCGCTCGGTGATACCGAGCGCGATGTCGTAGGTTTCGGCGCCGGATTCCAGTCCGTCGGGACGGGCATCGAGGAGCGCCTTGCGCGCGACGGCGACGTCGCGCAGGTAGTCGAAAGCGTAGAAGTAGTCGCGACTGAAATCAGGCTTGAAGCGCGGCAGGCAGCGTTTGCCGTTCGGGTCAAAGTGGTCGTCGTCAGCGTAGATCAGGCGTTGCTGCGGATTCCGCTCGCAATGGCCGGCGAGCGCGCGCAGGTAATCCGGCGCGAACAGCGTACCTGCCGTGGTGACGATCAGCCAGTCGGCAGGCGATGTCGCGGCCGTCTTCATTAGCGCCCCGGCGCTGCTCGAGAGGTCGCCGAGCGTTTGCCAAGTGAGGTTTTCCGCTTCGCACCAAGCGGGGTTCGGCGGCGCGAAATCGGCCAGAATGGTCAGTCGCCAGCGATCATCGCTTTGTGCGGTGACGGTGTCGATGGTGTTGGCGAGCCCGGCTTCGTCGCCAGCATGTACGATGACCACGAATTCGAAGGTATGCAGGAATTCGCTCGCCGGGCGGGGGGCGGGCGTACGGGTTAGCCATCGCTCGTAGTCCCCTGCGAGGCAGGCATAGGCGGCCAGCCCGGCGCTGTTGCGGCGAATTTCGCCGGCCGAGGCAGGCGTGGCAACGATGCTGGCGAGCAGTTGCCGTGCGGCAGCATCATCCGGGTGGCATGCGAGATAGGCCTGCAGCCGGGCCAGCCCTTCGTCCAGCCGGTAGGCACCGATCAGCAGGATGGCGAGCTTTAGCGTGAGGGGGCCGATGCCGCAGGCTCTTCGGGCCGCCGCCGCGACGTAGGCGAGCGCTGCCCGGTCGTCACCGCGGGCGAGGGCGATGTCGGCCAGAGTGTCGTAGACCTGCCAGCAGGCGGTCCCGCTGTCGGCCAGCGAGAGTAGCTTCGGCAAGGCCTGATCGGCATGTCCGGCGTCGATCTGTGCTCGGCACGCGAGAAAGTCCAGATAGTGCGGGTTCGTCCTGTCGTCGAAGCGCGCTGCAAGTGCGCTTGCGGTTTCGTCCGGGTGCGCTTCGGCGAAGTCGGCGACCAGGTTGTTGTAGGTGTTGATCGCTGCAGCGCGATCTTCAGAGAAGCGCGGGTCGGAGCCCTCTACTTCCGCGATGAGCTGGCGCCAGTCGCACAATCCGGCGAGCACCGCGGCGGCGGGTAGGGCGGCGCGACGGTTGCGGCACGACGACAGCACGGCACCGACGAAGGCCACCGGCCGATCTTCGGCGGCATTGCAGTAGCAGGCGACGTCAGCCAGCGCGGAGAAACGGTGGCCGGTCGTTCGACCGCGATAGGCGCGGTTGCCAGCCTGCCGCAGCCAATCGCCGTCGAGCAGGGCGGCACTCGATTCGCCGACGAGGTTTTCGCAGTGGCAAGCCATCATCCGCCTGAGCGCATTTCCATCAAGCAGTTGCAGCGAACTGGCGAACTGGATCTTCTGTGCGACGCCGAGCATTTTCCCGCGCTCGTCGATCTGCATCGACAGCGCGAACGCCATGCGCGCCTCGGGCGCCTGGCGGATTGCGTCAACCAGGCGGCCGACGCAATCCGGTGCCAGCCGGTCGCCGGTGCGCAAGAATTTGATGTAGCGGCCGCGGGTGGCTGCGGCGAGCGCTGCCAGGTCGTTCGTTTCGCGGATCAGGCGAATTCCGGAACGTGCGGCACAGAGCGTTGCGACTTCGTCGCCGGGGCTGTAATCGAGGACGACGATCTCGATCGTCGGGTAGTCCTGCGCAGCTGCCGAGTCGAGACATTCGCCGAGCCACGCCGGGTCGCCGGCGGGGATTGCGATGGAGACGAGCGGTGGCGGTGAGGCGTCGGTCATCGGTTTCGCGGATGGCGATGGCTGAGGGGGGATCGGCGGAGCGGCACGCGGCCCACGTTTGTCGTCGCCTGCATCGCCATCAACGGTGGACGGCGGCGAGTTGATGGCGCAGCCGAGCGGCTGCTTCGTCGTCTGGGTATCGCCGTAGGTGCTCGGTAAGGACCGTATCGAGTTCGCTCCACTGCTCGGTTGCCATCAAGGCGTTTGCATAGTTGATGCCGAGAACCTGAATCGACGGGTTCAGCGACCATGCGTGCCGGAACAAGTCCGTCGCGCCGGCGTGGTCGCCGGTTTTCCAGGCGTAGGCGCCGAGGTCGTTATAGACCGCCCAATGCCGTGATCCATTCTCGGCGAGGGCGATCAGCTGGGTGATGGCCGTTTCGGTCTCGCCCCGTGCGAGCAGGTCCGCCGCCTCACGGTAGCGCGGTAGGTCCGGGTCCACCTCGGGCTGGGTTTGCCCGCCGGCAGCTGGCTGGTCGACCGCCGCCCAGCCTGCGTAATTGGGCTGGATCGTCCGCAGCAGCCAGGCAGTTCGGTGGGTATGCAGGGGCATCCACTTGATCGTCCCGAAGAACTGTCCCTTCGAGAAGCCGAAACGGTCGAACGACAATCGCATAATACGCAGCGCATGCAGCGAACTGGCGAGCAGCATTTCCCGCAGCACCAGCTGGTTCTGGTTGGGGTGGCAGCGGAACTGGCTCAGCGCGTCGGTCAGATAGACGGTGTCGCCGCGGGTCGCCAGGTTGATCCAGACGGCGACATCGTTCATGCCGTCGATGAGTTGGCCGTCAACAGAACAGTAATCGGGGCGGATGTGCGCGACCTCGGCTTTCCTGAACAGTGCGGTGGTTGGTTCGCCGACGAAGTTTCTCGCCGACGACAGCATCGCCGCACCGAGCGACAGACCTTCGATGATGCCGTCTTGTGGGAGCGGTGCCAGCGTGTCGAAAACGTCCGGCAGCGCGGCGCCGTTCTCGTCGATGCGCTGCCGCTTCGACGTGACCAGCGTTATGTCGTCGCAGGTGCGGAAGCAATCGAGCATGCGTTCGATCGAAGTTGGCGCGAGAACGTCGTCGTCACAAAGCAGCTTGAAGAATTCACCACGGGCCACTTCGAGGCAGCGCGCGAGGTTCTGCCGTGCCAGCCGCTGCGGGTTGCGCAGATAGCGGACGCGCTCGTCGCGGGCGACGAAGGTCTCCGCGATGAGCCGGATACCGTCGTCCGGGCAATCGTCGCAGATGACGATGTCGAGCTTCGGATAGGTCTGGTCGAGCGCGCTCTGCAACGCGGTTGCGAAAAATTCCGGCTTATAGCTGGGGATCGCGATCGTCACCAGCGGCTGGGCATCGGGCGCCAGGCGACGGTCGGGCTTGACGTACTCGAACGACGAACAGGGCAGGGCGGGAAACCGTTCGGCCGACGTAGTGCCGGTGTCGGCAGGCCGCTTGGCGAGCGGCGATAGGCCAACCAGATCGGCCAGTCGGTTCAACTCCTGTTCGTTGTACAGCCACTTTGCCCCGCTCTTGCCGAGCAGCAGATTGAGGCGCTCGCAGCGGTTGTCGGTCCAGTAGATGCCGGCAGCCTCCCAGACCTGAGAGCCGCGGTCGTGGACATAGTCATCGATGGCTGCGTCGAGGTCCGGCGTGACGATCCGCAGCGTCGCCCCGGGGGCCATGATCCTACGGCATTCGTGCAGGAAGTGGGCACCGTCGGCCTGCGGCAGTTTTTCGATCAGCCCTTCGACGACGATCGCGCGGGCGCTGCGGTCGGGCCACGGCAGCTGTGACACAAAGTCGCCCAGCTGTTCTGCAGGCGGCAGCGGGACGTGCGTGACGCCGGGCTGCTCAGGAGCATCTGCGCCGAAATGGAGTTGCAAGTGGCTCATGCGGTTTGTGAGGGTGGTCGTTTTCGCCGGAAGGAATTCGGAGCATCTACAGGTCCGGGATGATAGCCGAGAAGCGCTACCGGCTATGCGCGGCGCAGGAAAAGCGTGTCGCCGCTGACAAAGGCGAGGTCGTAGTTCGGGCTGGCCAGCAACTCGTCGCCGACCCGCTGTGGACCGTCGCCGAAGGCCCAGACGTAATCGTCGAGCAGCAGCCAGCCGCCACGGGCCAGATGCGGGCTCCAAAGCGCGACATCCTGCTGCACATGATCGTAGCGGTGGTTGCCATCGATATGCACCAAACTCAGTTGCCGGGAGAGGGGGATGCTGCCGAGGCCGGGGCTGTCCAGCCGGCCGGCCTGCAAGGCGGCTACGTAGGCCACGTGTGCGGCGGCGGAGGTGGCCCGGATATAGCCGACGTTTTCGAGCATCGCGACCGTCGACAGGAAGATGGCGAAAATCTGCCCGTAGTCGATGTGCGGCTGGTCGGCGTTGAGCAGCGCGGCCTGGCTGCCCTGGTCGGTTACCTTATCGACGTTCCAGGGGTCGATGCAGATTAGGCTGCCAATGCCGTGGCGGCTGGCGAGAAAGCCGAGGGCCAGCGACGAGCGTCCATAAAGGCAGCCGACTTCGACCATGTCGCCATTAGGGAGCAGCCGGGCGATGTCGCAGAGCGCGAGGAGCTTTTTTTCATCGCATTGGCCGGGGGTGCCGAGGAACTGCCGGTGCAGCGCGGCATAGCTGGCCGGGGGCAGCGAGGGGCGGAGCCCGTCACCGCCGATGCGCCGGGCGGCACGGTCGTCTCGCGCGATCGACGTCCATTCCTCGTGGGCGGCAAATAGCTGCCAGGTGGCAGTGAACGGTTCGGGCTGGCACAGCCGGAAGCGTCCGCGCCAGGAATCTTGCTGCAGCAAGGTGTCGAGGTGCCGCCAGACGCCCTGGTGGGGAGCGAACACGACTGTGATGCCATGGTCGTTGATTGCGCAGCGAAGGGCGTCGTTGAAAGCCGGGTCGGTCACGAAGGGCAGGCGGATGAAATCCTCGACGGCTCGCCCGCCAGGGCCGGCCATTGCCGAACTGGCGCCGATGACCTCGATCCCGAGCGCGGTCGCGATGCGGATCACCGGTTCGGCTTCGTCCAGGTCGAGGGGGAAAATCAGCAGGCGGTCGGCGGTCATGGCAGTGTCGGGTCAGAGGATCAACTGGCGGACGAGGCGTTCCGGCGGCAGGCCGAGGGCCAGAAAATTACGGTAGATGGCAGGGTAACCCTGGGCGGCGGCAATGATGATTGGCTCGTCAGTGGCTTGCAGGGTTTCCGGCGATTTCACCGGGCGGCCGAAATAGGTGCTTCCGATCTTGGCAGCGGTCTGGTCTACGAAGAATGCTACCGAGGTCCGCTTGAAGAACGAGGCGTGCTCCAGCAGCTGGCGGGACTGCCAGCCGGCCCCCCAGATCACTACCGTCGGATAGTCGGCGGGATCGGCCAGCGTATCGGCTAGGCCGAGGGCGGCCAGGCGGCTGCGTAGCGCGACTTCATGGTCGGCCAGGATGTCGCTCAGGCGATAGCGCAGCAGGTCGTCGAAAAAAATCACCTGGACGCCGGCACGGCTCAGCAGGCCGTAGAGAACGATCATCGAGAGCGCGCCTGTCGGCGAGACCGCTTCTTCCTTGAAGTCCGAACTGATCTGGAAATTGCAGGCAGTAAGACGGTGGTCCGCGATCAGGTCGGCGAAGTCCCGGATCTCGTCCAAGCTATGGTTCTGCGCGGTGAAAATGTATTTGACGGTGACCCGCTCCGAGGATGCCGCGGCATACCTGGCCAGCGTGGCGAGGACGTTGCGCAGCTTGGCTTTGCCTCGCACTCGCGCGAACGTGTCGGCAGTGCCGGCGTCGATGCTGGTGGTGACGGTCGCCGAGCCGGTGGCAAGAAGCTTTTCTACCGTTTTCGAGTGCTTGACAGCGTTGGTGAGTACCCGTTGGGCGGCGTTCGGCAGCCGTTCGACGAGCTTTTCGATGAGCGGGGCGAAGTTCTTGTCGACGACCGGTTCGCCGCCGCCCCAGACCACCGTGTGGCAAGCGTCCAGCGCGCCAGCAGCCAGCAATTCGTCCACTAGGGCTTCCACGTCGTATTGCGGAGGGCTGCCGCCATAATAGGTGTCGCTGCAATATGTGCACTTCAGGTTGCAAACCGAGTGGTACTCCATCGAAAGGTAGCGGATATCGAGGCGCTCGATCGCTCCCCAGTCCTTGAACTCCATGAACGGACAGCCGTCGCACGGGGTTTCGTCGCCGCGGTTGATCCGGGCATGGAGGTCGCGCTTCGCGGCCAGGATCGAGTCGGCGCCGATAATCTCGGACGGAGTGTCGAGTAGCACTACGTCGCCGCGCATTTTTCCTTCCACGAAAAACCGCTTGCAGCAGGTGCGCACTTGGTTTGGCGCGAGGAAGGCCGAATGGTGCAGGTCGGTGCAGCTCCAGGTCTTGGCGGCCGTTTCTCGGACGAAGCGGGTCAGCTGTTCGGCGGCGGCGGTGTCGTCCACCTGCGGGTTGCCGAACAGCGCGAGAAAGCGCTCGGCGAGCTGCTCGTATTGGCTCGCGGCGCGTGCCCCCGCCCAGCGCGGCGGTGCCGGCAGCGCCGCCAGTCCCGAGAACAGGGGCCGGTAGAGGGAGGCCGCGGCGCTTGGCGAGACAGCGCGACGGGCGATTTCGCGGAGGCGGGTGGCGATGACGCCGGTGAGCCCTCGTTGCCAGTCCGGTCGCAACGCATCCCATTCCTCGGGGGCAGTGGCGGAGAGGAAACCGGCGATATCGGCCCATGCGCCCAGGAAGCCCTCGATGTGGCGGAGCGAGATGGTGTTGACGATCGAGCCGGGGCGCTCGCTTTTCAGGTAGAGGATCTGATCCAGATAAGCGATGCGCTCGGCCGATTGGTAGGCCTTGAAGATGAAGGCCACGTCCTCATGGTAGCCGTCGGCAAAGCGCAGGCCGTGGGTGACCACCAACTCTCGGCGCAGGGCAGTGTAGATCACCGAGCCGTCCATCTGCAGGCGCAGGTAGCGGCGCAGCAGGTCTTGCCGCGCGCCAGTCAGGGGCGCCTGGTCGCGGCGTCGTCCCGTCGTCAGCGGCATGCCGGCTGGCGTGGCGAAGCACCAGTCGAAGCCGATGGCCTGCGGCTGGTTGTCTGCAGCGAAGCCGTCCAGGTAGGCGGCCAGACGGCACAGGGCTCCCGGTGCCAGTCGGTCGTCGCTGTCGAGGAAGAGTAGCCATTCTCCGCGCGCCAGCGCGATGCCTTCGTTGCGGGCCGCACCGGGGCCGGTGTTGGCGGAGGTTGCTGCGGCGTGCAAGCCCGCATGTTCGGCGGCCAGTTCGGAGATACGGGCGGCGGTGTCGTCGGTCGAGCCGTCGTCGACGGCGATCACCTCGACGTCCCCATCGCCTAGGCCGTCCTGGGTGAGCACGCTGCGTATGCTCGCGGCTATGGTGTCGGCGGCGTTGTAGGCCGGGATGATGACCGTAAAGCGCGGCTTCATGGCAATTCAGGCGGCCTGCTTGGTCGCAATGAGGCGCACCAGACCTCCGACGCTGCGAATCTCGGCGCCGCCGATGTCGGCTTCAACGAAGCGGACGCGAAATTGCTCCTCGACACGGAAGATGAACTTGATGAAGCCGATCGAATCGATGTGGCCGTTGTCCAGATAGCGATAGTCGTCGACGGCGATGCCGTCGGGAATGGCCCCTTTCTCGAGGAGCAGTTTGACGATGAATTCGCGGATGTCGTCGTTCATTGTGGTGGAATTTGGAGAGCCTGGACTTATGCTGTTCATACCGGTTGCCAGGACTTTTCGGCGGACGAGCGGGCTACGGCTTCGAGCAGACGCAATCCTTCTTCCGACTGGCCGGCGCCGTAAACCAGCTGGTTCGGCATCGGTTGCCCGGTCTGATGGTGGCGCAGATGCTCGGCAATGTCGGCGTAGAGGTTGGCGAAGGCTTCGATGAAACCGGATGGGTGGCCGGCCTTGAACCGGTTGTAGCGCGGCAGCCGGGCGACGCAGGCGTCGCCGGTGCCGCGGTCGATCAGTTGACGCCGGCCGTCGGCGTCGCACAGCAGCAGGTCTTCCGGTTCCATCTGGAACCACTCGGCGCTGGCGAGGCTGCCGAAAACCCGGATGCGCAGGCCGTTGCGGTAGCCCAGCGCGGTTTTCCCGTACCAGGCCTGAATGCGCAAGTCGTCTTCGTAGCGGATGAGGCAGTAGACGTTGTCGATGATATTGCTGAAGTGTCCGTAGGAGCTCTGGTCGCCGACCGCTTCGAGTGGCTTTTTCCCGCCGGTCAGGAAGTGCACCAGATGGTGAACGTGGACGCCGAGGTCGAGCGATACGGTCGGCACCATCTGGTCCTGAAGGCGCCAGGCCTGGGGAGTGGAGGCGGTGCGCAGGAATCCTTCCTGCGGCATCTCGATGTGAATCTGGTGGAGTCGGCCCAGTTCGCCGGCGGCGATCATCCGCCGCAGCTCGCGGACCATCGGATACCCCGAATAGTTGTAGGTTACGGCCAGAAAGCCGCGGTTGCGTTGTGCCGCCTCGCCGATGACGCGGCAGTCGGCGCTTGATACCGCCAGTGCCTTCTCGCAAATGACCGGCATTCCTGCATCGAGTGCAGCGATGACGATGTCGCGATGGTTCGGGGTCGGCGTCAGCACGACGACGGCATCGATCTGTTCCCGCTCCCGGTCAAGCAACTCCTCCCAGCTGCCGTGGGCGCGCTCGGGTGCGATTCCGTAGGCGGCGGCGGTCGCCCGGTTGCTGTCGCAGTGGCGGCTGAAACAGCCGCAATCGACGCGAAAATGCCCGTCGAGACGACTGGAGTTGAAATGCGTGTAGCCGACCGCCGAATTCAGCGCGCCGCCGATGAAGCCGAGACGAAGGGGGGTAGAGGAGGTCATGGCGGTTTATCCAGCCTGACGGCGAGGGGAATAGGTGTTGCGCAGCGTCAGCTTGTCGAGCTTGCCCATGGCATTCTTCGGCAGTGCAGGTAGTGTGATGAACCGGCGCGGTTGCTGGTAATCGCCCAGGTGCTGCATGCACAAGCGCTGCAGGTCGCGCAGCGCGGGCGGTTGTTCGCCATCCTTGAAGGCGACGACGACGCCGACGACTTCTCCGAGGCCGTCATCGGCCAGCGGGATCGCGGCGCATTCCTCGACCGCTGGGTGGCGCATGACGACGTCCTCGATGTCCTTCGGGTAGACGTTGACGCCGCCGGTGATGATGATGTCCTTGATGCGGCCGAGAAAGTAGAGAAAGCCATCGGCGTCCATCCGGCCCAGGTCGCCGGTCCGAAAGTGACCGTGCCATTGCGCTGCAGCCGTCGTCTCCGGCTGCCGGTAGTAACCGCTGTAGCGCATCGGCGTGTGGCAGACGATCTCGCCGGCGCAACCCGTCGGCGCTAGCTGCCCGTCCTCGCCGAGGATCGCGACGACCACTCCGGGGATCGCCCGGCCGACGGATCCAAGTTTTTCCCTCGCCGCAGCCGGCGAGAGGTTGGTGGCGATGGCGATTTCCGAAGCGCCGTAGCATTCGTGGAAGTCGCAGTCGAGTTGGTCGATCAACCTGGCCTTGGTCTCGTCGTCGAGCAGCGCCGATGACGAGACGAGGCAGCGCAGCGAGCGCAGCCGGTCGGCAAGGCGGTCGCCTTGCGCCAGGATGGCTTTCAGCTGCGAGGAGACGGCAATCGAGAAAGTCACGCCGTGCCGGTGCACAGCCTCGATCCAGGCGGTCGGCGTGAAATGTCCGAGGACGACGCTGGTGCCGCCCGTCAGCAGCGGCATCAGTACCAGCCGTTGGGCCAACGAATGGTAGAGCGGTGTCGCGGCAAGCGTGACATCGCCGGCCGTGACGCCGTAGAGCTGGCCGGCGGCTTCGGCCCGCAGCACCTTAGTCGCTTGGCTGAGGACGATCGGCTTCGGTTGCCCCGTCGAACCGGAGGTCAGGATCAGCAGGTACGGATGCTCGGCCGGCAGCAGAGGCGCGACGGCGACCTCTCGTGCCGGCTCGTCGAGCAGCGCATCGTAGGATGTCCAGCCGTCGGCGGCGGCGCCGACGACGATCTTTACACCTGCGCGGCGCCGGCCGTCGAGTTGGCCGGCGAGTCCGTGCCAGGCTATCAGGTGGCGGACATCAGCGGCATCGAAGGTGCTGTCGATGGCCTCGGCGCTCAGGCCGGGGCTCTGCGGCACGAGCACCAGCCCAAGGCGGGCCGCGGCGAGCAGCGTGACGACGAACGGGGCGCAGTTGGGCAGGACGAGGCCGACGTGTTCGCCAGCGGCGAGGCCGGCGGCAGCGAGGCCGCGGCTCAGCGCATCGACGTCGCGTGCCAGCTCGGCATAGTTGAAACGGCGGTCGTCGATGAGCAGTGCCGTCTTCTGCGGAAACTGGGCGGCGGCCTCGCGGAATCTGGCGTCGATCGGGGAAGGGGCGGCGGCGGTCGGCATGCTCGGCACGGGCTACGTCTGTTTGCGGGAGATGAACTTCAGGAAATCGGCGCTGGGGAGAGGGAAGCGCTCGCCGTTCGCCGAAATATACACTTCCTCTGCCGTCGTGTTGCGCGAGACCAGTGTATTCGCGCCGACGTAGCAGCGCGCGCCGATATCGATGTTGTCGCCGATCGTCGCGTTCATGCCGAAAAAGCAACCGTTGCCGATGCGTGTCTCGCCACCGATCGAAACGCCGGAATTGATCCAGCAGTTGTCGCCGATCGCACAGCCGTGGCCGATCGATGCGTTGCTGCTGATGAAGTTGCTGTTGCCGAGCCGGGTGCCGGGGTGGATGGCGAGATGGTCGAGGATCACGTTGTTGACGCCCATCGCCACGCTCGGATGGCGGACAACCGACGCGTGCACATAGTTCGTGAAACGGTAGCCCTTGGTACGCCCCTCTTCGAATTTTCGGGCACGCAGCTCATTCATGTCGAGATAGCCGACCGCGGTGATCATCAAGTGTTCGGCCGGAGGGAAGACAGTCTCGACCTCCTCGAACGGCACGACCGGCAAGCCGTTGATCTCGGCGGCAGCGAGGACTGCGCGATCAACGGTAAAGCCGACGACGTCGAACTGCTGCCGCGCGAAGTCGAGGAACATTCGCGCCATTTGTCCGTTGCCGTAGATGATGAGCTTGCGGGCGCTCATGACCTTCCGCCGTGCCTGGCGATCAACTCGCCGATCAGTGTCTGCGTGGCTTCGTCGATTCCCGGGAAGATCGGCAGGCATAACACCCGCGAGGCAATGTCTGCGGCGACCGGGAAGCGCTCCTTCCTGTCGTCGGCCGCCTTGTACATGCGGAAGTTGCTGATCAGCGGGTAGAAATAGCGCCGCGCGAAAATGCTGTGCTGGCGCAGCTCGGTGAATAGCTGGTCGCGCGAGATGCCATAGTCCCTGCCGATCAGGATCGGAAAGTACGAATAGTTGTGGTGGCGGACGCCGGCCGGCGGCATCGGGCAATGTACGCCGCGCACGCCGGCCAGGAGGCGCCGGTAGGTTTGGTCGGCGGCGCGCCGTTGTTCGATGGCGGTATCGATATGCTTCAACTGGGCGAGCCCCATGGCCGCCTGGACTTCGTTCATTTTTCCGTTGATTCCGAGTTCGGTCACCGATATTTCGTTCAGAAAACCGAAATTCTTTAGGTTGTCTATGCGGCGCTTGATCTCGGCATTAGGGCTGATTATTGCGCCACCTTCGAAAGTCGTGAAAACCTTCGTTGCGTGAAAGCTGACGACCGACAGGTTGCCGTGGCGGAGCAGGCTGCCGCCTTCGTCGCGGACGCCGAAGGCATGGGCGGCATCGAAAATGACGCGCAGGTTGTGCCGGTCGGCGATGGCGCGGATTTTCCGGACATCGCAGGGGTAGCCGTATACGTGAACAGGAAGGATCGCCGTCGTGCGTTCGGTGATCGCTGCCTCGATCTTCTCCGGTGCGATGCCCATCGTTTGCCGGTCGATGTCGACGAATACCGGGGTGATGTCGTTCCACAGCAGGGAATGCGCCGTGGCGACGAAGCTGTACGGGGTTGTGATCACCTCGCCGGTAATATGCAGGGCCTTCAGCGCGGTGAGCAGTGCCAGCGTGCCGTTGGCGAACAGCGAGACGTACTTGACTCCGAGATACTCTCCCAGAGCGCGTTCAAACTGCTCGTGAAAGGGGCCGCCGTTGGTCAGTTGCCGGGTGGCCCAGATTTGCTCGAGGTACGGGAGGAACTCTTCGAGCGGCGGTAGATACGGCCGGGTCACATAGATCGGTGAGTTCGGCTTGTCGGACATGGTTTTTCCTTCAACTAACACCGCCCAGGGAAACGACTCCGCAGGGCGTCGCCAGCGGCAGCCGGTCCGGCCATTTGGCGGCGATCGCATTGCCGCTGCGGCGATAGGCGTCGGGGAGTGCACTGCCCTGCTTCGAATTATGGAAGCAGGGTGCATCGATGACGACCGCCGGCAAACCGTGCTGCCCGGCAGTCAGGCAGGCGTCGGTCGCGTAAAGATGGAAACCCAGCACCGGGTCGAAGCGTACCGGCGAATGGCGCGGCACGACCAGCAGCAGCTCGTCCAGGCTGCCGACGCGGGCCGGCAGCGGCGCCCCTTCGTCGAGCAGGAATTCGCGGTCGGCGACGCGGCCGAAGCGGGTGATGCCATGCTCGCTGCCGAGTACGCCGTAGACGCCGAGGATGCCGATCTCGCCGCCGAACGCAGCACGCGCAGCCTCATACTGCTGCCACAGTCGGGCGATCCACCAGCGCGGCAGGTAGACGTCCTGGTGCGCCAGGACGACCAGTCCGTGGTCGGCACTGTCGATGACGGCATTGAGCCCCTCAGCCGCGTTTGTCGCGCCCTCGACGCGCAGCACCTGATGCGCGTCGCCGGCGAGGCAGGGGGACGCGAGAAGATTGTCGGCGAGGATGTCGGCGTCGTTGGTGCAGACACCGACGGTTACCGGCGGGTAGGGGGCTGTGTCCGGCGGCAACCCGGCGATCGGCGTTGCCTCGATGAAGAACTCGCGGGCAGCGGTGCGCGCCGCGAACGTCGGGCCGTCCAGCCGAAGCCTTGCTGCCAGCGGTCCGGCAGCGTCGAGCCAGCCCGGCGGCGGCGGTTGCGTGCGCCGGTCCTTGATGTGCGGCAGGAAGCCGGCGTCGAGCAGCAGCTTGATCGCGTTGGCGAAGCCCATGCTCCGAGCCGGCGGTACCCCGCCGGCGTTGGATGCCTGCAGGTCGCCGCAGAGCAGCGCATCGAGGTGGCGCCAGTGCTGGCCGTTGGCGACCACGGCGATCAGCCGGCCGTCGGGCTTGAGCAGCGTCCGCAGCGTTGCCAGCGCGGCGAGCGGCTCGCGCAGACCGGCTAGCTTGTCGCCGATGACGACGCAGTCGAACGAGGCCGGCGCCAGGTCCGGCAGATCGGTCGTGATGTCGCAGGCCAAAACCCGGTCGAGCCGTCCGCCGGCCTCGCCGGCCTCCCGAGCATCGGCGCAAAGGCCGACAATCGTGCGCGCCGGCTGCACGTGTTTCAGTACCTCGCCGAGGTGGCCGCGGCGGCAATCGGCGTCGAGTACCGCGAGCGCCCGTTCGGGGACGGCCTGCGCGAGGCGCAGGTCGGCCTCGTGGTAGAACTCCGCGACGAATTCGGCGGGATCGGTCATGCCGGCGCGTCGTCCCAAGGCCGGCGGATGGTGACCGACGCCCGCTGCACCTCGGATTCGAGCAGATAACGCTTGCGCAGGATGACGCTCATCGAATCAACAGCCCGCGGCGTGCGCAGGATTTCGTCAAGCGGCTTGCCGGCTTGCTGCAGCGATTCACCGAGCGGGCTCAGTACAAACTCCGTCGATAGCCGGTCGAAGCGGGCTTCGCTCCAGCCGAGGTACCAATACCAGTCGGTGTAGTAAAGCCAGCTGTTTTCGTTGAATGCGCGCAGATGTGTCGGGTCCTGCCAGGCGCCGAGCGACAGGTCGTACGGAACGACGATATGGAAGGTCCCGCCCGCCTTGAGCAGCATCAGGCAGTTGCTCATCGCCGTCACCAAGTCCGGGATGTGTTCGAGTACATCGTTGGCGAAGATCGCATCGAACATTTCCGGCTCGAGGTCGATGCGGCCGAAGCGGATCGTTTCCAGCATGGCGCCGGCCGGAATCGGTCGGCCGATGTCGAGCAGTGCGTCCGGGCGGAATATCTCGCTGATATCGACGTTGAGGCAGTTGTCACGCCAGTCCTTGCCGCTGCCAAGGTTGAGCAGCGGTGGGGTAATCGCCGGCGAACTCGGTCGGGCGATGCCGAGTGCCTGCGCGAGAATGTCCCGTTCGCGGCGCCGGGAAAAGACCTCATAGCCGCGTCGAGCCAGGTTCGCGCGCTGCCTCGCGTCGTCGACCAGTTCGACGCAGGCGTCGACCAGCCGTTCGTAGGGCACCGCACGAACGGCTTCACGCATGTCGTCGTCGATGTGGGTTGAATCCCCGCATTCCGCGACGACGGCTTTTTCGTTAGCCAGCAGGTAGGAGACGCGGACGACTTCGAAGACGCTCGCGTCGTAGTAATGGAGGTTGAGTACGACCTTGGCGCGGGCGATGTATCGGTCGCGCGGCTCGCGATAGACCCCGGAAAGGAATTCGATTCGCAGTCCGCGCTCGATCAGGCCTTCCAGAATCTTCTGTCGTCGCTCGTTGATGCACCCGTAGAAAAGGACATCGATATCTTCCTCTTCCCTTGGTATGCGCGTGAGTTGCGGAACGTAGCCGACGGGGACGAAGGTGCCGCTGGTGACGCCCAGGGATATCAGTTTCGCCAGGTTCCGCCGGCTGTAGTCCCATACCGGGCGGGATTTCAGCAGTTCAACGTAGGGTTTGCCGAGCCAGGTCGATCCTTCGTCGATCTGTTCCGAGTTGTAGATGATGACGTTGTCCGGGAGTGCGGCCATCTCGCGCTCGCCGAGCAGATGGGCGCCGAGGATGATGTTGCCGCCGCTCGCTGAGCATTCGTTAAGCGCCAAGTCCACCTCGATGCCCAGCGCGTGGAGTCCGTAGAGCAAGGTTTCGGCGAGTTCGGCAAGCGCGCCCGAATGCTCATAGGCGGGCGGCTGGATGAGAACGATGCGCCAGTGGCGCGTGGCTGGAGTCGGGAGCATGGCGAAAATCGAGCGTATCACTGACGATAGCATAACCCGCGCCGCCGCTCGCCGGTTATCTGCGATGCGGGCGCGGTCTATGCCGTTTGCACGCGGTTCTTGCCAGCGGCCTTGGCTGCGTACATCGCCCGATCCGCCCGCTTCATTATCGCGTCTTGGGAGTCCTCGCTGCGCAGTTCGGTAACGCCCGCGCTGAAGGTGATCAGCAGCTTGTCGTTGTTGTGCAGGAAGAAGCGCTTGGTCAGCTCCCGCTGCAGGCGGACCAGCGCGCGGTTCGCGTCGTCGAGGGCGGTGTCCGGCAGCAGGATGACGAATTCCTCGCCGCCGAAGCGGGCGACGGTGTCCTGCGGCCGCATCGACTCGCGGATCACCGTGGCCAGGTGGATCAGCGCCGCATCCCCGGCGTCGTGGCCGAGCGAGTCGTTCAGCTTCTTGAAGTTGTCGATGTCCAGCAACGCCAGACAGAGCGGCATGCGGCGCCGCTGTGCCCGCGCCGCCTCCTTGTCGAAGGCCTCCTCGAGTCCGCGCCGGTTGAGCGCGCCGGTCAGCTGGTCGTGGCGGACCAGCGAACTGGCCTTTTCGAGTTCGTGCTGCAGCTCGCCGATGCGCTGCTCGGTCTCCTGCACGCGCCGGCGGGTGGCCTGCAGTTCGTCGCGCGAGCGCTGCGCGTTGAGCTGAATGACGCGCGTTTCGCGCATCACTTCCTGCACCACGTCGGCGAGCTGGTTGATGTCGTCGGCGGCACTGATCTTCTGCGCACAGGCCTCGATCTTGTCGTGGTAGTCGGAGGTGCTCTCGGCGAACTCGGCGAGGTGGTCGACGAAGCCGGCCAGCATCGTCTTCAGCGCTTCCTTGGCCTCCACCAGGCTGTGCTTGAGCTGGCTCTGCTTGAACACGACCTCCTTGATCCTCCGTTCGGCGTCGTCGATCGTGCGCAGGCTCAGCGGGCGGGCGACGATATCGCGGATCACCGCGATCTGCCCCTGCAGCCACTGGTCGTCGACCACCAGTTCGCCGATGTTGTCGACGATCAGCTGAAGGAGATGCAGCAGGCCGGCGCGCAGTTCGCTGCGGTCGTCCGCGAGCAGCTCGAGGCGGTAGGCGAAACGCTTCAGCTCGGCAAGCAGGGCTTCGATCGCCTGCACGCTGTTCGCCTTGCGTGCCATGTCCGCCAGCGCCCTGGCCTGGGCGGAAAGCTCGGGTGCCTCGACGATCTGCGCCGCCACGGCATTCTCGAGCGCGAAGGCGAGCAGGTCGCGCATCTGCGGCAGCAGTTCGCTGGCGCGGGAAGGGGGCGGGGCAGGCGCCGGCGCGCCCTCGGCGTGCGGGGTCTCCGGAGGGGGCGGAATGTCGCCGACGACCAGCTCCTGCTCGTCGCCGCGCGCGCCTTGCGACCATGCGCGGACGAGGCTCTGCAGGCGGTTGTAGAGGGTTTCGGCGTTGTTCCCGCTGCTGGCGAAGAGGTGCTCCAGCGCCTCGCGCTTTTTCCCCGGCGTGAGTCCGGCGCGGCTGGATTCCCATTCCCGCAGCAGGCTGTTGATCAGCTCGCCCCAGGGCAGCGATTCGACCGCGCTCTGCTCCTCGATGAAGCGCACCAGCGTGTCGCGGTAGGCGGTCCAGTTCTCCTCCTTGGCCGCCTGTTCCAGCTCGCGTGCCAGCCGCAGCTGCGCCGGGGTCGCGCGCGGCAGGCCCTGTTGCAGGGACTTCAACTGCTCCGCCGGGAACGTGACGACTTCCTCGGCGCGCGTGCCGGCGATTTCGTGATAGACCGTGCGGTAGTTTTCGGGGGTCGGCGCAATCCGGCGCGTTGCGAGCAGGCGGAACGCCTCGCGCGCAATTTCGATGGGATTGCTCAGTGGCGGCATGAGGGGCGTCCGATCAGCGATTGGTGCGGGCAATTCTAATGCCGGACGCCGCGCGCCGGAAGCGCGGGAAGGTGCGTTCGGCTATAATCCGCCCCGGTTTGCCCCCGTAGCATGAAGGTCGTGCAGTTGCCTTGTAAGCATCAGGCCCTGGTTCGATTCCGGGCGGGGGCACCACCGTCGAGGGCCTTCGGCCTTTCGCCTGTTCCTTTCCTCCGTCGTTCCGTTGCGGCGACCGCCACCGCTTCCCCTGCCGCGATGCCGCCGAATCGGCGATAAAGGCTTGCGTCGGCGTCCGGCAGGCGCCCTTCCGGAACGGAAAGGGTCGCCAGCAGGTGCGCCTCCGAACCCGGCAGCGTCAATGCATAGAGCTCGCGACAAAGCGCGCGCGCGGTGTGGCCGGGCCAATCGGCAGCGAGCAGCGAGTCCGGCAGCTGCGGGTCGCGCAGCTGGATGCGGCGGAACTCGTGGATCAGCAGCGTGCGCAGAACGAAGTTCTGCTGTGGGTCGCCGCGGTCGCCGTCGGCGAGCCATTTCAACGGCGGACCGAAGCGTTCGGCGAAGCGCCGATAGTCGTCGGCCAGGCGGTCGAGATGCCAGCACTGATGGACCAGCGTGCGCAAGGGCGTGCCGACGATTCCGTTCAGCGTCGTCGCCTTGAGCACGGCCACCTTGTTGTCGCTTCCCGTCTGCTGCAGGACGTCGCGCAGCTGGTCGACACCCCCGGCGGGGTGGGCGAACACATTCGGGGCGAGCGCGCCGTAGCCTTCCCACAGCAGGTCGCGGCGCAGCTCCTCGCGCTGCTTTGCCGGCAGGACTCCGTCCGGAATGATCACCATCTGCCACTCGCCGTTCCAGGGTTCGTGCGGCGTATCGTAGATGCGCCGGTAGGCGTGGCTGATCCGGCGCTGCCCCGCCGGGGTCAGGCCGTAGACGCTGCGGCGGCCGATCGGTTGCGCGTGCAGCCAGTCTTCCTGGGTCAGGCGAAAGACGCTGGTACGCACCGCCCGGGCGTTGACGCCGAGGGGAGCGAGCAGCTCGATCAGCCCGCCGAGCCAGGCGGCGCCGCCGTGCGGGGCGATGGCGTCGCCGAAGATGGTGATGATCAGCGAGTTCGTCCGGACCGGAATCTCGGCCAGCGTCGTCGAGATCCAGCGCTCGATCCGGCGGTGCGTCATCGTGAGATCGAGGCCAGGATGCTCGGCGCCGGCGGCTGTTCCGTCTCGTTGTAGCCCAGGCGCAACGACAGGGCATGGGCTGCTTCCTTGATCGCCAGCGCCAGTGGGCTGTTCCATTCGGTGTCGAAGTTGCCTACCGAGCCGAGCGAGGTGATCGCCGCCACCATGTGGCCGGTGTGGTCGAAGACCGGCGCGCTGAAGCCGTTGATTCCCGGCGTCAGGCTGTTGCTGGCGCGTGCGATGCCGTGCAGCCGGATTTCGTCGATGATCGGCTCGAGTTCGCGCACTTGCGCCGTGACCGTCTTGTCGGTCGCTTCGGCGTTGGCGCGCAACTCCTTTTCCAGCAGCTTCTTGAAGAAGGGGGCGCGGCAGTAGGCGACGAAGGCGCGCCCGGTTGCCGAATTCGCCAGCGGCAGCACGGTGCCGGTGCGCAGGGTGACGGTAATCGGTCCGCCGGCCTCCATCCAGCGCACGATGGTCGCGCCGTGGTTGCCGAGCATGGCCAGCGCCACCGTTTCCCCGATCCGCTCGCACAGGTCGTCGAGGATGGGGGTGCCGAGGCGGACCGGGTCGAGCCGCGACAGGCTGGCCAGGCCCAGTTCGAGGGAAAAGCTGCCCAGGTCGTAGCGGCCGGTGTTGCCGTCCTGCTCGACCAGCCCCATGCGCATGAAGCTGACCAGGTAGCGATGCGCCTTGGCCGCCGGCATCCCGGCGTTCTTCGCCAGGTCGCGCAGCATCATCGGCCGGCCGTGTGCGGCCAGCGCGCGCAGCAGGCGGGTGCCGACCTCGATCGATTGGATGCCCTGTCGCTGCTTCTCGGGAGTAGTCGTCATCTGGTGACCTACCTTATTGTGCAATGTGACATTTTAGCCGTGAAGCGAGAAGCGGGGCAGTTCGGGCGTGCCTGCGTATAATTCATCGGCATTCAAATCAACGGGAGGAAGCATGCGTGCAGTGATGGTCGCCAATCCGAAGGGCGGTGCCGGCAAGACGACGTTGGCGACGAACCTCGCCGGGCATTTCGCGAACAAGGGACGGAAAGTGACACTGTGCGATCTCGATCGCCAGCAGTCGGCGCTGCGCTGGATGGCGTTCCGCGACCCGTCGCTGCCACCGGTGACCGGCTACTTCGCCGGCAACCAGATGCTGTTCAACCTGCCGAAGGAACCGGATTGGGTCGTCCTCGACGCGCCGGCCGGATTGCAGGGCTACAAGCTGTCCGACTATCTGCGCCACGTGGATAAGGTGGTCGTTCCGGTCGTCCCTTCCGTCTTCGACATGGCGGCGACCGAAGACTTCCTCAATTCGATCCGCAGCGAGATGCGCGGACGCAAGGCGGCAATCGGCATCGTCGCCATGCGCGTCGATCCGCGCACGCGGGCGGCGATGATGCTCGAAGAGTTCCTCCGCCATTTCGACATCCCCATCCTGGCTTATCTGCGCAATACGCAGAACTACGTCAACGCGGCCGCCGCCGGCCTGACTGTTTTCGATCCGCCGCGGGCAAAACATCGGCGTGATGAAGAGCAGTGGCAAAATCTCTTGCACTGGCTGAATGACTAGGCTATAGTTCGCCCCCTCGCAACGGCGCCGGTGTCGCAGCGAAAGCAGCGAAGAAAAAATTTACCGGCGCAGTGTTGACGAGGAGCGAAAAAGAAGTATAGAATTTCGCTTCTCTGCTGATGCAGCAATACAGCAGAAGACGGACGCGGGGTGGAGCAGTCTGGCAGCTCGTCGGGCTCATAACCCGAAGGTCACAGGTTCAAATCCTGTCCCCGCAACCAAATGTTCTTTAAAAACCAGACAACCGATAGGTGTGGGTGCTTGGTTTGGTTGTGAAGTTGGCTTTGGCTGACATTGCGATTAAATTGAAGTGCTCGCACGAAGTAGCAAGGTTTAAGGAAACTTGAATCTGCAACGTCAAGCGAGTTTTAGCAGTGATTGAACTGAAGAGTTTGATCCTGGCTCAGATTGAACGCTGGCGGCATGCCTTACACATGCAAGTCGAACGGCAGCGGGTCCTTCGGGATGCCGGCGAGTGGCGAACGGGTGAGTAATGCATCGGAACGTACCCGGAAGTGGGGGATAACGTAGCGAAAGTTACGCTAATACCGCATATTCTGTGAGCAGGAAAGAGGGGGATCGCAAGACCTCTCGCTTTCGGAGCGGCCGATGTCGGATTAGCTAGTTGGCGGGGTAAAGGCCCACCAAGGCGACGATCCGTAGCGGGTCTGAGAGGATGATCCGCCACACTGGGACTGAGACACGGCCCAGACTCCTACGGGAGGCAGCAGTGGGGAATTTTGGACAATGGGGGCAACCCTGATCCAGCCATGCCGCGTGAGTGAAGAAGGCCTTCGGGTTGTAAAGCTCTTTCGGCTGGGAAGAAATCGCATCTCCTAATACGGGGTGTGGATGACGGTACCAGCATAAGAAGCACCGGCTAACTACGTGCCAGCAGCCGCGGTAATACGTAGGGTGCGAGCGTTAATCGGAATTACTGGGCGTAAAGCGTGCGCAGGCGGTTTCGTAAGACAGACGTGAAATCCCCGGGCTCAACCTGGGAACTGCGTTTGTGACTGCGAGGCTAGAGTATGGCAGAGGGGGGTGGAATTCCACGTGTAGCAGTGAAATGCGTAGAGATGTGGAGGAACACCGATGGCGAAGGCAGCCCCCTGGGCCAATACTGACGCTCATGCACGAAAGCGTGGGGAGCAAACAGGATTAGATACCCTGGTAGTCCACGCCCTAAACGATGTCGACTAGTTGTTGGTGGGGTTAAACCCATTAGTAACGTAGCTAACGCGTGAAGTCGACCGCCTGGGGAGTACGGCCGCAAGGTTAAAACTCAAAGGAATTGACGGGGACCCGCACAAGCGGTGGATGATGTGGATTAATTCGATGCAACGCGAAAAACCTTACCTACCCTTGACATGCCAGGAACTTTCCAGAGATGGATTGGTGCCCGAAAGGGAGCCTGGACACAGGTGCTGCATGGCTGTCGTCAGCTCGTGTCGTGAGATGTTGGGTTAAGTCCCGCAACGAGCGCAACCCTTGTCAATAGTTGCCATCATTTAGTTGGGCACTCTATTGAGACTGCCGGTGACAAACCGGAGGAAGGTGGGGATGACGTCAAGTCCTCATGGCCCTTATGGGTAGGGCTTCACACGTCATACAATGGTCGGTACAGAGGGTTGCCAAGCCGCGAGGTGGAGCCAATCCCAGAAAGCCGATCGTAGTCCGGATCGTAGTCTGCAACTCGACTACGTGAAGTCGGAATCGCTAGTAATCGCGGATCAGCATGTCGCGGTGAATACGTTCCCGGGTCTTGTACACACCGCCCGTCACACCATGGGAGTGGGTTCTACCAGAAGTAGTTAGCCTAACCGCAAGGAGGGCGATTACCACGGTAGGATTCATGACTGGGGTGAAGTCGTAACAAGGTAGCCGTATCGGAAGGTGCGGCTGGATCACCTCCTTTCTAGAGCAACACGGCCTGCCAAGTATCCACAACCTATCGGTTGTTTGTAGTCACTGCACAGACGGAGGGTCTGTAGCTCAGTCGGTTAGAGCACCGTCTTGATAAGGCGGGGGTCGTTGGTTCGATTCCAACCAGACCCACCAACGTTTGAAGGAACGGGGGATTAGCTCAGCTGGGAGAGCACCTGCTTTGCAAGCAGGGGGTCGTCGGTTCGATCCCGTCATCCTCCACCACTGGCGCAGAGATCACAGGTAAGCAAGCGCGCAGCGTTCTTGTTTACCTCTGGCCTCTGGACAGAGTGCAGTTCGATCTTTAACAAAACGGAAGAAGGTTGTGTCTCTGGTGCCGACAACCAATACCAGAGACACGGTTGTGATTGCATCGTGATTCGTATTACAGCTAGTACGAATGCACGAACATTGAGTTGCCTGTAGCCCGGTCCTCGAGAAGAGGGTCCAAGGTTATAGGATCAAGCGACTAAGTGCATGTGGTGGATGCCTTGGCGATCACAGGCGATGAAGGACGTGTAAGCCTGCGAAAAGCTACGGGGAGCTGGCAATAAAGCTTTGATCCGTAGATGTCCGAATGGGGAAACCCACTCCGCAAGGAGTATCCCGTGCTGAATACATAGGCACGTGGAGGCGAACCCGGTGAACTGAAACATCTAAGTAGCCGGAGGAAAAGAAATCAACCGAGATTCCCAAAGTAGTGGCGAGCGAAATGGGATCAGCCTGCAGGTGATAGTCGATTTGTTAGTGGAACGCTCTGGAAAGTGCGGCCGTAGTGGGTGATAGCCCCGTACGCGAAAACAAATCGGTGGTACTAAGTCTGCGACAAGTAGGGCGGGGCACGTGAAACCCTGTCTGAATATGGGGGGACCATCCTCCAAGGCTAAATACTCGTGATCGACCGATAGTGAACCAGTACCGTGAGGGAAAGGCGAAAAGAACCCCGGGAGGGGAGTGAAATAGAACCTGAAACCGCATGCATACAAACAGTGGGAGCCCCTTCGGGGGTGACTGCGTACCTTTTGTATAATGGGTCAGCGACTTACGTTCAGTAGCGAGCTTAACCGAATAGGGGAGGCGTAGGGAAACCGAGTCTGATAAGGGCGATTAGTTGCTGGGCGTAGACCCGAAACCGGATGATCTATCCATGGCCAGGATGAAGGTGCCGTAACAGGTACTGGAGGTCCGAACCCACTAGTGTTGAAAAACTAGGGGATGAGCTGTGGATAGGGGTGAAAGGCTAAACAAATCCGGAAATAGCTGGTTCTCTCCGAAAACTATTTAGGTAGTGCCTCAAGTATCACCCACGGGGGTAAAGCACTGTAATGGTTGAGGGGGTCATCGCGACTTACCTCGCCATAGCAAACTCTGAATACCGTGGAGTGCGAGCTTGGGAGACAGACATCGGGTGCTAACGTCCGGTGTCAAGAGGGAAACAACCCAGACCGCCGATTAAGGTCCCAAAGACATAGTTAAGTGGGAAACGAGGTGGGAAGGCTTAGACAGCCAGGAGGTTGGCTTAGAAGCAGCCATCCTTTAAAGAAAGCGTAATAGCTCACTGGTCGAGTCGTCCTGCGCGGAAGATGTAACGGGGCTCAAACTATGCACCGAAATCGCGGATATGCGTAAGCATATGGTAGGAGAGCGTTCTGTAGGCCTGCGAAGGTGTCTCGTAAGGGATGCTGGAGGTATCAGAAGTGCGAATGCTGACATGAGTAGCGATAAAGCGGGTGAAAGGCCCGCTCGCCGAAAGCCCAAGGTTTCCTGCGCAACGTTCATCGGCGCAGGGTGAGTCGGCCCCTAAGGCGAGGCTGAAAAGCGTAGTCGATGGGAAACAGGTTAATATTCCTGTACCTCTTTGTAATGCGATGGGGGGACGGAGAAGGTTAGGTCAGCCGGGTGTTGGACGTCCCGGTTTAAGCGTGTAGTCGTGCCTGGTAGGCAAATCCGCCGGGCTTAGATGAGGCGTGACGACGAGCGGTCTTCGACCGCGAAGTGATTGATACCATGCTTCCAAGAAAAGCCTCTAAGCTTCAGTTACAAAGAGACCGTACCGCAAACCGACACAGGTGGGCAGGATGAGAATTCTAAGGCGCTTGAGAGAACTCAGGAGAAGGAACTCGGCAAATTAGCACCGTAACTTCGGGAGAAGGTGCGCCCTGGTAGGTTGTAGCCCCTCGCGGGCGAAGGCCGATAGGGTTGCAGTGAAATGGTGGCTGCGACTGTTTAATAAAAACACAGCACTCTGCAAACACGAAAGTGGACGTATAGGGTGTGACGCCTGCCCGGTGCCGGAAGGTTAAGTGATGGGGTGCAAGCTCTTGATCGAAGCCCCGGTAAACGGCGGCCGTAACTATAACGGTCCTAAGGTAGCGAAATTCCTTGTCGGGTAAGTTCCGACCTGCACGAATGGCGTAACGATGGCCACACTGTCTCCTCCTGAGACTCAGCGAAGTTGAAATGTTTGTGAAGATGCAATCTCCCCGCGGCAAGACGGAAAGACCCCATGAACCTTTACTGTAGCTTTGCATTGGACTTTGAACCGATCTGTGTAGGATAGGTGGGAGGCTATGAAACCGGGACGCTAGTTTCGGTGGAGCCGTCCTTGAAATACCACCCTGGTTTGTTTGAGGTTCTAACCATGGTCTGTGAATCCAGATCTGGGACCGTGCATGGTAGGCAGTTTGACTGGGGCGGTCTCCTCCCAAAAGGTAACGGAGGAGTACGAAGGTACGCTAGGTACGGTCGGACATCGTGCTAATAGTGCAATGGCATAAGCGTGCTTGACTGCGAGACCCACAAGTCGAGCAGGTGCGAAAGCAGGTCATAGTGATCCGGTGGTTCTGTATGGAAGGGCCATCGCTCAACGGATAAAAGGTACTCTGGGGATAACAGGCTGATACCGCCCAAGAGTTCATATCGACGGCGGTGTTTGGCACCTCGATGTCGGCTCATCTCATCCTGGGGCTGTAGCCGGTCCCAAGGGTATGGCTGTTCGCCATTTAAAGAGGTACGTGAGCTGGGTTTAAAACGTCGTGAGACAGTTTGGTCCCTATCTGCCGTGGGCGCTGGAAATTTGAGGGGGCCTGCTCCTAGTACGAGAGGACCGGAGTGGACGAACCTCTGGTGTACCGGTTATGACGCCAGTCGTATCGCCGGGTAGCTAAGTTCGGAAGAGATAAACGCTGAAAGCATCTAAGCGTGAAACTCGCCTCAAGATAAGATTTCCCCGGGGACTCGATCCCCCTGAAGGGTCGTGGAAGACCACCACGTTGATAGGCTGGGTGTGGAAGCGCAGTAATGCGTTAAGCTAACCAGTACTAATTGCCCGTGCGGCTTGATCCTATAACCTTGGATCTGCACGCAACCCAATACACAACAATCACAACCCCCTTCTTCCCGTTTTGCGTTCGCCGCACCAGCGACGAACGGACAAGTTATGCTTGGCGGCCATAGCGTTTCGGACCCACCCCTTCCCTTCCCGAACAGGACCGTGAAACGAAACCGCGCCGATGATAGTGCACAGCTCGTGTGCGAAAGTAGGTCACCGCCAGGCTCCCCTTTCAACACCCCGCAGTTCAACACTGCGGGGTGTTGCGCTTTCTGGGCTCCCCTCTGAAAGCCTGCAGCCGCAATGTTTTTCACGCGATTCGCGTTCGGAAAAACGAGGCTTGTGGTACGATGCGTCGTGGCGGGTCTCCCCGCATTGCAGGGTGGTGAATCTGGTCAGGTCCGGAAGGAAGCAGCCACAGCCATTGTCTGCAAGTGCCGGGGGTCAGGCTCGCCACCTTCCCCTTTCCTCGCCGCCGCCGAGCCGGATCCGATGTCGGCGGCGCATGTTTTCCGCTGGGGTACAATTCGCCGATGAGCTACCAAGTCCTCGCGCGCAAGTGGCGCCCCAAGTCGTTCGCAACCCTGGTCGGCCAGGAGCATGTCGTGCGTGCGCTGACGCATGCGCTGTCCGAGCAGCGGCTCCACCATGCCTATCTGTTCACCGGGACGCGCGGGGTCGGCAAGACGACGATCGCCCGCATCCTTGCCAAGTCGCTGAATTGCGAGGTCGGCATCAGTGCCTCGCCCTGCGGCGTCTGTTCCGCCTGCGCCGAAATCGACAGCGGGCGCTTCGTCGACCTGCTGGAGGTCGACGCGGCAACCAACACGCGCGTCGACGAGATGCGGCAACTGCTCGAGAATGCCGTCTACGCGCCGACGCGGGGGCGCTACAAGGTCTACGTGATCGACGAAGTGCACATGCTCTCGAACTCGGCATTCAACGCGATGCTGAAGACGCTGGAGGAGCCGCCCGAGCATGTCAAGTTCATCCTGGCGACGACCGACCCGCAGAAGATTCCGGTGACCGTACTGTCGCGCTGCCTGCAGTTCAATCTCAAGCAGATGCAGCCGGCCGCGATCAGCGGACATCTGTCGCGTATCCTCGACAGCGAGGCGATCCCGTACGAGCCGGGCGCGCTGAACCTGCTGGCGCGTTCGGCCGCCGGCTCGATGCGCGATGCGTTGTCGCTGCTCGATCAGGCGATTGCCCACGGTTCCGGCAAGGTCGAGGAAGGGCAGGTGCGCGACATGCTCGGCACCGTCGACCTCGACTATCTCTTCTCGCTGCTCGACGCACTGCTGGCTGGTGACGCCGCGACGCTGCTCGGTGTCGCCGACGACATGGCCGGCCGCAGTCTGTCGTTCGACGCCGCGCTGCAGGAGCTGGCGACCCTGCTGACCCGCATCCAGGTCGCCCAGCTGGCGCCGCAGGCGATCGCCGACGACCTGCCGGAGCGCGCGCGCCTGCTCGACCTGGCGGCGCGCATGGATCCGGAGTTCGTCCAGCTGGCCTATCAGATCGCGGTGCACGGCCGTCAGGAACTGGCGCTGGCCCCCGATGACTACGCCGGCTTCGTGATGACGGTGCTGCGGCTGCATGCGTTCCGCCCGGAAAGCGGCGATGCGATGCCGACGCCAGCGGCGAACAAGGCGTCGCGCACTTCGCCGCAGGCGCGCGCACCGGAAGCGGTTTATCGCGCCGAGCCGGCGGCGCTTGTCGCGGCGCCCGGCGAGAGGCAGGCGGCCCCCCGCGCCGCCGTACCCACTGATACGCCTGTTGCCGCGCCCGCCGTCACGCCTGCAGCCGCACCCGCCGCCGCGCCGCGTCCGCTGCCGACGGCTGCCGGCGACGACGACTGGCATCGCCTGTTGCCCGAACTGAAGCTGTCCGGCATGGCGCGCGAGCTCGCGCAGCATTGCGAGCTGCGCACGGTCGATGCCACCCAGGTGTCGCTGCGGCTGGCGCCGGTGCACCGGCACCTGCAGATGAAACCGGCGCAGGACAAGCTGCAACAGGCCCTCTCCGAGCATTTCGGACGGCCGCTGGTCGTGCGCATCGAACTCGCCGACACGGAAGGGGCGACGCCGGCAGCGAACGCCCAGCGCGCGCGCGAGGAGCGCCAGGAAAAGGCGGTTGCCGCGATCGAACAGGACGGCTTCGTGCGCGAGGTCATCGAGATGTTCGACGCGCAGCTCATCGAATCATCCATCAAACCGATCTGAGGACAGAGCACCATGATGAAAGGCGGTATCGCCGGCCTGATGAAGCAGGCCCAGCAGATGCAGGAAAATATGAAGAAGGCGCAGGAGCAGTTGGCGCAACTTGAGGTCGAGGGCCAGTCCGGCGCCGGCATGGTCAAGGTGACGATGACCTGTGCGCACGCCGTGCGCCGCATCAGCATCGACCCGTCGGTGATGGACGACCGCGAAATGCTCGAGGATCTGATCGCCGCCGCCTTCAACGACGCCGTGCGCCGCGGCGAGCAGATCTCGCAGGAGAAAATGTCCGGCTTCACCGCCGGGCTGAATCTGCCGCCCGGCTTCAAGATGCCGTTCTGATGCGCTTTCCGCAGCCACGCGGCGCCGCTCGGCGCCGCGCCGATTGTTCCGCCTGTCGACCGAATTGACCCCCTCCAGCCTCGAAACCCTGATCGAAGCGCTGCGCTGCCTGCCGGGCGTCGGCCCGAAATCGGCGCAGCGCATGGCCTACTACCTACTGCAGCGCGACCGGCAGGGGGCCCAGCATCTGGCCGAGAGCCTGGAGACGGCGCTGCAGGCGATCCGCCATTGCCAGCGCTGCAACACCTTCACCGAGGCCGAGGTCTGCGAGCGCTGCGCGTCGCCGAAGCGCGATGCGTCGCTGCTCTGCGTCGTCGAGACGCCGGTCGACATGAACATGATGGAGCAGTCGCACGCCTACAACGGCCTCTACTACGTGCTGATGGGGCGGATTTCGCCGCTCGACGGCATCGGGCCGCGCGAGCTGAAGCTCGATCGCCTGCTGGCGCGTGCCTGCGACGGCGTGGTCAGGGAAGTCATCCTCGCCACCAACTACACCAACGAGGGCGAGGCGACCGCCCACTATCTTTCCGAATTGCTCAAGAGTCGCGGCATCGGCGTCAGCCGCATCGCCCGCGGCGTGCCGGTCGGCGGCGAGCTCGAATACGTCGACAGCGGCACGTTGGCGCAGGCCGTCCGCGAGCGGCGGCCGCTCGCGGACTGAGCCTTCTCGCGCTCCCGGCGGCTTGCCGCCATTCTAATGGCCCTCGAACTGAGGTATAATTTTGGGTTTGTTTTATTCCCATTCATCTTAGTCCTAGGGATCAGCGCTATGAGCAATGAGTGCAAAGTGGACTGCGGCCGGCGACGTCTCGTCGTTTCGACCGCGGCCGTGGGGGGCGTTGGGGCGGTCGCGGCGCTCGTGCCGTTCGTTTCCAGCATGTTGCCTTCGGAGCGTGCCAAGGCGGCCGGCGCGCCGGTCGAGGCCGATATCAGCAAGCTCGAACCGGGTCAGATGATGACCGTCGAGTGGCGCGGCAAGCCGGTCTGGATCATCCACCGCAACCAGGACATGCTCGAGACGCTGCCCAAGCTCGCCGACCAGGTCGCCGACCCGAAGTCCGACAAGCCCAATCAGCCCGAATACGCCAAGAACGAGACCCGCTCGATCAAGCCCGAGATCATGGTCGTCGTCGGCATCTGCACGCACCTCGGCTGCTCGCCGTCGTCGAAGTTCAAGAAGGGCGCCGACGAGGGCATGGGCGCCGACTGGCTGGGCGGCTTCCTGTGCCCGTGCCACGGGTCGACCTTCGACTTCGCCGGCCGCGTCTACAAGGCGAAGCCCGCTCCGGACAACCTCGTCGTTCCGCCGCACTACTACATCGCCGACAACCGCATCCTGATCGGCGAAGACAAGAAGGGGGCCTAAGCCATGGCGAACACCAATTTCGAAAAGTACAAGTCGGACGGCTCGTTCGGCGGCAACGTGCTGGAGTGGGTCGACGCCCGCTTCCCGCTGACCGCCAGCATCAAGGGCCACCTCACCGAATACTACGCACCGAAGAACTTCAACTTCTGGTATTTCTTCGGCTCGCTGGCGCTGCTGGTGCTGGTCATCCAGATCGTCACCGGCATCTTCCTGGTCATGCACTACAAGCCGGATGCGGCGCTGAACGCCAACGGCGTGCCGGTGGCCTTCGCCTCGGTCGAGTACATCATGCGCGACGTGCCGTGGGGCTGGCTGATCCGCTACATGCACTCGACCGGCGCCTCGGCCTTCTTCATCGTCGTCTACCTGCACATGTTCCGCGGCCTGATGTACGGCTCGTACCGCCAGCCGCGCGAACTGACCTGGCTGTTCGGCGTCGGCATCTTCCTGTGCCTGATGGGCGAGGCGTTCTTCGGCTACCTGCTGCCGTGGGGCCAGATGTCGTTCTGGGGCGCCCAGGTGATCGTCAACCTGTTCTCGGCCATCCCGCTGATCGGCGAGCCGCTGTCGATCTGGCTGCGCGGCGACTTCGTCATCGGCGACGCGACGCTGAACCGCTTCTTCTCGTTCCACGTGATCGCCTTCCCGCTGGTGCTGCTCGGCCTGATTGCCGCTCACATCCTGGCGCTGCACGAGACCGGCTCGAACAACCCGGACGGCGTCGAGATCAAGGCGAAGAAGGACGAGAAGGGCAATCCGCTCGACGGCATCCCGTTCCACCCGTACTACACGGTCAAGGACATCGTCGGCGTCGTCGTCTTCCTGATGGTCTTCTCGGCGATCATGTTCTTCGCGCCGGAAGGCGGCGGCTACTTCCTGGAGCGTCCGAACTTCTACCCGGCCGACCCGCTGAAGACCCCGCCGCACATCGCGCCGGTCTGGTACTTCACGCCGTTCTACTCGATCCTGCGCGCGGTCGTCTGGCCGATCTTCGGCATCGACGCCAAGTTCTGGGGCGTGGTGGCGATGGGCGCGTCGGTCGTCATCTTCGCCTTCCTGCCGTGGCTCGACCGCAGCCCGGTGAAGTCGATCCGCTACCGCGGCCCGATCTACAAGACCTTCCTGACGCTGTTCGTGATCTCGTTCTTCATCCTCGGCTACCTCGGCACGCAGGCGCCGTCGTACTGGGGCGAGAAGGTCTCGCAGCTGTGCAGCCTGATCTACTTCGGCTTCTTCCTGCTGATGCCGTGGTACTCGAAGGTCGACAAGTACCGTCCGGCGCCGGATCGGGTTACGGGTTAAGGGGATGGACAACATGAAAAAGATTCTCGTCGCACTGCTTTTCGCGCCGCTGCTGGCCTTCGCCAGCGGTGCGGCGCTGCACCTCGACAAGTGGCCGGGCTCGGTCGCCGACAAGCCGGCGCTGCAGAACGGTGCCAAGCTGTTCGTGAACTACTGCCTGAACTGCCACGGCGCGTCGTACATGCGCTACAACAAGCTGATGGAACTGGGCCTCACCGAGCAGCAGGTCAAGGACAACCTGATGTTCACCGCGGACAAGATCGGCGAGCCGATGCGCATCGCCGCCCGCACCGAGGAGCAGAAGCAGTGGTTCGGCGCCGCGCCGCCCGACCTGACCATCATCGCCCGCGCCCGCGGCTCGGCCGACGGTTCCGGCGCCGACTGGCTGTACACCTACCTGCGCCAGTTCTACCGCGACGACAAGCGTCCGACCGGCTGGAACAACGTCGTCTTCGAGAACGTCGGCATGCCGCACATCCTGTGGGAGCTGCAGGGCGAGCAGGTCCTGAACAAGGACCACAAGCTCGAACTGGTCGTCCCCGGCAAGATGTCGCCGAAGGAGTACGACCAGGCCGTTTCCGACCTGGTCGGCTTCCTGGTCTGGATGGGCGAGCCGGTGCAGGAGTTCCGCAAGCAGCTCGGCTGGATCGTGCTGGCCTTCCTTGCCGTGCTCTTCGTCTTCGCCTACAAGCTGAAGAAGGAATACTGGAAAGACGTCCACTAAGCGTCCGCCCTGGTCCACGGCATCGCCGGCGCAGGCAGCCCCTGCGTCGCAGCGATGCCGATTCGTTTTCTGAGGGTAACCACCATGATGAACCTCTACTCCGGAACCACCTGCCCGTTCAGCCACCGCTGCCGCATCGTCCTGTACGAGAAGGGCATGGATTTCCAGGTGATCGACGTCGACCTGTTCAACAAACCGGAAGACATCGCCGTCATCAACCCCTACAACCGCGTGCCGGTGTTGGTCGAGCGCGACCTCATCCTGTACGAGCCGAACATCATCAACGAGTACATCGACGAGCGCTTCCCGCATCCGCAGCTGATGCCGGCCGACCCGATCATGCGCGCCAAGGCCCGCCAGCTGCTGTCGGGCATGGAGCGCGAGATCTTCGTGCACATCGAGGCGCTGGAGAAGAGCGCGAAGACCGCCGACAAGGCGCGGCAGACCATCCGCGACCGCCTGGTCGAGCTGGCGCCGATCTTCACCAAGCAGAAGCACATGCTCGGCGAGGACTTCTCGATGCTCGACGTCGCCATCGCGCCGCTCCTGTGGCGTCTCGACCATTACGGCATCGACCTCGGCAAGCAGGCCGCGCCGCTGATGAAGTACGCCGAGCGGATCTTCAGCCGCCAGGGCTTCATCGACGCGCTGACGCCGCCGGAAAAGGTCATGCGCCGCTGATTGTGGGATGATGGGGCAGGCGACCACCTGCCCCGTCCAGCATCATGAGCCTGCCCTCGACCAAACCCTACCTTGTCCGCGCCATCCATGAATGGTGCTGCGACAACGGCTTCACGCCCTACCTCGCGGTCGTCGTCGACGCCAACACGCGGGTGCCGATCGAGTTCGTCCGCGACGGCCAGATCGTGCTGAACATCAGCACCGACGCCACCAACCGGCTGCGGCTGGGCAACGACTTCATCGAGTTCCAGGCCCGTTTCGGCGGCGTCGCCCGCGACATCAGCGTACCGCTGGCCAACGTGGCGGCGATCTATGCGCGCGAGAACGGCGCCGGCATGGCCTTCGACATCGAGGCCGAAGCCGAGGCCGCCGCAGCCGAGGAGGGCGGTACCCCGCCCGAGCCGCCGGCGCCCGAACCCGAGCCTACCCCGCCGCCGACGCGGCCCCGCCTGCAGCGCATCAAGTAGCGCCGCGCCGCGCGCACCTCGACGGGGTGCGCACCAAGGTGGCGCTTCGGCACCGCTGATGCGCACCAGGACAAGGCGTGCGTTCGCCCCGCCTGCCGCCGCTCCGCACTAAGTTGCTGATTATTCGGCGTGGCATGTCTGTTGCTGTCTCGGTGACAGGAGCTCAACAGACATGAAAACGGAAACCCGATCCACCTGCTGCTACTGCGGCACCGGCTGCGGCGTCGTCATCGACGCCGAGGACGGCCGCATAACCGGCGTGCGCGGCGACAAGGCGCACCCCGCCAACTTCGGCCGCCTCTGCGCCAAGGGCGCCGCGCTCGCCGATTCCGCCCGCCTCGACTACCGCCTGCTGCACCCGCAGCTGCGCGATGTACGTACGGCGCCGCGCCGCCGCGTCGGCTGGGACGACGCCCTCGATCACGCCGCCCGCCGCTTCGCCGACACCATCCGCGCGCACGGCCCCGATTCGGTCGCCTTCTACCTCGCCGGCCAGCTGCTGACCGAGGACTACTACGTCTTCAACAAGCTGGCCAAGGGCCTGATCGGCACCAACAACCTCGACACCAACTCGCGCCTGTGCATGTCGTCGGCGGTCGCCGGCTACAAGCAGACGCTCGGCGCCGATGCCGTGCCCTGCGCCTACGAGGACCTCGACCACGCCGAATGCGTGCTGATCGCCGGTTCCAACGCCGCCGTCGCGCATCCGATCGTCTACCGCCGCCTCGAGGACGCCAAGGCGGCCAATCCGAACCTGCGCGTGATCGTCGTCGACCCGCGGCGCAGCGAGACCTGCGCCATCGCCGACCTGCACCTGGCGCTGAAGCCGGGCAGCGACATCGCGCTGTACAACGCGATGCTGCACGTGCTGCTGAAGGAGGGGCTGGTCGACCGCGACTACATCGCCGCCCATACCGAAGGCTTCGCGGCGCTGGAGACGCTGGTCGAGCGCTACACGCCGGCGATGGTCGCCGAGCTGACCGGACTCGAGCCGGAGGCGATCGTCCTCGCCGCGCGCTGGTTCGGCACCGCCAAATCGGCGCTGTCGCTCTATTGCCAGGGCCTCAACCAGAGCTGGCACGGCACGCACAACAACGCTGCGATCATCCACCTGCACCTCGCCACCGGCCACATCGGCAAGCCCGGCAGCGGCCCGTTCTCGCTCACCGGCCAGCCGAACGCGATGGGCGGGCGCGAGGTCGGCGGGCTCTCCAACCTGCTGTCGGCGCATCGCGACCTCGGCAACCCGGCGCACCGCGCCGAGATGGCGCGTTTCTGGGGCGTTCCCTTCGTGCCGCCGAAGCCCGGCAAACCGGCGGTCGAACTGTTCCGTGCGCTGAAGAGCGGCGAGATCAAGGCGGTGTGGATCGCCTGCACCAACCCGGCGCAGTCGATGCCCGACGTCGCCGAGGTGCGCGCGGCGCTGGAGGCGGCCGAGTTCGTCGTGCTGCAGGACGCCTACGCCAACACCGACACCGCGAAGTACGCCGACCTGCTGCTGCCGGCGACCTCGTGGGGCGAGAAGGAAGGCACGGTGACCAACTCCGAGCGCCGCATCTCGCGCGTGCGCGCCGCCGTGCCGGCGCCCGGCGAGGCGCGCCACGACTGGCAGATCGCGCTCGACTTCGCGCGCCGGCTGGGCGCCGAGCTCGGCCAGCCGCTGACCGACAAGCTGTTCCCCTACACCACGCCGGAATCGATCCACGCCGAGCACCGCGCCTCGACGTGCGGCCGCGACCTCGACATCGGCGGCCTCTCCTACGCCCTGCTGGAGACCGCCGGTCCGCAGCAGTGGCCGTATCCGGAAGGTGCCGCTGCCGGCAAGGTCCGCCTCTACGAGGACGGCGTCTTCCCGACGCCGTCCGGCCGCGCCCGCTTCGTTGCCGTCGAGCACAAGCCGACCGCCGAGCAGACCGACCCGGCGCGGCCGATCAGCCTGCTCACCGGCCGCCTGCTCGAACAGTGGCACGGCATGAGCCGCACCGGCACCGTGCCGCGGCTGTTCAACGGCGAGGACGAGCCGCTGCTGAAGATGAACGGCTGCGACCTGCGCCACCGCGGGCTGGAGCCCGGCGCGCTGGCCAAGGTCAGCAACGGCCGCGGCGAGATCATCGTCCGTGTCGAGTCCGACGAGGGCATGCCGCGCGGCCGCGCCTGGCTGCCGATGCACTGGGGCGAGCAGTTCATGAACGGCTACGGCGCCAACGCGCTGATGCCGGCGGCGACCGACCCGTACTCGTTCCAGCCCGAGCTGAAGCACGCCGCGGTCGCGGTCGAGAAGGTCGAGCTGCCGTGGACGCTGGTCGTGCTGCGCCACGGCGACGAAGCGTCGGCGGCCGACAACGCGCTGGCCTTGCTCGAACGCGCGCGTCCGTTGCTGAAGCGCTTTCCCTACGCGACGATCGGCCTCTATGGCGGCGCCGAGCCGCTGGTCGTGCTGCGCGCGGCGGCCGCCAGCGCGCCGCCGGCCGAACTGCTCGCCGAGATCGACGCGCTGTTCGGGCTGGCGGGCGACGAAGGGGCGATCGTCTATGTCGACCCGAAGCGCGCCATCGACAAGAAGGCGCTCGCCCGCGACGGCCGCCTGCTCGGCGTGCGCCTGGCCGGCGAGACGCTGGCGGTGGCCTGGCTGAAGGACGCGATGGCCGACGACGCGATCGACGCCGCGCTGATCCGCTTCGCGCTGGCGCCGAGCGCGACGCCGCCGAAGCAGGCGCCGGCGCATTCGCCGCTGCTGTGCAAGTGCGCCGGCGTCAGCGAAGCGCAGGTGAAGAAGGCGCTGGCCGCCGGCGCCTCGCTCGACGCGGTGCAGGACCAGCTAAAATGCGGAACCTTCTGCGGCGGTTGCCTGCCGGAGTTGAAGAAGATGGTGGCGGCCGCGCAGCCGGCGGCCGCCTGACACCCGGAGGAGACAACCATGAGCTACGCCCACATCATCAAGGAGATCGGTCGCGGCGCCGAAGGTTCGCGCGACCTGTCGCCAGCGGACGCGCAGCAGCTCTACGGCGCGATGCTCGACGGCGGCATTCCCGACCTCGAGCTCGGCGCCATCCTCCTCGCCTTCCGGATGAAGGGCGAGTCCTGCGAGGAGATGATCGGCTTCCTCGCCGCCGCCAACGAGCGCGTCAATGCGCTGCACGGCCAGCACGGCGGCCTGCGGCCGGTGGTCATCCCCAGCTACAACGGCGCGCGCAAGGGCGCCAACCTGACGCCGCTGCTGGCCATGCTGCTGCAGCGCTTCGGCGTGCCGGTGGTGGTGCACGGCCTGCTCGAGGGCTACGGCCGCGTCACCAGCGGCCACGTCTTCCGCGAGCTCGGCGTGATGCCCTGCGGCACCCGCCAGCAGGCGCAGCAGGCGCTCGACGAGCGCGGCCTGGCTTTCGTGCCGCTGCCGGTGATCGCCCCGGGGCTGGCCAACCTGCTCGCGCTGCGCGCCCGGCTGGGCGTGCGCAACAGCGCGCACAGCCTGGTCAAGATGCTCGACCCGTTCCGCGGCGAGGGCGTCATCCTCGCCGCCGCGACGCACCCGGCCTACATGGACACCATGCGCGACGTGCTCGGCAGCCTGCAGGCGCGCGCGCTGCTGCTGCGCGCGACCGAGGGCGAGCCTTTCGCCAACCCGAAGCGCCGGCCGCGCATCGAGTACCTGCACGACGGCATCGGCGAGATCCTGTTCGAATCCGAGCACGACAGCCTGAAGGTGCTGCCGCACCTGCCGGAGGAGGCCGACGCGGCGACCACCGCGGCGTGGACGCGGCGCGTCCTCGACGGCCAGGTGCCGCTGCCGCAGCCGATCGCCAACCAGCTCGCCGCCTGCCTGCACGCCTGCGGCTATGCCGGCGACTTCAACGAAGCCAAGGCCATCGTCGCCGTCGAGGGCAACGGCCACGCCGTCGTCACCGGCTGAGCGCCGCTGACTCGATCTGCTGCGCGCCCCGCTCGTGTCGTCGGGCGATGCTCACGCCCCGCCTAGCCGTTCGCTAGGTCCGGGCGCCGCGCGTCGTCCGTCCCGCCGGCAGGGTTCAGCGCGGGCTCGCGCCGGGAGCGCTCGCGACGATTCCGTCACCGGCTCCGGGCGGCGCACCCCTGCCGAGGTCCTGCCGCGGCGCGCTTGACCCTGACCGGAGGCAGGGAGTAAAACGGTTCCGGAACGCATCGACCCGCTCCGCCCGTACGGCGCCAGACCCCGACCCGATAACGATGAAGATCGCCGACCGTCACCTGTGGCAACGGTTCCTGGCCATCGCGACGCCCTACTGGCGCGAGGACGAGAGGTGGAGGGCGCGCGGCCTGCTCGCGCTGCTGGTGCTGCTGCTGCTCGCGCAGACCCAGTTCGCGGTGCTCTTCATCCGCCAGACCGGCGAATTCACCTCGGCGCTCGCCGCGCACGATGCCGAACGCTTCTGGGACGCGATCACCTTCTGCCTGGTGCTGCTGTTCGCCGCGGTGCCGATCAACGCCTTCTACTACTACGTCCGCGACACGCTCGGCATCCACTGGCGGCGCTGGCTGACCGACCGCTTCCTGAAGAGCTACTTCAGCAACCGGCACTTCTACGAGCTGAACGCCAACGCCGTCATCGACAACCCGGACCAGCGGGTGGCCGAGGACATCAACACCTTCACCCAGCGCTCGCTCTACTTCCTGCTCATCCTGATCGGCTCGCTGCTGCAGCTGGTCGCGTTCAGCGCGGTGCTGTGGTCGATCTCGCACGAGCTGGTCTATTTCCTGATCTTCTACGCCGCCGCCGGCACCATGGTCACCGTCTTCGTCTTCGGCAAGGTGCTGATCGGCCTCAACTTCCAGCAGCTGCGACGCGAGGCGGACTTCCGCTTCGGCCTGGTACGCGTGCGCGAGAACGCCGAGTCGATCGCCTTCTACCGCGGCGAGGCGCAGGAGCTGCGGCAGGTACGGCAGCGCTTCGCGGCGGCCTTCGACAACTTCCGCCGGCTGATCCGCAAGCAGCTGTCGCTGAACCTCTTCCAGCAGGGCTACAACCTGCTGACCATCGTCATCCCGAGCGCGATCATCGCGCCGCGCGTGCTCTCCGGCGAGCTCGAGGTGGGCAGCGCGATCCAGGCCGCCGGCGCCTTCGCCGCGGTGCTCAGCGCGATCTCGCTGATCGTCGAGAACTTCGAAAGCCTGTCGCGCTTCGCCGCCGGCATCGACCGCCTGAACACGCTGGCGCGCGTGCTGCCGGTGGTGCCCAAGCGGCGCAAGGTCGAGCAGAGCGTGATCAAGTCGGTCGAGGGCGGGCGCCTCGCGCTCGAGCGCGTCACGCTGCAGACGCCCAACTACGAGCGCGTGCTGGTGCGCGAGCTGACGCTCAACATCGCGCCCGGCGAGGGCCTGCTCATCGTCGGCGAGAGCGGCAGCGGCAAGAGTTCGCTGCTGCGAGCGATCGCCGGCCTCTGGTACTCCGGCCACGGCATCATCTTCCGGCCGCGGCCGGAGGACATCCTGTTCCTGCCGCAGCAGCCGTACATGCTGCTCGGCTCGCTGCGCGCGCAGCTGCTCTATCCGAACCACGATCCGACGATCGCCGACGCGGAGCTGCTGGCCTTGCTCCGTCGCGCCAACCTGCCCGACCTCGCCGAGCGCGTCGGCGGCCTCGACGTCGAGATGGACTGGGAGAAGCTGCTCTCCTTCGGCGAGCGCCAGCGCCTGGCCTTCGCCCGCGCGCTGCTCGCCCAGCCGCGCTTCGCCATCCTCGACGAGGCGACCAGCGCCCTCGACGTGCCCAACGAGGAGCGCCTCTACCGCCAGCTGGTCGCCGGACGCACCACGCTGGTCAGCGTCGGCCACCGTGCCAGCGTCCTCAAGTACCACACGCAGGTGCTCGAACTCGTCGGCGACGGCAGCTGGAAGCTGTATTCGGCGAAGGACTATCGCTGGGCACAGTAGCCCCTGCCGCGGACCCTGTTACGGTGCCTGTTGCCGCACCGTGTTTGGGTGCGGCGCACCACTTGCGTGCATCACGCCTTGATTCAAATCAAAATATTTGAACAAAAACAGTGGCTTGTGCTCTTGGCACGGCTGTTGCGATAGCTCCGTCAGCAACATCAACGCACTGGAGTCGCAACATGAGCAAACCCAAACTGGTGATGGTCGGCAACGGCATGGCGGGTGTGCGCACCCTCGAGGAACTGTTCAAGATCGCACCGGAGATGTACGACGTCACCGTCTTCGGCGCCGAACCGCACCCGAACTACAACCGCATCCTGCTCTCGCCGGTGCTCGCCGGCGAGATGAAGGTGCAGGACATCATCCTCAACGACCACGACTGGTACCGCGACAACGGCGTCAACCTGCACCTCGGCAAGAAGGTCGCCAAGATCGACCGCGTCAAGCGCCAGGTGATCGCCGAGGACGGCACCGTCGAGCCCTACGACCGCCTGCTGCTGGCCACCGGCTCGACGCCGTTCATGCTGCCGATCCCCGGCAACAACCTCGACGGCGTCATCGGCTACCGCGACATCGCCGACACCGACGCGATGATCGAGGCGGCGAAGCGGTACAAGCACGCGGTGGTCATCGGCGGCGGCCTGCTCGGACTGGAAGCCGCGAACGGCCTGAAGCTGCGCGGCATGGACGTCACCGTCGTACACATCGGCCCGTGGCTGCTCGAACGCCAGCTCGACGAGGTCGCCGGCAGGATGCTGCAGAAGTCGCTGGAAGACCGCGGCCTCACTTTCCTGCTCGAGAAGCACACCGAGGCGCTGATCGCCGGCGAATCCGGCCGCGTCGCCGCCATCCGCTTCAAGGACGGCATGCAGATCCCGGCCGAGCTCGTCGTCATGGCCGCCGGCATCCGCCCCAACACCGCGCTCGCCGAGTCCTCCGGCATCTACTGCAACCGCGGCATCGTCGTGAACGACACGCTGCAGACCTACGACCCGAAGGTCTACGCCGTCGGCGAGTGCGTCGCCCACCGCGGCATCGCCTACGGCCTGGTCGCGCCGCTGTTCGAGCAGGCCAAGGTCTGCGCCAACCACCTCGCCAACTACGGCATCGGCCGCTACACCGGCTCGGTGACCTCGACCAAGCTCAAGGTCACCGGCATCGACCTGTTCTCGGCCGGCGACTACATGGGCGGCAAGGATACCGAGGAGATCATCCTCAACGACGCCGCCGGCGGCGTCTACAAGAAGCTCGTGATCAAGGACAACAAGCTGGTCGGCGGCGTGCTCTACGGCGACACCGCCGACGGCCCGTGGTACTTCCAGCTGCTGAAGGACGGCAAGGACATCCACGAGATCCGCGACCAGCTGCTGTTCGGCCAGAGCATGGTCGGCGACGTCGGCCACCAGGGCCAGTCGAAGGCCGCCGCGATGAGCGACGACGCCGAGGTCTGCGGCTGCAACGGCGTCAAGAAGGGCGTCATCGTCAAGGCGATCAAGGAGAAGGGCCTGTTCACGCTCGACGAGGTGAAGAAGCACACCAAGGCGGCGTCCTCCTGCGGCTCGTGCGCCGGCCTCTGCGAGCAGATCCTGGCGTCCACGCTGGGCGGTGCCTACCAGGCCACCGCCTCCGACAAGAAGCCGATGTGCGGCTGCACCGACCACAGCCACGAGGATGTGCGCAAGGCGATCCGCGAGCGCGAGCTGACCAGCGTCGAGGCGGTGACGAAGTTCATGGAGTGGAAGAACGCCGACGGCTGCGAGAAGTGCCGCCCGGCGCTCAACTACTACCTGATCTCGACCTGGCCGCACCTCGCCAAGGACGACCCGCAGTCGCGCTTCATCAACGAGCGCGCGCACGCCAACATCCAGAAGGACGGCACCTACTCGGTGGTGCCGCGGATGTGGGGCGGCCTGACGACGCCGGCCGAGCTGCGCGCGATCGCCGATGCCGCCGAGAAGTACAAGGTGCCGACGGTCAAGGTCACCGGCGGCCAGCGCATCGACCTGCTCGGCGTGAAGAAGGACGACCTGCCGAAGATGTGGGCCGACCTCGCCGCCGCCGGCATGGTCTCCGGCCACGCCTACGGCAAGTCGATCCGCACCGTGAAGACCTGCGTCGGCGCCGAGCACTGCCGCTTCGGCACGCAGAAGTCGATGGACATGGGCGTCAAGCTGGAGAAGATGCTGTTCGGCATGTGGAGCCCGCACAAGGTCAAGCTCGCCGTCTCCGGCTGCCCGAGGAACTGCGCCGAGGCCGGCATCAAGGACGTCGGCGTGATCGGGGTGGACTCCGGCTACGAGATCTACGTCGCCGGCAACGGCGGCATCAAGACCGAGGTCGCCGAGTTCCTGTGCAAGGTCGCCAGCGACGAGGAAGTGATGGAGGTCTCCGGCGCCTTCCTGCAGCTCTACCGCGAGGAGGGCTGGTACCTGGAGCGCACCTGCCACTATGTGCAGCGCGTCGGCCTCGACTACGTGAAGCAGAAGATCGTCGAGGACGGCGAGGGGCGCAAGGCGCTGTATGCACGCCTGCTCGACTCGCTGAAGGGGATCAAGGACCCGTGGGCCGAGCGCCTCGACGGCGAGCTGAAGAAGGAATTCGAGATGCTGGCGGTGCAGCCGGCTTGAGGAAAGAGAGAGAACGCAAATGAGTGAATTCAGGAAAATCTGCGCGCTGGCCGATATCCCGCGCCTCGGCGCCCGCGTCGTGCAGCAGGCCAGTGGCGGCGACATCGCCGTCTTCCGCACCGCGGAAGACGAAGTCTTCGCGCTGCACGACAAGTGCCCGCACAAGGGCGGCCCGCTGTCGCAGGGCATCGTCCACGGCAAGCGCGTGACCTGCCCGCTGCACGGCATGAACATCCAGCTCGACAGCGGCGACGCCGTCGCGCCGGACGTCGGCCACTGCAATCGCTTCGAGGTCAAGCTCGAGGCCGGCGACGTCTACCTGAAAGTCTGAGGCGAACGACATGGACAAGAAATCCTTCCTGCAGGCCGGCCACACGCCGACGCTGCTCGCGGCCTTCCTCTACTTCGACCTGGCCTTCATGGTCTGGGTCATGCTCGGCCCGCTCGCCGTCGGCATCGCCAAGGATCTCGGCCTGTCGCATGCCGAGAAGGGGCTGATGGTCGCCGTGCCGGTGCTTGCCGGCGCGCTGCTGCGCATCGTCATGGGCATCCTGGTCGACCGCCTGTCGCCGAAGAAGGCAGCGATCATCGGCCAGGTCATCGTCCTCGGCGCGCTGACCTACGCCTGGCTGGTCGGCGTCCATTCCTACACCGAAGTGCTGATCCTCGGCGGCTTCCTCGGCGTCGCCGGCGCCTCGTTCGCTGCCGCGCTGCCGCTGGCCTCGCGCTGGTATCCGCCGGAGCACCAGGGCACGGCGATGGGCATCGCCGGTGCCGGCAACTCGGGCACCGCCTTCGCCGCGCTGCTGGCGCCCGGGCTCGCCGCCGCCTACGGCTGGACCAACGTCTTCGGCATCGCGCTGGTGCCGCTGTCGATCGTCTTCGTGCTCTTCCTGTTCATGGCCAAGGACGCGCCCGACGCGCCGCCGCCGAAGTCGCTGGCCGAATATCTGAAGGTGCTGAAGGACAAGGACGCCTGGTGGTTCATGTTCTTCTATTCGGTGACCTTCGGCGGCTTCGTCGGTCTGGCTTCGTCGCTGGTGATCTACTTCAACACGCAGTACGGGCTCGACCCGAAGATGGCCGGCTACTTCACCGCCGCCTGCGTCTTCGCCGGCTCGCTGGTGCGCCCGATCGGCGGCAACGTCGCCGACCGCGTCGGCGGCGTCCGCTCGCTGTCGCTGATGTACGTGATCGCCGCCATCTTCCTCGCCATCGTCAGCTTCGGCCTGCCGCAGGCGTGGATGGCGCTGGCCGCCTTCGTCTGCGCGATGCTGGCGCTGGGCATGGGCAACGGCGCGGTGTTCCAGCTGGTGCCGCAGCGCTTCAAGAAGGAGATCGGCGTCATGACCGGCCTCGTCGGCATGGCCGGCGGCGTCGGCGGCTTCTACCTCGCATCGTCGCTCGGCTACTCGAAGCAGCTGACCGGCAGCTACCAGATCGGCTTCCTGATCTTCGCCAGCCTCGCGCTGCTCGCGCTGGTCGGGCTGACCGGCGTCAAGACGCGCTGGCGCACGACCTGGGGCGCCTCGCACCTGACGACGGCGAAAATCTGACGTAAAGTCCTGCCGGGGGAGCGCATGCTCCCCCGGTTTTCATTTGGAGTCGCTGCATGCCCCTGCAGGTCGCCGTTGGTCATTCCTCCCTCACCGGTCCGCGCGAGCGGAACGAGGACTTCTGCGGCGTCGTCACGCCGGAGGGGCAGGAGCTCGAGAACAAGGGCCTGGTCGCCGCGCTCGGCGACGGCCTCGGCGGTCACAAGGGCGGCCGCGAGGCGTCCGAATACACGGTGCGCGGACTGCTCTGCGACTACTACGCGACGCCCGACACCTGGGGCGTGCATCGTTCGATCGACAAGGTCGTCACCGCGCTCAACCGCTGGCTGCTGTCGCAGTCGGCGCGCGACCCCGAGCTCGCCGGCATGGCGACCACGCTCTCCGCCGTCGTGCTGCGCGGCCGCCGCTACTACAGCGCGCACATCGGCGACTCGCGCATCTACCTGCTGCGCGGCGGCGAGCTGTTCCGGCTGACCACCGACCACCTGTGGGACCACCCGGAGCTGAAGAACGTGCTGTCGCGCGCGGTCGGGCTCGATGCCCACCTGCTGCTCGACTACGCCGAGGGCGAGCTGCAGGCGGGCGACCGCTTCGTGCTGCTCTCCGACGGCGTCTGGGGCGTGCTGCCGGAGGCCAAGCTGGTCGAGGTGCTGCTCGCGCAGCCCGAGCCGCAGCACGCGGCGGCGGCGCTGACCAGCCTGGCGCTGGCCAGCGGCGGCCAGGACAACGCCTCGGCGGTGGTCGTCGAGGTGCGCGAACTGCCGCCACCGAGCCTGCGCGACAGCCTCGAGCACGTCTCCCAGCTGCCGCTGCCGCCGCGTCTCAAGCAGGGGCAGGAGCTCGACGGGCTGGAAGTCGAGGAGGTCCTGCACGAATCGCGGCTGACCTTGCTCTACCGCGTGCGCGACAAGCACAGCGGGCAGCGCCTGGTGCTGAAGACGCTGCGCCCGGAATGCGCCGGCGACCAGGAGGAGATCTCCGGCCTGGTCATGGAGGAGTGGCGCGCCCGGCGCGTCGTCTCGCCCTTCTTCCCGCAGGTGGTGCCGGCCGACGAGCGCAGCTGCCTGTACTTCCTGATGACCTGGCACGAGGGGGCGACGCTGCAGCGGATGCTCGATGCCGACCACCACTTCACCGTCGCCGAGGTCGTGCAGCACGGCGTCCGGCTGCTGAAGGGCATCGCCGCGCTGCACCGCCTGGAGATCGCGCACCGCGACATCAAGCCGGCCAACATCCACCTCGGCCAGGACGGCCGGCTGCGCATCCTCGACCTCGGCGTCGCGCTCAGCGCCGGCGAAACCGGCGCCGCGGCCGGCAACCCGGGAACGCCCAGCTTCATGGCGCCGGAACTGTTCGCCGGCGAGGCCGCTGTTGCCGCGCACGACCTCTACGCCGCCGGCGTCACGCTCTACCACCTGCTGACGCGCAAGTACCCGTACGGCGAGATCGAGCCCTTCCAGCATCCCAGGTTCGGCGAGCCGGTGCCGCCGACGCGCTGGCGCCCGGAGGTGCCGGCCTGGGTCGAGAACCTGCTCTTGAAGGCGGTGGCGAAGGATCCGGCGCAGCGCTTCGAGACCGCCGAGGAATTCCTGCTCGCGCTCGAACGCGGCGCCGCGCGCCCGCTCGCGGCGCCGGCGCGGCAGCCGCTGATGACGAAGAACCCGCTGCTCGCCTGGCGGTTGATCGCCGCCGTCTCGCTCGCGCTCAACCTGGTGCTGCTCGCGCTGCTGCTGCGCTGAGCGGGCACCGACCCGCTGCCATCGGCGGCGCGGCGCGCTACACTGGCGGCATGGAAAACACCGCACTGATCCTCTTCGCCCACGGCGCCCGCGACCCCGAGTGGGCGAATCCGATGCGCCGCGTGCGCGCCGCGATCCGCGAGCGCTCGCCGCAGCTGCGCGTCGAGCTCGCCTTCCTCGAATTCATGGCGCCGGATCTCGAAAGCTGTGCCGCGGCGCTGGCCGACGAAGGCTACGCGACGGTGGTCGTGGTGCCGATGTTCATCGCCCAGGGCGGCCACCTGAAGAACGACGTGCCGCTGCTGATGGAGCGCCTGCGCGAACGCCACCCGCAGGTCTGCTTCGCGCTGGCGGCGCCGGTCGGGGAGGCGGAGCCGGTGGTGCGGGCGATGGCTGCCTATGCGCTGGGCCTCGCCACCGGCGACGCGCTCGCGGCCGCCGACTGATTTCCGGCACTCGATTCCGCGCCGGCAGGTGCCTGCGTCCGCAGCCTTCCACGACATCGGCCTATGTCGTCGGCCTACTCTTCGCCGGCCGGCGGTGGTAAGCTGATCACCGGTGAGCCGAATCCGCGCCGATGCGCCACGCGGCCTGCCGCGTCCCGCCGACATCCTCGCCTTCGGCGCTGCGGCTGGAACGACGGCGACGACCGGCGTTGATGATGGGGTCGTAATGAATTCGTCCGATTACAGCATCTTGGCGAGCGAAGAAGCGCGACGTTCGTTCTTCGAGGCCCTGCCGGCGGCGATCGTCGTCGTCGATGCGGCGGCCCGCATCCGCGCCGGCAACGCCGCCTGGCGGCGCCTCGCCGCCGACTGCGGCATCGCCGGCGACGACTACCTCGTCGCCGCCGCCGCCCTCGACCGTGCCGTCCCGCCGGATACCCCCGCCTGCACGACGCAGCTGCGCGAAGTCCTCGCCGGCGGCCGCGACGTCGCGGCCGGCGTCTATGCCTGCGCCACGACCGGCGGCAGCCGTCGCCTCCACGTCCATATCGCCGCGCTGGCCGGCGCCGACGGGCGCGGCGCGGTGGTCAGCCACTTCGATCTCGCGGCGGCCGCCGCGCCGGATGGCGCGCCGCGGCAAGCGGCCTTGACCGACCGTTCGCTGCACGCGGCCGGACAGCGCACGCTGCTGCTGGTCGACGACGAGGAGAACATCCTCGCATCGCTGAAGCGCCTGCTGCGCCGCGACGGCTACCGCATCCTCACCGCCGAGAGCGGCGCCGCGGCGCTCGAACTGCTGGCGCAGAACGCCGTCGACGTGATCGTCTCCGACCAGCGCATGCCGAACATGACCGGCGTCGAGTTCCTGCGTCGGGTGAAGACCCTCTATCCGGCGACGGTGCGCATCGTGCTTTCCGGCTACACCGAGCTGCAGTCGATCACCGACGCGATCAACGAGGGGGCGATCTACAAGTTCCTGACCAAGCCGTGGGACGACGAGCTGCTCCGCGCCAACATCGAGGAGGCCTTCCGCCACAAGGAGATGGGCGACGAGAACCTGCGCCTCGGGCGCGAGCTGGAGGCAGCCAACCGCGAGCTGGCGGCGGCCAACGCGCAGCTCACCGCGCTGCTGCGCGACCAGCAGCGGGCGCTGGCGCTCGGCGGCGCCAGTCTCGAGGTGGCGCGCGAAATCCTCGCCGAGGTGCCGCTGCCGGTGATCGGCGTCGACGAGGACGGGCTGATCGTCTTCGCCAACCCCGCGGCGGAGACGCTGCTCGCCGGCGAAGAGCCGCTGCTCGGCGCCGACGCTGCGACGCACCTGCCGGAAGCGCTGTTCCGTTTGCTGCCGCCGGCCGCGGCGGCCGACGCCGAAGCAACGATCGGCGGCCGTTCCTGCCGCGTGCTGTGCCGCGCCATGAGCGGGCGGGCAAGCGGCCGCCTGCTGCTGATCCTGCCGAAGGGAGAATGCTGATGCGAAGCGAACGCAGGGAAATGGCCCTCGACGACGTGTCGGCGGGCATGACGCTCGCCGACGACGTGCGCGATGCCGGCGGCAGCGTGCTGCTCCCCGGCGGCACGCTGCTCACCGAAGCGCATCTCGCCAGCCTGCGCCGGCGGGGCGTCGAGCGCCTGGCACTGGCCGTCCCGGTGCGTCTGGACGACGCCGCGCGCGAGGCCGAACTGCAGCGCCTCGAGTTGCGCCTCGCGCATCTTTTCCGCGGCTGCGCCGGCAACGCCGCCGCCGCCGATCTCCGGCAGCGGCTGCTCGACTATCGCCGGAGCCGGCTATGAACGGCGAAAACCTGCGCCTCGACGCCGAGCGCATGCTGGCCGGGATCAACGCGCTGCCGTCGCTGCCGACGATGGTCGCCGAGCTGCTGGCGAGCATCGACGACGCCACGGCCGACACCGACGCGATCGCCCGCCGCATCGCCCACGACCAGGGGCTGACCACGCGCATCCTGCGCGTCGCCAATTCGCCGTTCTACGGCCACTCGCACCGCATCGCGTCGATCGCCGACGCGGTCATCGTCCTCGGCCTGCGCAGCGTGCGCGCGCTCGCCGTCGCCGCCAGCTTCGCCTCGGTGTTCAAGGCCGGTACCGATACCGAGGAGGAACTGCGTGCCTTCTGGAAGCACGGCATCGCCGCCGCGCTGTGCGCGCGCGTCCTCGCCCGGCGGGTCGGCGTGCCCGAGGAGGAGGCCTTCATCGGCGGCCTGCTGCACGACATCGGCCGCGTCGCGCTGGTGACCTGTTTCCCGCGGCACATGGCGGCGGTCGCCGCCTATCGCCGCGAGTGCGACTGCTCCCCGATCGACGCCGAGCGGGCGGTGCTCGGCATCGACCACGCCGAGGTCGGCCGTCTGCTCGCCGAACGCTGGCGCTTCCCGCCGGCGCTGTGCGCGGCGATCGGCTGCCACCATGCGCCGCCGGTCGACGCCTATCGCGCGCTGCCGGGCATTCTGCACCTCGCCAACGTGATCGCCAGTGCGCTCGACGTCGGCGGCGAGGCGGACGCGCTGGTGCCGTGCCCGGACCCCGCCTGCTGGGAGGCGGCGGCACTCTCCGCGGACGAGAGCGAGCGCCTCTTCGCCGAAGTCGAGGCGCAATTCGGCGAGATCTGCGAGATACTGGTCTAGCGGATGGACGGAGCGACGCAGGATGAGCGGAGTGATTGAGGCCTTTGTCTGGAGCGAGCACATGGCGACGGGCATCCCGGAGGTCGATGAGGACCACCGCGGGCTGATCCAGATCGTCAACGAAATCGGCCGGCTGCAGTGCGGCGGCGAGGGCGGCGTCGACCTCCGCGCCGAGTACGACCACCTCAAGCTGCACGCGGTGGCGCACTTCCAGCGCGAGGAGAAGGCGATGGCGCACCAGCGCGTCGACCCGCGCCACGTCGAGACGCATCGCCGCCTGCACTGCGATTTCATCGGCCAGCTCGAGGCGATGCGCGACGGCGGCAAGCAGGACATCACCGTGCTGCAGCACTTCATCATGCGCTGGCTGATCTACCACACCCTCGGCGTCGACCTGGTGATGGCGCGGCAGATCGAGTTCATCCAGTCCGGCATGAGCCCGGCCGAGGCCTACGACAAGGCCGGCGGCGGCAACGGCGATCCGGCCACCGACGGCCTGCTCAAGGCGCTCGGCCTCGAGCGCGAGCGTGCCGACGAGGTCCGCCGCGACATGCAGCAGCGCCTCGGCCAGATCATCGACGGCGACCCGGTGCCGACCTTCGTGATCGACGCCGAGCACCGCGTCACCCATTGGAACCGCGCCTGCGAGCTGGTCACCGGCATCAAGGCCGCCGACATGGTCGGCACGCGCAACCAGTGGCGCGCCTTCTACGCCAGCGAGCGGCCGGTGATGGCCGACCTGATCGTGAATGGCGCACTCGAGGAGAAGTTCGAGCAGTTCTACCGCGGCATCTACCGCCGCTCGAAGCTGGCGCAGGATGTCTACGAGGCGGAAAACTTCTTCCCGCATTTCGGCGACGGCGGCTGCTGGCTGTTCTTCACCGCCGCGCCGGTGCGCGACCTCGCCGGCAACATCGTCGGCGCGATCGAGACGCTGCAGGACGTGACCGACCGCCACAAGGCGGAGGATGCGCTGCGCCGGCACCAGGAGGACCTCGAGCGGACTATCGCCGAGCGCACCGCCGAGCTGGCCGACGCCAACCGGCGCATGGCCGAGGACATCGCCATGCGCGAGCGGGCCGAAGCCGAGCTGCTGCGGCGCTACGCCGAGGTGACCCGGCTCAACATCGAGCTGTCGCAGGCCAAGGAGCAGCTGACGCAGTCCGAGAAGATGGCCTCGATCGGCCAGCTGGCGGCGGGGGTGGCGCACGAGATCAACAACCCGATCGGCTACGTCCATTCCAACATCGGCTCGCTCGAGTCCTTCCTCGCCGACCTGTTCCGCATCCTCGACGCCTACGAGGCGCTGGCGCAGGCGGTGCCGGACAACGAGCGGGCGCTGGCGGCGAAGGCGCTGCGCAGCGAGCTCGACCTCGACTTCCTCAAGGAGGACATCCCGGCGCTGCTGAAGGAGTCGAAGGAGGGGATCACGCGCGTCAAGAAGATCGTCCAGGACCTGAAGGACTTCTCGCACGTCGACAGCTCGCAGGAATGGCAGTGGGCGAACCTGCACCACGGCCTCGACTCGACGCTCAACATCGTGAACAACGAGATCAAGTACAAGGCCGACGTGATCAAGGAATACGGCGTCCTGCCCGAGGTCGAGTGCCTGCCGTCGCAGCTCAACCAGGTGTTCATGAACCTGCTGGTCAATGCCGCGCACGCGATGGGCGCGGAACGCGGTAGGATTACCGTGCGCACGGGCGCCGCCGACGGCAAGGTCTGGGTCGAGATCGTCGACACCGGCTGCGGCATGTCGCCGGAGGTCCGCCAGCGCATCTTCGATCCGTTCTTTACCACCAAACCGATCGGCAAGGGGACCGGTCTCGGCCTGTCGCTGTCCTACGGCATCGTCCAGAAGCACCACGGCACGATCGACGTCGACAGCGAGCCCGGGCGCGGCTCCACCTTCCGCATCACGCTCCCCGTCGAACAGCCGAAACCCGAAACCGCACCATGAACCTTCCCGCCGCCACTTCCGACCTGGTCGACGCCGCCGCCGCCGAGCGGCCGTGGCGCCTGCTCTGCGTCGACGACGAGCCGAACATCCTCTCTTCGCTGCGCCGCCTGCTGCGCTCCAGCGGCTACCAGGTGACGCTGGCCAACAGCGGCGCCGAGGGGCTGGAGGCGCTGGCCAAGGAGGAGGCCGACCTGGTCATCTCCGACATGCGCATGCCGGTGATGGACGGCGCGCAGTTCCTCGACCAGGTCCGCCAGCGCTGGCCGGACACCGTGCGCATCCTGCTCACCGGCTACGCCGACATCGCCTCCACCGTCGCCGCGATCAACCGCGGCGAGATCTTCCGCTACATCGCCAAGCCGTGGGACGACGAGGAGGTACTGCAGACCATCCGCAAGGCGCTCGAACGCAAGGCGCTGGAGCGCGAGAAGGCGCGCCTGGAAGCGCTCACCGTGCGCCAGAACGAGGAGCTGAAGGCGCTCAACCAGTCGCTCGAGGAGAAGGTGCAGGCGCGCACGCAGGAACTGGCGCTGGCCAACGAGAAGCTGAAGGGCAGCTTCCTCACCTCGGTGAAGGTCTTCGCCAACCTGATCGAGCTGCGCGAAGGCGCGCTCGCCGGCCATTCCCGCCGCGTCGCCGACCTCGCGCGCAAGATCGCCGCGAAGATGGGGCTCGCCGGGCGCGACCTGCAGGACGTCTTCCTCGCCGGCCTGCTGCACGACATCGGCAAGATCGGCCTGCCCGACAGCCTGCTGGCGAAGCCGGTCACGCACATGAGCGGCGACGACCTCGGCGCCTACCGCAAGCACACGATCAAGGGCGAGCAGTCGCTGATGGCGCTCGACGAGCTGCGCGGCGCCGCCGCGCTGCTGCGCTCGCACCACGAGCGCTTCGACGGCCAAGGCTTCCCCGACGGCCTGTCCGGTCTCGCCATCCCGCTCGGCGCGCGCATCCTGGCGCTGGCCAACGACTACGACGGGCTGCAGATCGGCATCATCTCGCCGCGCCGGCTGAACCCGGAGGAGGCCAAGAAACTGATCGTCGACGGCCGCGGCAAGCGCTACGACCCGCAGGTGGTCGATGCCTTCCTGTCGATCTTCGGCAGCGTCGAGCCCGAGCCCGGCGGCGGCGTGCTGGTGCCGCTCGCCGACCTGCAGCCGGGCATGGTGCTGGCGCGCGACCTGGTCACCCGCGACGGCGTGCTGCTGCTGGCCGCCGACTACCTGCTCGACGAGCGCCTGATCCGGCAGATCCAGGACTACGCCCGCGCCGAAGGCGGCCTGCACGGCCTGCATATCCGCACCGACAAGCGCTGAGTCCGGCCGCCCGGGGGCGCGCGGTCGGCGGCGCACGCGGCTGCGCAGATCGTGCCGGCTGATGACGTCGGCAAGGTTTTTGCCGCCGTCCGGCGATTTTTGACCGAACTCAAGGAATTCCCGGGCGCGGCGACCAACACTGCGGGCATGAAACGCTGCCCGGAACTCCAGGATCTCTCGCGCGAACACCACACCGCGCTCGCGCTCGTGGTGCGCCTCAAGCGTGCCGCCGCCAGCGGCGACGAGGCGCAGGTCGAGGCGGCCTGCCGCCGCACCTGCGAAGTCTTTGCCGGCGAGCTGCTGCCGCACTTCCACGTCGAGGAACGCGACCTGTTGCCGGCGCTCGAGGCCGCCGGCGCCAGCGCCGTCGTCGCGCGCACGCTGCTCGAGCACCGCGCGCTGCAGCGGCTGGTGCGCGAGCTCGAGCTGCCCGACCCGGACGTGTTGCTGCGCTTCGCCGAGCTGATGTCCGCGCACGTGCGCTTCGAGGAGCGCGAGCTGTTCGAGGTCGCCGAAGACCTGCTCGGCCGCGAGGCGCTCGCACGCCTGCTGGGCCATCCCGGCCACTGATCCCCGCCGCACCGTTCCCGTTCGTCGCTGCCGTTTTCCACGCCAACAGCGTGCGCATGCACCGTTCTGTTGCACTGCAATAGTGCAATCTGCATATTTAGCACAGCGTGATGCAACGAGCCAAGCGCTTGTTTCTTTGATCTAAATCCATTGTTTTTGATATGTGGCACGGTGGTTGCGATGTGCACTGCATCGCAACCCCACACTGAGAGGAAAACACCATGGACAAGAAGATCGACATCGTCAGTCGCCGCGGCTTCGTCAAGGCGGCCGCCGGCGCGGCATTGATGGGCATGTTCCCCGGCCTCAACGCGGGCGTCTGGGCGCAGGGCTCGGATGCGCCGGAGAAGCCCGAGGTCAAGATCGGCTTCATCCCGCTGACCGACTGCGCGTCGGTGGTGATGGCCGCGGCCAAGGGCTTCGACAAGAAGTACGGCCTCAAGATCGTGCCGACCAAGGAGGCGAGCTGGGCCAGCGTGCGCGACAAGCTCGTGAACGGCGAACTCGACGCCGCGCACGTGCTCTACGGCCTGATCTACGGCGTGCATCTGGGCATCGGCGGGCCGAAGAAGGACATGTCGGTGCTGATGTCGCTGAACAACAACGGCCAGGCGATCACGCTCGCCAACAAGCTGAAGGACCTCGGTGTCACCGACGGTGCCGGGCTGAAGAAGCTGATCACCGCGAAGCCCGGCGAATATACCTTCGCGCAGACCTTCCCGACCGGCACGCATGCGATGTGGCTGTACTACTGGCTGGCGGCGCACGACATCAACCCGTTCAAGGACGTGAAGACGATCACGGTGCCTCCGCCGCAGATGGTCGCCAACATGCGCGTCGGCAACATGGACGGCTTCTGCGTCGGTGAGCCGTGGAACAACCGCGCGATCATGGACAAGATCGGCTTCACCGCGGTCACCTCGCAGGACATCTGGACCGACCACCCGGAGAAGGTGCTCGGCACCACCGCCGAGTTCGTCGCCAAGTATCCGAAGACGGCGATCGCGATGATGTGCGCGATCATCGAGGCCGGCCGCTGGATCGACGCCTCGCTCGCCAACCGCCGCGAGACGGCGGAGACGATCGCGCAGAAGGCCTACGTCAACACCGACATGGACGTCATCCTCGAACGCATGCTCGGCCGCTACTCGAACGGCCTCGGCAAGAGCTGGGACGACAAGAACCACATGAAGTTCTTCAACGACGGCGCGGTGAACTACCCGTACCTGTCCGACGGCATGTGGTTCCTGACGCAGCACAAGCGCTGGGGGCTGTTGAAGGACGACCCGGACTACCTCGGCGTGGCGAAGAAGGTGAACCAGGTCGAACTCTACAAGCAGGCCGCCGCCCGCGTCGGCGTCAGCGTGCCGAAGAGCGACATGCGCACGAGCAAGTTCATCGACGGCGTCGTCTGGGACGGCAAGGACCCGAAGAAGTACGCCGGCGGTTTCAAGGTCAAGGTTTGAGGAAGGAAGCATCATGAGTGCAATTACTTTCGACAAGGCGGCCGGCTTGGCCGCCGCCGTACCGGCGGCCGCGGAAGCGGTCGCGGCACCGGTCGCCAAGGTGGCGCCCGCCGCCGGCGACAGCGCAGCGCCGGCGTCGGCGCCGAAATCCGCCGGCCGCGCCGGCGAGTGGCTGAAGGCCGTCGCCCGCGCCGTGCTGCCGCCGGTGATCGGCATCGCCGTGATGATCGGCATCTGGTACCTGGCCACGCTCAAGGCCGGCGGCAGCCTGCCCGGGCCGGTGCAGACCTGGGAGGCAGCGGTCAAGCTGTTCGCCGATCCGTTCTACTCGAACGGTCCGAACGACCAGGGCATCGGCTGGAACGTGCTCTCCTCGCTGCAGCGCGTCGGCATCGGTTTCGGCATCGCGGCGGCGATCGGCATCCCGCTCGGTTTCATGCTCGGCCGCTTCGCCACGCTCTCCAGCATGGTGAACCCGATCATCAGCCTGCTGCGGCCGGTGTCGCCGCTGGCCTGGCTGCCGATCGGCCTGCTCGTGTTCAAGAAGGCCGACCCGGCGGCGACGTGGACCATCTTCATCTGCTCGATCTGGCCGATGATCCTCAACACCGCGCAGGGCGTCACCCGCGTGCCCTCGGACTACATGAACGTCGCCCGCGTGCTCAACCTCTCGGAGTGGAAGATCTTCACCAAGATCCTGTTCCCGGCCGTGCTGCCGTACATGCTGACCGGCATCCGCCTGTCGATCGGTACCGCCTGGCTGGTCATCGTCGCCGCGGAAATGCTCACCGGCGGCGTCGGCATCGGCTTCTGGGTGTGGGACGAGTGGAACAACCTCAAGGTCGAGCACATCATCATCGCCATCTTCGTCATCGGCATCGTCGGCCTCATGCTCGAACAGGCGCTGATCGCGATCGCCAAGCGCTTCTCCTACGAATGAACGGACAAGGAGCCCGATCATGAAAAAATTCGTACAAGTCGAAAGCGTCGGCATGCGCTTCGACACCAAGAAGGGGCCGTTCGTCGCGCTGCGCGACATCGACCTGACCATCGAGAAGGGCGAGTTCATCGCGCTGATCGGCCACTCCGGCTGCGGCAAGTCGACGCTGCTGAACCTGATCGCCGGGCTGACCACGCCGAGCGACGGCGTGCTCATCTGCGACGGCCGCGAGATCGCCGGGCCGGGGCCCGAGCGCGGGGTGGTCTTCCAGAACCACTCGCTGCTGCCGTGGCTGACCTGCTTCGAGAACGTCTACCTCGCCGTCGAGCGCGTCTTCGGCGCCAAGGAAGGCAAGGCCAAGCTGAAGGTGCGCACGCAGGAGGCGCTGGCGCTGGTCGGCCTGACCCACGCCGAGCAGAAGTATCCGCACGAGATCTCGGGCGGCATGAAGCAGCGCGTCGGCATCGCCCGCGCCCTCTCGATGCAGCCGAAGGTGCTGCTGATGGACGAGCCCTTCGGCGCGCTCGACGCGCTGACCCGCGCCAAGCTGCAGGACGAGCTGATGAAGATCTGCGACGCGACGCAGGCGACCGTGGTCATGGTCACGCACGACGTCGACGAGGCGGTGCTGCTCTCCGACCGCATCGTGATGATGACCAACGGCCCGGCGGCGACGATCGGCGAGATCCTCGCGGTCGACCTGCCGCGCCCGCGCAACCGCTTGGAGCTGGCGCACGACCCGCGCTACATCGAGTGCCGCGCCGCGGTGCTGTCCTTCCTCTACGAGAAGCAGGCGCACCACGAGAAGCTGGCGGCCTGACCCCGCCGCCTTCGGGAACGGGCGGCCGTCCCCCGGCGGCCGCCCGCTTGATCGGCGTCGTGGCCGCCGATGGCAAACCGGAGTATAAGGAAGCCTCGCCGCCGGCCCCGCCCGGCGGCGCTTCCGGAACACTCACGGATCGCTGGCAAATGGGGTTGCAAGCAAGAATCTGGCTGTTCGCGTCGCTGCTGATCGCGCTGATCACCGCGGCCGATTTCTTCGTCAGCCGCAGCCTGATCGAGAAGGAAGTCCGTACCGAGCTCGAGAACGACGCGCGTGCGATCCGCGCCGTGCTGATGGCGATGCGCCGTGTCTACCACCAGCAGTTCCTCGACAGCGGCCTGCCCGTCGAGGAACGCACCATCGGCTTCCTGCCGGCGCACGCGCTGTCGCGCATCTCGGCCGACTTTCCCAACTGGACCGACAGCGGCCTCTCCTTCAACAACGTCAGCGACCGCCCGCGCAACCCGGCCAACCTGGCCGACGCCGACGAGCAGGAGGCGATGCGCTACTTCGCGGCCCATCCCGCCGAGAAGGAGCGCCTGACCGAAATCCGCAGCCCGGACGGGCGCAGCTTCTACCACTTCACGGCGCCGATCTGGATCGAGCCCTACTGCCTGAAGTGCCACGGCGAGCGCAGCGCGGCGCCGCCGTCGGTGGCGAAGAGCTACGAGGCCGCCTACGGCTACCAGGTCGGCGAGCTGCGCGGGGTGATGAGCATCAAGCTGCCGACCGAGATGCTGCGCGAGCGCGCGCAGGCGGAATGGTGGACCGGCTTCTCGGTGCGCCTGGCCGGCTACGTGCTGCTGCTGCTGATGCTCGGGGCGATGGTCAACCGCGTCGTCACGCAGCGCCTGCTGGCGCTCAAGGATTCCGCCGAGCGCGTTGCCGGCGGCGACTACGCCGCCCGCTGCGCGCTCGACGGCAGCGACGAAGTCAGCGCGCTCGGCCGTTCGTTCAACGCCATGGCCGGCGCCGTCGAGGCCGGCACGCGCGAGCTCGAGCAGCACCGCAACCACCTCGAGGAAATGCTCGCCGCGCGCACGCAGGACCTGGTCCGCGCCAACGCCGATCTGGTCCGCGCGCGCGACGCCGCCGAGGCGGGCAGCCTCGCCAAGAGCGCCTTCCTCGCCAACATGAGCCACGAGATCCGCACGCCGATGAATGCGATCACCGGCATGGCCTACCTGATGAAGCGCGACGATGCCCTGCCGCCGAAGCAGGCCGAGCGGCTCGACAAGATCGACGCCGCCGCCCGCCACCTGCTCGGCATCATCAACGCGATCCTCGACATCTCCAAGATCGAGGCCGGCCGCCTCGTCCTCGACGACCAGCCGATCGTGCTCGAGACCATCCTCGGCAACGTCGCCTCGATGCTGATCGAAGCGGCGCAGGCGAAGCAGCTGCGCCTCGTCGTCGACGCCCGGCCGATGCCGGCGGGCCTCGTCGGCGATCCGACGCGGCTGACGCAGGCGCTGCTCAACTATGCCGGCAACGCGATCAAGTTCACCGAGACCGGCGCCGTCGTGCTGCGCCTGCGCCTGCTCGACGAAACGCCGGACACCGCGACGGTGCGCTTCGAGGTCGAGGACAGCGGCCCCGGCATTCCGGCCGACGTGCAGGCGCGGCTGTTCACCGCCTTCGAGCAGGCCGACAGCTCGACCACCCGGCGCTACGGCGGCACCGGCCTGGGCCTCGCCATCACCCGCCGCCTGGCCGAACTGATGGGCGGCAGCGCCGGCGTCGACAGCGTGCCGGGGCAGGGCAGCACCTTCTGGTTCTCGGCCGTGCTGAAGAAGCGCGGCGAGGGGCCGGCGGCGACCCCGGCGGCGCCGGTCGGCGCCGCCGAAGCGGCGCTGCGCGAGCGCCACCGCGGCCGCCGCGTGCTGCTGGTCGAGGACGATCCGGTCAACCGCGAGGTCGCCGCCGGCCTGCTGGCCGAAGCCGGACTTGCCGCCGCGCTCGCGGCGAACGGCGCCGAGGCCGTCGAGCAGGTGCGCGACGCGCGCTTCGACCTGATCCTGATGGACCTGCAGATGCCGACGCTGGGCGGGCTCGACGCGACCCGGCAGATCCGCGAACTGCCGTACGGCGCCGCGGTGCCGATCGTGGCGATGACCGCCAATACCTACGTCGACGACCGGCGGCGCTGCGCCGAGGCCGGCATGGACGACTTCGTCGGCAAGCCGGTGGTGCCCGAGCGCCTGTTCGAGGCGCTGCTGCGCTGGCTGGATCGCGGCCGGCGCACGCCGCGGCCGGCGGACGGGCGCTGACGCGCCGCGGCGGCGAAGCGGGCGGAAAACAAAGAGGACTCCCGAGGCCGAAGGGGCGGCCAGCGGGAGTCCGGCCGGCTTGGGGCCGGCGCAGTCCTCAGAGGGAGGAGGTTTGCAGGGGGTGGGCGCGCTGGAAGTGCTGGTAGGTAGCCACCAGTTCGCCGGCGTGCTCGACGCGGCCGTGCTTCAGCGCGATTTCGATATCGTCGAGGATCATCAGGTGCAGCCGCGCGACGCCGGCGTCGCTCTTCAGCAGCTCGCAGCCCATTTCGGCGGCGACGATCGTCGGCACGTGCTCGTGCTCGGCGATGGCGGCAACCTCATCCTGATCCAGTTCGCAGAAATCCAGGCAATCTTCGAGGCAAAGCATAGGCAGTCTCCGTTCGTGCATGCCGCTTGCGGGGTGTGCCCGTCTGCAAGGCTGGCGGCGTGCCGGTTTCATCGATGCCCGCTTTTTGGGTCGCTCCGGTCACGTTCCGGAGCTTATCGGTGCGGTACTCAAGTAAGGTTAGCCAGCCACCGGAAAAAGGCAAGGCGGCGGGCACGGGGATAAAAAATTTCCATCCGGCTGTCGCCTGACAGCTACAGGCGCAGCGTGCCGTCGGGCGTCGCCGCCACCAGCTGCAGGCGGTTGAGCGTCGGCAGCAGGTCCAGCCGCGTCGCGCGCTTCAGCGCCTCGGCGCGCACCCGCATCTCGGCGAGCGGTACCGCCAGCGGCTCGCCGGCGGCGGCGAGCGCGATCGTGTTGCCGCCCTCGCAGGGCGGCAGGATCAGCGCACGCCCGGCGAAGGCCGTGCGGATGCGGTCGACGCTGGCGCGGAAACCGCGCGTGTTGAACAGGTTGGTCGCCAGCAGCCCGTGCCGGCTCAGCCGCGCGCGGCAGTGCGCGTAGAAGGCTTCGCCGTCGAGCTCGCCGACGCGCGCGTCGTGGTCGAAACCGTCGACCAGGATCAGGTCGTAGCGCCGGCGGTCGCGCGCGATCAGCTCGGCGCCGTCGCCGATGCGGATGCGCAGCCGCGCATCCTCGTCCGGCAGCTTGAAGAACTGGCGCGCGGCGAAGGGGATGCGGCGGTCGATCTCGTAGACGGTGATCCGCGTCTGCGGCAGGTAGCGCCAGATGAACTTGGCCAGCGAGCCGGCGCCGAGGCCGACCAGCAGCGCGTTCTTCGGCCACGGCGCGTCGCGCAGCAGCAGGCCGGCCAGCATCTCGCGCGTGTAGGCGAGCTCGAGCGCCCACGGCCGGCGGATGCGCATCGCGCCCTGGATCCATTCCGAGCCGAAATGCAGGTAGCGGACGCCGTCGTCCTCGCTGATGTCGATGCTGTAGCGGTCGTCTTCCATGGGCGGCGGCACCGGGGCATGTCTGCGTCGACCGGCGTCGCCCGTCGCTCACTGTGAACACGCCCTGGAGTGGTGCAAAAATTTTCGTGATCCGGGAGAATTGGCAGCCTGCAACGCCAAAATACCAAACCAGCCGGGACTGCAGGCAAAAACAATCCGGCAAGATACAGGAGCGAGAGATGCTGGGGAATATGAAGCTGCGCAGCAAGATCGTGCTGCTGGTGCTGGCCGCACTGGTGGGCATGGCGTCGATCACCGTCTTTTCGGCGCTCGCCGCCAAGCGCGACCTGACGGAGGGGCGCAAGGAGCTGATCAAGTCGATGGTCGAGGCCGGCTACAACATCCTCGAGCACTACCAGGGGCTGGAAGCCGCCGGCAAGCTGTCGAAGGAGGAGGCGCAGCGCCTCGCCGCCGAGGCGGTGAAGGTGGCCAAGTACGGCGGCGCCGACGGCAAGACCGAATACCTCTACGCATGGACGATGCAGGGCGTCGGCGTCGTGCACCCGAAGGCCGAGATCGTCGGCCAGAACATGCTGGAGAAGATCAAGGACGGGCAGGGACGCTACACGATCAAGGATCTGATCGCAGCCGTGCAGACGCAGCGCGGCGCCTACGTCGACACCGCCTTCCCGCGCCCCGGCGGCAAGGAGCCGCTGCCCAAGCTGCAGTACGTGATGCACTTCCAGCCCTGGGGCTGGCTGATCGGCACCGGCCTCTACATGGACGACCTCGACGCCGCCTTCCGCACGCGCGTGCTCGGCGACCTCGTCGTCGCCGCGATCGCGCTGCTGGTGATCGGCGGCGTCGGCTTCGTCGTCGCCCGCAGCGTGCTCGGCCAGGTCGGCGGCGAGCCGGGCGAGGCGATCGACCTGATGGCGCGCGCCGCCGCCGGCGACCTCACCGTCGACGTGCGCCGGGCGCCGAAGGGCAGCATGCTCGCCTCCTTCGGCGAGATGCTCACCTCGCTGCGCAGCATGGTCACCGAGATCCACGCCGGCTCGAACAAGCTGATCGCCGACGCCGAGCGCATCAACAGCGCCGCCAAGGAAGTCGCGCAGGCCTCGCAGCAGCAGGCCGACGCGACCTCGGCGATGGCCGCCGCGATCGAGCAGATGACGGTCAGCATCAACCACATCTCCGACACCGCGACCGAGACCGAGCGCGCCTCCGAGCGGGCGGCGAGCGAGGCGGCCGAGGGCGAGCAGCAGGTGCAGACGGCGACCGCCGAGATCAACAAGATCGCCACCTCGGTCACCGAGGCCTCGCACAAGATCCGCGAGCTCGACCAGCGGGCCGACCAGGTGTCGTCGATCGCGCAGGTGATCAAGGAGATCGCCGGCCAGACCAACCTGCTGGCGCTGAACGCGGCGATCGAGGCGGCGCGCGCCGGCGAGCAGGGGCGCGGCTTCGCGGTCGTCGCCGACGAGGTCAGGAAGCTCGCCGAGCGCACCTCGGCCGCCACCGTCGAGATCGAGCAGATGATCAGCGGCATCCAGAACGACACCGAATCGGTGGTCGGCGTGATGGACGCCGCGCTGCCGCAGGTCGAGGCCGGCGTGCATCTCGCCGAGGGCGCCGCCAAGTCGCTGCGCGACATCCGCGAAGGCGCCTCGCAGACGCTCACGCGCATCCGCGAGGTGGCCGACTCGACCAAGGAGCAGAGCGTCGCCAGCACCAGCATCGCGCAGCAGGTCGAGCACATCGCGCAGATGGTCGAGGAGACCAGCGCCGCGATGAACGCCACCGCCGGCACTGCCAGCGAACTGGAAAGCCTCGCCAGCGAACTCAACCGGCTGGTCGGGCGCTTCCGCTGCTGAGGCGGGGCGGCGGACGGAGCGGGCGCGGCCTGGCCGCGCCCGTTGTCATTTCTTGCCGCCGAACAGCTTGCCGAAGGCGCTGCCGATGCCCTCGGCGGCGCCGGTGCCGATGCTGCCGATGCCGCTCGCCAGCCCTTCCAGGCTGATGCCGAGCACGTTGGCGCTGGCCGCGGCGACCTGGGCGAGGAAGTTCTCGTTCAACGAGAACTTCGGGTCGCCGAGGTCGCCCTCGAGCACGAAATCGGCGACGATGCGGCCGTCCTTGTCCTTCAGCATCTTCACCACCGCCTCGCGTGGCATGCCCATGAAGGTCCTGCCGGTCGCCAGTTCGAGCCCGGAAAGCGTGACCCGGCCCGGCGCATGCAGCCGGTTCTTCTTCACCGTCGACTTCAGGTCGAGATCGAGCGAGCCCTTCCTGACGCCGGTTTCGGCCGCCTTGATCAGGTAGGGCTGGAAGGCGACCAGGTCCACCGCGGCGAGCTTCGCCTGCACCTCCGAGTTCTTGCGGGCGATCTCCGCCCAGCCCCGCAACGACACCTTGCCGTCGCGCTGCACCCCCTTCACCGTGCCGTCCAGCTCGATCGAGGTGCGTCCGACCAGCCAGGGCAGGCGCAGCTGGCCGAGGCGCACCGTCGTCTTCTCCAGGCGCAGCTTGTGCGCCGGCTGGCGCACCGAGGCGTCGTAGAAATCGACCGCGGCGTTGTCGAGCGTGATGCCGCCGATGGTGACCTCCGGCATCGCGTCGTCCGCGTCGTCCGCCGCACCGCCGGTGCGCGCCGCCTTCTCCTTCCGTTCCGCCTCCGCCTTGCCGAGCAGCGACGGCAGCAGCACCAGCTTGCCGTCCTTCCGGCGCAGCATCGATACATAGCCGTCCTCGACCTCGATCGCCGCGATGCGGATGTCGCGCGCCAGCAGCGCGTCCCAGTCCGGGCGGATCACCACCCGCTTCGCCGCCAGCTCCTCGGCCGCCGGCCAGTCCTTGCCGGCGCGGATGCGGATGCCGTTGATCGCGATCGACGACAAGCCGGCCTCGATGCTCGCCACCTCGGCGTTCGGGCCGAGCGCGGCTTCGATCGTCGTCCGCAGCTTGTCGGTGGCCAGCCGCAGGCCGACGACGGCGCCCGCCGCCAGCGCGGCGAGCACGAGCACGGTCCACAGCAGCCAGCGGCGGCGCGGACGCGGGGCGGGGGCGGCAAGGTTTTCCGAAGCTTCGGTGCTCATCGTCGGCGGCGCTCCTTGGCGGTGGTCAATAGCCGGCGGCTATTCAAGTTTTAGCCAAAATTAATTATGCAACAGCCTGTCGCCTGTCTATGTTGGGATCGTCAGGGCCGTTCGCCGGCTGTTCCGGCGGGTCTTGTCCATGCCGACTATCTCACCCTACAGGAGGCGCATATGCAACTGAAAGGATCCAAGACCGAGACGCATCTGAAGAATGCATTCGCCGGCGAATCGCAGGCCAACCGCCGTTACCTCTACTTCGCCAACAAGGCCGACGTCGAGGGCCGCCCCGACATCGCCGCGCTGTTCCGCTCCACCGCGGAAGGCGAGACCGGCCATGCCCACGGCCACCTCGAATACCTCGAGAAATGCGGCGACCCGGCCACCGGCCTGCCCTTCGGGCCGACCGAAGCCAACCTGAAGAGCGCCATCGCCGGCGAGACCCACGAATACACCGACATGTATCCGGGCATGGCGAAGGACGCGCGCGCCGAAGGCTTCGACGAGATCGCCGACTGGTTCGAGACGCTGGCCAAGGCGGAACGCTCGCACGCCAACCGCTACACGAAGGCGCTGAGCGAGCTGGGCTGAGGTGGTTTCCCCGACCCTTCGCTGCGCCTGTCCTGGGCGTGTCGAAGGGGCGGACGGTGGGGAGCCAAGGGAGGGGCTGCTGCGTAGCCGGAGCAAGCCGTTCGTGCCGAGTAGCGGCGCACTGCGCTGCCCCTCGACGAAGCTCGGGACGGGCTCCCCGAAGCACGCACCGCGCCCCGGCAAGAATCAGGTCCGCAGAGGATCGCGACGGAGGAGATGCTCATGTCCGAGATGTCCGCGCCACCCGCGCCGACGCCGCCGCGCGAAGGCAACCTGGAAGCGCCGACGCGCCATCCTATCGACTGGCAGCAGCCCGGCTACTACGACCGCGACGCGCTGCTGCACGAGATGGAGCGCGTCTTCGACATCTGCCACGGCTGCCGCCGCTGCGTCAGCCTGTGCAGCGCGTTCCCGACGCTGTTCGACCTGGTCGACGAATCGAAGACGATGGAAGTCGACGGCGTCGCCAAGGCCGACTACTGGAAGGTCGTCGAGCACTGCTACCTGTGCGACCTGTGCTACATGACCAAGTGCCCCTACGTGCCGCCGCACAAGTGGAACGTCGATTTCCCGCACCTCATGCTGCGCGCCAAGGCGGTGCACTTCAAGACCGGCGAGACGAAACTGCGCGACAAGGTGCTGACCAGCACCGACCTCGTCGGCAGGTTCTGCGGCATCCCCATCGTCGCGCCGACGGTGAATGCGGCGAACAAGGTCGGCGCGCTGCGCCAGGTGGTGCAGCGCGTCGCCGGCATCCACGCCGAGGCCTGGCTGCCCGAGTTCTCGGCGAAGCCGCTCCGCAAGCGCCTCGCGCAGCTGCCGGCCGACACCCCGGGCGAGCCGGCCGGGCGCACGCGCGGCAAGGTCGCGCTGTTCGCCACCTGCTACATGAACCGCAACGAGCCCGGCCCCGGCGAGGACTTCGCCGCCGTCTACGCGCACAACGGCATCCCGGTCACGCTCGCGGTGAAGGAGCAATGCTGCGGCATGCCCAAGCTCGAACTGGGCGACTTCGACTCGGTGAAGAAGGCCAAGGAAGCGAACATCCCGGTGCTCGCCCAGCTGGTCGACGACGGCTGGGACCTGACCGCGCTGATCCCCTCCTGCGTGCTGATGTTCCGCCAGGAAATCCCGCTGCTGTTCCCCGACGACCCGGACGTGCAGAAGGTCCGCGCCGCCTTCTTCGACCCCTTCGAATATCTGCTGCTGCGCTACAAGGAAGGGATGCTGAAGACCGACTTCAAGCACACGCTGGGCAAGGTCGCCTACCACGCCGCCTGCCACCAGCGCGTGCAGAACATCGGCCAGAAGACGCGCGAGGTGCTGTCGCTGGTGCCCGGCACCGAGGTCGACATCATCGAGCGCTGCTCCGGCCACGACGGCACCTACGCGGTGAAGGCCGAGTTCCACGCGCACGCGATGAAGATCGTGAAGCCGGTGGTCGCCCGCGTGAACCAGGCGCAGCCCGACCACTACGGCAGCGACTGCGCGATGGCCGGCCACCACATCGCGCACGCGCGCGCCGACGGTAGCGCCGCGGAGCATCCGATCACGCTGCTGCGCCAGGCCTACGGCATCTGAAGGGAGAAAACACGATGCTCACCCACGAAGACCTCTACAGCCTCGAACAGTACGCCCGCCTGCGCCCCGAGTTCCGCGCGAAAGTGATCGCCCACAAGAAGAACCGCCTCGTCCATCTCGGCGCCAACGCCACGCTGCACTTCGAGGACGCGCTGACGATGCAATACCAGGTGCAGGAGATGCTGCACCTCGAACGCATCTTCGAGCCCGAGCTGATCCAGGAGGAACTCGACGTCTACAACCCGCTGATCCCCGAAGGCAGCAACTGGAAGGCGACCTTCATGATCGAGTACCCGGACGAGAACGAGCGCCGGCAGAAACTCGCGCAGCTGCACGGCATCGAGAAGGCGGTGTGGATGCAGGTCGCCGACTTCGCGCGCGTGCATCCGATCGCCAACGAGGACCTCGACCGCGAAACCGAGGACAAGACCGCCGCCGTGCATTTCCTGCGCTTCGAGCTGACGCCGGCGATGGTCGCGGCGGTCAAGCAGGGCGCGGCGATCCGCGCCGGCATCGACCATCCGGGGTATCGCGCCGAGGCGACGCTGCCGCAGGCGGTGCGCGATTCGCTGGCCGGCGATCTGCGCTAAGTCGTCCCCGTCGTTCCGGGCTCGACCCGGAATCCGCTTGCCGCCGCGGCGGGTGCGACCACGCCAACCGCGATGACTCCCCGAGCATCGATCGATGCGCTACGGCCGGGGCGTCGGCGCGGCTTGCGCAACTTGCCCCGCCAGCGCCTGGCTGCACGCCGCCGGATCGCGCTCGCCGGGGTCGATGAAGGGCAGGATCGCCGCCAGCGGGTTGAGCAGCGCGAGGCCCAGCGCGCCGGCGGCGCGGGCGGCGATCGGCGCCGTCGCCGGCGCGAGCTCCGGATCGGCGAAGCTGCCGCGCACGTGGAACGGCGAACGCAGCGTCAGCGGCGAGACGTTCTGCGGCTTGGCGGCGACGCGCAGGTCCAGTCGCTCCCGGGCGAAATCGATGCTGCCGTCGACCATCACCACCGTTACCGGCGTCGCGATCACGGCCACGCGCGGCGTCACGCGGCCGCGCTTCGCCTCCAGGTCGATCACCGCGCATTGCACCGGCTGCCGGTCGTCGCCGCGCAGCAGCAGGCCCAGCCCCTGCGCGACGTCGAGCCCGAGGCCTTCGAGCAGCAGGTGCGACAGGCTGCCGTCGCGCACCGACAGCGATGCCCGCCCGTCGAGCGAGGCGAGCAGCTCGGCGCTGGAGCGGCCGTGGCCGACCAGCCGCGTGCGCCCGTGCAGGGTGCCGGTGAACCACGGCGGCGGCGCCTCGTCGCCGCGGCGGCGGATGTCGTCGTCGGCGGCCTGCGCCGCCTTCAGCCAGCGGTCGAGGCGGACGCCGTCCCAGCCGAGGTCGGCGCGCCATTGCGGCCGGGGCTGGCTGGCGTCGACCGCCAGCGTGCCGGAGAGGCGCCCCCGGGCGCTGCGCGCGTCGATGTCGGCCAGCGTCAGGCGGCCGCCGGCCAGCGTCAGCCGGGCGCGCAGCGGCGCGATCGGCTGGCGGAAGGCAGCACCCAGGTCGACCTGCCGCAGGTCGATGGCGATGCCGGCGTCCAGCCGCGTCAGCGAGGGCAGGTCCAGCGGGCGGTCCGGCAGCGTGCGGCCGCCGGCCGGGCGCACGACGGCGCCGTCCGCGTCGCGGGTGCCGAAGGCCGGCGCCAGGTCGGCGAGAACGAAGTTGCGGCCGGTGAGCGTGCCGTCGAGACGCGGCGGACTGGCGGCCGCGTCGTAGGTGAACTCGCCGGCGAGGTCGCTCCGGCCGACCCGGGCGCTGGCCACCGTGATCCGCCACTGCGGCGACTCCCCGAAATCCCTGGCGACGCTGCCCTGCAGGCGGAAGGGCGCGGTGGTCGGCAGCGTCGTGTCGAACAGGCGCCCGAGCAGGCTGAGCGACGGCCCGCGCACCGCCACCGTCCCGCGCAGCGCGTCGGCGACCAGGGTGCCGGCGAAATCGAGATGCAGCCCGGCGTAGTCGGCCTGGCCCTCGACCGCGATCGGCTCGCCGGCCTTTTCCGTCGGCACGCGCGGCGGGCCGTCGGGCAAGGTGACGCGGGCGCGCAGCGGGCGCTCGCGGAGCCGGCCGGAGATCTCGGCGACGACGGCCGGCGACGCATTGTCGCGGGGGGCCAGCGTCGAATCGAGGTCGACCGCCAGCAGCGGGTCGCGCAGCACGATCCCGCCCTGCTGCACGCCCAGGCGCTCGACCGTCGGCGGCGGCCGCGTCGACTCCGCCGCGAACTGCCAGCTCGCGCGGCCGTCCGCGAGGCGGACCAGGCGCAGGTCGAAGCGCCGCGCGCCCAGTGCCGCGACGCGCAGCGGGGCGCTCGGCTCGCGCAGCGCGAGCAGGTCGCGATAACGCAGGCGCAGCGTCAACCCGTCGGCGTCGATCAGGTGCGGAACGGAAAAGCCGGCGGGCGCGGCGACCCACAGGCCGCCCGCGTCGACATGGAGCGTGCGGCGGAAATGCAGGCGGAACGGCGCCGCGATGCGCACCTCGCGCCCCAGCTGCGCGCTGAGCACGGCTTCGGCCGGCGCGCGCAGGAAGAACCAGCCGCCCGCCTCGCTGGCCGCCAGCGCGGCGACGTGCAGCAGCGGCAGCGACCAGAAAAGCCATCGCCGCCGGGTCATGGCGCGTCGCTCCCGCGGGCGCCTGCCCGCGCCGGTGCGGCGCTGCACGCGATGCCGCTCTGCATGAGGATGCCTCCTGTTCGCCGGCCTCGGGCGCCCGCGCCCGCGCCGGCGGGCGTCGGGCGTCGGGCGTCGGGCGCCGCCGGCCGGCAAGCGGCCGGCGGCTTCCGGCTCAGTCGTCAGCCGAAGACGACGATGGCGACGAAGACGAAGCGCCGCCGACCTTTTCCGCCGCCCGGTCCAGCGCGCGGCCAGTCGCGTCCGCGCCGCGCTTGATACCGCGGCCCGCCGCCGACAGGCCGACCTCGATGCCGTGGCCGGCCGCCTCGGCGCCGCGCTTGATGCCGCGACCGGCAGCCTCGACGCCATGCTTGATGCCGCGGACGGTCGCTTGCGCGCCGCGATCGACGGCCGCACCGGCCCTTTCCATCACACCTTGTTCTTCGGCCTGCGCGGTGCCGGCCAGACAGATGCCGCAGATCAGCGCGGCGAGTGAACGTTTCATTTGCAACCTTCTTCGTGGATACCTGTTAGGTAGATACCACCGGACGGGGCGAAGTTTCGTAGCAGGAGGTAACGGATTGTTTCGGGGCTTAGGGGGATGGCAGCAGGTCGGCTTTTGTGGCCGTCCGCTTGTTTTCGAATTTGGTCCGCAATGCGTCCGTCACTTGCTACTCAGGGTTGAAGTCGACGAACGCGAGCAGTCGCCCCGACTCAGCTAGAAAATGCATCTACGCTGATGATTACCAGGAAGAGGTTTGCCATTTTGCACGGTGTCAAATCATTGTGCTGCGGTGCTGCGGAAGCGCAAAGATTTTTCTGCAGTTAAGCCGATAGATCTCGATTGGCATATCATTTATAAGTTGTATTTTCAGCCTAGCAACCGGGAGCGAAAAGCAAGCTATGCCCATGGACTATGAACAGTACCAAGCTGAGGTAACCGCTGATATTGCAGACGTACTCGCCGCTGCGAAATGCCAACCTATTCTTTTCGTGGGCTCAGGATTCTCGAAACGCTACGCAGATGGTCCGAACTGGGAGGAGCTGTTAAGGCAACTGGCAGAGGCTTGCCCACAGATCGACAAGGACTTCGCTTATTACAAGCAACTGTACGACGGCGATTTCAAGAAGATTGGTTCGATTTTCACGGATTTGTACCGAGAATGGGCGTGGGGCAATGGTAGGAGCGAATTCCCTGCGGAGTACTTTGACGCGAAATTCCCTGGCGAAGTGTTCATTAAGCACAAGATCGCTGAGCTGTTGGGAAGACTGAGCCCCATCGGAAAGGGCGCTTACGGTCCGGCTGAACTTGAAGCCGAGATAACTGCGCTCAAGAACGTGCGCCCACACGCGATTATCACAACAAACTACGACCAAGTCATCGAACCGCTCTTCGCAGACTACGAGACTGTCATCGGACAGCAAATTATGCGGCTCGGGTATCTTGCCATCGGCGAGATTTTCAAAATTCACGGTTGTCTATCAGAGCCACTATCATTGATTTTTAACGAGGCTGATTACAGGAAGTTTGAAACTGATCACAAGTACCTCAGCGCAAAGCTCCTCACGTATTTCATAGAACATCCGTTGGTATTCGTCGGCTATCGCGCTGATGATCCAAACATCAAGGATGTGCTTGCTGACGTACACCACATGGTCGGCGCTGGGCCGGGTCTGATACCTAACATCTATGTATTAGAGTGGGATCCGACACTGACCGCCGCTTCTTATCCTGCACGTGACAAGGTCTTGTCAGTTGGGCACGACGTGAACATCCGCATCAAGAGCATTAGCGCGAGCTCATTCGAATGGGTATTCAAGGCACTCGGAGCGCAGGGCGAGCTTGAAAAGGTAAATACGAAGCTACTGCGTTCGTTGATGGCTCGTTCGGTTGAACTCGTGCGCAGCGATATTCCGAAGAAGCACGTTGAGATCGACTTTAAGACCCTAGAGCATGCGGTGAACACAGGAGAGAACTTCGCGAAACTCTTTGGCGTCACCACGCTGTCTGATCCGTCACAAGTCAACCTGAACTACAAGTACACGTTGACCCAAGTGGCTAACGAGCTTGGATACGACTACTGGAATCGCGCGAATGACCTGATTACAAAAATCAAGGCTGAAACTGGCTTCGACCTAAAGGCCAGCGACAATGCTTACCACATAAAAATGCGCACCGGAATGGCCGAGGGCAGTGTCACGAACAAGTACTCTGAAGCATGCGTAGATCTGCTTCGAGCAGTCAAAGATGGCAAAAAGTACTCGTTGCAGAAGCAGGATGTTGAGGTTATTAAGTCCTAGCGCTTCTCAGATAGTAGCAAGGATCTCCTTTGTTACCGAGCTGGTCAGTGGCTTCGACCGAAAGTCCGCAATCAACGTGATGCCGCCAGTTCGGTCATGAACTGGAACAAAAATATGCCTTCTCACATTGAAATTCCGATTCACCTGCTTGGCACCGTATCCCTCCTCGGACTTGTTCTTGGCCTGAGGATATTGCTTGACTTAGAAATGGGCATATGGATCGTTCGTGTCCTGCATTGGGCTCCGACGCGCTGGATTTTTCGACATAGATATGTTGTGCTGAAAGGCGACTGGGAGCACGTCTGGGAGGGTGAAGTTGGCAACTACCTTAAAGAGACGGACCGCCATGGTCAGCACTACATGTACCAACTCTTTCGATGGGTATATGCCGGAACTCGGTCAAGAGGAAAAGTATTTGCAGCGTTTGGGAGAATACAAGGCGACTACCTGATTGGGCGCTGGTATGACAAGAATGACGAGCACGGTTATTTCGGAGCATTTCAGCTGCGGATCGTCGATGGCAATCACCTGGCAGGGAAATGGGTCGGGCATTCAAAAAAGAATCCCGGACTCATCAGGAGCGGTGACTGGACCTGGACGAAGCTGCATGATTGACGCATCCCAAAATGCAGCAAAAAAATCGTATTCACAGCAATACTTCACGGATCTGTGACAAAGCTGTTTAGGTCAGCAAATTTTAGTTGGTGACCTGATTGCAAAATGGCCAAGCTTCGCCTTTGGATCGGGAGTTCACGTTGGCAGGGAAATCCAGTTCGTTTTCAACCCGCCATTAAACGTCAATTATCCGATGAATTGCTGCCCGAAAGACTTTGGCAATCGAACGGCCGAAATGGCCGAGCAGCTGCCATTGGGGAAAACAGGCTGACCACGAGAAAGCCGTCGCTACGCGGCCACCAACGACTTCATCTCTTCCCCGCTCTTGCCGCCTGCTCCAGCATGTCCAGATAAAGCCTCTCCACGCGCTCCCGCGCCCATGGCGTGCGGCGGAGGAACTTGAGGCTCGAGGCGATGCTCGGGTCCTGGTTGAAGCAGCGGATGTCGATCCGGTTTCCCAGGCCCTGCCAGCCGTAGAAGGCAACCAGTTCGTTCAACAGCCTTTCCAGCGTCACCCCGTGCAGGGGATTGTTTTTCTGCGTATCGGTCATCGTTCAATCGTCGTCAGGTCGGCGGCATGGGGCGGCGCTCGTTCGCCCGAATTCCTGCGTCGGTCATCGGTACTGGAAAAGTCGGCCGACGGCCCGGCGTAACGCGGTAGACTGCGTGGCCGTGATCCGCGGCGCCGGCCAGTCGAGAAGAATGACGCAAAACAGCCAGAAGATTCGTTTTTTTCGACGGCACATCCCGCAGTTCGAGTGCGTGCCGGGTTGCCACGACTGTTGCGGCCCGGTCACCGCCTCCAGCGAAGAGCGGGCGCAGCTGCCCGCGAGAAGCGAGGCGCAGCGGGCGGCGGCGCTCGCCGCATGGGTCTGCCCCTATCTCGGCGAGCATGGCTGCGAAGTCTACCTGGATCGCCCGCTGATCTGCCGCCTGTTCGGCACGACGCCCAGGCTCGCCTGCCCGAACGGGAAAGCGCCGGCGGTCATGATCGACCCGCGCCTGGAGGAGGCGGTCTACAAATCCCTGGCCGAGACGCGCCAGCTGCTGATCTAGCCCCGTCGATCCGGCTCGGCCCGGATGCCGGCCGGCGGCGCGGCCTCCCGGCCCTTGCCTGGTTTCGTCGCTGCGGCGAGTCACCCCGCCTCGGCGAACTGCTCGCGCAGGACCTCGATGGTGCCGGCCTCGCCGCGCAGCCTGAAGAAGGCGCCGTCCTCGTCGGCGCGCTCGTCGATCACCTCGCAGCTCGCGTAGATGTCCTTGCGCAGCTGCTGCGCCGACCATGGCAGGAACAGCTCGGCCTCGACCAGGTCCTTCTGGAAGAAGGCGACGATGCGCTGGCGCAGCTTGGACACCTCGTCCGGGCGACGGGCGCTCATGACGATGCAGTCGGGGTATTTCTCGTGCAGCGCCGCGGCCATCTCCGCCTGTTCGTCGGCGTCGCCGACATGGTCGATCTTGTTGAAGACGCGCAGGCGCGGCACTTCGAGTGGGTGGCCGATCCGCGCCAGCGAATAGCCGGCGCCGCTCATCGCGATTCCTTTCGCGTCAGGTTGGCCCACAAGGCCTTGCCGGCGTCGGTCAATCGATAGCGCTGCAAACGGCTGCCAGGGTTGTCGGGCAGGGTCATTTCGACCAGCCCCTTTTGCAAGGCTGGGCGCAGATAGTTCGTGCGGAACGTCGGGCGGTGCCGCAGCCCCAGCCGCCGCTGGATTTCTGAAGGTGCGAGCGTTTCCGTTCCCAGTGCCATAAGCAGGCGATGCAGCGGGTCGCCGGACGACTCGATCGACCCAGTCGCCGACCCAGTTGCCGACCCAGTCGCCTGCGATGCCGAAAAAGCAAAGGTCACCCACAAGCCGGAATGCGCTGCCTCCAGCACCGGCGCTGGCGTCCCGGCGGACTGGCAGGCCTCCAGCATCCGCTCGATGCCGCGTCCCCACGACTCGATCTGCCCGGCGCGGAAAAAGGCGTTGGCTACATCGGGGTTGAACGGCAGCGAGGAGTGCTTGTCCAGCAGCCGTTCCACGGTCCATTCCGGCGGCAATTGGCCCGGGTTCCAGATCATCAGTTTGTCCGGGTAAACGCTGATCTGGATCGGCGTCGCGTTGGCGTAATCCTTGTGCACGACCGCGTTCAGGATCGCCTCGCGCAGCGCCGGCTCCGGCACCGGATAGGTCTCGATCCGCTGCAGACCGGCGTAGGAAATCCAGGCCCGCAGGTACTTGGCCTGCAGGATTTCGATGGTCCGATTGACCTGTGCCAGCAGGCCGCCGTGCACTTCATCCTGATAACGCAGGTCGACGTTGTTCTCGAAGAAGCCGATCTTGACGTAGGCGCCGGTGACGAAGCGCTCCGGGTCCGGGTGGAAGAGCAGTACGGCGGCCCGCTTCAGATACTCGCCTTCTCGCAAATGCAGCTTGTCGAGCAGCGCCGGATCGGGCTCCTTGAGGATTTCCGTAGAGAGGCGCCCGCTGTTCAGCGCCTGCCGGCGAAAGTCGGCCAGCGCCCGCGCATCGAGGTCGTTGGCGCTGACATACGGCAGCGGCACGCCGTCCCAATGCAGCCCCTGCTTCTTCAAGAGGAAGCGGCCCAGCGCCGCGCCCTTCAGCTCCTGCTTGGTGCTGCCGCTGCGGTAGTGGTATTCGCCCTTGTAGCTGATCGGGCTGGGGTAGGGATCGACGCGGATTTCCAGCAGCTCCTTGCCGGCCTCTTCGCGCAGATTGACGTCGACCATGATGCCCAGCACGTCGCGCACCTTGTTCGGAATCTCCTGCAGCAGCCGGTGCGCCTCCGGCACGCCGACGGCGACGCCCTGGTCGTCGCGGCCGATCACCAGCACGCCGCCCTCGGCGTTGGCGAAACCGCAGACCCATTTCAGGTACTCGTCGCGCCAGGATTCCTTCCACTCGACGTGCTGGTGTTCTTTTGCTGCCGGCATGTCCGCTCTCCGATCACCCCCGGAAGGGATTATGTCATTTCGCTATCGCGCGCTCGATACCGGCGTCTGAAAAATCGGTTGATGGCCCCATGTGCTTTGTAGCCGGTTGTCGAGGCCTGCTGTGTCCTTCAGGTACGGTCCGGCTTCCGCGTCGGGTTGAGGGCTTTCTTCAGCCCACTTCGGCGAACTGTTCGCGCAGCACCTCGATGGTGGCCTGTTCTCCACGCAGTCGGAAGAACGCCCCATCCTCATCCGCCCGCTCCTCGATCACCTCGCAACTCGCATAGATGTCCTTGCGCAGCTGCTGCGCCGACCACGGCAGGAACAGCTCGGCCTCGACCAGATCCTTCTGGAAGAAGGCGACGATGCGCCGGCGCAGCTGCGCCACCTCGTCCGGGCGGCGGGCGCTCATGACGATGCAGCCGGGGTATTTCTCGTGCAGCGCCGCGGCCATCGCGGCCTGTTCGTCGGCGTCGCCGACATGGTCGATCTTGTTGAACACGCGCAGGCGCGGCACCTCGTGCGCGCCGATCTCTTCCAGCACCTGGTCGGTGACTTCGAGCTGGCGTTCGAAGCCGGGGTCGCTGGCGTCGATCACGTGCAGCAGCAGCTCGGCGTCGAGCGCCTCGTCGAGCGTCGACTTGAACGAGGCGACCAGCCCGTGCGGCAGGTTCTTGATGAAGCCGACGGTGTCGCTGACCAGCACGCGCGGCACGCTCTCCGGGTACAGCGTGCGCACGGTGGTGTCGAGCGTGGCGAACAGCTTGTTGGCGACCAGCACCTCGCTGCCGGTGAGCGCGCGCATCAGCGTCGACTTGCCGGCGTTGGTGTAGCCGACCAGCGCGACGCCGGCCAGCCCGCCCTGGCGCTCCTGCCGGCGTGCGCGCTGGGTCTTGCGCTCGGCTTCCATGGCGGTGATTTCGAGCTGCAGTTCGGCGATGCGGTCGCGAATCTTGCGGCGGTCCATCTCGGTGTGCGATTCGCCGGCGCCGCGGCCGCCGACGCCGCTGCGCTGCCGCCCCTGCGGGCCGGCCAGCTTGGCCGCCTCGCGCAGGCGCGGCGCCATGTAGCCGAGGCGGGCGATCTCCACCTGCGCCTTGGCGGCGCGCGAGCGCGCGTTGCGGTGGAAGATTTCGAGGATGACCATGGTCCGGTCCATCACCTCGCAGCCGGTCTCCTTCTCCAGGTTGCGCGCCTGCGACGGCGAGATCTCGTGGTCGACGAGGATCACGTCGATCTCCTGCGCGCTCGGCCGGATGGCCGTTGCGCGCGCCTCCGGCGGCGCGTCCCATTCGTCGGCCTCGGGGATGTCGTGCACGTAGCGGCGGATCTCCTCGCGCTTGCCGGCGCCCAGGTAGGCCGTGGTGTCGAAGCCGGAACGCTTCTGCGTGAAGGTGTGCACGACCTGCAGGCCGAGCGTCTTCGCCAGCTCGCGCAGCTCGGCCAGCGAGGCCTCGAACTCGAAGTCGCTGACGTTCGGCAGCTGCACGGCGGCGACGACGGCGGTGCCGGGGTTCTCTGTGGCGTCTCTTTGCATTGCGGGCGGGCTTTTCGTGAATGGGCGAAGGCGGAGTGTACCCGCCATTGGCGGGGCGGGAGAATCAATCGGCGACCGGGCCGCCGTCGCGTCAGGCTCCTCCCCCTTTATGTCCCGGAGGGACGGTATCCCTCGGGACAAGGGGGAGGTTGGGTGGGGGATGGGGTGAGGGGGCGCAATGTGTCCGGCCTGTTCCGCGGCTTGTAGCCCCATCCCCACCCCGTCCCTCCTCGTGAAGGGGAGGGGGCGCGCCTTGGTCCGGGGGGAATCGTCAGCCGCAGTGCGCCGCCCGCTGCGGACGGCGCACTGGCGCAGCCTTACTTCGCGACGTCGTCGTGATCGGTCGACACGGCGAGCGACAGCCACTGCTCCAGCTCCCGGTCGACGAAGCGGTGCTTGTCCGCGATCTTGGCGACCGTGTCGCTGCCGAGCGGCAGGCGCACCGGCGGCTGCGGGCTGTCGGCGAGCACCAGCAGGGCCTCGGCCAGCTTCTTCGGATCGCCCGGCTGCCGGTGGTTCGCGCTGGCCATCAGCGCCCGCATCTCGCCGACCGTGGCGGCGTAGTCGGGGTATTCGATCGCCGTCTTCACCAGCGAACTCCGGTCGAGGAAGTCGGTGCGGAAGAAGCCGGGCTCGACCACCGTCGCGTGGATGCCGAGCGGTTCGAGTTCGATCGCCAGCGCCTCGGTCAGCCCCTCGACCGCGAACTTGGTGGCACCATACACGCCCCAGCCGGCATAGGCCGAGTAGCCGCCGATCGACGAGATGTTCACGACGTGGCCGCTGCCGGCGCGGCGCATGTGGGGCAGCACCGCGCGGGTCACGTTGAGCAGGCCGAAGACGTTGGTGGCGAACAGCTTCTCGACTTCGTCCGCGCTCGATTCCTCGACGGCGCCGAGCAGGCCGTAGCCGGCGTTGTTGAGCAGCACGTCGATGCGGCCGAAGCGCGCGACGGCGGCCTCGGCGGCGGCGACGGCCTGCGCTTCCGAGGTGACGTCGAGGGCGAGGCTCAGCAGCCGGTCGTGCGCGCCGAGCGCGGCGGCGACGGCTTCCGGCCGGCGTGCGGTGGCGGCGACGTAGTCGCCGCGGGCAAGCGCTGCGCGGGCGACCTCCAGGCCGAAGCCGCGCGGGGCGCCAGTGATGAACCAGACTTTGGGGGTGGTGTTGGACATTTCGGTTTCCTCTTTGCTCAGTGATGAATGGGGTGGGCCCGGGAGCAAATCTAGGCTTTCCGATAGCGAATAACTAGGCTCATAATTCGTGTTTGATTCGCAACCAAAGGATGCCAATCGATGGATGACCTGAAGGCGCTGTCGACGCTGGCCCGCGTCGTCGAGGCCGGCAGCTTCCGGCAGGCGGCGCTCGAACTCGGCGTGGCGCCGCAGGCGACCAGCAAGACCGTTCGCCAGCTCGAGGCGGAACTGGGGGTGCGGCTGCTGCACCGGACGACGCGCAAGCTGAGCCTCACCGACGAAGGCGCGCTGCTGCTGGAGCAGGTGCGTCCGGCGCTGGCCTCGATCCGCAGCGCGATGACCGAGATCCAGTCCGCCCGCCGCGAGGTCGGCGGCACCCTGCGCGTGACGGCACCGCGCTCGGTCGGGTTGCATCTGGTGCTGCCGCTGGTCGCCCCGTTCATGCAGGAATATCCCGAGCTCGCCGTCGACCTCGAACTGGAGGATCGCTTCACCGACATCGTCGCCGAGAAGATCGACGTCGGCTTCCGCATGGGCGCGGGGATGGATCGCAACGTCGTCGCGCGCCGCCTGATGGACATCCAGCAGTGGGTCTGCGCGTCGCCCGAGTACATCGCGCGGCACGGCGCGCCGAAGCGCTGGTCGGACCTCGCGGCGCACCGCTGCACAGGGTTCCGGCACGCCAACACCGGCAAGCTGATGCCCTGGGAATACGCCGAGCGGGAGCAGATGGCCTATACCGACGTCGCCGCGCGCTTCGCGACCAACGACGTCGACGCCGAGGCGAGTGCCGTGCTCGCCGGCATCGGCATCGGCCAGATTCCGAACTACATCGCCGCGCCGCTGATCCGCGAAGGCCGGCTGGTGCATCTGCTGACGCGGCATACCAGCCAGCGCATCGGCCTGTTCCTCTACTACCCGCAGCGCACCCATCTGCCGCAGCGGACGCGGCGCTTCATCGACTTCGCCGTCGATCGCCTGCAGGCGGCGGCGCGTGCGCCGGCCGGGAAGAATTCGACGCGTTGACGGCGGCTGGCGCCGCGCGCGGCGCGATCGGCGTCGCAATGCTTGCGCGGCCGGCGCGCGGCAGCGCCGTCCATTGCCCGTCGCGGTGCCGCGCCGGCCGGTGCGCTGCAGATTTCGTTTGCCATGCGCCCCGGGGGTGCGTATTGTGCACCGCAGCGATTTTTGGATAGTGTTGTTGTCTTGTCGGTCGGGTTGCCGCGCTCCTGCGGCGACTTTCCCCATTTTCACCGCGCCCTCTCGATCTCGTCCCGTTCCGGGGCCATGCCGCGCCATCGCGGCCGTCCGCCCGGGCCATCCGTTTCGACCGACCCGCCGCGGCGGTCGAGCCCCGCCGTTTCTTCGCGACCAGGAGCCCCTCATGCAAAACGCCATCCAGCGCACCGAACTCAAGACCTACTACTACACCCCCGTGCATTGTCCCTTCTGCGGTACCCGCGTGATGGGCGCCGACCCGGTCGACGAGACGCGCATCACCGCCTGCGCGCACACGCTGTTCATTGCCCACGACACAGCCTTCGAGTACCGTTCGGAGCGGCTCGACCGGCACCTCAAGCTCAACGGGCTGAGCGAGAAGGAGGTCGAGGAATGCTGGCTGCGGGAAGAGGGCGGGGTGGATGCGTTCACCGACCGCATCACGCTGGCCGATGCGGTGAAGGTCGCCGCCTACGCGCCGGCGCCGTCGGCCTACGGTTCGTACTACGGATTCGCGCCGACCGAATGACCCGTACCCGAGCGGCACCTGCGACAGAGGACGACCCGACATGGCGGATGAAGCGAACGAAATGAACGGATTGAACGGAATGCCCTGCGCCGCAGCGCCGCTGCCCGACCTGCTGGCGGCGGCCTTCGCCGCCCGCCGCGAGCTGCTCGCCCGCTGCGCCGCCGAAGGCACGACCGCGTACCGGCTGTTTCACGGCAGCGCCGAGGGCTACGGCGGCCTGAGCATCGACCGCTACGGCGACGCGCTGCTCGTGCAGTCCTTCCACCGGCCGCTGGCGGACGGCGAATGGCAGGCGATCGAGGCCTTCTACCGCGACGCGCAGCCGGGCCTCTGCGCCTTCTACAACGACCGCAGCATGGGCAATTCGCGCGTCTCGAACCTGCTCGCCCGCGATGCGGCGAAGCTCGCGGCGCAGCCGCGCACCTTCAGCGAGCTGGGCGTCAACTACCGTTTCCGCGCGCGCCACGACGGCCAGGACCCCTGGCTCTTCCTCGACCTGCGCGCGGCGCGCCGGCGCGTCGCGCGGGAGGCGGCGGGGCGCAGCGTGCTCAACTGCTTCGCCTACACCTGCGGCGTCGGCATCGCCGCCGCGGTGGCCGGCGCCAGCGAGGTCGTCAACATCGACTTCGCCGAATCGGCGCTGGCCGTCGGCAAGGAGAACGCCGGCCTCAACCGCATCCCGATTTCGGTGCGCTTCATCCGCAGCGATTTCTTCGCGGCGCTGCGGCAGTACGCCGGCCTCGGCCAGAACCGGGTCGTCCGCGGCAAGCGGCTGCCCGACTTCCCGAAGCTCGACGTGCGCCGCTTCGACCTCGTCTTCCTCGATCCGCCGCGCTATGCGCGCAGCGCCTTCGGCGTCGTCGACCTGGTCAACGACTATCCGGCGGTCTTCAAGCCGGCGCTGCTGGCGACCGCCGAGGGCGGCACGCTGTACTGCTGCAACAACGTCGCCGAGGTCGACCGGCTGGCCTGGCTCGACCAGCTCGAACGCAGCGCGCGCAAGGCCGGACGGCCGATCCGCGAAGCCGAGTGGATTCTTCCCGAAGCGGATTTCCCGAGCCGCGACGGCAACCCGCCGCTGAAGGTGCTGCGCCTGTCGGTGTAGTCGCCGCCGGCCGGCGCCGTCACTTCGGCGCCCGGCCGCCCACCGCGATCCGCTCCGTCCGCGGCGGCCACACTCCCTTGTCCGCCGCCCTGCCGCCGTCGAATACCAGCCAGCTCTGCCGCCCGTAGTGCGGCAGCCCGCGCTCGAGCGCGCGCAGCGCGGCGGCGTCGTTCCCGGAGACGACGGCGTACGGCGTTCCCGCCGCGTCGCGCCCGGCCCACACCTGCGCCGTGCCGCGGCCGCCGGCGGTCGCCGGTCGCGGCGGCAGGCCGCGCGCGGCGAGCCAGGCGTCGACCGCCGGCGCGCTGCCGATGACCAGCATCGGCGCCGGTCCCGCGGTTTCCGCCTTGACGCCCGAATCGAGCAGCCGCACCGCCAGCGCGCGCGCCGCCGCCTGCAGCGCCGGGTCGGCGTCGACTGTCTGCAGCGCCGCCTGCGGCGCGACGAAGACCTCGCGCAGGATCGCCGGCAGCACGGCGGGGTCGACGCGGCGCCACAGGCGGTAGTCGGGGTCGAGCTCGACCGCCTGCGCGGCGCCCGCGTCCTTCAGCACGATCGTCGCGCGCGCCGTCGCGAGCGGCACGCGGCGCGTCTCGACGCGGTCGGCGAAGACCAGGCGCAGCGGCACGGCGAGCGCGTAGGGGCTGCCGGCGCCGCGCTGCGTCAGCGTCACCGCCAGCGCGTCGCCTTGCCGTTCGGCGGCGGCCAGCTGCAGCGCCGGCGCGCCGGCGCGCTCGACCCACTGCTTGAAGAAGCCGCGCAGCGGCCGCCCGGCCTCGCGCGCGAAGGCGGCCTCCAGTTCCGCCCAGCCGGCGCTGCGGAAGCGCTGCTCGTGCCAGAAGCGGCGCAGGCCGCGTTCGAAGACGTCGGCGCCGATCTCGTCCTTGAGCATCAGGAACAGCATCGCCGCCTTGTTGTAGCCGACGATCGACGAGATGCCGTGGCGGCGCGCGACGAAATCGCGCAGCGCGGTATCCGCACCCGGCGGCACCGCGGCGAGGTCGCGCAGCCAGCCCAGCCGCATGTCGAGCGCCGCCGCCTCGCCCTCGTCCTCCTTGTAGGCGTAGTCGGCGAGGAAGGTGGTCAGCCCTTCCGACCAGTTGCCCTTCGCCCAGTCCGGATAGACGCCGTTGCCCCACCAGTTGTGCAGCACCTCGTGGCCGAGCGAGGTGGCGCGGATGAAGGGCAGGCGCAGCACGTCGCGGCCGAGGTAGGTCAGGCCGGGCATGCCGAAGCCGGTCGGCGTCGGGCTGGAGACGACGCTGAACAGCGCGAACGGGTAGTCGCCGATCAGCCGGCTGTAGCGCTCGACGTAGCGCGCCGAGTCGTCGAGGTAGCCGGTGGCGAGCGAGGCGAGCTCGGGGTGGAACCAGGTGCGGATGCGGATTTTCCGGTCGCCTGCCAGCGTCAGCGTGCGCTCGCCGACGACGTAGGGGCCGGCCATCAGGTCGATGCCGTCGGCCGGCTGCGGGAAGCGGAATTCGGCGCGGTAGCCGTCGGCGTCGTCGCGCTCGTGCACCAGTTCGCCCGGCGTCAGCCCCTTCTGGCCGGCGGGCAGCGCCAGCGCGACGCGGTAGCTGAACAGCTCGCCGGGGTCGGGGTACCAGCCGGCGACGGCGGGCAGGAAGCTGCCGTCGGGGTCGGCGGTCGGCGCGCGCGACTGCAGCACCTCGCGGTGGTCGAGCGCCTGCAGCGGGGCGAGCGTCGCGCGGTAGGCGATCTCCGCGCGCTTGGTGCCGGCCGGCAGGCGCACCCACTGGCGGCCGGCGCGCGGCGTCGCGACAGGCGGCACGGCGCGGCCGTCGACGCTGAGCGCGGTGATCTCGAAGTTCGGCGCCAGCGCGAAGCCGGCCAGCGAACGCGTCGGCTCGCTCTCGGCAAGGCGGGCGGTGGCGGCGAAGGCGCGCGTCGCCGGGTCGAGGCGGACGTCGAGGTCGAGCTGCGGCGTGGCGGCCGCGGCGAAGGGGAACGCCGCCAGCAGCGGCAGCAGTCGTTTCGCAAGCGAGCGGGGGCGGCAGCGCATCGCGGCCTCCCTACCTGCTGTCGTCGACCGGGAAGCGGACGACGATCTCCAGCTCCTCGCCGCCGCGCTTCACCTTCAGCGGCAGCCAGGTGCCGGGCGTCTGCTGCTGTACCGCGTAGCGCAGCGCCTGCAGGTCGCGCAGCGGCAGCCCGCGCGCCTCGACGACGAGGTCGCCGGCCTTGATCCCGGACTTGTCGGCGACGCTGTCGGCGAGCACGCGCGCGATGCGCACGCCGCCCTTCTCGCTCTCCATCGTGATGCCCAGCCGCGGCGGGTTGGCCGCCGGCGGCGCGACGACCAGCAGCGCGTCGGCGACGCCGGCGGCGATCTCGCTGCACGGCTCGTCCTGCCGCCAGGTGAGCAGCAGCCCGCTGCGGGCGACGCCGAGGTCGCGCAGCTGGTGCGCGATGCCGTGCCCGTGGCGCACGTGGCCGGCGCCGACGATGCCGACGACGAGGCTGCCCGGGTTCTGCTTCAGGTGCTCGGCGATCGTCTGCGCCATGCCGCGGTCCCAGGTCGCCTGCGCCTCGGCGAAGCGCTGGAAGCCCTTGTCGCCGTCGACCTTCTCCGGGTGGTGCTCGTAGATCCGGCGCAGGATCTTCTGGTATTCGGCGGACGGCTTCGCCGGCCGCGTCAGGCCTTCCTTCTGTTTCTCCGCGACCGCGTCCCAGCCGTTGCGGGCGACCGCGTCGATCAGCTCGCGCTCGACGTTCATCGCCAGCATCGGCAGCCGGTGCATGCGCGCGAAGTGGAACAGCGGCAGGTAGTCGCGCGCGTCGTAGCCCCACACCTTGTCCCATTCCGCCTGGCGCAGGAACGCGCTTTCGCTGAACTCGCCGGCGACCCAGCGGTCGAGCAGCGGCTGCAGCCGGCGCGGGAACATCTCCAGCGCCAGCGCCAGCTGCGGCCGCTTCGCGTGCAGCTGCGCCAGCGTGTGCAGCTGCCAGCGGTGGTCCTCGGCGCTCTCGTGCGATTCGCCGAGCAGCACCGCCTGCCGGTCGGCGACGCGCTCGATGATGGCGGCGCTGGTCAGCGGCGCCGCGGTCTTGCCGGGAACCAGCCACTGGCCGGGCTGGCCGCAGGTGTCGGCGGGCGCCGCGCAGGCGGCGAGCGGCAGCGCGCAGGCGACGGCGATGACGGCATGGCGGATACGGCGTGGGCGCATCGGATTTCCCTTCGGCGATTCATCCTGTGGTCATCGGGATTATGCCGCTTCGCCGCGCCGGCGGTTCAGTCCGCTGCCGCCTCCTTGAGCGACATCGCCCACTGGATCGCCAGCACGCTGCCGAGCACGGCGACCAGGCCCGCCAGCGACAGCCCGCGCAGCGACTGCCCGAGCAGCGCCCAGCCGAGGATCACGGCGGTCAGCGGGCTGAGCAGCGCCAGCGAGGAGACGGCCACCGGCGACAGCCGGGCGACGCCGCGGAACCACAGCAGGTAGGTGAGCAGCGCGCCGAACAGCGAGAGGTAGGCGTAGCCGGCGACGGCGGCCGGCGCCAGCGGCGGCAGCGGCGCCTCGAAGGCGAGCGCGAGCGGCAGCAGGACGAGGCCGCCGATGCTCAGCTGCCAGCCGGTCAGCGCGAGCACCGGCAGGCCGTTCCGCCAGCGGCGGCCGAGCCAGGTGCCGGCCGCCATGCAGGCGGCGCCGAGCAGGGCCGCGCCGGCGCCGAGCGCATCCCAGCGGCTGTCCGGGCCGAGCAGCATCGCCGCCATGCCGGCGATGCCGACCGCCGCCGCGACCAGCGCCAGCGCCGGCGGCCGCTGCCGGTCGGCGAGCCAGACCAGCGCCATCACCAGCAGCGGCTGCGTCGCGCCGAGCACCGCCGCCAGCCCGCCGGGCAGGCGGTAGGCGGCGACGAAGAGCAGCGCCTGGAAGGCGCCGATGTTGAGCGTGCCGAGCACGGCGAGGCGCCACCATTCGCCGCGCGCCGGCAGCAGCCGGGTGGCGGCGAGCAGCAGCAGGCCGGCCGGCAGCACGCGCAGCAGCGCCGCGTGGAAGGGCCGGTCGGGCGGCAGCAGTTCGCTGGTGACGACGTAGGTGCTGCCCCAGATCACCGGCGCGAGCGCGGTGAGCAGCGTGATGAGCGGCGCCTGCAGGCGTTCGGGAACGGACATCGACGGGACTCCGCGGAAGGAAAAGGGGCCGGTGCCGGTTGCCCGGGCCAGCGGCGGCGAGGAGGCGTCAGGCCTCAGGCGCCCCCCAGGAGGACTTCCTCGCGATGCGCCAGGCGCATCGCTCAGGCGCACCCCAAGGGCACTTCTTCGCGATGCGCGAGGCGCATCGCTCAGGCGAACAGTTCTTCGAGCTGGGCTTCGGCTTCGGCGAAGCCCTTGGTCGCCGCGTCGGCGCCCATTGCCAGGCCTTCGGCATAGACGAACTCGACGTCGGTCATGCCGAGGAAGGCGAGCACGCTCTTCAGGTAGGGCACCTGCGAGTCGGCCGGGGTGTCGCGGTAGAGACCGCCGCGGGCGAGCGCGACATAGACCTTCTTGCCGGTGAGCAGGCCCTCCGGGCCGTTGGCGGTGTAGCGGAAGGTGACGCCGGCGCGGGCGATCGCGTCGATCCAGGTCTTCAGCTGCACCGGCACGCCGAAGTTGTACATCGGCACGCCGAGCACGATGACGTCGACCGCCTGCACCTGCGCGATCAGCGCGTCGTCGAGGGCGACGCGCGCCGCCTGTTCCGGCGTGCGCTCGCCGGCCGGCGTGAACAGCGCGCCGAGCGCCGGCTCGTCGAGCACCGGGTGCGGGTCGGTGGCGAGGTCGCGCAGCTCGACGACGGCCTCCGGGTGCTGCGCGCGCAGGCGGGCGGTGATGGCGTCGGCGAGACGGGTCGAGTTGGCGCCGCTGGCGCGGGCGCTGGCGTTGATCTGCAGGATGTTCATGGTGGCTTCTCCGTTTGGGGGTTCGGGACCGGACCGCCGGGGCCCGATGCATGGAAGCCATTCTATTGATCCAAAACGTACCGATAAATACAGTCTGATTGGTTATACTGTTCCATATTCGGAACAAAAGGAGGGGCGATGAGCCTCGACGCCAACGACCTGATCCTCTTCGCCGCGGTCGTCGATGCCGGCAGCTTCTCGCGCGCCGCCGAGCGAGGCGGGCAGCCCAAATCGACGCTGTCGCGGCGCATCACGCAGCTCGAAGCAAAGCTCGGCGAGCGCCTGCTGACGCGCACGACGCGGCGGCTGACGCTGACCGAGTTCGGCGAGCGCATCCTCGAGCACGCCCGCCGCCTGCAGGAGGAGGCCGACGCCGCGGCGGCGCTGGCGCAGCACCGGCAGGCGACGCCGCGCGGCGTGCTGCGCGTGTCGCTGGTGCCGAACTTCGCCGAGCTCGACCTGACGCAGTTCCTGCTCCAGTTCGCCGCGCGCTACCCGGAGGTGCGCCTCGAACTCGACCTCTCGCCGCGCCGCGTCGACCTGCTCGCCGAGCGCTACGACCTCGCGCTGCGCGCCGCCGCCCGCCTGCCCGACGACGCGACGCTGGTCGCGCGCAAGCTGTGCGACATGCACAACGGCCTCTACGCCAGCCCCGCCTACCTGAAGCGCTACGGCGCGCCGCGGACGCCCGACGAGCTGCTGCGCGGCCACGTCGGCCTGCGCCTGATCGGCGGCACCGGCGAGGTCGCGCCCTGGCAACTGGCCGACGGCAAGCGCGAATGGACCGGCATCCCCGACGGCGCGCTCGCCGCCAATTCGCTCAACCTGCTGCGCGACCTCGCCGCGCACGGCATGGGCATCGTCGGCCTCTCCGAGCGCTACGTGCGCGACTGGCTGGCGCAGGGCAGGCTGGTGCGCGTGCTGCCGGACTGGCAGCTGCCGACGGTGACGCTGTGGAGCGTGACCCCGGGCCGCCGCCTGCTGCCGGCGCGGACGCGGGTGTTCGTCGACATGCTGCAGGAAGCGCTGGCGGAGGCGTAGTCGGGGCAGGGGCGGCGCGCTAGTCGGTGCGCAGGCCGCTGCGCAACTCCTTCGCCGCGAGATCGACGAAGGCGCGCAGCTTGGGCGGCATGAAGCGTTGCCGCGGATGGATGAGGTGGATCGGGTCCGCCTTGGCGTGCCAGGCCGGCAGCACCTGGACCAGCCGGCCCGTTGCGCACTCCTCGCGGCACAGGTAGAGCGGCAGCAGGGCGACGCCTTCGCCGGCGATCGCCAGCGCGCGCACGACCCGGATGTCATTGACCATGACCTGCCCCGGCAGCGGCACGACGACGCTGCCGTGGGGGTCGGTCAGCGTCCACGCATCGCGGCCGAGCGGCGTGAATTGCAGGCAGCAGTGGTGGCGCAGGGACTGCGGCGAATCGAGGGGCGGCGCCGATGCCAGGTAGTCGGGGCTGGCCACCGGCTCCCAGCGGGCGATGCCGACCTGCCTGGCGATCAGCGACGAATCCTTGAGGTGGCCGGTGCGGATCGCGACATCGACGCCCTCGGCGACCAGATCGACGTAGCGATCCGTCAGCAGCATCTCGACCTGCACTTTCGGATGCTCGCGCCGCATCCGGGCCATGATCCCGGCCAGCAGGTGATCGCCGAGGTCCGCCGGCGCCGTCGCGCGCAGCCGCCCGCTCGGCTCGCCGAGCGCTTCGGTCACCGCGGCCTCGGCATCGAGCATGTGCCCGAGCCCGGTCGCGGCGTGCGCGAAGTACAGCTCGCCGGCCTCGGTGAGATGCAGCCGCCGCGTCGTCCGCTGCAGCAGCGTGACGCCCAGCCGCTTTTCCAGCGTCATCACCCGATGGCTGACCGTCGAGGTCGGCAGGCCGAGCAGGCGGGCGGCGGCGCTGAAGCTGCCGGCCTGGACGACCTTGACGAAGACCGCAGCCTGGTTCAGGTCCATTATCCAACCATATGTAAAGTGTTTTCGTATTTAACCATCTAGTGGATCAATTGTCTGCCGCCTAAAGTACGTCCATCGACGAACAACGGAGCGCAGTCATGAAAAAACTGGCCTTCATCAAGCGCAGCAACGGCCGGCACTGGGTCGGCGACGGCTTCCCGGTGCGCAGCATCTTTTCCTATAGCGACATCGCCCGCGAGATGTCCCCCTTCCTGCTGATGGACTATGCCGGCCCGGCCGATTTTCCGGCCACCGCGCGCAAGCTCGGCGTCGGCCAGCATCCGCATCGCGGCTTCGAAACGGTGACCATCGTCTATCAGGGCGGCGTCGCGCACCGCGATTCCTCGGGCGGCGGCGGCACCATCGGCCCCGGCGACGTGCAGTGGATGACCGCCGCTGCGGGCGTCATCCACGAGGAGTTCCATAGCCCGGAATTCGCGCAGCAAGGCGGCGCCTTCGAGATGGTCCAGTTGTGGGTCAACCTGCCGGCGAAAGACAAGATGTCCGCGCCCGGCTACCAGGGCATCACCGCCGACCGGATTCCCGAAGTCGAACTGCCGCGCAATGCCGGTACCGCCCGCATCATCGCCGGCCGCTACGCCGATGGCCGTGTCGAAGCGGTGGGCCCGGCGCGCACCTTCACGCCGATCAACGTCTGGGACCTGCGCCTGAAGGCCGCGCATCGCGTCGCCTTCGAGCTGCCGGCGGGACACACCGCCGCGCTGTTCGTGCTGCACGGCGCGATCCGCCTCGAGGAGCGCCACGACGTTCGCGCCGCCGAACTGGCCGTGCTCGAGCGTGCCGGCAGCCGCCTGGAATTCGCCGTCACCGCCGATACGACGCTGCTGCTGCTCGGCGGCGAGCCGATCGACGAACCGGTCGTCGGCTACGGCCCCTTCGTGATGAACAGCCAGGACGAGATCGTCCGGGCGATCGACGATTTCAACCACGGCCGCTTCGGACAGATCGGCCGCTAACCCCGCAGCACCCCCCAACCCCTGCAAAGGAGATCCACCATGAGCAAGCCCTACGTCCGCCTCGACAAGAACAACGCCGCCGTCCTGCTGGTCGACCACCAGTCCGGCCTGTCCTCGCTCGTCCGCGACATCGATCCCGACCGCTTCCGCAACAACGTGCTGGCGCTGGCCGACCTGGCGAAGTACTTCAAGCTGCCGACCATCCTGACGACGAGCTTCGAGAACGGTCCGAACGGCCCGCTGATGACCGAGCTCAAGGAAACCTTCCCGGACGCGCCGTACATCGCCCGCCCGGGCCAGATCAACGCCTGGGACAACGAGGACTTCGTCAAGGCGGTGAAGGCCACCGGCAAGAAGCAGCTGATCATCGCCGGCATCGTCACCGAAGTGTGCGTGGCCTTCCCGGCGCTGTCCGCGCTGGAAGAGGGCTACGAAGTGTTCGTCGTCACCGACGCCTCCGGCACCTTCAACGAGCTCACCCGCCTCTCGGCCTGGGACCGCATGTCGGCCGCCGGCGCGCAGCTGATGACCTGGTTCGGCGTCGCCTGCGAACTGCACCGCGACTGGCGCAACGACATCGAGGGCCTGGGCACGCTGTTCGCGAACCACATCCCCGACTACCGCAACCTGATCAACAGCTACACCACGGTCCAGAACAGCAAGTAAGGCCGGTCGGGCCCCGGGTGAGCGGGGTCCCGCCGCCGGCCCGTCCGGCGTGCGCCGCCGCCTCCGGGTTTGTCGCCGACGATGCGCCGGCCGGCCCGGGGGCCGCGGGCGGCGCGCTTCCGCGCGCTCGCCTGCGCCCATGCGGCGCGCTGCAGCGGAGCGGGGCGCTTGCATCTTCTTGGAGATCGGTTAAGATAGTAATCAATTACTATCTTTTGCGAGCGACCATGCCCACGTCCAAATACCTTCCCGCCGACGAACGCAAGGCGACCACGGTCGAGGCGGTGATCGATCTCGCCGGCCGCCAGAATCCCAGCGAAATCACCACCGCCGCCATCGCCAAGCACATGAACCTGACGCAGGGCGCGCTGTTCCGCCATTTCCCGAACAAGGACGCGATCTGGCACGCGGTCCTCGCGTGGGTGGCGGAGCGGCTGCTCGAACGGATCGACCGTTCGGCGCGGACCGCCGGTACGCCGCTGGCGGCGATGGAGGCGATGTTCATGAGCCATGTCGGCTTCGTCGCCGAGCACCCCGGCGTGCCGCGCATGCTCTTCGGCGAGCTGCAGCGCCCGGGGCCGAGCCCGGCGAAGCGCGTCGTGCAGACGCTGATCGGCCAGTACCGGGAACGCCTGAACCGCCTTCTTGCGGCGGGGGTGGCCAGCGGCGAACTGGCGCCCGGGCTCGACGTCGAGGCGGCGGGCACGATGTTCATCGGCTCGATCCAAGGCCTGGTCATGCAGTCGATGCTTGCCGGCGATGTCCGCAGCATTCGAGACGACGCGCCGCGGGTGTTCGCCATCTATCGCGCCGGCATTGTGAACGGGAGGCCGGCATGAGGCTGCCGGCAATCGAGCGTCGCACGCTCGCGCTGATCGGCGTGCTGGTGCCGATCCTCGGGCTGTTCGCCTACGTCGCGCTGCGCTCCGGCCCTCTCGCCCCGGTCGAGGTCGCCGTGACCCGCGTCGAGGCCAGGCCGCTGGTACCGGGGCTGTTCGGCATCGGCACCGTCGAGGCCCGCCAGGTCTTCAAGATCGGCCCGACCTATGCCGGGCGCGTGCGCCGGGTCGACGTCAACGTCGGCGACCGAGTCAAGGCCGGCCAGACCCTCGGTGAAATGGAACCGATCGATCTCGACGCGCGCGTACATGCGCTGGATGCCGCGATCGGCCGTGCGGAAGCAGCACTCGGCGAAGCCGCCGCGCGCGAGGCGCAGGCGGCGGCACAGCTGCGCCGCTACGAGCAGCTGTTTGCCGCCCGAATGGTGAGCGAGGAGTTGCTCGTGACGAAACGGAACGAGCTCAAGGTCGCCGCCGCCGCGCTCGCCGCCGCGCGCGGCGAGGTGGCGCGCAGCCGGGCCGAGCGCGCGGCATCGGTGGCCCAGCGCGCGAACCTGCGCCTGGTCGCGCCGGTTGACGGGCTCGTCGTGCAGCGCGGCGCCGACCCGGGGACGACGGTCGTCGCCGGCCAGTCCGTCGTCGAGCTGATCGAGCCCGGCCAGCTCTGGGTGAACGTGCGATTCGACCAGGCCGGTACTGGCGGCCTGGCTTCCGGGCAGCCGGCGCGGATCGTCCTGCGCTCGCGCGACGCCGGCATCGATGGCCGGGTCGCGCGCGTCGAGCCGCGTGCCGACCCGGTGACCGAGGAGATCCTGGCCAAGGTGAGCTTCACCGAGACGCTGCGGCAGGCGCCTGCGCTCGGCGAGCTGGCCGAGGTCTCCGTCGAGCTGCCGGCCCTGCCGTCCGCGCCGATGGTCGGCAACGCGGCGATCCGACAGGACGGTCGCCGCCAGGGGGTCTGGAAGATCGTCGACGGACGCCTCGTGTTCGCGCCGGTCAGCCTCGGCCGGGCCGATCTCGACGGGCGCGTCCAGGTGCTTGCGGGGCTCGCCGCAGGCGACGTCGTTGTCACTCACAGCGCGAGGACGCTGACGGCGGACGCCCGCATCAGGATCGTCGACCATTTGTCGGCGAGCGTCAGATGATCAGCCTTTCCGGCCGCGACATCGTCCATAGCTGGGGGAAGTTCGTCTTCACCGGGGTCGGGCTGGGGCTGCTGATCGGCGCGACACTGATCATGGCCGGCGTCTATCGCGGCATGGTCGACGACGGCAAGGCGCTGCTCGACAACAGCGGCGCCGACCTGTGGGTCGTGCAGCAAGGGACGCTCGGCCCGTACGCCGAGTCGTCGAGCGTCAACGACGACACCTACCGGACCTTGCTCGCCATGCCGGGCGTGGCGCGTGCGGCCAACGCCACCTATCTCACGATGCAGGTGCGCCAGGCCGAGCGCGACGTGCGCGCCATGGTCGTCGGCGTGGCGTCCGGCGAACCCGGCGCAACGCCGGGGTGGCCGCCCTACCTCGTCGCCGGCCACCAGATCGCGCGTGCCCACTACGAGGCGGTCGCCGACGTCGCCACCGGCTTCGCGCTCGGAGAATCGATCGTCATTCGCCGGAACCGCTACACGGTGGTCGGCCTGACCCGGCGCATGGTGTCGTCGAGCGGCGACCCGATGGTCTTCATTCCGCTCCGCGACGCGCAGGAGGCTCAGTTCCTGAAGGACAACGACGCCATCTGGCAGGGGCGGCGCCGCACCGAGGCGAATCCCGCATTCAACCGTCCCGGGCTGCCGGGGCTGCAGGACGACGTTAACGCTGCGCAGGCCACCAACGCCTTCGTGAACGCCGTGCTGCTGACGCTGCAGCCGGGACACGCGCCGGACGAGGTGGCGGAAAGCATCCGGCGCTGGAAGCGGCTGACGGTCTATACGCGGGCGCAGATGGAAAGCATCCTTGTCGGCAAGCTGATCGCCACCTCTGCGCGCCAGATCGGCATGTTCCTCGTCATCCTCGCCGCCGTCAGCGCGGCCATCGTCGCCTTCATCATCTACACGCTGACCATGGACAAGATTCGCGAGATCGCCGTGCTCAAGCTGATCGGCACGCGCAATCGGACCATCGCTGCGATGATCCTGCAGCAGGCGATCGCGCTCGGCGTCATCGGCTTCGTCGTCGGCAAGATCAGCGCCAGCCTTTCCGCGCCTCTCTTCCCGAAATATGTGTTGCTCACCCCGCAGGATTCGGTCCTCGGCTTCCTCGCGGTGCAGGCGATCTGCGCGCTGTCCAGCGTCGTCGCCATCCGCCTCGCGCTGAAGGTCGACCCCGCGGAAGCGATCGGAGGCTGAGATGGCCGGCAACGGAATCCGGATCGAGGGCCTGCGCAAGCGCTACGGGCGCGGCGACGCCGCCGTCGATGCGCTCAGGGGCGTCGACATGGAGGTTGCCGCCGGCGAGGTGGTCGGCCTGATCGGCCCGTCGGGCTCCGGGAAAAGCACGCTGCTGAAATGCCTGGGCGCCGTCGTCGAACCGAGCGGCGGGCGGATCGCCCTCGGCGACGAAGTGATCTACGACAACGGCTGGAAGCCCCCGGATTTGCGCACCCTGCGTCGCGACCGCATCGGCTTCGTCTTTCAGGCGCCTTACCTCATACCGTTCCTCGATGTCGCCGACAACGTTGCCTTGCTGCCGATGCTGGCCGGGCGGCAAAACGGAGATGCACGGAAGCGGGCGCATGAACTGCTCGACGCGCTCGACGTCGGCCACCGGGCAAAGGCGCGGCCGTCGCAGCTTTCGGGCGGAGAACAGCAGCGCGTGGCGATCGCCCGGGCGCTCGCTAACCAGCCGCCGGTGATCCTCGCCGACGAACCGACGGCCCCGCTCGACAGCGAGCGCGCGCTCGCCGTCGTCCGCATCCTGAACCGGATGGCCCGTCAGTTCAGCACGGCCATAGTCGTCGTCACACACGACGAAAAGATCATCCCCACCTTCAAGCGCCTCTATCACATCCGCGACGGACGGACGGTCGAGGAGCGCGGCGAGGGACGGGAGTTGTGAAGTTGCAGACGGACTGAGCGCTGCGGGAGCGGCCGCCTGCGACAGGTGATGGTCCCCTCGACAGGAATCGAACCTGTATTTGCCGCTTAGGAGGCGGCCGTTCTATCCATTGAACTACGAGGAGCGACCAAGGCGCGCATTGTAGCGGTTACGCGCTTTCGCGGCCAGTTTGGCGGGATAATCGACACATCATGAACGTGCCGCGCCAACGCCTGCCGCGCGTCGTCGTCGTCCTCGGGCTGGTCAGTTTCTGCAACGACCTCGCTTCCGAGATGGTGACGCCGCTGATCCCGATCCTGCTCGCCGCGGTGCTCGGCGCCGGGCCGCTGGCGCTCGGGCTGGTCGAGGGCGTCGCCGAGGCGGTGGCATCCTGGCTGAAGCTGTGGGCGGGCCGGCGCTCCGACCTGTGGGGCGGGCGGCGCAAGCCTTTCGTGCTCGCCGGCTATTTCCTCTCCAACCTCGTGCGGCCGCTGCTCGGCGTCGCCGGCAGCTGGGGCGCGGTGGTCCTGCTGCGCGGCGTCGACCGCGTCGGCAAGGGGCTGCGCACGGCGCCGCGCGACGCGCTGGTGGCCGATGCGACGCCGCCCGCACTGCGCGGCCGCGCCTACGGCCTGCACCGCGCGCTCGACAACGGCGGCGCGATGGGCGGCGCGCTGCTCGCCGCCGCCTGCCTGTCGTGGTCCGACCTCTCGCTGCCGCAGATCATCCTGCTGTCGGCGCTGCCCGGCTTCGCCGGCGTCGCGCTGGTGGCCTTCGCGGTGCGCGACCATGCCGCCGCCGGTGCGCCGGATGCGCGTCCCGATGCGGGCGCTGGCGCGGGGCGGCAGGCGACGCCGCCGCCGCTTGCCTGGCGCCTGCTCGACCCGCGGCTGCGTCGTTACTTCCTGGTGCTGGCGCTGTTCGCGCTGGCGCGCGCGTCGGAGACCTTCATCGTGCTGCGCGGCCACGAGCTGGCGATGTCGGTGCCGATGCTGCTGCTGCTGTGGGCGGCGATGAGCTTCGCCAAGGCGGTCACCGCGTGGTTCGGCGGCCGCTTCGGCGACCGCGTCGGCCACGGCCGCGTCGTGCTGCTGCATTGGCTGGCGCACGGGCTGGCCTTCCAGCTGCTGGCCTTCGTCGATTCGCCGGCGACGCTGTGGGCGGCGGCGCTGGTCTTCGGCATCTGCGCCGGCATCGGCGAGGGCGCCGAGCGCGCGCTGGTCGGCGAGATCGGCAACGCGAACGAACGCGGCACCGCCTTCGGCTGGTACAACATGACCCTCGGGCTGGCGGCGATTCCCGCCGGCCTGTTCTTCGGCGGCGTCTGGGCGGCCTTCGGCGCCGCCGCCGCCTTCCTCAGCGGCGGAGCGCTGGCGCTGCTGGCGGCCGTGCTGCTGCGCACGGCGGTCTTGGCGCGGCGCTGAGCGCGTCCGCCGCGCCGAAGCCGGCGGCCTGCGCCGCCGCGAACAGCTCGCGCTCCTCGAAGCGGACGTGGGCCGTCAGCAGTTCGGAAAAGCGCAGCAGCGCGGCGGCGTCCGGCTGCCGCAGCGCAATCGCCAGCGCGCGCAGTTCGGCGTGCTCGGCGAGCGTGCGCCAGACCAGCTCGCCGTCGCCGGCGGCGGCGAGGAAGGGCAGCAGCTCGCTCTCCTCCTCGCGGAAGTGCGGCTCCATTTCGTTGTCGAAGCAGCGCGCGACGTGCGCACCGTAGGCTGCGACCGTCGCGGCGTCGCCGGACAGCGCGGCGAGCTTGCCGTGGCGCGCCAGCTTCAGCGCGTCGTGGTGTTCGCGCGAGAGGTCCTGCAGGGCGGGGGTGCGTTTCATCGGGTTCTCCGTGTCGTTCGCTGCCGCTGGTGGCGGCTATCGTTGTCGTGGCGCGGCGCCTCGGCCCGGCGCGGGCGCGGCCGAGGCGACATCGCGGCTGAAGGGCGTGGCCGCCGCTGCCGCGCTCAGTGACCGCAGGCCCTGGCAGGCCCTTCGCCGCGGACGGCGCGGCCGATGCGCACCTGCCAGACTTCCGGCCCGGTTTCCAGGTAGTCCCAGGTGAACTCGCCGCGCGACTCGGCCTGGAACTGGTAGAACAGCGGCTTCGGGTCGTGGTCGTTGATCAGCAGCAGGGCCTCGCCGGGGGCGAGTTCGTCGAAGCTGCCGAAGATCAGCGGGTGGCGTTCGCGCGGCGGGATCGTGCGCACGTCGACGGTGGTCTTGCAGGTGGGGGCGGTGCTCATGCCGTTCTCCTTGCTCAGGGGTGGGGGGAGGGGATGGCGTTCGGTGCGTCGTCTTCCTGCCAGCCGAAATTCAGCCGGGCGCGGCCGCTCATCATCGACGGGTTCCACGGCGGCTCCCAGACCAGCCGGAGGTCGGCCGGCGGCGCGTCGGGGAAGGCCTCGGCCAGCTCGTAGCGGACTTCGTCGAGGATCAGGTCGCCCATCGGGCAGGTCGGCGAGGTCATCGTCATCTCGACGACGATCGCCGGCTCGGTCTCGATGCGGTACACCAGGCCGAGGTCGACGATGTTCATGCCGACCTCGGGATCGACCACCTGGCGCAGCGCGGCGCGGACGACGTCGGGGTCGGGAGCGGTGGTGGTGTTTTCGTCCATGGCGGCAAAAGAAGCAAACTAAATACAGCTTTATCGTAGCACCGGAAAATCCTTAAAGCAACAAATTACATGCATCTTTGGCGGGGGCGTGCCGGGTGGGAGCGCGCCGGGCTTCTCGCGTCGCTCGGCCGGGCCGTGCGCCGGTCCGCGTCCGGCGCCGGCAGATCGGCCGGCAGCGCGCCGCCGGACACGGTAAAATTGCCGTTCCGCAGCGGGTGCCGACGGCGCCCGCCGCTTCCGCCGGTCCGCCGCGCCGCTTCGCCGGCGTTCCGGCCGCATCTGAACCGTATCCGAACCGTGCCCTACCTGACCCTCTCCGACGCTTCCCTCGCCTTCGGCCACGTGCCGCTCCTCGACCATGCCGACTTCCAGCTCGACCCCGGCGAGCGCGTCGCGCTGATCGGCCGCAACGGCACCGGCAAGTCCTCGCTGCTGGCGGCGCTGGCCGGCCACGGCGCGCTCGACGACGGCGAGGTCTGGCGCCAGCCCGGCGCGCGCATCGGCTACGTGCCGCAGGAGCCGCCGTTCGATCCGGAGCTGACGGTGTTCGCGGCGGTGGTCGGCGGCATGGGCACGACCTCGGCGCTCTTGGCCGAATATCACGAGGTGTCGCACCGGCTGGCCGAGAGCGACGCCGAGCACGAGCCGCTGCTCGCCCGCCTGCACACCCTGCAGACCGAGCTCGAAGCGCTCGGCGCGTGGGAATACGAGTCGCAGGCCGAGCGCGTGATCCAGCGCTTCTCGCTCGACCCGGACGCCAAGGTCGGCAGCCTCTCCGGCGGCCAGAAGAAGCGCCTCGCGCTGGCGCAGGCGCTGGCCGTGTCGCCCGACGTGCTGCTGCTCGACGAGCCGACCAACCACCTCGACATCGCCGCCATCGAATGGCTGGAAAACCAGCTGATCGAGTCGAACCTGACGCTGCTCTTCATCACCCACGACCGGCGCTTCCTCGACCGCGTCGCCACGCGCATCGTCGAGCTCGACCGCGGCAAGCTGATGAGCTGCCCGGGCAGCTTCGCCGAGTACCAGAAGCGCAAGGCGCAGATGCTCTACGACGAGGAAGTGGCGAACGCGAAGTTCGACAAGTTCCTGGCGCAGGAAGAGGTGTGGATCAGGAAGGGCGTGGAGGCCCGGCGCACGCGCAACGAAGGCCGCGTGCTGCGCCTCGAGCAGCTGCGCCGCGAGCGCGCGGCGCGGCGCGAGCGGCAGGGCCGGGTCGAACTGGCGGTGGACGCCGGCGAGAAGAGCGGCCAGCTCGTCGCCGAGCTGAGCAACGTGACCAAGCGCTTCGGCGACAAGGTCGTCGTGCGCGACTTCTCGACCCGCCTGATGCGCGGCGACAAGATCGGCCTGATCGGTCCCAACGGCGCCGGCAAGACGACGCTGTTGCGGCTGATCCTCGGCGAGCTGCAGCCCGACGAAGGCAAGGTGCGCCAGGGCACCAAGATCGAGGTCGCCTACTTCGACCAGTTCCGCGCCCAGCTCGACCCGGAGGCGGCGCTGGTCGATGTGATCTCGCCGGGTTCCGACTACGTCGAGATCGCCGGCGTCAAGAAACACGTCATCAGTTATCTCGGCGACTTTCTGTTCGCCCCGCAGCGCGCGCGCTCGCCGGTCAAGTCGCTGTCCGGCGGCGAGCGCAACCGCCTCTTGCTGGCGCGCCTCTTCGCGCGGCCGGCGAACGTGCTGGTGCTCGACGAGCCGACCAACGATCTCGACATCGAGACGCTGGAGCTGCTCGAAGAGCTGCTGCAGGACTACCCCGGCACGCTGTTCCTGGTCAGCCACGACCGCGCGTTCCTCGATGCGGTGGTGACGCAGACGATCGCCGCCGAGGGCGACGGCGTCTGGCACGAATACGCCGGCGGCTACAGCGACTGGGCCAATTACCAGCAGCAGCGCCGCGCCGCGGAAGCAGCCGAGGCGCAGGCGACGAAGCAGAAGGAAGCGCCGAAGCCGGCGGCCGAGAAGCCGCGCGGCGCGCCGACCAAGCTCTCGTACAAGGACCAGCGCGAGCTCGACGCGCTGCCGGCGAAGATCGCCGCGCTGGAGGAAGAGCAGAAGTCGCTGACCGCGAAGCTCGAAGATCCCGCGCTCTACGCCAGCGACCCGCAGGCGGCGCAGGGCTTCGCCACGCGCCTCTCCGAGATCGACGACGAGCTGCTGGCGCTGCTCGAGCGCTGGGAGGCGCTGGAAGCGATGGTGGCGCGGAGCTGAGCCGGCCGCGCCCGCAACGAACGATGCAACGACGGAAACGAACATGCTGAAGAAACTGCTGATCTCCCTTGTCGCCGCCTGCGCGCTGACCGGCGCGTTTTCCTCCGCGTTCGCCGCCGAGAAGAAGGTGCCGCCGGTCGAGGTCTACGTGCCGCACCTGTGCCTGGCCTGTCTCGACTGGGCCGAGCACCTGCGCCAGAACGGCTTCCCGAAGGTGACGGTGAAGGAAGTCGAGGACATGGCGGCGCTGAAGAAAAAGCTGAAGGTGCCGGCCGACCTCGAATCGGTGCACACCGCGGTAGTCGCCGGCTACTTCGTCGAAGGCCACGTACCGGCCGAGGACATCCACGAGCTGCTGAAGGAAAAGCCCAAGGCCTGGGGCATCGCCGTTCCCGGCCTGCCGCGCGGCGCGCCGGGGCGCGAGCTGTCGATGCCGAGCTGCGAGACCGGGTGCACGATGCTCGACGCACAGACGCCCGAGCGCGAGATCCGCCGCGAGATGTTCAACACGATGGTCGTCTACAAGGACGGCCGCGTGAAGGTCTGGGCGCGGCACTGAGCGCTTTCACGCCTTTCCGCGCCATGACCCCGCACGCCCGCCGGCGCGCCGCGCTCGACCGCTGGCTGGCGGAACTGGCGCCGCTGTGGACGCCGTCGCCGTTCTGCGTGGCGCGGCCGGCGTGGTGCGACACGCAGCCGGCGCTCGCCGAGGCGCTGCTCGCCCTCGACGACACGACGCTCGCCGCACTGAGCGCCGACGACGACGCAGCGCGCGCCTTCCTGATTCCCCACCTGCCGCTGCTGGCCGACCTGCCGGCGCTGATCGACCTGCCCGAACGCGACGCGGCGCCGGCCCCGGTGTCTCGCCCGGCCTGGCAGTACATCCCCGGCCGCAAGGCGGCGCAGATCGACGCCTTCGCCGCCGCCGTCGGTGCCCCGCGGGCGCCGCTGGTCGAATGGTGCGCCGGCAAGGGCCACCTCGGCCGCCGCTTCCTGATGGCCTGGGGCGGCGAGGCGCGGGCGCTCGAACGCAACGCGACGCTGTGCCGCGAAGGCGAGGCGCTCTCCGCGCGCGCCGGGCTCGCGCAGCGCTTCGCGGTGGCCGACGTGCTCGCCCCAGAATCGGCGGCCAGCCTCGCCGGCGCCCACGCGATCGCGCTGCACGCCTGCGGCGACCTGCACCGCCGGCTGATCGACCTGGCCGGCCCCGCCGGCGCGCACGCGCTCGACGTCGCGCCGTGCTGCTACCCGCTCGGCGCCGACGACCGCTACCGGCCGCGCGGCGGCGACAGCGCGCTCGTGCTCGACCGCAACGCGCTGCGCCTGGCCGTCACCGAAACCGTCACCGCCTCGCCGCGGCTGGCCGCCGCCAGCGAGCGCCTGTCGGCGTGGAAGCTCGCCTTCGTCGGGCTGCGCGAAGCGCACGCGCCCGGTGTTCCGTACCGCACGTTCAAGCCGACGCCGGCCGCCTGGACGCAACAGGGCTTCGCCTTCTTCCTGCAAGCGCTCGCCGCGCGCGAAAACCTGCCGCTCGACCCGAAGCTCGACTTCGCCGCCGCCGACGCCGCCGGCTGGGCCCGCCACCGCGCCGCGCGCCGGCTGCAGCTGCCTCGCCTGGCGTGCCGCCGCGCGATCGAAGTCTGGCTGCTGCACGACCTCGCGCTGGGGCTCGAAGGCGCCGGCTTCGAAGCCGAGCTGCACCGCTTCTGCGCGCGGACGCTGACGCCGCGGAATGTGATCGTTTCGGCCCGCCGCTGACGGCGGTTGCGGGGCGGAGCGGCGGCAAATCCGCCGACGCCGTCATGCCGCCTGCCAACGCGCTACGGCGGGTTTGCGTCGCCCGGCTGCCGCTCGCTTCCGCAAGACCCCGCGCGAATCCTTGATCGGCGGAGCACCTGGTCCCGCCTTCCTTATTTCACCGACACGATCTGCCCGAGCGAAATCCGCCCCTCCTCGAGGTTGCGGCCCTGGTTCTGCGCCATCGCCCGGAAGTCGTGCCCCATCAGCAGATGGAATCCGAGCGCGGGAAAGCCTTCCCGGCGGATCCTCTCCGCCAGCTTGACAAACCATTCGCGCGCTTCCGCCGTCGTGTCCTTCCAGTCGGCAACGGTAAATCCGGAATCTCGCAGCAGCTCACGCAGTTCCTCCGGCGACACCAGAAAACTCGTGTCCGGTGTACGCGCCCACGGGACCGGGAACAGGACAGGCCCGGACGGGCCGGCGAGGACATCGTAGATGGCAAGCGTCCCGCCGGGCTTCAGGACCCGGTGCATCTCGCCGTATAGGCGACGCTTGTCCGGAATGTTCATGGCCGCGTGCTCGCTCCAGACGACATCGAATTCATTGTCCGCGAACGGAAGATTCGTCGCGTCGCCCTGGCGATAGTCGACCAGTGCGTCGAGGCCGACCCTGGCGGTAAGCATCGATGCGACCTGGCAGTATTCGTCCGTCAAATTGATGCCGGTGACGCGGCAACCGAATTCCTTCGCCAGGCAGCGCGAGGTTCCGCCGATGCCGCTGCCGATATCGAGCACGCGCATCGTCGACCGCAAGCCGGCCGCCTGGGCGAGCTCCAGGGTCGCCGCGCGGCCGCGGATATGGAACTCGTCGATCGGAGCCAGCGCCTCAAGTGAGAGCTGCTGCAGGTCTGCGCCCGCGTCCTCGAGGGCGGCAAGAATGACCGCCGCCAGATCCGGGCGGCCGTAGTGGGTTCTGATCGCCTCGTTAACAGCATTCCGCATCTTTGTTTCCCTCCACGGCTCGGAGTCGCTGGGACCGGTTGAAACTTGGGAAAGGGGCTGCTTCGGAGAAGGTGAACCGTCCCCAATTCATAGACAGGGGGCGAGCACTTTGCAAGCCTGACCGGACGTTGCATCCCGATGACTGCGATAGCGGCTTCGGCCGGCTTGTCGCCTGTTGCCATCGGCATGAGACAACGACCCGGCCGGAGCCGACCTCGGTGCCGGGCGATCACCGGCACGCACGGGGCCGCCATCGTCGGCGATCGGGTCAGCTACGCATCCAGCGATTCCGCCAGTTCCAGCAGCAGCCTGCTGCCGTCTCCCTGCCAGGCGCTGCCATGCATGCAGGCGAGTGTCGTTGGCCTGGCCGCCGCCAGCTTCGCGATCAGCGCGCGGGCATTTTTGGTGTGGGAGAAATAGTCCATCGGCTGTCGGAAGGCTTCGCTCGGCGCCAGGATGTCCGACGAGACCAGCGGCGGCAGGTCGGCGCCGCCTTGCGTGAACAGGTCGCCGCAGAGGAGCGTTGCGGTCGCCTCTTCCATCAGGTAGCCGCATTCCCAGCCATGCGGCAGGTGGGGCGTGTCGAACCAGCGAACGCGATGCCTGCCCAGCGACAGGGTTTCGCCGTCGGCAAGAACCCGCGGCGGCCGGTCGAAGCAATCGCCGTTGATCATCGCGTTGATCCGGCCGCACACCGGCACCGCCTCCGGCGCGAGGCCCAGCAGCTCGTTCAGCGCCCCGCACTCGTCGGATTCGTAGTGCGAGAACCCGATGAAGCGCAGCTTCTTCAGGTTCATGACGCTGGCAATGGCTTCCTGCACCAGCGGGCGCAGCTTCCGCGGCCCGCTGTGAAACAGCAGCGGCTGGTCGTCGACCAGCAGGTACTGGTTGAACGAGAAGCCGCCGGGGAGATCCCGGAACGGGGTGCTGATGCGGTAGATGCCGTCGCCGATCTCGTCGACGCGCGTTCCGGCTTGCGGGTTGGTCACTCCCATGGCGTCTCTCCTTTGCGGTGGCGATGGCGTGTCGCGGGCTGTTTCCGTGCCGACCGGATTGGACACCCGGAGCGGGCGATAAGCTCCGCAGGCGGTGGTCGGACCGCTTCGCGGGCGCGCTGCGGGTCTCCCTGCCCCGGCCTGGCGAGCCCCTGTCCGCTTCCTTCGCGCGATAATCGCGGTCCCCCACGCAAGGACCCACGCATGAAGCACTACCTCTTCCTGAACGCCAGCACCCGCGAGCCGGGGCACGTCGGCAACACCGAGACCCTCGCCCGCCGCGCCGCGCAGGCGCTGCCGGCGGAGGCCGCGCAGACCTGGCTGGCGCTCGTCGAACTGCAGCTGCCGGCCTTCGTCGACCGCCGCCATACCGCCGGCAGCTACCCGATGCCGGAGGGCGACGCGAAGCGCGTGCTCGATGCGCTGCTCGACGCCACCGACGTCGTCCTCGTGTCGCCGGTGTACTGGTTCTCGGTGCCGTCGCCGCTGAAACTGTGCCTCGACCAGTGGAGCGCCTGGCTGCGCGTGCCCGGCCTCGATTTCAAGGCGCGCATGGCGCAGAAGCGGCTGTGGGTGGTGGCGACCAGCGGCGACCGCGCCAAGGCGCAGCCGATGCTCGACAGCTACCGGCTGTGCGCCGAGTTCATGGGCATGGAATGGAAGGGCGCGCTGTGGGGCAAGGGGGGCGCGCCGGACGCGGTGCTCGCCGACGCCGAGGCGCTGGCGGCGGCAGCGGGCTTCCTCGCCGTGGCCTGAGCGGCGCTCAGGTTTCTGCCGCCGGCGCCGCGCTGCCGGTGTAGCAGATCAGGTTGTGGCATACCGCCGGTTCGTCGCCGCGGTTGCGGTAACCGTGCGGCCGGTCGGCCGGGAAGCGCAGCGCCTCGCCTTCCTTGAGCGTGCGCCAGCGGCCGTCGACCAGCACCTGCATGCTGCCGCGGATGACCGTCACGTGCTCGACGACGCCGGCGAGATGCGGCTCGGAGCGGCGTTCGTAGCCGGGCGCCAGCGTCAGTTCGAGCAGCTCGAAGCCGAAGCGCGGGTCGTAGGGAAACAGCGGCGCCACCCACATCGCATCGCTCGCCGGCCGCTCGCGCAGCGCGTCGGCGGCGCGGAAGACCGGCTTCTCGTCCTGCACCGGCGGCTCGATGAAGGCCGACAGCGGCGTGCGGAAGCCGGAGGCGATGCGCCACAGCGTCGCCACCGTCGGGCTCGATTCGGCGCGCTCGATCTGGCCGAGCATGGCCTTGCTGACGCCGGTCTCGGCGGCGGCGCGGTCGAGGCTCCAGCCGCGCGCGGCGCGCAGCCGCTGCAGCGTCGCGGCGAGGTGGGCGGCGGGCGACGGCGTCGCGGCGCTTTCGGTCTGTTGTTTCTTCGGCATGGCGTGTCCGCTGGTCGGGGTCGGTAGCGGGGCGTCGCTTGTGCGTTATAACGCACGCTGCTATGCTCCGCTGTGTGCGCTATAGCGCACGGTTTCGTACTTTTTCCGATTACACCAGAAAGGGCGCAGCATGGGCAAGCACGCCGGCGCGGGCCTCGTCCGCCATTTCCCGCATCTCGCGACCGGCTTCATCGCCGTGCTGGTCGGCTACACCAGCTCGGCGGCGATCGTCTTCCAGGCGGCGCACGCCGCCGGCGCGACGCCGGCGCAGCTCGCCTCGTGGCTGTGGGCGCTCGGGCTGGGCATGGGCGTCACCTGCATCGCGCTGTCGCTGCGCTACCGCACGCCGATCCTCACCGCCTGGTCGACGCCGGGGGCGGCGCTGCTCGCCACCGGCCTGGTCGGCGTGCCGATGGCCGAGGCGGTCGGCGCCTTCCTGTTCGCCTCCGCATCGATGGTGCTGCTCGGCGTCAGCGGCGGCTTCGAGCGCATCATGCGCCACGTGCCGCCGTCGCTGGCCGCGGCGATGCTCGCCGGCGTGCTGCTGCGCTTCGGCCTCGGCGCCTTCGCCGCGCTCGGCGAGGCGCCGCTGCTGGTCGGCGCGATGGCCGTCGTCTTCTTCGCCGGCCGCCGCTGGTGGCCGCGCTACGCGGTGCCGCTCGCCTTCCTCGTCGGGCTCGCCGTCGCCGCCGGCGGCGGCACGATCGCCACCAGCGAGATCCGCTGGCAGCTGGCGGCGCCGGAGTTCGTGATGCCGCGCTTTTCGCTGGCGACGCTGGTCGGCGTCGGCGTACCGCTGTTCGTCGTCACGCTCGCCTCGCAGAACGTGCCCGGGCTGGCCGTGCTGCGCGCCAACGGCTACGCGACGCCGGCCTCGCCGCTGCTCGGCTGGACCGGCGCCGCCGGCGTCGCGCTGGCGCCCTTCGGCGGCTTCTCGTTCAACCTGGCGGCGATCACCGCCGCCATCTGCATGAGCCGCGACGCCGACCCCGATCCGGCGAAGCGCTACCTCGCCTCGGTGTGGGCCGGCGGCTTCTACCTGCTGACCGGCATCGGCGGCGCGACGGTGGCGAGCCTGCTGGCGGCGTTTCCGCAGGCGCTGGTGGTCGCCATCGCCGGCCTCGCGCTGCTCGCCACGATCGGCGGCAGCCTGGCGACGGCGCTCGCCGACGAGGGCGGGCGCGACGCGGCGCTGGTGACCTTCCTCGTCACCGCGTCGGGGCTGACGCTGTTCGGCGTCGGCAGCGCGTTCTGGGGGCTGCTGTTCGGCTACGCGGCGGCGCATGCGCTGCGCCGCCCCGGGCTGGGCGCCTGAGGCGCCGCGAATCCCGCTCGCGCGCGTCGGCCCGCCATTTTTAAGCGGCACCGCGCTGCCCGCGGGGCGGCCGCCGCGGGGGCTCGGCGCGGCATCGCCGCCGGCAGGATGTCGAGCCCCGGCAGCTTGCCGTCTGCGTGTTCAGGCCGTCGCGGCGTTGGCGGCCGAGAAGCGCTTCTCGAACTCCTGGCGCAGCTCCTTGCGCAGCACGGCGGCGGCGTACCGTCGTTTCTCGACTGGACCGAACGGCCGGAACGGCGGCACCGCGGTCGGCTTGCGGTCGTCGTCGACGGCGACCATCGTGAAGAAGCAGCTGTTCACGTGCCGCACCTCCTGGGTGCGAATGTTCTCGGCGAGCACCTTGATGCCGACCTCCATCGACGAGGTGCCGGTGTAGTTCACGCTGGCGAGGAAGGTCACCAGGTCGCCGACGTGCACCGGCTGGCGGAACATCACCTGGTCGACGCTGAGGGTGACCACGTAGCTGGCGGCGTAGCGGCTGGCGCAGGCGTAGGCGACCTGGTCGAGGAACTTGAGGATGGTGCCGCCGTGCACGTTGCCGGCGAAGTTGGCCATGTCGGGGGTCATCAGCACGGTCATGCTGAGTTGATGTGCGGGTTGTTCCATTGCAGCGGTCTCCGGTAGGGAAGTCGACGGGCGTCTCGCACGAGGCGTGCCAGCCGCCGGCGTGGCGTCGGCCTCCGGAATCCAGGGCGTTTCGCCGCCGCGCCGTCGCCGCGGGGCGCTTGCGCCTGCGCGAAAGAACCGAATCGGTGCGTCGCCGTGTGCGGATTCCCGCACGGCCGGGCGCGGCTGTCTCGGCGCGCCGTCTTCAGAAGACGTCGAAGATCGCGCCGAGCGCTTCGCCGACGAATTCGACGACGCCCTCGATCAGCTCGCCGTCGGACGAATCGTCGTCCTCCGGCGGCTCGTCGTCGTCCTTGCGCCGTTGCCGCGCCTTGCGCCGCTGCGTGATCGCCTCGAACTCGCCGGCGTCGAGCCAGACGCCGTCGCATTGCGGGCAGACGTCGATCTCGATGCCTTCGTGGACCGCCGCGTGCATCGTCTGCCCGTCGGCCGGGCAGCGCACCGCGCTCGCCGGCAGCGCTTCCAGCCGTTCGCGGCGCAGCGCGCCGTCGCGCGCGTGGCCGAGCGCGTCGTGCAGCAAGCCTTTGCCGATGAAGCGGCCGCCGCAGGCGTCGCAGCCGGCGTAGGCGTGTCCGTGGTGCTCCCCGGCGACGAGCGGCTGCGGCTGGTGCGGGCAGTCCATGGCGGGGGTCAGCGCGTCGCCGCCCAAGCCTCGAAGTCGCTGCGCGCGATCCAGGTCTCCAGGCGGTTGATGTTGCCGGGCAGCTGCCGGCCCTCCCACTGCTCGGTGGCCCAGCGTTTGACGTTGGCGGGCAGCTCGCCGTGCTCGATCGCTTGCGCCAGCGCGACCTCGGCGTCGTGCACGGCGTCGGGGGCGAGCAGGCGCGCGGCGTCGTGCAGCGTCAGGTGGGTGGTGGTGTCCATGCGCGGCTCCTCGGGCGGGGCGATGCTTCATTCTAGCGCCGTCGCGGCCCGGGAGCAGCGGGCGGAGGCCGCTCAGTCGCGGTAGCCCGGGGCCAGGCGATCGAGCTTGCGTCGCAGCGCCGGCCAGGCGAGGCCGCCGCCGGCGCCGCGGGTGACCTGCTCCCACTGTCCGGTCGCGCCGTCGACGATGGCCGGGCCGATGCGCCGCAGCGGCGCGCCGCCGCTCATCGCGCGCACCTGGATCAGGCACGTCGTCTCGAAGAAGTACATCGCGACGAAGGCCTCGGCGACCGAGCGGCCGACGGTCAGCAGGCCGTGGTTGCGCAGCATCAGGAAGCGCTTGTCGGCGAGGTCGCGCACCAGCCGCGGCTTCTCGTCGTCGACCAGCGCGACGCCCTCGTAGTCGTGGTAGGCGAGCGAGGCGAGGACGAAGATCGAGTGCTGCGACAGCGGCTGCACGCCGGCCTCCTGCGCCGAGACGGCGACGCCGTTCGCGCTGTGCACGTGCAGCACGCACTGCGCGTCCTCGCGCGCGGCGTGGATTGCGCTGTGGATCGTGAAGCCGGCCGGGTTGATGTCGTGCGGCGAGTCCATCAGCTTGTTGCCGTGCAGGTCGACCTTGACCAGGCTGGAGGCGGTGATCTCGTCGAACATCAGCCCGTAGGGGTTGATCAGGAAGTGGTGTTCCGGCCCGGGAATCCGCGCCGAGATGTGGGTGAAGATGAGGTCGTCCCAGCCGAACAGCGCGACCAGGCGGTAGCACGCCGCGAGGTCGACGCGCAGCTGCCATTCGGCGTCGGTGACGAGTTCGCGGACGCTGCGTACTTGATCGTTCATGACGGTTCTCCTGCGGCCGATGCTGTGCTAGTTTATATAGACTGGTCTAGATGGAGCGTCAACGTGGAAATCGATTTCGCCGGCGCGGCCGGCAGCCGCGAACGGATGATCGAGGCGGCGATCGCGCTGATGCGCGGCTCCGGCCTCAGCGGCGCCGGCATCAACGAGGTCGTGCGCGCGAGCGGCGCGCCGAAGGGCTCGGTCTACCACTTCTTCCCGCAGGGCAAGCAGCAGCTGGTCGCCGAGGCGCTCGCCGTCTATTCCGGTCGCGTCGAGGCCTTCATCGAAACCGCGGTCGCCGGCCGGCGCCAGCCGGCGGGCAAGGTGCGCGCGTTGTTCGCCGCCTTCGCGCGGCGCGTCGAGGAGGGCGGCTTCCTGCGCAGCTGCGCCGGCGGCACGGTCAGCCTCGACCTCGACGCCGAACTCGACGGCCTGCGCCAGGTGGTGGACGCGATGTTCGCCGAATGGATCGCGCTGCTCGCGCGCCACATCGACCTCGGCGACGCGCGCCGCAGCGCCTCGTTCGCCGGCCTGCTGCTGACCGCGATCGAGGGCGCCTACGTGCGCGCCCGCGCCGAGCATTCGGCGCAGCCCTTCATCGAAGCCGGCGAGTGGCTGGCGCGGCTGGCCGAGCTGCCGGCGCCGCCGCGCGCCTGACGCGCCGCGCCGGCCGGCGGCGTCAATGGCCGGCGGCGGCGAAGCGGGCCTCGGCCTCGCGGAACAGCGCCTTGACCCGCTCGACGTCCCACGGCTGCTCGGCCAGCGTCTCGTGGTCCCACTGGCTCCTCGGCTGCGGCGGCGCGAAGAAGTCGCCGCCGTAGACGTGGATCGCGCAGGTCTGCTTGCCGATCGGGTTGAGCACCGAGTGGATGGCGTCGCGGTCGAGCGTCGCGACATCGCCGCGGCCCAGCGAGCGGGCGCCGGTCGCCTCGATCGCGCTGCCGCTGCGGCGCCAGAAGACGTTGTCCTCGCGGCCGGCGTAGATGCCGACCACCGAGAACATCCGGTGGTTGTGCGGCATCAGGCTCATGCACGGCGCCCAGACGAAGTTGATGACGGTCAGCTCGGGCGAGCGATGGAGCGGCGTCAGGCCGGCATGCGCCGGCTCGCCGAGGGCCGCCATCACGCCGGCGGGGTCGGCGACCGCTGCCGCCACGAGTTCGCGGATGGCGTCCTCGCCGTCGGCGACGGCGGCGAGGCAGTCCGCGATGAAGCGTTCCTTGTCGAACATGGCTGGCTCCTCTTCTTTTTCGTGTCCGGGGATACCGCGCGTCCGCCCGGGCGGCGGCGTGCCCGACAGCGGTTGGACCGGCGCCGCCGCAGCGGATTCCGTGGGCGGCGCGGGCCGGGAGAAAAATAGTCGCCGGCGATCGATCCGGCCGCCGCCATCTCCTGCGGCCGATGATGTCGCGCGGCGGGCCGCAGGCGCCGGGAGCCACGCCGGACAGCCAGGCGGCGGCGCCGGTGCCGGTCCGGCGCGGCGCCATTTTTTGGCTGCCGCCCGAGAATCGCGACCAGCGCGCCGCCGAGCGCGATCATGCCGCGGTCGGCCTCAGCGCGTTCCGTTCAGCGCGTGGTAGCTGCGGATGACCTGGCTGTCGTCGGCGCGGCCGTCGCCGCGGCCGGAGGCGGCGAGGAACATCTGGTGGGCGAGGGCGGCGATCGGCAGCGCGCACTTCGCCTCGCGCCCGGCCTCGAGGACGATGCCGAGATCCTTGACGAAGATGTCGACGGCGCTGGTCACCTCGGGCTCGGCCTGCAGCATGCGCGGCCCGCGGTCCTTGAGCATCCAGCTCGACGCCGACGAGCCGCCCATGATCTCGAGCAGCACCGCGAGGTCGACGCCGACCTTGGCGGCGAGCGCGAAGGCTTCGGCGACGACGGCGATATGCACGCCGCACAGCAGCTGGTTGACGGTCTTCACCGTCGCCCCCTGGCCGGCGCGCTCGCCGACGTGGAAGATGCGCTTGCCGACGGCCTCGAACACCGGCCGCGCCGCGTCGAAGGTGGCGCGCTCGCAGGCGGCCATGATCGTCAGCGAGGCCGCGCTCGCGCCGGCGACGCCGCCGGAGACGGGGGCGTCGACGAAGCGGCGGCCGGCGGCCGCGACCCGCGCGGCGATCTTCTCGACCGCGCCGGGCGGGCAGGTGGCCATCAGGCAGACGATGCCGCCGGCGTTCAGCGCCGCCAGCGCGCCGTCGGCGAACAGCACCTGCTCGGCCTGCGCGGCGTTGACCACCATCAGGATCAGCATGTCGGCGCCGCGCGCGCCGTCGGCGGCATCGGCGGCCGGCGTGCCGCCGGCGGCGGCGAGCGCGGCCAGCGACTGGGCACTGAGGTCGATGCCGCGCACCGGGTAGCCCCGGGCGAGCAGGTTGCGCGCCATCGGCAGCCCCATCGCGCCGAGGCCGGCGAATGCAACAGTCTTCATCGGATGTCCTTTCGCGGTACGGCCGCCCGCAGCGGCCGTACCCGTGTCGTGTCAGTAGAGGGTGAAGGCGGGAACGAAGGAGATCAGCACGAGCACGGTCACCGCCACCAGGTAGAAGGGCCACAGCTCGCGGACGATGGCGCCGACCTTCTCGCGCGAGATGGCGGCGGCGATGAACAGCGTCGTCCCGACCGGCGGCGTGAACAGGCCGATGCTGAGGTTGACCGCCATCATGATGCCGAGCTGGACCAGGTCGAGGCCGATCGCGTTGCCGATGGCGACGAAGGTCGGGCCGAGCAGCAGGATCGCCGCCGGCAGGTCGAGGAACATGCCGACCACCAGCATGATCACGTTCAGCATCAGGATGATCAGCAGCGGCGTTTCCAGCGTCTTCACCGTCCATTCGGCGACCGCGGTCGGCACCGACTCGACGGTCAGCACGTAGCCGACCAGGTTCGACGCGGCGATCACCAGCATCACCACGCCGGTGGTGACGGCGGTGTGCACCAGCGCGTCGTAGAAGCGGCGCAGCGTCAGGTCGCGGTAGATCAGCGCGCTGACCAGGAGACCGTAGGCGACGGCGATCACGCTGACCTCGGTCGGCGTGGCGATGCCGGCGCGCAGCAGGATCACGATGAAGGCCGGCATCGCCAGCGCCGGTGCCGCGGCGACCGTCGCCCGCAGCACGTCGCGCAGCGTGATCGTCTCGGCCAGCCGCTTGAAGCCGCGCAGCCGTCCCGACAGGTAGCAGGTGAGCATGAAGCCGCCGCACAGCAGCAGCCCGGGCAGGATGCCGGCGAGGAACAGCGAGGCGATCGACTCGTTCGATACCGCGGCGAACAGGATCAGCGGGATCGACGGCGGGATCAGGCCGGCGATCACCGACGACGACGCGGTCGCCGCCGCGGCGAAGGCGCCGGGATAGCCCTCGCGCTTCTGCCACGGGATCAGCATCGAGCCGAGCGCCGAGGCTTCCGCCACGGCCGAGCCGGAGACGCCGCCGAACACCGTCGAGCCGACCACGGTCACCTGCCCGAGGCCGCCGTGGAAGCGGCCGACCAGCGCGGTCGCGAAGTCGATCAGCCGCTTGCCGAGCGTGCCGCCCATCATCAGGTTGCCGGAGAGCATGAAGAACGGGATCGCCAGCAGCGGGAAGCTCTGCGTCGGCTGGAAGACCTTGACCACGGCGGCGACGCTGGGCATGCCGCCGACGCTGACTGCGGCGACGCCGGAGCTGATCAGCAGCGCGTAGCCGACCGGCAGCGCCAGTATCAGCAGCGCGCCGAAGACGAGAAGCATCATCAGGGTCATACATCCTCCTCGATGTGGTGGCTGCGCACGGCCAGCGGATCGCTCGCCAGCACGAGGCGCACGAAAGTGGTCAGCGCGGTCAGGCCGAGGCCGACGAAGCCGACGATCAGCGCCAGGTAGGCCCAGCGCGCGGTGATGCCGGTGACCGGAAACTCCTCGCTGCCGGTGATCTCGATGACGTCGAGGCCGATCCAGGCGAGGTAGAAGAAGGTCGCCGCGACCAGCACCTGCTGGCCGAGCAGCAGCACCCGGTTGCCGCGGCGGCCGAGCAGCGCGTTGAGCGCAGTGACGGCGATGTGCTGGCCGCGCTGCGCGGCGAGCACGATGCCGCTCATCACCAGCCAGGGGAACAGGATGTTCGGCATCTCGGTCGGCCAGCCCAGGCCCTGGTTGGTGAAGTAGCGGACGACGACCTCGGCCATCAGCGACGCGAACATCGCGCCGAGCGAGGTGATCGCCAGCGCCACGCTGGCGGCGACGATCGCGCCGTCGACCCATTTCACCGCGGTGGCGGCGAGGCCCTCCCGGGCCTCCGCCGGCGATGCGCAGAGCGCGCTCATGGCTTGGCCGCCTCGGCGACGATCAGCTTGACCAGGTCCGGGTACTGCTGCGACCACTTGTCGTAGACCGGCTTGGTCTTCGCGGCGAACTCGGCCTGGTTGACCTCGTTGATCTTGACGCCGGCGTCGGCGAGCTTCTTGCGCAGCTCGGCGTCGGCGGCCAGCGACATCTGCCGGTTGAGCTTGCCGGCCTCGATCGCCGCCTCCTTGATCGCCTGCTGGTCGGCCTTCGGGATCGTGTCCCAGATCATTTTGCTGGCGAGCAGCGGCGTCGTCTCGTACTTGTGGCCGGTCAGCGAGATGTATTTCTGCACCTCGTGCAGCTTCGACGAGTAGATGTTCATCAGCGGGTTCTCCTGGCCGTCGAAGACGCCCTGCTGCAGCGCGATGTACAGCTCGGAGAAGGCCAGCGGGCCGGGGTTGGCGCCGAGCGCCTTGAAGATGTCGAGGGTGATCGGATCGGGCGGCGTGCGCACCTTGATCCCGGCCAGGTCCTCGGGCTTCACGATCGGCCGCTTGTTGTTGCTGGTGTGGCGGATGCCGTTGTCCCACAGCGCGAGCACCACGAGGCCCTTGGCCTTGGCCAGTTCGTTGAGCTTGTCGCCGACCGGGCCGTCGACCACCTTGTAGGCGTGGTTCAGGTCGCGGAACAGGAAGGGCAGGCCGATCACCGAGAACTGCGGCACGACGCCGGAGGTGGTGCCCTGCGAGTTGGTGCTGAAGGCGAGCGTGCCGAGGCGCAGGTTGGTCAGCGACTCGACGTCGTCGCCGAACTGGGCGTTGCCGCCGACCTCGACCTTGATCCGGCCGTTGGTCTTTTCCGCGACCAGCTGCGCGAACTTCAGCGAGGCCTCGGCCTTCGGATTGCCGGGGGCCGCGTTGTGCGACAGGCGCAGCACCTGCTGCGCCCAGCTGGAGGTGGCCGTCAGCGCGAGCGTGGCGGCGATGGCGATGAACGATTTTTTCATGGGTGTCTCCTGTCTCTCTCTTTACGGATCACGGGTCGCCCGATGCGGCCGCGTGGATGCTTGTCTCGATGTGGGTGGAAGAACGGTGGCTCAGCCGTGGATCAGCATGCCGCCATTGACGTCGATGACGGCGCCGGTGATGTACGACGACAGGTCGGACGCCAGGAAGAGGTAGGCGCCGGCGATCTCGTCGGCCTTGCCGAGGCGGTTGAGCGGGATCGTCGCGGCGATCTCGGCCTTCTTCGCGTCGTCGAGCTTGCCGCTGGTGATGTCGGTGTCGATCAGCCCCGGCGTCACGCAGTTGATGCGGATGTTGTCCGGGCCGAACTCGCGCGCCATCGCCTTGGCCAGGCCGAGCACGCCGGCCTTCGCCGCCGAGTAGTGCGGGCCGCCGAGGATGCCGCCGCCGCGCTGCGCCGACACCGACGACATGCAGGCGATCGATCCCGAGCGCTGCTTCTGCATCTGCGGCAGCACCGCCTGCGACAGGTAGAGCACGCCGCGCAGGTTGACGTCGACGATGCGGTCCCAGCTCGCCGGGTCGATCTCGAGGGTCTTCACCGGCTGCGTGATGCCGGCGTTGTTGATCAGCACGTCGATGCGGCCGAACTCGGTGACGATGCGGTCGGCGACGCGCAGGCAGGCGTCCTTGTCGGCGACGTTGCAGGCGTAGCCGCGGTGCGCCGGGCCGATCCCGGCGGCGGCCGCGGCGGCGGCCTGCCCGTCGAGGTCGAGGATGACGACCGTGGCGCCGTGCGCGGCGAACAGGCGGGCGGTCGCCAGGCCGATGCCGCGCGGCGAGGCGGCCCCGGAGATGACGGCGACCTTGCCGTCGAGCAGAAGTGATTGCGACATGAATGCTCCTCTGAAACGGGGCGCCGCGCCTTGCTGGCAGCGTGCCCGGGGTTGAAGGTCGAGCGGGCGACGGGGTCAGCCGAGCCAGCCCTTAATCGTCTTGGCCATGGCCTCGGTCGAGATGCCGTAGCGCTCGTGCAGCGTCGGCAGCGCGCCGGCGTCGAGGAAGGCGTCGGGCAGCGCGATCTGGCGGAAGGGCGGCGTCACGCCGGCCGACAGCAGCGCGGTGGCGACCGCTTCGCCGAGGCCGCCGATCGTCGTGTGGTTCTCGGCGACGACCACCAGGCGGCCGGAGCGGCCGGCCTCGCGCAGGATGGTCGCGATGTCGAGCGGCTTGATCGTCGGCACGTGCAGCACGCCGACGTCGACGCGGTCGTCGGCCAGCGCCTGCGCCACTTCCAGCGCGCGCATGGTCATGATCCCGGACGAGATGACCAGCACGTCGCGGCCGTCGCGCAGCAGCTTGGCCTTGCCGAGCTCGAACTTGTAGTCGTACTCGTCGAGCAGCAGCGGCACGTTGCCGCGCAGCAGGCGCATGTAGACCGGGCCCTTGTGCGCGGCGATCGCCGGCACCGCCTGCTCGATCTCGAGCGCGTCGCAGGGGTCGATCACGGTCATGTTGGGCATCGCGCGGAACAGCGCCAGGTCCTCGGTGGCCTGGTGGCTGGGGCCGTAGCCGGTGGTCAGGCCGGGCAGCGCGCAGACAATCTTGACGTTGAGGTCGTCCTCGGCGATCGTCTGGTGGATGAAGTCGTAGGCGCGCCGCGAGGCGAACACCGCATAGGTGGTCGCGAACGGCAGCGCGCCTTCCTTGGCGAGGCCGGCGGCGGCGCCCATCAGCAGCTGCTCGGCCATGCCCATCTGGTAGTAGCGCTCGGGGTAGGCCTTGGCGAAGAGGTGCAGGTCGGTGTACTTGCCGAGGTCGGCGGTCATGCCGATCACGTCGGGGCGGGCGCCGGCCAGCTCGACCAGCGCGTGGCCGAACGGCGCGGACTTGGTGCGTTGTCCCTCGGCGGCGATCGAGGCGATCATCGCCGAGGTTTTCAGCTTGGGTTTCTGGGCGGCGGCGGTGCTCATGCGGTCCTCCCGGCGTCGAGCGCTTCGAGGGCGAGCTGCCATTCGTGCGCGTCGACGCGGATGAAGTGGTTCTTCTCGCGGGCTTCGAGGAAGGGGACGCCGCAGCCCATGCGGGTGTCGGCGATGATCATGCGCGGCTGGCGCCCGGGGTGCTCGCGCGCGGCGTCGAAGGCGCGGATCACCGCGGCGAGGTCGTTGCCGTCGATGCGCTGGGTGAACCAGCCGAAGGCCTCCATCTTGTCGACCAGCGGCTCGAAGGCCATGACCTGGCTCGACGGGCCGTCGGCCTGCTGGTTGTTGATGTCGACGATGGCGATCATGTTGTCGAGCTGCCAGTGGGCGGCCGACATCAGCGCCTCCCAGACCGCGCCCTCGTCCAGCTCGCCGTCGGAGAACAGCGTATAGACGAAGGACTTGCTGCCCTTGCGCTTGAGCCCCAGCGCGTGGCCGACGGCGATCGTCAGCCCCTGGCCGAGCGAGCCGCCGGACATCTCCATGCCCGGCGTGTAGCTGGCCATGCCCGACATCGGCAGGCGGCTGTCGTCGCTGCCGTAGGTTTCGAGTTCTTCCTGCGGCACGATGCCGGCCTCGATCAGCGCCGCGTAGAGCGCGATCGCATAGTGGCCGTTCGACAGCAGGAAGCGGTCGCGGCCGTCCCACTCGGGATCGTCCGGCCGGTAGTCCATCGCATGAAAGTAGGCGACGGCCAGCACGTCGGCGATGTCGAGGGCCTGGCCGACGTAGCCCTGGCCCTGCACCTCGCCCATCAGCAGCGCGTTGCGCCGGATGTGGTAGGCGCGCTCGGCGAGGTGGGCATGGGTCGCGGTAACGCTTGAGTCCACGCAAATCTCCTAGGTTGGGCCGGCGGAAAAGCGCGCCGCCGGCGGGTCGTTCATCCATCGGGGAGCCTGCTCCCCGGGCCTTCCCGGGACCGCGGCGCCTTGCCGCTGCGACGTCTCCGGGGAGTGATGTGAAGCTTAGGAGCTTGCGTTTTATCGCTCAAACGAATAATCATTCACTATTGATGAACTGAGTTCACCCGAATATTGCAATGCAGCGTCGCGTCCCCCTCAAGGCAGTGCAAGCGTTCGAGGCCGCCGCCCGGCTCTCGTCGTTTGCGCTCGCAGCAGAAGAACTGTTCGTCACCCCCTCGGCGGTGAGCCATCAGATCAAGCTGCTGGAGGAGCAATTCGGGGTGCGCCTGTTCCATCGCGTGCATCGCGCGGTGGTGCTCACCGACGCCGGCCGGCGCTATGCGGAGGAGGTGTCGGCGGCCTTCGGGCGCATCGAGCTGGCGACGCGCGAACTGGGGCGGACGGCGAAGAGCGACATCCTGACCGTGCATTCGACGCCGAGCTTCGCGACGCAGTGGCTGATGCCGCGCCTGGCCCGCTTCAGCGCGCTCAACCCGGACATCGACGTGCGCCTGAACGCCTCCTACCCGCCGCCGGCCGACCTGCTCACCAGCGGCGTCGACATCGACATCCGCTACGGCACCAAGCGCCTGCAGCCGCCGGGAACGATGGTGCTGGCCTTTCCGCCCGAGACCATCGTGCCGCTGTGCTCGCCGGCGCTGGCCGACGGCCCGCAGCCGATCCGCACGCCGGAGGACCTGCGCCACCACACGCTGATCCACAGCGAGGTCTGCCTGGTGAACTGGCGTGACTGGATGCGCCAGCACCGCAAGGTGCAGCTCGACATCTCGCGCGGGCCGCGCTTCGACCGCTCGTTCATGGCCATCAGCGCGGCGGTCGACGGCCTCGGCGTCTGCCTCGAGAGCCTGCTGCTGGTGCAGCGCGAGCTGGAGACCGGGCGCCTGGTCGCGCCCTTCGGGCTCGACGGGCCGAAGGTCCAGGGCTACACGCTGAACCTGCTGAAGTCGCGCGCCGAGCTGCCGAAGATCCGCAGCTTCCAGGACTGGCTGTTCGCCGAACTGGAGAAGGGCGGCGCCGCGTGAACGGCGCCCCGCCGGCCGTGGCCGCGCAACCGCGGCGAACGTCGCTGCCATGCCGCCGTGCCGCGAGGCTGGCGGCCTTCCCGGCCCGCCGGGCCGCCGCCAACCGCCAACGCGATTTCCGACAATGAGCCCCGCCGTTCCCGCCATCACCCCCCGCGACACCTGGATCGACGGCCGCGGCGGCCGCCTGTTCGCACGCCTCTGGTCGCCGGCGGCGCCGGCCTCCGACGTGCCGCTGATCCTGTTCCACGACTCGCTGGGCAGCGTCGAGCTGTGGCGCGATTTCCCGGCGGCGCTGGCGGCGCAGAGTGGGCGGACGGTGGTCGCCTACGACCGCTTGGGCTTCGGCCGCTCCGACGCGCGTCGCGGCCCGCTGCCGCTCGATTTCATCGCCGCCGAGGCCGACGGCGGCTTCGCCGACCTGCGCCGGCAGCTCGCCATCGGCCGCTTCGCGCTGTTCGGCCACAGCGTCGGCGGCGGCATGGCGGTCAATTGCGCCGCCCGCTGCGGCGACGACTGCGTCGCGCTGGTCACCGTGTCGGCGCAGGCCTTCGTCGAAGCGCGGACAGTGCAGGGCATCGAGGCGGCGCGTACGCTGTTCGCCGACCCCGTACAGGTCGAGCGCCTGCGCCGCTACCACGGCGACAAGGCGGAGTGGGTGCTGGCGGCGTGGATCGACTCGTGGCTGCACCCGGACTTCGCCGCGTGGTCGCTGCGGCCGGTGCTGCCGCAGGTGAAATGCCCGCTGCTGGCGATCCACGGCGCCGACGACGAATACGGTTCGCCGCGGCACCCCGAGCTGATCGGCCGGCTCGCCGGCGGCCCGGCGCAGGTCGAACTCATGGCCGACACCCGGCACCTGCCGCACCGCGAGCGCGCGGGCGAGGTGCTGGCGCGGGTCGCGGGCTTCCTGCAAGGGCTGGCCTAGCCCTGGCGGCCGTCCCTCAGCCCGCGTCGCGCTCCCACGGCGGCAGCGGCTGGAAATGCCGCGCCAGCGCGTCGAGGAAGACCTTGACCTTCGGTACGCGCACCCGGCTCGGCGTGTAGCACGCGTAGAGGTCGCGGCCGAAGATGACGTTGGGTTCGTAGCCGTCGAGCACGGCGCGCAGCCTTCCGTCGGCGAGCTCGCGGTGGCACATGAAGGTCGGCAGGATCGCGACGCCGTGGCCGGCGAGCGCGGCGTCGAGGATGCACTCGATGTTGTTGAAGTGGATGCGGCTGCTCACCGCAACGCGCGCCTCGTTGCCGCGCGCGTCGAGCAGCGACCAGACCTTGTCGTCGCGCAGCACGTAGCTCAGGCACTGGTGCCGCACCAGGTCGTGCGGCGTCTCCGGGACGCCGTGGCGGGCGAGGTAATGCGGTGCGGCGCAGATGACGCGGCGGAGGCCGACGACCCGGCGCGCGACCGCGTCCTCCGGCGGCTGCCGGGTCATGCGCAGCGCGAGGTCGATGTTGTCGGCGACCAGGTCGACGATGTCGTCGGTGAGGATCAGTTCGCACTCGAGTTCGGGGTGGGCGGCGGCGATCTCGGGCAGCAGCGGCGCGATCCAGTGCCGGCCGAAGCTCACCGTCGCGCTGACGCGCAGCGTGCCGCGCGGCGCCTCGCCCAGGTTGCGCAGCGCGATCTCGGTGCCCCTGACCGCTTCCAGCGCATGCCGCGCATGCTGGTGGAAGACGTCGCCGGCCGCCGTCAGCACCAGCCGGCGGGTCGAGCGCTCGAACAGCCGGGCGCCGAACGCGCGCTCGAGTTCGGCGATCTGCTTGCTCACCTGCGCGCGCGTGCAGCCCAGCCGGCGGGCGGCGCCGGCCATGCTGCCGCTGTCGACGACGCAGACGAAGCTGTGCCATGCCGGCAGCCAGTTCATGCGTTCCTCCGCAGGCGTTGCGGGGGCAGCGAAGCGCCGCCCCGGAGACGAGGGGGTGCGTGCATTTGTCAATGATCCGTTGACGCAATGAATCGGATTATCGGCTTTTTCGTCGCTGATCCGGAAACTATCCTCGCGCCATTCCCTTTCGGCGCGCACCGCGTCGCCACCCAACGGACAGGTGATCCGCATGCTCCAGATTCTCCGCCGCCCCGACGTCCTCTTCGTCACGCTCGCCGCCGCCGGCATCCTTGCGATCACGATGGGCGCGCGCCAGTCGCTCGGCCTCTTCGTCAGCCCGCTCAACACCACGACCGGCCTCGGCATCGCCTCGATCAGCCTGGCGCTGGCCGTCGCGCAATTCACCTGGGGGGCGATCCAGCCGGTCGCCGGGGCGGTCGCCGACCGCTACGGCGCGCGCGCCGTGCTGATCGGCGGCGTGCTGCTGCTGGCGCTCGGCAGCGCGCTGACGCCGTTCATGGATTCGACCTTCGGCCTGATCGTGTCGCTCGGCCTGCTGTCGGCGATGGGCTCGGGCGCCGGCAGCTTCTCGGTGCTGATCGGCGCCGCCGCGCAGCGGCTGCCGGCCGACGCGCGCGGCACCGCCGCCGGCGTCATCAACGCCGGCGGCTCGTTCGGGCAGTTCGTGTTCGCGCCGGTGCTGCAGAAGCTGATCCAGGCCTTCGGCTGGATGGGGGCGATGTGGTCGATGGCGGCGATGACGCTGCTGGCGCTGCCGCTGGTCGGCAAGGTCGCCGGCGGCGGCCGCCCGCCGGCACCGTCGACCGCCGGCGAAGCCGGCCTCTTGCGCACCGTCCGCAACGCCCTCGCCGACCGCAGCTACCTGCTGCTGCACGCCGGCTTCTTCACCTGCGGCTTCCACATCGCCTTCCTCGTCACCCACCTGCCGGGCGAGGTCCAGCTATGCGGACTGTCGCCCGAGGTGGCGAGCTGGTCGCTGGCGATCATCGGGCTGGCCAACATCTTCGGCAGCCTCTATGCCGGCGCCTGCATCAACCTGTACCGCAGCAAGCACGTGCTGGCCGCGATGTACGGCTCGCGCGCCGCGCTGGTCGCGCTCTACCTGCTGCTGCCGAAGAGCGAATGGACCTTCTACCTGTTCGCCGCGGGCCTCGGCTTCACCTGGCTGGCGACGGTGCCGCCGACGGCGGCGCTGGTCGGCAAGCTGTTCGGCGTGCGCTACCTGGGCACGCTGTTCGGCCTGACGCTGCTCTCGCACCAGGTCGGCGGCTTCCTCGGCGCCTGGCTGGGCGGGCTGAGCATCGTCTGGAGCGGCGACTACACCTGGATGTGGTACGCCGACATCGCGCTGGCGTCGCTGGCCGCGCTGGCGAACCTGCCGATCCGCGAGGCGCGGATCCAACCGGCGGCGGTGCCGGCGTGAGCCGGCGCGCGGCCCGCGGCCCGCAGCGCCGCGTTGCCGGCGTGCGCTGAGCGGCACGCGGCGGAAGCGGGTCGGCGTCGGCGATGATCGGCGCCGGCCCGGCCGGCAACGGCGGATTCCGGCGACTCAGCCGGCCAGCCAGGCGAGCGCGGCGGCGAGCGTGACGCCGCCGGCGGCAGCGCGAGCATCCCGGCCAGCTGCCCGGCGAGCCGTTCCGGGCTGGCGGCGGGTTCCGGCAGCGCCAGCACCTGCCGCACTTCCTGCCGCTCGAGCGCCGGGATCTTCAGCACCGCCCGGTGGTTGAGCAGGAAGCCGGTCAGCGCGAAGAGCACGAACAGCCCGGCCAGCGCCAGCCCGCACCAGGCGTGCAGGCGGCGCAGCCATTTGCCGGGGTTGGCGCGCGCGGCGCCACCCGCAGGGTCGCGATGCCGGAGCCTCGGCCGCCGTCAGAAGCGGAAGCGCGCGGTCAGCTCGACCGAGCGCGGCGCGCCGGGCATGTTGAGGTTGTTGCTGGCGCCGTGGCCGGAGACGAAGTAGTGCTTGTCGGCGATGTTCTTGACGTTCAACGCGAGGTCGTAGGCCTTCGCCTGGTAGATCAGCGCGGCGTCGGCGGTCACGTAGCCGTCGAGCGTCACCAGGTTGTCCGGCGCGGCGTAGCGGTCGTCGGCGTAGTTGAGGCCGCCGCCGAGCCTGAAGCCGTGGCCGAGGTCCTTCATCAGCCACAGGTTGGCGCTGTGCATCGGCGTCAGCGCCGCGCGCTTGCCGTCGATGGCGATGCCGTTGGAGAGGCCGATCGACTTGGTGATGACGGCGTCGAGGTAGGCGTAGCCGGCCGACAGCTGCCAGCCCGGCGCCACTTCGCCGGCCAGCGTCAGTTCGACGCCGCGCGTGCGCTGCTCGCCGACCGGGATGATCGCCTTGGTCACCGGGTCGGTGGTCTTGATGTCGGTCCGCTCCAGCTCGAACACCGCCGCGGTGGCCGAGGCCTTGCCGCCGAACAGGTCGAGCTTGACGCCGGCCTCGACGTTGCTCGTTTCCTCCGGCGCCATCTGCGACTGCGCGCTGGTGAACGCGAGCACCTCGCCCGAGGGCTGGAACGAGCGGCTGTACGACAGGTAGTACGACTGCCAGCCGTTGGGCTGGAAGACGACGCCGGCACGCGGGCTCCATTCGCGGTCGGTGCGCTCGCGGTCGGTGGCGGTGGACAGGCGTTCATTCACCGACTGCCGGAAGGTGTCGTGGCGGATGCCGAGCAGCGCCTTCCACTGCGGCGTGAAGGTGATCAGGTCCTGCACATAGACGCTGTGCACGTCGAGCGAGGTGCGGTTGTCGGTCGCCAGCACCTTGCTGCCGAACGCCGACAGCGACGGCTGCACCGGGTTGAGCACCGAGGTCGTCGGCTTCACGCTCCAGTTGTACGACTGCAGGTCCTTGTCCTGCTTGCCGATCTCGACACCGTACAGCAGCTGGTGGCCGACGCTGCCGGTGGCGAGGCGCTGTGTCAGTTCGAGCTGGTTGAACCAGCCCTGGTCGTCGCGGTCGACCGCGCCGTGGAACAGCGAGACGACGCCGGTGTTGTTGTTCACCGTCTGGCCGAAGGTGTTCTGGCGGTCGAGGCGGTAGCGGTAGGTGCCGAAATGGTTGCTCAGCGACAGGCTGTCGCTGATGCGATGGTCGAGCTTGATGCGGCCGGAGGTGACGTCGGCGTCGGAATAGTCGTCGCGGTCGGCGTTGTTGGTGCCGTAGTAGGTCTTGCGCGAGACGTTCGCCGGCTTGCCGCGGTAGGCCGGGATGCCCATGTCGGTGACGCGGCGGTCGTTCAGCTGCTCGACCTGGAAGAGCAGCCTGGTGTCCGGCGACAGCGCGAGCGCCAGCGACGGGGCGATCAGGTTGCGCTTCAGGAAGCCCTGGTCGCGGAAGCTGTCGGCGTCCTCGACGGCGCCGACGACGCGGAACTGGGCGGCGTCGCCGAGGCGGTCGCCGACGTCGAGCGCCAGCCGCTTCTGGCCGAACGAGCCGACCGTCAGCTCGGCTTCGCGCACCGGCGTCGCCGACGGCTTCTTGCTGATGCGGTTGATGATGCCGCCCGACGAGCCGCGGCCGTAGAGCACCGCCGCCGGCCCCTTCACCACCTCGACGCGCTCGATGTTGGCGAGGTCGCGGTAGTACATCGCGTCGTCGCGCAGGCCGTCGATGAACAGGTCGCCGAGCGCCTCGAAGCCGCGGATGTAGAACTGGTCGCGCTGGCCGTCGCCGATGTGGAAGGAGACGCCGGGAACGTTGCGCAGCGTGTCCTGCAGCGAATGCGCCGCCTGGTCCTCGATCAGGCGGTCGGTGACGACGTTCACGGTCTGCGGCACGTCCCTCAGCGGCGCCTGGATCTTGGTCGCGCTGCTGGCGGTGACGGCCTGGTAAACCTCCAGTTCGGGGGCGGCCTGGACCTGGACGGGCGACAGCAGGCGCTCGGCCTGCTGGGCGGCGGCCGCCGTCGATAACAGCGCGGCGAGCGAGGTCGCGGCGAACTTGAATGGCTTGCTTTTCTGGCGCATGGGAATCCCGGTATCAGTTGCATCGTCGATGCCGGGGGGCGGCAATGCGGCCCGTCCCGGCGCTGGGGATGGGGCGTCCGCCTTCGTCGCGCGAAGGGTCGGGCAAGGCAGGGGAAGCCGGCCATCCGGAAGGGGTTTCGCGGGCTGCCTCGGCGAGGCGGCGCGAATGGCGGTGCGTGACGCACCTTGGCTGGCTGGCAGGTGAGCTGGCTGGCGATTGCGGATGAGAATTATTCTTGTTTTTGCCGCATCGGTCAAGGGCGGAGCGCCGTTGCCGTATGGCGCGAAGCCGGCGGACGCCTCCGCAGCGTGTCCGGTCCGATGCCTCCGTCGCGATCGGCAAGTGCTTGCGAACAATAGCCGTTGGCTATTATCCGTATTGAAACAATTTCCTTTGGCAATGAACAGCGCCTGCCTAGACTGTGCTCACACCCCGGCATCGATGCCGGACAGAAAGCGAGCTTGCCATGGTTGCCGATGTGCTGATGCTGAAAGCGTTCTGGATCGACCTCCTGGCGCTCGCCGCCGAAACCCACTGACTTTTTCAGCAGGAGGAACCACGATGGACGCGAAGAAACTCACCACTGCCGCCGGCGCGCCGGTACCCGACAACCAGAACACGATGACCGCCGGCCCGCGCGGGCCGGTGCTGCTGCAGGACGTGTGGCTGCTCGAGAAGCTCGCCCACTTCGACCGCGAGGTGATCCCGGAGCGGCGCATGCACGCCAAGGGCTCCGGCGCCTACGGCACGTTCACGGTGACGCACGACATCACCCGATACACGCGGGCGAAGCTCTTCAGCCAAATCGGCAAGAAGACCGAACTGTTCGCGCGCTTCACGACGGTCGCCGGCGAGCGCGGCGCCGCCGACGCCGAGCGCGACATCCGCGGCTTCGCCGTCAAGTTCTACACCGAGGAGGGCAACTGGGACCTGGTCGGCAACAACACGCCGGTGTTCTTCCTGCGCGATCCGCTGAAGTTCCCCGACCTCAACCACGCGGTGAAGCGCGACCCGCGCACGAACATGCGCAGCGCGAAGAACAACTGGGACTTCTGGACCTCGCTGCCGGAAGCGCTGCACCAGATCACCATCGTCATGAGCGAGCGCGGCATCCCGGCCAGCTACCGCCACATGCACGGCTTCGGCTCGCACACCTTCAGCTTCATCAACGCGCGGAACGAGCGCTCTTGGGTGAAGTTTCACTTCAAGTCGCAGCAGGGCATCCGGAACCTGACCGACGCCGAGGCCGAGGCGATCATCGGCCGCGACCGCGAGTCGCACCAGCGCGACCTCTACGAGAGCATCGAGCAGGGCGACTACCCGAAGTGGACGCTGTACGTGCAGGTGATGCCGGAGAAGGAGGCGTCGCAGGTGCCGTACAACCCCTTCGACCTGACCAAGGTCTGGCCGCACAAGGACTACCCGCTGATCGAGGTCGGCGTCATGGAACTGAACCGCAACCCGGAGAACTTCTTCGCCGAGGTCGAGCAGTCGGCGTTCAACCCGGCGGCGGTGGTGCCCGGCATCTCCTTCTCGCCGGACAGGATGCTGCAGGCGCGGCTCTTTTCGTACGGCGACGCGCAGCGCTACCGGCTCGGCGTGAACCATCACCAGATCCCGGTGAACGCGCCGCGCTGCCCGTTCCACAGCTACCACCGCGACGGCGCGATGCGCGTCGACGGCAACCACGGCGGGCGCATCGGCTACGAGCCGAACAGCGACGGCCAGTGGCAGGAACAGCCGGACTACCGCGAGCCGCCGCTGTCGGTCGAGGGTGCCGCCGAGCACTGGAATCACCGCGCCGACGACGATTACTACTCGCAGCCGGGCGCGCTGTTCCGGCTGATGACGAAGGCCGAGCAGCAGGTGCTGTTCGACAACACCGCGCGCTCGCTCGGCGGTGCGCCGGTGGACATCCAGCGCCGCCACGTCGCCCACTGCGCGCAGGCCGATCCGGCCTACGGCGCCGGCGTCGCGAAGGCGCTCGGGCTGACGGACTGAGCGGCCGCCCGCGGGCATGCGGGCGAGCCGACGAAAGGCGCCGTTCCGCCGCGGAACGGCGCCGTTTTTTGATCTGCCGGCACTAATCCCGCTCGTATTTGGTCTATATTTGCACCACCTTCCGGCCCACAGGAAACCGTCGTGCACGAGAACGCCAACGAAGAACTGCAGCGACAGATCGACCGTATCCGCAGCCTGGCGGCAGAAGTCCTCGCCGCCCCCGACGCGCCGCTGCCGCAACTTCTTCCCGCCGCGCTGTTCGACTTCAACATCACCAGCAAGGAAGTGCCGGACATGGCCGACGCCGGCGAGATCGCGCGCTCGCTGGCGAGCCTGCTGCACCAGTGCGGCGAGCACGGCCCGGACGCGCAGGAGCGCCTGCAGGTGAACGCGCTGCTCGGCAACCTGCTGCGCGAGCTGGCGCCGGCCGACCTGCCGCCGGCGGAGAGCGCGCCGCCGCTGGTGACGCCGGTGGCGCCGGCGGCCGCCCCGGTCGGGCGGCGCATCGCGCTGTTCACCGACGGCGGCCCGCTGCTGGTGATGCTGCGCGAGACGCTGGCGCACGCCGGTTTCGAGCCGGTGCGCGTCGATTCGCTCGAAGCGCTCGCGGCGACCGGCGACGGCGAGCGGCCGGTGGCAGTGATCGCCGACATCGGCCTGTGCCTGCTCTATCCGCAATGCCACGAGGTCTTCGCGACGCTGCGCCGCCGCTTCGACCCGCCGCCGCACCTGTTCTGCATCGGCACCGTCGACGACATTCCGGCCCGCCTCGAGGCGGTGCGCCTCGGCGCCACGCGCTTCCTGCGCCAGCCGGTCGATACCGCGCGCCTGGTGGCGATCCTCAAGGGGGTCACGCTGCAGACGCCGACCCAGCCGTTCCGCGTGATGCTGGTCGAGGACGATCCCTTCCTCGGCGAGGTCTATGCCGACGGCCTGGCCGACGCCGGCATGGTCACCTGCATCGTCGGCGACCCGCTGCAGGTGCCGGCGAAGATCGCCGAGTTCGATCCCGACGTGCTGATCAGCGACCTCTACATGCCCGGCTGCAACGGCTTCGAGCTGCTCGCGCTGCTGCGCCAGGACGACACGCTCAACGACACGCCGATCATGCTGCTCTCCAGCGAGGCCGAGATGGCCCGCCAGCTCGAGGCGCTGCACCTCGGCGCCGACGACTTCCTGACCAAGCCGGTGGACATGGAGCTCCTGATCGCCTCGGTCACCGCCCGCGCCAAGCGCGCGCGCATGCTGAAGCGCAGCCGCGGCGAGTACCGCCGCCTCAAGCAGCGGCTGCGCGAGGTCGAGCGCCTGCTGCCGGGCAGTGCCCACGGCACGGTCGATGCCGACCTGCTGCACGGCGATACGATCGACCTCGACGGCTACGTCGTCGAGGAAGTGCACCACGACGATCCGGGCGCGGGCCGGGCGTAGCGTCCTCCGCCGCCCGCCGGCGCGGCGTCAGGCCGCCGGCCCCAGCAATTCCGCGAACATCCCCTGCGCCCAGGCGACGTCCTCGTCGCGCGGCTGCGCGTCGTAGTGCTGCTGCACCGTCTGCATCAGCAGCCCGTCGCCGCGCACGCGGTAGCGGGTCTCGATGCGCATCATCTCCATCGGCTCGGCGCCGGCCAGCACGTAGCAGGTGCTCGCCGGCAGCAGCCGCGGCGCCTCCTTGCCCTGCGCCTCGGCGGCGATCTGCGCGGCGGCGATCTGCCCCTGCCGCGCCGCCATCTGGCCGGTCTTCGGGTAATGGCCGAACAGCGGCGAGGCGCGGTCGACCAGGTCGCCGACGACGAACACGCGCGGGTCGGCGAGCGCGCGCTGCGTCAGCGGGTCGAACGCCGCCCAGCCGCTCGCCTTCTTCGCGTCGTTCACGTCGCGGCCGATCAGCCCGGCCTGCCAGGCGAGGTCGCCGGCCTGCTGCGGCGGCATCAGCAGCGCGTCGTCGAAACGGAAGGTCTCGAAGTCGGTGCTCACCGTCCTCGCGAACGGGTCGATCGCCTGCACCCGTGCCTGCGGCACGTAGACGATGCGGTCGCGGTACTGGCCGCCGAAGACGCGGGCGAAACCCTGCATCATCGGGTTGGGGTCGAGGACGATCACGCGCGCCTTCAGCTGCTTCTGCCGGAACAGCGTGGCCAGCATGCAGGCGCGCTCGAACGGCGCCGGCGGGCAGCGGTAGGGCAGCGGCGGCACGGTAATCACGAAGTCGCCGCCGGCGAAGGCGTCGACGCGCCGCTTGAGCGCTGCCTGCTCGCCGGCCTGCCAGGCGCTGCCGTACTTCTGCCGCGCCTCGGCGGCGGGCTTCGCGTCGTCGCCGAACCACGGCGCGTAGTCGTCGCGGATGCCGACGGCGAGGATCAGCCAGTCGTAGGCGAGGGTGCCGTCGGCGGTACGCACTTCGCGCCGCTCGCGGTCGATCGCGGCGACCTCGGCGCGCAGCCGCGTGTAGCCGAAGGCCCGCGCCGCCGCCGCGTAGTCGTGGCGCAGCAGCGCGCCGTCGAGCCGGTCGGCGAGCCAGCGGTTGGAGAGCGGCAGCGACCAGAAGGCAGCGCTGCGCTCGACCAGCACCACCTCCAGCTGCGGCGCCAGCTCGCGCAGGCGGCGGGCGGCGGCGAGGCCGCCCCAGCCGCCGCCGACGATCACGGCGCGGCCGTTCCGGGCCGGCGGCAGCAGCGCCGGCGCCGCGCGCAGCGGCTTCGGCAGCAGGGCGGTGGCAGCGACGGCGGCGGTGGCGGCGAGCAGGCGGCGGCGGGTGGCGTGCATCGGGGGCGTTCCGGGCGGGCGCGGGCGTGCGGCGCCCGGCGGCAGCAGGTCAGGCGGCGGGCGTTTCCGTTTCGGGCGGCGGCATGTCCGGCATCGGCGGCAGCTGCGCCTTCTCGTCGTCGGAGAGCCGCAGCCGCTGGATCAGCGCGTCGCGGTTGAGGTTGAGCAGCTTCCCGATCGCCGCGAAGTCGTCGGGAATCGCCGCGTCGTTCCAGCCGTGCGCGGAATGGCGGGCGAGGTCGACGGCGAGCAGCACGTTGCGGATGCGCGGCGCTTCGGCGTGCTCGGGGTCCATCAGGTTGGCGAGCAGCTTGGGCAGGTGCCAGGTCCGGCACAGCGCGAGCTGCAGGTCGATCAGCCGGATGCCGAGCACCGCTTCCTGCACGGCGGCGCTGCGCAGCGCGTGGTTGGCGGCCTGGCGGTCGCGCATCTCGATCGCCAGCGTCGGCGCGAAGCACCACAGCAGGATCTCGGCGAGGTCGTGCAGCAGCGCGGCGATGGTCACTTCCTCGACGTTCAGGTCCTGCCGCCACAGCGCCCATTCGTGCGCGTAGTGCGCGGCGCGCTGCACGCGGCGGATCAGCTGCAGCGCGCCGAGCATCGCCGGCGGTTCGCTCTTCAGCATCTGCTCGATGGTGACCAGATCCTTGAACTTCTCGAAGAAGGGCTCGATGCCGATCATCATCACCGCGCTGCCGATGGTGGTGATGTCGGTGCGCAGCGTCTTGCCGGCAAAGGGCTGGATGTAGGCGAGGACCTTCACCGTCATCAGCGGGTCCTGCAGCACGACGCGCGAGATCTCGCGGCCGTTGACGCGGTCGATGTTGGCGCGCAGCTCGTCGAGCTGGCGCACGGTGTGGCGCAGCACGGGCAGCTCGGCGCCGCTGAAGAACAGCACCCAGGTTTCGAGATCCTGCAACGGATGGGTCAGCATTCTTGTTTTCTACTTCACCGCATGCGTGAAAGAAATGCGCTAATCGACTGATTTGGAAAAGAAGCGCACCTAGGATGATGGTACTCGCAGGCTCGCCGCGATTCAACCGGAATTGTCCGCGCGGGAGGCGCCGAGCCAGGGCGCGGCCGCCGCCGTCCAGCCGAGCGTCGCCGTCAGTTGTGCGAAGGCGCCCGAGAGCGGCGCGACGAGGCGCAGCGGTTCGCCGCTCCGCGGGTGCGCGAAGCGCATCTCGGCGCAGTGCAGCAGCAGTCGCGCGCAGCCGGTCAGCGCGGCGAAGTCGCGGTTGAGCTTGCCCTTGCCGTAGGTGGCGTCGCCGACGATCGGGTGCGCGGCGTGCTTCAGGTGGCGGCGGATCTGGTGGCGGCGGCCGGTTTCCGGCGTCAGTTCGAGCAGCGCGCAGCGCGTCGTCGGATGCCGGTCGCCGGCGATCGGCAGCTCGGCGGTGGCCAGCCGCCGCCAGCGGGTGAGCGCTGCCTGCGGCAGCAGCTGCGCGCGCGGGTCGACCCATTCGGCGTCGTCCGGCTGGCGCTGCAGCGGATGGTCGATGACGCCTTCCGCTGCCGGCCAGCCGCGGACGACGGCGAGGTAGGTCTTTGCCACCTGCTGCGCGGCGAAGGCGTCGGACAGCGTGCGCGCCGTGTCGCGGTCGAGCGCGAAGACGAGCACGCCGGAGGTGCCGCGGTCGAGGCGGTGCACCGGATGCACCGGCTGCCCGATCTGGTCGCGCAGCCGCTGCACGGCGAATTCGGTTTCGTGGCGGTCGAGCGCCGTGCGGTGCACGAGCAGCCCCGGCGGCTTGTCGATCGCGACCAGTGCGTCGTCGCGGTGGAGAATGGTCAGCATCGGTGGGAGCGGGAAGTCGTCGTTGTTCGCGCGCAGCGGCGTTCAGGCGATGTGGAAGCCGTTCTTGCCGGCGCTCTTCACCTGGTACATCGCGTCGTCGGCGCGTTTCACGGCGGCATCATAGCTGTCGTCGGCGTCGTTGAGCAGGGTTGCGCCGACGCTGGCGCTGACCTGCAAGCTTGCCGACCGGTAGGCGATCGGCTGCGCCGCGGCAGTGACGATGCGCTGCGCGAAGCCGGCGAGCGGCGGCAGTGGCGCCGCCGGCGAGCCGCGCAGGACGACCACGAATTCGTCGCCGCCGATGCGCGCGACCAGGTCGCCTTCGCGGACGCCGGCGAGCAGCCGGCCGGCGATCGTCTTCAGCACGTGGTCGCCGGCGTCGTGGCCGTGCGCGTCGTTGATCTTCTTGAAGCCATCGAGGTCGACGAAGAACAGCGCGGCGCCGCCGCTCGCCGCCGGGTGCGCGGCGACCATCTCGTCGAGGTGCGTCTTCAGCGCACGCAGGTTGGCGAGCCCGGTCAGGTGGTCCTGGTCGGCCATCATCGCCAGCTGCTTGGTCTTCTTCTCCAGCTCGAGGATCAGGCGCTGCGTGGTCGACTTGTGGCTGCTGTCGATGATGATCACCAGCACGACGAAGAAGAACGACCCGGCCATCGCCACGCCCCACGGCAGCGGCGAGCGCAGGTAGCGGATCGGGTCGGCGGGAAAGCTCAGCGTGCCGCTGACGAAACCCCAGCCGGCGAGCGCGAAGAGGAGCATGAAGGCGGCGGCGATGGCGATTACCGTGCGCTGCTTGAGGAACATCGAGGCAATGAAGACGGCGAAGGCGCCCCACATCGCGCCGTTGCCGTAGAGGCCGAAGTTGAGCAGGCCGGCGAGCGAGACCAGCATGGCGAGGACCAGGATGGTGCCGGTCCTGACCCGCAGCGGCAGCCGCCGACGGAAGGCGTACAGCGACAGTACGACGACGAGGCCGGCGAGGTGCAGCCAATAGACGTGATTCCAGCCGAAGAAGAAGGCGCGCGACACCGACAGCGGCACGCCGACCAGCGCGATCAGGCAGACGCCGACCAGCAGCCGGTGCGAGGCGCGTTCGGCCTCCTCGTCGAGTACCTTGCCGATGGCCTGATAGCGCGCCGGTGACCCGGAGTCTTTTCGCATGCGCCCCCCTCCTGACGCAGCTATTGTGCGCCGCCTTGGGCGGCTTGGGGAGGCCTTCCGCCGCCGCGGGGGCGCCGTCCGTCAGCCGGCGAAGTCGCCGTCGACGTAGTACCAGCGGCCGTCCTCGCGCAGGAAGCGGCTGGTTTCGTGCAGGCGGTGGCCGCGGCCGCCGGCGCGGTAGCGGGCGACGAACTCGACGGTCGCGCTGTCGTCGCCGGTCGCCGCGTGCCGCTTCACCTCCAGCCCGAGCCAGCGGGTCGGGGCCTCGTCGAGCGTGGCGGGGCGCGTGCGCGCGTGCCAGGTGGCGAGCAGGTAGTCGTGCAAGCCCAGCACGTAGGCGCAGTAGCGCGAGCGCATCAATGCCTCGGCGCTCGGCGCCGCCTCGCCGGCGTGCCAGCGTCCGCAGCAGCCGGCGTAGGGCTGGCCGCTACCGCAGGGGCAGACGTCGGCGGCGGCCTTGCCCATCACTTGCGGCGCCCGTAGGTGCCGGTCAGCGTCGCCTTGCCCAGGCTGTTGGCGTTGACCAGGTAGCCGGCGAGCGCCGCGGTGGCACCCGGCGGCAGCTCGAGCCGGTCGACCTTCAGCGCGTGCAGCGTGAAGTGGTAGCGGTGCGGCTTGTCGCCGACCGGCGGGCAGGGGCCGCCCCAGCCGGGGCCGCCGAAATCGGTGTTCACCTGCAGCGCCTCGGTCGGCAGCTGCGCGCCGTCGGCGCGGCCGGCGCCGGCCGGCAGCGCGCTGATGCCCGCCGGCAGGTTCACCACCACCCAGTGCCACCAGCCGCTGCCGCCGGTCGGCGCGTCCGGGTCATGCACCAGCAGCGCGAAGCTCTTCGTCCCCTTCGGCGCGTTCTTCCAGGAGAGCGCCGGCGAGACGTTGCCGCCGCGGCAGCCGAAGCCGTCGAACACCTGCGCCTCCTTGATCGTCGCGTTCGGCTTGAGGTCGGGGCTCTCCAGCGTGAAGCCGCCGGCGTGGGCGGCGCCGGCGAGGGCGGTCAAGGCCAGGGCAGTGCAAGTGCGTTTCATCGGGGGACTCCTTGCGTGGATGGGTGGCGCGATTCTAATTCGCCGGCAGGGGCTTGGCGAGCGCATATTCAATAGACATATTCCGGGCGGCCGGCTATGCTCCCGCCGCTGTCATTCCGACCGAATGGACAGCGCATCGACAAACAGACGAATCGACAAAGGGAGAGACGATGTTCAGGAAATACATGGCTGCCTCGTTGCTGGTCCTCAGCCTCGTGGGGTGCGCTTCGGTGCCGATGGGCGATACCAAGCGCGATGCGGAACTGAAGACCTTCGCCGCGAAGAAGGACGTGGCGGGGATCTACATTTATCGCAACGAATCGTTCGGCGCGGCCATCCGCATGGATGTCTCGGTCGACGGCAAGCCGCTCGGCAAGACCGCGGCGAAGACCTATTTCTACACCGAGGTCGCGCCCGGCAAGCACACGATCACTTCGGAATCGGAGAATACCGACACGCTCGAAATCGAAACCGTCGCCGGCAAGCTCTACTACGTCTGGCAGGAAGTGAAGATGGGGCTCCTCTACGCGCGCACCAAGCTGAGCCTGGTCAGCGAAGAGGAGGGCAAGAACGGGGTCATGGAGTCGCAGCTCGCCGCTTCCCGGTAAGCGGCGACGGCACGGCGGGCCGCGCTTCATTCCGGCCCCAACCCGGAGGGACGGCATCGCCGTCCCTCTTTTTTTTTGTTTCCGGCAGCGATCTCCGCCGACGCCGCGCGTCAGTCCTGCTCGCGCAGGTCGAGCACCGGCACCTCGCCGAAGCGCTCGCCGAGCAGGTGGGCGACGATGCCGGCGGCGCAGGCCGCCGGTGTCGCCAGGCTGCCGCTTTCCTTCAGCGCTTCGAACTTCTTGCGCAGCGGGAAATTCTCCTGCGCCGTGGCGCGGATTTCGGCCTGCATGTCGGTGTCGATGACGCCCGGTGCCAGGCTGCAGATGCGCACGCCGGGCGCAGCGTCGGCGGCGACGACGCGGGCGTGGTGGTCGAGCGCCGCCTTGCCGGCGCCGTAGACGCTCCAGCCGGGGATCGCGTTGCGCCCGGCGCCGCTGGAAACGTGCAGGATGCGCAGCTCGGCGGCGCTCGCCGTCGCCTTCGCCGCAGCCGCGGCGAACATCAGCGGCGCGGCGACGTTGCAGGCGATCGCGCGCGCGATCGCGTCCGGCGGCTGTGCGGCGAGCGCTCCGACCGGCGCCAGCAGGCCGGCGTTGTTGACCAGCAGCAGCCGTTCGGCGCCGGCGGCGAACCCCGCCAGCGCGTCGCCGGCCAGCCAGCCGGCGAGCGCGTCGCCGTCGGCGAGGTCGAGCGCAACTTCGGCCAGGCGGTCGGGAAATGCGGCGGCGAGCGCCGTATTGCCGCGGCGCGCGATGCCGAGGACGGCGATGTCGCGCGCCAGTAGATTGGCGGCGATGGCGGCGCCGAGGCCGCGCGAATGGCCGGTGACGATGGCCTTGATCATCGGAGGCTCCTTAAGGGTCGAGGGATGCCCGCGATGGTAGCGGAAGCGCGGCGCCGCTAACACCCGGGGGCAGCGGCGCCGGTGCTGCCGGCGGCTCAGTCGAGCGCGTAGCGCAGCGTCTTCGCCGGCTTGCCGGGCAGCTGGACGGTGGCGATGGCCTTGGCGCCCTTCGCCGCGAAGCTGCCTTGCGCCTCGAAGCGGTTGTCGCCGGCCGGCGGCAGCGCGACCTCGGTCTTCTTGCCGGCGGCGAGCAGCGTCAGCTTGGCCGTGCCGCCGGCGGTGGCCAGCGGGTTGCCGTGCTCGCGGATGTACAGCGTCAGCCGGTCCGGTTGCGCGACCAGCTCGGCCTGGAAGTCGACGGCGTCGGCGACGGCGCCGCCGTGGCGGGGTTTGGTGTGGTCGTTGTGGGCGAAGGTCGGGGCCGCGGCGAGGAGCGCGGCGACGGCGAGGGCGGCGAGGGTTTTCATCGGGTTTGTCCTTTCGGGTCGGGATTAGAAGACTTCGTGTTTTTGCCGTTCGAGCAGGCGGGCGAGCGGCTTCTCGCCGAAGGCGAGGAACAGCGCCGGCGTGACGAAGGCGTCGAGCAGCGTCGAGGAGATGAGGCCGGAGAAGATGACCACGGCCACCGGATGCAGGATCTCGGTGCCCGGTGCCTCGGCCTCGAAGAGCAGCGGCGCCAGCGCGAAGGCGGCGACCAGCGCCGTCATCAGCACCGGGGTGAGCCGTTCGAGCGAGCCGCGGATCACCAGCTTGCGGCCGAAGACCTCGCCCTCGAAGCGCGCCAGGTTGGCATAGTGCGAGAGCTTGAGGATGCCGTTGCGGGTGGCGATGCCGGCGAGCGTGATGAAGCCGATCAGCGTCGCGATGGAGAGCGGCTGGCCCGAGAGCCACAGTCCGATGACGCTGCCGATCAGCGCCAGCGGCACGTTGGCGATGACCAGCGCGGCGAGCACGCCGGAGCGGTAGCGGCTGTAGAGGACGACGAAGATCAGCCCGAGCGAGACCAGCGCGAGCACGCCGATCAGGCGCGCCGCCTCTTCCTGCGCGCGGAACTGGCCGTCGAGCGTGATGAAGTAGCCGGTCGGCAGCTTCGTCTCGGCGATCGCGCGGCGCACGTCCGCGACCACGTCCGAGAGCGGCCGCCCCTGCGCGTTCGCCGAGATGACGATGCGCCGGCGGCCGTTGTCGCGGCTGATCTGGTTCGGGCCGTCGCCTTCCTCGATGGTGGCCACGCGCGACAGCGGCACGCGGCCGTTCGGCGTCTCGATCATCAGGTTGGCCAGGCCGGCGAGGCTGCGCGCGTCCTCCGGCAGGCGCAGCACCAGCGCGAAGCGGCGCGCGCCCTCGATCACCTGGCCGACCTGCTCGCCGTCGATCAGCGTCTGCAGCTGGCGCAGCAGCGTGGTCGGGGTGACGCCGTTCTGTTCGGCGCGCGCATAGTCGATATGCACCTTGATCTGCGGCGCCAGCACCTGCTTCTCCAGCTCGAGGTCGGTGAGGCCGGGGATCGCCGCCAGGCGGTCGCGCAGCGCGGCGCCCTCGCCGCGCAAGAGGTCGAGGTCGTCGCCGACGATGCGCAGCGCGATCTGCGCGCGCACGCCGGAGAGCATGTGGTCGATGCGGTGCGAGATCGGCTGGCCGATGCTCACCGCTGCCGGCAGCGACGCCAGCCGCGCGCGCAGGTCGGCGTAGATCTCGGACGGCGGGCGGCCGAGTTTCAGGCGCATGTCGAGCTCCGAGACGTGCACGCCCTCGGCGTGCTCGTCGAGCTCGGCGCGGCCGGAGCGGCGGCCGACGTAGCTCACTTCCGGCACCTCGCGCACCAGCTTCTCGGCGAGCGCGCCGATGCGCACCGATTCGGCCAGCGTGATCCCCGGATTGAGGCGCAGGCCGACGAAGGCGGCGCCCTCGTTGAACGGCGGCAGGAAGGTGGTGGCGAAGAAGGGGACGCTCGCCGCCGCCAGCAGCGCGGCAAGCGCGGCGCCGCCGATGACGCGCGTGCGCGTCGTCAGTGCGACCTCCAGCCAGCGCCGGTAATGCCCCTTCAGCCAGGCGACGAAGCGCGTGTCGCCGTGCGCCGTGTCGCCGTGGCCGTGGCGCAGCAGGTACCAGGCGAGCACCGGCGTCAGCGTCAGCGAGACGACCAGGCTGGCCAGGATCGCGGTCAGGTAGGCGACGCCGAGCGGCACGAAGAAGCGGCCCTCCAGCCCCGGCAGCGCGAACAGCGGCACGAAGACGAGGGCGATGATCAGCGTCGACACGACGATCCCCGAGCGCACCTCGTTCGAGGCCTTGACGATCACGCGCAGCACCTGCTCCGGCTCGTCCCGGCGCCGGTTCTCGCGCAGCCGGCGGATGATGTTCTCGAGGTCGACCACCGCGTCGTCGACCAGCTCGCCGATGGCGATCGCCAGCCCGCCCAGCGTCATCGTGTTGATCGACATGCCGAAGTAGCGGAAGACCAGCGCCGCGGTGAGGATCGACACCGGGATCGCAGCCAGCGAGATCAGCGTCGCGCGCAGGTTGCCGAGGAACAGGTAGAGCACCGCGGCGACGAAGACCGAGGCGGCGGCGAGCTTCACCTCCAGGTTGAGGATGCTGGCCTCGATGAAGTCGGCCTGGCGGAAGGTGATGCGCGGCGCCGCGAGGCCGGCGGGCAGCCCGCCCTTCAGCTCATCGAGCGCCGCTTCCACCTGCCGCGTCAGCGCCACGGTGTCGGCGGCCGGCTGCTTCTGCACCGACAGGATCACCGCCGGCTCGCCGTTCAGCCCGGCATCGCCGCGCTTGATCGCCGGCGCGAAGCCGACCGCGGCGATCTGCGCGAGCAGGATCGGCTGCCCGTTCCTGGCGGTCAGCGGCAGTCGCCTGAGATCCTCGATGCGGCTGGTGCGGCCGAGGTTGCGGATCAGGTATTCGCGCGCGTTGAGTTCGAGGAAGCCGCCGCTGGTGTTGGCGGCGAAGCCGCGCAGCGCGCCCTCGACCTGCTCGAGCGTGATCCCCAGTTCCGCCATGCGCGCGGTGTCGGGCTGCACCTGGAACTGGCGCACCTCGCCGCCGATCGGCACCACCTGTGCGACGCCGGGGATGTTGAGCAGGCGCGGGCGCAGCACCCAGTCGGCGTACTCGCGCGCCGCCATCGCGCGACGGCGCGCTTCTTCCGGCAGCGCCTCGGCCGGTACCTCGATCGGGATGCCGATCATCAGGATCTCGCCCATGATCGACGCCACCGGCCCCATGTGCGGCACGACGCCGGCCGGCAGCTGCGACTGCACCAGCGTCAGGCGCTCGGCGATCATCTGCCGGGCGCGGTAGATCTCGACGTTCCAGTCGAACTGGACATAGACGATGGACAGGCCGGCGGAGGAGACCGAGCGCACCGCGGCGACGCCGGGCATGCCGTTCATCGCCGTCTCGACCGGGTAGGTGACCAGCGCCTCGACCTCCTCCGGCGCCATGCCGCCGGCTTCGGTCATCAGCGTCACGGTCGGCTTGTTGAGGTCGGGGAAGACATCGACCGGCGTCTTCTGTACCACCAGCGCCCCGTAGAGGACGAGCACGACGGCCACCGCCAGCACCAGCAGGCGCTGCGCCAGGCTCTTGTCGACGATTGTCGCGAACAGGCTCATGGCGTCCTCACCGTACCTGATTGACCAGCGCCGCGCCCTGCACGACGACGCGCTCGCCCGCCTGCAGACCGCCGACGACGGCGACGCGGCTGCCGTCGAGCGGCTGCGTGCGCACCGGGCGCGGGCTGAAGCGCTCGGCGGCGTTCTTCACCCAGACGATCTCCTGGTTGGCGGCGTTCTTCACCACCGCCGCCGTCGGCAGCGGCACGCCCTTCACCTGCGAGCGCGTCTGCGCGATCACCTTCAGCGGCTGGTTCAGCGCCAGCGTCGCGTTGCCGCCCTCGACGCGGAACAGCAGCGGGATCGCCTGCTCGCGCAGCGAACGGCCGGCGCCGACGAAGGCGAGCAGCACGTCCTGGCCGGGGCCGGCGCTGCCGTAGGCGCCGGCGATGTCGGCGGCGAGCCGCGGCTCGTAGCTGAGCGCCTCGACGCGCAGGTTGGCGGGATCGACGATCTCGAACAGCAGCTCGCGCGCCTCGACCACCTGGCCGGCGACGACGCTGGCGGCGGCGACGACGCCGGACACCGGTGCGCGCAGGTCCTCGTGGTGGCGCAGGCTCTGCCCGATCGCCGCGAGGCGTTCGCGCAGGCTCTGCACGTCGGCCTCGGCGGCGTCGAGCTCCTTGCGCGCGACGGTCGCCTCCAGTTCCTTCAGCCGCGCCAGCCGGCGCTCGGCGACGCCGAGCGAGGCGCGCAGATCGGCCGCCTGTGCGGTCTGGCCGCCCAGTTCCAGCGGCGATACCGCCGGGTGCACGCGGGCCAGCAGCTCGCCCTTCCTCACTGCCTGCCCGAGCGCCGGGATGCCGCCGGCCGGCGCCTCGACGCGGCCGCCGATCATCGACTGCACGCGGCCGCCGCTGCCCGGATCGAGCACCACCTTGCCGGTCAGCTCGACCGACACCGGCTGCTCGCCGGCCGCGGTCAGCTGCGTGCGCAGCGCCAGCTGCCGCTGCGTCAGCTTGGGCAGGAAGACGCTGCCGTCGGCGAGGCGCTGCGGGCCGTCGCCGCGGGTCGCCGGCGGCGGCGTCTCGTCCTTGTGCGCGTGGCCCTCGTGCGCGGCCGCGGGCAGGACGGCGAGCAGCAGGGCGAGCGCCGCGGTGGCAGCGCGCGGGCGGCGGTTCGGTTGCGGGTTCGGATTCGGGTTCATGCGTGTTCTCCGGATGCGCGGCGACGGCGCAGGAAGGCGTAGGCGGCGGCCGCCAGCGCGATCAGCGCGCCGCCGGCGAGGAGGCCGCTGCGGGAGGGGGCCGCGATCGCCGGCGCGGCGGCGGCCGGCGCGACGACGAAATCGGTGGCGAGCAGGTCGCTGTCGCTGCCGGCGGTGACGGTGATCGCCAGCGGGTAGTTGGCGGCGGCGGCGAACGGCGCCGCGTCGACCGTGTAGGTGCCGTCGGGCTGTGCCGCGGCGACCAGCTGGCGGCCGTTGCTGTCGATCTCGATGCGGGCGCCGGCGACCGGCTCGTTGCTAGCCCAGCGGTCGAGGGTCAGCGTCAGGCGGCCGTCCTTGAGGCGGCCGACCAGTTCGAACAGCTCGCTGCTCGCTTCGAACGACGGGTGGGCGGCTTCGGCGGCGTGCGCAGCCGGCGCGGCGAAGGCGATCAGGAAGGCGGATGCGGTGAGCAGGCGTCGGGTTGACGTCATGGCAGGACTCCAATGGCCTGGTTGTAGCGGGAGACGGCGCGCGCCGCCTCGATGCGGGCGCGCGCGGCGGCGAGTTCGGCGTCGAAGCTGTCGGCTTCGATGCGCAGGCGCTGCGGCAGGTCGATGTTGCCGAGCGCGAAGGCGCGCGCGTATTCGCGCTGCGTCTCGGCGGCGAGCGTGCGCCGCAGCTCGGCGCGCTCGGCGGCTTCGGCGGTGCGCGCCAGCTCGCGCCCGGCAGCGTCGCGTTCAGCGTCGACCTGCGCCTGCGCGTAGGGCAGCTGGCTTTCCGCCTCGATCAGCTCGGCGTTGGCGGCGGCGACCTTCGGCCGGTTGCGCGCGTCGGTGGCGAGCGGGATGCGGAGCTCGACGCTGGCCGAGCTTTCCCAGCCGGCGCCTTCGAGCGGGCGCTCGCGGCGCAGGCCGAAGGCCAGCTCCGGCAGGTCGCGCACGTTGCGGCTGGCGATCTGCAGGCGGGCGCGGGCAGCGGCGACGGCGCGCTCCAGCGGCGCCAGGCGCGGATGCGCCGCGGTGGCGTCGGCGCTGCGCTTGGTTTCGTCCATGCCGCCCGGCGCCGGCAGTTCGGCGAGCCCGGTGAGCGCGAGGAAGGCGCGTGCGGTGCGGTGCGCGCGCACGTCGGCCTCGGCCAGTGCGGCCTCGGCGCTAGCCTCGGCGCCGCGCGCCTGGTTCAGGTCGATGCGCGGCAGGTCGCCGGCGCGGATGCGGCGGTCCACATCGGCGACCAGCTGGCGGGCGGCATCGGCGTGGCGGGCGGCCTGCTCGCGCTCGTTGGCGGCGAGCCGGTACTGCCACCACGCTTCGCGCACCTCGCCGGCGAGGCGCCAGCGGGCCTCGTCGACCAGTGCGACGAAGGATTCGCGCTCGCGCTCGATCAGCGCCAGCGTGCGCGCCTGGTAGCCGGGGAGCCACAGCGGCAGCGTGATGCCGGCCTCCCATTCGGACAGGCCGGTGTCGCGCTGCAGCCGGTTGTTGCGGTTGGACAATGTCGCCGCCGGTGCGCCCGAGAGCAGGCTGTCGGTGGCATCGCGGCGGGCGGCGAATTCATCCTGGCGCGCGGCGAGCGTGCGCGCCGCGGGCTGGCGTGCCCAGGCGGCGTCGGCGGCGTCGCGCAGCGTCTGTGCGTCGGCGGCCGGCGCCAGCAGGGCGAGGGTCAAGAAAGTGAATGCGAACGATCGCATCGGATTCTCCTGGAATGCGTAAACGGCATGCGGAAAATCCGGCGGTGCGCGCGACGGCGCGGCGCCCATGGGGGCGCCGGCGGCCGTCGGGGCCAGCGGCTATCAGTGGGGCTGGAGGGCGCTCCGCCGGGTCAGGCGGAGCCGCCCCATTTGGGCCGTTCGGGACGGGAAACCGGCGGCGTTGCCGGAGGGGTGACGGGGAGCGACGACAGCGATTCTTCCGTCGGCAGCATCGCCGGCTCGCTGCTCGCCGTCGGCAGCGCGCTGCAATGGCCGGCACCGCAATCGTGGCCGTGCGTATGATCGCCGGAGATGCCGGCAGGGCCGGCTTCGCCAGGGGCGGCAGCGTGCTCATGGCCGCCATCGGCATCCGCGTGCGCATGCGCGTGCTGGTGCAGTTCGCCGCCGGCAGCGGTCAGCACCGCGGCGAGCGGTGCCTGCAGCGGCAGCATCAGCATCAGCAGGATGGCAAGAAGGCGTTTCATCGATGGTGCGCAGAAGGGCGGGTGAACATTGCAGTGCGGATTGTACGCGATGCACGCCAGGGGCATGCGTTTCGGGAACGATTTTTTGCAGTGGCGCATGTCGGTCCTAGGGCGTGTTCTCATTCAATTCATGGGCGCGATGCTGTCGTCGCGGGATGCAGCGCAAGGCGCGTCGGCGCTGCCTGGCTGATGCCAGGCAAGCCGAGGCAACGCCGCGATGCGCCCGCGGCGGCAGCGTCCCGGAGGGTTGTCCCGAGCCGGTGGCGCCCGCTTCGTTGCTCGGCTTGCCCGCACGCCAGTGCGGGCAAGCCGAGCACCTCGCGCTCACCACCGGCTCGGGGCAACGCGCTCCACGAATTGAATGAGAACACGCCCTAGCGGAAGCGCGGCCACCAGCCGGGCACGTCGTTCATGTAGGCGCGGTAGGCGTCGCCGTGTTCGGCCAGTGCCTGACGCTCTTCCCGCTGCGCCAGCCGGACGTAGGTGAAGACGAGGACCGGGAACATCGCCAGCGTGACCAGCGTCGGCCACTGCAGCAGGAAGCCAAGCATGACCAGCATGAAGGCTGCGTACTGCGGGTGGCGGATGCGCGCGTAGGGGCCGGTGCGCGCTAGCGCGCCGCGCTGCTGCGCTTCGTAGAGCACCGGCCAGGCCTTCGCCAGCAGCCAGAAGCCGCCGATGATGAGAGCGTTCGACAGCAGGTGGAAGGGGCCGAAGTGCGGGTTCGCCTTCCAGCCGAAGAGGATCTCGAGCAGGTGGCCGGCGTCGTGCGACAGGAAGTCGACGCCCGGCACGCGCTCGGCGAGCCAGCCGGAGAGCAGGTAGATGGTCAGCGGAAAGCCGTACATCTCGGTGAACAGCGCGACGACGAAGGCCGAGAACAGGCCCAGCGTGCGCCAGTCCTGGCGCGACTGCGGCTTGAAGAAGCTGGCGGCGAAGAGGATGAAGATCGCCGAGTTGATCGCCACCAGCGACCACAGGCCGTAGGCCGGGGAGTCGTTCATGGCTCGCCTCCGTCGTCGTCGCGTCGCCGGTGTTGGCGGTGCCCGGCATGGCCTGCGTGTCCGCCGTGGCCGTGGTGGTGGAAGAGGTGCATCAGCGGGCAGGCGGCCAGCAGCAGGTAGGGCAGGATGCCGAACAGGTGCGCGCGGTGCTCGGTCAGCAGAAAGAAGATGGCGACCGCGGCGAAGCCGATGAATACCCACTTCCCGCGCGCCGCGGGGGGGGCGCGGCGCACCTCCGGCGGCGGCTGCTCCGGCGTTCTTTCCATGGCCATCCTTCGCTTACCGCCGGTAGTCGAACAGCGCTTCGAGCGGCCGCTCGCGGCCGGGCAGGTGCGCCTCGATGGCGATCCGGTACGGGCCGCGTCCCTTCAGCGTGACGTAGTTGCCGTAGCTCATCGCGTCGGCGACCGGCATCGCTTCGAGCGTGACGCGGCGGCCGGCCATGCCCAGCTCGCCGACCGTCGCCTCGACCTTGGCATCGTTGATGCGCTGCCCGTCGGCGCCGACCAGCGCGACGACCAGGTGGTAGCGGTCCTTGCCGGACGGCGCGCCGCGGTGCATCGATTTCTCGGGGTGCGGCGCCGGATGCTCGCCGGCGATCGCCGCCGGCATGATGCCGTAATAGACGTCGATGCCGCCGACGCGCTTGTGCTGGTTGCGGTCGGCGGCGCCGGCCGCGGCGGCGACGAACAGCGCGAGCGCGGGAATGAGGGTGACGAGCCAGCGTTTCATGATGCACCTCCTTTGTCGGCAGTCCAGAAACTCAGCAGCTGCAGCCAGCGGCCGTGCCGCACCACCGGCGCGAAACCGGCGCGGGCGAGGAAGCCGGGAATCTCGCCGCGCAGGTTGCTGGCGGTCATCGGCCAGGCGAGCAGCGGGAAGAACAGCAGCCACCACAGCGGGTTGGCCGGGCGGTCGAGGTCGACGACGACCAGCCGGCCGCCGGGCCGGAGCACGCGGAACACCTCGCGCAGGCCGGCGTCCTTGGTCGCCGGCGGCAGGTGGTGCAGCATCGCGCTGGCGAAGGCGACGTCGAAACTGGCGTCGGCGAACGGCAGATCCTCGATCACCGCCAGCCGGAATTGTGCGCCGGCCTCGGCCTTCTGCCGCGCCACGGCGATCATCTCCGGCGCCGGGTCGATGCCGACCGCGGCGCCCTGCGGGCCGACCGCCGCCGCCGCGAGCCGCGTCAGCACGCCGGTGCCGCAGCCGACTTCGAGCACCTTCATGCCCGGCCGGAGCTTGGCGAGCGCGATCGTCGCCGCACGGAATTTCGGGCCGAGGCCGAGCTTCGGGCAGTACCAGTCGTAGATCGGCGCCGCCCAGCCGAGCGGCATGCCGTGTGTGTCCGGCACCGGCTCGCCCGGGTAGTGCGGGCTGCGGCGCAGCACGACGGCGCCCCACAGCAGCAGCGCCGGGCACACCAGCAGCAACGCGACGACGATAGCCGAGGCCGGCGTCAGCCCCCAGCGCCAGAGGATGCCGGCGGCGAGCGCAAGGACCAGCGGCGGGCACAGCCACAGCCAGCGGTTCATGATTGTCCTCCCAGCCGCGCGCGTTTCAGCAGCGCCGAATTGACCACCACCGACAAGGAGGAGAGGGCCATCGCCGCGGCGGCGATGATCGGGTTGAGCAGGCCGAAGGCGGCGACCGGCAGGCCGACGGTGTTGTAGATGAAGGCCCAGAACAGGTTCTGCTTGATCTTCCGCATCGTCGCGCGCGACAGGCGGATCGCGGTGACCACGTCGCCGACGTCGTCGCGGATCAGGATGATGCCGCCGGTTTCCTTGGCGACGTCGGAGCCGGAGCCGATGGCGATGCCGATGTCGGCGGTGGCCAGCGCCGGCGCGTCGTTGACGCCGTCGCCGACCATCGCCACGCACTGGCCCTGCGCCTTCAGCCCGGCGATCGTCTGCGCCTTCGTTTCCGGCAGCACCTCGGCGATCACCTCGCTGATGCCGAGCGTTCTGGCGATCGTGTCGGCGGTGCGGCGGTTGTCGCCGGTGAGCATGACCACGCGCACGCCTTCGCCGGTGAGCGCGGCGACCGCGGCGGCGGCCTCCGGCTTCAGCGTGTCGGCGACGGCGACGATGCCGGCGAGCGCGCCGTCGACGGCGACCAGCATCGCCGTCTTCCCCTCCGCCTCACAGCGTGCCAGCGCCGCTTCGGCCGGCGCGGTATCGAGGCCGGCGCCGGCCAGCAGCCGGCGGTTGCCGAGCAGCACCGCATGCCCGTCGACCTCGCCCTTGACGCCCTGGCCGGGGATGGCGACGAAGTCGCTGGCTGCCGGCAGCGCGATGCCGCGGTGCCGCGCGCCGCGCACGATCGCTTCGCCGAGCGGGTGCTCGGAGCCGGCTTCGAGCGCGGCGGCGAGCCGCAGCAGTTCGTCCTCGGGCAGTGCGCCGAAGGCGACGAGGTCGGTCAGCGCCGGCTCGCCGCGCGTCAGCGTGCCGGTCTTGTCGAAGACGACGGTGGTCAGCGCCTCGGCGCGTTCGAGCACCTCGCCGCCGCGGATCAGGATGCCGGCCTCGGCGCCCTTGCCGACGCCGACCATCAGCGCCGCCGGCGTCGCGATGCCGAGCGCGCACGGGCAGGCGATGATGAGCACGGCGATGAAGGCGAGCAGCCCCTGCGGGAAGTTGCCGAGTGCCCACCAGCCGAGAAAGGCGGCGACCGCGATGGCGACCACCGCCGGTACGAAGTAGCCGGTGACGCGGTCGGCGAGGCGCTGGATCTGCGCCGAGCTGGCCTGCGCGTCCTCGACCAGCTTGATGATCTGCGCCAGCGCGGTGTCGGCACCGACCTTGGTGGCGCGGAAAGCGAAGGCGCCGCTGCGGTTCAGCGTGCCGCCGATCACCGCGCTGCCGGGCGCCTTGTCGACCGGCATCGACTCGCCGGTGAGCATCGACTCGTCGACCGCCGAGCGGCCGTCGGTCACCTCACCGTCGGTCGCGATCTTCTCGCCCGGGCGCACCCGCACCGTCTCGCCGACCATCACCGATTCGGCCGGCACCTCCATCTCGACGCCGTCGCGGACGACGTGCGCGGTCGCCGGCTTCAGGTCGAGCAGCTTCCTGACCGCCGCGGAGGAGCGCTTCTTGATCAGCTCCTCCATGTAGCGGCCGAGCAGCACGAAGGCGATGATCACCGCCGATACCTCGAAATAGACGTCGCGCTCCTCGACCTTGACCGGCAGCACCTCGGGGAAGAACAGCACGGCGACGCTGTACAGGTAGGCGACCGTCGTGCCGAGCGCGATCAGGAAGTCCATGTTGATGCGCCGCGCGCGCACCGCCGTCCAGGCGCCCGTATAGAAGCTCCAGCCGCCGATGAACTGTACCGGCGTGACCAGCAGGAACAGCCACATGCCCCAGGTGAACCACGGCAGCGCCGGGATCGGCGCCCAGGTGACGAGGGTGGCGCCGGTGGCCAGCGCCAGGAAGGCACCGGCACGCAGCGCGGCGAGCGCGAGCACGCCGGTGAGCGCGATGGCGACGCGCGTACGCATCGATTTCAGCTCGGCCTCCGGCGCCTCGAAGGTGCGCTGGCAACCGACGCTGCAGAAATAGTAGCTGCGGCCGGCGCGCTCGGTCTTCAGCGCGGTGGCCTTGTCGACGACCATGCCGCAGATCGGGTCCTTGGCCATTTCCTTGCCGGCCGGGGGCGCGACGGGCATCGCCGCCGGCACGGCGGTGTGGACGTGCGCGGCGCCATGGGCGTGGTGATGCGCATGCGCCGGCGCCGGCTGGCCGGCATAGGCCGCCGGGTCGACCTGGAACTTCGCCAGGCAATGGGGCGAGCAGAAGTGGTAGTGCTGCCCGGCGAACTCGGCGTGGCCGGCCGCCGTGCGCTCGTCGACCTGCATGCCGCAGACGGGATCGGTGCTCATCTTCTTCTCCCCCTTCCGTTCGTGCTGCCTACGGGGCGCCGCCGGGCAGCGCGACGGCGCTGCACTTCAGCGTGACCATCTCGCGCAGCGTCGCCTCCTCGGCGAGAAAGGCGTCGACCGCCAGCGGGTCGAACTGCGTGCCGGCGAGGCGGACGATTTCCCGCTGCGCCGCGTCGAACGGCAGCGCCTTGCGATAGCTGCGGTCGGAGGTCATCGCGTCGAGCGTGTCGATCACGGCGAACAGGCGCGCGCCGAGCGCTATCTCGTCGCCCTTCAGCCCGCGCGGGTAGCCGCCGCCGTCGAAACGCTCCTCGTGGCAGCGCACCAGTTCGGCCGCCGCCGTCATCTCCGGCAGCCTGGCGACGATCTGCCAGCCGCAGTCGACATGGCTGCGCATCACCGTCCACTCCGCATCGCTCAGCCGGTCCTCCTTGAGCAGGATGGCGTCGGGAACGCCGATCTTGCCGATGTCGTGCAGCAGCGCGCCCCAGTAGATCTGGCGCAGCGCCGCCGGCTCGGCGACCAGGCGGCGCGCCAGCACCTGCGTGTGGCAGGCGACGCGCCGCGAATGCAGGCCGGTTTCGTGCTCGCGCAGATCCAGCGTTTCGGTCAGCGCCTCGACGAAGCGCGCGTAGAGCTGCTCCGTTGCCGCCGCCGTCGGCGCCGGCAAGCGGCGGTCGAGCAGGCAGGCTTCGCAGCAGTAGCCGTCCGCTTCGGCGATGTAGCGCCGCGACGCCGAGCGCGTGCCGCAGCAGGCGCATGCGGCGCCCGTCGCGACGGCAGTGCGGTTGTCGGCAAGGCCTACCATGCTGCGCATCTCCCTTCGCCGCGCACGATGCCCCGGCGCCGTCGCCGGCTAGCGGGGCGCGGCGCCTTCCTGCATGGCCTGATGCTGGAGCATCTGCTCCATCATCATCTGCATCATGTCCATGCGCATTTCCATCATGCCGGCGCCGCTGCCCATCATCGGGCAATCCATCATCATCATGCCGCCGCCGGCACCGCCGCCGGCCGGGCCCGGGGCTTCGCCCATGCCGCCCCGGCCGGCGCCCATGCCCATCATCATGCCGCCGCCCATGCCGCCCATCTCGCGCATCATGTCCATGGCGTCGGTCATCGCCTGCATGTGCTCGTGCATGAGCTGCTGCCGTTCGGCGGGGTCGGTCGCTTTCCGGGCGCGGGCCATCAGGTCCTGCGCCTTGTTCAGCTGCTCCTTCGCCTTTGCCGCCTGCGGCGGTACCGCGGCGGGCTTCGCTGCCGGCTTGGCGGCCGGCTTGGCGGCGGGTTTGGGCACGGCCTTGTCGGCGGGCTTCTGCTCGGCCGGCTTGGCGGCCGGCGCGGCCTGGTCGGGGTGGTGGGCGTCCACGGCGAACGCCGGCGCCGCCAGCAACGCCAGCGCCACGGCGGGGAGCAGGCAATCGATGCGTTTCATGGTGTGACCTCCTGTCTCGGCACGGGCGGGCGGCAGCCGCCGGCGTGGGAAATGGCGCGCTACTGCTTGCCGTCGCGCGGATGGAGATGGAGCGCGCGGTTCTTTCTCGGGTCGGGCTTCGCCGGGTCCGCGGCGGCGCGCTTCTGCGGCACGCCGGTCTTCTCCTCGACGTGGGAGTGCATCTTGGCGGGCGCGGCTTCGGTCCTGGCGGGCTTGTCCGCCTCGGCGGCGAAGCCCGGCAGCGCGAAGGCGGCGGCGAGAAGGGCAGTGGCGACGAATGTCGGTTTCATGGCGGAACCTCCGTGAGCGGGTGGAAGACTTTCTGCGGCCGTTGCACCCAAGATAGATGCCAAGCGCTGTCGTCGCCATGACCTTCCGATTACATTTTCGTCAGCTTCCTTCGTGCCCGCGCGCCAGCCGCCATTCCTTGACCAGCGCGTAGATCGCCGGGATCACGGCGAGCGTCAGCACCGTCGACGAGATCATGCCGCCGACCATCGGCGCGGCGATGCGGCGCATCACCTCGGAGCCGGCGCCGGTCCCCCACATGATCGGCAACAGGCCGGCCATGATCGCGACGACGGTCATCATCTTCGGCCGCACGCGCTCGACGGCGCCTTCCATCACCGCCGCGTAGAGGTCGGCGAGGTTCGGCGCGCGGTTCGTCGCGTTGCAGCGCGCCTTCGTTTCCTCCCAGGCGTGGTCGAGGTAGATCAGCATGACCACGCCGGTCTCGGCGGCGACGCCGGCGAGCGCGATGAAGCCGACGGCGACCGCCACCGACAGGTTGTAGCCGAGCGCCCACATCAGCCAGACGCCGCCGACCAGCGCGAAGGGCACCGAGAGCATGACGATGAAGGTCTCGGTCAGCCGCTTGAAGTTGAGGTAGAGCAGCAGGAAGATGGTCAAGAGCGTCACCGGGATCACCACCTTCATCTTGGCGATGGCGCGCTCGAGGTACTCGAACTGGCCGCTCCAGGCGATGTAGTAGCCGGGCGGGAACTTGACCTGCTCGGCGACCGCCTTCTTGGCGTCGGCGACGTAGCCGCCGATGTCGCGGTCGCGGATGTCGACGTAGATGTAGGCCGACAGCAGCGCGTTCTCGGTGCGGATGCCGGGCGCGCCCTTGGCCACCTCGACCCGGGCCAGCTGGCCGAGCGGAATCATCGCGCCGTCCATGGTCGGCACCAGCACCTCGCGCGCGATGCGCTGCGGGTCGCTGCGCAGCTCGCGCGGGTAGCGCACGGTCACCGCGAAGCGCTCGCGGCCCTCGACCGTGGTCGTCACCATCTCGCCGCCGAGCGCGGCGGCGATCACGTCCTGCAGCTCGCCGACGGCCAGCCCGTAGCGCGCCAGCTGCGCGCGGTCGGGCTCGATGTTCAGGTAGAAGCCGCCGGTGATGCGCTCGGCGAAGGCGCTGCTGGTGCCCGGCACGGCCTTGACGACGGCCTCGATCTCCTTCGCCAGCCGCTCCATCTCGGCCAGGTCCTTGCCGAAGACCTTGATCCCGATCGGCGTGCGGATGCCGGTCGACAGCATGTCGATGCGCGCCTTGATCGGCATCGTCCACGAGTTGGCGATGCCCGGGAACTGCAGCGCCTTGTCCAGCTCGGCGATCAGCTGGTCGATGTTCATGCCCGGTCGCCATTCGGACTCCGGCTTGAGGTTGATCACCGTCTCGAACATCTCGGTCGGCGCCGGGTCGGTCGCGGTGTTGGCGCGCCCGGCCTTGCCGTAGACCGAGGCCACCTCGGGAAAACTCTTGATGATCTTGTTCTGCGTCTGCAGCACCTCGGCGGCCTTGGTGATCGACATCCCGGGCAGCGAGGCCGGCATGTAGAAGAGGGTCCCTTCGTTCAAGGTCGGCATGAATTCGGAGCCGAGTCGCGTCGCCGGGTAGATCGACGCGGCCAGCGCCAGCACGGCGAGCAGGATCGTCGTCTTCTTGAAGCGCATGACGGCGGTGATGATCGGCCGGTAGCCCCAGATCAGGAAGCGGTTCACCGGGTTCTTCGCCTCCGGCAGGATGCGGCCGCGGACGAAGAACAGCATCAGCACCGGCACCAGCGTCACCGACAAGAGCGCGGCGCCGGCCATGGCGAAGGTCTTGGTCCAGGCCAGCGGCGCGAACAGGCGCCCTTCCTGCGCCTCCAGCGTGAATACCGGGAGGAAGGAGACGGTGATGATCAACAGCGAGAAGAACAGCGCCGGGCCGACCTCGCGGCAGGCCTGCAGCAGCGCCGCCGTGCGCGCGGTGCCGTCGTGCTCGGGCGGCAGGCGTTCGAGGTGCTTGTGCGCGTTCTCGATCATCACGATCGCCGCGTCGATCATCGCGCCGATCGCGATGGCGATGCCGCCCAGGCTCATCAGGTTCGAGTTCATGCCGAGCGCGCGCATGGCGATGAAGGCGATCAGCACGCCGACCGGCAGCATCAGGATGGCGACCAGCGCGCTCCTGACGTGCAGCAGGAAGACGATGCACACCAGCGCGACGATCAGGCTTTCCTCGATCAGCGTCGTCTTCAGCGTGTCGATCGCGCGGTGGATCAGCTCGGAGCGGTCGTAGACGGTCTCCACCGACACGCCTTCGGGCAGGCCGGACGAGACCTCGGCAATCTTGTCCCTGACGTTGTGGATGACCTCCAGCGCGTTCTGCCCGTAGCGCGCCATGACGATGCCGGAGACCACCTCGCCGTCGCCGTTGAGCTCGGTCAGGCCGCGCCGCTCGTCCGGCGCGAGTTCGACGCGGGCGATGTCGCGCACCAGCACCGGCGTGCCTTTCTCGGCCTTCACCACCAGCTGCTCGAGGTCCGCCTTGCCGCGCAGGTAGCCCTTGCCGCGTACCATGTACTCGGTCTCGGCCATCTCGACGACGCGGCCGCCGACGTCGCGGTTCGAGTCGCGGATCGCCTGCGCCACCTTCGCCAGCGGCACGCCGTAGGCGCGCAGCTTAACCGGGTCGACGGTGACCTGGTAGGTCTGCACGAAGCCGCCGATCGACGCCACCTCGGCGACGCCGTGCGCCTTGGTCAGCTGGTAGCGCAGGAACCAGTCCTGGATCGTGCGCAGTTCGGCCAGCGTCTTTTCCCTGGCGACCAGCGCGTACTGGTAGACCCAGCCGACGCCGGTGGCGTCCGGGCCGATCTGCGGCGTGACGCCCTTCGGCAGGCGGCCGGCGGCGAAGTTGAGGTATTCGAGCACGCGCGAGCGCGCCCAGTAGATGTCGGTGCCGTCCTCGAAGATGATGTAGACGAAGGAGGCGCCGAAGAACGAGAAGCCGCGCACCACCTTCGACTTCGGCACCGACAGCATCGCCGTCGTCAGCGGGTAGGTGACCTGGTCCTCGACCACCTGCGGCGCCTGCCCCGGATACTCCGTGTAGACGATCACCTGCACGTCGGAGAGGTCGGGCAGCGCATCGATCGGCGTCCTGAGCACGGCGAAGATGCCGGCCAGCACGACGAACAGCGTGGCCAGGAGGACGAGGAAGCGGTTGCGGCCGGACCAATCAATGACGGCGTTCAGCATGGTTCTTTCTCTTGATTGTTGTTGGCCCCCATCCCCCTCCCGGCCTCCCCCTTGAAGGGGGAGGGGAGCCCCGTATCAACGGCGTGGAATGGTTCTTCTCCCTCCCCTTCAAGGGGAGGGCTGGGGTGGGGATGGGGTTCTTTCGTCAGCGCCAGATGAATCGCTTCAACCACTGCCTCGATTTCCTGCAATACCTGATTGTTCCAGAAGCGCAGCACGCGAAACCCGGCATTTTCAATCCTCCGATCCCGCCCTGCATCGCGCTCGCTCTCCAGATGCTGCCCGCCGTCCACCTCGATCACCAGTCGCCGCTCAAGGCAGACGAAATCGAGCACGTAATCCAGAAACGGATGTTGGCGGCGGAACTTGCAACTGGCGATCTGCCGGCCGCGCAGGCGTTGCCACAGGCGATTCTCGGCGTCGGTCATGTTCTTTCGCAACGATTTCTGACGTTGCTCGTCCAGAATCGAATGGCTGGTCTGGCCTTTCATCGATGCCCCCATCCCCACCCCGGCCCTCCCCTTGTCCCCCAAGGGGACTTCCTTTGGGGCGAAGGGGAGGGGGAGATCAGCGTTTGTGTTCTTGTGCGGCCTTCGGCGCGATCTTCGTCACCACCCACTCCCCCGGCTGCCGTTCGACGAACTCGAAGGCAACCGCGGTGCCTGGCTTCAGGCCCTGCAGCAGCGCCGGATTGGCCGCCTTGAATTCCATCGTCATCGCCGGCCATTTCAGGCTGGGCACCGCGCCGTGCTGCAGCATCAGCGTGCCGGCAACGGCGTCGAGGCTGTCGACGCTGCCCTCGGCCTGGTGGCCGACGGCCTTCGCCGGGGCGTCCGTCGATGCGGCGGCCGGCGCCGCCGCGAGGCCGCCGAGCGCGGCCTTCAGGTTGCTCTCGGCGTCGATCAGGAAGTTGGCGGCGACGACCACCTGTTCGCCGTCCTTCACGCCGTCGAGGATCTCGACGTAGTCGTCGCTGCGCGCGCCGGTCTTCACCTCGCGCGGCTCGAAGCGGCCTTCGCCGTGGCGCACCAGCACGACGCGGCGGGTGCCGCTGTCGATCACCGCCGAGGCCGGCACGGTCAGCGCCGGCGCCCGCTCGCCGAGGCGCAGCTCGACCTGCGCGAACATCGCCGGCTTCAGCAGCAGGCCGGGGTTGGCGAGCTCGATGCGTACCGGCACCGTCCGCGTCCCGGCCTGCAGCGTCGGGTAGACGTAGGCGACCCGGCCCTCGAAGGTCTTGTCCGGGTAGGCGTCGATGCGCACGCTCGCCTTCGCCCCGGTCTTCACCTGGCCGATGTCCTGCTCGGCGACGTCGGCGATGACCCACACCGATGACAGGTCGGCGATCTGGTAGAGCGCCTCGCCGGGCATGAAGCGCATACCCTGCACGGCCTTCTTCTCGGTGACGATGCCGGCCACCGGCGAGCGGAAGGTCAGCGTGCGCTTCGCCTCGCCGGAGGCAGTGAGCGCCTTCAGCTGCTCCTCGGAGATGTCCCAGTTCCTGAGCCGCGCCTTCGCCGATTCGGCGAGCTGGTTCATGCCGGCCTGCGCCGTGCCGCCGGCGTCGGCCAGCGAGGCGATGCCTTCCTTCGCGATCGCGTATTCGCGCTGCGCCGAGACCAACTCGGGGCTGTATACCTCGAACAGCGGCTGCCCCTTGCCGACCGGCTGGCCGGTGACGTTAACGTGCAGGCGCTCGACGTAGCCCTCGAACTTCGGCGAGATCGCGTACAGGCGACGCTCGTCCGGCTCGACGCGGCCGACGGCGCGCACGCTGCGGCCGAGTGCGCGCAGCTGTGCCGCCTCGCTCTTCACGCCGAGCTTCTGCACTTTCTCGGTGCTCAGCTTGAGCGTGCCGGGAAGGCTGGCATCCTCATCCTGCTCGCCCGCGTAGACCGGGATGTAGTCCATGCCCATCGGGTCCTTCTTCGGCACCGGCGAGGTGTCGGGCAGGCCCATCGGGTTGCGGTAGTAGAGCAGCTTCCTTTCCTGCTTGCCGCCGTCGGCCGGCGGTGCCGCGGCGACCGGCGCGCCCGCGACCGGCTGCGCGCCGCGGCTGCCGAGCCAGTAGCCGCCGCCGGCGGCGGCGATCGCGGCGAGCAGCGCCAGCGCGATGCCGGCGCCCTTGTGCGTGGCCGAGGGGTTTCCCGTGGTCAAAGTTCTTCTCCCAACAGTCGTTCGATCTCGGCCAGGCGCAGCTGCGCCTCGACCTGCGCCTTCAGCCGGTTCTGCTTCGCCTGCCGGATCTGCCGCTGGGCGTCGAGCAGCGTCGCGAAGTCGACCTTGCCGTTCTCGTAGCCGGCGAGCGCGGCGCGGAAACTGGTTTCGGCCTGCGGCAGGAGCTGGTTGCTGGCGAGCAGCTCGCTGCGCCGGGCGGTGTCGATGCCGCCGAGGTTTTCCGAAAGCTCGCCGAGCAGCTGCCAGCTCGTCGCCTCCTTGCGCGCGCGGGCGGCGGCGAGCATCGCTTCCGATTCGCGCTCCTGCGCGCGGCGCGACGACTGCTGCAGCGGGATGTTCAGCTCGACCATCAGCTCCCATTCCCGCACCGAGCTCTGGTACTGGATCGGCGAGACGCCGACGGTGAAGTCCGGGTAGCGGTTCTTGTAGGCCAGCTCGCGCCCCTTCTCGGCGGCGCGGATCTGCGCGTCGGCGGCGAACAGCTGCGGGTTCTTCGCGCGCAGGCGATCCTCCAGCGCCGCCGCGTCGAGCCGGGCCGGCGCCGGCAGCGGGCGCAGCCGTTCCGCGTCGGCCAGCGGCGCCTGCGCCGGGCGCGCGAGCAGCGCATTGACGCGGGCTTGCAGGTGGTGGCGTTCGTTTTCCAGCGCCAGCAGTTCGTTGCGCATCGCCGTCTGCTCGACCTGCGCGCGGATGACGTCCTGCTGCGCGGCGAGGCCGCCGGCGTAGCGCGCCTGCGCGACCTTTTCCAGGCGCCCCATCAGGTCGAGGATTTCCTGCGCCAGCTCGGCGTTCCGCTGCACGTAGTAGCGCTGCGCATGCGCCGCTTTCAGGCGGCCGGCGATCTCGCTCCAGGTGCCGTGCGCGCGCCCCTTGGCGCCTTCCGCCTCCTGTTCGGCGATTTCGCGCCTGAGGTCGCGCTTGCCGTACCAGGGCAGGTCCTGCATCAGCAGGTACTTGGTGCTGCCGACCTGGCTCGGCGACAGCGTCGCCTTCTGCTCGCCCATGCGCGTGATGTCGCGCAGCTCGGCGCGGAACTTCGGGTCGGGCAGCGCGCCTGCCGGAGCGACGCGCTCGCCGGCGGCTTCCGCCTCGTAGCGCATCGCGGCGAGTTCGGGGTTGCGCGTCCGCGCGTAGTCGAGCAGCGATTCGATGCTGGCGCCGGGCAGGCCGTCGCCGCGTCCGGCGTGGCTTTCCGCCGCGGCCGGCAGGCTGCCGGCGAGCAGTGTCGCGAGCGCGGCGAGGCGCAGCGCTTGTCCCGTCGTTCTTCGTGTCATACGGGTCTCCCTGGCTGGGCCGGGCCGGCCACTCCCGGATCTTATTTTACGGTTTCGAGATGGCGCACGGTCAGCACGCCCTTCACGTCCTCGATGCTGAAGCGGATCTTCTGCCCTTCCTTGAGCTTGCCGAACCAGGCGGTGTCCTTCAGCGCGAAGGGCATGGTCATCGCCGGCATGCCGTTCGGCAGCGGGCCGTGCGCGATGACGATGCGGCCGGCCGCCTGGTCGAGCTTCTTGACGATGCCGTCGGCAAGCGTCGCCGCCGGCGCCGCCTGCATGCTGCCGTGGCCGGCGTGGCTGCCGTGATCGGTGTTGGCGAACGCAGCGGGCGCGGCGGCCGCCAGCGCTGCGGCGGCAAGGGCCGGGAGCAGCAGACGGCGGGCGCGGGACGGAGTGGGCATTGAACGCATGGCGGGCTTTCCTTTCCGGGTCAATGTTGGGCGAAGACGCGCGTGCTGCCGTCGGGCTGCACGAGCAGGGTCTGATAGGGCACCGGGCGCGGGCTTTCCATTCCCGGCGAGCCCGGCGGCATGCCGGGGACGGCGAGGCCGAGCGCCTTCGGCTTTTCCTTCAGCAGGCGCTGGATGTCGGCGGCCGGGACGTGGCCCTCGACGACGTAGTTGCCGATGCGCGCGGTGTGGCAGGAGCCGAGCCGCTCGGGCATGCCCAGCTTCTTCCTGGCCGCCGGCACGTCGTCGACGTCGTGCGTCGTCACCGCGAAGCCGTTCTTGCGCAGGTGCTCGACCCATTCGGTGCAACAGCCACAGTAGGGGCTCTTGTAGACCTCGACCGGGGTCGCCGGCGAGGCGAGCGCCGGGACGACAGCCATCGCCAGGCACAGGGCGGCGACGGCGCGGCGGAGGCGGGGCGGGATGGAGAAGGGCATGGTGCGCGTTCCTTGGCTGGCGAATGGCGTCAGTATCGCGGGGGCTTCCCGACAGGAAGCTGACCCGGACATTACATTTCGGTCATCTGCGCCCGGCGTCAGTGCCGGTGCCCGGCGTGGTCGTGCGCCTTGCCGCCGCGCTTGCCGGAGGGGGCGGCGATCTGGCCGAGGTGGGCGGCATGCTGCTCGGCGCCGGCGTGCGAATGGCCGTCGCTGGCAGCGATGCGCTGGCGGTACTGCGCGGCGTCGAGCGTCGGCAGCACCTGCAGGAAGGCGACCAGGTCCCAGACCTCGCTGTCCTGCATGCCGACCTTGCCCCAGGCCGGCATGCCGGTGGCGGCGACGCCGTGCTTGATGACGCGGAACTGGCGCGCCGGCAGCCGCGCATCGCCGGTCGGCGACGGTGCGGCGAGGTTCGGCGGCGGCGGGTGAGACCCTGGCGCAGCTCGCTGTCGGCGACCCCGGGCGCCAGGTGGCAGCTGGCGCACATTGCCGCGTAGTTGCCGGCGCCGCGGCGGATGCGCTCGCCGTCGGCGAGGTCGCCGGGAATCTCGACATCGGTGCTGCGCCGGTCGATCGACTGCTTGCGCACCCACTCGACGAGGCGCGTCAGCGCCGGCGGGTGCGGCGCGTCGGCGGCGACGTCGATGAAGCCGCTGTGGGCGACCAGCGAGAAACCGCCGGTGACGGCGGCGAGCGCGGCGAGGGCGCCGGCGAAAATTCGTTTCATGGATGGGCGGCGGCGGGAAAAGCGCCATTGTGCACGCGAACGACGAAGGTCGGACTGACGCATGGATTACATTCTTGTAATCTGCGTGCGGCTGCGTTCGCGTTGCCGCAAAATCGCGCTGGGCGTGCATCCCGCCGCCCGCGACTACCGCCTGGGGAGGCCCGCATGAAGATCCTCGTCGTCGAGGACGAAACGAAGACCGGCGACTACCTGAAGCAGGGGCTGGTCGAGGCCGGCTTCGTCGTCGACCTCGCGCGCGACGGCCGCGACGGCCTGCACCTGGCGCTCGCCGAGGCCTACGACCTGGTCGTCCTCGACGTGATGCTGCCCGGCCTCGACGGCTGGCAGATCCTGCAGGGCATCCGCGGCGCCGGCAGGGAGATGCCGGTGCTCTTCCTGACCGCGCGCGACGACATCGACGACCGCGTGCACGGCCTCGAACTCGGCGCCGACGACTATCTGGTGAAGCCCTTCGCCTTTTCCGAGCTGCTCGCGCGCGTGCGCACGCTGCTGCGCCGCGGCGGCCGCAGCAAGGAAGCGGAGACGCTGCGCGCCGCCGATCTCGAACTCGACCCGCTGCGCCGGCGGGTGACCCGCTCGGGCCGGCGCATCGACCTCACCGCCAAGGAGTTCGCGCTGCTCGAGCTGCTGCTGCGCCGCCAGGGCGAGGTGCTGCCGCGCTCGCTGATCGCCTCGCAGGTGTGGGACATGAACTTCGACAGCGACACCAACGTCATCGAGGTCGCGGTGCGCCGCCTGCGCGCCAAGGTCGACGACGGCTTCGAGCCGAAGCTGATCCGCACCGTGCGCGGCATGGGCTACGTGCTGGAAGTCGCCGGAGAGGCCTGATGCCGGCGACGACGGGCCAGGCGACGCGGTCGATCACCTTCCGGCTGACGGCGCTGTTCGCGCTGCTCGCCTCGACCGTGCTGCTGCTGCTCGGCCTGCTCGTCGGCCGCTTGGTCGACCGGCACTTCGAGGACCTCGACATGGAGGTGCTGCAGGGCAAGCAGCAGCTGGTCCGCCACGCGCTGGCGGCCACCGGCGGCGGCAGCGAACTCGGTGAGCTGTCGCGGCTACTGGCCGACGCGTTGGTCGGCCACGACGGCCTGGCGCTGGCGGTGCTGCGCGCCGACGGCGTGCCGCTGTTCGTCGCCGGCGATGCCGAATTCCCGCTGCTGCAGCTGCTGCCGGCGGCAGTCGGGGCGCCGCGGCCGGCGATCTGGAGCAACGCCGCCGGCCGACGCTTCCGCGGCTTCGTCAGCGCGCTCGACAGCGAAGTCGGCGGCGGGCCGGCGCTGGTCGCGGTGGCCACCGACCTTGCCCACCACGAGCATTTCATGCGCTCCTTCCTCGCCACGCTGTGGGCAGTCGTCGTCCTCGCCGCGCTGGCCACCGGCGTCCTCGGCTGGGTCGCCGTGCGCCGCGGGCTGGCGCCGCTGCAGGCGATGCGCCGCGAGGCGGCGGCGGTGACCGCGCACCGCCTCGACTTCCGGCTGGCGGAGGAGAGCGTGCCGGCCGAGCTGGCGGCGCTGGCGCGGACGCTGAACGAGATGCTGGCGCGGCTGGAGGACTCGTTCCGGCGCCTCTCCGACTTTTCGTCCGATCTCGCCCACGAGCTGCGCACGCCGGTCAGCAACCTGCTGACGCAGACGCAGGTCACGCTGTCGCGCGCACGCAGCGCCGACGACTACCGCGACGTGCTCGCCTCCAACGCCGAGGAGCTGGAGCGCATGGCGCGCATGGTCTCCGACATGCTGTTCCTGGCCAAGGCCGAGAACGGGCTGATCGTTCCCGAGCGGCGGCCGGTCGACCTCGCCGCCGAGATCCGCGAGCTGTTCGAGTTCTACGACGCGCTCGCCGAGGAGAAGGAAATCTCGCTGCGCGTAGACGGCGAGGGGACCGCGCTCGGCGACCGGCTGATGCTGCGCCGGGCCTTGAGCAACCTGCTCTCCAACGCGATCCGCTACACCCCGCAGCAGGGCTGCATCGTCGTCCGCATCGCTGCCGCCGACGGCGTCGTCCGCCTGGCCGTGCTCAATTCGGGCGAGCCGATTCCGGAGGTGCATCGCGCACGGCTGTTCGACCGTTTCTATCGCGCCGACAGCTCGCGCCAGCGCAGCGGCGAGGAGGCCGGGCTGGGGCTGGCGATCACCCGCTCGATCCTGGTCGCGCACGGCGGCGAGATCAGCGTCGGGCGCGAGGACGAGATGACCGTCTTTGCGCTCACCCTGCCGGCCGCCTGAGCTGCGCACCGCGCATCACGGGGCGGAGGGGCCTCGGCGCTGTCGCGCTTGGGGGGCGCCTGAGCGCGGCCGCCGGCGACCGGGAAGCGGAAATGACGACGGGGGCCGAAGCCCCCGCCGATAGCCATTCTGTTTATCGGACGGCTATGTCCTCAGCAGGCCTTAAGCGGCCATTGCGAAACGCTCATCGTTGGCGTTTGTGGATTTGCGCGGATTACGTCCGTCGCCTTTCGGGCCGCCTGCTCGCCTTCTTTCGCCCTGTCGAGACCAGATCACCCCCCCTGTGGTGGAGGTGGGCGGAATCGAACCGCCGTCCAGAACGCTTCCGGGTTGCCGGAATTACGACCGTACGGCAATTATGGGGGCGACCCCGGGGGATTTCAACCGGTGGCCGGAAAAAGAATTTCGGGGGTTCAGCCGTTGAGCAATGCGGCGATCGCGTCCGGGTGGTCGACCAGATGGTCGGCACCCCACTCCTCGATCGGGCCGCTGTCGCCGAGGTAGCCGTAGCGGACGGCGACGGTGACCATGCCAGCGGCGCGGCCGGCGTCGATGTCGCGACGGTCGTCGCCGACGTAGAGCGCGCGCTCCGGTGCGCAGCCGGCGACCGCGCAGGCCAGCCGCATCGGCTGCGGGTGCGGCTTGGTGCGCGGCGACGAGTCGCCGCTGACCAGGCAGGCGGCGCGGCGTGCGTAGCCGAGCTGGTGCATCAGCGGCAGCGTGAAGCGCTGCGACTTGTTGGTGACGATTCCCCAGCGCAGCTGCTGCCGCTCGACGGTGTCGACCAGCGCGGCGATGCCGTCGAAGAGGCGGGTGTGCACGCACAGCGCCTGCTGGTAGTGGCCGAGGAAGCGCCGGTGGAGGCCGGGGTAGTCGGGGTGGTCCGGGCGCAGGCCGAGGCCGGCGCCGAGCATGCCGCGCACCCCTTGCGAGGTGTACGGGCGGAGGACCGACAGGTCGACCGGCGCGAGTCCGAGTTCGGCGCGCAGCGCGTTGAGCGCGGCGCCGAGGTCGGGCGCGGTGTCGGCGAAGGTGCCGTCGAGGTCGAAAAGGACGGCCTGCGGCCGTAAATCAGGCATTGCGGACGGCGTGGACGAGGTAATTGACGTCGGTATCGCGGCCGAGCGAGTAGCTCTGCGCGAAGGGGTTGTAGCTCATGCCGATCACCTCGTCGAGTTCCAGCCCGACGCTCTTCGCCCAACGTGCCAATTCCGAAGGTTTGATGAATTTTGCATAGTCGTGGGTGCCCTTCGGCAGCAGGCGCAGCACGTATTCGGCGCCGATCACCGCCAGCAGGTAGGCCTTCGGATTGCGGTTGATGGTCGAGAAGAAAACGTGGCCGCCGGGCTTCACCAGCGCCGCGCAGGAGGCGATCGTGCTGGCCGGGTTGGGTACGTGCTCGAGCATCTCCAGGCAGGTGACGACGTCGTAGGCGCCGGGTTCGGCTTCGGCCAGCGCCTCCGCCGAGGTGTGCCGGTAGTCGACGCTGCGCCCGCTCTCGAGCAGGTGCAGGCGGGCGACGCCGAGCGCCTTCTCCGAGAGGTCGATGCCGGTGACGGCGGCGCCGCGGCCGGCCATGCCCTCGCTGAGCAGGCCGCCGCCGCAGCCGACGTCGAGCACCTTCTTGCCGGCGAGGCCGACGTGGCGGTCGATCCAGTCGAGGCGCAGCGGGTTGATTTCGTGCAAGGGGCGGAACTCGCTGTGCGGGTCCCACCAGCGGTGGGCGAGGTCGCTGAATTTCTGCAGTTCGGTCGGGTCGGCGTTGATCATGCTCGTTGCATTGCGGAGATGGAAAGAAAAAAGCCCTGCTCGCGCAGGGCTTTTCGTTCGGCGGGCAGAATTACTTCTGGGTGCCGATGATTTCGATGTCGACGCGGCGGTCGGGCTGCAGGCACTGGATCAGCGCCTTGGTCTTCTTGTCGCCCTTGCACTCCTTGCCGGTCTTCGGCTGCTTCTCGCCCTTGCCTTCGGTGTAGACCTTGTTGGCTTCGATGCCCTTGCTCACCAGGTAGGTCTTGACGGCGGCGGCGCGCTTCTCGGACAGCTTCTGGTTGTAGGCGTCGGAACCGAGGCGGTCGGTGTGGCCGACGGCGATGATGACTTCCAGGTTCAGCGCGCCGGACTTGGCGACCAGGTCATCCAGCGACTTCTTGCCTTCCGGACGGAGGACGGCCTTGTCGAAGTCGAACAGCGCGTCGGCGGCCAGCGTGATCTTGGCGGCGGCGGGCTTCGGCGTCGGCTTGGCGGCGGGGGCGGCCGGAGCGGCAGCCTTCGGCTCGCACTTCTCCTTCGGCAGCAGGTCCTTGTCGCAGGCACAGCCGGCCGGGTCGTTGGCGGCAGCGGCCGGCGTCCAGAAGCCGGTGCGCCAGCACAGGCCCTTGCCCGACGAGGTCGGGGCGACGGTGCCGTTGGCTTCGTGGCCGCTGCGGGCGACTTCGCCGCGTCCGTCGATGACATAAACGCGATCGGCGGCCGTCTGCGCTTGCGCGGCAGCGGCGCCCAGACCCATGGCGGCCGCGACAACGACCATCAGGGATTGCTTGGCGATTTTCTTCATTCGTTTCCCTCGTTTAGTGATTGGACAGCCAGTATCGGGCCGCAAACAACGCCGAAACCCTTGTCAGGACTGGTGCGCGCGCGGACAAATTCTAGTTTGCCATATCGCTGCGAGATTTTCCAAGTCCTTTTTCAAAAAACCGCTCAGGGTGTGGTTTTCCAGCATCATTTGCCCGGCAACCCAGACGTGGCTGACGTTTTCCCTTCCGGCAACATAAACCATGTGCGATTCGGGGGCATAGCAGGGGGCGAGCGCCGGGTCGTCGAGGCTGACGGCGCAGAGGTCGGCCGACTTGCCGGCGACGAGCGAGCCGATCTCGCGGTCGAGGCCGAGGGCGCGGGCGCCGCCGAGCGTCGCGGCGTGCAGCGCCTGGTGCGCGTTCATCGCTCTGGCGTCGCCGCTGGCACCCTTGGCCAGCAGCGCCGCCAGGCGCATCTCGGTGAACAGGTCGAGGCGGTTGTTGCTGGCGGCGCCGTCGGTGCCGATGCCGACGTTGACGCCCTGCGCGAGCATCGCCGTCACCGGCGCGATGCCGCTGGCGAGTTTGAGGTTGGAGGTCGGGCAGTGTGCGACCGAGGCGCCTTCGGCGGCGAGCAGCGCGATTTCGCCCGGGTCGAGATGCACCGCGTGCACGGCGATCAGGTTGGGGCCGACGACGCCCAGCCGGCGCAGCCGCTCCAGCGGTCGCATGCCGTAGCTGCGCAGGCTCTCGTCGATTTCGGCCTGCGTCTCGTGGACGTGCAGGTGCACCGGCAGGTCGAGCTCGCCGGTCAGCGTGACGATGCGCTCGAAGCTGCGGTTGCTGACGGTATAGGGCGCGTGCGGCGCCAGCGCGAAATGCAGCAGCGGCTGGTCGCGCAGCGCGTCGCGCGCGGCCAGCCCCTTGGCCAGGTAGTCGTCGGCGTCGGCGGCGTAGTTGGTCGGGAACTCGAGCAGCGGCAGGCCGATCACCGCGCGCATGCCGGAGGTGGCGACGGCGCGTGCTGCGGCCTCCGGGAAGAAGTACATGTCGTTGAAGCAGGTGATGCCGCCGCGCAGCATTTCGGCGCAGGCGAGCAGCGTGCCGTCGTGCACGAACTCGGCCGAGACGTGCCTGCCCTCGGCCGGCCAGATGTGCTCCTGCAGCCAGGTCATCAGCGGCGTGTCGTCGGCGAGCCCGCGCAGCAGCGTCATCGCCGCGTGGCAGTGCAGGTTGACCAGGCCGGGCAGCAGCACGTGCCGGTCGAGCGTTGTTTCCCGGCGCGGCGCGAAGCGCTCGGCCGCGGCCGCCGCCGGCAGCACGGCGATGATGCGGCCGCCGTCGACGGCAACGGCGTGGTTGTCGAGGATCGTTCCGGCCGGTTCGATCGGGATGATCCAGCGGGCGCGGATCAGCAGGTCGATGCTTTCCATGGCCTCTCCCGGGGCTTGGGTTGGGGACAAAAAACCCCGCCGGAGCGGGGTTTTTGCGAGTCTTTCGGGTGTGCCCCCGATTACTTCGGATCGGCGGTGACGTCGATCGTCACGCGGCGGTGCGGCGCCAGGCATTCGACCAGCTTCTTCTTCGGCAGCGTGTCGTCGCACTTCGGCACGCCGGTCGCCGGTTGCGTCTTGCCGGCACCCATCGTTTCGATCTTGTCGGCCGGCATGCCCTTCGACACCAGGTAGGCCTTGACCACTTCGGCGCGCTTCTCCGAGAGCTTCTGGTTGTATTGCTGCGAGCCGAGGCGGTCGGTGTGGCCGGTGACCAGCACCTGGCGGATCGGGCCGACGTCCTTCAGCTTGGCGAAGACTTCGCGGTCGATCGCCGCCTTGCCTTCGGGCTTGAGGACCGCCTTGTCGTAGTCGAAGAGTTCCTTGGCCGAGATGGTGATGGCCTTCTTCGCTGCCGGAGCAGGCGCTGCGGCCGGGGCGGGCGCCGGGGCGGGAGCGGCCTTCGGCTCGCATTTCTCCTTCGGCAGCAGGTCCTTGTCGCAGGCGCAGCCGGCTGCGTCGTTGGCGGCGGCGGCCGGCGTCCAGAAGCCGGTGCGCCAGCACAGGCCCTTGCCCGACGAGGTCGGGGCGACGGCGCCGTTGGCTTCGTGGCCGCTGCGGGCGACTTCGCCGCGGCCGTCGATGACGTAGATGCGGTCCGTCGCCTGGGCCTGGGCCACAGCCGCCGCGGCGAAGAGGCCGATGGCGGTAAGTGATTGAGCGATGAATTTGAGTTTCAAGATGACTCCTCCTGGATTGCCGTTAGTGTTTCGCATTTTCCGGCGGTGCTGTGCTGCGGATTTAAGCACGAAGTTTTGCGCAGCTTCAAGCATTTGTGCTTGGAAATTCAAGTACTGTTGCGCGAAAGACGGGCGGCGGGGCCGGGCTTCCGCGGCATGGTAGAATTCCCCGTTTCGCCAAGACGACAACATAAGCCGCCCTCAAGCGGCATCCGGACCCGATATGGAACAGACGCAACAATTCGCCAAGGAAACCCTGCCGATCAGCCTCGAAGACGAGATGCGGCGCTCCTACCTCGATTACGCGATGAGCGTGATCGTCGGCCGCGCGCTGCCGGACGTGCGCGACGGCCTGAAGCCGGTGCATCGCCGCGTGCTCTACGCGATGCACGAGCTCGGCAACGACTGGAACAAGGCCTACAAGAAGTCGGCCCGCGTCGTCGGCGACGTCATCGGTAAGTACCACCCGCACGGCGACACCGCGGTGTACGACACCATCGTGCGCATGGCGCAGGACTTCTCGCTGCGCTACATGCTGGTCGATGGCCAGGGCAACTTCGGCTCGGTCGACGGCGACAACGCCGCGGCGATGCGTTACACCGAAGTGCGCATGGCCAAGATCGGCCACCAGCTGCTCGAGGACATCGACAAGGAAACCTGCGATTTCGGCCCGAACTACGACGGTTCCGAGCAGGAACCGCTGATCCTGCCGGCGCGCATCCCGAACCTGCTGATCAACGGCTCGGCCGGCATCGCCGTCGGCATGGCGACGAACATCCCGCCGCACAACCTGAACGAGGTGGTCGACGGCTGTCTGGCGCTCTTGAACAACCCGGAGCTGACCGTCGACGACTTGATCGAGATCATCCCGGCGCCGGACTTCCCGACCGCGGCGATCATCTACGGCATCGCCGGCGTCCGCGACGGCTACCGCACCGGCCGCGGCCGCGTCGTCATGCGCGCGCGCACGCACGTCGAGGACCTGGAGAAGGGCAACAAGCAGGCGATCATCGTCGACGAGCTGCCCTACCAGGTGAACAAGCGCACGCTGCTCGAGAAGATCGCCGAGCTGGTCAACGACAAGAAGATCGACGGCATCTCGCACATCCAGGACGAGTCCGACAAGTCCGGCATGCGCGTGGTGATCGAGCTGAAGCGCGACGTGATCCCCGAGGTCGTGCTCAACAACCTGTACAAGCAGACGCAGCTGCAGGACACCTTCGGCATGAACATGGTGGCGCTGGTCGACGGCCAGCCGCGCCTGTTGAACCTGAAGCAGATGCTCGACTGCTTCCTCGCGCACCGGCGCGAGGTGGTCACCCGCCGTACCGTCTACGAACTGCGCAAGGCGCGCGAGAAGGCGCATACCCAGGAAGGCCTGGCCGTGGCGCTCGACAACGTCGACGAGATCATCGCGCTGATCAAGGCGGCGCCGACCCCGGCCGACGCCAAGCGCGGCCTGATGGGCAAGCTGTGGACCTCGCCGACGGTCGGCGAGATGCTGGCGCGCGCGGCGATGGATGCGACGCGTCCGGAAGGCCTCGGCCTCGAATTCGGCCTGTCCAAGAAGGGCTACCTGCTCTCCGACGCGCAGGCCCAGGCCATCCTCGAACTCAGGCTGCAGCGCCTGACCGGCCTCGAGCGCGACAAGATCGTCGCCGACTACCGCGAGCTGCTGGAGAAGATCACCGACCTGATGGACATCCTCGCGCGCCCCGAGCGCATCACGCAGATCATCGGCGACGAGCTGAAGGAAGTGAAGGAGCAGTTCGGCGACAAGCGCCGCTCGGAGATCGTCACGCACACGCAGGACCTCGGCATCGAGGACCTGATCACGCCGCAGGACATGGTGGTGACGCTGTCGCACACCGGCTACATCAAGTCGCAGCCGCTCGCCGACTACCGCGCGCAGCGCCGCGGCGGCCGCGGCAAGCAGGCAGCGGCGATCAAGGAAGACGATTTCGTCGACCACCTGTTCGTCGCCAACACGCACGACTACATCCTGTGCTTCTCGAACCGCGGTCGTGTCTACTGGATCAAGGTCTACGAAGTGCCGCAGGGCAGCCGCAACAGCCGCGGCAAGCCGATCGTGAACATGTTCCCGCTGGAGGAAGGCGAGAAGATCAACGCCATCCTGCCAGTGAAGGAATTCGCGCAGGACCGCTTCATCTTCATGGCGACCTCGCAGGGCACGGTCAAGAAGACCCCGCTGTCCGAGTTCTCCAACCCGCGCAAGGCCGGCATCATCGCCGTCGCGCTGGACGAGGGCGACTACCTGATCGGTGCCGAGATCACCAACGGCGAGAACGACATCGTGCTGGTGTCCGATGCCGGCCGCGCCGTCTGGTTCGACGAGGAAGACGTCCGTCCGATGGGCCGTCCGGCGCGCGGCGTGCGCGGCATGAAGCTGGGCAAGGACCAGGCGGTGCTGTCGCTGCTGGTGGCCGACAACGACCAGCAGACGGTGCTGGTGGCCACCGAGAACGGCTTCGGCAAGCGTACCGCGCTTGCCGACTTCCGCCACTCCGGCCGCGGCACGCAGGGCGTGATGGCGATCAAGGCCAGCGAGCGCAACGGCAAGGTCGTCGCCGCCAAGCTCGTCACCGACGAGGACGAGATCATGCTGATCACGACCGGCGGCGTGCTGATCCGCACCCGCGTCTCGGAGATCCGCGAACTCGGCCGCGCGACGCAGGGCGTGACCTTGATCTCGCTCGACGACGGCGAGAAGCTGGCCGGTCTGGAGAAGATCGTCGAAACCGACGAAGAAACCGAGTAACGCAAAGCAGGAGAAGACATGTCGCGCGTCTGGAATTTCAGCGCCGGCCCGGCGGTGCTGCCGGCGGAAGTGCTGGAGCAGGTCAAGGACGAACTGCTCGACTGGCACGGCGCCGGCTGCGGCGTCATGGAGATGAGCCACCGCGGCAAGGAGTTCACCTCGATCATCGAGGCGGCGGAAGCCGACCTGCGCGAGCTGCTGGGCATCCCCGCCAACTACAGGGTGCTCTTCCTGCAGGGCGGCGCCACGCAGCAGTTCGCGCAGATCCCGATCAACCTGCTGCCGGCCGGCAAGTCGGCCGACTACCTGGTCACCGGCTCGTGGTCGAAGAAGGCGGTCAAGGAGGCGCAGCGCGTCGTTGCCGGCACCGCCAATGTGCGCGTCGCCGGCAGCACCGAGGCGAGCGGCTTCACGCGCTTCCTCGATGCCGGCGAGATCGACCTCGATCCGAACGCGGCCTACCTGCACCTGTGCACCAACGAGACGATCCACGGCGTCGAGATCGATTGCGCGCGCCTGCCGGCAACGGCGGTGCCGATCGTCGCCGACCTCAGCTCGCACATCCTGTCGCGTCCGGTCGACGTGTCGAAGTACGCGCTGATCTACGCCGGCGCGCAGAAGAACGTCGGCCCCTCCGGCGTGACGCTGGTGATCGTCCGCGAGGACCTGCTCGGCCGTGCGCCGGCGACGATTCCGACGGTCATGGACTACGCGGTGATGGCCGAGAACGGCTCGATGCTGAACACGCCGCCGACCTTCGCCATCTACGTCTCGGGCCTCGTCTTCCAGTGGCTGAAGCGCCAGGGCGGGCTGGCCGAGATGGAGAAGATCAACGCCCACAAGGCCGAGCTGCTCTACGCCTGCATCGACGGGAGCGAGGGTTTCTACCGCAACCCGGTGCGCGTCGCCGACCGCTCGCGGATGAACGTGCCGTTCACGCTGGCGCGCTCCGAGCTCGACGCCGACTTCCTGGCCGAAGCGAAGGCCGCCGGACTCGTTTCGCTGAAGGGCCACAAGTCGGTCGGCGGCATGCGCGCGTCGATCTACAACGCGATGCCGACCGACGGCGTGCGCGAGCTGGTGGCGTTCATGGACGATTTCCGGAAGCGCAAGGCATGAGCGACGACCTGCAGAAGGAACTGGGCGTCGTCCGCGACGAGATCGACGCCATCGACGCGCAGCTGCTCGAGCTGCTGAACCGGCGCGCGCGTTGCGCGCAGCAGGTCGGCGAGATCAAGGCGCGCCACGGCGAGGCCGGTTTCATCTACCGGCCGGAGCGCGAGGCGCAGGTGCTGCGCCGCATCCAGGGCCTGAACCCGGGGCCGCTGTCGAACGAAAACGTGACCTGGCTGTTCCGCGAGGTGATGTCGACCTGCCTGTCGCTCGAACAGCCGTTGTCGGTGGCCTTCCTCGGCCCGCTCGGGTCGTTTACCGGCAGCGCCGCGACCAAGCATTTCGGCCACGCCGCACGCCTGCTGCCGCAGTCGTCGATCGACGACGTCTTCCGCGAGGTCGAGGCCGGTCATGCGCATTACGCGGTGGTGCCGGTCGAGAACTCGACCGAGGGGGCGGTCGGCCGCAGCATGGACCTGCTGTTTTCGACGCCGCTGAAGATCTGCGGCGAGGTCGTGCTGCGCATCCACCAGAACCTGATGACGCGCGAGCCCTCGCTCGACCGGGTGACAAAGGTCTACTCGCACGCCCAGTCGCTGGCGCAGTGCCACGAGTGGCTGAATCGCAACCTGCCGAACGTGCCGCGCATCTCGGTCGGCAGCAACTCGCAGGCCGCCGAGCTGGCGATGCAGGAGGCGGGTGCCGCGGCGATCGCCGGCGAGGCCGCCGCCGAACGCTTCAACGTGCCGATCCTGGTCGCCAACATTGAGGACGAGCCGAACAACACGACGCGCTTCGTCGTCCTCGGCCGCTTCGATGCCGGCATCTCCGGCCGCGACAAGACATCGCTGATCATGTCGGCGCCGAACCGCACCGGCTCGCTGCACAACCTGCTGCTGCCGCTGGCCGAGGCCGGCGTGTCGATGACGCGGCTGGAGTCGCGGCCGGCGCGGCACACGTTGTGGGAATACGTGTTCTTCGTCGACATCGATGGTCACCGCGACGAGCCGAAGGTGGCCAAGGCGCTGGCCGAGCTGCAGCAGCAGGCCGCCTACCTGAAGGTGCTCGGCTCGTATCCCGCTGCGGTCTATTGAATTTCCGCTGAACCCTTTTCCCGAGGTTAGTCCATGTCCCTCATCGACCAGGCATTGCCCTACGTTCGCGCCATTTCGCCCTACCTGCCGGGCAAGCCGATCACCGAACTGGCCCGCGAGATGGGCATCCCGGTGGACAAGATCGTCAAGCTCGCCTCCAACGAGAACCCGCTGGGCATGAGCCCGAAGGCGAAGGCGGCGCTGGCGAAGGCGGTCGACTCGCTCGAACGCTACCCGGACGACTTCGACCTGAAGAAGGCGCTCGCCAACCACACCGGTCTCGGCACGGAGCGCATCGTGCTCGGCAACGGCTCGAACGACGTGCTCGACCTGGTCGCCCGCGTCTTCCTCGCGCCGGGCCGTTCGGCGGTGTTCGCGCAGCACGCCTTCGCCGTCTATCCGCTGGCGACCTTGTCGACCGGCGCCGAGCTGATCGTCGTTCCTGCGAAGGATTTCGGCCACGACCTCGACGCGATGCGCGCGGCGATCCGCCCCGACACGCGCATCGTCTGGGTCGCCAACCCGAACAACCCGACCGGTACCTTCCTGCCCTACCCGCAGCTGAAGGCTTTCCTGCAGGCGGTGCCGGACGACGTCATCGTCGTCCTCGACGAGGCCTACAACGAGTACCTGCCGCCGGCCGAGCGCGTCGATACCGTGGCCTGGCTGGCCGAGTTCCCGAATCTGGTGATCACCCGCAGCTTCTCCAAGATCTACGGCCTGGCCGGCCTGCGCATCGGTTACGCGCTGGCGTCGGCCGAGATCGCCGACCTGATGAACCGCGTGCGGCAACCGTTCAACTGCAACAACCTGGCGCTCGCCGCCGCCGTCGCCGCGCTCGACGACCACGAGTTCGTCGCGCAGAGCTACGTGCTCAACCGCAACGGCATGGAGATGATCATCGCCGGCCTGAAGCGCCTCGGTCTGTCGCACATCCCGGCGCACGGCAACTTCGTCACCTTCAAGGTGATGGACGCCGCCGGCGTCAACCAGCGGCTGCTCAAGCAGGGCGTCATCGTCCGCCCGATCGGCGGCTACGGCATGCCGGACTGGTTGCGCGTGACGATCGGCACCGAGGCCGAGAACCTGCGCTTCCTCGAGGCGCTGGAAAAGGCGCTCTGAGCGTATGGCCGACTCACCCGAATTCGGCAAGGTCGTCGTCTTCGGCGTCGGCCTGATCGGCGGCTCCTTCGCGCTGGCGCTGAAGGCGGCCGGCGAGGTCGGCGAGGTGGTCGGCTTCGGCCGCAGCCTCGGCACGCTGACGCAGGCGCTCGAGCTCGGCATCATCGACCGCGTCGGCGCCAACCCGGGGCAGGAGGTGGCCGACGCCGATCTCGTGCTGATCGCGACGCCGGTCGGCCAGATGCCCGAGATCATGGCGCGCATCGCGCCCTACCTCGGGTCGGACACGGTGGTCACCGACGGCGGCAGCACCAAGTCCGACGTCGTCGCCGCGGCGCGCGCGGCCTTCGGCGACCGGATCGGCCAGTTCGTGCCGGCGCATCCGATCGCCGGCGCCGAGCACAGCGGCGCCGCGGCCGCCAGGGCCGAGCTCTACCGCGAGCGCAAGGTGGTGCTGACGCCGCTGCCGGAGAACCCGGTGCTCAACGTCGCCCGCGTGCGCTCGGCCTGGGAGTGGTGCGGCGCGCAGATCTTCGAGCTGACGCCGGCCGAGCACGACCAGGTGTTCGCCGCGGTCAGCCATCTGCCGCACCTGCTGTCGTTCGCGCTGGTGCATGACCTCGCCGTGCGCGACAACCGCGAGCTGTACTTCACCTTTGCCGCGTCCGGCTTCCGCGACTTCACGCGCATCGCCGCCAGCCATCCGGAGATGTGGCGCGACATCGCGCTCGCCAACCGCGAGGCCCTGCTCGGCGAACTCGACCGCTACCAGGCGCAGCTTGCCGAGATGCGCGCGGCACTGGCCGCCAACGACGGCAAGCGTCTGGAAGAAATCTTCGACACCGCCCGCACCGCCCGCCGTGCCTGGGCGGAAGGAAACAAATAGAGTTTAGGGGCTAGGGACTAGGGGCTAGAAAAGGCTTTTGCCAGCCCCCAGCCTCCAGCCCCTGGCCCCTCCGATAGGAAACGCTGATGGAATTCCTCGATCTCCCGCCACTGCTCTCGGCGCGCGGCACCGTCCGCCTGCCCGGCTCGAAAAGCATCTCCAACCGCGTGCTGCTGCTGTCGGCGCTGGCCGACGGCGAGACCGAGGTGCGCGACCTGCTCGCCTCGGACGACACGCACGTCATGCTGGAGGCGCTGAAGCAGCTCGGCGTCGGCATCCGCCATGAGGCCGGCGGCGTCGTTCGCGTCGCCGGCGTCGGTGGCCTGTTCCCGGTCAAGAGCGGCGACATCTTCCTCGGTAACGCCGGCACCGCGGTGCGTTCGCTGACTGCGGCGCTGGCCCTGGCGGGTGGGCAGTACAAGGTGTCCGGCGTGCCGCGCATGCACGAGCGGCCGATCGGCGACCTCGTCGACGGCCTGCGCCAGCTCGGCGCCGACATCGCCTACCTCGGCAACGAGGGCTTCCCGCCGCTGCAACTCAAGCCGGCGCAGATCAAGCCGGGCGGCGTGGTCAAGGTGCGCGGCGACGTCTCCAGCCAGTTCCTGACCGGCCTGCTGATGGCCTTGCCGCTGACCGGCGTCGAGACGACGGTCGAGGTCGTCGGCGAGCTGATCTCGAAACCCTACATCGAGATCACGCTGGCGACGATGGCCCGCTTCGGCGTGAACGTCGTCCGCGACGGCTGGCAGCGCTTCGTCGTGCCGGCCGGTAGCCGCTACCGTTCGCCGGGGACGATCTACGTCGAGGGCGACGCCTCGTCGGCCTCGTACTTCCTCGCGCTCGGCGCCATCGGCGGCGGTCCGGTGCGCGTCGAGGGCGTCGGCCGCGATTCGATCCAGGGCGACGTGCGCTTCGCCGACGCGCTGGCGCGGATGGGCGCGGTGATCGAGATGGGCGACAACTGGATCGAGGCGAAGGCGCCGGCCGGCGGCCTCACGGGCATCACGCTCGACTGCAACCACATTCCCGATGCGGCGATGACGCTGGCGACGACCGCATTGTTCGCCGCCGGGCCGACGATGCTGACCAACATCGCCTCGTGGCGCGTCAAGGAGACCGACCGCATTGCGGCGATGGCGAAGGAGCTCCGGAAGCTCGGCGCCGAGGTCGAGGAGGGCGCCGACTACATCCGCGTGACGCCGGCGAAGGCGCTGTCGTCGCCGCCGGAAGGGATCGACACCTACGATGACCACCGCGTCGCGATGTGCTTCTCGCTCGCCGCGTTCGGCACCGCGCTGCGCATCAACGACCCGAAGTGCGTGGCCAAGACCTTTCCCGACTACTTCGAGCGGCTGGCGACGGTGACCGAAGCCGTGCCGGTGATCGCCATCGACGGCCCGTCGGCCTCGGGCAAGGGCACCGTCGCCGCCTGCGTCGCCGCCGCGCTCGGCTGGCACTACCTCGATTCCGGGGCGCTCTACCGCCTCACCGCGCTGGCTGCCCGGCGCGCCGGCGTCGCCTGGGACGACGAGTCCGGCGTCGCGGCGGTCGCCGCCAGGCTCGACGTCGTCTTCGACGGCGAGTCGATCCGGCTGGCCGGCGAGGAGGTCGGCGAAGCCATCCGTACCGAGGAGATGTCCTCGGGCGCCTCGAAGGTCGCCGCCTTGCCCGCCGTGCGCGCGGCGCTGCTGTTCCGCCAGCGGCTGTTCCGCCGGGCACCGGGCCTGGTCGGCGACGGCCGCGACATGGGCTCGGTGGTGTTTCCCGATGCGAAAACCAAGGTTTTCCTCACGGCGAGCGTCGAGATCCGCGCCGAGCGACGCTATAAGCAGTTGATCGGAAAAGGGATTGAGGCTACAATTCAACCGATTTTGCAGGATTTGCGCGAACGCGACGAACGCGACAGCCAACGCAGCGTGGCGCCGCTCCGGCAAAGTGACGATGCCGAACTGCTCGATACCTCGGCCCTGACCATCGACGAAGCGGTGGCCAAGGTGCTGGCTTGGGCGGCGTCGTAGTCGTACCAGGGTGTCGCCCGATTTCCCTCGAGGACGCTTCCTTCGGTTTTGTTGATCCGGACGTGCCGGATTCGGCGAGCCGAATGGGGCGTTTTTTCCCTTCCCGGGGAAGAAGAGGTCCGGCGACGGTCTTTAACTAACTGATTTACCGCAGTGATGCGGTGCAAGGAAGAAATCCATGTCTGCTGTCCCCGCCAACGAAAGCTTTGCCGCCCTCTTCGAAGAAAGCCTTGCGCGCCAGGAAATGCGCCAAGGTGAGGTGATCACCGCCGAAGTGGTCCGCGTCGACCAGAACTTCGTGGTCGTCAACGCCGGCCTGAAGTCCGAAAGCTACATCGATGTCGAAGAATTCCTGAACGACCAGGGCCAACTCGAAGTGAAGGCCGGCGACTTCGTGCAGGTCGCCATCGAGCAGCTCGAGAACGGTTTCGGCGAAACCCGTTTGAGCCGCGACCGCGCCAAGCGCATCGCCGCCTGGAACGCCCTCGAGCAGGCGCTGAACGACGGCTCGCTGGTCACTGGTACGATCACCGGCAAGGTGAAGGGCGGCCTGACCGTCATGACCAACAGCGTCCGCGCTTTCCTGCCGGGCTCGCTGGTCGACATGCGTCCGGTCAAGGACACCACGCCGTACGAAGGCAAGACCCTCGAATTCAAGGTCATCAAGCTCGACCGCAAGCGCAACAACGTCGTCGTCTCGCGCCGTGCCGTGCTCGAAGCCACGATGGGCGAAGAGCGCGAGAAGCTGCTCGAGAACCTCAAGGAAGGTGCCGTCGTCAAGGGCATCGTCAAGAACATCACCGACTACGGCGCGTTCGTCGACCTCGGTGGCATCGACGGCCTGCTGCACATCACCGACCTGGCCTGGCGCCGCGTCCGTCACCCGAGCGAAGTGCTCAACGTCGGCGACGAAGTCACCGCCAAGATCCTCAAGTTCGACACCGAGAAGAACCGCGTCTCGCTCGGCCTCAAGCAGCTCGGCGAAGATCCGTGGGTCGGCATCGCCCGCCGCTACCCGCAGGGCACCCGCCTGTTCGGCAAGGTCACCAACCTCACCGACTACGGCGCGTTCGTCGAAATCGAACAGGGCATCGAAGGCCTGGTGCACGTCTCGGAAATGGACTGGACCAACAAGAACGTTCACCCGAGCAAGGTCGTCCAGCTCGGCGACGAAGTCGAAGTCATGATCCTCGAGATCGACGAAGACCGCCGCCGCATCTCGCTGGGCATGAAGCAGTGCCTGGCCAATCCGTGGGAAGAGTTCTCGCAGAACCACAAGAAGGGCGACAAGGTCCGCGGCCAGATCAAGTCGATCACCGACTTCGGCGTCTTCATCGGCCTGCCCGGCGGCATCGACGGTCTCGTCCACCTGTCCGACCTGTCGTGGTCGCAGAGCGGCGAGGAAGCGATCCGCGGCTTCAAGAAGGGTGACGAAGTCGAAGCCGTCGTGCTCGCCATCGACACCGAGAAGGAGCGCATCTCGCTGGGCATCAAGCAGCTCGAAGGCGACCCGTACACCAACTACATCGCCACCCACGAGAAGAACACGATCACCCGTTGTGTCGTGAAGTCGGTGGATGCCCGTGGCGCCGTGATGCAACTGGACGGCGACGTCGAAGGTTACCTGCGTGCTTCCGAGTTCTCGCGCGATCGTATCGAGGACCTGTCGCAGCACCTCAAGGTCGGCGACGAGATCGAGGCGATGATCATCAACGTGGATCGCAAGACCCGCGGCATCAACCTCTCGATCAAGGCCAAGGATCAGGCCGAGCAGCACGAAGCGATGCAGAAGATCGCGTCGGATAACGCTGCCTCCGGCACGACCAACCTGGGTGCCCTGCTGAAGGCGAAACTCAACAACCAAGGCTAAGCATGACCAAGTCCGAGCTGATCGCCCGGCTGGCTACGCGGTTTCCGCAGCTGGTCGCGAAGGATGCCGATTTTGCGGTGAAGATGATGCTCGACGCGATGTCCGAGGCGCTGGCCAAGGGCGACCGCATCGAGATCCGGGGGTTCGGCAGCTTCGCGCTGAACTACCGTCCGCCGCGGGTTGGCCGGAATCCGAAGTCCGGGGACAAGGTCAGTGTCCCCGAGAAATGGGTTCCGCACTTCAAGGCCGGCAAGGAACTCCGGGAGCGTGTCGACTGCGTGCGCTCCTGAACGCAAGCTGTGGTAGATTGCGGGCGGCAACGCGAGTTGCCGCCCTTTTTTATGCCTGAGGGGTAACGATGCGAACGCTGGTGTGGGTGGTCCGCGGCTTCATATTTCTTTTCCTGTTCGCCTTCGCGATCAAGAACACCGATCCGGTGACGCTGCGCTTCTTCCTCGACACCGCCTGGCAGGCGCCGCTGGTGATCGTCGTCCTCGCCTTCTTCGCCGCCGGCGCCTTCTTCGGTGCCGTCTCCCTGCTCGGCACGATCTTTTCCCTGCGCCGCGAGCTTGCCGGCGTTCGCCGCGAACTCTCCGCCGTGCGCAGCGAAGCCCGGGTTGTCGCCCCGCCGCAGGTCTGACTGAACGATGGAATTCGAATACTGGCAGTTGCTGCTGTTTCCGGCCTTCTTCGGGCTCGGCTGGGCCGCGGCGCGGATCGACATCCGCCACTTGGTCAAGGAGTCGCGCTCGCTGCCGCGCTCCTACTTCCAGGGGCTCAATTTCCTGCTCAACGAGCAGCCTGACCGCGCGATCGAGTCCTTCGTCGAGGCGGTCAAGGTCGATCCGCAGACGGTCGAGCTGCACTTCGCACTGGGTAGCCTGTTCCGCCGCCGCGGCGAGACCGAGCGCGCGATCCGCATGCACCAGAACCTGATCGAGCGCGACGACCTGCCCGACGACCTCAAGCTCGCCGCCGTCTCGGAGCTCGGCCAGGACTACCTCAAGGCCGGCCTGCTCGACCGCGCCGAGGAAACCTTCGAGCGCCTGCGCGGCACCGCGCTCGACGAGGAGGCGAAGCGCAACCTGCTGGAGATCTACCAGCTCGGCAAGGACTGGGAGCGCGCGATCGCGATCGCCTGCGAGCTGCCCGACGTCGCGTCGCGCAAGGAGATCGCCGAGTACTACTGCGAGCTCGCCGCCGCCGAGATGATCCGCTCGCGCCGCGACGAGGCGAGCGCGCATCTGGCGACGGCGCTGGAAACGAACCGGCTGTGCGTGCGCGCCAGCCTGCTGCAGGGCGACCTGCACGCGCAGGCGGGTAATCACCGGGCGGCGATCGACAGCTGGCAGCAGATCGAGTCGCAGAACCCCGCCTATCTGGCGCTGGTCGCACAGCGCCTGCTCACCGCCTATCGCACGCTGGACCGCCGCGACGACGGGCTGCGCCTGCTGCGCGGCTACCTCGAGAACTATCACTCGCTCGACCTGCTCGACGTCGTCTTCCAGCTGGTGTTGGAAAGCGAGGGGCCGGAGGCCGCCTATACGCTGGTCCGCGACGAGCTGCGCCGCAATCCGACGCTGCTCGGCTTCGACAAGCTGCTCGAGGCGCGGCTGTTCAACGCCTCGCCCGAGGTGCGCGCCGACATCGATCTGGCGAAAGGCATCGTGCAGGGCTACACCCGTCGTCTTGCCCGCTATCGGTGCGATAATTGCGGCTTCAAGGCGCGCCAGTTCTACTGGCGTTGCCCGGCCTGCGGCGGTTGGGAGACCTATCCGCCGAAACGGACCGAAGAATTCGACCTGACGCCTTGACGCCAGGTCCGCAGCATTCCACCGGCCGGCGCTTCGCCGCGAGCGCGCCGCCGGGGTTGCGAACCCGACCCAACTCAACTGAAGCGATGTCGTCGTGATGCGCCTGCCCGATCTCTCTGCCGCCCGCCTGCTTGTCGTCGGCGATGTAATGCTGGACCGCTACTGGTTCGGCGACGTCAGCCGAATTTCGCCGGAAGCGCCGGTGCCCGTGGTCAAGGTCGAGAAGAGCGAGGAACGCCCCGGCGGCGCCGCCAACGTCGCGCGCAATGCTGCCGCGCTCGGCGCCCAGGTCTCGCTGCTCTCCGTCGTCGGCGACGACGAGGCCGGCGTCATCATCGGCCGGCTGATGGAGGGCGAGAACGTCCGCACCAGCCTGCATCGGGACGCCGCGATCAGCACGACGGTCAAGCTGCGCGTGATCGGCCGCCAGCAGCAGCTGCTGCGCATCGACTTCGAGACCTCGCCGTCGCACGAGGTGCTGCGCGCGAAGCTGGCCGAGTTCGAGAAGCTGCTGCCTGCCTGCGACGTCGTGATCCTGTCCGACTACGGCAAGGGCGGCCTCGCCCACATCGCCGAGATGATCCGGCTGGCCCGCGCCGCCGGCAAGCAGGTGCTGGTCGATCCGAAGGGCGACGACTACTCGAAGTACGCCGGGGCCTCGGCGATCACGCCCAACCGTTCCGAGCTGCGCGAGGTGGTCGGGCGCTGGAAGGACGAGGCCGATCTGGCGGCGCGCGCGGACAAGCTGCGCCGCGATCTCGCGCTCGACGCGCTACTGGTCACCCGCAGCGAGGAGGGGATGACCCTGTTCCGCGAGAGCCGGGTCTTCCACGAGCCGGCGCGGGCGCTCGAGGTTTATGATGTGTCCGGCGCCGGCGACACGGTGATCGCGACGCTGGCGGCGATGGTCGCCGTCGGAGCCGCGTGGGAGGACGCGGTGCATGTCGCCAACCTCGCCGGCGGCATCGTCGTCGGCAAGCTCGGCACCGCCGTCGTCACCCGCGAGGAACTCGACGCAGCGCTCAAATAGAGGATTTCCAACCATGTACACCATCGTCACCGGCGCCGCCGGCTTCATCGGCTCCAACATCGTCAAGGCACTCAACGACCGCGGTGTCGACCGCGTGATCGCTGTCGACAACCTCGCCAAGGCCGACAAGTTCAAGAACCTCGTCGACTGCGACATCGTCGATTACCTCGACAAGCGCGAATTCCTCGACCTGCTGCTCTCCGGCCAGTTCGACGGCGACGTCGAGGCGATCTTCCACGAGGGCGCCTGCTCCGACACGATGGAGACCGACGGCCGCTACATGATGGAGAACAACTATCGCTACTCGCTCGGGCTGCTCGACTGGTGCCTGGAACAGGAGGTGCAGTTCCTCTACGCATCGAGCGCGGCGACCTACGGCGCGAGCACGGTGTTCAAGGAGGAGCGCCAGTACGAAGGGCCGCTCAACGTCTACGGCTACTCCAAGTTCCTGTTCGACCAGATCGTCCGGAAGCGCCTGCCGGAAGCCTCGTCGCAGGTGGTCGGCTTCCGCTACTTCAACGTCTACGGTCCGCGCGAGAACCACAAGGGGCGCATGGCCTCGGTCGCCTATCATCATTTCAACCAGTACCGCGCCGACGGCAAGGTCAAGCTGTTCGAGGGCTCGCACGGCTACGGCCCGGGCGAGCAGCGCCGCGATTTCGTCTATGTCGGCGACGTCGCCAAGGTCAACCTGTGGTTCCTCGACCACCCGCAGAAGCGCGGCATCTACAACCTCGGCAGCGGTCGTGCGCAGAGCTTCAACGATGTCGCCGTCGCCTCGGTCAACGGCGCGCGCGCGCTGCGCGGCGAAGCTGAGCTGTCGCGCGACGAGCTCGTCGCGCAGGGACTGATCGAATACGTGCCGTTCCCGGACGCGTTGAAGGGCAAGTACCAGGCCTTCACCCAGGCCGACCTCGGCAAGCTGCGCGAGGCCGGCTACCGCGACGAGTTCGCGACGGTCGAGCAGGGCGTCCGCCAATACGTCGCATGGCTGAACCAGAATGTATAAGACGCTCGAAAACTTCGTCGGCGAGACGCCGCTTGTCCAATTGAGGCGCCTGCCCGGGGCGGACGTCGCTGCGCGCGGCAACGTCATCCTCGCCAAGCTCGAAGGAAACAACCCGGCCGGGTCGGTGAAGGACCGTCCGGCCTTGTCGATGGTCGTGCGCGCCGAGGCGCGCGGCGACATCAAGCCGGGCGACACGCTGATCGAGGCGACGTCCGGCAACACCGGCATCGCGTTGGCGATGGCCGCCGCGATGCGCGGCTACCGGATGATCCTGGTGATGCCGGAAAACCAGAGCGTCGAGCGCCGGCAGTCGATGCGCGCCTACGGCGCCGAGCTGGTGCTGACGCCGAAGGAAGGCGGCATGGAGCTCGCGCGCGACGTCGCCGAGCGCATGCGCGACGAGGGCAAGGGCATCATCCTCGACCAGTTCGCCAACCCCGACAACCCGCTCGCGCACTACGAGGGCACCGGTCCCGAGATCTGGCGCGACACCAGCGGCAAGATCACCCACTTCGTCTCCAGCATGGGCACCACCGGCACCATCATGGGCGTCTCGCGCTACCTGAAGGAGCGCAACCCGGCGATCTGCATCGTCGGCTGCCAGCCCGAGGAGGGCTCGCAGATCCCGGGCATCCGCAAGTGGCCGGAGGAATATCTGCCGAAGATCTTCGACAAGAGCCGCGTCGATCGCGTCGAACCGGTGTCGCAGGCCGAGGCCGAGGAGATGACGCGGCGCCTCGCCCGCGAGGAAGGCATCTTCGCCGGCATCTCGTCGGGTGGCGCGCTTGCCGTCGCGCTGCGCATCGCCGCCGAGGTCGACAATGCGACCATCGTCAGCATCGTCTGCGATCGCGGCGACCGCTACCTGTCCACCGGCGTATTCCCCGCCTGATGAAGCCGACCCTCGTCTTCGACATCGAGACGATTCCCGACGTCGCCGGCCTGCGCCGACTGCACGACCTCAAGGCCGACATCTCCGACGCCGAGGTCGCCGAGCTGGCCTTCCAGCAGCGCCGCGCGCAGAGCGGCAGCGATTTCCTGCCGCATTACCTGCAGCGCGTCGTCACTATTTCCTGCGTGCTGCGCTCGGGCGACGCGCTGAAGGTGTGGTCGCTGTCCGAGCCGGAACAGGGCGAGGGCGAGATCATCCAGCGCTTCTTCGACGGCGTCGAGAAATTCACGCCGCAGCTGGTGTCGTGGAACGGCGGCGGCTTCGACCTGCCGGTGCTGCACTACCGCGGCCTGGTGCACGGCGTTACCGCGCCGCGCTACTGGGACATGGGCGACGGCGACTACGCCGACAGCCGCGACTTCAAGTGGAACAACTACATCAGCCGCTACCACACGCGCCATCTCGACCTGATGGACCTGCTGGCGATGTACCAGCCGCGCGCCAGCGCGCCGCTCGACGACCTCGCCAAGCTGATCGGCTTTCCCGGCAAGCTCGGCATGGACGGCAGCAAGGTGTGGGATGCCTGGCAGTCGGGGCGCATCGCCGAGATCCGCGACTACTGCGAGACCGACGTGGTCAATACCTATCTGGTGCTATCCCGCTTCCGCCTGATGCGTGGCGAGCTGACCCGCGACGAGTACGATGCCGAACTCGCGTTCGTGCGCGGCGAGCTGGCGCGCATCGGCAAGCCGCACTGGACCGAATACCTCGCCGCCTGGCCGTCAGATCGACCGGCTGCTGGCGCGTGACAGCATCTCCTGCCACAGCGTGTTGACGTCGTCGCGCAACGCGACGTCGGCATCGAAGGGCAGCACCAGCCAGTCGCCGCGGGCGATTTCCTGTTCCAGCTGGCCGTGCGCCCAGCTCGAGAAGCCGCGGAACAGCTTGCGCGGAACGGCAAGGGAATCCTTCTGCAGCTCCGCCGGAATCGCCGCACCGATACCGAAGAACATGTCCTTGCCGAGGCGCAGCACCATCTGCTCGGCCAGTCCGGCGCGCTTGCTGCGGTACAGGTAGGCAAAGCGGTGCGTTGCGACCGGCCCGCCCAGGTAAAGGCCGGGCGACTTGCGATCCTCGCTTTCGTCTCGCGGCAGCGGCCGGTTGACGATGACGCCGAGCGGCGGGCTGCGACCGTGACGCGTGACGAGCACGACGCTCTCCGCAAACAGGCTGTCCCGAACCTGCGGCGTGGCGACCAGGAACAGCGCCTCCGCCGTCACCTGCGCCGCCGCCGAGAACGCGCAGCACATGGCGAACACGGCGAATGCCACGCGTCGCCAGGGCCTTCGTTCGACGGGGAAATGCGGACGGATCATCGGGAGTACGTTCCGGTCATGAGCTGAGCGTAGTCAGTCGTCGCGCCGGCCGCAACCTGCCCTGCGCGCGGTTTTCATTTTCTGGCGATTTCTGCGGCGTCTGCTGTTGACACGCGGAATGGGCAACGTATAATGCGGCCTTCTTTGCAGTAGGCGCGTAGCTCAGTTGGTTAGAGCACCACCTTGACATGGTGGGGGTCGTTGGTTCGAATCCAATCGCGCCTACCAAAACACCAAAAGTCAGAGCGCCGTCTCTGGCTTTTTTTGTTTCTGGGATCGATTTATGCCGGTCATTACTCTGCCTGATGGTTCGAAACGGGAATTTGCGCAAGCCGTAACGGTGGCCGAGGTCGCGCAAAGCATTGGCGCCGGTCTGGCGCGGGCGGCACTGGCCGGCAAGGTTGGCGACAGGATCGTCGACACCAGCTTCATCATCACGCAAGACAGCGACCTCGCGATCATCACCGACCGCGATGCCGACGGCCTCGAAATCATCCGTCACTCGACTGCCCATCTGCTGGCCTATGCGGTCAAGGAGCTGTTCCCCGAGGCGCAGGTCACCATCGGTCCGACGGTGGAGAACGGCTTCTACTACGACTTCGCCTACTCGCGGCCGTTTACGCCGGAGGATCTGGCGGCGATCGAGAAGCGCATGGGCGAACTGGCCAAGCGCGACATCCCGGTCGCGCGCGAAGTGTGGAAGCGCGACGAGGCGGTCCAGTTCTTCCTTGGCCTGGGCGAGAAGTACAAGGCCGAGCTGATCGCGGCGATTCCCGCCGACCAGGAGGTTTCGCTCTACCGCGAAGGCGACTTCATCGACCTCTGCCGCGGCCCGCACGTGCCCTCGACCGGCAAGCTGAAGGCCTTCAAGCTGATGAAGGTGGCCGGCGCCTACTGGCGCGGCGACTCGAAGAACGAACAGCTGCAGCGCATCTACGGCACCGCCTGGGCGAAGAAGGAAGACCTCGACGCCTACCTGCACATGCTCGAGGAGGCCGAGAAGCGCGACCACCGCAAGGTCGGCCGCCACCTCGACCTGTTCCACATGCAGGACGAGGCGCCCGGCCTCGTCTTCTGGCACCCCAAGGGCTGGGCGGTGTGGCAGGAGATCGAGCAGTACATGCGCCGCGTCTACCGCGACAACGGCTACCAGGAAGTGCGCTGCCCGCAGATTCTCGACCGCACGCTGTGGGAGAAGTCGGGGCACTGGGATAACTACAAGGACAACATGTTCACGACGGCATCCGAGAATCGCGACTACGCGATCAAGCCGATGAACTGTCCCGGCCACGTGCAGGTGTTCAACGCCGGCCTGCGCTCCTACCGCGAGCTGCCGCTGCGCTACGGCGAGTTCGGCTCCTGTCATCGCAACGAGCCTTCCGGCGCGCTGCACGGTCTGATGCGCGTGCGCGGCTTCGTCCAGGACGACGGCCACATCTTCTGCACCGAGGACCAGATCCAGTCCGAGGTAACCGCCTTCAACGACATCGTCCGCAACGTCTATGCCGACTTCGGCTTCACCGACATCGCGGTGAAGCTCGCGCTGCGTCCCGAGAAGCGCGTCGGTTCCGACGAGGTCTGGGACAAGGCCGAGGCCGCGCTGCGCGAGGCGCTGCGCGTTTCCGGGCTGGACTGGGAGGAGTTGCCCGGCGAGGGCGCCTTCTACGGCCCGAAGATCGAATTCCACATCAAGGACGCGATCGGCCGCTCGTGGCAGTGCGGCACGATGCAGGTCGACTTCTCGATGCCGGCCCGCCTCGGTGCCGAGTACGTGGCCGAGGACAACGCGCGCAAGACGCCGGTGATGTTGCATCGCGCGGTGCTCGGCTCGCTCGAGCGCTTCATCGGCATCCTGATCGAGAACTTCTCGGGCGCCTTCCCGCTGTGGCTGGCGCCGGTGCAGGCGGTCGTGCTCAACATCTCCGAAAAACAGGCCGATTACGCCGAACATGTGGCGCAAATGCTACGGAATGCGGGCATCCGGGCCGAGTCGGATTTGCGCAACGAGAAAATTACCTATAAAATACGCGAACATAGCTTGAACCGGCTGCCTTACCAGCTTGTTGTCGGAGACAAGGAAAAGGAAGCCGGGCTGGTGGCCGTGCGCACACGCGGCGGCCAAGACCTCGGGCAGATGCCCGTCGAGGCCTTGGTCGAGCGACTTCTCAGTGAAGTCGCGGCGCGGAGTGGCACGGCTTAACTTTTGTCCGCCTGGGAGCGAAGACCATAGCACTGCAGAAAGCGCATCGCGTTAACGAAGAGATTAACGCGCCGGAGGTCCGTCTGATTGGGGAAGACGGGGAGCAAGTCGGAGTCGTGAGTATCAGGACGGCCATGCAGATGGCCGAGGAAGCGGAGATTGATCTCGTCGAGATCGCCCCGCTCGCCAAGCCGCCTGTTTGCCGGATCATGGATTACGGCAAGTTCAAGTACCAGGAGGCGAAGAAGGCGCACGAAGCCAAGCTCAAGCAGAAGCAGGTGCAGGTCAAGGAAATCAAGCTCCGCCCGGGTACGGACGAGAACGATTACCAGATCAAGCTGCGGAACATGACGCGCTTCCTCGAGGAAGGCGACAAGGTCAAGGTGACCCTGCGCTTCCGGGGGCGCGAGATGGCGCACCAGGAATTCGGCATGCGCCAGCTGGAGCGGATCAAGGCCGACCTCGAGGCCGTCGGCCAGGTCGAGCAGATGCCGAAGATGGAAGGGCGGCAGATGATCATGATCATCGCGCCGTCGAAGAAGAAGCCGTAAGGCTGTCAGTAGAAGGATTCGGCGGTCCTCCGGCAGGCGGGCCGCCAATAGAAGTGGCGTCGGGTAGTTGAAGCGCTTCCGTAGGGGAGGCCACCTGGCGACATGTCATTAAGGAGCATCCAAATGCCCAAGATGAAGACCAAGAGCGGCGCCAAGAAGCGCTTCAAGGTCCGTTCGAGCGGCGGTATCAAGCGCTCGCAGGCGTTCAAGCGCCACATCCTGACCAAGAAAACCACCAAGTCGAAGCGCCAGCTGCGCGGCATGACCGGAGTCCACGATTCCGACAAGGCCCAGGTTCGCGCCATGATGCCCTACGCGTAAAGGAGAGCCGACATGCCCCGAGTCAAACGTGGTGTAACGGCGCGTGCGCGCCACAAGAAGATTCTCGTTCAGGCCAAAGGCTATCGCGGCCGCCGCAAGAACGTATACCGCATCGCCAAACAGGCGGTGATGAAGGCCGGTCAGTATGCCTACCGTGACCGCCGTCAACGCAAGCGCCAGTTCCGTTCGCTGTGGATCGCCCGTATCAACGCGGCTGCCCGCGAACTGGGCCTGAAGTACAGCACCCTGATGAACGGCCTGAAGAAGGCGCAGATCGAAGTCGACCGCAAGGTGCTGGCCGATCTGGCCGTCTTCGACAAGGCTGCGTTCGCGGCGATCGCGAACCAGGCCAAGGCCAGCCTCGGCGCCTGAGGCAAAGCCTCGACGCCTGACCCGACGGGTTGAAAAAAAGGAGGCGTACGCCTCCTTTTTTTTCGATGAGCTCACAACCGGACGCACACCCGATGCAGAATCTCGACGCCATCGTCAACGAAGCCTGCGGCGCTTTCGCCGCGACCAGCGACCCGGATGCGCTGGAACAGGTCAAGGCCCGCTACCTGGGCAAGGCCGGCCAGATCACCGAACTCCTGAAGGGCCTCGGCAAGCTGCCGCCCGAGGAGAAGAAGACCGCCGGCGCCGCCATCAATCGCGCCAAGGAAGCGGTCGAGGCCGCGCTCAACGCGCGCCGCGAGGCGATCAAGCTCGCCGCCCTCGAAGCCCGCCTCGCCGAGGAAGCGCTCGACGTGACGCTGCCCGGCCGCGGCGAAACGCGCGGCGGCCTGCACCCGGTGACGCGCACGCTGGAGCGTATCGAGGGCCTGTTCCGCTCGATCGGCTTCGAGGTCGCCGACGGCCCCGAGATCGAGACCGATTTCCACAACTTCACCGCGCTGAACACGCCCGACGACCATCCTGCGCGTTCGATGCACGATACCTTCTACCTGCAGGGCGAGGACGGCAAGCCCGCCGAAGGCATCCTGCTGCGCACGCACACCAGCCCGATCCAGGTGCGCTACATGCAGCAGCACGTGGAAAAGTACAAGCACCTGGAGACGATGCCCGAGATCCGCGTCATCGCGCCGGGCCGCGTCTATCGCGTGGATTCGGATGCCACGCATTCGCCGATGTTCCACCAGGTCGAGGGCCTGTGGATCGGCGAGAACGTCAGCTTCGCCGACCTCAAGGGCGTGGTCGCCGATTTCCTGCGCCGCTTCTTCGAGAGCGACGATCTGCAGGTGCGCTTCCGCCCGTCGTTCTTCCCGTTCACCGAGCCGTCGGCCGAGATCGACGTCGCCTTCATGAGCGGTGCGCTGAAGGGCCGCTGGCTGGAGATCGCCGGCTGCGGCATGGTGCATCCGAACGTGCTGCGCCACGTCGGCATCGACCCCGAGAGGTACATCGGCTTCGCCTTCGGCATGGGGCCCGACCGCCTGACCATGCTGCGCTACGGCGTTAACGACCTGCGTCTCTTCTTCGACGGCGACCTGCGCTTCCTGCGCCAGTTCGTCTGATCCGACACCGGAACCTGAATCATGAAATTCTCGGAATCCTGGCTGCGCACTTTCGTGAACCCCGCCCTTTCGGGCGAGGAGCTGTCGCACCTCCTGACCATGGCCGGCCTCGAAGTCGAGGAGGAAGAAACCGTCGCCCCCGCGTTCAACGACGTCATCGTCGCGCAGGTGCTCGAAGTCGCGAAGCACCCCGACGCCGACCGCTTGAACGTGTGTCAGGTCGACATCGGCAGCGGCACGCCGCAGCAGATCGTCTGCGGTGCGCCGAACGTCGCCGCCGGCCTCAAGGTGCCGTGCGCGCTGCCCGGCGCCAAACTGCCCGGCGACTTCGCGATCAAGGTCGCCAAGGTGCGCGGCATCGAGTCGTCGGGCATGCTCTGCTCGGCCAAGGAGCTCGGCATCGCCGAGGATGCCGCCGGCCTGCTCGTGCTGCCGGCCGATGCGCCGGTAGGGGCCAGCATCCGCGATTACCTCGACCTCGACGACCGCCTGCTGACGCTGAAACTGACGCCGAACCGTGCCGACTGCCTGTCGCTGACCGGTATCGCGCGCGAAGTCTCGGCGCTGACCGGCACCCCGGCGACCTACGTCGACGTGCCCGCCGTTCCGGCCAGCGTCGACGCCGTTCGCCCCATCGTGCTCGACGCGCCGGCCGCCTGCCCGCGCTACTGCGGTCGCATCGTGCGCGGCGTGAACGCCAAGGCGCCGACGCCGGAATGGATGAAGCGCCGCATCGAGCGCTCCGGCATCCGCTCGATCTCGGCGCTGGTGGACATCACCAACTACGTCATGCTCGAACTCGGCCAGCCGCTGCATGCCTTCGACAACGCCAAGCTGTCCGGCACCGTGCATGCGCGCATGGCGAAATCCGGCGAGAAACTGCTGCTCCTGAATGAGCAGACGATCCCGGTCGACGCCGACGTGCTGATGATCGCCGACGACGAGAAGCCGCTGGCGATGGCCGGCATCATGGGCGGCGAGGAGAGCGGCATCACGCTCGAGACGACCGACCTGTTCCTCGAGTCGGCCTACTTCGCGCCGACCGCGATCGCCGGTCGCGCCCGCCGCTACGGCTTCGGCTCTGACGCGTCGCACCGCTTCGAGCGCGGCGTCGACTTCGGCGGCACGCGCAACGCGATCGAGCGTGCGACGCAGCTGATCCTCGACATCTGCGGCGGCCAGGCCGGCCCGCTGGTCGAGGCCCAGGCCGAGCTGCCGGCGCGCAAGCCGGTGCGCCTGCGCGTCGCCCGCGTCGCCAAGGTGCTCGGCGTGCCGTTCGCCGCCGAAGCCATCGCCGACCTGTTCTCCCGCCTCGGCCTGCCGTTCGTGCGCGAGGGCGAGGATTTCGTCGTCACGCCGCCGTCGTACCGCTTCGACATCGAGATCGAGGAAGATCTGATCGAGGAAGTCGTTCGCCTCTACGGCTACGACAACATCCCGGCGCCGGCGCCGCAGGGCGCGCTGGCGATGCTGCCGCAGACCGAGTCGGCGCGCCCGCTGTCGCGCATCCGCCAGGTGCTGGCCGACGCCGGCTACCAGGAAGTGGTCAACTTCGCCTTCGTCGAGGAGGGCTGGGAAGCCGACTTCTCCGGCAATGCCGACCCGATCCGCCTGGCCAACCCGATCGCCAGCCAGATGGGCGTGATGCGCTCGACGCTGTTCGGCGGGCTGCTCGCCAACCTCGCGACCAACCTCAAGCGCAAGCAGAACCGCGTGCGCGTGTTCGAGACCGGCCGCTGCTTCCTGCGCGACGCGACGGGCGGCCCGGTAGCCGGCTTCAACCAGCCGTGGCGCCTGTCCGGTCTCGCCTACGGCGGCGCACTGCCCGAGCAGTGGGGCGCGCCGGCGCGCAACGTCGACTTCTTCGACGTCAAGGGCGACCTCGAGGCGCTGCTCGCGCCGCGCGTCGCGCGCTTCGAAAAGGTCGCGCACCCGGCGCTGCACCCCGGCCGCGCCGCGCGCATCGTGCTCGACGGCCGCGCGATCGGCGTCGTCGGCGAACTGCATCCGCAGTGGGTGCAGAAGTACGAGCTGCCGCTGCCGCCGGTGGTCTTCGAACTCGATCTCGATGCGCTGAAGGGGGCCAGCCTGCCGCAGTACGCCGAAGTCTCGCGCTATCCCGCCGTCATTCGCGACCTGGCGATCGTCGTCGATCACGGACTCGAACTGCAGGCGCTTCTCGATGGTCTTTCGACCTCCCGGCCGGCCCTCGTTCAGGACATTGAACTGTTCGACGTGTACACCGGAAAAGGGGTCGAGCCGGGGAAGAAAAGTCTTGCTTTCCGTATAGTTATGCAAGATACTCAAAGGACTTTGCAAGACGCGGAAGTGGATGCCGCGGTGCAACATCTGGTCGCTTATCTGCAAGACGCCTTCAAGGCGCAACTCCGTGTCTGACGAGGAAGAATAATGACGCTGACAAAGGCAGAACTCGCCGACCTGTTGTTCGAAAAAGTCGGTTTGAACAAGCGTGAAGCCAAGGACATGGTCGAAGCCTTCTTCGAGGAGATCCGCAACGCGCTCGAGCGCGGCGACGGCGTCAAGCTGTCCGGCTTCGGCAACTTCCAGCTGCGCGACAAGCCGCAACGCCCCGGTCGCAACCCGAAGACCGGCGAGGAAATTCCCATCACCGCCCGCCGCGTGGTCACCTTCCACGCCAGCCAGAAACTGAAGTCCGAGGTGGAAGAGTTCTACCGTGGAACCCAATCCTAAAGACATCAGCAGCGACGCGCTGCCGCCGATTCCGGCGAAGCGCTACTTCACCATCGGTGAGGTCAGCGAACTGTGCGGCGTCAAGCCGCACGTGCTGCGCTACTGGGAGCAGGAATTCACGCAGCTGAAGCCGGTCAAGCGGCGCGGCAACCGCCGCTACTACCAGCACCACGAAGTGCTGCTGGTGCGCCGCATCCGCGAGCTGCTGTACAACCAGGGCTTCACCATCAGCGGCGCGCGCAACCGGCTCGACGAGGGCGCGCATGCCGAAGCGCCGCCGGCCGCCGCCACCGCGCTGTCGCCGGAGCGGCTGCGCGCCGAGTTGGCCAGCGTCATCGAGCTGCTGCGCGTTTGAGTCGGCAACGGCTTTCGGTTATACTCCGCGCCTCGTCGGGGCGTAGCGCAGCCTGGTAGCGCACTTGCATGGGGTGCAAGGGGTCGCGAGTTCGAATCCCGCCGCCCCGACCAGTAACACGAAAACGGCCAACCTTCGGGTTGGCCGTTTTGCTTTTCAGCAGCCCATTTTTCGCATTGCCGGGCAAGCCTTGTTGACTGGCCGAGCGCTAAATATAAACGCGGGCGCGAGATGGACGATGCCCGACTTGGGCATCGTCGCCCCGGAAATGGCTAGTCGATCCCGGCTGCCGTACGGCAGGGGGGGTGTGGTCGGGGCTGGACCTGCGGTTGATCAGAGCGCGGAAATAACCGATTCCGCCGCCAAGCGCGACTTCGGCAGCTGCGCATTGAAGTCCTCCGCGCTGCGGTAGCCGAGCGCGACCAGCACCACGCTCTTCAGTCCTTTTTCGGCCAGGCCGAGTTCCTCATCCAGTGCCCGGGGGGCGAAGCCCTCGATCGGGGTGGCGTCGATGCCGAGCGTGGCCGCGCCGAGCAGCAGGGTGCCGAGAGCGAGGTAGACCTGCTTCTGCGTCCAGGCCTGCATGTCCTGCGGGTCGCTGCGGTGCAGTCCGACGTAGAAGTTGCGGCCCTTGTTCTGCATTTCCTTGCCTTCCGGGGTCGGGAAGCGGCCGTCCTTTTCCTCCTGCGCGAGCAAGGCGGCGACGTGCGCGTCATCGACATCCGTGCGGGCGCAGAGTACGACGACGTGCGAGGCATTCTTCACCTTGGGCAGGTTGGCGGCGTAGGGAGATCCTTCCGGGGTCGATCTGGCGATGCGCGCCTTTGCAGCGTCCGTCTCGGCAATGAAGAAGTGCCAAGGTTGCGAATTGACGGAGGAGGGCGCGTAGCGCAGCAGCGTCTTCAGCTGCTCGACCTGCTCGGCCGGGACCTTGCGGCTGGGATCGTAGGCCTTGCAGGTATGGCGGGTGGTGGCGATGCGGGCGATGTCCATTGCGTATCCGGTTTGAGGGGGAAACAGGGCGGCCATTCTCTCATGGTGCGGTGTCCTTCGCCGATTCAGGCGCACTGCGCGACCGGCTCGCGCCGTGGCGTCGCGCAGGACAGCTCGCGGAAGCGTTCGAGGAAGGTCGCCTTCGCCTCGTGCGGCGCCAGCGGCTGGATGCGCGCGGGAACCGGCGTGATTCCGCTGAGGCTGGCCCATGCTTCGCTCGAATGAGGCAGCAGGTCGCGCTTTTCGGTGGCGAGCGCGATCAGGTCGGCGCGCTTGATCGCCGGGGCGGCGAAACCGGCGACGCCGAAGCGTTCGCCGATGATCGCCATGACGCCTTCCTCCAGCCGCGAGAATTCCGGGAAGAGCGCCTTCAGCGGCTTCACCATGTCGCCGAGGTAGGCTTCGGCCGCGTCGTGCAGCAGCGCCGCCAGCCGCAGCCGGGCGGGGACGAGGCCGGCAACGAGCAGGCTGTGCTGGGCCACCGAATAGAAGGCGCGCGTCTGCCCGTTGAAGCGGCACTGGAAGGCGAGACCGTGCGCGATGTCCTCGATGTGCACGTCGTCGATGCTTGGCGCCGCGGGGTGGAAGCGATGGCCCAGGTAGGTGGAAACGTAGGGGGTGGCGGTCGGGTTCATGGTCGGCGCTCCGTGGTCGTGCTGGATGCCTGCAGTATGTTGCGGCCGGGGCTCACCGGATGAGCCTGTCGTCGGCGAAGATGACGCCATGTCCTGAACGAGGAGGTGACATGGATACCCTGCAGAAGCTCTTCAATCGCCTTGTCGGCGTACGCGAAGCGCGCGGCGGGCGGCACGGCATGCCGGTTGCAGCCGAGCGCCCGCGCCTGCCGGCCGCGGTCGAGCTGCCGGCATGCTGGCGCCGGCGGGCGAAGCGCGGGCGCGGCGTTTCGACTATGATCCGGGCCTGATTCCGACATCGTCCCGACGGCATGGATCGCACCGAGCGCCTGTACAAGATCGACCTGCTGCTCAACGAGCAGCCGGGAATTCCGTTCGCCGCACTGCAGGCGCGGCTGGAGGTGTCACGTGCGACGCTGAAGCGCGACCTCTCCTACATGAAGGACCGGCTCAACGCGCCGATCGTCTTCGATCGCTTCGCCGGCGGCTACCGTTTCGACAGCACGGCGGCGGCCGTCGGCGACCAGTACGAGCTGCCCGGCCTGTGGTTCTCCGCGGAGGAGATCCACGCGCTGCTCACCATGCAGCACCTGCTCGCCAACCTCGACACCGGCGGCCTGCTCGGGCCGCACATCCGGCCGCTGCTGGCGCGGCTGACGGCGCTGCTGGGCACCGGCGACAACTCCGCCGAGGAAATCGAGAAGCGCATCTTCGTGCTCAACGTCGGTAACCGCGAATTCCATCTCGACCACTTCGAGGCCGTCGGCTCGGCGCTGCTGCGCAGGAAGCGGCTGCGCATCGACTACTTCGCGAAGGGCAAGGGCGAGCTGTCGCAGCGCGAGGTGTCGCCGCAGCGCCTCGTCTATTACCGCAACAACTGGTATCTCGACGCCTGGTGCCACCTGCGCGAGGACATCCGTGCCTTCGCTCTCGACTCCATTCGCCGTGGCGAAATCCTCGAGAAGAAGGCGAAGGAGGTGCCGGCGAAATCGCTGGATGCGGTGCTCGGCGCCGGCTATGGCATCTTCTCCGGCCGCGAGGTGCGCTGGGCGACGCTGCGCTTTACGCCCGAACGCGCCCGCTGGGTGGCGGGGGAGCGCTGGCATCCGCAGCAGCGGGGACGGCTGCTGAGGGATGGCAGCTACGAATTGAAGCTGCCGTACACGCAGGATCCCGAGCTGCTGATGGATATCCTCAAGTTCGGCGCCGGCTGCGAGGTGCTGGCGCCGCGGGCCTTGCGCGAGCGGGTCGCGACGGAAGCGGCGAAGCTCGCGCGAATCTACGCAGTGCAGGCGTAGCGGTTCTTGCCGGCGCCGGTGCGTCGGTTGCGTTTGCCGGCCGGCTTGGCGCCGCGCGGGCGGGCGCCGCCGCGGCTTTCCCGCGACGACAGCCGCGGCCAGCGCAGGCGGATCGCGTGGTCGATGTCGAGGTATTCGCGCGACGTCTCGAGGAAGGCCGCGATGGTGTCCAGTTGGGTGGGGGTGACGGCTGCCATCTCGTTCTCCGGTCTTTGGGGTACGGGAGAATTCTCGCCCGACACCACACCACCGGCTGTTCGGACTGTGCAACGGTTTGTGTCAATCTGTTTCAGACGGTTGACGGCGCGTTGCGAGCAGGCGCGCAAGGGTGTGGATCATCCGGTTGTCCGCCGCGGCCGACCCTGCCGGCTCCCGGCGCGCCGATCGTCGGTGTTCGTTCCTGTCATTTGCGGCGCGCGTCGGTTTTCGGCGGCAATCCTTGCGCCGCGCGCGCGAGCCGGTCCGCGTCGTGGTTGCGGTGACGCGGCAGCCAGATGACGCCGGCCGACTCGAAATCGGCCATCGTCCGCCGGATGTCGGCCAGCAGCCTGGCGAGGTGCGGCGTTGCGGTGTCGTCGCGGCCGTTCAGGCAGTCCACGGCGAAGCGGCTGTCGCTGCGGATCAGGATGCGCCGCCAGCCGGCGGCTTCCGCGACTGCCAGCGCGGCAGCGATGGCGCAGGCCTCGGCCTCGTTGTTGCAGCCGCTGCGCCCGAGTCGGCGGGAGATTTCCTGGCGCGTGCCGTCGGGCGCCAGCAGCACCAGCCCGATGCTCATGCGCCCGGGATTGGGCAGGGCAGTGCCGTCGACCCAGGCCTCGCAGCAGCGTGTCGGCGGTATCGTAGCTTGCATGGCGGCGGTGGTCGCGGGGGCGCCTAGCTGCTAGAATCGGTGGCGTTTTCGGGACGTCGGCACGACTGGGCAGGCGCCCGTCGCGAAACCGGTCAGGTGCCGGTTGTCCGCTTCTTCTTGCTGAGTTTTCATGCGCATCCTTCTTTCCAACGACGACGGCTACTTCGCTCCCGGCATCGAGCATCTGGCGCGCGCGCTCGGCGATCTCGGCGAGATCACCGTGGTCGCGCCCGAGCGCGACCGCAGCGGCGCCTCCAATTCGCTGACGCTCGATCGGCCCCTGTCGCTGCGGCGAACGCCCAACGGCTTCTACCACGTGAACGGGACGCCGACCGACTGTGTGCACCTTGCCGTGACCGGCATGCTCGACACGCTGCCGGACATGGTCGTCTCGGGTATCAACCACGGCGCCAACATGGGCGACGATACCATCTATTCGGGCACCGTCGCCGCCGCTACCGAAGGCTACCTGCTCGGCGTGCCGGCGCTTGCGGTGTCGCTGGTCGGCAAGTCCGGGCAGCATTTCGCGACCGCCGCGCAGATCGCACGGCAACTCGTCGCGCGCTTCCTCGCACAGCCGATCCGCGAGCCGGTGCTGCTCAACGTGAACGTCCCGGACGTTCCGCTGTCTGATATCAGGGGCATTAAGGTGACCCGTCTCGGGCGGCGGCACAAGGCGGAGCCGGTGGTGAAGGCGCAGACGCCGCGCGGCGAGACTGTCTATTGGGTCGGTGCTGCCGGCGAAGCGGCGGATGCCGGTGAGGGCACCGACTTCCATGCGGTGGCGAACAATTTCGTGTCGGTGACGCCGCTGCAGATCGACCTTACGCACGCCGGGCAGCTGGCGATGATCGAAGGCTGGATGACGTAATGGCCCACGCGCTCGCCGGCATCGGCATGACTTCGCAGCGTACGCGCGCGCGGATGATCGACCGCCTGCGCGAGAAGGGCGTGCAGAACGACGCGGTGCTCGCGGCGATGGCGGCGGTGCCGCGCCACGTGTTCGTCGAGGAGGCGCTGGCCTATCGCGCCTACGAGGACACCGCCTTGCCGCTCGGGCTCGGGCAGACGATCTCGCAGCCCTACATCGTCGCGCGCATGATCGAAGTGCTGCTGGCCGGCCGCGCCGGACTCGGCAGGACGCTGGAGGTCGGCGCCGGCTGCGGTTATCAGGCTGCGGTGCTGGCGCAGTTGACCGAGGAGGTCTACGCGATCGAACGACTGGAACCGCTGATCGCACGGGCCAAGCTCAACCTGCGCGCGGTGCAGGAGTTCCGCGTGCGGCTGAAGCATGGTGACGGCCAGCTCGGGCTGCCGGAAGCGGCGCCGTTCGATACGATCATCCTCGCTGCGGCCGCGCCGCGCGTGCCGCCGGTGCTTTTGCAGCAGCTGGCGCTTGGTGGCAGAATGATGTTGCCATTGGGAACGAGCGAGCAGGTGCTTTGTCTGATCGAACGTCGTCCGGAAGGTTTTGTCGAATCGCGGCTCGATGCCGTGCGCTTTGTACCGCTGCTCTCGGGGATTGAATGAAGGATTACCGTCGCCTCGCCCTCGCACTTTCCATTGTCGTCGCCGCCGGCTGCGCCAGCACGGTCCCGGCGCCGGTGGTCGAGCGCGGCGCCACGGCCCCCGCCGCGGCAGCGGGTGCCCGCGATCTGTACACGGTGAAGAGCGGCGATACGCTGTACAGCATCGCGCGCGAACACGGCATCGACTACCGCGACCTGATCGCCTGGAACAGCATCGAGACTCCCAACCGCATCCGGGTCGGCGTGCAGTTGCGCGTACGGGCGCCGGGTGCCGCTGTCGCCTCCGGCGAAACGGTCGTCACGCAGCCGATCGGCGGCATGGCGGGAGTCGAGCAGCGTTCGCTCGACGGTGCGCCGACGGCGGTGGCACCGTCGCCGGCGTCGTCGCTGCTGAAAACCGAGCCGAAGGCCGGCAAGCTGGCGTATTCGGAAGAGGCGCTGGCGCAGGCGCAGCGCGCGTCGAACGGCGGCACGCCGGTGCTGGCGAAGGCGGATCCGCGCCCCGAGCCGGCGCCGGAGGCGAAGCCGCAGCCGGCGCCCGAGGCGGTAGCCGCGGGACCGGACGACGTGCCGTGGATCTGGCCGTCGGCGGGGAAGCTGGTCGGCCAGTTCAGCGAATCGGGCAGCAAGGGCATCGACATCGCCGGCAGGGCCGGCGACCCGGTAGTCGCCGCCGGCGACGGCAAGGTCGTCTATTCCGGCACCGGCCTGCGCGGCTACGGCAAGCTGATCATCGTCAAGCACAACGCCACCTTCCTCTCCGCCTACGCGCACAACCAGAACCTGCTGGTGAAGGAAGGCCAGTCGGTGAGCAAGGGCCAGAAGATCGCCGAGATGGGCAACACCGACAGCGATCAGGTCAAGCTCCATTTCGAGATCCGGCGACAAGGGAAGCCGGTCGACCCGCTGAAATACCTGCCGCAGCGCTGATCATGAGCGACGATACCGAGTTCGAAGACGACGCGCTGCTCGAGCCGGAAACGCCCGACGACCAGGAGCTGGAAGCGGCGGAAAAGGAGTCGGCGGCGGCCGAGACGGTCAGCCCGGAAACCGAGATCCTCAACGATGTCACGCAGCTCTACCTCAACGAGATCGGCGCCAAGCCGCTGCTGACCCCGGCCGAGGAGGCGGCGACGGCGCGGGCGATGCGCGCCGGCGACTTCTCGGCGCGGCAGAAGATGATCGAGCACAACCTGCGGCTCGTCGTGAACATCGCCAAGCACTACCTGAACCGCGGCATCCCGTTGCTCGACCTGGTCGAGGAGGGCAACCTCGGCCTGATCCATGCGCTGGAGAAGTTCGATCCGGAACGCGGCTTCCGCTTCTCGACCTATGCGACATGGTGGATCCGGCAGAGCATCGAGCGCGCGATCATGAACCAGTCGCGCACGATCCGCCTGCCGGTGCACGTGGTCAAGGAACTGAACATCGTGCTGCGCGCGGTGCGTCATCTGGAGGCGGCCAACGGCCGCGAGATCAGCCACGAGCAGATCGCGCATCTGATCGACAAGCCGGTCAGCGAGGTGCAGCGCATCCTCGCGCTGAACGAGCACATCGCCTCGCTCGACGCGCCGCTGGAGATCGATCCGAACCACACCATCGCCGACGCGATTCCCGACGAGAACGGGGTCGACCCGGCGGCCTACCTCGAATCGAGCGAGATGGGCGACCTCCTCGCCAGCTGGGTCGGCCAGCTGCCGGACAAGCAGCGGGCGGTGATCGAGCGCCGCTACGGACTCAACGGCTCGGAGGTGTGCACGCTGGAGGCGATCGCCGCCGACATGCAGCTGACGCGCGAGCGCGTGCGGCAGATCCAGATCGAGGCGCTCGGCCACCTGCGCCGCATCATCCGCCGCGGCGGCGTCACCCGCGACAGCCTGCTATAGCGCGCGCCGGCCGTCGCGGATCGCCTCGGCCAGCTGGAACACCGCCATCGCGTAGAAGCTCGAGCGGTTGTAGCGGGTGATCACGTAGAAGTTCTGGAATCCCACCCAGTATTCGGTTTCCTTGTCCGGTGTGACCAGGTCGATCAGCGCACCGGCCGTCGCCGGGTCGGCATCGGTTTCGACGCCGCCGGCGATCAGCTCGGCGAGCGGGCGTTCCGGCTTGATCCCGAGCGCCAGCAGCGGCGCCGGATCGGCGGCGACGCGCACCGGCACGGCGACGCCGCCGCCCGCCTGCCAGCCGTGCTGGGCGAGGAAGCTGGCGACGCTGCCGATCGCGTCGGCGGCGCTCTGCGTCAGGTCGACGCGCCCGTCGCCGTCGAAGTCGACGGCGTAGCGCCGCTGGCTGCCGGGCATGAACTGCGGGATGCCGATCGCGCCGGCGTAGGAGCCTTTCAGCACGAGCGGATCGATGCCGTTCTCGCGCGCCAGCAGCAGGAACTGCTCGAGTTCGCCGCGGAAGAAAGGCGCGCGCGGCGGGTAGCGGAAGGCGAGCGTGGACAGCGCCTGCATCACGCCGAAGCGGCCGGTGTTCTGCCCGTATTCGGTCTCGACGCCGATGATCGCGACGATGATCTCCTCGGGCACGCCGTAGAGGACCGCGGCGCGCTTCAGCGTCGCCGCGTGCTGCTGCCAGAAGCGGATGCCGGCGGCGATCCGCCGTTCGTTCAGGAAGCGGGCGCGGTAGCGTTCCCACGAGCGCTGCAGCTCGGGCACCGCGGCCGGCCTGATCGCGCGCAGCACGCTCTCGTTCGGGCCGAGGCGGGCGAAGCGCAGCTGCAGCCAGTCGGCGTCGAAGCCATGGCGGTCGCGCATCTCGGCGACGAAGGCGGCGACCTCGGGGTCGTCGGCAAAGCTGGCGGCGGGCAGCGCGCTCGCCGGGATCAGTGCCGCCAGCAGGGCGGCAAGCAGTTTCTTCAAGCAGGTCTCCATCGGTACGGGAGTTTTCGGGTGGCGGCGCGCAGGCGGCCGACGGCGTCATCGTCCTCGCCGCCGTAGCGGGTCGCCGCATACGCAGCCGCCGCGCTGCGGGCGGCCTTGCCGAATTCGGGGCGCGCGGCGGCGACGCGTGCGGCGTAGTCGAGCGGCCCTTCCCAGGCGTGCCGCGGCACGCCGAGCCGCGCCAGCCGCGCGCAGAAACGCAGCCAGGCGCGTTGTGCCGGATCGAGGCGCGGCCGCTGCGCCAGCGTCCACAGCGTGACGACCAGCAGCGCCGCGGCGCAGAGCACCGCCAGCAGTGCGGTCATGCCGCGCCAGTCGATGTCGTCGAGGCCGAGTCGCGACAGCATCTCGCGCTGGCGCTCCGGATTGTACCCGAGCACCCACTGGTTCCAGGCGTTGTTGATCGCGTCCCAGCGGTAGCGCAGCTGCCGCAGCCAGCCGATGTCGAGGCGCGCCATCATCGGCAGCGCGTCGCTTTCCGGCAGCGCCGAGGCGATGCCGCGCTCGATGCGCGAGGGCGCCGTGGCCGCGGTCGGATCGACGCGCTGCCAGCCGACGCCCTCCTGCCAGACCTCCGCCCAGGCATGGGCGTCCGACTGGCGGACGACGAGATAGCCGTCGACCGGGTTCAGTTCACCGCCCTGGTAGCCGGCGACGACGCGTGCCGGGATGCCGGCGGCGCGCATCAGGAAGACGAAGGCCGAGGCGTAGTGTTCGCAGAAGCCGCGCTTGGTCTCGAACAGGAACTGGTCGACCGGATCGTCGCCGAGCAGCGGCGGTTGCAGCGTGTAGCCGAACTGCTCGCGGCCGAACATCAGCAGGGCTTCGGCGACGATCGCCTGCACGCTCGCATGGCGCGCCTTCCATTCCGCGGCCAGTGCGCGGGCGCGCGGGTTGCCCGCGGTCGGCAGGCGTAGCGCGGCAGCGAGCAGCGCGCGCGTTTCGGCGGCCGGGCTGGCGCGGTAGTCGAGGCTGGAGGTGAAGGCGAAGCGGCTGCGCAGGCGTACCGGCTCGAAAGCGATCGCCTGCAGGCGGCCGCTGATGAAGGCCTGCTCGGGAATCGTCCGCGGCGCGTCGAGCGCCAGCAGCCAGCGCTGGTTGTGCGGCTCCAGCGTCGTCTCGTAGGCGATCGTGCCGCCGCGGTGTTCGATCGTCGCCGCTTCGAGCCGCCCCAACTGTGCCGGACGCCAGCGCAGGCCGTCGAACTCGTCCATCACCGGGCCGCGCCAGTACAGCCGGGCGTTGTCCGGCGGCGGGCCGGCGAAACGGACGCGGAAGGCGATGTTGCCGTTCAACACCAGATTGGAAATCGTTCCCGGTGCGATCGTTTCCGGCAGTCCGCTGCTGCCGGCATGCGCATCCTGCGGCAGCCCCCACAGCGGCCCGGTGATGCGCGGGAAGAGCAGGAACAGGACGAGCATGAAGGGCGTCGCCTGCAACAGCAGCACGCCGGCGTAGCGGACGATCTCGGGCAGCGGCTGGCGGCCGCCGAAGATGCGCAGCAGCGTCGCCGTCTGCAGCGTCGCTGCGGCGAGCAGCCAGAGTCCGGTCGGAATGCTTTGCGAATAGAAGTAGTGGGTGAGCAGCAGGAAGAAGCCGAGCATGACGACGACGATCGCATCGCGGCGGCCGTGCATCTCCAGCGGCTTCAGCGCGACGAAGAGGACCAGCAGCGCGACGCCCGGGTCGCGGCCGAACAGCGTGCGGTACTGGAAGTAGACGCCGGCGCTGGCGGCGGCGACGACCAGGGCGAGCGCCCAGCGCGGCGGCAGCGGCCGCTCGCGCTGCCACAGCCAGGCGCGCAGGCCGATTGCCGCACCGGCGAGCAGGCCGAGCCAGGACGGCAGGTGGCCGACGTGCGGCGCGCCGGTGGCGAGCGCGCAGGCGAGCAGCCAGGGAACGCAGGCGCGCTCCAGCGGCTCAACGGGGCGCGGCGGTCGTTTCCGTTTCATGTCCGTAGAGCGCCAGCGCTTCCAGGCAGGCGTCGCGGTGGGCGGTGCCGCAGGCGGGCGTAAGGGTCAGCCCGGGCAGCGCCAGCCCGTAGGCGAGCTGCGCCGCTTCCGCCGCCAGCACCCAGCCGGCGAGCACCGAAAGGCGGGTTTCGGCGTCCTCCTCGTCGGCAGTCAGCTGCCAGTCCAGCCACAGTTCCTCGCCGGCGCCGCCGGCGAAGTGCTTGACCAGCAGCGGGTAGGCCTCGACGTTGCGCGCCACCGCCTTCCAGGCGATGTGCCGGGGGGAGTCCGCCGGCTGGCGCAGGCGCAGTCCGGCGAAGTCCTCGTGGCCGCCGGCGCCGCGGGCGAGACCGGGGTCCGTCACCGGCGTCGGCGGTGGCAGCGGCCGCATTTCCGGGCGCGGGTAGACGAGGCAGCTGAAGACCGGATGCGGGTAGCTCCAGGCGCGGAAGAAACCGAGCGGGTAGGAGGCCTCCAGCGTGATCCGCCCGGGGTCGAGACGGCCGCGGCGCTGCGTGGCGTAGGGGACGTTCACCTGCGCCTTGCCGGTCGCCGGCACGCTGGCGATCGCCGTGGCGTTGCCGGCGAAGCGGAACTGCAGCGCGCAGCGGCGCTCGCGGCGCGCATTGGCGAGATGGAGCGGAAAGCGCGCGACGTCGCCGGCGAACACCGGCTCGGCGCGGCCGGGCGTGATCGCCAGCCCGGCGAGGTTGCGGAAGGTGTGCACCATCGTCACCAGGCCGAGCCCGACGAGCAGGAAGACCAGCGCGTGGCCGAGGCTGAGGTTGTAATTGACGGCGCCGACCAGCATCACGCAGAGCACGGCGGCGTAGGCGATGCCGACGGCGGTCGGCAGGATGAAGATGCGGCGCTGGGTGAGGACGATCGGCACCCGTTCGTCGCGGCCGAAGCGGAAAAGCCAGCGGCGGAGGCGCGCGAATGCGGCCATCAGGGGAGCGGCGTGCGCCGGATGAGCGCGGCGATGTCGTCGGCGTCGGCGTGGCCGTTGCCCTGCACGCGGTTGAGGCGATGGGCGGCGACCGCCGGCAGCACCGCCTGCACGTCCTCCGGCAACACCATGCCGCGGCCGTCGATGAACGCCCAGGCGCGCGCCGCAGCGAGCAGCGCGAGGGCGGCGCGCGGCGACAGGCCGTGCGCGAAGGCGGGGTCGATCCGCGTCGCTTCGACCAGCGTCTGGACGTAGTCGACCAGCGCCGGCGCGACGTGTACCTCGGTCGCCGCCCGCTGCAGCGGCTGCAGGTCGGCCGGTGCCAGCGTCGGCTGCAGTTCGGCGAGCCGCTCGCGCGGGTTGCCGCCGGCGAGCAGCGCGCGCTCGGCATCGCGGTCGGGGTAGCCGAGTTCGATGCGCATCAGGAAGCGGTCGAGCTGCGATTCGGGCAGCGCGAAGGTGCCGACCTGATGCGACGGGTTCTGCGTGGCGATGACGAAGAATGGTTCCGGCAGCCGGCGGGTCTCGCCCTCGGCGGTCACCTGTCGCTCCTCCATCGCCTCCAGCAGGGCGCTCTGCGTCTTCGGTGTCGCCCGGTTGATCTCGTCGGCGAGCACCACCTGCGCGAACACCGGGCCGGGCAGGAAGCGGAATCCGGCGCGCTCGCGGTCGTAGATCGAGACGCCGACGATGTCGGCCGGCAGCAGGTCGCTGGTGAACTGGATGCGCGAGAATTCCAGCCCGAGCAGCTGCGCCAGCGTGTGCGCCAGCGTCGTCTTGCCGACCCCGGGCAGATCCTCGATCAGCAGGTGGCCGCGGGCGAGCAGGCAGGCGAGCGCTAGCCGGATCTGCCGTTCCTTGCCGAGGATGATTTTGCCGGCGGCGTCGATCGTGCTGCCGAGGGCGTTGCGAAGGTCGCTCATGGCTTGTGGTGGCGCGGGTAATGGGTTGATAATGCCCGGGACGACGAAATAACAGGAACCGTTAATGTTCCCGCCGATTATAGCGGGGCGGCGTAGACGGCGTGGCCGGAACGCTCGGCGAGGCGCAACGATAAGCGCAGGGAAAGACACAGGGAAGGCGAAGTGACCGCGACCGCATTCATCACCCACAGGGATTGCCATCTGCACGACATGGGCTCCTATCATCCGGAGTCCCCCGCCCGCCTCACCGCCATCAGCGACCATCTGATCGCGCAAGGCATCGACGCCTACTTCACCTACCACGACGCGCCGCTGGCGAGCTTCGAACAGCTGCTGCGCGTGCATCCGCCGTCGCATCTGGAGCGCATCAAGCGCACCGCGCCGGAGAGCGGCATCGCCCACCTCGATCCCGATACCGCGATGTGCCCGCACACCTGGTCGGCGGCGCTGCGCTCGGCGGGCGCCGGCTGCTTGGCGGTGGACCTGGTGATGACGCACGAAGTTCAGAACGCCTTCTGCGCGGTGCGGCCGCCCGGGCACCACGCCGAGCGCGCCAACGCGATGGGCTTCTGCTTCTTCAACAACATCGCGGTGGCGGCGGCTCATGCGCTGGAGGCGCATGGCCTCGAGCGCGTGGCGATCATCGATTTCGACGTGCACCACGGCAACGGCACCGAGGACATCTTCAAGGGCGACGAGCGGGTGCTGATGTGCAGCATCTTCCAGCATCCGTTCTATCCCTACAGCGGCGCCGACAACCAGGCCGCCAACATGTGCAACATCCCGCTGCCGGCCGGCTCCGGCGGCGAGGAGTTCCGTGGCGCGGTGACCGACTGCTGGCTGCCGCGGCTGCACGAGTTCAAGCCGCAGATGGTCTTCGTTTCCGCCGGCTTCGACGCCCATTACGAGGACGACATGGGCAGCATGAAGCTGTTCGAGAAGGATTACGCCTGGGTGACGCAGCAGGTGAAGGAGGTCGCCGAGCGCCACGCCGGGAAGCGGGTGGTGTCGATGCTCGAAGGCGGCTATGTCCTGTCCGCGCTCGCCCGCAGCGTCGCCGCCCATCTGCGCGTGCTCGCCGACATCTGAGTCCGGGCCGCCGCGCTCCTTTCGGGGCGATACCCAGCGAGCCGGCCTTCGGTTAGAATCCGAAGGTTTCCTTTTTTCGCGCAGCCAATGAACATGATTACCGGATCGATCGTCGCCATCGTCACGCCCATGCATGAGGACGGCAGTCTCGACTACGACAGCCTCGGCAAGCTGATCGACCACCACGTCAAGGAAGGCACCGACGGCATCGTCATCGTCGGTACCACCGGCGAGTCGCCGACCGTCGACGTCGACGAGCACGGCGAGCTGATCCGCTTCACGGTCGCCCACGCCGCCGGCCGCATCCCGGTGATCGCCGGCACCGGCGCCAATTCGACCGCCGAGGCGATCGAGCTGACGCGCTACGCGCAGAAGGTCGGCGCCGCAGCCAGCCTGTCGGTCGTACCCTACTACAACAAGCCGACGCAGGAAGGCCTCTACCAGCATTTCCGCGCGATCGCCGAGGCGGTCGAGCTGCCGGTGATCCTCTACAACGTGCCCGGCCGCACCGTCGCCGACATGAGCAACGACACGGCGCTGCGCCTGGCGCAGATCCCCAACATCGTCGGCATCAAGGACGCCACCGGCAACCTCGAGCGCGGCACCGACCTGATCGTGCGCGCACCGAAGGACTTCGCCATCTACAGCGGCGACGACGCGTCCGCCTGCGCGCTGATCCTGCTCGGCGCGCACGGCACGATCTCGGTTACCGCCAACGTCGCGCCGCGGCTGATGCACGAGATGTGCGCCGCCGCGCTTGCCGCCGACGCGAAGACGGCGCGCGAGATCAACGCCCGCCTGCTCGGCCTGCATCGTCATCTGTTCTGCGAGGCGAACCCGATTCCGGTGAAGTGGGCCTGCCAGCAGCAGGGGCTGATCCGCGGCGGCATCCGCCTGCCGCTGACGCCGCTGTCCGCCGACTGCCACGAGCGCGTTCGTGCCGCCATGCGCCAGGCCGGCGCGCTTGCCTGATCGGAATCCGTCACCCATGAAGTTTGCTGTGTCGCGCCTGGCTGCGCTCTCCGCGCTGGCTTTCCTGACCGCCTGCGGGTCGGTTGGCATCGAGACCAAGAAGGTCGAGTACAAATCGGCGGCGAAAGCGCCGACGCTGGAAACGCCGCCCGATCTGATCGCGCCGGCGCGCGACGACCGTTTCGCCGTTCCGGATGTTGGCGGCAAGGGCAAGGCGACCTTCTCCGCCTACGCCAACGAACGTACCGCCGAAGGTCGCGCGGCCCGCGGCAGCGATGTGCTGCCGCAGGTAGACAAAGTCCGCATCGAGCGCTCCGGCAACCAGCGCTGGCTGGTCGTCGGCGGTTCGCCCGACAAGCACTGGGACGTGGTCAAGGAGTTCTGGCAGGAAACCGGTTTCCTGATCAAGCTCGAACTGCCCGAGGCGGGCGTGATGGAGACGGACTGGGCGGAGAATCGCGCCAAGATCCCGCAGGACTTCATCCGCAATTTCCTCGGCAAGGTGATCGACTCGGTGTATTCGACCGCCGAGCGCGACAAGTTCCGCACCCGCCTCGAGCCCGGTGCCGAGCCCGGGACGACGGACATCTTCATCAGCCATCGCGGCATGTACGAGATCTTCGTCTCGGAAGGCAAGGACCAGACCAAGTGGCAGCCGCGTCCGGCCGATCCGGAACTGGAAGCGGAAATGCTGCGCCGCCTGATGGTGCGCTTCGGCTCCGAAGAGAAGCGTGCCGCCGCCGAGATCGTCGCCGCCCAGGAACGTCCGGCGGCCGAGCGGGCGAAGATCGTGCGCGGCAGCGACGGCGCCGGGGTGCTCGAGGTGCAGGAACGCTTCGACCGCGCCTGGCGGCGCGTCGGCCTGGCGCTTGACCGAGTCGGCTTCACCGTCGAGGATCGCGACCGTTCGAAGGGTCTCTACTTCGTCCGCTACGTCGACCCGGAAGCCGACGTGAATTCGAAGAAGGATGGCGAAAGCTGGCTGGCCAAGCTCAATCCGTTCAAGGGCAGCGAGGCGGCCACGCTGTCGAAGATGCAGTACCGCATCTACGTCGCCGATGGTTCGAGCGTGTCGAAGGTGCAGGTCCTGTCGCGTGAAGGCGGTGCCGACAACTCGGAAACCGCGCGGAAGATCCTCGGGCTGCTGCACGAACAGTTGCGGTGATGCGTTTCGCATCGCTCGGCAGCGGCAGCCGTGGCAATGCGTTGCTGGTCGAGGCGGGGAGCACGCGCGTACTCCTCGACTGCGGCTTCGCGATCCGCGAAACGGTGCGCCGGCTAGAGCGTCTCGACGTCGCCCCGGAGACCCTTGCCGCGATTCTCGTCACCCACGAGCACAGCGACCACATCGCCGGCGTCTTCAAGTTCGCGCGGCGCTATGGCCTGCCGGTCTGGCTCACGCACGGCACGCTCGCGGCGGCCCCCGAATCGTGCGGCGAGCCGCCGGCCCTCCGGCTGATCGACGGGCACTCCGCCTACGCCCTGGGCGACCTGCAGGTGCTTCCCTATCCGGTGCCGCACGATGCGCGCGAACCGGTCCAGTACGTCTTTTCCGATGGTGCCCGTCGTCTCGGCGTATTGACCGACGCCGGCGGCCTGACGCCGCACCTGACGGCCATGCTCGACGCCTGCGACGCGCTGGTGCTCGAATGCAACCACGATTCCGGAATGCTCGCCGCCTCGGCTTACCCCCCGTCGCTGAAGCGACGCATCGCCGGGCGCCTCGGCCATCTCGACAACGACACCGCCGCCTCGCTGCTGACGCAGGTGTGCGTCAGCCGCCTGCAGCATGTCGTCGCTGCGCACCTGTCGGAACAGAACAACCGGGTGGGACTGGCGGCCGGGGCGCTCGCGTCGGCGCTCGGCTGTTCGCCGGAATGGATCGGCGTCGCCGACCAGGAAGCGGGGTTCGACTGGCGCCAGATTTGCTGAGCGGCGGAAGAGCATTCCTGCCGCCAGCGACGGAAACAAAAAAGCCGGTCTTGCGACCGGCTTTTTCATTGTGCGGCTGAGCCGGATTACTTCTTTTCCGGAGCGGCCGGGGCGGCAGCCGGGGCAGCGGCCGGAGCGGCTTCGGCCGGCTTGGCGGCGTCAGCAGCAGCCGGGGCGGCGGCCGGAGCGGCGGCATCGGCCGGCTTGGCAGCGTCAGCGGCCGGGGCCGGAGCAGCAGCCGGGGCCGGAGCGGCGGCCGGAGCCGGAGCCGGGGCGGCAGCAGCCGGGGCTTCTTCTTTCTTGCCGCAGGCGGTGACGGCCAGGGCGACGAGGGCAGCAACGAGGAGAGAACGGTTCATTTTCTATTTCCTTATCGATAACGAAACGGGAACTGCATTACCAAATTTGGCTGACCGGCTGTTGCCAGTCAGCCGAAAATGATAGCACTAATTGCGTGCGGTTCATAGAAAGGCCGGCCTTATGCCGGAACGCTAGACCCTTGCCGGACGGGCTACAGGCCCAGGGTGGTGGCGCTGATCGGGGTGCCGCCTTCCGCCCAGATGTCCTCGAAGCGCTTGCCGTAAGGACTGCAGGCATCGGCATCGGCGAGGATTTCCTTGCTGCGCGGGTGGTCGTGATGGAAACGGACGACAGCGCTGGCGTCATCGATGAGCAGCATCGAGTCGCTGAGGCGCGCGAGGTGCGGCGGCACTTCGACGAGCTGGAAACGGTGCGCGAAGGTCTGCAGCAGCTGCATCAGGCGCGGGCTGTGCGTACGGATCGCCTGCGCCGACTGCACCGCGATGCGCAGCCGAACGTTCGGCGCGCGCCGCAGGAAATCGGCCAGCGCCTGGTGGTGGCCGGGTTTTTCCAGCCGAAGCGAAGCGAGGTCGCGGTCGAAGATCGCGATCGCATTCTCCGCCGTCGGCAGCAGTTGCCCGACGGCGGTTTCGTATTCGCTCCAGGAGGTCAGCAGTCGCTCGCTCGCCATCGACGAACCATAGCAGCGCGCGAACGGCGGGACAAGCCGTTCGCGGCGACGCTGTCAGGCGCGCTCGAACAGCGCGATCGACTCGACGTGCGAGGTATTCGGGAACATGTTGACGACGCCGGCGCCGCGCATCCGGTAGCCCTTCTGGGTGGTCAGCACCGCGGCATCGCGGGCGAGCGTCGACGGGTTGCAGGAGACGTAGACGATGCGCTGCGGGCCGTCGGCGCCGAGTGCCTTGACCACCTCGATGGCGCCCTCGCGCGGCGGATCGATCAGCATCTTGTCGAAATGGCCGAGCGCGGCGAGGCTTTCCTCGCTGGCCTCGAACAGGTTGGCGACGCCGTACTCGGTGTTCGCCGACAGGCCGTTGGCAGCGGCGTTCTCGGCGGCGCGCCGGACCAGCGCGGCGCTGCCCTCGATGCCGACGACGCGGGCGCCGGAGCGCGCGATCGGCAGCGTAAAGTTGCCGAGCCCGCAGAACATGTCGGCGATGCGCTCGCCCGGCTGCGGGTCGAGCAATGCCATCGCGCGGCGGACGAGGACGCGGTTGATGGCGTGGTTGACCTGCGTGAATTCGGTCGGCGAGAAGAACAGCTCGATGCCGAACTCCGGCAGTGTGTAGCTCAGCGCCTCGCCGTCTTCCGGGTAGAAGCGGGTGACGCTGTCCGGCCCCTTCGGCTGCAGCCAGATCTGCACGCCGTGGCGGTCGCCGAAGTCGCGCAGCAGCGCCTCGTCGTTGCCGTCGATCGGCTCCAGGATGCGGAAGACGAGCACCGTGCAGCGCTCGCCGACGGCGACCTCGACCTGCGGCATCCGGTCGCGGATCGACAGCGCGCCGGTCAGTTCGCGCAGCGGCAGGAGCAGGTCGGAGACGTGGCGCGGCAGGTTGCGGCACTCGCGCATGTCGGCGATGTAGCTGCTCCGCTTTTCGTGGAAGCCGACCAGCATGCCGCCCTTCTTCGGCACCAGGCGCACGCTGACGCGGGCGCGGTGGCGGTAGCCCCACTGTTCGCCGTAGATCGGCGAGTAGAGCTGCTCCGGCTTGATGCGGCCGATGTGCCACAGGTTGTCCTCGAGCACGCGCTGTTTGGCGGCGATCTGGGCCGGGTGGTCGGCGTGCTGCATGCTGCAGCCGCCGCAGACGCCGAAGTGCGGGCAGGCCGGCGCGACACGGTCGCCCGAGGCGCGGACGATGCGCGTCACCTGCGCCAGCTCGTAGCTCGGCTTCTTGCGGTAGCTGGAATACTCGACCTCCTCGAGCGGCAGAGCGCCCTCGACGAAGATGGTCTTGCCTTCGAGGCGGGTGATCCCGCGCGCTTCGTGATCCAGCGATTCGATGATTCCGACGGGCATGCTTTGGGTACCTGAAAAGCAAAAAGCCGATTTCGCGAGAAATCGGCTTTTTGGTGAAACTGGCGCGCCCGGCAGGATTCGAACCCACGACCCCCTGGTTCGTAGCCAGGTACTCTATCCAACTGAGCTACGGGCGCGTTGCAAAGAAGCGGCATTATACGGACCGTTTCTGTTTTTGCCAAGTTCGATATTGCAAAAACTTGGCGGAGACGGAGGGATTCGAACCCTCGATACGAGTTTTAGCCCGTATGCTCCCTTAGCAGGGGAGTGCCTTCGACCTCTCGGCCACGTCTCCGAAAGGGCGCGATGATAGCCGTTTCACCTCGCCCGGTCAAACCGCACCGGCGCCGTCCGTGGCGCCGGTGTCTGCCGCTGTGCTCAGGCCTGGTCCAGGCCGAAGGTCTTGTGCAGCACGCGCACGGCGAGTTCCAGGTACTTCTCGTCGATGACGACGGAAATCTTGATCTCGGAGGTCGAGATCATCTGGATGTTGATGCCTTCCTCGGCCAGCGCGCGGAACATCTGGCTGGCGACACCCGGGTGCGAGCGCATGCCGACGCCGACCGCGGAGACCTTGCAGATCTTGTTGTCGCCGACGATCTCGCGCGCGCCGATGTGGCTCTTGACGCTTTCCAGCACGCCGAGGGCCTTGTTGAACTCGCCGCGGTTCACCGTGAACGAGAAGTCGGTGGTGCCGTCGTGGCCGACATTCTGGATGATCATGTCGACGTCGATGTTGGCGTCGGCGATCGGGCCGAGGATCTGGTAGGCGATGCCGGGGCGATCAGGCACACCGAGCACGGTGAGCTTGGCCTCGTCGCGGTTGAAGGCGATGCCGGAGATGATCGGTTGTTCCATGTTCTTGTCTTCCTCAACAGTAATCAGCGTGCCTTCGCCTTCGTCGGTGAAGCTGGAGAGCACGCGCAGTTTGACCTTGTACTTGCCGGCGAATTCGACCGAGCGGATCTGCAGCACCTTCGAGCCGAGGCTGGCCATCTCCAGCATTTCCTCGAAGGTGATGGTGTCGAGCTTCTTCGCTTCCGGAACGATGCGCGGGTCGGTGGTGTACACGCCGTCGACGTCGGTGTAGATCTGGCACTCGTCGGCCTTCAGCGCCGCGGCCAGCGCGACGGCGGAGGTGTCCGAGCCGCCGCGGCCGAGCGTCGTGATGTTGCCGTTCTCGTCGGCACCCTGGAAGCCGGCGACGACGACGACATTGCCTTCGGCCAGGTCCTGGCGGATCCTCTCGTCGTCGATCTGCAGGATGCGCGCCTTGGTGAAGGTGCTGTCGGTCAGCACGCGCACCTGCGGTCCGGTGTAGCTCTTGGCCTTGCAGCCTTCCTGCATGATCGCCATCGCCAGCAGGCCGATCGTGACCTGCTCGCCGGTGGCGGCGATGACGTCCAGCTCGCGCGCGTCCGGGCTGGGCATGATTTCCTTGGCCAGCGCGATCAGGCGGTTGGTTTCGCCCGACATGGCCGACGGCACGACGACGACGTCGTGCCCCATGGCTTTCCAGCGCGCCACGCGCTTGGCGACATTCTTGATGCGGTCGGGCGAGCCGACCGAGGTGCCGCCGTATTTCTGAACTATCAGCGCCATTGGTGATCCAAAGTTCCGGTGAAAAGCGGCAATTCTAGCGCATGATGCGCTTGAAAAGTAAGGTGTTTCCGATGGCTTGTCCCTGCGTTTTCAGGGGTGCGGATGACGCCCGCGTGATGCCACTTGCAAATATATGTATTTGGTCTATACTGCAAAATGTATTACTAAAGTCATATGCGCAAGGTCATATGGCGGGCGGGGGATGTCCCCTGGTCAACACCTGATGAACGAAAGGGCAATCATGAGCAACGTCAAGGCTATCGAAAAGATCGAACCGCGCGAAATCCGCCGCAAGCTCGGTCTCAACCAGCAGCAGTTCTGGTCCAAGATCGGCGTCACCCAGAGCGGCGGCTCCCGCTACGAAAGCGGCCGCAACATGCCGAAGCCGGTGCGCGAACTGCTGCGCCTGGTCCATGTCGAGCAGGTCGACATCCAGCGCATCAAGCGCGAGGACGTCGAGGTCATCGAGTACCTGCGGGCGCATGAGCCGGAACTGCTGAAGACCCTGCGCAAGTCGGCGAAGGCCAAGGGCAAGAAGGCCGCCTGAGTGATGCGCCCCGTGCACTCCGAAGAAATGCCCTCGGGGTGCGCTTGGGCGTGGCGGCGCGGATTCAGGGGTTGAGGACGACCTCGATCCCGAGCGCCGAAATGCGGGCGGCGAAGGCCGCCAGCTGATCGGCGGCAAGGCGGCCCAGCCGGCCGGCGTCGGGTTGCAGCGAGGGGCGTGCGAGACTGTAGAGGTGCACGCCCTTTATCTTGTCGCGCACGCCGGCGAGCAGATCGAGGTAGGCGGATTGCTCCCGCTCGTCGGGCGGGGCGCCGTCGAGCGCGAACCAGCAGGTCTGCACCCAGGTCGGGGCGAGCTCGGCGCAGGCGATCAGATTGCCGCGCGCCTTGTCCGGGGCGTAGTCGATCTTGTTGACGGCGGCGATGCCTTCGCGCGTCGCCCGGTCGATCTTGAACCAGACTTCGCCGGCGCCGGCCGTACCGCGGTACTCGCCGATCCTGCGGATGCCGTCGCGGACGCCGGCGCGGTGCAGCAGGCTGCCGTTGGTGATCAGCCGCAAGCTGACCGCGTCGGGAAGCCGCAGGCGATCCATGAGCCCGGCGACGCGGGCGACCGCTTCCGCAAATTCCGCCGCGCTGGTCGGTTCGCCGTTGCCCGAAAAGGCGACGTCCATCAGGCGGCGGGCGCCTTCCGGGACTTCCCGTGCCATGAAGTCGCCGGCCGTGATGTCCTGCAGCAAGGCCGCCAGTTCCTGTTCCAGCAGCGCCAGATCGATCGGCGGCGGCCCGCCGCGCGTCAGGTCCGGCACCTGGCAATAGACGCAGGCCCAGTTGCAGGCGTTGTTCGGGTTCAGGTTGATGCCGACCGAAACGCCGCCGGCGCGGCGCGAAACCACCGGGTAGACGTAGCGGAAGCCGGAATAGTCGCGGCGATGGTCGGTGACGGTCAGCATGGTTCGGGACGGGCGGCGGGGAGAGGGGCTCAGCCCCGATGATATAATCCTTCCCCGCTTTCCACACGGCTTTCGCCATGCTCATCACCCGCCGCCTCGAATTCGACGCCGGTCACCGCATCCCCGACCACAAGAGCCAGTGCCGGCACCTGCACGGCCACCGCTACGCGATCGAGATCACGCTCTCCGGCGACATCATCCGCCAGGACGGCGACGCGGCGAACGGCATGGTGATGGATTTCTCGGAAGTGAAGGCGCTGGCGAAGCTGCACGTGGTCGACGTCTGGGACCACGCCTTCCTCGTCTACGCGGGCGACACGCAGGTGCTCGACTTCCTGCGCAGCCTGCCCGACCACCGCACGGTCGTCCTCGACTGCGTGCCGACCGCCGAGAACCTCGCCGAGGCGGCCTTCCGCATCCTCGACCCGGTCTATCGCGACAGCTACGGCAACCACCTCCGCCTGGAGCGCGTGCGCCTCTACGAAACCCCCAACTGCTGGGCCGACGCGGTCCGCGCCTAAAGCAGCGCGCGCAGCGCCAGCGCGACGATCAGCAGCAACAGCAAGCCATACCCCGCCAGCGCATAGTCCGAGCGCAGCGGCGGCTCGCGCGGCGCCTGCGGATCGACGAAGTCCTTCGGGAACGGGCGCGGGCCGACCGGGACGATCTGCCGCTGCGCCGGATCCTTCGGCACCCGCCGGTGGTATTCGCGGCTGTCGACCACCGGGTGGTCGCCCCAGGCGCGGCTCGACGGCAGCTGCGGAATGCGTACCAGCAGCAGCGCGTCGAGGTCGCCGGCGAGCGTTTCCTCGAAGGTGCTCAGCGGCCGGCCGGCCGTGCCGCCGGCGAGGCGCAGCAGGTCGGCGCCGATCTCCTCGAAGGCGACTGCCGGGTAGAGGCGGCTGCGGTCTTCGGTGAGGTAGTCGAAGCTCGCCTTGCCCTGGCGCAGGCTGCCATTGGCGAGCGCCACCGCCGGCAGCGCGGCGATCGCCCGCAGCCAGCTCTCCGGGCCGCGCGCCGGAATCCGCCAGCCGAGCGCGCGCAGCGCCGAGACGCTGATGCCGGCGCAGTTGGCGCGCGCGTGCTGGTAGGAGAACTGGTGGCGGTAGAACTGGTTGTAGACGCGGCCGAGCGCCGACTGCACGTGCGCCGCGACGCGTGCCTCGCGCAGCACGGCGACCAGCAGGTACGACGGGCGGTACCAGGCCTGGCCGGCATTCACGTCGGCGAGGTAGTTGTCGAGCGGCACCGGCGCCGCGACGATCCCCTTCTCGCTTTCCGCATCGAGCGTGTAGTAGTTCGCCGCCAGCCAGTCGTGGATCGCACCGTCGTCGCCGACGCGGCCGGTGAGCACCGCGAAGTGGCCGCCGTGCGCCTCGTCGTCGTCGCCCTGGGCGCCGTTGAGGATAAAGGCGAGCACCGGCCGGCCGGCATCGTCCGGGTCGGTGCCGGGGCGGCGCCAGAGTTGTTCGACGGCGAACGGCGAACGGGCGCCGCCCTGCGCCTGCTCGCGCAGGCGCGCGCGCAGCGCCTGCGGGTCGGCGGCCAGCGGCCGTGCCGGCGGAGCATTCGGCAGGCGGAAATCGAGCGGCCACAGCGTGCGCGCGACGAAGCGCCCGCCCTGCCAGTCGCCGCGCACGCGCAGCGGCCGCTGCGCGAGGAAGGCCATGCTCGATGCGTCGAGCCACGAGCGGTTCAGCGGGTGGCGCGGGGCGAGCGCGAGCGGCAGGTCGACGCCGTCCGCCGCCAGGCGCTGACCGTCGGCAGTGAGGCGGCATTCGGGAATGACGCCGTCGGCGGCGGTCCATACCAGCGGCGGATAATCGAGCGCCGAGCCGAGCGGTGTCGCTGCGTGCCAGGCGGCGAGGTCGGCGGCCAGCGGCTGCGTGCGCGCGAAGCCGGCGAGCGGGCGGCCGGGCTGCGGCACGGCGATCCGTTCGTGACGGAAGAACCACAGCGCCTGCGGGATCGTCGTACAGTCCCGGCATTCGCCCGTGGCCAGGCGGAAATCGGCGGCCGGCAGCAGGCCGAAGGCGCCGGTGGTGGCCGGTGCGATGACGGAAGGGGCGGGGGGAACGGCAGTGGTCATGGCGATAGGCTGTCGCATTCGTTCCGCCGCGCGTCGGCGGGCATCCGGCCGGATCGGCTGGCGGAAGCGGTGAGATTCGAACTCACGAACCCTTGCGGGTTGCCGGTTTTCAAGACCGGTGCAATCGACCACTCTGCCACGCTTCCGGAAGGGCGCCGATGATAGCACGTCACAAATCGTCACCATCCGGCACCGACGGCGTTGCAACTTTCAGCGCCTTTCAGTAGTCTCACGGCCGTATCGATTCCAGTCCTCCGGAGGATGAAGCCTATGCAAGAACAGTATCAATGGGGTTCCAGCGCCCAGGCAACCCGCGACGTCGCCGTGCAGCAGAACCGCGTCCTGCGCAACACCTACCTGATGCTCGCGCTGACGATGGTGCCGACGGTGATCGGCGCGCTGGTCGGCGTGCAGCTGCAGTTCTCGTTCTTCGCCGGCAGCCCGCTGATTTCCTTCCTGCTCTTCCTTGGCATCGCCTTCGGTTTCTTCTGGGGCATCGAGAAGACCAAGAACTCGGGCCTCGGCGTCGCGCTGCTGCTCGGCTTCACGTTCTTCATGGGGCTGATGCTGTCGCGCATCCTGCAGGTCGCGCTCGGCTTCTCGAACGGCGCGTCGATGATCGCGATGGCCGCCGGCGGCACCGGCGCGATCTTCTTCACGATGGCCGGCATCGCCTCGGTCAGCAAGCGCGACTTCACGAACATGGGCAAGTTCCTGTTCGTCGGCGTCGTCGTGCTGCTGCTCGCCGCGCTGGCCAACATCTTCCTGCAGATTCCGGCGCTGGCGCTGACCATCTCGGCGGTCGCGGTGATGCTGTTCTCGGCCTACATCCTGTACGACATCAGCCGCATCGTGCAGGGCGGCGAGACCAACTACATCACGGCGACGCTGGCGGTGTACCTCGACATCTACAACGTCTTCGTCAGCCTGCTCAACCTGATCATGGCTTTCACCGGCGAGCGCGACTGAGCGTCTCCCGGCAAACGAAAAAAGGCGGCCGCGGCCGCCTTTTTTCATGGCGCCCCGTGTCTCAGACGAGGATCGCCGCGGCGACCCGGCGGCCCTCGGCGACGAGGATGTTGTAGGTGCGGCAGGCGGCCTGGGTGTCCATCACTTCCAGGCCGATGCGGGCGGCGAGCAGCGGCTGCAGCAGCGCCGGCGCCGGGAAGCGCAGCGTGCTGCCGGTGCCGAGCAGCAGGATTTCCGGCTGCAGCGCGGCGAGCTTCGCGAAGTCGGCCTCGACCAGCGTCTCGAAGCTGGCCGCGGTCCACTCCGGCAGCAGTTGCCCGGGGAGCACCGTGATGTTGCTGCGGTACTGGATGCCGTTTACGGCGACGTAGCCGTCGCCGTAGCCGGTGAAGGTGTTCAGCTTGCTGTCGGCGTCGGATAGATGAAGTTTCACGGCAAATTGCGGTGCACAAATCGTTAAAGTAGGATTATACCTTTTCCCGCAATGCGCCCATTGGCGCGCGAATCTGACATTTCCGAGCCGCCCGACGCCCCATGAAGGACTTCCCCCGCATCAAGCGCCTGCCGCCCTACGTGTTCAACATCACGGGCGAGCTGAAGATGGCCGCCCGCCGCCGGGGCGAGGACATCATCGACATGAGCATGGGCAACCCGGACCAGCCGACGCCGAAGCACATCACGGAGAAGCTGGTCGAGGCGGCGCAGCGCGAGAACACGCACGGCTATTCGATCTCGAAGGGCATCCCGCGTCTCAGGAAGGCGATCTGCGACTGGTACGACCGGCGCTACGGCGTGCAGTTCGATCCGGAGAGCGAGGCCATCGTCACCATCGGCTCGAAGGAGGGCCTCGCCCACCTGATGCTGGCGACGCTCGACCGCGGCGACACGGTGCTGGTGCCGAATCCCTCGTACCCGATCCACATCTACGGCGCGATCATCGCCGGCGCCGACATCCGCTCGGTACGGATGACCCCTGACGTCGATTTCTTCGAGGAATTGCAGCGGGCGATCAAGGAATGCACGCCGAAGCCGAAGATGATGATCCTCGGCTTCCCGTCGAACCCGACCGCGCGCTGCGTCGAACTGGAGTTCTTCGAGCGCGTCGTCGCGCTGGCGAAGCAGCACGACATCCTGGTCGTGCACGATCTCGCCTACGCCGACATCGTTTTCGACGGCTGGAAGGCGCCGTCGATCATGCAGGTGCCCGGTGCGCGCGACGTCGCCGTCGAGTTCTTCACGATGTCGAAGAGCTACAACATGGCCGGCTGGCGCATCGGCTTCATGGTCGGCAACCGGGAACTGGTGTCGGCGCTGGCGCGGATCAAGAGCTACCACGACTACGGCACCTTCACGCCGATCCAGGTGGCGTCGATCATCGCCCTCGACGGCGACCAGTCCTGCGTCGAGGAGGTCCGCGCGATGTACCAGAACCGCCGCGACGTGCTCGCCAAGGGCCTGCACGAGGCCGGCTGGATGGTCGAGGTGCCGAAGGCGTCGATGTACATCTGGGCGAAGATCCCCGAGGCCTATGCGGCGATGGGCTCGCTCGAGTTCGCCAAGAAGCTGTTGGCCGAGGCGCGCGTCGCGGTGTCGCCGGGCGTCGGCTTCGGCGAGTACGGCGACGACCACGTGCGCTTCGCGCTGATCGAGAACGAAGAACGGATCCGCCAGGCGGTCCGCGGCATCAAGGACATGTTCCGCAAGGACGGTCTCCTCTAACAACGACAGAGAACAGCAATGCGCCCCATCAAGAAGTCCGCCAAGCTCGCCAACGTCTGCTACGACATCCGCGGTCCCGTGCTGCAGAAGGCCAAGCAGATGGAGGAGGAAGGCCACAAGATCATCAAGCTGAACATCGGCAACCTCGCCGCGTTCGGCTTCGACTCGCCGGAGGAGATCCAGCAGGACATCATCCGCAACCTGCCGAACGCCGCCGGCTACACCGATTCGAAGGGCATCTTCGCCGCCCGCAAGGCGATCATGCACTACTGCCAGCAGAAGAAGATCAAGGGCGTCACGCTCGAGGACATCTACGTCGGCAACGGCGTCTCCGAGTTGATCGTGATGGCGATGAACGCGCTGCTCGACGCCGGCGACGAAGTGCTGGTGCCGGCGCCCGACTACCCGCTGTGGACCGCGGCGATCAGCCTCTCCGGCGGCACGCCGAAGCACTACCTGTGCGACGAGGCGAACGGCTGGCTGCCCGACGTGGACGACATCCGCAGCCGGATCACGCCGAACACCCGCGCGATCGTCATCATCAACCCGAACAACCCGACCGGCGCGCTGTACCCGGACGAGCTGCTGAAGGAAATCATCGCCATCGCCCGCGAGCACCACCTCATCATCTATTCCGACGAGGTGTACGACAAGGTCCTCTACGACGGCGAGACGCACACGGCGATCGCCTCGCTCTCGGAAGACGTGCTGACGATCACCTTCAACGGCCTCTCGAAAAACTACCGCTCCTGCGGCTACCGCGCCGGCTGGCTGGTCGTCTCCGGCGACAAGCGCCGCGCCAAGGACTATATCGAGGGGCTCGACATGCTGGCGTCGATGCGCCTGTGCGCCAATGCGCCGGGGCAGCACGGCATCCAGACCGCGTTGGGCGGCTACCAGAGCATCGACGACCTGGTCGCCGAGGGCGGCCGCATGCGCCGCCAGCGCGACGTCGCCTACGAGCTGATCACGGCGATCCCCGGCGTCAGCTGCGTCAAGCCGAAGGCGACGCTGTACATGTTCCCGCGGCTGGACCCGAAGGTGTATCCGATCGTGAACGACCAGGAGTTCATCGCCGAACTGCTGCAGGAGGAAAAGGTGCTGCTGGTGCAGGGTACCGGCTTCAACTGGCCGCACCCGGACCACTTCCGGCTGGTCTTCCTGCCGCACGAGGACGACCTGCGCGAGGCGATCGGCCGCATCGCGCGCTTCCTCGAAGGCTACCGCAAGCGGCATGGCACGGCCTGAGATCGTCATGATCACGGCGGCCGACGGCACGGTCGCCGAGCCCGCGTGGCTGGCGCGCGCCGAAGGCGTGCACCGGCAATTGCGGCCGAACCTGCCGGCCGACTACGCCGGGCGCTTGCGCGAGGTGTTCGCCAACGGCGGCCGGATGGCGCTGGTCGCCGAGGACGACACGGTCCGCGCCGTGGCGCTGTGGCGCGTCATCGAGAACACCTACGAGGGGCGCCGCCTCTACGTGGACGATCTCGTCACCGACGCGGCGCAGCGCTCGCAGGGTCATGGCAAGCGGCTGTTCGACTGGCTCGAACGGCATGCCCGCGAGCTCGGCTGCGACGTGCTGGCGCTCGATTCCGGCGTGCAGCGGGCCGGCGCGCACAAATTCTATTTTCGTGAGGGGATGTCCGTTCCCTCGTTTTGCTTCAAAAAGGTGATCAACAAATGAAACCCATCAATGTAGGCCTCATCGGCATCGGCACCGTCGGCGGCGGCACGTGGACCGTCCTCAAACGCAACGCGGAGGAGATTACCCGCCGCGCCGGCCGTCCGATCCAGATCACCGTCGTCGCCGACAGGAACGTCGAGCAGGCGAAGCAGATCACCGGCGGCGCCTGCAAGGTCACTGACGACGCCTTCGCCGTCGTGAACGATCCGGACGTCGAGATCGTCGTCGAGCTGATCGGCGGCTACGGTGTCGCCAAGGACGTCGTGATGCAGGCGATCGCCAACGGCAAGCACGTCGTCACCGCCAACAAGGCGCTGCTGGCCGTGCACGGCACCGAGATCTTCACCGCCGCGCAGCAGAAGGGCGTGATGGTCGCCTTCGAGGCCGCGGTTGCTGGCGGCATCCCGATCATCAAGGCGCTGCGCGAGGGCCTCACCGCCAACCGCATCGAATGGGCGGCCGGCATCATCAACGGCACGACCAACTTCATCCTCTCCGAGATGCGCGACAAGGGCCTCTCCTTCGAGACCGTGCTGAAGGAAGCGCAGCGCCTCGGCTACGCCGAAGCCGACCCGACCTTCGACATCGAGGGCGTGGACGCCGCGCACAAGGCGACGCTGATCTCGGCGATCGCCTTCGGCATCCCGGTGCAGTTCGACAAGGCCTACGTCGAGGGCATCACCCAGCTCGAAGCCTCCGACATCAAGTACGCCGAACAGCTCGGCTACCGCATCAAGCTCCTCGGCATCGCCAAGCGCCGCAGCCAGGGCGTCGAGCTGCGCGTGCACCCGACGCTGATCCCGGCCAAGCGCCTCCTGGCCAACGTCGAGGGCGCGATGAACGCGGTCGTCGTCAAGGGCGACGCCGTCGGCACCACGCTCTACTACGGCAAGGGGGCCGGCGCCGAGCCGACCGCGTCCGCCGTGATCGCCGACCTGGTCGACGTCACCCGTCTGGCCACCGCCGACCCCGAGCACCGCGTGCCGCACCTCGCGTTCCAGCCGGACGCGATGTCGAACCTGCCGATCCTGCCGATGAGCGAGGTCGAGACCGGCTATTACCTGCGCCTGCGCGTCGAGGACAAGCCGGGCGTGCTCGCCGACGTCACCCGCATCCTCGCCGACCAGCAGATCTCGATCGACGCGCTCTTGCAGCGCGAGCCGGAGGAAGGCGAGGGCGAGACCGACATCATCATCCTCACCCACGTCTGCAAGGAAAGCGCGGCCGACGCGGCGATCGCGAAGATCGAGTCGTTGCCGGTGCAGAAGGGCAAGGTCAAGCGCATCCGTCTCGAAGAGCTGCAATGATGCGTCGCGGCGCCGTGGTGGCCGCCTTCGTCGTCGCATTCGCCGGCCTGGCGGCCTGCGAGTCGACGCCGGAGCGCGTGTTCACCTACGGCGCCCGCGGTGCGGAAATCCAGGCCGAACGCTTCGTCGCCGAGGTCTATGGCCGGCCGTCGGCGCCGCTGCCGTACGGCGGTCCGGACATCGATTACGCCGTCGCCGGCATCAAGGCGCGCTGGCCGTCGCTGCAGCCGCTGCTCGACGACGGCACGCTCGGCCTGACCGAGGACGGCGAGCTCGCCGTGCGCGATGGCGGTGCCCGGAGCGACGCGGAGATACGTCGACTGCGGGCGCTGGTCAAGGCCGAGAACCGCGACCGCTTCTTCCTCTATCGCGGCGTCACCACCGGCATCGGCCACGGTGGCAATTCGCTGCCGCTGATGATCGAATACACGGAGGCGGTGTTCGCCCGCGAATGGCTGCGGCAGGCGCCGGCCGGCTGGTGGGTGCAGGACGCCCGGGGCGGCTGGCGCCTGCGCGGCACCCCTGAGCCGCCGGCAAAGCCCTGAAAATGCTTGGGGTTTTTGCGATTTGCATCAAGGAATGAGTGATGCGCCTTCGGCAGAATGCGGGCACCCCCCCACCGGTCCCGAAGGAGTTTTCGACATGCAACCGATTCACGTCTGCAACCACACCACCCCGGAAGCCATCTACCCGTTCGACGCGCGCGGCATCGCCAAGCGTTTCCGCCACGCCGCGATCTTCGGCGCGCTCGACGCGCTGCACCCGGGCGAAGTCATGCGCTTCTGCAACGACCACGACCCGCTGCCGCTGCTCGCGCAGATCCAGCAGCGCTACGGCGATTCCGTGACCATCGAGTACCTGCAGCGCGAGATGGGCGCGATCGTCATCGACTTCGCCAAGGTCGGGTGATCCTCCTCGCCGTCTCTGCCGCGACAACCCTGCCACTGGCGCTCCTTGCGGGCGCCAGTGGCGTTTTGACGCCGGCCGCGGCGGCGCATGTCGCCTTCGCCATCGGCATCGTGCCGCTGGTCTTCGGCGCGATGCTGCACTTCGTGCCGGTGCTCACGCGCAGCGGCAGCCCGCAGCGCTGGATCGGCCGCCTGCCGTTCCTCGCACAGGCCGCCGGCCTCGTCGTCGTGCTCGCGCTGCAGGGCATCCTGCCGCGCGGCTGGCTACATCCGGCGGCGACGATCGACGCCGCGATCGCCGTCGTCCTCGTCGTCTGGATGCGCCGCCGCTCGCGGCGCGCGCTCGGCTCGCCGCACCCCGGCTGGCGCTGGTACGCGGCATCGCTGCTGGTGCTGGTCGCTGCGCTCGCCGTCGTGCCGCCGCTGGCCGCCGGCATCGCGCCGCTGGCGCTGCGCAACCTGCACCTGCACCTCAACACCCTCGGCTTCATCGGCCTTGCCGCGCTCGGCACGCTGCCGGTGCTGCTGCCGACCGCGCTCGGCCAGCCCGACCCGCAGGCCGCGCCGTGGCTGCGCCGGCGGCTGCCGGTGGCGGTCGCCGGCGTCCTGCTGCTGGCGCTCGGCGCCGCACTCGCCTGGCCGCTGGCGCTGGTCGGCGCCGCCTTCCTGGGGGTCACCGCCGGCGGCCTGCTCGCGCACTGGCTGCGCAGCTTCGGCTGGCGCGCGCTCGCCGCCGACGGCGCGACGGCGCCGCTCGCCGCCGCGCTCGCGGTCTTTGCGCTGCTGCAGCTGGCCGGCGCCGCGCACGGCCTGCAGGTCGGCAGCGGCTACCGGATGGTCGCCGCCTTCGCCGCCGGCTTCCTGCTGCCGCTGGTCACCGGCGCGCTGTCGCAGCTCTTGCCGGTGTGGCGCTGGCCGGGGCCGAAGACGCCGGCGCGCGACGAGATGCGCCGCCGCCTGGTGCGCTGCGGCCGCCTGCGTGCGCTGCTGCTGCCGGCCGCCGGGCTGGCCTTCGCCGCCGACCAGGCGGCGCCCGGCGTGGCGCTGGCCGCCGCCGGCCTGCTGCTGTTCTTCGTCGATCTCGCATCGGCGCTGCGCGTCGCCCGCCAGCCGCGGTAAAATCCCTGCTTTTCCGCTTTCCAGACCTGCTTCCCATGCGCTACCTCTCGACCCGCGGCAACGCGCCGGCCCAATCCTTCTGCGACATCCTGCTCGGCGGCCTGGCGCCGGACGGTGGCCTGTACCTGCCCGAGTCGTACCCGCAGATCACGCGCGCCGAGCTCGATGCCTGGCGTTCGCTGTCCTACGCCGAACTGGCCTTCGCCATCCTGTCGAAGTTCGTCGACGACATCCCGCCGGCCGACCTGAAGGCGATCTGCGACAAGACCTACACCGCCGCGGTCTATTGCAACGCCCGCCCCGGCGACGATGCCGCCGAGATCACGCCGGTGCATTGGCTCGAGCCGGGCAGGCTCGGCCTGCTCGAACTGTCGAACGGCCCGACGCTGGCCTTCAAGGACATGGCCATGCAGCTGCTCGGCAACCTGTTCGAGTACGTGCTGGAGAAGCGCGGCGAGGAGATCAACATCCTCGGCGCGACCTCCGGCGATACCGGTTCGGCCGCCGAGTACGCGATGCGCGGCAAGCACGGCGTGCGCGTCTTCATGCTCTCGCCGCACGGCCGCATGTCGGCCTTCCAGCGCGCGCAGATGTATTCGCTGCAGGATGCCAACATCTACAACATCGCCGTCCGCGGCATGTTCGACGAAGCGCAGGACATCGTCAAGGCGGTCTCCAACGACCACGCCTTCAAGGCACAGTACAAGATCGGCGCGGTCAACTCGATCAACTGGGGCCGCGTCGCGGCGCAGATCGTTTATTACTTCAAGGGTTACTTCGCGGCGACCAAGTCGAACGACGAGCAGGTTGCCTTCTGCGTGCCGTCGGGCAACTTCGGCAACATCTGCGCCGGCCACATCGCGCGCATGATGGGGCTGCCGGTCGCCAAGCTGATCCTCGCCACCAACGAGAACGACGTGCTCGACGAGTTCTTCCGCACCGGCGTCTACCGCCCGCGCGGCACCGCCGAGACGCACACCACGTCGAGCCCGTCGATGGACATCTCGAAGGCCTCGAACTTCGAGCGCTTCGTCTTCGACCTGGTCGGCCGCGACGGCGCCAAGGTGCGCGAGCTGTGGGCGAAGGTCGATGCCGGCACGAGCTTCGACATCTCGGCGACGCCGTTCTTCGCGAAGCTGTCCGAATTCGGTTTCGTCTCCGGCCGCAACGATCACGCCGGCCGGCTGGCGACGATCCGGCTGGCCTGGGAGAAGTACCGCACGATGATCGACACGCACACCGCCGACGGCCTCAAGGTCGCGCTCGAGCAGGCCCCCGCCGGCGTGCCGACGCTGGTGCTGGAGACCGCGCTGCCGGCGAAGTTCGAGGAGACCATCCGCGAGGCGCTGAACCGCGCGCCGGAGCGTCCAGCGAAACTCGAAGGCATCGAGGCCCTGCCGCAACGGGTCGAGGTGATGGACCCGGACGTCGCCGCGGTGAAGGCCTTCATCGTCGCCCACGTCGGCCACTGAGCCCGGCCACGGCGGGCGAACGAGGGGCGCCGCGGCGCCCCTCGGGCATTGCCGCGCCGCCTCGTCCCGGACCCCGCCGGGTTGCCGTTTTGTGGTCCGCGCAATATAACGGCATTATGCACGGGAGAAGGCCGGGCGGCCGCCGGGCCGGAACTTAGGCGCAGGCGGCGCTGTCCGACGTTCGGATTCGCGCCCGCAACGGGCGGGAACGGAGGGAGGGGCCGGCATGGGGGTGCTGTCGCAACGGATCGTCTTACGTCTTCTGGCCGATGCCGGCCTGCGGCCGGCCGCGCTGCAGCTGATTCCGCTCGCCGCCGCCGAGGACGAGCTCGCGGCCGGCTTTTCCCGGCCGGCGCTGGCCGAACTGGCCGCCGCCTTTCCCTGCGTCATCGCCGCCGGCGACGATGCCCGCCTGCCGCCCGCGATCCGCGATGCGGCCCGGGCTGCCGGCTGTCGCATCGTCGATGACGGCGCCATCCTCGTTCCCGATGCTCCGCCGGCCGCGCCGCTGCCCGGCGGCGTCCGCTATCTGGCGGGCGACGCCTTGCTGCAGCTGCCGGCGCGCAGCGTCGCCGACAAGACCGGTTCGCGGACGCTGGCGCTGCGCCTCGCGCAACTGGTCGCCAGCGATGCGGAAACGCGCGAGATCGAGGAAGTCTTCCGCCTCGAGCCGACGCTGTCCTACCACTTGCTGCGCCTGGTCAATTCGCCCGGCGTCGGTGCCGGCCGGCAGATCACCAGTTTCGCCCAGGCGATCCTGATCCTCGGCCGTAACCAGCTGCGGCGCTGGCTCAACCTGCTGCTGTTCGCCGCGCGCAAGGACGACCCGCGGGCGCCGATGCTGATGGCGCGGGCGAGCGCCCGTGCACGTAGCCTCGAACTGCTGGCGAAGGCCGCCGGCTACGACCGCGACGGCCAGGAGCGCGCCTTCATGGCCGGCATGTTCTCGCTGCTCGGCGTGATGTTCGGGATGCCCCTCGCCGACGTGCTGCAGCCGCTGCGCCTCGACGAGTCGGTCGTCGCCGCGCTGCTGCGCCGCGAAGGCGAACTCGGCGACCTGATGGCGGCGGTCGAGGCCGGCGAGCGCGGCGACCTCGACCGGCTCGCCGGGCGGTTGGCCGATGCCGTCGCGGCCGACGTGGATGTCGACGGCATTTTCCTCGATGCCCACCGGTGGACGCTCGGCCTGATCCGCGAAGCCGGGGAGTCGGGCCATGGCTGACGCGTTGCTGCGGCGCTGCCTGGACCTCTGCCGCGAACTGCGCGCGGCGGACGGGGCGTCGGGGGCGCCGGCCGCGCTCGCCGAGCTCGAGCACCTGCTGACCGCGCTGTCGACGCGTGCCGCGGCGGCGCTGCCGCTGCAGATGCGGATCATCGAGCAACTGCGCGAGCCGATCATCACGATGGACCTCGCCGGCTACGTCACCGGCTGGAACGCCGCGGCCGAAGAGCTGCTCGGCTACACCGCCGCCGAGGCGATCGGCCAGCACATTCTGTTCCTCTACGCCGACGAGGCGGGCGGCGCGGTGCCGGACGAGATGCCGGAGCTGTTCCTCGACAACGGCAGCTCGTTCTTCGAGGTGCGCCGGCGCAAGAAGTCGGGCGAGGTGTTCTGGGCCGGCATGTCGCTGTCGACGATCCAGGGCGACGACGGCGAGCCGCTCGGCCTCGTCGCGCACCTCACCGAGATCACCAACCGGCGCGCCGCCGAGGAGCAGCTGCGGCTGCAGGCGCGGGTGATCGAGAAGAGCGAGCAGGGCATCCTGATTACCGACGCCGACGAGCGCATCGTCTTCGTCAATGCCGCCTTCACGCAGATCACCGGCTATACCGCCGCCGAGGCGATCGGCAGGACGCCCGACCTGCTGCGCTCGGGCGTCCATTCCGCCGACTTCCGCGCCGAGGTGCACGCGGCGATGGCCGGCGCCGGCCCGTGGCAGGGCGAGATCGTCGGCCGCCGCAAGAACGGCGAGCTGTTCCCGCAGTCGGTGTCGATCAGCGTCGTGCGCAACGAGGCGGGCGAGGTCACGCACGCCTTCTCGATCTTCTCCGACATCAGCATCCTGCGCGCGACCGAGGAGCGCATGCAGCAGCTCGCCAACTTCGATCCGCTGACCGGCCTGCCCAACCGCACCCAGCTCGGCCAGCTGCTCGGCCAGGCGCTGGCGTCGGCACGGCGCAACGACCGGCACGGCGCGCTGCTGGTGATCGACCTGTTCCGCTTCACGTCGATCAACGACACGCTCGGCAACGACGTCGGCGACGCGCTGCTGCGCGAGGTCGGCAGCCGCCTGCGCGGCGCGCTGCGCGACGAGGACGTTCTCTCCCGCGTCGGCGGCGACGAGTTCGTCGTCGCGCTGTTCGACATCCGCAAGCGCGAGCACAGCGCCTTCGTCGCGCAGAAGCTGCTGCGCGTTCTCGGCGAGCCCTTCGTCATCGCCGGTCACAAGCTCTACGTCGGCGCCAGCATCGGCATCTCGGTGTATCCCGGCGACGGACTGGAGACCGCCGACCTGCTGCGCTTCGCCGACGTCGCGATGAAGCGCGTGCAGAAGAGCGGCGAGACCGGCTACCTGTTCTACAGCCCGGAGATGGACCGGCGCGCGCGCGAGAACCTGCGCCTCGAGGGCGAGCTGCGCAACGCGCTGGCGAACCGCGACCTGCTGCTCTACTACCAGCCGAAGGTCAGCCTGCGCAGCGGCCGCATCGTCGGCGCCGAGGCGCTGCTGCGCTGGCGGCATCCGGACGAGGGAATGATCGGGCCGGCGGTGTTCGTGCCGATCGCCGAGGAGACCGGGCTGATCTTCGACCTCGGCGAATGGGTGCTCGACGAGGCCTGCCGCCAGCTGCGCGCCTGGCTCGACGCCGGCATCGCCGCGCGGCCGGTAGCGGTCAACCTGTCGGCGCGGCAGTTCGACGCCCGCCTGCCGGAGCGGGTGCAGGCGGTGCTCGACCGCCACCGCATCGATCCCCGCCTGCTCCGCCTCGAAATCACCGAGTCGCTGCTGGTGCGCGCGCCGGAGGTGGTGATCCCGATCATGAACCAGCTGGTGGCGATGGGGCTGGCGCTGGCGCTCGACGACTTCGGCACCGGCTATTCCAGCCTCGCCTACCTGAAGAAATTCCCGATCAGCACGCTCAAGATCGACCGCGCCTTCGTCGTCGGCATTCCTGGCGACGACAACGACTGCGCGATCGCCCGCGCGATCGTCACGATGAGCCAGCAGCTGCGTCAGGAAACGGTCGCCGAGGGCGTCGAGACCGAGGCGCAGATGCGCTTCCTGCAGGAACTCGGCTGCGACCAGCTGCAGGGCTACCTGTTCAGCCCGCCGGTCGCCGCCGACGCCTTCGCCGACATGCTGCGCGAGGACCGCCGGCTGGCCGGCGTCGTTCCCGCGAGCTCGTCGATCGACTGAACGCCGGCGCGGCGTTTACACCTGGAAGCGCATCGACAGGTCGAGCGCGCGCACGTCCTTGGTCAGCCCGCCGATCGAGATGCGGTCGACGCCGGTCTCGGCGATCGCGCGCAGCGTCTCCAGGCTGACGCCGCCGGACGCTTCGAGCACCGCCCGGCCGGCCGCCAGCCGCGCCGCCTCGCGCATGTCGGCGAGGCTCATGTTGTCGAGCAGGATCATGTTCGCGCCGGCCGCCAGCGCCTGGCGCAGCTCGTCGAGGTTCTCGACCTCGATCTGCACGAACTTGCAGGCGCCGCCGCTCGCCGCCGCGACCGCCTGTGCCGCCGCCAGCACCGGTGCGATGCCGCCGGCGGCGAGGATGTGGTTTTCCTTGATCAGGATCGCATCGAACAGGCCGATGCGGTGATTGTCGCCGCCGCCGCACTTCACCGCGTATTTCTGCGCCAGGCGCAGGCCGGGAATCGTCTTGCGCGTGTCGACCACCACCGCCCGGGTGCCGGCGACGACGTCGGCGTACTGGCGCGCCTTGGTGGCGACGCCGGAGAGCAGCTGCAGGAAATTGAGCGCGCTGCGCTCGGCCGAGAGCAGCGCGCGCGCCTCGCCGCCGATCTCGCAGAGCAGCTGGTTCGGCGCGATGCGCTCGCCGTCGCGCGCGTGCCAGCGGATCGACACGGTCGGATCGAGGCGGGTGAAGACGCGGTCGAACCAGGCGGTGCCGCAGAGCACCGCGTCCTCGCGCGAGATCACGGTCGCGCTGCCGCGCTTGCCGGCAGCGATCAGTCCGGCGGTGAGGTCGCCGCTGCCGATGTCCTCGGCCAGCGCGGCGCTGACGTTGCGTTCGATTTCCTCGGCGAGCGAGCGTGCTTGGTCCATCGCGTATCTCCTGTGACGGGGCGAATTCTAGCATCCGCACGGCCGCTCCCCGGCGCGCTTGCGTCGCCCCGGCGAAGCGATACAGGGCCGTTGCGGGAGTCGTCGGTGCTGTAACACAAGCATCCGGTGATTTTCTAACTAATACCAAATGGATATTTACGGGGCCGCGCAGGCTTCCTATACTCGCCGTACTCGCAACGACAAGAACCATCGGCGCCGGCGATACCGCCTGCCCGGACGATGGCCTCACCAGGAGATCGAAATGCCGGAGACCCGAGACGTGCATGTCCGCGACATCTGCGAAGCGGCGGGCGAGGTGCACACCGTCGCCCAGTTCAAGGACTGGGTGCGCCACGAAGTCCGCCACGTGCTGCCGCACGGTGCGCTTGCCTGCGGCCACGGGCGGGTGACCTCGGCCGGCATCGCGATGGACTACGTGCTGACCGTCGACTACCCGGTCGAGCACCTGGCCACGCTGCGCAACGCCGCCGGCGGCATCGAGACGCCGATCATGCGCCGCTGGCTCGAGGCGCGTACGCCGCTGCTGTTCGAGGCCGACCAGCCGTGGGCCGGCGTCCCGGCCGACTGGCTGGAGAATTTCCGGCGCCACCGGCTGGTCAACGCGGCGGTGCATGCCTGCTACGACGAGGCGCGCTGCGTCGGCACCTACTTCAGCTTCCACCGCCTGCCGGCGCCGCTCGGCCAGCTGCAGCGGCACATCCTCAACGGCATCACGCCGCTGCTGCACGAGACGCTGCTCCATGTGATCGCCCGCGTCGAGGCCGATGCCTCGGGATGGCAGGCGCTGCCCGCCGCCGGGCGCAGCGACGCCGAGCTCGCCGCCGACATCGCGGCGGCGCTCGGCGTCTGCGAGCGGACGATCGGCGACCGGGGCGCCGCGCTCCCCGGCCCGATCGGCAGCGACAGTCGCGCCGGGCCAGCCGGCGGCATCGTCGCCGGCCTCCGCCTGCTGTAGGCGCTGTCTCCCGGTCGTCGTTTCCTGCCGGCTGCCGGCGCGGCGCCGTGATGCGTGCGCTATGATGAAAGCGACGATTAGACGGCGAGGGGATGACGATGCGCGTTCCGGATCCAGACATCGATGAGGGCGATGCGCTGATCGTCGTCGACGTCCAGCGCGATTTCCTGCCGGGCGGCAGTCTTGCCGTCGCCGACGGGGATGCCGTGATCGCGCCGCTCAACGGCTGGCTGTCCCGCTTTGCCGCCGCCGGCCGGCCGCTGTTCGCCACCCGCGACTGGCATCCGCCCGATCACTGCTCGTTCCGCGCGCAGGGTGGCCCGTGGCCGCCGCACTGCGTCGCCGGCACCGCCGGCGCGGAATTCCCCGCGGCGCTGCAGCTGCCCGCCGCCGCCCGCATCGTTTCGAAAGCGACGACGCGCGACCGCGACGCCTATTCCGGTTTCGCCGGCACCGACCTCGACGCGCAGCTGCGCGCGGCCGGCGTCCGCCGCGTCTTCGTCGGCGGGCTGGCGACCGACTACTGCGTCCTCAACACCGTGCTCGATGCGCGCCGCCTCGGCTATGCGACGGTGCTGCTCGCCGATGCGGTCCGCGCCGTCGACGTCGCCCCCGGCGACGGGGCGCGTGCCGTCGCGGCGATGCTCGCCGCCGGCGCGACCGTGCACGGAGGCTGACATGCGCGAATCGGCACTGCTCACCGACCTCTACCAGCTGACCATGCTGCAGTCGTACTTCGACGAGGGCATGAACGACACCGCCGTCTTCGAGTTCTTCGTCCGCCGCCTGCCGCCGCGGCGCGGCTTCCTCGTCGCCGCCGGCCTCGAGCAGGTGCTCGACTACCTCGAGGGGCTGCGCTTCTCGCCCGAAGAACTGGAGTGGCTGGCCGCGGGCGGGCGCTTCTCGCCGGCCTTCCTCGCCTCGCTCGCCGACTTCCGCTTCAGCGGCGACGTCGAGGCGATGCCCGAGGGCACGCCGTTCTTCGCCGACGAGCCGATCCTGCGCGTGGTCGCGCCGCTGCGCGAGGCGCAGTTCGTCGAGACGCGCATCATCAACCTGCTGCAGTACCAGACGCTGGTCGCCGCGAAGGCGGCGCGCGTCCGCCTGGCGGCACCGGGAAAACTGCTGGTCGATTTCGGGCTGCGCCGCGCGCACGGCGCCGAGGCCGGCCTGCTCTCGGCGCGCGCCAGCTACCTCGCCGGCTTCGACGGCACGGCGACGGTGCTCGCCGGCATGCGCTGGGACATCCCGCTGTTCGGCACGATGGCGCATTCCTTCGTGCAGGCGCACGACGACGAGAGCGAGGCCTTCGCGCGCTTCGCCCGCTCGCATCCGGCGGCGACGACGCTGCTGATCGACACCTACGACACCGAGGTTGCCGCCGCCGCGGTGGTGCCGCTGGCCCGGCGGCTGGCCGCCGACGGCATCGCGATCAAGGCGGTGCGCATCGACAGCGGCGACCTCGCCGAGCACGCCCGCCGCGTGCGCGCGATCCTCGACGCCGGCGGCCTGCCGGAGATCCGCATCTTCGCCAGCGGCAACCTCGACGAGGATGCGGTGCGCGCGCTCGTCGCCGCCGGTGCGCCGATCGACGGCTTCGGCGTCGGCACCCGGATGAACACCGCCGCCGACCAGCCCTGGCTCGACTGCGCCTACAAGCTGCAGGAATACGCCGGCCGGCCGCGGCGCAAGCGCTCGGAAGGCAAGGCCACCTGGCCCGGGCGCAAGCAGGTGTTCCGCCGCGTCGGCACCGACGGCCGCGTCGCCGGCGACACCCTGACGCTGCTCGGCGAGACGGCGCCGGGCGAGCCGCTGCTGCAGCCGGTGATGCGCGGCGGCCGGCGGCTGGCGCCGGCGCCGCCGCTGGCGGCGCTGCGCGACGCGGCGCAGGCGGCGATCGCGGCGCTGCCGCCGGAGCTGACTGCACTCGACGCCACGCCGGCAGTCGCCGAGGTGGCGCCGGCGCTGCGCGAACTGGCCCGGCAGGCCGACCGCGCGCAGGCGCACGGGGCCTCGGCGTAGGCGCCGGTATCGGTCGGCGATACCGGCCGGCGCCGCGGACGGTCCGTTCGCCGCCGCGCTTTTTCCGGCGCCGCCGCGCGGGCATGCTGCCGCCATCCCGTCAACCGAGGATCGCCCGATGGACCGTTTGCTTTCCCGCCTGCCGCTCTTCGTCACGCTCGCCGCCTGCGCCGCGCTGCTCGCCTACGGACCGATCGCGCAGCCGGCGCGCTATCACGACTTCGCCGACGTCTCGCTGTGGCTCGGCCTGCCGCACGCGGCCGACGTGCTCTCCAACCTCGGCTTCGCGCTGGTCGGCCTGTGGGGCTGGCGGCGGCTGGCGCCGCAGCGCATCCACCCGGCGCTGCGCGACGGCTGGTGGGGCTACCGCCTGCTGCTCGCCGGGCTGGTGCTGACCGCGATCGGTTCGGCCTGGTACCACCTGGCGCCGGACGACGACCGGCTGCTCTGGGACCGCCTGCCGATCGCGCTCGCCTGTGCCGGCCTGCTCGCCGCGGTGCGTGCCGAAACCGTCGGCAGCCGCGCGCCGCGCGACGAGGCGGCGCTGTTCGCGTTGCTCGGCGTCGCCAGCGTCGTCTGGTGGTACGTGACCAACGACGGCGGCGACGGCGACCTGCGTCCCTACCTGCTGCTGCAGGGGCTGCCGCTGCTGCTGATCCCGCTGTGGCAGGCGGCGCATCGCGCCGCACCGGCCGACCGCCTGTACTTCGGCGCCGCGCTGCTGCTCTACATCGCCGCCAAGGCGACCGAACTGCTCGACCACCAGTTGCTGGCGCTGCTCGGCGCGGTCAGCGGCCACACGCTGAAGCACCTGCTGGCGACCGTCGCCGCGGCGCTGATCGTCGGCCGCCTGGCGCAGCGCGTGGCGCCGTCGGCGAGGGCCGGCGCCTGAGCAAAAAAATGGCGGGGCGAAACTGCTGCCGCGCCATCCCCGTGTATTGGAGAGTGGGAAAAATCAGTGCTCAAGCGAACGCCGTCGACGCTGGAAGTCGTCGATCATCGCCATGTCCTTGTCGTTGATCGCGGCAATCGTGCAGCCGACGCCGCTGCCGCGCGTCGTCGCGTACCTGCGCACGACCTTGGCGACGAATTCGAGGGTCTCGGGAAAATCCGGCGACACGACGCGGCACAGCCAAGTGTTGCGCAGGCTGCCGCTGGCGTTCCGGTCGTGGTTGAGGTTGAGCGCGATCCCCGTTCCCGAGATGTTGACCACCTGTCCGACCAGCGACTCGCGGTCGCCGACCAGGGCCGCCATGCCCCAGATCGGGTGGCGTTCGCTTTTTCTGACGTCATGACGCATTGCAACCCCCGGAAAACGGTTGGTTCCGTGCTTCTTTTATAGGCGGGCGATTGGCGGAAAGCCAGCGCCGCCGGCCGCCGGCGGCTGCTAAATGCCCCCGATTTCGACTAGAGTATCGCCGTGCGGGGCCGGACGCCCCGCGAGGGAGGCGCGTGAAACCCAGCGAAATCGTCAGGCAGCTCAACGAACACGTGGTCGGGCAGGACGACGCCAAGAAGATCCTGGCGGTCGCCGTCTATTCCCACTTCAAGCGCACGGCGGCGCTGCGGCAGGCGGAAAGCCCGGTCGAGCTGGTGAAGAGCAACATCCTGCTGATCGGCCCCACCGGCACCGGCAAGACGCTGCTGTGCGAGACGCTGTCGCGCATCCTCGGCGTGCCCTTCGTCACCGCCGACGCGACCACGCTGGCGCAGACCGAGTTCGTCGGCGCCGAGATCGAGGCCATCCTGCAGCGCCTGCTCGACAAGGCCGGCGGCGACCTGGACAAGGCGCAGCGCGGCATCGTCTTCATCGACGAGGTGGACAAGCTGAAGGCACCGGCCGGCCAGTCGCGTGCCGCCTCCGGCGAGCGCGTCCAGCACGCGCTGCTGAAGATCATGGAAGGGGCGCCGGTCAAGCTGAAGAGCGGCCATTACATCGACACCACGCAGGTGCTGTTCATCTGCGGCGGCGCCTTCGTCGGCCTCGGCGAGATCCTCGCCCGCACGCACAGCTTCGGCTTCATCTCGACCTCGGAAGACGACAGCCAGAAAATCCTCGACCGGCTGAACGCCCGCGTCAAGCCGACCGACCTCTACGAGTTCGGGCTGATCCCCGAGTTCGCCGGCCGCCTGCCGGTCATCGCGCGGCTGCAGGACCTCGACCGCGACATGCTGGTGCGCATCATGGTCGAGCCGAAGAATTCGATCTACAACCAGTTCCGCGAAATCCTGAAGAGCGAGGGCGTCGAGCTGGTGATCGAGCCGCCGGTGTTCGAGCAGGTCGCCGACCTGGCGATCGAGTACCAGGCCGGCGCGCGCAGCCTGCGCGGCATCTTCGAGGAGATGATCACGCCGGTGCTCTACGTGGTGCCGGACAACCCGGCGGTGCAGCGGGTAGTGATCCCGTCGCTGTTCGAGGAGGCGCGCTTCTTCGGCGCGCCGGCGGGGAGCTGAGGGGCGTATGGCGGCGGGAACGGCAGCGGACAAGGCGGCGGGCGCGAGCTTTGCGGTGTTCAAATACAAGCACGGCAGCCGCACCGGCATGACGCCGCTGCGCCGCAAGTGGGCGATCGGCAGCCTGGTGCTGGCGGTCGTCGGTGCGATCGCGCTCTTTCCCGGCGGCCTGGCGCTGTTCCTGCTGCCGCTGCTGGTCTGGCTGACGGTGCCGCGGCAGCTCGCGCTCGGCCCGCGCTATCTGGTCTGCGGCGAAGCCATCGTCTATTACGGCAACGTCGACCGGATCGTCCTCGATCCGCAGGCGGGCAAGCTGACGCTGGTCTCCGCCGGCGACCGGCGTTTCACGATCGAGCGCGAGCGCTTCCCGACCGGCGCGCGCAAGAGCCACAAGATCGCCGCCAACAAGGAAGCCAAGTTCGGCAAGGTGGCGGCGAAGCTGATCGAGAAGGTCCGCCACGCGTCGCCGGCGGTCGAGGTCAGCGGCGCATGAACGCCCCGGAAACACAGCTCGCCGCGGCCGCGCTCGCGCCGCCGGCGTTCGCGCGCAGCATCCATCTGCTCTACGTGCCGACGCTCAACTGCAACCTCGGCTGCAGCTACTGCTATCTCGGCCGGCAGACCAGCGAGGCCGACTTGCGCGCCGACGGCGCGCGCGCCGTCGCCACACTGCGCCACGCGCTGGCGGCGCTGGAGGAGGCCCGCGTGCTCGCCTTCAACGTCTCGCTGCACGGCGGCGAGGTGACGACGCTGCCGCCGGCGGTGCTCGACGAACTCTTCATCCTCATCCGGCAGCACTACCTCCGCCACTTCGACGCCCTGACGGCCCTCGGCCACCGCAAGTCGGCGCCGCACATCAAGACCAACCTGTACAAGTTCGCGCCGCTCTACGAACTGTTCGACAAGCACAAGGTGTCGATCAGCGCCAGCATCGACCTGCCGCTCGCGCTGCACGCGCGCTACCGGCTGACGCGCAAGGGCGAGCCGTGGCTCGCGCGCACGCACGACAACCTGCGCCTGCTGGCGCGCTACCCGCATGCGAAGAAGATCTCGGCGACGCTGTCCGCCGAGCATCTGCAGGACATCCCGGCGCTGATCGACGACATCTGGTACATCCACCGCGAGCTCGGCGTCGACATGAACCAGCTGAACCTGATGTTCGCCTTCCCGTCGGCGCTGAATCAGGAAAAGATGGGTGGGGCGGTGCTCACGCCGTGCACGCCGGCGCAGCAACTCGCCCTGTACGACGCGCTGCACGCCGCCTTCGTCGGGAGCGAGCTGGAGGAGGGGCTGCGCCGCCACTGGTTCGACGAATTCACGCCGAGCTACTGCACCAACGCCGTCAATTGCGGCGAGAAGTTCTACCTGCTGCAGGGCGACGGCAACGTCTATTCCTGCGTGCGCGGGCAGGGCATCCCGGAGTTCCACTACGGCAACGTTTTCGCCGATCCGGTCGACGACATCCTGCGCACCGGCGCGCGCAAGATCGCCGAGATGCACCAGCGCCACGGTTTCGATGCCGGCTGCCGCAGCTGCGGCCACCTGCCGCTGTGCAATACCGGCTGCCCGGTGGTCAAGCACCAGAACGCCAGCGCCCGCTCCTACACCTGCGAACTGCAGCGGGCGATCTACCGCGAGCGGCCGCAGAGTTTCCCGGAATCCCCGCCCGACGAGGTCGCCGCCTACGCCCGCGACTACGCGCGGCGCATCCACCCGGCGCTGGCCGTCGCCGAGACGCCGCCGACGCATACAGCGCCGCTGTTCGCGCTGCCGCCGGAGCTCGACGAGGAGAAGAACACGCTGCGCGCGCTGATCGCCGCCGACCCGCTGCTGCAGGCACTCTACCGCGACGACGCCTTCGTCCTCGAAGTCGGCGACGAACTTGTGCCGCTCGCCTCGCAACTGCTGAAGCAGCGCGCCGACTGGTACACGCTGGCCGAGGCCGACCGCCTCGTCGTGCATGTGCGGCGCGAGCTGTTCGACGCCAATTGCAGCGAGCCGCTGCGCAACACGCTGTACCTGCAGATGCTGCGCGACACGCCGGTGGTCTATGGCGACGAGCGGCGCACGAAACAGGAGCACCTGTTCACCTGGCAGCTGCACACGCCCTGCCTGGAGCCCAGCGCCCGCCTCGGCGACGGCTGGCTGATGGCCGACCTGGCCGGCCTCGTCGCGCTGCACCGCCGCCTCTACCGGCGCGGCGTGCGCAACAACCTGTTGTTCACTACCGGCTACCTGCGCGACTACCACTACCAGAAGCAGAAGGCCAACGCCTTCTACCATATCCAGGCAGTCAACCTGCCTTTCCAGAACTTCGAGTTCTTCTACCTGAACCGGGAGCAATGAAGATGGGGCCGCAGGACCTGGAACGGATCGCCTACACCGTCGAGTGCTTCCTGAACGCGCTGCGCCTGCACGATGGCCGCGACCGCACGGCGGTCGAGGAGCCGCTGGTCAAATGGCTGGCGCGCGACGCCGGCAAGGACGGCTACGTCGTCTACAACCTCGGCGCGATCTACTGCCACGGCGCCGGCGGCCGCGTGAAGAAGAGCTTCACGCTGAGCGGCACCCGGGAGGGCAAGACGATCTGGTGCGACGGACGGAAGATCTCGCTGCTGGAAACGCCGGCCTACGAGAAGGGCGGCAAGCTGGTGATGCTCGGCACCGCCGGGCTGATCATGACGATGCCCGGCACCGGCGCCGCGGCGGCGTCGCCGCAGAAGCGCGAGCGCAGCAGCAATAACAACAATAACAACAACAATAATAACAATAACAACAACAACGGCTGAGCGGCGGCGGGCCGGCCGGCGGCCGCTTCGGCACGGCGGCGGGGCGCCCGCGCGCGCGGGCCGGGGCGTCGGAACCGATCTTGGCAAAGGGGGCGGAGGGGTGTCCGGATGGGCGGCAACATTTGCCGCCGGCGCGCCGTTGCCGGCGTCGCCGCCTTGCCGGGTGCCGTCGCCTCTCGCTGAAATCCGTGCCGTTGCGGGGTGGCGGTGACGGTCGTCCGGGGTGGCCCGGCTCTTGCTGAATGTCTCCCGTCCCTCGCCCTCGGGAGCCGCCATGTCCCCCCTCGGAATCGCCAGCACCGCCTTCAGCCTCCTCTCCGCCCTCGGCGGCAGTTCCTCGTCGTCGAAAACGGGCGGCGTCGGGCAGGGGGAGTTTGCCTCGTCGCTCGCGCTGCGCCTGGCGTCGCAGCGCACGCAATCCTTCGATGCGCTGCTCGGCACGCTGAGCGGCAAGGGCGGCCTCGGCGGCGGCATCGACGCGCTGTTCGGCGGCGCCCCGGCGCTCTCCGGCGTCGATGGCATCCTGGCCGAGATCGGCCTCGGCGGCAGGCTCGACGGCCTGTCGCCGCTCGGCCGCAACCTGTCGCTGTTCGACCCCGAGTCGGGCTACCGGATGATGAGCGACATCAACAACCGCGACCTTACCTACAAGGCGCAGTTTTCCGAGCTGAGCGAGATGAAGGCGGCGGTCGGCGAGATGCGCCGCGCCGGCGAGGCGCTGGCGGCGAAAGTCGCCGACGGCACGACGGCGGCCGACGACGCGGCGATCGCCGCCGCGCTGCAGTCCTTCGTCGGCCAGTACAACGCCTGGGTCGGCCGCTTCGAGGAGACGGTGCAGGCCGGCGGCCTGCTGGCCGGCACGCAGGCGGCGGAAGTCTCGCTGCACGAGCTGCGGCAGAGCATCGGCAACATCTTCACCGGCGCCGCCGGCGGCGTGCGCGGCATGCCCGACCTCGGCCTGTCGGTGGACCCGGTCACGCACCGGGCGACGCTCGACAGCGGCCGCCTGCAGTCGGTGCTGGCCAGCAACCGCGACGGCGCGCTCGCCGCCGTCGGCGACTTCGGCCGCCACTTCGCGCGCTCGGCCGAGCTGCTGGTGTCCGACAACAATTTCATCCCCAACCGGCTGGCCAACCTCGACCGCGTGATCGACTACATCGGCGACCACCGCGGCGCGCTGCAGGCCGAGTTCGGCCTCGGCGACCCGGCGCGCGTGTCGACGCAGGTGGCGAAGGCGCTCGCCGCCTACGAGCGGATGCTCAAGGCCTGATCCGGTTCGGCGGGGGAACAGCTCGCCGGCGCCCATCGCGGCGCCGTCGTCGCGTTCAGTGCGCGGTCGCGCGCTGCGCCTGCTGCCAGGCGATCACCGCCTGCCCGGCGCCGCCCAGGATGCGCTTGCGCTCCTCGGCGGACAGCGCCTGCGCCAGCGCGGCGAACAGCTGCTGCGTCATCTCCTGCGCCAGCCCGTCCTGCGCCAGCCCGTGCGCCAGACAGCGGATCTGGATGTCGGCCAGCGTCGAGGCGACCACCACCCAGCCGTGCCGCGGCATCGCCTGCAGCGTGCCGAGCAGCAGCCCGCCGAGCTGGTTGGCGAGCGCGGTGGCGGCGTCGCGGTCCTCCTCGGCGATCAGCGTATGCCACAGCGCGACGAAGATGCTCTTCCGCAGCTCGGCCTTGAAGGCGAAGGCGCCGGATTCGTCGGCGTCGAGCCGCGCGAACGCCGCCTGTACCGCGGCTTCCGCCGCCGGATCGAGCGCGTCGCGCAGCACGCCGAGCAGCTCGGAGAGGCCGGTCATCGCACCGGCGCCGTAGGCGCGGCTCCACGCCTGCCCCCACTGGTCGAGGCCGGAGAACAGCAGCGCCTGGCGCAGCGCGCGCGCCTCGTCGCCGGCGGCCATGCGGCACCAGTCGAGCAGCGGCGGGGCGAGCCGGGCAATGCCGTCGCGCCGCGCCGCGTCGGCGGCGTCCAGCGTCAGGCGGAAGGCCTGCGCGAAGGCGTCCTGGACGGAACGCGCCGCGGTCAACTGGGCTTCGCGCGGTGCCAGGTCGAGCAGCGGGTCGTCGTGGGCGTCCGGCTGCGGGTCGTGTTGCGTGGCGATGATGGATTCCTCTCGAAAAAACGACGGGCCGCCCAGGGGGCGGCCCGCTGCCCGCGGGAACGGCGTCGCCGTCCCCGGGGCGTTCAGATCATGATCTGGGTCAGCCGGTCGCGGCGTTCCAGCTCGTGCTCGAACTCGACCAGCTCCTGGCCGAGCGCGTCGCGCGCCGACACCATGCCCAGCGGCTTGCCGTTCTCGACCACCGGCACGTGCCGGTAGCAGCCCTCGTCCATCATCACCAGCGCGTGCGCCAGCGTCTTGTCGGGGTCGATCGTCCGCGGGTCGGGCGTCATCACCTGCGCCAGCGTCGTCGTGTCCGGGTCGAGGCGGCGGGCGACCACGCGGTTGAGCAGGTCGCGCTCGGTGAAGATGCCGGCCAGCCGTTCGCCGTCGACGATCAGGATCGCGCCGACCTTGCTCTCGGCCATGCGCAGCGCGGCATCGCGGACGGTCGTCGATGGCGGCGCGCTGAGTATCTGCTGGTGGGCGATGACGTCGCGGAGGGTGCGTTTCGGCATGGTCGGCTCCTCAGGCTGGGGGGATTGCCGCATTCTGGGCGAAGAGCGGCCGCCGCGGCAAGTCTACCCGGCGGCCGCAATCGGAGCGGGTCGCGGCGATGGCCGAGATTTCCCGGCGAAGCCAGCGGCCGCGGGCTATACCTGAAGTCCGGTACGGCGCCGGTTCGCTGACCGCGGGCGGCGCCGTGCCGGTTTGTCCGCATTTCGGAAGGAGGCAGGTCATGGGCCGCAAATATATCGATTGCCGGGAATTCCCGAGCGAAGCCAAGTGCACGGTGGCGATCAGCGCCGACAGCGAGCAGGAACTGGAGGAGGCCGCGGTGCAGCACGCGGTCGCCGTGCACCAGCACCAGGATTCGGCCGAGCTGCGCCGGCAGCTGCGGACGATGTTCAAGGACGGCACGCCGCCGGCAGCGCTCGGCTGACGGCGCCGGCGTTGCGGGCGCTCAGTCCGCGCCACGGCGGCCGCCGGCGCCCCGCTCGGCGAGCGCCAGCCACAGCCCGGAGGCGCCGATCACCGCCATGCCGAGCACCGCCCACAGGTCGGGCAGGTGGGCGAAGACCAGCCAGCCGAGCAGCGTCGCCCAGACCAGCTGCACGTAGAGCAGCGGCGCCAGCGTCGACGCCGGTGCCTCGCGGAAGGCGCGGATCATCAGGAAGTGGCCGACGCCGCCGTAGAGGCCGAGCGAGCAGAGCAGCGCCGCCTCGGACAGCGTCGGCCAGCGCCCGTCCCAGTGCGTGAACGGCGCGAAGGCCATGCAGATCGTACCGACCAGCGCGGTGTAGAAGAGCAGGCGCAGTTGCGTCTCGCTGCCGACCAGCTTGCGCGTCAGGATCTGGTAGAGCGCGTAGCACAGCGCCGCGGCGCCGGCGTAGACGACGCCGATGCCGGCCAGCGCGCCGCCGGGGCGGGCGATCAGCAGCGCGCCGGCGAAGCCGACCGCGGTGGCGATCCAGGCGCGGCCGGAGACCTTCTCGCCGAGCAGCGGGCCGGCGAGCAGCGCAACCAGCAGCGGCGTCGTGAACACCAGCGCCGAGGTCTCGGCGAGCGGCAGCGTCTGCAGCGCCAGCTGCATGAACAGCGTGACGCCGACCAGCATCAGCGCGCGCAGGATCATCAGCCACGGGTGGCGCGTCGTCACCAGCGCCCCCTTCTCGCCGGGGGCGACGGTGGCGAGCATGAACAGGAAATGCACCAGGTAGCGCACCCAGACCATGAACGGCACGGCGAAGAACGCCGTCAGGTGCTTCGCGGTGGCGTCGAGCAGCGCGAAGAGGAGCAGCGCCGTAAGGAAGAGCAGGACCCCGCGCAGCTGCTGCGCGGGATCACGCATCGCCGGCGATCCAGCCGTTGAACAGCCGGCGCGCGACGGGGATCGTCTCGCTCGCGGCGAGGCCGACCTCGCCGCGCTCGCGCGCCAGCTCGTCGGCCGCCATGCCGTGCAGGTGCACGCCGGCGGCGAGCGCCGCCGCTGCCGGCCAGCCTTGCGCCAGCAGCGCGACGCTGAGCCCGGTGAGCACGTCGCCCATGCCGGCGCTGCCCATGCCCGGGTTGCCGGTGGTGTTGATCCGCCAGCGGCCGTCGGGCGAGGCGAGCACGGTGCCGCAGCCCTTCAGCGCGACCTCGGCATTGAACTGGGCGGCCAGTTCGCAGGCGGCGGCGATGCGGTCGGCCTGCACCGTCGCCACTTCGCTGTCGAGCAGGCGCGCGGCTTCCGCCGGATGCGGCGTGAGCAGCGTCGGCGCGCTGCGCGAGGCGACGGCGACTTCCAGGTTGCCCTCGCGCGCGAGCAGGTTCAGCGCGTCGGCGTCGAGCACCAGCGGCAGGTCGCGCGCGCAGGCGGCCTCGAGCAGCGCCACCGCCGCCGGGCCAGCGCCGAGGCCGGGGCCGCAGGCGAGCGCAGTGAGGTCCGTGTCCAGCAGCGCCGCCGCGCTGCGCAGCATCAGTTCCGGCTGCGCCGGATCGAAGCCGGGCGCCGCCGCATCGACGAGGCCCAGATAGACGCGGCCGGCGCCGAGCTGCAGCGCCGCGCGGCCGGCGAGGAAGGCGGCGCCGAGCATCGACGGCGCGCCGCCGAGGATGCCGGCGCTGCCGTACGTGCCCTTGTGGCTGTTGCGGCGGCGCGGCTTCAGGTGGTCGGCGAAGGCGGCGACGGCGACCGTCTCGCCGCCGGCCGGCGCCAGCGCCGGCGCATCCAGCGCGAGCGGCGCCAGCCGCAGGTAGCCGCAGCAGTCGGGGCCGTCGGCGGTGAAGAGGCCCGGCTTCAGCGCGATGAAGGTGAGCGTGTGGCTGGCGCGGACGACGCATCCGCTGTCTCCGCCGCGCACGGCACCGGTGTCGGCGTCGAGCCCGCTCGGGCAGTCGAGCGCCAAGAGCGGGCAGCGGCAGCGCGCGGCGAGCGCGTTGGCGGCCTCCGCCAGTTCGGCGTAGCGGCCGGCGAGCGGGCGCTGCAGGCCGATGCCGAAGAGCGCGTCGACGACCAGCCGCCAGCGCACGCCGTCGGGGATCGCCGCGAGTTCGGCGACTTCGCCGCCGCCGGCGGCGAGGAAGCGGCGGCGTGCGGCGGCGGCATCCGCCGGCAGCTTCGCCGCGTCGCCGGCGAAGACGAGGCGGACGTCGTGGCCCTGGTCGAGCAGGTGCATCGCCATCTCGAAGCCGTCGCCGCCGTTGTTGCCGGGGCCGGCGAGCACGAGGATCGGCGCCTGCCGGTCGGCGACCAGCTCGCCGGCGAAATCGGCGGCGGCGCGGCCGGCGCGCTGCATCAGCGGCTGCTCGGCGGCCGCGGTCTCGATCGCGCGCAGGCCGGCGGCCTGGTAGAGGGCTTGGGGATGGGCGGGCATGAGGGCGATTCTAGTGGGCGGCCGCGCAATTGGCGAGGCGGGCGTCAGCCGAAGATCCGCCGCGCGGTGCGGATCGTCGTCGCGTGGATGCTCACGGTGTCGGCGATCGGCTCGGCGTAGCCGCCGGCCATCGCCAGCGCCACCGGGGTGCCGCGGTCGCGGCAGGCGGCGAGCACGCGTTCGTCGCGTTCGGCGAGCCCGGCGAAGGACAGCGCCAGCCGGCCGAGGCGGTCGCCGGCGTAGGGGTCGGCGCCGGCGAGGTAGATCACCAATTCCGGCCGGCTGCGCGCGAAGGTCGCGGCGAGGCCGGCGTCGAGCGCGGCGAGGTAGTCGGCGTCGGCGGTGCCGTCGGCGAGCTCGATGTCGAGGTCGCTCTGCTCCTTGTCGAACGGGAAGTTGCGTGCGCCGTGGATCGAGAAGGTGAACACGCTGTCGTCGCCGGCGAGGATCGCCGCGGTGCCGTTGCCCTGGTGCACGTCGCAGTCGATCACCGCGACGCGGCGCACGCGCCCTTCGGCCTGCATCGCGCGGGCGGCGACGGCGGCGTCGTTGAAGACGCAGAAGCCCTCGCCGCGGTCGGCCTGCGCGTGGTGCGTGCCGCCGGCGAGGTTGGCGGCGCAGCCGTCGTCTAGCGCGGCGCGGCAGGCGGCCAGCGTCGCCCCGGCCGAGCGCCGCGAGCGCTCGACCATCTGCGGGCTCCACGGGAAACCGATGCGTTTCATCTCGGCCGCGCTCAGTTCGCCGGCGGCGACGCGGCGCACGTAGTCCGGGTCGTGCGCGCGGCACAGCTCGGCGTCGCTCGCCGCCTCCGGCGTGTGGAAGGCGCTTGCGTCGAACCCGTCGGCGAGCAGGCGCTCGCGCAGCAGCGAGTATTTCGCCATCGGGAAGCGGTGCCCCGCCGGCAGCGGCAGCACGAAGGCGCCGGTGTAGAACAGCCGCATCGGCGGCGAGCGCTCAGTTCAGCGCCGTCGACAGCGCGCGCCGGTATTCGCGGACGAGGTCGTCGTGCTGCTCGCTGCCGCCGAGCAGCGCGAACAGCTCGAGCATCGCCTTGCGGCCGGCGCCCTCGTCGTAGAAGCGGTCGCGGCGGACCACTTCCAGCGCGTCCTCCAGCGCCTCGCGGTACTTGCCGGCGCCGGCCAGCGCGCGCGAGCGCTCCAGCCGCGCCGCGTGGTCGTCGGCGTTGGCGGCCAGCCGCGCGTCGAGGGCGGCGGTGTCGATCTTCACCGCGGCGAGTTCGAGGCGCTTCTTCAGCGCCTCGGCGCGCTCGACCTCGTGCACGAAGTCGCTGGCGAGCAGCGCACGCGCCTCGTCGCCGCGGCCGAGCTCGATCAGCAGCTCGGCGCCGTCGAGACGCACCGCCTCGTTCGCCGGGTCGAGCCGGCTGGCCTCGACCAGGCAGGCCAGCGCCTCCTCGCGGCGGCCTTCGGCGACCAGCGCCGCGGCCTCCGCGCGCAGCGGCTCGGCCGGGGAGGGCGTCAGCCGGTCGAGGAAGGCGCGCAGTTCGCCCTCGGGCAGCGCGCCGGTGAATTCGTCGACCAGACGGCCGTCGAACACCACCTTCACCGTCGGGATGCTGCGCACGCCGAACTGCTGCGCGATTTCCGGGTAGTCGTCGGCATTGACCTTGGCCAGCCGGAAGCGGCCGCCGTATTCCTCGGCCAGCTTCTCCAGCAGCGGCGTCAGCGTCTGGCAGGGCTGGCACCACGGCGCCCAGAAATCGACCACCACCGGCACTTCGCGGGAGGCCTGCAGCACCGCCGCCTCGAAATTGTCGAGGCCGACATCGTAGGAAAACTCGCTCATCTCTTCGTCGCCTGTTCGCGTGAAAGCGCGGATTATCGCGCAGAAGTCGCGCGCCCGCCTGCGCTCGCGTTTCACCATCCGGTGCGCCATGCCGGTGCCATGGTTTCGCGCTAGAATGGGCCGCATGTCAGCACAGCAGCCCTACGGCGACAACGCCGCCCCCGCCGATCCGCGGGCGGTGCGCTTCGTCGTGCTGATGACCGTCGTCTTCCTCGCCTTCCTGTGGTCCTTCGTTTCCTACTGGGCGATCAGTTCGCGCCAGGAGACGGTCGCCCATACCGAGCAGGTGCTGCGCCGGCTGGATTCCGCAGTCGAGGAGCAGACCCGCCGGCTGTTCAAGATGGTCGAGATATTCCTCGGCGTCGCCGGGCAGTGGATCGCCGACAACCCGCAGGCCGACCCGCGGCGCGATCCGCGTTTCCTGCGCCTGATCGAGAACTTCCGCGAACGCACCGGCAACGCGATCGAGATCCAGCTGGCGGCGGAGGACGGCACTCTCACCGCACTCGGTTCGTCGGTGCCGCCGGTGGTCGAGGCGCTGGCCGACAAGGACTTCTTCCGCGCCGCGATCGGCGGCGACGAGCGGCATTTCCACATCGGCGCGCCGCAGGCCACCGGGCCGAACGGCCTGTGGCAGATTCCGGTCGCGCATCGGCTGCAGCCGCGCAGCAGGGATAGCGCCGCGCTGGTCGCCGCGATCCGCCTGAGTGCGCTGCTCGCGCTCTACGAGGAGGCGCGGATGCGGCCGAACGGCGCGATCGTGCTGCTGCGCCGCGACGGCATCCTGCTCGCGCGCGCGCCGCACGACGAGCGGCTGATCGGCAAGTCGGTCGCCGGCGGCCCGCTCTACCGCGAGTTCCTGCCGCGCGGCGAGCGCGGTTTCGCCCGCATCGGCCGCACCGCGATCGACGGCATGGACAGGTTCGTCAGCTACTCGGTCCTCGGCGACCTGCCGCTGGTGATGGCGGTGTCGGCGGCGACCGACGACGTCATGGAATCCTGGCGGCGGCAGATGCTGATCATCGTGCTGCTGGCGTCCGGCGTCAGCGTCGCCTCGCTGCTCGCCGCCCGCCGCCTGGCGCGCGTGCTCAACGAGCTGTCGGCGCGCAACGCCGAGCTGCAGCACCTGGCGACCACCGACCTGATGACCGGCGTGCACAACCGCCACCATTTCCTGTCGCTGCTCTACCACGAGTTCGCGCGCGGCCGCCGGCACTGGGTGCCGCTGTCGCTGATGGTGCTCGACCTCGACTTCTTCAAGCAGATCAACGACGGCTACGGCCACGCCGCCGGCGACGAGGCGCTGCGCGCCTTCGCCAGGGCGGCGAAGGGCTGCCTGCGCGAGATGGACGCGGTCGGCCGCCTCGGCGGCGAGGAATTCGCGATCCTGCTGCCGAACACCCAGGTGGCGCACGCCGAGGCCGTCGCCGAGCGCATCCGCGCCGCGGTCGCGCGCATCGCGATCGAGACCGAGCAGGGCACGGTGCGCTTCACCACCAGCATCGGCGTCACCCAGACCATCGCCGAGGACGAATCGGTCGACGCCGTGCTCGCGCGCGCCGACGCGGCGCTGTACAACGCCAAGGCCGCGGGGCGCAACCGCGTGATGGCGCGCCTCGCCGGCGAACTCCACTCCCGTTTCTGAGCCCCGGCCGGGAAAGCGGGAAAACCCGCTCTCGGCTATAATTCCGCCTCTTCCCGTATCCCTTTGCCGGCCCCCGACGCCGTTTCCGCCATGGCCCAGATCTTCTTCCTCCGCGGTGCCCCCGCCTTTTCCGCTTTCCGCCTGCAGCGCCTCCAGCAAACGCTGGTCGCGGCGGTGCCCGGCGTCACCGGCGTCAGCGCGGACTACTGGCATTTCGTCGCCGTCCGCGACCAGCTCGCCGACGACGCCCGCGAGGGGCTCGCCGCGCTGCTCGAGGCGCGACCCGACGAGGGCGACGCCGCCGGCACGCTGTTCCTGGTCACGCCGCGCGTCGGCACCATCTCGCCGTGGTCGTCGAAGGCCACCGACATCGCGTGGAACTGCGGCTTCGACGGCGTCGAGCGGATCGAGCGCGGCATCGCCTTCCACGTCGCCGGCAAGGCCTTCAGCGACGACGAGCAGCGCCGCCTCGCCGGCCTGCTGCACGACCGCATGACCGAGTCGGTGATGGCCGACTTCGAGGAGACCGGCGCGCTCTTCCGCCACTTCGAGCCGAAGCCGCTGTCCTCGGTCGACGCGCTCGCCGGCGGCCGCGCCGCGCTGGTCGAGGCCAACGGCCGGCTCGGCCTGGCGCTCTCGGAGGACGAGATCGACTACCTGCTCGACATCTTCACCAAGGCCAGCCGCAACCCGACCGACGTCGAGCTGATGATGTTCGCGCAGGCCAACTCCGAGCACTGCCGGCACAAGATCTTCAACGCCTCGTGGGTGATCGACGGCGAGCAGAAGGCGGAGACGCTGTTCGGCATGATCCGCGAGACGCACCAGGCGCATCCGGACGGCACCGTCGTCGCCTATTCCGACAACGCCTCGGTGATCGAGGGGGCGACGATCCCGCGCTTCTACCCGGACGCGCACGGCCGCTACGGCTACCGCGAGGAGCTGACGCACATCCTGATGAAGGTCGAGACGCACAACCACCCGACCGCGATCTCGCCCTTCCCCGGCGCCTCGACCGGCTCCGGCGGCGAGATCCGCGACGAGGGCGCCACCGGCCGCGGCTCGAAGCCGAAGGCCGGCCTGTGCGGCTTCACCGTCTCCAACCTGAACCTCCCCGAGGCGCCGCAGCCGTGGGAAAAGAGCATCGGCAAGCCGAGCCGCATCGCCAGCGCGCTCGACATCATGATCGAAGGCCCGATCGGCGCCGCCGCGTTCAACAACGAATTCGGCCGGCCGAACCTGACCGGCTACTTCCGCACCTACGAGCAGCAGGTCGGCGATGAAGTGAAGGGTTACCACAAGCCGATCATGATCGCCGGCGGCCTCGGCAGCATCCAGGCCGGGCAGGCGTTCAAGGCGCCGAGCTTCCCGGCCGGCACGCTGCTGATCCAGTTGGGCGGCCCGGGCATGCTGATCGGTCTGGGCGGCGGCGCCGCCTCGTCGATGACCACCGGCACCAACACCGAGGACCTCGACTTCGCCTCGGTGCAGCGCGGCAACCCGGAAATCCAGCGCCGCGCACAGGAAGTGATCGACCGCTGCTGGCAGCTCGGCGTGCCGAAGAACGACGCGGCGCAGCCCGGCGACGGCAACCCGATCCTGTCGATCCACGACGTCGGCGCCGGCGGCATCTCCAACGCGCTGCCGGAGCTGGCGCACGGCGCCGGCGTCGGCGCCCGCTTCGAGCTGCGCGAGGTGAAGATCGAGGAGCCGGGCATGTCGCCGGCCGAGATCTGGTGCAACGAGGCGCAGGAGCGCTACGTGCTGGCCATCCCGCCGTCGCGGCTGGAAGAGTTCGCGCTGCTCTGCGAGCGCGAGCGCTGCCCGTTCGCGGTCGTCGGCCAGACCACCGCCGAACACCGGCTGGTCGTCGCCGACCGCCACTTCGGCAACAAGCCGGTCGACATGGACATGGATGCGCTGCTCGGCAAGCCGCCGCGGATGACGCGCGAGGTCGTGCACCTGCCGCCGGTGACGGTGCCGCTCGACGTCGGCGCGCTCGAACTGAAGGACGCCGCCTACCGCGTGCTGCGCCTACCGGCGGTGGCCGACAAGACCTTCCTCATTTCCATTGGCGACCGTACCGTCGGCGGCCTGACCGCGCGCGACCAGATGGTCGGCCCGTGGCAGGTGCCGGTGGCCGACGTCGCGGTGACGCTGATGGGCTACCAGGGCTACGTCGGCGAGGCCTTCGCCATGGGCGAGCGCACGCCGCTGGCCGTGCTCGACGCGCCGGCCTCGGGCCGCATGGCGGTCGGCGAGTCGATCACCAACATCGCCGCGGCGAACATCGCGAAGCTCGGCGACGTCAAGCTCTCCGCCAACTGGATGGCCGCCGCCGGCACGCCGGGCGAGGACGCCTGCCTGTTCGACACTGTGCGCGCGGTCTCCGACCTGTGCCAGACGCTCGGCGTGTCGATCCCGGTCGGCAAGGATTCGCTGTCGATGCGCACCGCGTGGGAAGACGACGGCGCGAAGAAGCAGGTGGTGTCGCCGCTCTCCCTGATCGTCACCGCGTTCGCCCGCGTCGCCGACGCGCGCCGCACGCTGACGCCGCTGCTCGCGCTCGACCAGGGCGAGACCGACCTGCTGCTGATCGACCTCGGCGCCGGCAGGAACCGCCTCGGCGGCTCGGCGCTGGCGCAGGTCTATAACGCCACCGGCTCGGATGCGCCGGACGTCGACGAGCCGCAGCGGCTGGCCGCCTTCTTCGGCGCGATCCAGCAGCTCGCCGCCGAGAACCTGCTGCTCGCCTACCACGACCGCGGCGACGGCGGCCTCTTCGCGACCGTCGCCGAGATGGCCTTCGCCTCGCGCTGCGGCGTCTCGCTCGACCTCGACGGGCTCTGCTACGACCCGCTGCTGCACGACGTCGACGGCAACGAGAAGAAGCCCGAGCTGCTCGGCGGGCGCTCGTTCGAGCTGCTGGTGCGTGCGCTGTTCAACGAGGAACTCGGCGCCGTCGTCCAGATCCGCCGCCGCGACCGCGAGGCGGTGATGGGCGTGCTGCGCGCCGCCGGCCTCGGCGCCTGCGCCACCTTCGTCGGCTACCCGAACCCGTGGGACGAAGTGCGCGTGATCCGCAACGCCAAGGCGGTGCTGCGCGAGAAGCGCGTCGAGCTGCAGCGCGCGTGGTCGGAGACCAGCTACCGCATGCAGTCCCTGCGCGACAACCCGGAATGCGCGCAGCAGGAATACGACCGCATCCTCGACGCCAACGACAAGGGCCTCTCGGCCAGCCTCGCCTACGACCCGGCCGACGACATCGCGGCGCCGTTCATCAACAGCGGCGCCCGGCCGCAGGTCGCCATCCTGCGCGAGCAGGGCGTCAACGGCCAGGTCGAGATGGCCGCCGCCTTCGACCGCGCCGGCTTCGCCGTGGTCGACGTGCACATGAGCGACATCCTCGCCGGTCGCGTCTTCCTGAAGGACTTCAAGGGGGCGGTGGCCTGCGGCGGCTTCTCCTACGGCGACGTGCTCGGCGCCGGCCAGGGCTGGGCGCGCACGATCCTCTTCAACGGCCGCGCCCGCGACGAGTTCTCGGCCTTCTTCGGCCGCCCCGACACCTTCGCGCTGGGCGTCTGCAACGGTTGCCAGATGATGAGCGCGCTGAAAACGCTGGTGCCGGGCGCCGAACACTGGCCGCGCTTCGTCAGGAACCGCGTCGAGCAGTTCGAGGCGCGCTTCACGATGGTCGAGGTGCCCGAATCGCCGTCGATCTTCTTCGCCGGCATGGGCGGCAGCCGCATGCCGGTGGTCGTCTCGCACGGCGAGGGCCGCGCCGACTTCTCGCAGACCGGCGACCTCGGCAAGGTGCTTACCGCGATGCGCTACCTCGACAACGCCGGCAACCCGACCGAGGTCTACCCGTACAACCCGAACGGCTCGCCGAACGGCGTCACCGGCGTGACCACGGCCGACGGCCGCTTCACGATCATGATGCCGCACCCCGAGCGCACCTTCCGCACGGTGCAGATGTCCTGGCACCCGGCGGGCTGGGGCGAGGATTCGCCGTGGCTGCGCATGTTCCGCAACGCGCGCAAGTGGGTCGGCTGAGGCGCCGCACCCGCACCGCGAAAGGGGCTGCCGACGGCAGCCCTTTTCATTTGCTGGTGCCGCCTCGCACGCGCCGCCGTGGCCGGCGCATGCATTCGCGTTCCGCATGCATGCGATGCAGAACTATCGTTTGAGCGCGGCCCGCGCGCTGACTACCATTCGTCCATCGACGCCTTCGCCCAGGAACGCAACATGGACCCGCGCACCGCAACTCCCGTCCCGATCAGCTTCGTCGCCGCCGACGGCTACCCGCTCCAGGGCTTCTGCTGGCGGCACGCGGCGGCCGACGTCGCGCGCCCGGTGGTCGTCATCAACGCCGCGACCTCGGTGCGCTGCCGCTACTACGCGCGCTTCGCCGCCTTCCTGCACGAGCACGGCTTCGACGTCGTCACCTACGACTACCGTGGCATCGGCGAATCGCGGCCGGCCAGCCTGAAGGGCTTCGCCGCTGGCTGGATCGACTGGGGCCGGCTCGATTTCGAGGCGGCGCTGCAGTACGCGCTGGCGAACTTCCCCGGCCAGCCGCTCCAGGTCGCGGCGCACAGCGTCGGCGGCTTCCTGGTCGGGCTGGCGCCGTCCAGCCACCGCATCGCGCGGGTGTTCACGATGGGCGCGCAATATGCGTACTGGCGCGACTACGCGCGCCACAAGCGGATCGGCATGTTCCTCAGGTGGCACGTCTTCATGCCGGCGCTGACCGCGCTGCTCGGCTACTTCCCCGGCGCCCGGCTGGGCTGGCTGGAAGACACGCCGCGCGGCGTCGTCCGCGACTGGACCGCCCGCCATCCCCGTTTCGAGGAGAACTGGCGCGGCGGCGACGTCCGCCTCGGCGAGGCCGAGCGCCGCGAGCTGGTCGAACGCTTCGCCGCGCTGCGCGCCGACACCCTCGCCGTCAGCCTCAGCGACGACGAGTTCGGCACCGTCGCCGCGATCCAGCGCCTGCTCGCCTACTTCCGCAACAGCCCGCGCACCCACCTGCACCTGACCCCGGAGGCCGTCGGCGAGGCGCAGGTCGGGCACTTCGCGTTCTTCCACAGCCGCTTCGAGCCCAGCCTGTGGCGGATTCCGCTGGAGTGGCTGCAGCACGGGCGGCTGCCGGCGGCGCCGGTGGGGGAGGTAGTCACGTTGGAAGCGGCGGCGGTGGAGGGGGCGACGCCGGTACTGGCGGGGGTGTGACGTCGCCGCTGGAGGGGCAGGGCTACCTCCTTGGTCTTGCGATTGGCCAGGTTGGAAGTTCCCTGATTTGAAAGGCAGGGCGACAGCTTCTCGGCCAATGCTGACCTTGGCCCTCCGGCCGGACTCGGGCCGCAATGCGCCGGTCACCTGTCGTTCAGCTGAGATTTGCTTCGAATGGCTGCTTACCGATCCGTCGAATGCGAACTACCGACCCAAAGGTGACCTTCGGCGTTCGAGGAAGCAGACCTTCAGTTGACCGGTGCCCGGCGATAAGTGAAGCGGCGTAGCCGCGAAACGGACCCACGGGCGTCCGTGCTGGACGACCTTTCCGGTCTCCTCTGGTTAGGGGCGCTTTGCGCGATCAAGAGCTTTTGCAAGGAAATTCACGAACCCAATGATCTCAAGTGCGACTACTGGGTCATCACTCAGAATTCCGTGTGCACGCGGATTTCTGAAGGCCAGCATCGCACCAGAGTATAAAAACATCATGCCTTGCTGTTCGCTCTTCTCGCTTTCGTTCAGTTGGTCGTTGAACTTCAGTAGGGGCGCCTTGGGGCTAAACACAAGCTGCATCAGCTCCGTCCCCGAGGGGTCCGATCGTTTGCTCTTCATCTTCACTAGCAGGTCGAGCACTTTGCAGGCATCCTCGATGGCATTTGCATAGTGACCACCTCTGAACAGTTCGACGCTTGCATCCGCGATCTGTGGATGCAGTTCGAGACTCTCAAGTGCTCGGGTGGGGTTTGCCAACGGATCGGCGGATTCGCCAAGCTTCTCCTGGAACAGCTCGATGATCGTGCGCAGATTCCTGACGCCCCTTGCAACTCCCTTCTTGTACGGTTCAACCTCTTCCGCGGGGCTGCGACGAGTCGCGCCGAACCCCGCCATCATGACGACAGCAGAGCTTTCATAGAAGCTCGTTAGCTGGAAGCGGTGATATTCGATGGTGTTGTTCCCAAAGGTCTCGATTAGGGTGTCGTCGTACTTCTGCTGGAGCGCTTTCGCACTAGCGCTCACCTCGTCCTTCGTGCCGCTCACCGTGAAGGCCTCGAGTTCATTCAATCGCTTCTCCAAGCGGGGAAGCGCCTGACTCATCTGCGCTGGTGTCAAGTTTGCGGGACAAGGTGATGCTGCTACAGGTCTCTTGCCGGCCATGTGATTTAATCCTCCCGTAACTCGACTTGGTATGGCGCGTAACCGCTCCAGCATACTCTTTGGCGGTTGGCATGTCTGCTTTCGACACTCTTGCTCAACGTGTCAGTTACGGCCGGCGCTGCCACTCTGAAGCGGACCTGGCTGTTGCTTCTGAAAAGAAGACGTACAGCCAACTTCGGGTATGCTGATAGGTTGAGCCTAGCCTTGCTAGGTATCCCAAAGGGGCCGGAAGGCCAAGAACAACATTCAGGGGGCGAATATGGCGGGCGAGTACCAGCGAATCGTCTACCCGGAGCGGGCCGAATATCTCTCGGACGAACCTGTCTTCCGCGGGTACCGAATCTTCCTTGACCACTGGAACGATATCACGGCCTATCTTCAAGAGTCGTACGAAGTCCTCCGTACGAGGCGGTTCTCCAAAGGCCTTCTCATCTTTGGCAAACAAGGCTGTGGTAAATCGGTCCTGGCGAACAAGATTACTGGCGACTTTGAACTTACGAAGTCTTCTCACCGAGAAAGCCGTTTGACCTACGACAAGGACAACATTTGGCATCGGATCTGTGGCGGGGGGAATGAAAAGCGACATCTTGAAAATATTGCGGAGTCGACTTCCGCGACTGTTGTGCTTCAGGTCGAGAACAACAAGCAGTGGGTCGCTGAAGCGGAAAAGCTTGTCGCTGGAAATCCTGACCGCGCCTGCTTAGTAATCGCCGACAACTGTGAAAAGGATTACTTTCTCAAGGGATTACTAAACGTCTCTGACGATGTGTACCTCCAACATGGACGATCCGCGGCGGCACTTCGCGCTGCAGGGCACCGGTTCGTCGAGTTGTGCAGAACCTCGCTTCGTGGCTGTTTCTTCATCTTTTTCACAAACGACGAAGACTTTGCCCTTGCCTTCGACAATCACGTCAATGAACAGCACAAGGGCCTGATCGACATTCGTGATCTGAAGATGCCGAACGACATTCAGAAAGAAGCCATCGTTCGGATTAACGTTAACAGGCTCAATCCTTTCAGCTACTGGCTGTGCGTTGATCGAGCAGGTCCAGAAGAGAAGACCGCAGTCTGGAAGACATTAAGAAGCGCCGAGACTTTCCCCGCCTCGTTTCAGGCAGTAGACAACGCCATACGTTCGTCGGCAAAAAATCGGGAGGGGCGACCAGCTCGAAAGTGCGTCCTGAATGCGATCGCGCTCATTGGTTCCGCCTCTGTCGAGAACTCACTAGAGGCTGATGCAGCTGTCGGTGAGTTCGACGAAATCTTCGTCGGGCGCAACTTCCGCATTCGACTTTACCGCTCCGACTGGAATGAAATTTTCGGCACCGCTCGCGAGTACCGGATGCTCGCGTCTGAGTGGTGCCTAAAGGTCATCGTTGTCGGCGAATCTGCGGTGGCAGCTCTTCTGGCAGGCCAGGACTTGGCGAAGCAACTTATTGATCAGGCCACCACCTACCACGGCCCTGGCACGCACAATTCGACAAAGGAAGCGTACGCAAATCTCCTTGCCCAACTCGACGCAGCTATTTCGGCTGCTTTCCCGACTCCCGATAACGCGGCCTTTTGGTCCAAAGGTGGCGTTCGGAACCATGATTACGAAGGCAAGCTGAAAGTGTTTTTCCCGTCGTACAACACCAAGAGCGGCGGGCTGATGTCAGCGCGGCCGGACCTGGTTATTGACGACTACACTCCATGTTCAGTCTTGTCCGCTCCCATGCCAGAGGCAGACGCGATCAACGGAGCAGTTCGCCGTGCCGCAAATATCGTTGAGTTCACTGCGATTAAGGACTTTGCATTTGTCCGACTGGTCTCGTACCTGCGCGAGCAGAAACTGGGAAATTACATCGCTGCTACGCAAGAGCAATAGTCAGCAGTTCACGGCCCCAATATGAAGAGCTCTTGGCAAGTCGCTACCGCCGCAGAAGCGTTCGCAGCTGCACAGTTTGCGCGCTGTGGCTGGGACGTTTCGGTGCAATACGGCGCCAATCAGCCGGAATATGACTTGGTGGCGGTCGATGGTGATCGCATGCTTAAAATTTCAGTGAAGGGAAGCAAGGACGGTGGTTGGGGTCTTACGCAATCTCACATCTCCAACGCCGACTATCATGGTGCCGCTGACGCTTGGCTGAAGAAACACTCCAAAAAAACTGTCTTCTGCCTCGTTCAATTCAAGGACGCTGCGCTTGATGCGCTTCCTCGAATGTATCTCGCTACGCCAGCCGAGATTGCTGCGTGGTTGAAAGCCGCTGCTTCGGGCCGTGGTGACACGATCTTGTATGAACGGCACGCATGGACAGACCGTGCAAAGGCAGCCGGAACGGTGGATGTCATTCCCGAGAATTGGAGATTCACAGAGGAGCGTATCAATGAGATTGCCTCTGATGGTTATCCCTGAAGGAGAGGAAGTTTCGGCTAACGACTCAGCGTCGCTCACTTCCAAGTTGAACGTCGGCTTTTTCAAAGACCTAGGCGTCCGCATCGGGTCGGGAGTTCGCGTTCACCTGAACGGAAAGCTGTCGTACGTCACCCTCTGTCTGACCGGCAGGTAACCGATGCGTTGCGGCCGTTGAGGAAGCTCTAGCCCAATGACTGCTCCGGCCGAGAAGAGGAACTCCTAACTCTTGATGCTAACCGTCTGCTTCTGGCCGACTACTGCCTAGTGTGCTTCCCCATCGGCAATGGGATGGACCCCGTGGAATAAGGTGGCATTGCATCGGGCAATGGCCTCGTGCCTCTCCGGCTAGAATAGCGGCCCAGTCCATTCCGCTGCCGGAGACGCCGCCATGTCCGCAATGCCCCAACTTCTCACCCCCGTCGAAGCCCGCATCCTCGGAGTCCTCATCGAGAAGGAAAAGACCACGCCGGACGTCTATCCCCTCAGCGTCAATAGCCTCACCGCCGGGTGCAACCAGAAGACCTCCCGCGATCCGGTGATGAGTCTTTCCGAGGGCGAAGTCCAGGCTGCTCTGGAGGAATTGCACAGCCGCACCCTGGTGTTGGAGACCTCCGGCCGGGTCATGCGCTACGCCCACAACTTTGGCAAGGGCTACCAGGTCCCCGCCGCCGCCGTGGTCTTGCTTGCCGTGCTGATGCTGCGGGGGCCCCAGACGGTGAGCGAGCTACGCGCCAATTGCGACCGCCTCCATCGCTTCGCCGATTCATCTTCCGTGGAAGGCTACCTGGAGGAACTTGCCGCTAGGCCGGGAGGGGCCATGGCAGTCCGCCTGCCTAAGCAGCCGGGGTCCCGGGAACACCGCTGGGCCCATCTGCTGTGCGGCGAACTCCCCGCCGGCCCGGCTGCCTTGCAGGACACGACATCCCCGGCGGGCACGCTGGATTTGGAGAACCGGGTTGCGCGGCTGGAGGAGGAAGTGGCCGAACTGCGAACCATGGTGGCGAGGCTCCTGCCGCCCTCGGCCTGATTCTTCCCGCCGGGCTCCCTGCCGCCTGAACTGCCACCGTCGGCAACCAGCCACATTGCTGGCGTAGTCCGGGAGGCGTCCCAGCGGCAGCAAAGGCCAAAAACCGTCCTCCCCTTCCCATTCCCGTCAGCCACTCCAGTCGCCCCGCAACCGCGCAACCCCTCCCGCTTCCCGTCACGTCTCCGCGCTTCCGGGGTGGTCGTCCTCGTCCGCCGCCTGCAGCCACCAGAGCAGGTCGCTGCCCTGCAGCGGCGTCGGCATCATCTGGTTCTTCTTCCAGCTGAACACCGGGCCGCCGGGCAGGTAGCGGGCGAGGACTTCGCCGCGCGAGGTCACGCCGAAGAAGGGCCAGCCGGAACGGATGGCGGCGCGAATCTGGGTGTCGGTCACGGGGGCTTCCTCATCGAACGGGGGCGTTCCTTCTCCTGAGTGTAGGCGAAGGTCGGCGCTGTCGCGCTTGCCGGGGCGTGAACGAAAAAAAGGCTGCCTGCCGGCAGCCTTTCCTCTCGTCGGCGAAGCCGCCGCTCAGTTGACCTTGGCCTTGGCGCGCAGGCCTTCGAGCATCTTCTGCACGATCTGCTGGTTGGCGCGCTGTTCGAGCTGCGGCTTGAGCTGCTCAAAGGGCGGGGCGGCCAGCGGGCGGGTGTCTTCGAGCTGGATGACGTGCCAGCCGAAGTCGGTCTTCACCGGGGCTTCGGTGTACTTGCCCTTTTCCAGCTTGGACAGCGCTTCGGCGAACGGCGGCACGTAGGCGCCGGCGGCGCTCCAGCCGAGGTCGCCGCCGTTGTCCTTGGAGCCGGGGTCCTTCGACTGCTTGGCGAGTTCGTCGAACTTGGCGCCCTTCTTCAGGTTGTCGACGATGGTCTTCGCCTGCTCCTCGTTGTCGACGAGGATGTGGCGGGCTTTGTACTCGGTGCCGCCGAGCTTGCCCTTGAGCACGTCGTATTCGGCCTTGAGCTGGGCCTCGCTGACCGGGTTCTTGCGCACGTAGTCCTGGATGAAGGCGCGGATCAGCACGGCCTGGCGGGCCAGTTCGGCCTGCGCGGCGACCGCCGGGTTCTTCTCGACGCCGCTCTTCTTCGCTTCCTGCAGCAGCAGTTCGCGGCGGATCAGCTCCTCGCGCACGGCGTCCTTCAGCTCGGGCGAATCGGGCATGCCCTGGCTCTTCTGCTCGGCGTAGAAGGTGTCGAAGGTGCTCTGCGGGATGGCGACGCCGTTCACCGTGGCGATCGGGGCGGCCTTGGCGGGCGCCGCGGCCTTTTCGGCGGCGCCGGCGGACAGCGACAGAAACGCGCCGGCGAGCAGCGCGGCGAGCAGTTTCGAGGGGGTGTGCATGGATCGTTTTCCTTCCTTGAGTGGGCGGATCGTCGTTGGAATTCTGCGGTGCGACCGGGCGATTATACTTCGTCCGGCGCGTAGGCCTTGATGCCGAGCGCATGGATGCGGGCGCTCTTGAGGTCGCCGACGAGGTCGAAGACCATCCGGTGGCGGGCGACGGTGTTCTTGCCGGCGAAGGCGGCGGAGACCAGCAGCAGCCGGTAGTGGCCGCCCTCGCGGGCGCCGGCGTGGCCGGCGTGCAGGTGCGAGTCGTCGGCGAGCTCGAAGCGGGTCGGCGCAAGCGGCGCCAGCCGCTCGCGCAGCAGGGTCTCGATGTCGCAGGCGCTCATCAGGCGGGCAGCACCTTCTTGAACGGCTTCACCGTGACCTTCTCGTAGACGCCGGCGGCGACGTAGGGGTCGGCGTCGGCCCAGGTCCTGGCCGCTTCCAGCGAGGTGAATTCGGCGACGATGATGCTGCCGGAGAAGCCGGCCGGGCCGGGGTCGGGCGAGTCGATCGCCGGGCAGGGGCCGGCCAGCACGAGGCGGCCGTCGGCCTGCAGCGCCTGCAGGCGGGCGAGGTGGTCGGGGCGCGCGGCGAGGCGCTGGTCCAGGGTTCCGGCGCGGTCTTCGCCGATGATCGCGTACAGCATCACTTCTTCTCCTCGATGTACTTCGACAGCATCACGCCCTGCGCGAGGACGAAGCCGAACATCAGCCCGATGCCGCCGAACAGCTTGAAATTGACCCAGGTGTCGGTCGAAAAGTTGTAGGCCACCACCAGGTTGGCGATGCCCATGAAGGCGAAGAAGCCGATCCACGACCAGTTCATCTTGTCCCAGGCCACGTCCGGCAGTTCCATCTGCTCGGCGAGCAGGCTCTTGATCAGGTTCTTCTTCATCAGCAGCGTGCCGCCGGCGAGGATCGCCGCGAACAGCCAGTAGAGCACGGTCGGCTTCCACTTGATGAAGGTCTCGTCCTGCAGCAGCAGCGTGGCGCCGCCGAAGACGGTGATGATCGCCAGGCTGACCCAGAGCATGGTGTCGACCTTGCCGCGGCGGTACCACACCCAGCCGATCTGCGCGAAGGTGGCGACGATGGCGACGCCGGTGGCGACGAAGATCCCCGCAAACTTGTAGGCAATGAAAAAGAGGATGACGGGGAAGAGATCGAAGAGGAACTTCATTTGTGCGGGGGCCATGAAAGTCGGGCGATTATGGCCGATCCGCCGCCGCCGTGTCCATGCTCCGGGGGTATACTGCCCCATCTGCCATGGCGGGGAGGGGCCCCATGAACCGGATCGCGATCGTCGACGACAGCGAGATCAACCTGACGCTGCTCAAGCACCTGGTGCTCAAGCTCGGCGACTGCGAGCCGCTGCTCTTCTCCGATTCTCCGCAGGGGCTCGCCTGGTGCGCCGGCAACGACCCCGACCTGATCATCGTCGACTACATGATGCCCGAGCTCGACGGCATCAGCTTCATCGAGCGCCTGCGTGCGGTGCCCGGCCACGAAGAGCTGCCGATCCTGATGATTACCGCCAACGACGACAAGGAAGTCCGCTACGAGGCGCTCGCCCGCGGCGCCACCGATTTCCTGACCAAGCCGGTCGATACCGCCGAGTTCCGCGCCCGCGTGCGCAACATGCTGGCGCTGCGCGCCAGCCAGCGCCGGCTGTCGAACCGCAACCAGGAGCTGGCCGAGGAGGTGCGGCTGGCCACCGCCGAGATCCACGCGCGCGAGCAGGAGCTCCTCTTCCGCATGTCGCGCGCGGCCGAGTTCCGCGACCCCGAGACCGGCGCCCACATCCAGCGCATGGCGCACTATTCGGCGCTGATCGCCGGCCGCCTCGGCCTCGACGCGGCGACCCAGGAGCTGCTGCTGCAGGCGGCGCCGATGCACGACGTCGGCAAGATCGGGATCCCCGACTACATCCTGCTCAAGCCCGGTCGGCTGACGCCGGAGGAGTTCGAGCTGATGAAGAACCACGCCCGCCTCGGCTATGAGCTGCTGCACGGCAGCAGTTCGCGCATCCTGCAGGCCGGCGCCGAGATCGCGCTGGCGCACCACGAGAAGTTCGACGGCTCGGGCTATCCGCAGAACCTGGTCGGCGAGGCGATCCCGCTGTTCGGGCGGATCGTCGCGGTCGCCGACGTGTTCGACGCGCTGACCTCGGAGCGCCCGTACAAGAAGGCGTGGGATCTCGACCGAGCGGCGCTGTTCCTGAAGGTGAACTGCGGCAGCCATTTCGACCCGGCCTGCGTCGAAGCCTTCTTCGCCGCCTGGGACGAGGCGCTGGCGATCCGCGAACGCTTCCACGACGAAGAGGTGCCCTTGCTGTGATCCTCCCGCGTCGCCTCAGCTGGCAGATCGCGCTGCTGGTTTCGCTGCTTTTCCTCGTCACCGTCTTCACCCACGCCTGGATCAGCGCGCGCGAGCAGGCGCGGCTCAGCGAGCGGGGTACGCGGCAGCAGCTGGCGGCGCTGTCGCGCGGCATCGCCGGCGCCGTCACCGAGCCGCTGGCCGCCGCCGACGTGCCGGCGATCGAGCGCATCCTGCTGCGCTCGGCCGACTACCCGTCGCTGCTCGGCCTCGCCGTGCTCGACCGCGGCGGCCGCGTGGTGGCGCGCGTCACCCACGACGCCGGCGGCCTCGCCTATGCCGACATCGCCGGCGGTCGCGAGGCGGTGCCCGCGGCCGACGAGGAGACGACGCTGCAGGCGCCGGCGGCGATCCCGGCCGGCTTCGCCTTCCCCGGCGCCGCCGTCGACGGCGACCTGACGGTGCTGCAGCCGGTGATGCGCGGCGGCGCGATCGGCTGGGTGCGCGTCACCGCCAGCCTGTCGGCGCAGGCCGAGAGCCGGCGCGAGCAGTGGACCAACAGCGTGATCCTGGCGGTCGCCGGCGTCGTCGTCAGTACCGCGCTGCTGATGCTCTTCCTCGGGCGGACGATGCGCACGCTGCGCCAGGCGTCGAACTTCGCCGGCCGCCTCGATGCGCTGCGCGGCGAGACGCTGCCCGAGTTCCAGGGCAACGAGGAGATCGCGCAGCTGGTCTCGGCGCTGAACCTCGCCTCGCTGCGGCTGAAGCAGCAGGAGGCGACGATCCAGGAGAGCAACCGCTTCCTCAACAGCCTCACCGACGCGCTCGGCGAAGGCGTCGTCGCGGTCGATGCCGAGGGCCGCTGCACCTTCGTCAACGCCGAGGCCGAGCGCCTGCTCGGCTGGCGCCGCGACGAGCTGGCCGGCAAGGTGGTGCACGACGTCATCCACTACCAGACGGCGACCGGCATCCCGATGGACAAGGAGGAGTGCCCGATGCACGCCTCGGTGGTCGCCGGCCACGTCTTCCGTTCCGACTTCGACGCCTTCACGCGCAAGGACGGTTCGCTGGTGCAGGTGTCGGTGGTGTCGATGCCGATCTACGAAGGCGACCAGTTCGTCGGCGCGGTCGCGGCCTTCCAGGACATCACCGAAAGGAAGCGCAGCGAGGAATACCTGCTCGCCACCTCGTCGCGCCTCTCCGCGCTGATCGAGAGCATGCAGGCCGGCGTGCTGGTCGAGGACGAGCGCGGCATGGTGGTGACCAGCAACCAGACCTTCTGCGCCGCGTTCCGGCTGGACATGGCGAGCGGCGAGCTGATCGGCAGCGAGGCGGCGGCGCTCTTGCGCGACTGCAGCCGGGCGGCGGCGGCGCCGGACGACTTCGTCGCGCTGACCGCCGCGCTGCTCGCCGAGCGCACGCCGACGCTGGCGCACGAGCTGGCGCTGGCCGACGGCCGCGTGCTCGAGCTCGACTACGTGCCGATCTACCTGTTCCCGGCGATGCCGCAGGCCGAGGACTGCCGCGGCCACCTCTGGCTGTTCCGCGACATCACCGAGCGCAAGCAGGCCGAGATCGAGCTCCTGCAGGCGCGGCAGGCGGCGGAGCAGGCGAACACCGCGAAGAGCGACTTCCTCGCCAACATGAGCCACGAGATCCGCACGCCGATGAACGGCATCATCGGCATGACCGACCTGGCGCTGGAGACGCCGCTGCAGCCGAAGCAGCGCGAATACCTGGAGATGGTGAAGACCTCGGCCGACGCGCTGCTGGTGATCATCAACGACATCCTCGACTTCTCGAAGATCGAGGCCGGCAAGCTGGAGATCGAGCGCGTCGGCTTCACGCTGCGCGACGAACTCGAGCAGACGCTGCGCCCGCTGCGCTTCCGCGCCGAGCAGAAGGACCTCGGCCTCGACCACTTCGTCGACCCGGCGCTGCCCGAGGTGCTGGTCGGCGACCCGGTGCGGCTGCGCCAGATCCTGATCAACCTGGTCGGCAACGCGCTGAAATTCACCGAGCAGGGCGGCATCTCGGTCAGCGCCGTGCTCGCCGGCCAGGACGACGACGGCATCGAGGTCCATTTCGCGGTGCGCGACAGCGGCATCGGCATCCCGTACGACAAGCAGGCCGGCATCTTCGAGGCCTTCTCGCAGGCCGACGGCTCGATCACGCGCCGCTTCGGCGGCACCGGCCTCGGCCTGACCATCTGCCAGAAGCTGGTGACGATGATGGGCGGCCGCATCTGGGTGGTCAGCGAGCCGGGCGAGGGCAGCATCTTCCACTTCACGCTGCGCGTGGGCATCGGCAGCCTCGCCGCGCAGCGCGCGGCGGCACCGGCAGTGCCGGCGCTGCAGCCGCTCAGCGTGCTGCTCGCCGAGGACAACCTGATCAACCAGCGGCTGGCGGTGACGCTGCTCGAACGGCGCGGCCACCGCGTGTCGGTCTGCGGCAACGGCGAGGAAGTGCTGCAGGAGCTCGCCGGCGAGGACTTCGACCTGGTGCTGATGGACATCCAGATGCCGGTGATGGGCGGCTTCGAGGCCACCCGCCGCATCCGCGAGCAGGAGGCCGGCAGCGGCCGCCACCAAGTGATCGTCGCGATGACCGCCAACGCCATGCGCGGCGACCGCGAGCACTGCCTGGCGGCCGGCATGGACGGCTACGTGTCGAAGCCGATCCGCAAGGAGGAGATGTTCGCCGAGCTGGCGCGCTGCCTGCCGCACAAGATCGCCGGCGACGGCGAGGCGGCCGCCGAGGCGGTGCCGGACGACGCGGCGGCCGATTTCGCCGCCGCGGTGGCCGTCGCGCTGCCGGCGAACTTCCCCCGCGACGAGGTGATCGAGCGCATGGGCGGCGATGTCGAGCTCTACCGTTCGGTGGCGGCGATGTTCGTCGAGGACGCGCCGGGCTACATCGCGGCGCTGCAGAGCGCGCAGCGCTCGGGCGATGCGCTGACGCTGCAGCGCGAGGCGCATACCGTGAAGGGGCTGGTCAGCACCTTCTCGTTCGACGCGGCGACCGCGCTGGCGCTGGAGATCGAGAGCCGCGCCGCCGCCGGCGAGTTCGACGAGGCGTCGGCGCGCGTGCCGCAGCTGGTCGTCGCCATCGAGGATCTCGCCGGGCTGCTCGCCGGCGAGGCGGCGTGAGCGGCGCGCCGATGGCGGCGCCGGAAGCGGGCCGGACCTACCGCATCGAGCTGTGCAGCGGCGAGCTGCGCCGCTGGCGCTGCCTCGGCGCCGACGCGCGCGGCGCCGTGTGGTGGCGCGACCTGGAGAATGGGCAGGAATTCAACGAAGACAGCCTGATGTACGCCTGGCGCATCGTCGGGCCGCTCGCCGGCGATGCGGGGCCGGAGGCCGGGGGTTGAGCCGGCGGCAACGCGTTTGAACTCGGCAGCGCCCGCGTACCCGTCATTCCGGCGCCAGCCGGAATCCGAAAAACCCTCGGCAGATGAAGGTGCCGCAGCCGGATCAGTCGCGCGGCAGCGCGAGGTGCGCCGCCGCCGCGGCGCCGCCGACGCCGTGCGGGATGACGCCGAGCAGCGGCGCGTGCAGGCGGGCCTGCAAGGTCGCCAGGTTCTCGTCGAAGCGGCGCATTGCCGGATCGACGCGGTTGGCGATCCAGCCGGCCAGCTTGAGGCCGCGCGCGCGGATCGCCTCCTGCGTCAAGAGCGCGTGGTTGAGGCAGCCGAGGCGCATGCCGACGACCAGGATCACCGGCAGCGCCAGCGCGGCGGCGAGGTCGGCGGCGTCGAAGTCGTCGGCGAGCGGCACCAGGAAGCCACCGACGCCTTCGACGATGACCACGTCGGCACGCTTGCCGAGCTCGCCGAAGGCGGCCACCACCGGTTCCGCGCGCATCGTCACGCCGGCCTCGCGGGCGGCGATGTGCGGCGCGATCGGGTCGGCGAAGCAGTAGGGATTGACCAGCTCGGCCGGCACCGCCAACGACGAGGCGGCGACGAGCGCCGCGACGTCCTCGTTGACGCCGGCGGCGTCGGTGCCGGCGGCCACCGGCTTCATGCCCAGCGCGCTCATCCCCTGCGCGCGGAAGGCGTGCAGCAGCGCGCAGGCGGCGTGCGTCTTGCCGATCTCGGTGTCGGTGCCGGCGATGAAGTAGGCGTGTTTCATTTCTTGGCGGTGAGCAAAATCACATCGTAGCTGGCCGGCAGCCCGGCGGCGACGCGCTGCCGTTCGTAGGCGGCGGCCGCCGCCTGCCACGCGGCCTTGCCCATCATCCCCGGCCGGCGGCCGGCGCCGAGCGCGTTGGCGCCGATCGCCTTGACCGCGCCGAGCAGCGCCTTGAGGTCGGGGTAATGGAGCGTCAGTGTCTCGCGGCGGAGGCGCACCTCGCGCAGCCCGGCGGCCTGCGCGGTTTCGGCGAGCCGCTCGGCGGCGGCGAAGTCGAGCGTGTGGCGGTGGCGGTCGACGCCGGCGAAGGCCGCGCGCAGCTCGGCGAAGGTGCCGGCGCCGAGCGTGGACAGCGCCAGCTGGCCGTCGCCGCGCAGCACGCGCGCCGCCTCGGCGAGCACGGTCGCAGCGTCGCACCACTGCACGGTCAGGCTCGACCACCACAGGTCGAAGCGCGCGCCGGCGAACGGCAGCGCCTCGATGTCGGCGACCGCGCAGGCGGTGCCGGCCGGCGCCTGGCGCCGGGTCGTCGCCGTCATCGACTCGGCGAAGTCGGCGGCGACGATCGCCGCCTGCGGCCAGCGCGCGTGCAGCAGGCCGGCACCGTAGCCGGTGCCGCAGCCGGCATCGAGGACGTCCGCCGGCGGCGGCGCGGTCGCGTCGTCGAGCGCGGCGAGCAGGCGCGCGCAGACCTCGCGCTGCAGCACCGCGGCGGCGTCGTAGCCGGCGGCGGCGCGGGCGAAGGATTCGCGGATGCGCTGCTTGTCGGGCAGGGTCACCGAGCTCCCTCCTGTCGCTGCGCGACCTCCGCGCCGCGGGACGACGCGGCCGGGCACGAACGCTCGGCGCAGAACGCGGCCAGCGCGCGGACGAAGTGGTCGGGGTCGGCGAGGAAGGGCGCGTGCGCGCTGCCGGCGAAGCGCTCGAGGCGCGCCGCGGGCAGCTGCGCCGCCAGCCACTCGCCGGCGGCGATCGGCATCAGCGGGTCGCAGTCGCCGTGCACGACCAGTGCCGGCGTGGCGATGCCGGGCACCGCCGCGCGCAGGTCGACGTCGCGCAGCCAGTCGAGGCCCTTGGCCAGCACCGGCGCCGGCGGCAGGCCGGCGGCCAAGAGCGGCGTCAGCGCGCGGACCACCGCGCGTGCCTTGTCGTCGCCCTGGTTGAACAGCATCACGAAGCGGGTCAGCGTCGCCTCGGCGGCCTTCGCCACCGCGCGGGTGAAGGTGGCGTGGTTCTCCGGCACCTGCGCGCAGGGCCAGCCGTCGGCCTGCACGAACTTCGGCGTCGTGCCGACCAGCACCAGCTGCGCGAAGCGGCCGGGGCGCGCCGCGGCGGCGGCGAGCGCCAGCATGCCGCCGAGCGACCAGCCGACCAGCGTCGTGCCGGCCGGCAGCGCGTCGGCGAGCGCGGCCGCGGTCTGCGCGAAGTCGCGTCCGTCGTCGGCGCTGCCGTCGTAGCCGGGCAGGCTGACGCGATGCACGCGGAAGCGCTCGCCGAGCGCGTCGGCGACGCCGTCCCAGGCGCCGGCGCCGAGGCCCCAGCCGTGCACCAGCGCGAGGTCGGGGCCGGCGGCATGGCCGCCGCTGACGATGCGCAGGCTCATGCCAGCGCCCGCAGCGCGTCGACGAGCTGCGCGACCTGCGCCTCGGTATGCGCGGCGGAGAGCGAGATGCGCAGGCGGGCGGTGCCCTTGGCCACCGTCGGCGGGCGGATCGCCGGCACCCACAGGCCGCGCTCGAAGAGCGCGCCGGCGACGCGCAGCGCCTCGTGGTTGTCGCCGATGATCAGCGGCTGGATCGCCGTCTCCGACGGCAGCAGGTTCCAGCGCAGCTCGGCGACGCCGGCGCGCAGCTGCGCGACCAGCGCCTGCAGGTGCGCGCGGCGGTCGTCGGCGGCTGCGATCAGCGCCACGCTACGCGTCACCGTCGTGGCCAGGATCGGGCTCGCCGCGGTGGTGAAGATGTAGGCGCGCGCTTTGTTCACCAGCCAGTCGACCACTCGCCGGTCGGCGGCGACGAAGGCGCCGGCGACGCCGGCGGCCTTGCCCAGCGTGCCCATCAGGATCACGCGCGGGTCGGCCGGCAGGTCGAAGTGCGACAGCGTGCCGCGGCCGTTGTCGCCGAGCACGCCGAAGCCGTGCGCGTCGTCGATCACCAGCCTGGCGTCGTGGCGCTCGGCCAGTTCGTAGAGCTGCGGCAGCGGTGCGATGTCGCCGTCCATGCTGAACACCGCGTCGGTGAGGATCAGCTTCCGTTTGGCGGTGCTCGCCGCGAGCATCGCGGCGAGGCCGGCGACGTCGCCGTGCAGGTAGCGGTGGCTCTCGGCGCGCGAGAGCTGCACCGCGTCGATCAGCGAGGCGTGGTTCAGCTTGTCGGCGAAGACCGCGTCGCCGCGGCCGACCAGCGCCGGGACGATGGCCAGGTTGGCCATGTAGCCGGTGGACAGCGTGATCGCCGCCGGGAAGCCGACGAAGTCGGCGAGCGCCTGCTCGGCCTCCTCGTGCGGGCGCAGGTGGCCGGAGACGAGGTGCGAGGCGCCGCTGCCGACGCCCCACTGCGCCGCCGCGGCCTGCGCCGCGGCGATCAGTTCGGGATGGTTGGCGAAGCCGAGGTAGTCGTTGCTGCAGAAGCTGACGACGGCCCGGCCGTCGACCACGCATTCCGGTGCGCAGGGCGAGTCGAGCACGCGCCGGCGGCGCAGCAGGCCGTCGGCGGCGAGTTCGGCGAGGCCGCTCTCCAGTTCGTCCCAGATCATCGCAGTGCGGCCTCCAGCGCGGCGGCGGCGGCGGCGGCGAGGAAGGCCGCGTCGTCGTCGCCGAGGATGTAGGGGGGCATGAAGTAGACGGTGTTGCCCATCGGCCGCAGCAGCAGCTCGCGCGCCAGCGCCTCGCGGTAGAAGCGGCGGCCGAAGCCCACGTCCGCCTCGACGTCGAACGCGAGGATCATGCCGCGGCGGCGGAAGTGGCGGACTTTTTCATGCGCGGCGAGCGGGGCGAGCAGCGCTTCGAGCTTGTCGCCGCGCGCCCGGTTCTTCGCCAGCACGTCGTCCTCGGCGAAGAGGTCGAGCGTCGCCAGCGCCGCGCGGCAGGCGAGCGCGTTGCCGGTGTAGGAGTGCGAATGCAGGAAGCCGCGCGCCGTCGCGTCGTCGTAGAAGGCTTCATACACGCGGTCGGTGGTGAGCACGACCGACAGCGGCAGGTAGCCGCCGGAGATGCCCTTCGACAGGCACAGGAAATCCGGCTTGATGCCGGCCTGCTCGTGCGCGAAGAAGGTGCCGCTGCGGCCGCAGCCGACGGCGATCTCGTCGCAGATCAGATGTACCTCGAAGCGGTCGCACAAGGCGCGGGCGAGGCGCAGGTATTCCGGGTCGTGCATCGCCATGCCGGCGGCACCCTGCACCAGCGGCTCGACGATCAGCGCGGCGATGCGCTCGTGGTGGTCTTCGAGGAAGGTCTCCAGCGCGGCGGCGGCGCGGCGGGCGACGTCCGCCGCCGTTTCCCCCGGCGCGGCCTGGCGCGCGTCCGGCGAGGGCACGACGTGCGCGGCGCGGATCAGCGGTGCATAGGCATCGCGGAAGATGGCGACGTCGGTGACCGCCAGCGCGCCGACGGTCTCGCCGTGGTAGCCGCCGGCGAGCGCGACGAACTCGCGCTTTTCCGGGCGCCCGGTGTTCTGCCAGTAGTGGAAGGACATCTTCAGCGCGATCTCGGTCGCCGAGGCGCCGTCCGAGGCATAGAAGCAATGCCCGAGCGCGCCGCCGGTGAGCGCCGAGAGGCGCTCGGAGAGCTGCACCACCGGTTCGTGCGTGAAGCCGGCGAGGATCACGTGTTCGAGCCGGCCGAGCTGGTCGGCGAGCGCGGCGTTGATGCGCGGGTTGCAGTGGCCGAAGAGGTTCACCCACCACGAGCTGATGCCGTCGAGGTAGCGGCGGCCGTCGGCGTCGTACAGCCACAGCCCTTCGCCGCGGACCACCGGCACGAGGGGAAGGTCCGCCGCGTGCTGCTTCATCTGCGTGCACGGGTGCCAGACGGCGGCGAGGCTGCGCCGCAGGAGGTCGGCGTTGCTCATTTCCGGTGGCTAGTGCAGCGTCTGCGGCGGTGCGTCGTGGCCCTGTTCGGGCATCTCCGGATGCACCACCTCGCCCTCGGCGTTGGGGTAGAGCGGCATGCCGCAGTCGTCGCAGAACTCGAAGGGGAAGGGGTGGTCGTGGAAGACGATCTCCTTCAGCCCGCATTCGCGCAGCACGGACTCGATCTCGCCGACGGCGTCGGTGTTCTCGTCCTCGGTGCCGAGCAGCGGCCAGACAACGCCGTGGTGCAGGTTGTCGCGCTCGCGCGGGCCGAAGCCGATGCGGTATTCCTCCAGCCGGCGGTCGTGGAAGGGGCCGATCACCGCGCGCAGCTGGTCGGCCGCCACGCCCAGCGTGGTCTGCAGGAAGGCCACCGAGGCGCGCAGCGAATACGGGCGCGAGGCCTTGTCGGCGGCGCGGCAGGCGGCGTGGTAGGCGTCGGGCAGCAGCGGCTGGTAGGCGCAGCCGGTGAGCAGCGGCTCGAGGTTGGGGCCACCCTGCTTGATCCATTCCTTCTGCGCCGATTCGCGCGAGCCGTCCTTCTCGTTCCAGCGGAAGATCGGCAGGCCGCGGCGCACGGCGACGGCGCCGACCAGGTAGCGCACGTCGGAGAGGAAACGGTTGGTTTCGTCGAAGTTCTCGGTGTCGAGCGTCAGGTTGCGTCCCTCGAGCGCGGCGGCGCCGAGTTCGCGCTGCAGCTGCCAGGTGTCGACGAAGCTGCGCGGCAGCTGGTCCGGGCTGAACAGGTAGTCGGTCAGCGCGATCTGCGTGCCGGCGGCGAAGGCGTGTGCGCCGAGCTGGGTCTTGAGCGCGTCGAGCGCGGGCTTCGGCAGCGTGCCGGAGGGGATCGAATAGCGCGACCAGGCGAGCACCGGTACGGCGAAGAGCAGGATGTCGAAGTCCTCGCCGGCGTGCGCCAGCGTGCCCGTTTCGGCGCGCGCCTCGACCATGTCGGCGAGTTCGTCGTGGGCGGTCGGGTTGGTGTCGAACAGGCGGTCGAGCGCGGCGTTGAGGTCGTCCTCGGCGCCGGACTGCAGCAGGCTGTCGACCAGTTCGGCGAGGCGGCCCTCCCAATAGGCGTCCTCGATCTTGCTGCCCGATTCGGCGAGGCCGGCGGCGAGGCGGGCAAGTTCGGTGGCGTCGGCGGAGATGCGGCTGCGGGAGGCGAAACGGCTGCGTTTCATGAAACGGCTTCCTCTGGATAATTCGTAATTATAACAAGGCCGGCGGGCGCCCCTCTCGGCTAAAATTCGCCGCCAACGCGCGGCACAGCGCGAACGATCCGCAACTGATGCGACCAACCCCACGGAGCCCCGATTGATCCTCGTCCTGTCCCCCGCCAAGCGGCTCGATTACGAGACGCCGCCGGTCACCGACCGCTTCACCGAACCGCGCCTGCTCGACCAGTCGGCGCTCTTGATCGAACGCCTGCGCGAACTGTCGCCGGCCGAGATCGCCTCGCTGATGTCGCTCTCCGATCCGCTCGCGGCGCTCAACCATGCGCGCTACGCCGACTGGCAGCCGCCGTTTACGCCGGCGAACGCGAAGCCGGCGGCGCTCGCCTTCGCCGGCGACGTCTACGAGGGGCTGGACGCGGCGACGCTGCCGGCGAAGGCGCTCGACTGGCTGCAGGCGCACGCGCGCATCCTCTCCGGCCTCTACGGCGTGTTGCGTCCGCTCGACCTGATGCAGCCCTACCGGCTGGAAATGGGCACCCGGCTCGCCAACGCGCGCGGCAAGGACCTCTACGCCTTCTGGGGCGAGCGCATCTCCGAATTGCTGCAGGCCGACCTCGCCGCGGCGAAGGCGCAGGTGCTGGTCAACCTCGCCTCGGAGGAGTACTTCAAGGCGGTGCGGCCGGCGCGGCTCGGCGTGCCGGTGGTGCAGCCGGTGTTCGAGGACTGGAAGGGCGGCCGCTACAAGGTGGTCAGCTTCTTCGCCAAGCGCGCACGCGGGCTGATGGCGCGCTACGCGGCCGAGCACCGCCTGCGCGACGCCGCGGCACTGCAGGCCTTCGCCGTCGACGGCTACGCCTTCGCCGCGGAAGCGTCCGACGACGCCCGCTGGGTGTTCCGCCGCCGCGTCGCCTGAGTATTGCGCTTCGCGCAATACGAAGAAGTACTCTCGGGGTGCGCCTGAGTATTGCGCTTCGCGCAATACGAAGAAGTCCTCTCGGGGGACGCCCGAGCGCGGATTTTTCGCTGGTCTATACTGCCAGCATGACTTACCGGGAGATTCCGATGCGCGCATTCCTTTCCCTGCTGCTGCTCGGCGCCGCGCTGCCGGCGGCGGCGCAGTACGCTCCGCCGAACGACCAGACCGTGCTCTACGGCGTCAAGAAGAACCAGATGCCGCAGGGCGTGGTGATCGAGCAGGGGGCGGCGGCGCCCGGCATCCCGACCAGCGGCACGCAGCAGATGCAGCAGCTGAAGCAGAACCAGCCCGGCTACTACAACGCGCCGCAGCGCGGCCCGAACGTGATCTACCGCGACCGCAAGGACAAGGGGCTGACGGTGATCACCGGCCCCGACGGCACTACCGTCTGCCGCGACGTCAGCGGCCGCGTCACCGTCTGCAACTGAGCCTGCGGCGCGGGGCGCGCGCCGCATCTCCGGGCAACGAGCAATGGGAGGTACGACCATGAAAGCATGGAAAACCCCGGGCCGCGCGGCGGCGCTGCTGCTTGCCGGCGCGTTGTCGATGCTGCCGGCCGTGGCGCAGGACGAGGAGGTGCAGACCGCCGGCAACGTTTCCTGGGTGTCCGGCGGTACCGGCGAGGAGTCGCGCGAGCGCCTCGCTGCGCTCGGCACGGGCTTCGGCTTCAACCTGAAGGTGACCTTCGCGCTCGCCGGCGGCGATTACCTGAGCGCGGTCGAGGTGCGCATCGTCGACCGTGCCGGCAAGGTGGTGCTGCAGACGACGACCGAGGGCCCGATCCTGCTCGCCCGGCTGCCGGCCGGCAGCTACGATTTCTTCGCCAGCGTGGACGGCCGCGAGCAGAAGCAGCGGCTGACCGTGACCGCCGGCAAGATGGGCGTGACCGTGTTCCGCTGGCCGGCGCCGTAGCCGGCGGCCTTCAGCACGCGGCGCCGAGCGCGTTCTGCAGGTCGGCGTAGTCGGCCTCGATCTCGTCGCGCAGCGCGAGGTAGGCGGGCGACTGGTACTCGCCGTCCGGCTCCGGGTCGCCGGCGTGCAGCCGCTCCCATTCGTCGAGGCCGCCGGCGATGATGTTCGCGACATAGACCACTTCCGACAGCGATTCCGGGCGTTCGATCGGCACCCGCGGCTGGTCGTGGTCGCGCACAGCCTCGATGATTGGCTCGGGCAGGCCGAGCGCTGCCAGCAGGCTCTCGCCGATGCTCTCGTGCCACTGCACGATCAGGTAGCGCACGGTGTCCGGACGGCAGCGCAGCTCGTCGTACTGCGCGGCGCGGTAGAGCATGTAGAAGGCGCCGAGGTCGTGCACCAGCCCGGCGAGCAGCGCGTCCTCGGCGTTCAGCCGGGTCATCCGCCGCGCCAGCACGCGCGCCGCCGCGGCGGTCTTCAGCGTGTGCAGCCACAGCCCCTTCGACATGTCGGCGAAGCTGACCAGGTCCTTCGAGCGCAGCAGCTGGTCCATCGCCACCGCCAGCGCCGTCGACCGCGCCAGGTTGAGGCCGACGCGGCTGAGCGCCGCCTCGACGTCGGCGATCTGCCGGCCGGCGGGGTTGTAGGCGGCGGAGTTGGCGACGCGCAGCAGCTTGACGGCGACCAGCGGCTCCATGCGCACCGCCTTGGCGATCTGCGGCAGCGAGACGTTCGGGTCGCGCATCACGTTGCGGATCTGCAGCGCGGCGTCGAAGCAGGTCGGGAACGTGACGTCGCCGGAGAGATCGCGGGCGATGTCCTCCAGCATCTTGAAGCGCTGCGCCTTCAGCGCTTCGTCCTTCTTGTCCAGGCTTGTGTTGTCCATGGCGGTTCGTTCTGCTCCCTGCGTGCACCGCCGGCGCGGCGCACTGTGTGGCAATGATAGATCAGGCGCCCGTCATGATCGCATCGCCGCCGGCGGCGTGCATCCGTCATTGTTGACCTGGATCAAGCAAAGCGCATTGTTGGCATTGTTGTCACAGATTCAGCGGATCATGCCGAGCCGCCCGTTGTGGCTGCCCATGTACCAGTAGCGCCCCTGGCCGTCGATGATCGCCTTGCGGATGCCGACGTTCTTCGACGGCAGCGCGATCACGCGGAAGCGCTCGCTGGCCGGATCGAACAGCGCCACCGTGTCGGTGTCGATCTCGTTCGCCCAGACGCGGCCGGCGGCATCCACCGTCACCGCGTAGGGGCCGCCGTTTCGGCCGGCCGGCATAGGGTAGCTGTTCACGATGCGGCGCGCCTGCGGGTCGACCTTGAGCAACCGGCCGGTGCCGTAGGCGGTGACCCACAGCATGCCGTCCGGCGCCGCCGCGATGCGCCGCGGCTTGCTGCCGTCGCCGGTGGCGAGGTCGGCGATCTCGCCGCTGCCCGGGTCGAGGCGGCCGAGCTTGTCGCCCGCGAGCCGGCAGAACCAGACGTAGCCCTGGCGGTCGATGGCGATGCCGTAGGGGTTGCCCGAGGTCGCGTATTCGGTGATGCGGCCGCTGGTGCGGTCGAGCCGGCCGATGCGCTGCGCGCCCTGCAGCGTGAACCAGATCGTTCCGCCGTTGTCGATGACCAGCGTGTGCGGGTCACCGCCGGACGGCGCGCGGAACTCGCGGACCTCGCCGGTGACCGGATCGAGGCGGCCGATGGTGCCGTTGCCGTTGCCGGTGTACCAGGCGATCCCCTCGCGGTCGACGAGCACGCCGTGCGGGTGCGCCCCCTTCGGCAGCTCCCACTCGCGGAACTGCTGGGTCTTCGGGTCGAAGCGGGCGATGCGATTGCCGCGCATGACGGCGATGAAGATGCTGCCGTCGGGCGCCGGCGCCGGGTCGCGCGCGAATTTCGGCGTCGGCACCGGCCATTCGCTGACCTGGCCGGCGACTTCGGCGAGGGCGCCGGGGGCGGTGCCGTAGTTGGAACCGCCGGCCCCGGCGGCGAGCGGCAGCAGGAGCAGGGCGGACAGCAGCGGAGGGCGGGTCATCGGCGTTCTCCGGCAGACGGTTTCGGGTGGACAGCTGCCCGGTCGGGTTGGTTCTGGCTGGCATCCGGCAGAACATTCGTCTGAAAATATCGATGTTAAAAGATAAAACAACTATTAAAGATTTTTTGCAAGGATGATGCGACCACAAAATTGCTTTTATATGGACGATTGTCGTTGACATTGCGTCGTCGGCAGCATAGAGTTGCCGTCGTTCGTGTTTTTTCCAGTCATCGCGACTGCAAGGAGTCTTTGTGGTAGTGAAAAACAATGCGCTGATCGTCGGCTGCGGCAACATGGGGGCGGCGCTCGCCGCCGGCTATGCGCGGGCCCACCCTGATGCCCGCGTGCTGGCGGTCGATGCCGACCCGGCGCGGGCGCGCGCGCTGCTGCCGGCGGCGAGTCCGGTCGCCGTCTGCGCGTCGCCGGCCGAACTCGCCGGCTTCCGGCCGGACCTGGTCGTCCTCGCGCTCAAGCCGCAGCTGCTGGGCGAAGCGCTGGCCGCCTACCGGCCGCTGTGCGCCGGCGCGCTGGTGGTGTCGATCGCCGCCGGCAGCGCGCTGTCCCGCCTGCGCGAACTGCTCGGCGGCCACCGCCGCCTGGCGCGGGCGATGCCCAACCTGGCGGTGGCCGCCGGCGCCGGCATGACCACGCTCTACGGCCCCGGCCTCGACGCCGCCGATGCCGCGCTGTGCGAAGCGCTGTTCGCCGCCGTCGGCGACGCCGCCTGGGTGGATGACGAGGCGCAGATCGACGCCGCCACCGCCGTCGCCGGCAGCGGCCCGGCGTACTTCTTCGCGCTGGTCGAGCAGCTGGCCGCCGCCGGCGCGGCCGCCGGGCTGCCGCCGGCGCTCGCCGAGCGCCTGGCGCGCCGGACCTGCATCGGCGCCGCGGCGCTGCTCGCCGCCGACACGCGCGCCGCCGGCGCACTCAAGGCCGCGGTGTGCAGCCCGCGCGGCACGACCGAGGCCGGGCTGGCCGCGCTCGAGGGCGGCGGCCTGGCGCCGGCGGTCGCCGCCGCCGTGGCCGCCGCCCACCGCCGCGCGCACGAACTCGCCGCCGCCTGAACCTTTCCCGGAGCAAGACGCATGTACAAACTCGACCAGATCGACCTCGACATCCTCGCCGCGCTGCAGGCCGACGGCCGCATCACCAACGTCGCGCTGGCGCGCCAGGTCGGCCTCAGCCCGACGCCGTGCCTGGAGCGCGTCAAGTCGCTGGAGGCCGCCGGGCTGATCCAGGGCTACGCCGCGCGGCTGTCGCCGGCGGCGCTCGGCCTCGGGCTGACCGTCTTCGTCCAGATCGGCATCGAACGCACTTCGCAGGCGGTGTTCGACGACTTCCGCCGCGCCGTGCTGGCGATCCCGGAGATCCAGGAGTGCCACATGGTCGCCGGCGGCTACGACTACCTGCTGAAGGTGCGCGTCCCCGACATGGCCGCCTACCGCCACTTCCTCGGCGCGGTGCTGTCCGGCGTCCCCGGCATCCGCGAGACGCACACCTATCCGGTGATGGAGGAGGTCAAGGATTCGTCCGCGGTCCCCTTCGGCCATCTGGTGGCGCAGGCCTGAGGAGACGACGATGAACGCGAGCATGAACATGAATCTGAGCCTGCGCGAGGCGATCCGCGCCGCCTACCGGCGCGACGAGGGCGCCTGCGTTGCGGCGCTGGCCCAGGAGCTGGCGGCGGCCGATTACGACCGCGATGCGGTCGCGCGCGAGGCGCGCGCGCTGGTCGAGGCGGTGCGCCGGCAGCGCAGCCGGGCCAGCGGCGTGGACCACCTGATGCACGAATTCTCGCTCTCCAGCCAGGAGGGCGTCGCGCTGATGTGCCTCGCCGAGGCGCTCCTGCGCATTCCCGACGCAGCCACCGTCGACCGGCTGATCCGCGACAAGCTGTCGCGCGGCGACTGGGCGGCGCACCTCGGCGGCAGCCCGTCGCTGTTCGTCAACGCCGCGACCTGGGGCCTGCTGATCACCGGCAAGCTGGTCACGACGCACAGCGAGAGCGTGCTCGGCGGCGCGCTCTCGCGCATCCTCGCCAAGGGCGGCGAGCCGCTGATCCGCAAGGGCATCGACTTCGCGATGCGTCTCCTCGGCCAGCAGTTCGTGATGGGCGAGACGATCGAGTCGGCGCTGCAGCGCTCGCAGGCCAACGAGGCGCGCGGCTACGGCCACTCCTTCGACATGCTCGGCGAGGCGGCGCTGACTGCGGCCGACGCCGAACGCTACACCGCCGCCTACGTGCAGGCGATCCACGCCATCGGCCGCGCCGCCGGCGGCCGCGGCGTCGTCGCCGGCCCCGGCATCTCGGTCAAGCTCTCCGCGCTGCATCCGCGCTACGTGCGCGCCCAGCGTGCGCGCGTGATGGGCGAGCTGCTGCCGCGGCTGAAGGAACTGGCGCTGCTCGCCAAGCGCTACGACATCGGCCTCAACATCGACGCCGAGGAGGCCGACCGCCTGGAGCTGTCGCTCGACCTGCTCGACGCGCTCGCCGGCGACCCCGACCTGGCCGGCTGGCACGGCCTCGGCTTCGTCGTCCAGGCCTACCAGAAGCGCTGCCCGTTCGTCATCGAGCACCTGGTCGACCTCGCCCGGCGCAGCCGCCGCCGGCTGATGGTGCGCCTGGTCAAGGGCGCCTACTGGGACAGCGAGATCAAGCGCGCGCAGGTCGACGGCCTGGCTGACTACCCGGTCTACACGCGCAAGCCGCACTCCGACCTTGCCTACCTGGTCTGTGCCGAGCGCCTGCTCGCCGCGCCGGACGCGGTCTATCCGCAGTTCGCGACGCACAACGCGCACACGCTGGCGACGGTGCTGCAGATGGCCCGGGCGCGCGGCGTGCACGACTACGAATTCCAGTGCCTGCACGGCATGGGCGAGCCGCTCTACGACAACGTCGTCGGTGCCGACAAGCTCGGCCGGCGCTGCCGCATCTACGCGCCGGTCGGCACGCACGAGACGCTGCTGCCCTACCTGGTGCGCCGTCTGCTCGAGAACGGCGCCAACAGCTCCTTCGTCAACCGCATCGTCGACGAGGCGGTGTCGATCGACGAGTTGATCGAGGACCCGCTGGCCACTGTCCGTGCCAGCGGCGGCGGCCGCCACCCGGCGATCCCGCTGCCGCGCGACCTCTACGGCACGGCGCGGGTGAATTCCGCCGGCGTCGACCTCACCGACGAGGCGACGATCGCCGGCCTCGAACGCGCGCTGGCCGAGCTCGCCGACCGCCGCTGGCACGCTTCGCCGCGGGTCGCCGGCGTCGACGTGCCCGCCGGCGAGCCGCTGCCGGTACGCAACCCGGCCGACCGCCGCGACGTGGTCGGCAGCGTCGTCGAGGCCGACGAGGCGCTGGTCGAGCGCGCGCTGGCCGCCGCCGACGCCGCCGGCGACAGCTGGCAGCGGACGCCGCCGGCCGCACGCGCGGCGATGCTCGAACGCGCCGCCGACCTGCTCGAGGAACACCGCAGCGAGATCGTCGGCCTGTGTGCGCGCGAGGCCGGCAAGACCTGGGCCAACGCGGTCGCCGAAGTGCGCGAGGCGGTCGACTTCTGCCGCTACTACGCGCAGCAGCTGCGCGCCGGCTTCCCCGTACCGGCAGCGGCGCCGGGGCCGGTGGCGTGCATCAGCCCGTGGAATTTCCCGCTCGCCATCTTCGTCGGCGAGGTCGTCGCCGCGCTCGCCGCCGGCAGCCCGGTGCTGGCCAAGCCGGCCGAGCAGACGCCGCTGACCGCCCACCTCGCGGTGCGCCTGCTGCAGGCGGCCGGCGTCCCCGGCGACGTGCTGCAGTTCCTGCCCGGCCGCGGCGAGACGGTCGGCGCCCGGCTGACCGCCGACGCGCGCGTGCGCGGCGTCGTGTTCACCGGCTCGACCGAGGTGGCGCGGCTGATCAACCGCAGCATCGCCGGCCGCGGCGACGTCCGCCTGATCGCCGAGACCGGCGGCCAGAACGCGATGATCGTCGATTCGTCGGCGCTGCCCGAGCAGGTGGTGCAGGACGTGCTCGCCTCCGGCTTCGACAGCGCCGGCCAGCGCTGCTCGGCGCTGCGCGTGCTGTGCCTGCAAGAGGACATTGCCGGGCACACGCTGGCGATGCTGAAGGCGGCGATGCAGGAGCTCGTCATCGGCGACCCGCGGCAGCTCGCCACCGACGTCGGCCCGGTGATCGACGAGGCGGCGCGCGACGCGCTGCTCGCGCACATCGAGCGCATGCGCGCCGCCGGCCGCCCGGTGTACCAGTGCGCCCTGCCGGCGGCCTGCGCCGACGGCTGCTTCGTGCCGCCGACGGTGATCGAGATCGAGTCGCTCGCCGACCTGCAGCGCGAGGTCTTCGGTCCGGTGGTGCATGTGCTGCGCTACGCCGCCGAGGCGCTGCCGGCTCTGATCGAGGCGATCAACGCCACCGGCTACGGGCTGACGCTGGGCATCCACAGCCGCATCGACGAGACCGTCGACCTGATCGCGGCGCGTGCCCGGGTCGGCAACATCTACGTCAACCGCAACATGATCGGCGCCGTCGTCGGCGTCCAGCCCTTCGGCGGCGAGGGGCTCTCCGGCACCGGGCCGAAGGCCGGCGGCCCGCTCTACCTGCACCGCCTCGCCGGCACGCCGGCGGTGACGCCGGCGCTGCTGGCGCTGCCCGCCGCCAAGGCGGTGCCCGAGGCGCTGCAGATCCTCTCCACCTGGGCCGAGAAATGGGGCGAGGGGCCGCTCACGACGCACTGCCGCGACTACGCCGCGGCGACGCTGCTGGGCGTCCGCGCCGTGCTGCCCGGACCGACCGGCGAGCGCAACATGCTGTCCTTCGCGCCGCGCGGCCGCCTGCTCTGCCACGCGGACGACGTCGATGCCGTGCTCACGCAGCTGGCGGCGGTGTTCGCCACCGGCAACCGCGCCTCGGTGCGCGGCGCCGCCGGCCGTCAGGCGATCGCGCTGCTGCCGCCGGCGCTCGCCGCGCAGATCGAGTGGCGCCCGCCGGGCGACTACGAGCGGCTGGCCGGCGTGCTGCTCGCCGCCGACGACGACGGCACGCTCGAGCGGCAGCTGGCGGAATGCGGCGCGGCGCTGCTGCAGATCTACCGGCCAGCTGGCGAGGCGCGCGAATATCCGCTCTACCGCATGCTGGTCGAGCGCGTGCAGAGCGTGAACACCACCGCGGCCGGGGGCAACACGACGCTGATGACGCTCGGGGCCTGAGCCGGGCAGCGACGAAACGCCATGCACCACGAACGCTTGCCGGCGCGGCCGTCGGCCGACGGCCGCTATCCTGCCGCACGCGCGCCCCACCCGGAACGGGGCGGGTGCCGGCCGCCGGCGACGCGATGACCGATCTCGCGCACGCGCTGAACCATCCGCGGCGACTGGCGCTCGCCGGCGAGATCCATTCCCGTCCCTTCCTGCGCATCGAGGCGCCGGCGCGCATCTCGCACCTGGCGGTTCATATCGACGACGGCGACGCGTCGCACGATGCGCTGCTGGCCTCGCTGTGCACCCGCTTCGGCGTCGCCGCGCCGGTGCCGGGCGCGCAGCATTTCTTCCACGACTTCGGGCATTTCCGCCTGAAGTGGGAGCGCCACACCGAGTTCTCGACCTTCACCTTCGTCGAGCCCGGCGAACACGGTGACGACTTCCGCTGCTGCGCGATCCGCCACGTTCCGGCCGACTGGCTGGCCGGGCTGCAGGCGGCGGTGATCGTTGCCGCGCACATCGTCGCCGAACGCGGCGATGCGCTCGGCACCGGCGACGCGCGGCTAGCCGCACTGTTCCCGCAGCCGCCGCTGGTCGGTTGCCGGGTGCTGCGCGAGGGCGAGATCTGGACCGATTTCCAGATCGGGCCGAACGGCTTTTCGCGCTTCCTGCTGCGCGACGTCGGCCTGCGCGAGTCGCAGATGGGCCGGCTGGTGCAGCGCATCTGCGAGATCGAGACCTACCTGATGATGGCCCTGCTGGCGCTGCCGCTGGCGCGCGAGGGCGCCATGCTGCTCGACCGGATCGAGGAGGAACTGACCGGACTCGGCAACCGGATGAGCGAGCTCGATATCGACGGCGATGCCGAGCAGCTGCTGAAAGACCTTTCCCGCCTCGACGCGCAGTTGCGCGCCGACACGTTCCGCGCCGGCTACCGCTTCAGCGCGGCGCAGGCCTACCACCGCATCGTCGAGGCCCGCATCGGCGAGCTGCGCGAGCAGCGGATCGAAGGCGTGCCGACGATCGGCGAGTTCATGGAGCGCCGCCTGGCGCCGGCGATGGACAGCTGCGTGTCGGTCGCCAACCGGCAGGAGGTGCTGGCGGCGAGGATCAGCCGCTCCAACGACATGCTGCGCACCCGCGTCAATCTGGCGCAGGAACGGCAGACGCAGTGCGTCCTGCAGCGCCTGAGCGACAGCGCCAGCCTGCAGCTGAAGATGCAGCAGGCGGTGGAGGGGCTGTCGGTCGTCGCCATCTCCTATTACGCCGTCGGGCTGGCGGCCTACGCGCTGAAGTCGCTCAACGAATGGGGGCTGGGCATTGCCGCCGACAAGGTCATCGGCCTGCTGCTGCCGGTGGTCTGCGTCGCCAACTGGATCGGCGTGCGCGCGCTGCGCCGACGCCTGCACGCGCCGCTGCGGCCGGCGGGCGGCCGCTTCCGTGTCTTCGGCCGCTGGCGGGCGGCCGCCCCGCTGGCCGACGGGGCGGCGAAGGAGGGCGCGTAGTCCGCTACCGGCTGGATCGGGCCGGGGAATTCTGATAGCGTCGTCACCCTGCCCCGCCACTGCTTCCGCTGCCTTGAACTCGCCTTCCCCAACGACCGACTATCGCGACGAGGAGATCCGCCGCCTGCGCAGCGCGCTCGACAACGTCGGTGCCTACGTCTTCACCAAGGACCGCGCCGGCCGCTACACCTACGCCAACCGCATGGTCTGCGCGCTGTTCGGCGTGCCGCTGGAAGGCATCGTCGGCCATACCGACGAGGATTTCTTCGACCTCTCGGTGTCGAACGACCTGCGCGTGAACGACCGGCAGGTGCTCGACACCGGCGCCACGGTCGAGCGCGAGGAGCGCAACGTCGTCGTCAGCAGCGGCGAGACGCGCTACTACTGGGCGGTGAAGAAGCCGCTGTACGACACCGGCGGCGGCATCGTCGGGCTGATCGGGGTGTCCACCGACATCACCGCGCGCAAGGCGGCCGAGGCGGCGATGGGCGAGGCCGAGGCGCGCTTCCGCGAGCTGTTCGAGCAGGCGCCGCTGGGCATCTGGCTGACCGACCGCGACGGCCGCATCGTCGAATGCAACGCCCAGTTCGCCGACTACGCCGGCGCGCCGCGCGAGCAGATCGTCGGCTTCCGCATGCTCGACGAAGCGCAGGACCCGGCGCTGGCCGAGCCGCTGCGGCGGGCGCTGCGCGGCGAGGCGAGCAGCATCGAGACCGCCTACCGCTCGACCACCGGCGACCGCGGCGGCATCTACCGCTTCCACTTCCAGCCGCACTACTCGGGCGGCGAGCTGTGCGGCGTGCTCGCCTTCGCCGAGGACATCGGCGAGGCGCGCCGCGTCGGGAACGCGCTGCGCGACCGCGAGGCGCTGCTGTCGAAGATCTTCGATACCGCCAGCGTCGCCATCTTCCTGGTCGATCCGCGCGGCATCATCACCCACGCCAACCAGTGCATGGCCGAGATGTTCGATTGCCCGCTGTCCGAGCTGGTCGGCCGCGAGTACGTTGCCTGCGTGCACCCGGACGAGCGCGAGACGGCGCGCGCGCGCATGCTCGGCCTGCTGGCGAGCAAGGTGCAGGCGGTGGACCTCGAGCGCCGCTACTGGCGCGCCGACGGCAACGAATTCTGGGGCCGCCTGACCGGCCGCCGCTTCCAGGATGCCGAGGGGCACGAACTCGGCCTGGTCGGCGTCATCGCCGACATCAGCGAGGGCAAGCTGGCGCGGCAGCGCATCGAGGCCGAGCAGCAGCGCTTCCGCGACCTGGTCGATTCGACCTCGGGCATCGTCTGGGAGGGCGACGCGCGGACCTTCGCCTTCACCTTCGTCAGCCAGGAGGCCGAGCGCCTGCTCGGCTATCCGGTCGAGGACTGGTACCGGCCCGGCTTCTGGGTCGAGCACCTGCACCCGGACGATTGCAGCTGGGCGGTCGACTACTGCGCCTCCTGCACCGGCCGCCTGGAGAACCACGACTTCGAGTACCGCTTCATCGCCCGCGACGGGCGCACCGTCTGGCTACGCGACATCGTCAAGGTGGTCGAGGAGGGCGGCGCGCCGCGCTGGCTGCGCGGCGTGATGGTCGATGTCACCGCCAGCAAGCGCGCCTCGCAGCGCCATGCCAGCGTCGTCGAGTCGGCGATGGACGGCTTCGTCGTCTGCGGCCGCGACGGCCGCGTGCGCGAGCACAACCGCGCCTTCTGCGCGCTCACCGGCTACGCCGCCGACGAGGTGCTGGCGCGCGGCTTCGGCGACTTCGATGCGCTGCCGGACGCGGCCGAGAGCGCGGCGCACCTCGCGCGCATCGTCGGCGAGGGCGGCGACCGCTTCGAGACGCGCTGGCGGCGCAAGGACGGCGAGGTCATCGACGTCGAGATCACCGCCACCTGGCTCAGCCTCGGCGACGAGATCTGCGCCTTCGTGCGCGACATCACCGTGCTGAAGGAGCACGACCGCCAGCTCGACCGCATCGCGCACTACGACCCGCTGACCGGCGTCCCCAACCGCACGCTGCTCGCCGACCGGATGAGGCAGGCGCTGGCGCAGGCGAGGCGCAGCGGCAGCCTGCTGGCGATCTGCTACCTCGACCTCGACGGCTTCAAGCCGATCAACGACAACTTCGGCCACGACACCGGCGATCGCGTGCTGGTCGCGGTCGCCGCGCGGCTGCAGGCCTGCCTGCGCGCCAGCGACACCGTCGCGCGCGTCGGCGGCGACGAGTTCGTGCTGCTGCTGCAGGGCATCGACGACCTCGACGAGTGCAAGCAGGCGCTGGCCCGCATCCTCGGCGAGATCGCCCGCCCGCTGGCCGTCGACGGGCGCGACATCCGGCTCTCGGGCAGCCTCGGCGTCGCCCTCTACCCGAAGGACGACGCCGACAGCGACACGCTGCTGCGCCACGCCGACCAGGCGATGTACCTGGCCAAGCAGGGCGGCCGCAACCGCTTCCACCTGTTCGACCCCGAGCACGACCGCCTCGCGCGCGAGCGCACCGAGCGCCTGGCGCGGATCGCGCAGGCGCTGCGCGACGGCGAGTTCGTCCTCTACTACCAGCCGCAGGTGGATATGCGCTCGGGCCGCGTCGCCGGCGTCGAGGCGCTGATCCGCTGGCAGCATCCGCAGCGCGGCCTGCTGCCGCCGGCGGACTTCCTGTCGGTGATCGAGGACAGCGAGCTGATCGTCGAGGTCGGCGACTGGGTGATCGCCACTGCGCTGGCGCAGCTCGACGCCTGGCAGCGCATTGGCCTGCAGCTGCGCGTCGGCGTCAACATCGCCGCCCGCCACCTGCTGCACGCGGCCTTCGCCGAGCGCCTGCAGGCGCAGCTGGCGGACTTCCCCGAGGTCGCGCCGCAGGCGCTCGAACTGGAAATCCTGGAGACCGCGGCGCTCGAGGACATCGAGCGCGTGTCGCGGGTGATCCGCGAGTGCCGCGCGCTCGGCGTCTCGTTCTCGCTCGACGACTTCGGCACCGGCTACTCGTCGCTGGCCTACCTCAAGTCGCTGCCGGCGGAGACGGTCAAGATCGACCAGACCTTCGTCCGCGACATGCTGGTCGACGCCGAGGACCGCGCCATCGTTGAGGGCGTCATCGGGCTCGCCCGCGTCTTCCGCCGCGAGGTGATCGCCGAGGGCGTCGAAACCGCCGCCCACGGCGCGTTGCTGCTCCGCCTTGGCTGCGACATGGCGCAGGGCTACGGCATCGCGCGGCCGATGCCGGCCGCCGATCTGCCGGTCTGGGTCGGGCAGTGGCGGCCCGATCCGGGCTGGCGCAGCGCCGCCGACACCGGCGACTGAGGCGGCTACTTCACTTCGTAGTCGAAGGTCGCCGCCGGCTGCCCCTCGACGCTGACCTGCAGGCGGCGCTTCCCCGGCGGCTCGTCCGGGCCGACCGACCATTCGCCGACGATCTGCCCGTCGACCGGCACCAGCTGGCGCTGGCTGACCTGGCTGCGGCGCAGGTCGGGAACGTGCAGGTTCTTCGCCACCGGGTTGTCCGGCGCCGCGGCGCCGGGCTTTTCCGGCAGCACGTACTCCTCGCGCACGGCGACGCTGCGCTTCTTCGTGCGCAGCTCGATGATCCAGCCGTAGCGCTGGCCGACCGCGCGCGGCACGACGGCCGCGGGCTGGAAGACGATCTCGTCGCCCTGGCCCTCCGCGAACAGGCCGAACTCGGCGGCAAGGATCTCGACCGCGGGCGCGGCGGTGGCGGCGCCGGCGGCGAGCAGGCAGGCGAGGGCGGTGGCGGTGCGAATCATCGGGCGTGCTCCGGGGACGGTGCCGCAAGCCGCGCGGCGGCCTGCTCGGGGACGAGGATGGCAAACGGCGGCGGCCGTCGGCGGCTGCGCGCCAGGCGCAGCAGCTCGCGGTCGCGCGTCAGCAGCAGCTCGGCGCCGGCGCGCGCGGCGAGCTCCAGGAACTTCTGGTCGTCGGCGTCGCGGCAGCGCGGCAGTTCGGCGGGCTCGCCGGCGCCCGCCGCGGCGACGCCTTCGGCGAGCGCGCGGTATTGCGCGTGCAGCGTCCGCTGCGCCGCTTCGTCGAGCGCGAACTGCGGGTAGGCGAGCACGCGTTCGAGCTCGGCGAGGCAGGCGTCGTCGGTGACGCAGTGCGCGCGGCCGGCGGCCAGCGCCTCTGCCAGCGCGGCGCAGCGCGGATCGCGCCAGAACAGCAGATCGAGGACGACGTTGGTGTCGAGGACCAGCTTCACGCGTCGAGTTCCGCGCACACCGCGTCGGCGATCGCGAGCGCCGAGGTCAGCCCCGGCGATTCGATGCCGAAGAGGTTGACCAGCCCTCGCACGCCGTGCGTTTGCGGCCCCTGGATCAGGAAGTCGGCGGCCGGGTCCTGCGGGCCGGAAATCTTCGGCCGCACGCCGCAGTAGGCGGGGGCGAGCGCGCCGTCGGGCAGCCCCGGCCAGTAGCGGCGGACCTCGGCGTAGAAGCCGGTGCTGCGCTGCGGATCGACGGCGTAGTCGGGCGCGTCGATCCAGCCGCCCGGCAGCCATTCGACGTCGGGGCCGAAGCGCGCCTGGCCGCCGAGGTCCAGCGTCAGGTGCACGCCGAGGCCGCCGGGTTCCGGCAGCGGGTAGATCAGCCGCGAGAACGGCGCGCGACCGGCGAGGCCGTAGTAGTTGCCCTTCGCGTAGTGCGGCGTCGGGCAGTGTTCCGGCGGAAAGCCGATCAGGCGGCGCGCGACCTGGGTCGCGGCGAGGCCGGCGGCGTTCACGACGAGGCGCGCCTTCAGCTGCGTCGTATCGCTGCCGCTGCCGACCTCCAGCACGATGCCGTCTGCTTCAATGCGGCCGCCGGCGACCGGGCTGTGCAGCGCGAGCAGCGCGCCGTCGCGCTCGGCGTCGCCCAGGAGCGCGAGCATGAAGCCGTGGCTGTCGACGATGCCGGTCGACGGCGAATGCAGCGCGGCGACGCAGGCGAGGTTCGGCTCCATCGCCTTCGCCTCGCCGGCGTCGATGAGGCGCAGGTCGCTCACGCCGTTGGCCTCGCCCTGCCGGCGCAGCGCTTCGAGCTTCGGCAGCTGTCCCGCGTGCGTGGCGACGATCAGCTTGCCGCAGCGGCGGTGCGCGACGTGGCGTTCGCCGCAATAGGCGTACAGCGCGTCGCGGCCGGCGACGCACAGCGCCGCCTTGCGCGATCCGCCCGGGTAGTAGAGCCCGGCGTGGATGACCTCGCTGTTGCGCGCGCTGGTCTCGCTGCCGAAGGCGTCGTGCCGTTCGAGGATGACGGCCTCGATGCCGCGCGCGGCGAGCGCCCGCGCGCAGGCGAGGCCGACGACGCCGGCGCCGATGATGGCGGCTGTGATCTGTTCCATAGGGCGAGCATTGTAGAATAGCGGCCTTTTCCCGCGCTGCTTTCTCCCCCGATTTTTCCATGTCCCGACTGCTGCTCGCCCCGATGGAAGGCCTCGCCGACGACGTGCTGCGCGAGGTGCTGACGCGCGTCGGCGGCTACGACCACGCGGTGACCGAGTTCGTCCGCGTCTCCGGCACGCTGCTGCCGGCGCGCGCATTTACGCGGCTGTCGCCGGAGCTGCTGAACGGCGGGCGGACGACGGCAGGGACGCCGGTGGTCGTGCAGCTGCTCGGCAGCGACCCGGAATGTCTCGCGGCGAACGCCGCGCGGCTGGCGCGGCTGTCGCCGCCGGGGATCGACCTCAACTTCGGCTGCCCGGCGCCGACGGTGAACCGCCACCGCGGCGGCGCCGCGCTGCTCGGCGAACCGGAGCTGCTCTACGCGATCGTTTCCGCGGTGCGCGCGGCGGTGCCGGCGGACATCCCGGTGACCGCCAAGATGCGTCTCGGCATCGCCGACACCGCGCTGGCGATCGACTGCGCGCAAGCGCTCGCCGAAGGCGGCGCCCGGTCGCTGGTGGTGCATGCGCGGACCAAGGAGCAGGGCTACAAGCCGCCGGCGCACTGGGAATGGATCGCCGCGATCCGCGAGGCGGTGCGCGTGCCGGTGGTCGCCAACGGCGAGGTGTGGACGGTCGGCGACTGGCGCCGCTGCCGCGCGGTCAGCGGCTGCGCCGACGTCATGCTCGGCCGCGGCGCGGTGTCCGATCCGTATCTGGCGCAGCGCATCCGCGGCGACGCGGCGCCGGCGCCGACCGCCGCCGAGTGGGCGGCGCTGCTGCCGCATCTCGCCGCCTTCTGGCAGGGCGTGCTGGCCAAGGTCGAGGCGCGCCACGCGCCGGGCCGCATCAAGCTGTGGCTCGGCTACCTGCGCCGCACCTGGGCGGAAGCCGAGGCGCTGTACGCGGCGCTGCGGCCGCTGCGGCAGCCGGCCGAGGTCACCGCGCTGCTCGCCGGCTTCGTGCCGACGTTGCGCGAGGCTGCCTGATGTACGCCAACTCGCGCGTGCCGCAGAGCGCGCAGACCGGCATCCACGAGCGCCTCGCCGAGCTCGTCGACCGCCACCGGCGCGAACCCTTCCGCAAGCCGATCCTCGACTACAACCGCGCCGCGTTCGCGACCGCGATGGCGGCGTGGGGCAACGCGCGCCCGCTGATCCTCGACGCCGCCTGCGGCACCGGCGCGTCCAGCGTGCTGCTCGGCGAACGCAATCCGGACTGCTTCGTCATCGGCGTCGACCAGTCGGAGGACCGGCTGACGACGGCGAAGGGCGAGCTGCCGGCGAACCTCTGCCTGGTGCGCGCCGACCTCGTCGACTTCTGGCGCCTGCTCGCCGAACGCGGCGTGACGCTCGAGCGCCACTGCCTGTTCTACCCGAACCCGTGGCCGAAGATCGGGCATCTCGCGCGGCGCTGGCACGGGCACGCGGTGTTCCCGGTGCTGCCGCAGTTGGGCGGCGTGATCGAGTGCCGCAGCAACTGGCGCATCTACGTCGAGGAGTTCGCCTTTGCGCTGGGCCGCGTGCTCGGGCGTGACATCGCGTGGGAGGAATTCGTCCCGGACGAGCCCGTCTCGCCGTTCGAACGCAAGTACTGCGACTCGGGGCAGCCGCTCTACCGCTGCGTGGTCGACCTGCGCGACCGGCGGGGCGCGGCGTGAGCGACGCCAGTCCCTGCACCACCTGCGGCGCCTGCTGCGCTGCCTTCCGCGTCGATTTCCACCCGGCCGAGCTGGCCGGCCGCGCCTTCGCCTGGGCCGGCGGCGTGCCGCCGGCGCTGACCGTGCCGGTCACCGCGCAGCTGGTGCGCATGCACGGCACCGACACCTCGCCGCCGCGCTGCGCGGCGCTGTCGGGCGAGGTCGGTGCGCAGGTCGCGTGCACGATCTACGACGCGCGGCCGTCGCCGTGCCGCGAGTTCGACATCCACCACGACGCCTGCGCCCGCGCGCGGGCGCGCCACGGCCTGCCCCCGCTCGGTCTTGCATAAGACAGAGATGCGGTGGACTTATCCCCGCCGCGGTCGAGCAAGTCTGTGGAAAAGTCCTGAACAAGTGGCGTAAGCGACTGAGCCGGCGACGGAAAAAGGCGTTGCCAAAAATTTGTGCAAGCCCCGTGCGACAAGCGATTCCCGCGATTTCGATCTTCCCATAAGGCGGAGTTATCCCCGCCGGTGTGGGGCAAGTCTGTGGATAAGCACTGGATAAGCGGGGCAAGCGCCTGAGGCGGAACGGAAAAAACGGGCTGCCGAAAAAATGGGCGGCGGCCTTGCCAGCGGTGCGCGCGCGGCGCAGGCTTGGCCGATGGAGATGACTTCCGCTACGCCCCTCGTCCTCTTCGGCGCCTGCGACCGCCACAACCTCGGCGACCTGCTGCTGGCCGAGGTCGCCGCGCGGCGCGCGGCGCCGCGGCCGTGCCTGTTCGCCGGGCTGCGCGCGGCGGACCTGCGCGCCGTCGGCGGTCGCGCCGTCGCGCCGATCGGCGAACTGATCGCGCAGTGGCCGCGGCGTTTCGGCGCGGCGCCGCTCGAAGTGCTGCACGTCGGCGGCGAGGTGCTCGACACCGACGCCTGGGAGGCGGCGGTGATGCTGCTGCCGGCCGCCGAGGCCGCGTCGCGCATCGCCGCGCTCGATCGCCGGCCGCGGGCGCGGGCGGCGTGGGCGGCGGAATTCCTCGGCTGCGCGCGGCGGGCGCCCTACGTCCTCGCCGGCGACGCGGGAATCGCCACTGCCTTCCGTGCCGTCGGCGGCGTCGGGCTGGCGCAGCGGCCGCCGGCGTTCCGCCGGGAAATCGCCGCGGCGCTGCGCGCGGCGCGCGCGGTCACCGTGCGCGACCGCGCGACGCAAGCGGCGCTCGCTGCCGAAGGCGTCGCCGCCGGCCTCGAACCCGACCCGGTGGCGCAGGCGGCGGACCTCCTCGCCGAGCTCGTCGCCGGTGCGCCGCGCGCGGCCGGCGACTACCTCGCGGTGCAGTGCGCCGCGGACTTCGCCGACGATGCGACGCTCGCCGCGCTCGCCGGCGTGCTCGACGCAAGTGGTCTGCCGGTGCGTTTCTTCGCCGCCGGCCTGGCGCCCTGGCACGACGACCTGGCGCTCTACCGCCGGCTGGCGGCACGGCTGCGCGTGCCGGCGGCGGTGGTCGGCAGCGCCGCGGTGCGCGACACCTGCGCGCTGATCGCCGGCGCCCGCGGCTGTCTCGCCTCCAGCCTGCACGCGCTGCTCGTCGCCGGTGCCTTCGCGGTGCCGGCGCTCGGCCTCGCCGCGCGCCCGGGCGGGGCGGCCAAGCTGTGGGCGTACGCGGCGACCTGGGGCGGCTTCGAGGTGGCGGCGGTGGCGGAGCTGGCCGGCCGGCGGCTGCCGCTTTTCCGAGCCTGATTCGCCGCCGGCCGCAGCGTCGGTGCCGCGGCCGGAACGCGCTGCCGGTTGATTGAAAATAAGGTAAAAGATAATATATATAAGACTGACAGCAAGTCTCCCCGAACCTGAGCCAAAAGCCGGTGTCCGAGGGTTTTGCGCCATGTCGTAGAATTGCGTTTTTTCGAGCCACCCGTTATCGAAAGGAAGTCGCCGTGCTTGAAGCCTATCGCGCCCACGTCGCTGAACGTGCTGCCCTCGGTATCCCCCCGCTGCCGCTGTCGAAGCAACAGACCACCGAGCTGGTCGCGCTGCTGAAGAATCCGCCGAAGGGCGAGGAGGCCGCACTGGTCGAGCTGATCACCTACCGCGTGCCGGCCGGCGTGGATGACGCGGCCAAGGTCAAGGCCGAGTTCCTGGCGAAAGTCGCCAAGGGCGAGGAGAGCTGCGCGCTGATCTCCAAGGAGAAGGCGACCGAGCTGCTCGGCACGATGCTCGGCGGCTTCAACGTCAAGCCGCTGATCGACCTGCTCGCCGACGCCGCGGTCGGCGCGGTGGCCGCCGAAGGCCTGAAGAAGACGCTGCTGGTGTTCGACTACTTCCACGACGTCGCCGAGCTGGCCAAGAAGGGCAACGCCAACGCCAAGGCGGTGATGCAGAGCTGGGCCGACGCCGAGTGGTTCACCTCGCGTCCGGAAGTGCCGGCGTCCCAAAAACTGACCGTGTTCAAGGTGACGGGTGAGACCAACACCGACGACCTGTCGCCGGCCCCGGATGCCTGGTCGCGTCCGGACATCCCGCTGCACGCGCTGGCCATGCTGAAGAACCCGCGTCCGGGCATCGAGGCCGACGAGCCGGGCACCCGCGGCCCGATCAAGCAGCTCGAGAAGCTCGCCGCCAAGGGCAACCTGATCGCCTACGTCGGCGACGTCGTCGGCACGGGTTCCTCGCGCAAGTCGGCGACCAACTCGGTGCTGTGGTTCACCGGCGAAGACATCCCGTTCGTGCCGAACAAGCGCTTCGGCGGCGTCTGCCTCGGTTCCAAGATCGCCCCGATCTTCTTCAACACGATGGAAGACGCCGGCGCGCTGCCGATCGAGATCGACGCCGGCCAGATGGACATGGGCGACGAGATCGAGCTGAAGATCGACGCCGCTTCCGGCAAGGTCACCGCCACCAAGAACGGCGCGACGATCGCCGAGTCGCAGCTGAAGACCCTGGTCATCCTCGACGAAGTCCGTGCCGGCGGCCGCATTCCGCTGATCATCGGCCGCGGCCTGACGACCAAGGCGCGTGAAGCGCTCGGCCTCGCCCCGTCGACGCTGTTCCGCCTGCCGCAGCAGCCGAACGATCCGGGCAAGGGTTACTCGCTGGCGCAGAAGATGGTCGGCCGCGCCTGCGGTCTGCCGGAAGGCAAGGGCATTCTGCCGGGCACCTACTGCGAGCCGAAGATGACCACCGTCGGCTCCCAGGACACCACCGGCCCGATGACCCGCGACGAACTGAAGGACCTCGCCTGCCTCGGCTTCTCGGCCGACCTGGTGATGCAGTCGTTCTGCCACACCGCCGCCTATCCGAAGCTGGTCGACGTCAAGATGCACCGCGAACTGCCGTCGTTCATCTCGACCCGCGGCGGCGTCGCGCTGCGTCCGGGCGACGGCGTCATCCACTCGTGGCTGAACCGCCTGCTGCTGCCGGACACCGTCGGCACCGGCGGCGACTCGCACACCCGCTTCCCGATCGGCATCTCCTTCCCGGCCGGCTCCGGCCTGGTCGCCTTCGCCGCCGCCACCGGCGTCATGCCGCTGGACATGCCGGAATCGGTGCTGGTCCGCTTCAAGGGCAAGATGCAGCCCGGCATCACGCTGCGCGACCTGGTCAACGCCATCCCGCTGTACGCGATCAAGGCCGGCCTCTTGACCGTCGAGAAGAAGGGCAAGAAGAACATCTTCTCCGGCCGCATCCTCGAAATCGAAGGCCTGCCGGATCTCAAGGTCGAACAGGCCTTCGAGCTGTCGGATGCCGCCGCCGAGCGTTCGGCCGCCGCCTGCGCGGTGGCGCTGAACAAGGAGCCGATCGTCGAGTACATGCGCTCGAACATCACGCTGATGAAGTGGATGATCGCCGAGGGCTATCAGGATGCGCGCACGCTGCGCCGCCGCATCAAGGCGATGGAAGAGTGGATCGCCAACGGCACGCTGCTGAAGGCCGACGCCGGCGCCGAGTACGCCGCCGTGATCGAGATCGACCTGGCCGACGTCAAGGAGCCGATCGTCGCCTGCCCGAACGACCCGGACGACGTGAAGGTGCTGTCCGAAGTCGCCGGCGACAAGATCGACGAAGTCTTCGTCGGTTCGTGCATGACCAACATCGGCCACTTCCGTGCCGCCGGCAAGGTCCTCGAAGGCAAGTCGGACATCCCGACCCGCCTGTGGATCGCGCCGCCGACCAAGATGGACGCCCTCATCCTCACGGAAGAAGGCTACTACTCGGTGCTCGGCAAGGCCGGCGCCCGCATGGAAATGCCGGGCTGCTCGCTGTGCATGGGCAACCAGGCGCAGATCCGCAAGGGCAGCACCGCGATGTCGACCTCGACGCGCAACTTCCCGAACCGCCTCGGCATCGACACCCGCGTCTACCTGGGTTCCGCCGAACTGGCCGCGATGTGCGCGCTGATGGGCAAGATCCCGACGGTCGCCGAGTACATGGAGCAGATCCAGGTGGTGAACGCCAAGGCCGCCGACATCTACCGCTACATGAACTTCGACCAGATCCAGGACTTCGTCGAGGTCGCGGCGACGGTCGACGCCTGATCGCTCGGTCTTTCCGGCCAAGGAACGGCGCCCCGCGGGGCGCCGTTTTTCATGGTGGCTTGCCCCGCATCGTGGGCGCGGGTGAGCGAACGCCTGCTGGGTCGTGGTCGCACTGCCAACGCTTCCTGTATGCGAGCGGGTTTTCTCCGGTAGAGTTCGAACGGCGCTATCTCAACCGGTAACTGCGCGTCAGCCGCTACCGGCGCGATTCATCGACGGTGACGCGGCCCCCATCATCGATAACGACAACGGAGACATGGATGAGCAAAGCAACCTGGAACGCCCAAGCGGCGAGCGGCGACTGGAACACGGCAAGCAACTGGACCCCTGCCGAGGTGCCCATGGACAAGGCCGCTTTCGCCGCCTCGTCGCAGACGATGATCGGCTTTTCGCAGGCGGCAGGTACTGCAGTGGGCAGCATCGAGTTTGCCGCCGGCGCGCCGGCCTACACCTTCACGTTCGGCGCCGCTTCGCCCGCCTCGCCGACGCTGGCGATCACCGGCGCCGGCGTTGCCAACGCGTCGATGAGCCAGCAGAGTTTCATCGTTGCCGCCGCCAGCGCGGGCTACCAGAATCCGCAGCTCGAGTTCACGAACTCCGCGTCGGCGGGCGGCAGCAACAACTTCTACTGCGCCGGTCCGGCGACGCAGCAGGATTACGGCGGCGGCGTCATCCGCTTCGTCGATACCTCCTCCGCCGGCAGTGCCAGCTTCATGGCCTGGACCGGCGCCGGCACGCCCCCGAAGAGCGGCAGCACGGTGGGCGGCGAGATCAGCTTCGGCGATTCGTCGACGGCGGATTCGGCCAGCTTCACCATCTACGGCAGCCTCGGCAGCGACGGCGACACCTTCGGCAATGCCGTCTTCCACGACAATTCGACCGCGGCCTACGCCACCTTCACCAACATCGGCGGCACCGTCTCCGGCGGCGACGGCGGCAACACGCAGTTCTACGACAACTCGACCGCCGCCGGCGCCCATTTCTACAATAAGGGCGGCAGCTGCAGCCAGGCCAACGGCGGCGACGTCGCCTTCGACGGCACGGCCAACGGCGGCAACGGCCACTTCTACAACTACGCCGCCCCGGCCGCCGGTGCCTACGGCGGCGTCACCAGCTTCAACAACAACCCGCCCGAGGTGACGACGGGCGGAGCCTCGGCCGGCAACGGCGCCTATTTCAATTTCGGCGCGCGCGGCGGCGCACAGGGCGGCGGCGGCCACGTCGAGTTCACCGCCAAACACGGCTCGCCGACCGCGGCCAGCGGCACCTTCAACAACTACGGCAGCGAGATCAAGGGCAATTCCAGCGCCGGCCACACGATCTTCTCGATCAGCCTGCCGACCCGCTACTCCCCGACGGCGGGCAACGCCACCTTCTACAACCACCCCGCGCCGGTGGCGGGCGGCGCGGCCGGCTTCACCGAGTTCTCGGTCTATGGCAGCAGCCAATCCGGTGCCGGCCAGGGCAGCGACGGCGGCAATGTACCCACCGCCGGCAACGGCACCTTCTACAACCTGGGCGCCTACCTGGAAGGCGCTGCCGGCGGCTACACGACCTTCTCCGGCACGTCGAGCGCGGGCAGCGCCGTCCTCGTCGCCTACGGCGGCACCGACGGCGGCTACGGCGGCAAGATCGCGTTCTACGACAATGCCTCGGGCGGGACGGCGAGCGTCTATCTGGCAGACAACGGCGAACTGGATCTCAGCTACCACAGCGGCGGGGTTACCCTCGGCAACCTCGACCTGGCCGGCGGCATCCTCCGCGTCCAGCTCGGTGCCAACCCGACCAGTCTCGCGCTGAGCGGCGAGCTGGCCATCCGCGACTACACGACCTTCTCCTTCCAGGGGAGTGGAGTCGCCTCCGGCACGCCTTACACGATCCTCAGCGCGCCGAACCTCTCCGATTTCTCGGCGGATCAATTCGCCGGCAACAGCGTGGACGGCATGACGCCGACCTTCGCCATCGTCGGCAACGATCTGCAGGTGACGTTTGCTTAGCCGTCCGCCAGCCGCTGCCGCAACCGCGGCACCGCCCAGTCGACGAAGCTGCGCAGGCGCGAGGAAAGCAGGCGCGAGTGCGGGTAGACCAGCTGCACCGGGATCGGCGGCGGTTCGAAATCCTGCAGCACCCGCCGCAGCGTGCCGGCGGCGAGCGCGTCGCGCACCTGGTAGTCGAGGAACATCCCGCAGCCGAGCCCCTTGCCGCAGGCATCGAGGGCGACGTTGATCTGGTTGGTGGCGAGCAGGCCCTTGATCGGCACGCGGATCGTTTTGCCGCCGTCGTCGCCGCCGGCGAATTCCCATTCGCTGCCGGGGGCGACGCCGAGGAACTGCAGGCAGCGGTGCCCGGCCAGGTCCTCCGGCCGCCGCGGCGTGCCGGCGCGGCGCAGGTAGGCCGGGCTGGCGCAGACGACGCGGCGCGTCGTGCCGAGCGGCACGGCGACCAGCGACGAGTCGCGCAGGTGGCCGATGCGGATCGCCGCGTCCATGCCTTCGTCGAGCAGGTCGACGACGCGGTCGAAGAGCATCAGTTCGGCATGGACCGCCGGATGAACGGCGAGGAAGTCGCTGAGCACCGGCCCGACGTGCAGGCGGCCGAACATTACCGGCGCGGTGATCGCCAGCCGGCCGGCCGGCGTCGCCTGCCGCGCCGAGAGGGCGGCCTCGGCTTCCTCGACTTCGGCCAGCACGCGCCGGCAGCGCGCGAAGTACTCGCGCCCCTCGTCGGTCAGCGCGATGCGGCGCGTCGTGCGGTTGAGCAGGCGCGTGCCGAGTGCGCCTTCGAGCGTTGCCAGCGAGCGCACCACCGAGGTCAGCGAGGTGTCGAGCGCGGCGGCGGCAGCCGTCAGGCTGCCCGCCTCGACGATGCGCACAAAGGTCTCCATGGCCCGCAGCTTGTCCATGCCGGCGATATTACACCGTTGAGCGGTGTAGTCAGTTCAGCATTCGTCTATTTATTTCGATAGCCGGAGCGATCAGCATGGCATCCATCGCCGGCGCGCAACGGGCGCCGCCTTCGAATCAGGAGATCGTCATGCCTCGACGCTTCGCGCAACTGACCTTCACCGCCAGCGTGCAAGCGGCGCAGGCGCGCTACGGCACGCGTGCGCAGGCCGAGCGCTACGCCGCCGGCGGCAGCGACAACAGCGAACTCGGCGCACGCGAACGCGAGTTCATCGCTGCGCGCGACAGCTTCTACCTGGCCACCGTCGGCGACACCGGCTGGCCGTACGTCCAGCATCGCGGCGGCAACCCCGGCTTCCTCAAGGTGCTCGGCCCGACAACGCTGGCCTTCGCCGATTTCCGCGGCAACCTGCAGTACCAGAGCGTCGGCAACCTCGGCGGCAACGACCGCGTCTGCCTGATCCTGGTCGACTATCCGCAGCGCCGCCGCCTCAAGCTGCTCGGCCATGCCCGCGTGCTCGACCTGGCCGCGGCCAGCGACGCGGCGCTGGCCGCGCTCTGGCAACTGCCGGCCGGCGACGCCGAGGCGCCGGTCGAGCGCGTGCTGCTGATCGAGGTCGCGGCCTTCGACTGGAACTGCGCCCGCCACATCACGCCGCGCTACAGCGAGCGCGAGCTGTCGTCGCTGCTCGATCCCCTGCACCAGCGCATCGCGCGGCTCGAAGCGCAGCTGCGCGAGCTGGGCGGCGCCGAGCCGTGAGGCGGGCCACAACGTCGTTCCCTTCATCATCCGCAAAGGAGAAAAGCATGCAGCTGTACGATCTGGAGTTGTCGGGCAATTGCTACAAGGTTCGCCTGTTCGCCGCGCTGGCGCAGATTCCGCTGGACATCGTGGCGGTCGACTTCCTCGCCGGCGCGCACAAGAAGCCGCCGCTGATCGACTTCAACCCCTGGGGCGAGATTCCGATCCTGGTCGACGGCGAGGTGGTGCTGCGCGATTCGCAGGCGATCCTCGTCTACCTGGCCGCCAAGTACGCCGGCGAAAGCTGGCTGCCGCGCGACGCGGCCGGCCTCGGCGAGGTCATGCAGTGGCTGTCGACCGCCGCCAACGAGGTGCAGAACGGGCCGGCGTCGGCGCGCCTGGTCGACAAGTTCGGCTACGCGCTGGACAAGGCCGACACGCTGAAGCGCGCGGCGCGCATCCTGCCGCTGCTCGACGCCCACCTGGCGCGTCACCCGTGGCTGGCGCTGGCGCGGCCGACGATCGCTGACTGCGCCGTCTTCCCCTACGTCGCGCTGGCGCCGGAAGGCGGCGTCTCGCTCGCCGATTACCCGCATATCCGGCAATGGATCGCGCGGGTCAAGGCGCTACCGAATTTCCTCGCGATGCCCGGCGTCTGAAGGCGCTGTTGCCGCCGGCGGGACGGCGAGGGCAGGCGACGCGCAAGTTTCCCGAGCGCCTCGGCCCGGCGTCTGCCGGGCCGGCCGCGACGCACGGGCGGACAGGTTACTTGTCGTGGCCCTTCGACTTGCCCTTGTTCTCCTTCTTCGCCTTCTTGTCCATGCCGCCGGCCTGGTCGTGGGCGAGGCCCTGTTCGTTCTTGCGCTGGTCGGCGCGCATCATCCCTTTGTCTTGCCCCATCGCCGGGGCGTTGGTGTTCATCTGCCCTTTCTCGCTCATGTGCTGCGGCGACTTGCCGCCGGTGTTGGGGCCGTCCTTCTTCGCGTAGGCCGCCGGGCCGGCGAGCAGCAGTGTGCCGGCGAGCAGGGCCGGGATCAGTTTTCGGAGCATGCTTGCACCTCCTTCTTTGCGTGCGGGATAAACCGTTTCCAGCATAGACAGCGCGCCGCCGCCTGTCGAAAGCCGCGTTGCCGCGGCCGCGTTTCCTGACGCCGTCATTGCCGTTGTCTATAGTGGGACAAAGGCACGACAAGCTTGTTCCGGAAGGAGAGGAGCGGTCATGGCAAACAACGGGGAGGCGCCGGAGAGGCCGGGGGCGGCCGACGCAGCGGTCGATGCCGCCTTCGCCGAGGTGATCGCCGCCGAAGCGGCGGCCGAGGCGGCGGTGCTCGCCTGCCGCGCCGAAGCCGAGCGCCGGCTGGCCGCCGCGCGCGCCGCGGCGGCCGAACTGTCCGAGCGTTCCCGCGAGAAATGTTGCGCCTGGTGCCGCCGCCATGCGGCGCGCCAGGCTGCGGCGCTGGCTGCGCTCGCCACCGAGGCGCAGGCCGCGGCGGCCCCCGTGACGCTCGACGCCGACGCGTTGCGCCGGCTGGAGCAAGCGGTCGATCGCCTCGCCGACGAGCTTTGCGGCGGCGACTTCGGCTAGCGCGCGGCAATCGGCGAAAGGGGTCGCCCATGGAATACGCCCAGGCACGCATGCAGGCCCGCCACGGCGCGCGTCCCGACGAGGCCGCGTGGCAGCGCCTCGGTGGCCAGTCCGGGTTCGCCGCCTATCTCGCCGCGGCGCGCGCGAGTTCGCTCGCCGGCTGGCTGGCCGGCATCGGCGACGAGGCCGGGCCGCACGAGATCGAGCTGGCGCTGCGCCTGCGCTGGCGCGAGGCGGTGCACGAGACGGCACGCTGGCTGCCCGCCGAGTGGGCGGACGCGGTGCGCTGGTGCGCGGCGCTGGTCGACCTGCCGGCGCGTTCCTGGCTTGCCGGCGGCGGCGAGCCGCCGGCCTGGGCCGAGCGCGATCCGGTGCTCGCCGCCTGCCTCGGCGCGCCCGAAAGCCTGTTGCCGGCGACGCTGGCGGCCTGGCTGGCGGACTGGCGCCGGCGCTGGCCGACGGGCGGCGAGGACGCGCGCCGGCTGGACGCGATCGCCGCCGGCGTCGCCGCGCATCTCGCCCGCTTCGCCGAGCTGCCGCCCGCGGCCGCCGGCGATGCGCGGCGCGCGCTCGCCCGCGACGCGCGGCACTGGTTCCGCCGCCATGCGCAGTCGCCGGCGGCGGCCTTCGCCTACCTGCTGCTGCTCGCGCTCGACCTCGAACGCCTGCGCGGCGAACTGCTGTTGCGGGCGCTCGGCCGCGAGGAGGCGCCATGACGCTGCGCCCCGAATGCGCCCGCTGGTTCGAGATCCTTGCCGCGCGCGAGGACGCCTTGGGCGTCGCCGATGCGCTGGCCGCCGCCGGCTGCGCCGAGTTCGAGGCCGGCAGCGTCGCCGTGGCCGGCGCCGACGGCGAGCGCCACCGCCGGCGCGAGCGTTTCCGCGAACTCGAACGGCGCTACCGCGAATGGTGGCCGGAGGTCGCGCCGGCGGTGCCGCAGGCGTTTCCGGACGAAGCGCTGGCGGCGGCGATCGCCCGCGTCGACGGCTGGGCCGCCGCCGCGGCACCGACGATCGCCGCGCTGGTCGCCGCCGAGGCCGAACTGGCCGAACTCGCGCAATGGCGGGAGATCCTCGCGGCGCCGGAATTCGGCGCCGGCGAGCGGGCGGCGCTGGCCGGTGCCAGTCGCCTGTCGCCGGCGCTGTTCGCCTGCCCGGAAGCGACGCCGCCGGCGCCGGAGGGGTTGCTGCTGCGGCCGTTCGCCGCCGGCGGCCGGCGCTATCTGTTCGCGCTCGGCGAGGCGCCGGCGATGGCGCTGCTCGCCGAACAGCTGGCCGCTGCCGGCGGGCGTCGGCTGAGTGCGCCGGCGTGGCTCGGCGACGCGGAAGCGCCGGCGCGCCTCGCCGCGCGCGCCGAGGCCTGCCGGCAGGCGGCGGTCGCCGCCCGCGCACGGCTGGCCGGCCTTGCCGACCAGCATGGCCTGGCGGCGGCGCTGGCGGCGGCCCGCTGCTGCTGCTGGGGTGTCGACAACGTCGCTGCGCTCGAGGAACGTCGCGCGCTGTGCCGCGTCACCGGCTGGACCGGCGATCCGGCCGGCGTCCGCGGCGCGCTCGCCGCCGCCGGCCTCGCCGCGCTGGTGCGCTTCCCGCCGCCGCCGGCCGCGCTGCAGCCGCCGCTGCTGCTGCACAACCCGTGGTGGGCGAGCCCCTACGAGCGCTTCTGCCGGCTGCTCGGCATGCCGGCGGGCAACGCCGCCGATCCGAGCGCGCTGGTGGCGCTGATCTTCCCGCTGCTCTTCGGCTACATGTTCGGCGACCTCGGCCAGGGCCTCGTCGTCTGCGCCGCCGGCATCGCCTTCGGCGGGCGCTGGCCGCTGGCCCGGCTGCTCGTCCCGGCCGGCCTCGCCGCCGCGTTGTTCGGCCTCCTCTTCGGCAGCGTCTTCAGCCAGGGGGGAATCATCGCGCCGCTGTGGACCGACCCGCTCGCCGATCCGCTGCCGGTGCTGCTGCCGCCGATCGCCGCCGGTGCCGCGCTGCTCCTGCTCAGCGTCGCGCTGGCCGGCGTCGAGGCGCGCTGGCGCGGCGAGCTGGCCGCCTTCGTGCGCCGCGAGGGCGGTGCCGTCGTGCTCTACCTGGCGCTGCTCGCGGCGTTCGCGGTGCCGGCCGACTACGTCGTGCCGCTGCTCGCCGCGGCGCTGCTCGCGCAGCTGCCGTTTGCCGCACGCGGCGGCGCGCTCGGCCTGCTCGCGGGGCTCGCCGAGTGCCTGGAGAAGACGCTGCAGCTGCTGATCAACACCGTCTCCTTCGTCCGCGTCGGCGCCTTCGCGATCGCCCACGCCGGCCTCTCGGCGGCGCTCGCGATGCTCGCCGACGCGGCCGGCGGCGGCGTCGGATGGCTGCTCGTCGTCGTCCTCGGCAACCTGTTCATCGTCGCGCTGGAAGTGCTGGTTGTCTCGATCCAGACCACGCGCCTCGTCCTCTTCGAATTCTTCACCCGCTTCTTCGTCGGCAGCGGCCGCGCCTTCCATCCGCAGGCGCCGGCCGGCGCGTCGCACGACGCAGCTTCCCGGGAGGTTCGCCATGAAAACTGAAAAAACACGAACGCTGCTGATCGGCGCGCTCGCCGCGTTCACCGCGCTGGTCGGCGTCGCCGCGACGCTGCTGCTGTTCCCCGATGCGCTCGCCGCGACGCCGGCGGCGGCCGCTGCCGTGGCCGGCGAGGAGGCGGCGTGGGGGCTGCTCGGCGCCGCGCTCGCCACCGGCATGTCGGCGCTCGGCGCCGGCATCGCCGTCGGCAAGCTCGGTGCGGCGGCGGTCGGCGCGCTCGCCGAGAAGCCCGAGCTGTTCGGCCGCCTGCTGATCTTCGTCGGGCTGGCCGAGGGGATCGCCATCTACGGGCTGATCGTGTCGATCCTGATCCTCAACCGGCTGGCCTGAACGCGCTGCCATGAAACCGCTGCTCTACCTCGGCGACGAAGTGTCGGCGGCCGGCTTCCGGCTCGCCGGCGTCGCTGTGCGCGTCGCCGCCGCCGGCGGCGAGGCCGCGGCCTTCGCCGCCGCGCGCGCCGAGGCCGGGTTGCTGCTGGTCGGCGCCGACTGCGCGGCGCGCCTGCCGGCCGGCGTGCTGGCGGCGGCGATCGCCGCCGGCGAGCCGCCGCTCGTGGTGCTGCCGGCGCGTCCGGGCGAGCCGCCGGCCGGCGACCCGGCGGCCGACGTGCGCCGCCTGCTGGGGCTGCTGTCGTGAGCGGCGACGACGCCATCACACGGGCGCGCGCCCGGCTGCTGGCGGCGATCGCCGCCGACCGCGACGCGCGTTGCCGCGCCATCCTCGAACCGGCCGCGGCAGCGGCCGAGGCGCTGCTCGCCGCCGCGCTCGCCGACGCCCGCCGCGAGCTGCGCCGCGCGCTCGTCGCCGAACGCACGCGACTGGCCGGCGAGCGCGCGGCCGCCGCCGCCCGGCGCGACGCGGCCGGACGCTCACGCGCGCAGCGGCTGGCGCTGGGCGCGGTTGCGGCCGGTCTCGATCGCCTTGCGCCGGCGTTGCAGCGGCGCTGGGACGACGCGGCGACGCGCCGGCGCTGGGTCGCGGCGGCTTGCCGCATCGCGCGCCAGCGCCTGCCGGCGGCCGGCTGGCAGCTGCGCCATCCGGCCGCCGTCGCCGCCGCGGAGGTCGCCGACTGGCTGCGCGGACTGGCCGCGGCCGGCGTCGCCGACGTGCGCTGCGAAGCGGCGGCGGAGATCGCCGCCGGCATCGAGATCCGCGTCGGCGACGCCTGCCTCGACGCCACCGCCGCCGGCCTCGCCGGCGATCCGGCGGCGGTCGCCGGGCGCCTGCTGCAGCTGTGGGAGGAAGCGTCATGAACGCCGTGCACAGCTGCCCGCCGCTGTCCGCCATCCTGCCGCGGCGAAGCGTGTCCGCGGCGCTTGCCGGGAGGGCCTCGCGATGAGCCGCGCGACCATCGAATCGATCGCCGGGCCGGTGCTGCGCGCCCGCTGCGCCGGCGCCTTCGCCGTCGGCGAGGCGGTCGCGGTCGGCGCCGCCGGCCTGCTCGGCGAGGTCGTCCGCCTCGACGGCGAGCTGCTGGTCGCGCAGGTCTACGAGGACACCAGCGGCCTGAAGCCGGGCGACGCGCTCGCCGGCAGCGGCGGGCCGCTTTCGGTGCGCCTCGGCCCGGGGCTCTTGGGCGGCATCTTCGACGGCCTGTTGCGCCCGCTCGCCGGACTCGACACCCCGTTCATCGCGCCCGGCCTGCGCCCGGCGCCGGCGCGGCGCTTCGCCTTCACGCCGGCGGTCGCGCCCGGGCAGCGGCTGGCCGGCGGCGCCATCTTCGGCTTCGTCGCTGCCGCGCGCCGGCTGTGCTGCCTGGTGCCGCCGGGCCTCGCCGGCGAGGTGATCGACATCGCCGCCGCCGGCGACTACGCCGACGACGCGCCGCTGTGCCGCCTGCGCGACGCGCAGGGTGGCGAGCACGCGCTGTCGATGTGCCAGCAGTGGCCGGTGCGGCAGCCGCGGCCGGCGGCGCGCCGGCTGCCGACCGAGGCGCCGCTGCTGACCGGGCAGCGCGTGCTCGACACGCTGTTCCCGGTGGCGCTCGGCGGCAAGGCGGCGATCCCCGGCGGCTTCGGCACCGGCAAGACGGTTCTGCTCGAGGCGCTGGTCAAGGCCTGCAGCGCCGACATCATCGTCTACCTCGGCTGCGGCGAGCGCGGCAACGAGATGGCCGGCGCGCTGGAGGAGATGGCGGCGCTGGTCGATGCGAAGAGCGGGCGGCCGATGGCCGAGCGCACGGTGATCGTCGCCAACACCTCGAACATGCCGGTCGCCGCGCGCGAGGCGAGCATCTACTGCGCGGCGACGATCGCCGAGTTCTTCCGCGACCAGGGGCTCGACGTCGCGCTGATGGCCGACTCGACCAGCCGCTGGGCGGAGGCGCTGCGCGAGGTCTCCGGACGGCTCGGCGAGCTGCCCGGCGAGGGCGGCTATCCGGCCTACCTCGGCAGCCGGCTGGCCGAGTTCTACGAGCGCGCGGCGCGGGTCGAGACGCTCGCCGGCGAGACCGGCTCGCTGACGCTGCTCGGTTCGATCAGCCCGCAGGCCGGCGACTTCTCCGAGCCGGTGACCGCGCACACCACGCGCTACGTGCGCAGCTTCTGGGCGCTCGACGCGAAGCGCGCGCAGGCCCGCTTCTATCCGGCGATCCATCCGCTGCAGTCGTATTCCGAGGACGCGCTGGCGGTCGCCGGCTGGTGGGGTGCGGTGCATGCCGCGTTGCCGGGCGAGGCCTCGGCGCCGGCCGGCAACGACTGGGAGCGCCTGCGCCGGCGCGTGTTGAGCCTGCTCGACGAGGAGGCGCGGCTGCAGCGCATGGCGCGCATCGTCGGCAAGGATGCGCTGCAGCCGCGGCAGCGGCTGACGCTGTTGTGCGCCGAGGTGGTCGGCGAGGGCTTCCTGCGCCAGTCGGCGTTCTCGCCGAACGACCGCGTCTGCGGCCCGGCGCGGCAGGCGCTGATGCTGCGCACGCTCGGCCGCTTCCTCGACCTCGCCGAGGCCGCGGTGGCGCGCGGCGCGAGCCCCGAGGAAGTCGCCGCGCTGCCCGTGCTGCGCCCGCTGCAGCGCATGGGCGAGGAGATCGCCGAGGGCGACGCCGCGGCCTTCACGGCGCTGGTGGCGGCGCTGGCGGAACAGCTCGGCGGGCTCGCCGCCGGCGGCGCGAAGGAGGGCGGCGATGCGGCCGCGGCTTAGCCTCGCGCGCGCCGCGCGGCGGCTGGAGGGGCCGCTGCTCTTCCTCGCGCGCCAGGTCGAGGTCGGCTACAACGAGGCGGTCGAGGTCGTCGGCGGCGACGGCTCGGCGCGGCTCGGCCGCGTCGCCGCGGTCGACCGCGAGACGATCGTCGTCGAGCTGCTCGAAGCCGGCGCCGGCCTCGACCTCGCCGGGACGGTGGTGCGCTTCCCCGGCGAGCCGCTGCACTTCGGCGTCGGCCCCGGCCTGCTCGGCCGCGTCTTCGACGGCGTCGGCCGCCCGCTCGACGGCGGCGCGCCGCTGCCGGTGGCGGCGCGGCTGCGCATCGACGGCCTGCCGCTGAACCCGGTGGCGCGGGCGACGCCGCGCGACTTCATCGAGACCGGCGTGACCGCGATCGACCTGATGAACAGCCTGGTGCGCGGCCAGAAGCTGCCCCTTTTTTCCGGCGGCGGCCTGCCGCACGACCGCATCGCGGTCGCCGTCGCCCGCCACGCGCGGCTGCGCGGCGCCGCGGCGGCCGAGGATTTCGCGATCGTCTTCGCCGGCATCGGCGTGCCGCACGACACCGCCGAGTTCTTCCGCCGCAGCCTGGAGGAGAGCGGCGCGCTGGCGCGCTCGGCGCTGTTCCTCAACCTCGCCGGCGACCCGAGCACGCAGCGCCTGTTGACGCCGCGCTTCGCGCTCACCGCCGCCGAGTACCTGGCCTTCGTCGAGGGCCGCCACGTGCTGGTCATCCTCACCGACATGACCGCCTACTGCGAGGCGCTGCGCGAGGTCGCCGGCGCCCGCGGCGAGGTGCCGGCGCGGAAGGGCTTCCCCGGCTACATGTACTCCGACCTCGCCAGCCTCTACGAGCGCGCCGGCTGCGTGCGCGGCCGGCCCGGCACGCTGACGCAGCTGCCGATCCTGAGCATGCCCTCGGACGACATTGGCCACCCGGTGCCCGACCTCTCCGGCTATATCACCGAGGGGCAGATCGTCCTCTCGCGCACGCTCGACCGCGCCGGCGTCTGGCCGCCGATCGACGTGCTGCCCAGTCTCTCGCGGCTGATGAAGGACGGCACCGGCGCCGGCTTCACCGACGCCGATCATCCGGCGCTCGCCAGTCAGCTGTACGCCGCCTACGCGCGCGCCGGCCAGGCGCGGCTGCTGGCCAGCGTCGTCGGCGAGGACGGCCTGTCGGACGCCGACCGCCGCTACCTCGCCTTCGGCCGCCGCTTCGAGCACGAGCTGATCCACCAGGACGCGCCGCGCAGCCTGGAGGAAAGCATGCGCGGCGGCTGGCGGCTGCTCGCCGGGCTGCCGCGCGCCGAGCTGACGCGCCTGTCGGATGCGCAGATCGCTGCGCACCTCGGCGGGGATACGTCATGAACGAAGGCTCGCCGACGCGCAGCCGGCTGATCGCGCTCGCCGAGGAGCGGCGCGCGATGCAGGAGGGCTACGTCTTCCTCGACGAGAAATGCCTGCTGCTCGCCGGCGAGATGCTGCGCGAACTGCAGCGCCACGACGCGCTGGCGCAGACCTTCGCCGCCGCACAGCGGACGGCGGCGGACGCGCTGCGCGCGGCGCTGGCGCGGCACGGGCTGGAAGGGCTCTCGGTCTATCCGCCGGCGCGCGCCGGCAGCCTCGCGCTCACGCTCTCGGCGAGCGCGCTGATGGGCATCCCGCTGCACCGCGCCGAGCTCGCCGCAACGCCCGGCAGCGCGCCGCCGGCGGTCTTCCCGTCGCCCGAGGCGGAGGCCTGCCGAACCGCCTTCGTCGCGCTGGCGCAGGCCGCGACGGCGCTGGCGCCGGTCGTCGGCAACCTCGCCCGCCTGCTCCGCGAATATCGGCGCACGGTACGCCGCGCCTCGTCGCTGCACGACATCGTGCTGCCCGAACTGGAGGCCGAAGTCGCGGCGATCGCCGGCCAGCTCGAGGAGCTGGAGCGCGATGAGGCGCTGTGGATACGCGGAGCGCGGCGCGGGTCGTGAGCGGGCTGGCTACCCACTCGACATATGGCGGCTCCGCCCGTATCCTCGGGTGCTGGCAAAGCGCCACGTTTCGCCGCCGGCTGTTCTGGAGAAAGGGATTTGATGAGCAAGACAAGCGAAGGCTGCCAATGTCTTGGCAATTCGGTCTCGTCCGGGATGGATGGCAAGGTTCCAGAGGGCGCGGCGGATATGCTGCCGACTTAAGGTTGGCCAACCTATTTAAGGCCACAGCGAAGTAAAAAACACGAAACGAACATCGAACCCTGGGAAACATGCACAACGCCAAGCTATTCCAGCCGCGACACGTGCGCTGGTGCTTTTGGAATCTGGGTACAAATGTGGAAATCCCGGATGTCGAAATGTTCTCACGTTGGATTTGCATCACATCGAGTGGGTACGCGACGGAGGGGGGAATGACCCAAGCAACCTAGTCCCCTTATGCGGCTATTGCCATGATTTGCACACGCGGGGTCATATTCCTGCATCGGCAATTCGTGTGTGGAAAGCAGTCTTGACTGCGCTTAATACGCCAAATCGAACCACGGTGGACACCTTGCTCCATCTAAAGCGCCTCAGCGGAGATTCGATTGGGCAACACGCCGTGTATTCAGGAGGGGATTTGTTGCAATTGGCACCACTAATCAATGGAGGACTAGTATCGGCTGAAGGAACTCAGGCTGGTAGCGGTAGCGCAGGTCGGCCACCGTTTGCTGTCTTCCGAGTCTTACTCACTCAGAAGGGTCAGGACCTCGTCGAGGCATGGATCGCAGGGAGTTCCGAACGCTTAGCCAACTCACTATCACCCGAGGTTGGCTACCCGCCGCTGGAGCCGAGCGCTGAAGAGCGCAGCGGCTCAGCGGCAAACTATTAGGGTGTAGAGACATGGAAAGGGGATAAGCCATGCGACTGGTTTACCGACTACTATTTGCGGCAACTCTGATTGCACCGGGCGTGAGTCCTGCTGCTAGTTGTCAAGAATTGGCAGCGGCGTATTCTAAGGATTCGCGCGCAATGAGCGATACTGACCTTGCAACGCTTAGAACATGTATCACTGAGACTTTGCGCCAACGTTTTTCGGGACTGGGCACTCCTCCCGCACCGGCAGCGAAGCCTTCACCGCCTCCTGCACCAGCACCTGCATTTGAACCTGCTCCAAGACCTAGGGTTGTCCCATGACGGGAGGCGCTGCCGAAAATGCCCCCATATCTAACTCACTTTGAGAACTGGAAGGCACTCTGGCCAATGCCGGTCGCTGTAATGGTTTTGACCGCGCTTTTCTTCGCGATTGTTCTGCCGAAAGAAGGAAAACGGGACTTGGTGTTAGTGCTCGCCGCATTTTCGATGTTAGGGCTAGTTACCGGATATTTGACCGGGTTTAGTAGATCGCCGGCTGTCGGCGCCGTTTTGCCAGCCGTCCTTTCCCTCGTGGCTGGTATGGCGGTCTTCCTGATGGGTAAAGATGCAGCTAGCCGGACGATCGTCGCCTTATCTGTGCTGATTTTTTCAATTAGCCTCGTGCTCGGGACAGGATGGGGTGCAACGATGCGACAGACCGCGGAGGATTATGCGACGAGCGAAACAGTACTAAAGCAGCGTGCATTGGTCGAAGCAGAGATTAGAGAATTTCGCGAGGCGCTGGGGCTTCCTGCAAGATTCGAAGTTGAGACGAACACGAAAAGTACGGAGTGATACTGAGCAACGAATGAGCAATCGGGCAAATGAACTAAAGGGGTCAGCTTCGTTAATTATTTCTCGTCCGAAAATTATCGAAGCTGACCCCTTTGATCATGAACTAGTAATAGGGGACGCACCACGTTTCCCTTGCTCGGTTCGAGTACAACGAAACGCGAATGATCGCGCTCGCGCCAAAGACCGGGATTCTGTACTACGTGGCGTTTGTGGATCGTGGCAAAGTGCGAAGGATCATCAGCCTTCGCCGCGCCAATCGACGTGAGGTGAAACACTATGTCGAGAACTTCTAAGCGCCCGACTGTCCGCATGCCTACCGTGGAAGAGGACAGGGCCATTACCGCAGCGGCCAGGAGTGATCCTGATGCACAGCCGCTCACGCCCAAGCAACTGAAGACCATGGTTCCGCTGAAGGCCCTGCGTGGCCGGCCGAAATCCGAGAACAAGAAGCTGCTCGTATCCGTGCGCTACAGCCCCGAGGTCATTGCGTACTTCAAGTCCACCGGAGAGGGTTGGCAATCGCTCATGGACAGCGTGCTGCGCAAGTACGTGGCGCGCCATTCGCGTAGCGCGTAAGCACGGGGCCGATCCCGGCAGTTGAGCGGGTCTGCGCGAAAAGCTGAACATGCCTATAACGACACCGTAGCGTGGGAAGTGAGGGAATAATGATTCCTCTTTCTAGAGCTTGTCGTGCACTTATTGCAATGATCCTTTTGCCTGGGTGCGCCACGTACGATGATCCGAAGGACTATCAGCCTTCCGTTTCCTCGTCCGACACCGGGCGGGTCTGCCTTTATCGAATGGCGCCTCGACAGACACCCGGAGTGTGGCAGAACTGGATACTTGATGGCAGATGGCGCGGCGAGGTCAGGCCCGATCGGTATTCCTGTATGAATACTCACGTTGGTCGGCACGTCGTCCGCGTTGGCGGCAGTGAAAATAAACTTGAGTTCATGCTTGAAAAGAATCAGGAGATATTCATCAGGTTTGAGGTTGATCCTTCATTTTTTGGAACGTTTTATCCGATCTCGGTGGATCGCCAAACAGCCAGAAATGAACTTAAGAGCAAGGGCTACGATATTGACCGCCCTGATATTGCACGCTGACGTGCGACACGTCACAGAAGACGTTTCGACATACTCAGGGGAGGTAGATGGGTTGCACGTTTCCGGTTGATCTCCCCGAATCCCGGATCGATCCGGGAACGTCGCCTCGCCCGCCTCAAAAGCCGCCTGCAATCGCCGCCCTGACCCGCCCCTTGGCGGCCAGTCGCCACCGATGCTAGTCTTCCGCCTCGATTCGGAATGCATAGAGGAGAGGGGTCGATGGCGATGCTGCTGCGCCGGTTCATAATTCTGCTGTTCGCGTTCGCCGCTGCGGGGGCGGCATGGGCCGATGCGCGCAATCTGGCGCCCGGTTTCGGCATCGTGCCCAAGGGGTCGCGCCTCGTCGTCATGCAGCCGGACATCGAGCTGTTCGAGCTGTCGGCCGGCGGCGTGCAGGAGCCGAAGGCGGACTGGACCGAGGCGGCGCTGCACCACACCCAGGCGGCGCTGCGCAACAAGACCGTGGCGCTCGGCCTGCAACTGCGCGAGATCTCCGACGACGAGGCCGACGAACTGGCCGAGATCAACACGCTGCACGCGGCGGTGGCGCGCTCGATTTCGCTGCACCACATGTGGGGCGGCAACTTCGCGCTGCCGACCAAGGGCGGCCGGCTGGACTGGTCGCTCGGCGACGCGGTGGCGCCGATCCGCACGCTGACCGGCGCCGACTACGCGCTGTTCGTCTGGATGCGCGACAGCTACGCCAGCGCCGAGCGCAAGGTGACGATGGTGGCGATGGCGCTGCTCGGCGTCGGCCTGGTCGGCGGCATGCAGGTCGGCTACGCGTCGCTGGTCGACCTGCAGAGCGGCCGCGTGCTGTGGTTCAACCAGCTGCTGCGCGGCAACGGCGACCTGCGCGAAGCCGGGCCGGCGGCGGAGACGATCGGCGCGCTGCTCGCCAACTTCCCGAAGACGCGATGAAGCGCCGCCGCCTGCTGCTCGCCGGCGCCGCCTGCTGCGCCGGCGCCCACACCGCCGCGGCCTGGGCGGAGACGCTCGGCTACGCGGCGCCCGAGCGCTTCGCGCGGCCCGACGTCGCCACCGACGAGGGCGGGCTGTGGGCGATGATGGACCGCGAGGAGCGCAACCTGCGGCGCAGCCCGCTGCTGCTGCGCGATCCCAAGCTCAGGAACTACGTCCAGGACATCGCCTGCCGGCTGGGCGGCGAGCATTGCCCGGACATCCGCGTGCATCTGGTGCGCACGCCGCTGTTCAACGCCAGCATGGCGCCGAACGGCATGATGCAGGTGTGGAGCGGCCTGCTGCTGCGCGCCGAGAACGAGGCGCAGCTCGCTGCGGTGATCGGCCACGAGATCGGCCACTACCTGCAGCGGCATTCGGTCGAGCGCCTGCGCGACCTCAAGGCGAAGTCGGCGTTCGGCCAGTTCATCGGGCTCTTCGGCGTCGTCGGCGCGGTCGGGCAGCTGGCGCTGCTGGCCAGCGCCTTCGCCTACAGCCGCGACCACGAGCGCGAGGCCGACCGCATCGGCGCCGTGCTGATGCACAACGCCGGCTACGACGTCGCGGAATCGGCCAAGGTCTGGGGCAACCTGCTCGCCGAGGCGCGCGCGCGGCTGGGCAAGGAGCCGGAGGAATCGAGCCCGCTCTTCGCCACGCACCCGTCGTCGCCGGAGCGGCGCGAGACGCTGGCCGGCTACGCGGCGGTGCTGCCCGGCGGCGGCACCGGCGAGGAGGCCTTCGTCCGCCACACCGGACCCTTTCTCGCGGAATGGCTGCAGGACGAGGTCAAGCGCGGCCAGTACGCGGAGAGCCTGGTCTTGTTCACGCGCATGCTCGAGCGGCGGCGCGCGGCGCCGTTGGTGCAGTTCCACCGCGGTGAGGCCTTCCGCCTGCGCGGCGAGAACGGCGACCTCGAGCGCGCACTCGACGACTACCGCGCCGCGGCGGCAGCGCCGGACGCGCCGCCGCCGGCCTTCCGCGGCATCGGCCTGGTCGCCCGCCAGCGCGGGCAGGCGGCCGAGGCGCGCCAGGCCTTCGCGCGCTACCTCGAACTCGCGCCGGATGCGCCGGACGCGGCCTTGATCAGGAACTACCTGTCGGAGCTGGAATCATGAAGAAACTCGTCGTCGTCGCGCTGGTGCTGCTGCTTTCGGCCTGCGCGTCGGTCCGCAAGGTGGAGTCGGGCAATCGCGCCGTCGGCGAACGGCTCACGATCAACATCCAGGGGGCGTGGAACCACCTCGACTTCCCCGGCATCGAGCCGGCCCAGATCTGGACCATGGAAGGCGTCACCATCGACGAGTTCCTGATCTATTCCGGCATCCGCGACGGCCAGGCGATGCACCCGAGGAACGGCATGGGCAGCGAGCAGAAGGACCACGTCTTCCGCAGCGGCATGCAGATCGAGGAGGTCGTCTCGCTGTTCGAGGGCGTGCTGTCGCGCGACGGATCGACCTTCAAGCTGCTCAAGCTGGAGCCCTATCCGTTTGCCGGCCGCAAGGGCTTCCGCTTCGAATACGAGCGCATCCGCAAGGCCGACAACGTGCAGCTGCGCGGCCTCGGCTTCGGCGCCGTCGACCGCGGCGAGTTGTTCGCGCTGGTCTACCAGGCGCCGCGGCTGACCTTCTTCCCGCGCCACCGCGAGCGCATCGAGGCCATCGCCGGCTCGGCCGCGATCAAGTAACTCCGGCGCCGCCACGCGCGGCATGCCGGCGTGGTTTTTCTCCTTGCCAATGTCGATTTACGGGCTAAGTTGTGTATTCCGATGACATTGCAAGGAGGGCCGGCGATGACCACCCAATCCGGGCGCCCCGTGCGCAACGCCAACCGCGACGCCTTCGACCGGCGCGACCTGATCTATTCGGCACCGCTGGTCGAGCTGCCGGCGACGCTGCTGCCGAACTGGGACTGGATCGAGCCGCTCGACCAGGGCAAGCAGGGCGCCTGCACCGGCTTCGGGCTGGCGGCGGCGATCAACTTCCTGCTCGCCGCCCGCCGCTGCGCCCGCGCCAGGGGGCCGGAGGAGCGCGTCAGCGCGCGCATGCTGTTCCAGATGGCCCGGCGCTACGACCAGTGGGCCGGCGAAAACTACGACTGGTCGAGCGCGCGCGGCGCGATGAAGGGCTGGTTCCGGACCGGCGTCTGCTCCGAGGCGCTGTGGCCGAACAAGCCGGCGGGCAACGGCGGCGACCGGCTGACGCGCGAGCGCCAGCTCGATGCCCTGCGCACGCCGCTCGGCGCCTACTACCGCATCCTGCCGCGGCGCAATGACGTGCATGCGGCGCTGGTCGAGGCCGGCGTCGTCTACGCGGTCGCCGACACCCACGACGGCTGGGACGAGGCCGTCGGCGCCGAGGCGATCGACTACCAGCCCGGCGCCGGCGGGGGCGGCGGCCACGCCTTCGCCATCGTCGGCTACACCGCCGACGGCTTTCTCGTGCAGAACTCGTGGGGCCGCGACTGGGGCGGCTTCAAGGACGCCGACGGCCGGCGCCGCGCCGGCGTCGCGCTGTGGCGCTACGCCGACTTCGACGCCAACGTCTGGGACCTCTGGGTGGCGCGCCTGGCGCTGCCGGTCGAGTCGCTGGCGGCGCTGGGCGCAGGCGGCTACCGGGCGAAGCCCGGCGGCGGCCGCGAGAAGGTGTCCGGGCCGCCGCAGCACGAAATCCGCGGCCACTACCTGCACATCGACGACGGCCAGTACGACCCGCGGGGCCGCTACCCGAGCGACGCCGGCGAGGTCGACGAGATCGTCGGCCGGCTGGTCGACGGCGGCACGCGGCACCTGCTGCTCTTCGCGCACGGCGGCCTCAACACCGTCGACGGCGCGGCGACGCGGGTCGCCCGCTGGCAGCCGGTGTTCGCCGACAACGGCATCGCCGAGCTGCACTTCATCTGGGAGACCGGCTTCCTCGCCGAGTTGCGCGACGTGCTGCTCGGCAAGGAACGCTTCGTCGAGGAGCGCGTCGCCGGCGTTTCCGACTGGTGGGACGACTGGGTCGAGCGCGCCAGCCAGCCGCTCGGCCACGCGCTGTGGCACGAGATGCGCAGCGACGCCGAAGTCGCCTTCGCCGGCCGCAGCGCCGCCGGCCGCCATTTCGTCGACGCGCTGGTGAAGAGGCTGGCGGCGAGCGGGCAGCCGCCGCAGGTGCACCTCGTCTGCCACAGCGCCGGCGCCATCTGGATGGGGCACCTGCTCGACGCCTGGCGCCGCGCCGGCGGCCCGGCGATCGACAACCTGATCCTCTTCGCGCCGGCGTGCACCGTCGACTTCTTCTTCGACAAATACGCCGCGCTGCCCGATACGCTGCTGAAGACGATGCGCCTCTTCCAGCTCGACGACGACACCGAGCGCGACGACAACGTCGCCGTGGTCTATCGCAAGTCGCTGCTCTACCTGGTTTCGCGCGCCTTCGAGGAGAAGGGGCGGGTGGTGCCGCTGCTGGGCATGGCGAAACACGCCGCGGCGGTCGACGCGCGCCTCGCCGCCAACCATCCCGGCAAGACGCTGCAGCGCTTCGTCACCGGCACCCACCCGCAGCAGACGCGCGCCGACTCCCACGGCGGCTTCGACAACGATCCGTTCACGATGAACCACATGCTGCAGCTGGTGCTCGGCGGGCCGCCGCCGCGACCGTTCGCGGCGGCGGATCTGGACGGTTACTGAGGCGGCTGCTTCGCCGTCGTCGATTTCGCCGCCGGCTTCGCGGCGGGCTTCGCCGCCGGCGCCGCCTTCAGCTTGCGGAACACCGGTCCCCAGGTCGGGTGACCCGCTTCGGCCGGGGTCAGCGCGAAGTCGGGGTCGGCGGCGAGCGCCTTGCCGAACTCCTCGCGGCACTGCTTCTCGCGGCGCGACACGCAGTGGATGAAGGCCAGGTACTTGTGCGCCTGCGCCTGCTCCGCCTTGCTCTCCAGCCCGCCGTCGAGCGCCGCCTGCAGCTGCCTGGCGGCGGCCTTGTGCTGGCCGTTCTCGTAGCTGGCGATGCCGGCGGCGAGCTCCTGCTGCGCCTTGCTCGGCGCCGGGGCGGCGGCCGCCGCCGGCTTGGCTTCGGCCGCGGCCGGCGCCTTGGCCGGCGGCGCCTCCTTGCTTTCGGGCGCGGGCGTCGTTGCGCAGCCGGCGAGGAGGAGGGCGGCGATCAGGGCGGGCAGGGCGGTGCAGCGGAGCGGGGTCATGGTCATTGGAATTTGTGCTTGATGCGCAGCTTGCTGTCGGCGGCGACGTCGAGCGTCTGCTTGCGCGGCGGGAAGGTGGTGTTGCGGATTTCGATCAGGTGCCGGCCGGGCGGCAGGCTCAGCTCCATCAGCGGCGGCGAGACGCCGGCCGGCTTGCCGTCGACGAGGACTTCGCCCCACGGGGCGATCGCCAGCCGGACGACGCCGTTGGCCGGCACGGCCGGCGTTTCCGCCGCGGCGGCAGCCGGCGCCGGGCTGGCGGATACCGGGTCGGCGGCCGGCGCGGGCTTGGCGGCGGATGCCGCCGATGCCGCCTCGGCCGTGGCGGCGGGCACTTCCGCCGCCGGCGACGACGCCGGGCGCGACAGGAAGAAGGCGGCGGCGCCGAGCGCGGCGAGCAGCGCCAGCGCGCCGAGCGCGAGCGGCGCCGGCGTGCGGCGGACGGCGGCCGCCGGCGGCGGCAGCGTCGCCGGCTGCGTGGTCTCGTCGCCGGCGTCGCGGATGACGTCGATCGCCACCGTGTCGTCGCCGCCGCCGTTGCCGATCGGGATCTCGTGCGCCGGCTGGTGGCTGGCGGCGGGCAGGCAGGCCGCGATCTCGCGCAGTTCGGCGGCCATCGTCGCGGCGTCCTGGTAGCGCGCCGCCGGGTCCTTCTGCAGCGCGCGCGCGACGATCGCATCGAAGCTCGCCGGGATGCGCGGGTCGTGCTGCGACGGCAGCGGCGCCTCGGCGTTGAGCACCTGGTACAGCGTCGCGTTGAGGTTGTCGCCGGCGAAGGGCGCGCTGCCGGTGAGCAGCTCGTAGAGCATCACCCCGAGCGAGAAGACGTCGGAGCGGCCATCGACGGTCTTGCCGGTGATCTGCTCCGGCGACATGTATTTCGGCGAGCCGAAGGCGGTGCCGGCCATCGTCAGCGAGCCGCTCGGCAGCTGCGCGACGCCGAAGTCGGTGATCTTCGCGATGCCGTTCTCCAGCACCATGATGTTCGCCGGCTTGATGTCGCGATGCACGACCTGGTTCGCGTGCGCGAAGGCCAGCCCCTCGGCGACCTGCGCCGCGATGTCGGCGATCCAGGCGTGGGCGAGGATCGCGCCGCTGTCGAGGATGTCGCGCAGCGAGCGGCCGGCGAGGAACTCCATCGCGATGTACGCCTGCTCGCCGCTGCGGCCGACGTCGTGGATGGTGACGATGTTCGGGTGGTTCAGGCGGCCGGCGGATTTCGCCTCGCGGTAGAAGCGCTGCTCGAAGGCCTCCGTCTCGGCCGGCGAGAGGCCGGCGCAGCTGATCGTCTTGATCGCCAGGGTGCGTTCGAGCAGCGGGTCGCGCGCCTGGTAGACGATGCCCATCGCGCCGCGACCGAGGGTGGCGACGAGTTCGTAGCGGCCGAGTTGGGGGAAGGACATGTCCGGAGGGCTAGCCGGTGGCCGGAGCGCGGATCGAAAGGAGCGCAAACATTAGATTTTTGTGTCATGACTGTCAAGGAAACGGCCATTCTGCCGCCCGGGCGGCAGCCCCGCCGTGCTATAGTCCGCGCTGCCCGAAGCCTCTTTCCCAAACCCAGTGAACCCGTCCGAATTCGCCATCGAAGGCGTCTGCCTGTCCGACGTCGGCAAAGTCCGTACGTGCAACGAGGACAGCGTCGCCGTGGATGCCGGCAACGGCATCGCCGTGCTTGCCGACGGCATGGGTGGGCACCGCGCCGGCGACGTCGCCAGCCGCCTGGCGCTCGATACGCTGCTCGAGCGGCTGCCGGAGAAGATCCGCCTCTACCGCGCCGGCGGCCGCCGGCCGACGCCGCTGCAGTTCTGCGAGCAGATCGTCGGCGAGGCCAACCTCGCCGTGCATCGCGCCGCGCAGCGGCAGGCGGCGCTGCGCGGGATGGGCACGACGCTGGCGCTGGCGCTGTTCCACGACGACCGCGCGGCGCTGGTGCATGTCGGCGATTCGCGCATCTACCGCCTGCGCGACGGCCGCCTCGAGCTGCTCACGCGCGACGATTCGCTGCTGCGCGAGCAGGTCGACCAGGGACTGATCGCGGCCGAGGAGGCGGGCGACTCGCACAACCGCCACCTGGTCACCGGCGCCCTCGGCATCGCGCCGACGGTGCGCGTGCACCAGCGCGACGAGGAAGTGCGCGCCGGCGACCTCTACCTGCTCTGCTCGGACGGCCTCACCGACCTCGTCGACGAGGACGACATCGCGCTCATCCTGCGCGAGCTGCAGGCCAACCTGCCGCTGGCGGCGACACACCTGGTGCAGCTCGCCAACGACTGCGGCGGTTTCGATAACGTATCGGTCGCGCTGGTCCGCGTCGTCGCGCCGCGCGCGGCCGCGGCGCCCACCGGCGGCCTGCTCGGCCGGCTGGTCGGCTGGTTCCGCTAGCGGCGCGGCGATCGGGAGAGCCTCGTGGCCAAGCTCGTACTCAGTTCCGGCGGCAGCATCCTGCACCAGTACTTCATCGACGAGGCGCCGGTCGGCATCGGCCGCGACCCGGCGAACACCGTGCACATCGACCACCCGACGGTCAGCCGCCGGCACGCGCGCATCGTCGCCGTCGGCGAGGACCACATCATCGAGGACCTCGGCGGCAGCAATGGCACCTTCGTGAACGGCAGCCGCGTCGAACGCCGCATCCTGCAGCACCGCGACGTCGTCGACTGCGGCGCCTACCAGCTGCGCTACCTGAACACCCGCCTCGCGGCCGAGGTCGAACTCGACCGCACGATGCTGATCAGCGCGCTGCCGGGCGAAGTGAAGGCGGCCGCGGCGCACGATCCGCTCGCCGCCAGCCAGCCGATCCCGGCGCGGCGGCAGGCCCGCGTGCGTTTCCCGAGCGCCAGCGTGCGCCGCCTGACCGGCCCCGGCGCCGGCCAGCGCGTGCCGCTCGACCGCGTCGTCGCCACCTTCGGCCGCCCCGGCCAACAGGTGGTGGTGTTCACGCGCCGGCCGCAGGGCTTCTTCCTGTCGGTCGTCGAGGGCGCGGCGACGGTGCGCGTCGGCGGCCGCAGCGTCGACGCATTCCCGCATCCGCTCCGCGACGGCGACGAAATCGAGGTCGCCGGTCAGCTCCTCGAGTTCACGCTGAACCCCGCTGCGCCGGCCTGAGGCGCGCGCGCCGGCGGCGTTTAGCGAATTCTTAGGATCGCCTGAGCGAAGATATTAGGAATCATCACCGCCGCCGCAGATCAAACTGTCTCGCATCCGGAGACGTGCGTGGCCACGTGGTCACGCAGCCGCTCCGGACTACACAGCGAACCTCAACCGGAGACAGTCATGACCCGATACCCCCGAATCCTCGCCGCCCTTGCCGTTGCCGGCATGGTGGCCGTGCCGCCGGCCGCGCAGGCCGACGCCGCCGCCGACCGGAAGCTGGTCGAGCGCGGCCGCTACGTGATCAAGATCGCCGGCTGCAACGATTGCCATACCCCCGGCTACGCGATGACCGATGGCAAGGTACCGGAGAAGGAGTGGCTGATCGGCGACCAGCTCGGCTGGCGCGGGCCGTGGGGGACGACCTATCCGCCGAACCTGCGGCGGACGATGGCGCGGCTCTCCGAGAGCGAATGGCTGGCGCTCGCGCACAACGCCAATTTCCGGCCGCCGATGCCCTCCGTGTCGCTGCGCAACATGTCGGACGCCGACTTGCGCGCGGTCTATCGCTACGTGCGCTCGCTCGGCCCCGGCGGCGGCGACGTGCCGGCCTACGTGCCGCCGGACGGCTCGCCGGCGGGGCCGGTGGTGATGTTCCCGGCACCGCCCAACTGAACGCCGGCGGCGGGTGGGGCGGTGCGGCATTTTCGCGATGCGCAAGGGGTGGCAGGGCGGCGAAAGCTGGCTATCATTTCCGCATCATGGCCGATCCCGCTTCCGCTCCACGTCCGGTTCCCGCCCTCCTCGACTCCGCCGCCGCCGAATTCATCACCAGCGGAATTTCGATCAACGCCGCCGGCGCCCGGCCGGGCACCGTGCCGAGCATGGCGCGCGCGACCGGCTGCCGGGTTGCCGCCGACGCCCGCAGCGTCGCGCTGCTCTTCGCCAGCACGCCGGCGGCGGCGCTGCTCGACGACATCCGCCGCAGCGGAGCGATCGCCGTCGTCTTCAGCCAGCCGAGCACGCACCGCACGCTGCAGTTGAAGGGCGACGACGCGCGTATCGTGCCGCCGGCGGCCGGCGACGCGGCGCTGGCCGCGGCCTACGTGAAGATATTTACCGACGGCCTGACGCGGCTCGGCTATCCGGGCGAGGTGCTGCGCGCCGTGCTCGCGCACGACCCCGGCGACCTCGTCGCGGTCGAGTTCACGCCGCTCGCCGCCTTCTCGCAGACGCCGGGGCCGGGTGCCGGCGAGCCGCTGGTGCGCGCATGAGGATCAAGCTCGACGCGATCCGCGAGTGTCTGGAAGGCGTCATTCCCGGCAACATCGCCACCCGCGCCGCCGACGGCACGCCGAACATCGCCTATCTGTCGCAGGCGAAGTATGTCGACAGTGAGCATGTCGCGCTTTCCTACCAGTTTTTCAACACCACGCGCCGCAACATCCTGGCCTTTCCCTATGCGCGGGTGTCGTTGATCAACCCGCTGACCGGCGCCCACTGCCGGCTGTCGCTGCGCTACCTGCGCACCGAGGAGGCGGGACCGCTGTTCGAGAACATGAAGGTGCGGCTCGCCGGCATCGCCTCGCATACCGGCATGAGCGGCGTCTTCCGGCTGCTCGGCGCCGACGTCTATCGTGTGCTCGATATCGAGCAGGTGCCGGGGTACACGCTGCCGGCGCCGCCGCCGCCCTGCAACTTGCTGGCGGCGCTGCGCGCCAGCGCCGAACGCCTGTGCGGCTGCGGCGACCTGGACAGCATGCTGGCCGAGTTCCTCGTCTGCCTGGAGCAATTCTTCGACATCCGCCACGCGATGGTGCTGCTGCTCGACGAAGCCGGCGAGCGCCTGTACACCGTCGCCAGCCGCGGCTACGCCGAGTCCGGCGTCGGCTCCGAGATCGCCGTCGGCGACGGCGTGATCGGCGTCGCTGCGCGCGAGCGGACGCCGATCCGCATCGGCCACTTCACCGCCGAGTACAGCTACGGGCGGGCCATCCGGGAGAGCCTCACGCGGCGCGGGCTGGCGGGGGCGGTCGAGACCGAGATTCCGCTGCCCGGCCTGCCCGAGTCGCGCAGCCAGCTGGCGGTGCCGATCAAGGCCTGCCAGCGCCTGACCGGCGTGCTCTACGTCGAGAGTCCGCAGGACCTGCGTTTCAGCTACGACGACGAGGATGCGCTGGTGGCGCTCGCCGGCCAGCTCGGCGTCGCCATCCGCCTGCTGCAGCAGGGGCAGGAGGGCGCGGAGTGTGCCGAGGGCGGCGACCAGCCCCCCGTGGGCGAAGCCGCGGTGCCGGCCGTGCCGGTGGCGGGTGCGCCGCTGCGCGTCCGCCACTATGCCGAGAACGACAGCGTTTTCCTCGATGGCGACTACCTGATCAAGGGCGTTGCCGGCTCGATCTTCTGGGCGCTGGTGCGCGACTACGACGGGAAGGGACAGCAGCATTTCAGCAACCGCGAACTGCGCCTCGACCCGCGCATCCGCCTGCCGGACATCAGCGACAACCTGGAAGCCCGGCTGATCCTGCTCGCGCGGCGGCTGGTCGAGCGCGCCGCGCCGCTGCGCATCGAGAAGACCGGCCGCGGCCGCTTCCGGCTGCATGTCGAGCGGCCGCTGTCGCTGGTCGAGATCGCCGGCGACGGCAGCTGACGCCGCCTGCCGGCGCGGCCTTCCTTAAATTTCCTTCCGCGTTTCCAGATTCTTCGTCAAGCCGCCGCCGCACGCCGCGCGAGTGGCTGCAGTACAGCGCATCCGGTCGGTGCCGACGACATCGCCGCCGGCGTCCGGCGGCCGCTGCGGCGGCGCGGCGAGCCCGAGGGTAGTGGCGTGATCGCTCCCGCCGCGCAGGGGCGGGGTGTGGGGGGAGGGGGCTCAGTAGGCGCGCCCGGCCGCTGCCAGTTGCGTGGCGGGCGGCGCGCCGGCGATCCGGGTGTCGCCCGGCTGCGGCCAGTCGAGGTGGCGCAGCAGGATCTGCGCGATCTCCCCGTGTTCCGGCACCTGCTGCGTGTATTGCACCGAGCAGTCGGCGCGGCCGCCGCACATCGTGGCTTCGGCGAGCAGGCGCGGGAAGTGGACGTCGTAGGGGTCGGTGTACATCGGGATGCGGATCAGCACCGCCTTGAACGACGAGGGCTTGCTGCGCAGCTCCTGGACGATCCGCGGCAGCTGGGCGGTCGTCTTGCCGGCGGCGGTCGGCGCCGGGTCGGAGTCGAGCAGGCAGTGGATATGCACCTGTTGGTCGTACCAGCAGCGCCAGTGCAGGTTCTGGCGGTCGGCAGCGGGGTCGGCGGCGCGCGCCGGGGCGGTGGCGAGGAGGGAGCAGCCGAGGAATGCCAGGCAAAAGAAAAGGCGCTTGACCATGTTGTCTCTCCACTCTTGTTGTCGTTGTCGCCAGAAACTCCCTGGCGTTTTGCCCGGACAACTGCGGAGAGAGGATCAAGTGCCTTCTCTACCATGTTTCGGTGGCCCCGCTGGCTTGCGAATCGGTTGCTGGTCGATTCCGTCAGCCCGGTAGCTTTGCGCCCCCGCCTTTCGACGGGTTTGCCTTTGTCGTGCAGGCAATGGTTAATCTAGATCAAAGAATTTTCGCTGGCAAGCAGAAAGTGAAAACCTGCGGCGGGCGAAACGGGGATCACCGGAACCTGGCGTCCTTGCCCCAGACGTGGGCCATGCGCACCGGCGTTGTCAGCTTGTCGAAGGTGATCACTTCGTCGATCGCGGAATCGGGCAGGTGCGTCTTGCGGTACGAGGCGACCTCGAGGAACAGCCCGCTCTTGGCGATCACCGCGTGCACCGCCGGCGTGTCCGGGCTTTCGCCGGGGCCGGTGACGACGCCGATTTCGGCGGTCTTCAGCCGCACCAGCGTGCCCACCGGGTAGATGCCGACGATGCGGATCAGCGTTGCGGCGACGGTGACGTCGATCTGCTGCCCCTGCTTCAGGTAGAGGTCGCGCAGCGCCTGGTTCGGCTTGTGCGGGCCGTGGTAGGCGCGGCTGGAGACCATCGCGCCGTAGCGGTCGGCGATGCCGATGATGCGTGCGCCGATCGCGATCGCGTCGCCGGCGAGGCCGTCGGGGTAGCCTGAGCCGTCGCTGTTCTCGTGGTGCTGACGGACGCAGGCGAGCCAGGCGGCGTCGGCGACGCCGAGCCGCTTCAGCCGTTCGGCGCCGTGCGCCGGGTGCTGGCGGATCATCGCCAGCAGCTTGTCGTTGAGCGCGCCGGTGATCGCGTCGACCTTGTCCTGCACCTCGAACATGCCGATGTTCATCGTCAGCGCGGCGCCGATCGTCGCCCGCTGCGCCGCTGCGTCGAGCGCCAGCTCGCGGCCGAGCAGGCAGGCGAGGATGGCGGTGTCGATCGCGTGCTTCACCGTGTAGCCGGTGTCGTGCATCAGCAGGATCGACGACATCGCCAGCGCCGGGTGCAGGTCGCAGGCGGCCTGCACCGAGTCGATCAGCTTCGTCATGCGGCCGGCGAAGTCGAGCGTCTGCTCGGGGCTGTGCGCGCAGATGTGGCCGAGGCTGCGGCGGGCGTCGACCAGATGCTGCATCGCGGTCGGCTTCTCGGCGGCGGCAGCCGGGTCGAGCGGCCGCGCGGACGAGTCGTCGCGCTGCAGGAAGAGGCCTTCGTCGATCAGGCGCTCGAGCGCCATCTGGCTCTGTACCGACTGCCCCTTGCGCAAGAGCAGCACGCCGTCGGCGCCGTAGGCGTCCCATGGCAGCGGCTGGCCGACCTTCAGATCCTGCAGCGTGATGCGCTGTTTCATGATGCCTTGCCTCCCCGGGGGAGCGGGTGGCTGCCCGCTCGGCAAAACATGTCGTCGGCGGCGTGCGGAAAGGGCGACGTCGCGTCGGGAATTCCGCAATCACCCGCCGATTGCCACTCCCGTTTGTTTCATGCTACTTCCGTGTCGCCGAAAATCAAAGCATTTCAACGACTTGCCCGGCGCCCGGGTGGCGGCATGTTTTGCCGTGCTCAGTGCAGGACCAGCCGGAAGCAGGGCAGCGGCGAGATCGCCTCGCCGGTCTCGACCAGGAACATCCCTTGCGTCAGTGCTGCAAGCTTGAGCAGGAGCAGCGGGGACAGTGTGCCGCTGGCGAGCAGTTCGAGTTCTTCGCCGGACTTCATCGCCAGGCTCAACGGTCCGGGGTGGAAGCCATCCGCCTCGTCGTGGCCGACCAGTTCATCGAGGTCGGTGTCGGGGGTGCATTGATGTCGCATGCGCGCCTCCTTGCAGCTTTCACCTTCGTTAACGGCAACGCCGGAAGAAAGCTGAATGGTGATGGGCAAAGCGATGCAAGATGCACGCCAGGTTGCGGGTGCGATGTCGGGGGCGCCCCCCCGTTCCGTCGGGCGCTGTGCCGGGTGCCGCGCTATCGCCAGAGCGACAGCGGCGGGTCGGCGACCACCGCGCGCAGCAGGTCGCCACGGGAAACGAAGCCGACCAGCGCCTGCCGCTCGTCGACGATCGGCACGCCGTCGACGCCGCGTTCGAGCATCACCCGGGCGATGTAGCGGATGTCGGTGAGCGGGTCGGCGGCGACCACCGGCGAGGTCATCACGTCGGCGACGCGCTGCGCCATGACCGCGCCGGCCGTGCCGCGCTCGGGGTCGAGCGCGACGAGCAGGTCGTGCTCGCTGACGATGCCGACCAGGCCGCCATCGCGGCCGAGCACCGGCGCCTGCCGGATGCGGCGCTCGACCAGCAGGCGCCAGGCGCGGGCGACCTCGTCGGCGGCGGCGAGGGCGAGCACCTGCGGCCGCATGATCTGTCGCGCATGCACCAGCGGCCCGCGCTCTTCGTCGATGTGCAGCATGCGGCGATAGGCGGCGGAGGCCGCCCGCCGGCTTTCCGGCAGCACCCGCGCCGCGGCGTCGCCGAGTTCGGCGCCGGCGGTGCCGATCGCATCGACCGCCCGCCGCCGCCCGACCTGGCGCACGTCCGGCAGCTGCTCCAGCCGCCCCGAGAAGATCTGACCGTTGACCCCGTAGATTCCGAACATGCGCCGCACTCCTTGCCTTCAGTCTAGGCAGTCCGGGCGCCGATGGGTAGGGTCCGGCGCCGGCGTGGCGCGGTGCTCAGTCCGGCAGCACCGCGACGTGGCGGACGAAGGTCAGCGACGGGAAGGTGCGCTGCAGCACCTTGCTGTAGAAGTTCGCCATCGTCGCGCCGTCGGCGTAGCGGATCGTCGCCCCGGCGGCGACGTCCAGCCGCGGCGCCGCGAGCCAGCGGCTGCCGCCGTCGGCGGCGACTTCGAGGTAGGTGTATTCGTTGACGTTGATTGCGCTCAGCACCGTGCCCCGGTGCGGCAGTTCGCTCGCGGCCGGCGCCGCCTGCGGCGCCAGCAGCTCGACCGCCTTCGCCGGCGACGGGTGGCCCGGCGGCGGTTCGGCCCGGGCCGGCGCGGCGAGCGCGATGGCTAAGAGCAGCGCGGCGGCGCGCGCGATCATGCCGCGCCGGCCATGCCCATCGCCTCGCCCATGCGCACGGCGCGTGCCGGTGCCCAGTCGGCGTTGAAGGCGAGGGCGTCCTTCGGGAAGAGCATGACGACGGTCGAGCCGAGCAGGAAGCGGCCCATCTCCTCGCCCTGCTGCAGCACGATGCCCTGCTCGTCGTAGCGCCACTCGCGGACGACGCCGGGGCGCGGCGGATTGACCGTGCCGTGCCAGACAGTGGCCATGCTGCCGACGATGGTGGCGCCGACCAGCGTCAGCACGAAGGGGCCGTGCGCCGAGTCGAAGACGCAGACGACGCGTTCGTTGCGCGCGAAGAGTCCGGGCACGCCGCGCGCGGTCGCCGGATTCACCGAGAACAGCTCGCCGGGGACGTGGATCATGCGCAGCAGCCGCCCGGCGCAGGGCATGTGGATGCGGTGGTAGTCGCGCGGGCTGAGGTAGAGCGTGGCGAAGCTGCCGTTCTCGAAGCGTGCGGCGAGTTCGCGGTCGCCGCCGACGAGCGCCGTCGTCGAATAGCGGTGGCCCTTGGCCTGGAAGATCTGGTCGCGCTCGATGGCGCCGAACTGGCTGATCGCGCCGTCGACCGGGCAGACGAAGTCGGCGGCGGCGAGCGCACGCGCGCCGTCCTTCAGCGGCCGCGTGAAGAACTCGTTGAAGCTCTTGTAGGCGGCGACGTCCGGGTTCGCGGCTTCCGCCATGTTCACGCCGTAGCGGCCGACGAACCAGCGGATGGTGCGGGTGGTCAGCGCACCCGCTTCGGCGCCGGCGAGGCGTCCGGCGAGGCGGGTCAGGGCCTGTTTCGGCAGAAGGTATTGGGCGAGGACGGCGAGGCGGTCGGACACGGTAGCGGGGGGAAGTCGAACGACCGGCGATTATACCGGCCCTTGTCCGGGCTAACATTGGGGTCTTTGCTTTCCTTTGTGAAAGGAGTTCGGCGATGCAGGAACGGACGCAACTCTATATCGGCGGGCGCTGGCTGGCGGCGCACGGCAGCGGCAGCATCGCGGTCGATTGTCCGGCCGACGGCAGCGTGCTGGCGACGATACCGGCCGGCGACGCGGCCGACGCGGCGGCGGCGGTGGCCGCGGCGCGCGAGGCGTTTCCGGGCTGGGCGGCGACGCCGGCGGTCGAGCGCGCGGCGCTGCTGAAGCAGGTGCAGGAGGCGATGAAGCTGCGCGGCGACGAGATCGCACGCACCATCTCGTCGGAGATGGGGGCGCCGCTGGCCTTCTCGCAGCGCGTGCAGCTCGCCTCGCCGGCAGCGACCTTCAGCATGTACGCGAAGCTGCTCGCCGATTTTCCGTTCGCCGAGCGCGTCGGCCATTCGCTGGTGCTGCGCGAACCGGTCGGCGTCGTCGCCGCGATCACGCCGTGGAATTACCCGCTGCACCAGATCGCCGCCAAGGTCGCGGCGGCGCTGGCCGCCGGCTGCACGGTGGTGCTCAAACCCTCCGAGGTGGCGCCGCTGAACGCGTTCATCCTCGCCGAGATCTTCGACGACCTCGGCCTGCCGCCCGGCGTCTTCAACCTCGTCACCGGTGTCGGGCCGGTCGTCGGCGAAGCGCTGGCGACGCACCCGGACGTGGACATGGTCTCCTTCACCGGCTCGACGCAAGCCGGCAAGCGCGTCGCCGCACTGGCGGCCGACACCGTCAAGCGCGTCGCGCTCGAACTCGGCGGCAAGTCGGCCGGGATCGTGCTCGACGATGCCGATTTCGCGCTCGCGGTGCCGGCGGTGGTCGCCAACTGCTACGCCAACGCCGGCCAGACCTGCACCGCGCAGACCCGGCTGCTGGTGCCGGCGGCGCGCTACGCCGAGGCGGCGGAGCTGGCGGTCGCCGCCGCGCGGAAATTCCGCGTCGGCGAGCCGCTGGCCGAGGGTACGACGCTCGGTCCGCTGGCCTCGAAGGCCCAGCAGCAGCGGGTGCGCGAGTACATCGCCAAGGGCGTTGCGGAAGGGGCCGAGCTGCTGACGGGCGGCGGCGAACTGCCGGCCGGCGTTCCGGCGGGTGGCTTCTACGTGACGCCGACGGTGTTCGGCCGCGTCCGTCCGGAGCACGTGATCGCGCAGGAGGAAATCTTCGGGCCGGTGCTGGCTATCATCACCTACGAAGACGAGGACGACGCGGTGCGCATCGCCAACGGCACGCCCTACGGGCTCGCCGGCGGCGTCTGGGCGGCCGGCGACGAACGCGCCGAGGCGGTCGCGCGCCGGCTGCGCACCGGCCAGATCGAGATCAACGGCGGCCCGTTCAACCTCTACGCGCCGTTCGGCGGCTACAAGCAGTCGGGCAACGGCCGCGAGCTGGGCCGCTACGGGCTGGAGGAATTCCTCGAATACAAGTCGCTGCAGTTCCGGCCGCCGGCGAAGGGCTGAGGCCGGCCGGCGCTTGCGGGGGGCGGGCCGGCGGCCCGCTCAGTGCACCTTGCCGTCGACGCGCGGCTGCAGCAGCCGCGGGATGTAGCGCCAGCCGAGCAGGCCGAAGGCGACGAACCAGCAGGCCGCTGCCGCATGCACCCAGGCGGGGTAGGCCTCGGGCCACAGCTGCGGTGCGACCACGCGCAGGACGAAGGCGGCGATCATGATCTTCAAGAGCAGCTTGTCGAGGCGGTCGAAGACCACCTTGCGGCCGGTGTGGCCGTTGGCGATGCGGACGATCATCGCCGGGATGATCAGCCCCATCGTGCCGAAGGTGAAGATGTGCACCGGCAGCGTGCCGATCCAGTGCAGGTTGGCGAAGCGGCCGAAGCCGTCGAGCAGCAGTTGGCCGACGATGCCGAGGTAGCCGAGGTGCATGATGCCGATGTCGATGCGCGTCATCGCCGTCAGCGGCTTCCAGAAGAAGAAGCGGCCGAGCAGCGCCGAGGCGAGCGTCAGCGCGATGGCGCCGGACAGGATCGGCGGCAGCAGGCTCTCGAAGACCATGAGCAGCGCCAGCAGCTTGATCGCGTTGTCGAGCGGCGCCTTCCTGAGGATCGTCGCCTGGAAGACGCCCTTCATGAACTGCGTCAGCGTCCGTTCGAGCATGACCAGGAAGGCCAGCCGGTAGAGCCCCAGCGTCATGCTCCAGCCGGTGGCGAAGGTGTCGGGGGCGAGCAGCAGGTTCTTGGCGACGATGAACAGCGGCAGCGCGATCAGGAAGAAGCGGTTGTCGACGCGGTAGCTGTCGTCCTCGCGGTGACGGACCAGCGTCCACAGCAGCATGAGGACGATGCCGCCGAGGAAGAGGTTGCCGACGACGGCGAACAGCAGCGGCGGCAGGTAGCCGGCGTACCACATGCCCAGCCGCTCGAGCAGCCAAGCGGCGGCGAGCAGGATCAGCGGCGTGCCGTGGTAGCCGCGGACGCCGACCCAGTTCTTGGTCGAGGTCAGCAGGAAGCCGCCGAGCACCGCCCAGCCGAAACCGAAGAACATCTCGTGGGCGTGCCACTGGTTGGGCGCCAGCGGCGACGCCGGAGGCGTCACGACACCGGTGAACAGCAGTGTCCAGGCGAGCGGCAGCGCCATGCCGGAGAGGCAGGCGAGCGCGAAGAAGGGGCGGAAACCGACCAGCCAGAGCGGGTGTTCGGAGAAACGCATGCGCATGCTCCCTGGCGACGGCCCGTCGGCGGGCCGGAAAAAGGCGCACAGTATACCGTCCCGCGGCGGGCGCTTTTTTGATCCGGATGCCGGTTTCCGCGTTTCAAACGGGCAAGCGCGGGCCGGCACAATCGCGTAAAATCCGGCCCTTGCCCCGGAGTGCGCGCCGAGATTGCGCCCGGGCGGCGAACCGGAAGGATGAGAATGAAGCGTGTGGACGATTTCCGCTTGCGATTTGGCAAGCGCGAGCTGGTGCCGATCATGATCGGTGGCATGGGTGTCGATATCTCGACGACCGATCTGGCACTGGAGGCTGCGCGGCTGGGCGGCGTCGGCCACATCTCGGACGCGATGATCAACACCGTCGCCGACCGCCGCTACCAGACCAAGTTCGTCAAGGACAAGCTCAAGCAGTACAAATTCAACGTCGAGAACGCCGACAAGGCCGTGGTCAAGTTCGACCTCGGCACGGTCGAGGAAGCGACCCGCCTGCACGTGCGCAGCGCGATGGACCGCAAGCAGGGCGACGGCATGATCTTCATCAACTGCATGGAAAAGTTGACGATGAACGCGCCGAAGGAGACGCTCAAGGTGCGCCTCACCGCCGCGCTCGACGCCGGCATCGACGGCATCACGCTCGCCGCCGGCCTGCACCTCGGTTCGCTGGCGCTGATCGAGGACCACCCGCGCTTCCGCGACGCGAAGATCGGCATCATCGTCTCCTCGGTGCGTGCGCTGCAGCTGTTCCTGAAGAAGAACGCCCGCCTGAACCGCATGCCCGACTACATCGTCGTCGAAGGCCCGCTCGCCGGCGGCCACCTCGGCTTCGGCATGGACTGGGCCGAGTACGACCTGGCGACGATCACCGCCGAAGTCATCGCCTACCTGCGTGAAGAAAAGCTAGACATCCCGGTGATTCCGGCCGGCGGCATCTTCACCGGCAGCGATGCGGTCGGTTTCCTGGAGACCGGCGCCGCCGCCGTGCAGGTGGCGACGCGCTTCACCGTGGCGAAAGAGTGCGGCCTGCCTGAGAAGGTGCAGCAGGAATACTTCAAGGCCGACGAGGACGACATCGAGGTCAACCAGATCTCGCCGACCGGCTATCCGATGCGCATGCTGAAGAACAGCCCGGCCATCGGCAGCGGCATCCGCCCGAACTGCGAGGCCTACGGCTACCTGCTCGACGCCAACGGCAAGTGCGCCTACATCACCTCGTACAACCGCGAGGTGGCGCTGCATCCGGACGCACGCCGCGTGTCGGTGATGGACAAGACCTGCCTGTGCACGCACATGCGCAACTTCGACTGCTGGACCTGCGGCCACTATACCTACCGCCTGAAGGACACTACCCGCCAGCGTGCCGACGGCAGTTACCAGATCCTTTCCGCCGAGCACATCTTCCACGACTACCAGTTCAGCACCGACGGCAAGATCGCGCTGCCGGAGGCCGAAGCGGCCTGAGCCGGCGCGGCGGCCGTCAGGCGTCGAGCCCCGCCGGCCGCTGTGCGTGCAACAGGCGCGTGAGCTCCCGGTTCTCACGCGCCAGTTCGTAGATGCGGAACGCTTCCTGGATGCTGTCGCACAGCGCCTTGTCCTCCCAGGGCTTGGTCAGGAACTTGTAGACGGCACCCTGGTTGACGGCGTCGATCACCGAATTGAGTTCGGTGTAGCCGGACAGCACGATGCGCAAGGTTTCCGGGTGGAGTTCCTTGACCCGGCGCAGGAATTCGGTGCCGGTCATTTCCGGCATGCGCTGGTCGCAGATGACCACCCCCGGCCGCTGCGTCGCCATCAGGTCGAAGCCTTCGCGCGTGCTGGTGGTTGCCTCGATGCGGTAGCCCTTGCCGCGCAGCAGCCGCTTCAGCGCCGAGATCACGTTCGGCTCGTCGTCGACCAGCAGCAGCACCCGCTCCGGCTTTTCGGCCTGCGCCGCGGGAATGCACCGTCCCTCGCGCAGCAGCGCGACGAATTCGTTCTCGGGCAGCGGGCGGCTGAAGTAGTAGCCCTGGATTTCTTCGCAGCCGATGCCGTTCAGGAAGCCGAGCTGGCCTTCCGTCTCGACGCCTTCGGCGATCACCGACAGCCCGAGGCTGTGCGCCATGCCGACCACGGCGCGCGCGATCGCCGCGTCGCCCGGGTTGGAGGTGATGTGGGAGACGAAGCTGCGGTCGATCTTGATGCGGGCGACCGGCAGCCGCTGCAGGTAGCTGAGCGACGAGTAGCCGGTGCCGAAATCGTCGAGGGCGTGCGAGAGGCCGTCGTCGTTCAGTTCGTGCATCGTGCGGATGACCTTGTCGGCATCGCGCAGGACGGCGCTTTCGGTCAGCTCCAGCTCCAGCCGCTGCGGCTCGAGTCCGGTGGCGTCGAGCGCGCGCCGCACCAGGCCGCGGATGTCGTGGTCGCGGAACTGCCTCGCCGAGACGTTGACCGCGATGCGCAGCGGCGGCAGGCCCGCATCCAGCCAGCGCCGCGCGGCGCGGCAGGCCTCGTGCAGCACCCATTCGCCGACCGGGCCGATCAGCCCGCTGTCCTCGAGCAGCGCGATGAAGTGGTTCGGCGCGATCTGGCCGTGCCCCGGGCGCTGCCAGCGCAGCAGTGCCTCGGCGCCGACGACCCGGCCGCTGGCGAGTCCGACCTGCGGCTGGTAATGCAGCGTGAACTCCTCGCGTTCGAGCGCGCGGCGCAACGCGGTGTCGAGGTCGAGGCGCCGGCGCGAGCCGTCGTCCATCTCGGGGATGAAGAAGCGGCAGTGGCCGGAGACGTCGTGGGCGGTATCGGTTGCTGCCTGCATCGCGTGCTTCAGCAGCTCGGCCGGGGTGCTGTCCTGGGGGTGGACGGCGATGCCGACGAAGGGGTCGAGGAGCACCTCCCGCCCGTTGGTGCGGACCGGTTCGGCGAGGGCCTTGTGGATGCTCCAGGCCAGTTCCTCGACGACGTCAAGCCCGTCCGGTTCGCACAGCATCACCGCGAACATCGCCTCCGCGACGCGCGCGACCGGCAGTGTCGGCTGTGCCGTCTCGAGTCGCGCGGCGGCCGCGCGGACCAGGTCCTGGCCGGCGCCGGCGCCGAGCGATTGCATGATGCTGTGGTAGTGCCGCAGGTCGGCGACGAGGACGGCGACCTTCTGCTCCGGCCTTTGGCAGGCTTCGGCGAGCCGTTCCTCGAACAGCTCGCGGCTGGGCAGGCCGGTCTGCGTGTCGTAGTAGGCGAGGTAGCGCATCTTGCTTTCGGCGGCGACGCGCTTCTCGTCGCGGCGGATCGCTTCGAGCGCGAACGAGAGGTCGTCGGCGACCTCGACCAGGAGGTTTACTTCCCGGTCGTTGAGCGTGTTCGGCTCGGTCGCCGCGACGTTGAAGGCGCCGATGATCTCGCCTTCGAGGTAGATCGGGAAGGCGCCGCCGCTGCGCACGTTCCATTGCTCGGTCAGCTCGCGCCAGGCGGCCATGCGCGGGTCGTCGCGGGTGTCGTTGACCACCACCGGGCGCTTGTCGCGCAGCGCGAGCAGCGTCGGCGTCGGATCGTCGGCGCTGCGGTTGACGCGCTTGAGCTGGTGCAGCGGGGCGAGGCCGGCGGCGGCTACCGGCACCGCGCGCGTGCTCGCCGGGTCGAGCAGGCTGACCCAGGCGAGGGCGAAGCCGCCGCATTCGATGGCGATGCGGCAGACGGCGCCGTAGAGCCCCTGCGGATCGTCGCTGCGCAGGATGGCGCGGTTGATCTGGCTGAGCATCGCATAGAGCTGGTTCAGCCGCTCCAGCTCGCGTTGCCCGGCCCCCGCATTAGTGCTCGTTTCAGGCGTCGTCATGGCGCTCCCCCAGCAGTTTGTCGACGCAGGCCTGCAGCACCCAGCGGTCGATCGGCTTGTTGATCACGTCGCGGATGCCGGCCGCCGCCAGGCGTGCGCGCGACGCGTCGTCGTCGAGGGCGGTGACCATGACGATCGGGATGTTGCGGGTGGCGGCGTCGGCGGCCAGCCGGCGCACCACCTCGAAGCCGTCCATGCCCGGCATCATCAGGTCGAGCAGGATGAGGTCGGGGACGGCGGCGGCGACCGCGGCGAGCGCGTCCTGCCCCGAATCGACGCTGTGCACGGCGTAACCCTCGGCGCGCAGCAGCGTCTCGATCAGCTTGCGGTTGCGGGGGTCGTCGTCGGCGACGAGGACATGCTTGGCGGAAGTCATTGCGGGGTCTCCCTGTGGGCGCAAGGCAGGGCGAGGACGCGCGCCACCTCCGCGAGAAAGTTCCGGTGCTCGATCGGCTTGGCGATGTAGCCATCGCAACCGCTGGCGAGCATCCGCTCCTCGTCGCCCTTCATCGCGAAGGCGGTGAGCGCGACCACCTTGATGCGGCGCGTGGCCGCGTCGCTCTTGAGGATGCGGGTAGCGGTCAGCCCGTCCATGCCGGGCAGCTGGATGTCCATCAGCACCAGATCGGGCTGCTGCGCGCGCGCCAGCACGATCGCGTCGCCGGCGTTGTCGGCCTGCAGCACGCGGTAGCCGGCCTTGCCGAGCAGCAGGCAGGCCAGCTTCATGTTGGCCGGGGAGTCTTCGACGACGAGCACGCAGCGTGTCATGGCGCGCTCCTCCTGCCAACGGCCCGCAGCGCCCGCCGGACCTCGCCGGTGAAGCGCCCATGGTCGAAGCTGGCTTTCTCCAGCGTCGCCGCGACTGCGCCGTCGAGGCTCTTCCGTTCCTCGGCCGACAGCGTCCTGGCGGTGACGATCACGATCGGCATCGCCGCCGTCTCCGGATCGCGACGCAGCGCCTCGACGACCTCGAAGCCGTTCAGGTCGGGCATCGTCAGGTCGAGCACGAGCAGGTCGGGCCGTTCGCGCCGCGCGGCGGCGACCGCCTCGCTGCCGCCGAAGGCGCGCAGCACGGCGTAGCCCGCCTCGGCAAGGTAGGCGGCGAGCAGCGCGACCGCCTGCGGGTCGTCGTCGGCGACCAGAACCTTGGGCGGCGGGCTCCGCCGCGCCAGCCCCACGTCCGCCAGCGCGCGCAGCAGGTCCGCGCGGGTCACCGGCTTCTGCAGCACGGCGCCGGCGCCGAGCGAGATGCCTCGCTGCGTGTCGGCGACGATCGAGACGATCACCACCGGCACCTGGGCCGCGGGCGAATCGGGTTGCTTCAACTGCGCCAGCAGCTCCCAGCCGTCGGCGTCGGGGAGCAGCAGGTCGAGGATGATCACCGCCGGCGTTTCCGCCGCGAGTTGCGCCAGTCCTTCCCGGCCGCCGGCGGCGTGGCGGACGGCGAAGCCCTCCGCTTCCAGTTGCAGCCGGAGCAGTTCGGCGGCGCGCGCGTCGTCCTCGATCACCAGCGCGACGGGGCGTCCGGCGACCGCCGCGCTTGGCTCGGGCGTGGGTTTTGTCTCCTCTGTCGCGGCGCCGGCGGCACGCCACGGCAGCCAGACGAGGAAGCGGCTGCCCTGGCCGGGCTCGCTTGCCAGCGCCGCGGTGCCGCCGTGCAGTTGCGCCAGCTTGAGTACCAGCGCGAGGCCCAGTCCGCTGCCCTTCGTCTCCCGCGCCAGCGAGGCGTCGAGCTGGGCGAAGGTGTGGAACAGGCGGGGCGCGTCGGCCGGCGCGATGCCGATGCCGGTGTCCTCGATCGCGAGTTCGAGGAATTCGTCGAATTCGCCCGGCGGCAGCGGCAGGCGCAGATTGGTCGTTTCCGCCGCTCTCCACGCCGTCACCTCGGCACGCGCGACGCGGCGCGCGCGCAGGGTCACGCTGCCGCCGTCGGGCGTGAATTTCACGGCGTTGGCGAGCAGGTTGTAGACGATCTGCTTGGTCTTCCGTGCATCGAGCTGCACGCTGCCCAGGTCCGCCGGCGCTTCCAGCCGCAGCCGGATACGGTGCGTCGCCGCCTGTTCCTTGACGATCGTCAGGCTGTTGGCGAGCAGCGTGCCGAGGTCGAGCGCTTCCAGGTCGAGCGTCATCTTGCCGGCCTCGATCCGCGACAGGTCGAGGATGTCGTTGATCAGCGACAGCAGGTGGCGGCCGCTGTCGTGGATGTCGCTGGCGTATTCGTTCTGCTCCGGCGTCAGCTCGCCGACCAGCCCATCGCGCAGCACTTCCGAGAAGCCGATGATGGCGTTGAGCGGCGTGCGCAGCTCGTGCGACATGTTGGCGAGGAACTCGCTCTTCATCCGCGTCGCTTCCTCGGCGGCTTCCTTGCCCCGGCGCAGCGCTTCCTCGGCGCGCTTGCGGTCCGTGATGTCGTAGACGGTCGAGCGGCTGGACAGATAGTTGCCGGCCCTGTCGCGGATCGCGGTGGCGTTGAGCAGTACCGGCAGCACGCTGCCGTCGCGGCGCAGCATCTCGAATTCGAAGTCGCGGATTTCACCGCACTCCTTGAAGTGCTGGAAACTCCCGGCGAAGGTCGCCCGGCTGGCCGGTGTCAGCAGGTCGGCGAAATGCCGGCGGCCGACGATCTCCTCGTGCGCGTAGCCGAGCCAGGCGAGCTCGGTGTCGTTGATGCGGATGATGCGCCCGTCGGCATCGAGCGAGTGGTAGCCGCAGGGCGCCTTGTTGTAGAGGTCTTCGATCTCGTCCGCCTGCAGGCTGCGCGCGCGGTCGCGCAGGCGGCAGATGCCGTAGGCGAGGTCGTCCGCCGCCTCGCCGAGCAGCCGGATCTCGTCCTCCTCGAAGGTATCGCCGTCGATGGCGTAGATATTGAGCACGCCGAAACAGTCGCCGTTGCTGCACAGCGGCAGCACCAGCGCCGCGCTGCAGCCGGCGTCGCTCATGCAGGCGAGCGGCGGATTGCCGTCGCCGACGCGGTACAGCGACGGCTGCCCGCTGCGCAGCACGGCGCCGGTGGTTGCGTTGCCGGCGATAGCCGAGTCCCAGGTCAGGCTGCGCGGGTCGAGAGCGGCGATGTCGAAGCCGCTGTGCGCCACTGGGCGGATCGTTTTTGCCGCGTCGTCCTCGCGGTAGCCGACCCAGGTCATCGGGTAGCCGCCAGCGTCGACGATCACGCGGCACATCGCGGCGAGCAGCGCGGGTTCGTCGGTCGCGTGCAGCATCGTGCGGTTGCCGGCGCTCAGTACCTTCAGCGCGCGGTTGGCGCGGGCGAGCGAACGGTCGCTGTCGAGCAGGCGCTGTTCGCGGTCCTGCAGGTGCGCTGCAGTGTCGTCGAAGGTGCGGGCGAGCTGGCCGATTTCGTCGGGTGCCGGCGGCAGTCCGCTGCGTGCCGCCAGGTCGCCGTCGCCGAGGCGCTGCGCAGCGGTGGTCAGCGCGCGCATGCGCCGCAGCACCAGCCAGTCGCCGCCGAACCAGGCGATCGCCAGCACCAGCAGGCTGGCCGCGAGCATCGCCGCCAGATTGCGCCGGAATTCCCGTTCGCTCGGCGCATAGACCTCGTCTTTCGGGATGCCGACGCGGACATAAAGGCATTTGCCGTCCTCGAAAAGGCGCAGGGGCTCGACGGCGTTCAACCGTACCACCCCATCGATCCCGGTCAGCTCGGCGAAGCCGCGGCAGCCGGCGCCGACGATGCGGTCGATCGCCGGTTCATAGGGCACCTTCCGTCCGGTCCATTCGCGTTGCGGATCGGGGTGGCGGGAGAGTATGACGCCATCGCTGTCGACCACCGCGATCGCCGTTCCCGGCGGCAGCGGTACAGAATCGGCGAGGCGTGACAGCCACGACAGGTCGAGCGCGGCGAAGAGGACCTTGCGCGTTGTGCCGGTATCGTCCAGAACAGGCAGCGACAGCGTCAGGCTGGGCAATCCGGAGAGGCGGCCGATCAGGTAGTCGCCGGCCGCGAAACCGCGACTGTCGAGCGCGCGGCGGAACCAGCTGCGGTCGGCGACGTTCATGCCGGCCTTGAAGCCGAGCGCGCTGCAGAGCATCGTGCCCTCGGCGTCGACGACGCCGATGTTGCCGTACATCGGGTTGTCGCGGCGGATCGTGTTCAGCGTGCGGCCGCATTCCGGATCGGTCGCCGCGTCGCGGACGATCGGCAGCCGCGAGAGGATGCCGAGCAGCAGCCGGGATTGCGCGATCAGGCGGCTCTGTTCCTCGGTGACATGGATCGCCAGTTGCCGGGTCTGCCGTTCGGTGCCGGCCCGCGCCTGCGCCCGCCCTTCCCACGCGGAGTAGGCGATCAGCATGAAACCGGGGGCGACAGCCAGCAGCACCAGCAGCAGCAGGCGTTCGCGAAGTCTTGGAAACCAGTGCGCCATGGACCGGACTTTCTGGATTGTTCTTCGTCTCGAAAAACCGCGTCGTGCGTCTATCTATTCGTCGTTCCTAACGTAGCAGTCATTGGCCCTTTGTTCAACGCAAAAAGATGCTGTCGGTATTACTTTGGTAATAGCCGGGTTATCGTTAGATTCGGGGGTTACAGCGGGTTCCGCAGGCGCCGCAAGGGGGCTCGCCACCGCCCCGCATCAGCCCGGCGGAAGGGGCGCCGTGGCGATTCAGATAATCGCTTCGACCGCCCGGCGCAGCTCGTCCGGCTTCACCGCCGGCGCGAAGCGCTCGACCACCTCGCCGTTGCGGTCGACGAGGAACTTGGTGAAGTTCCACTTGATCGCCTCGGTGCCGAGCAGGCCCGGCTTCGCCTCCTTCAGGTGGCGGTAGAGCGGGTGCGCGTTGTCGCCGTTCACGTCGATCTTGGCGAACAGCGGGAAGCTGACGCCGTAGGTCGTCGAGCAGAAGTCGGCGATCTCCGCGGCGTCGCCCGGTTCCTGCGCCCCGAACTGGTTGCAGGGGAAGCCGAGGACGGCGAAGCCGCGCCCGCGGTAGTCGCGGTAGAGTCGTTCCAGCCCTTCGTACTGCGGCGTGAAGCCGCAGCGGCTGGCGGTGTTGACGATCAGCAGCACCTGGCCGCGATACTCGCCGAGGTGGACGTCGCGGCCGTCGAGACTGCGCGCGGAGAAGTCGTAAACGTCGGGCATGCCGGATCTCCTCTGGGCTACGTTGGCTGGGGCCTTTCCCAAAAGCGGCGGCGGATGCGTGCCGCAACACATCACAATTTGACGCGAATCGGTTTCCGGCGTTCAAAAAAAAACGTGCAACCGGGGCAGGGGAATTGGCGGGCACTGCCGTGCTGTCCCGTCGGAACGACATTGAGCGGCATCGGGGGCGGCGGTATAGTGCCCGTCATCTGTCGAAGAGGGGCGCGCAATGGCTTCACCGGTGGTGCACGAACATCGTCTGACCCTGCCCGAGGTGGTCGGCTGGCTGGTCGCCGACGGCATGGTGGACAAGGGCGAGGCCGAGCGCCTGGTCGCCGAGCGCCGCCTCTTCCGCGGCGACATCCACCCGCTGGTGCTGGCCGCCGACCAGAAGTGGCGCAACCTGCAGCCGCCGAACAAGCCGCTGCACCTGGAGGACCTCACCGAGTGGCTGGCGCAGCGGGTCGGGCTGGAGTACGTCCATATCGACCCGCTCAAGGTCGATTTCTCGATCGTCACCGACGTCATGTCGAGCGCCTACGCGACGCGCTTCAAGATCCTGCCGCTGCAGGTGACGACCAGGGAGGTGGTGATCGCCACCGCCGAGCCGTACATCCGCGAATGGGAGAAGGAGCTCGAGCCGATCCTGAAGAAGCAGATCCGCCGCGTCGTCGCCAACCCGTCGGACATCGCGCGCTACCTGGTCGAGTTCTACAACCTGGCGCGCTCGGTGAAGAACGCCGCGAAGAGCGGCGGCAACACCAGCGGCCTCTCCTCGTTCGAGCAGCTGGTCGACCTCGGCCGCAGCAACCGCCAGTTCGACGCCAACGACCAGCACATCGTCAACATCGTCGACTGGCTGTGGCAGTACGCCTTCGAACAGCGCGCCTCCGACATCCACATCGAGCCGCGGCGCGAGCTGGGCATCGTCCGCTTCCGCATCGACGGCGTGCTGCATCAGGTCTACCAGATCCCGATGGCGGTGGCGACGGCGATGACCAGCCGCATCAAGCTGCTCGGGCGCATGGACGTGATCGAGAAGCGCCGCCCGCAGGACGGCCGCATCAAGACGCGCACGCCGGACGGGCAGGAGATCGAGCTGCGCCTGTCGACGCTGCCGACCGCGTTCGGCGAGAAGCTGGTGATGCGCGTCTTCGACCCCGAGGTGCTGGTGCGCGACTTCCGCGAACTGGGCTTCTCCGACGACGACCAGAAGCGCTGGCACGCGATGACGCGGCAGCCGAACGGCATCATCCTGGTCACCGGTCCGACCGGCTCGGGCAAGACGACGACGCTCTATTCGACGCTGAAGCAGCTGGCGACGCCGGAGGTGAACGTGTGCACGATCGAGGACCCGATCGAGATGATCGAGTCCTCGTTCAACCAGATGCAGGTGACGCCGGCGATCGACCTCGGCTTCGCCGACGGCGTGCGCGCGCTGATGCGGCAGGACCCGGACATCATCATGGTCGGCGAGATCCGCGACCTGGAGACCGCCGACATGGCGATCCAGGCGGCGCTGACCGGCCACCTGGTGCTGTCGACGCTGCATACCAACGATGCGCCGTCGGCGGTGACGCGCCTCCTCGACCTCGGCGTGCCGTCCTACCTGATCGGCTCGACGCTGCTCGGCGTGATGGCGCAGCGCCTGGTGCGCACGCTGTGCCCGCACTGCAAGAAGGCGGCGCCGATGCGGGCGGAGGACGAGGAGGCGTGGAACGCGCTGGTGGCGCCGTGGAAGGCCAGCCGGCCGCCGCAGCTGCATCATCCGGTCGGCTGCCTGGAGTGCCGCATGACCGGCTATGCCGGCCGCGTCGGCCTGTACGAAATCATGCTGATGAGCCCCGAGCTGAAGCAGCTGATCCGCCCCGACACCGAGATCGCCCGCGTCCGCGAGCAGGCCTACCGGGAGGGGATGAAGCCCTTGCGCATCTCCGGCGCGACCAAGGCGGCGCAGGGGCTGACGACGCTCGACGAGGTGCTGAAGGTGGCGCCGCCGAACGATCAGTAGCCGATCAGCCCGGACTTTCCGTAGAACGGCGGCCAGCGACCGACGAGGTTTTCGAGCATGGTCAGCTCGGCGTCGCTGTGGTCTACCACCGGCGCCGACCACATCGTCGGCAGCGACGGATCGTTGTTGATCATCATCGGCCGGTCGTGGTACTGGGTGACGATGCGCTCGACGCGGCCGGGCTCGGCTTTCGGCTGCAACTCGGCGGTGCCGTAGCAGAGGCAGAAATAGACCGATTTCTCGCTCGCATCCAGGTAGCACGCGGTGCCGCGGATGCCGATGGTCGCCGTCGGCACCTCCAGCCGCTTCTCGCCCTTGCCGAACACCGACAGCAGGCCGCCCGTGATCAGGCGCATGACGTTGGCGACGGCCTCGCCGGCGACGCTGACGGTGGCCCGCTCGCGCTGCAGGAAGGCGTCCTGGCCGATGACGTAGATCGCCTCGCTCTTCGGTCCGGTAGCGACGGTGTCGCCGGCACGCAGCAACTGCCCCTCGCGCGCCGGCTGGCCGTTTACGGTGACGGTGCCGCGGATGCGGTGGATGCCCGGCGCCACCGGCGTCGCGCCGCCGGCCAGCGCCTCGCGGATCAGGCCGACGGCGCCGGCCGGGCCGAGCACGCCGGCCGCGGCCATCGCGTGCAGCAGCCGCCGCCGGACGTTCATGGTCAGGCGCCTTCCAGCGTGGCCGAGCCGGGTCCGAGCGCGGCGGCGATCACCTCGCGCAGCATGCTGCGCGTCAGTTCGGCCTTGTTGGCGTAACCGTCGATCGCATAGCGGTCGCGGATATCCTGCTCGGAGGCGAGCCCCGGCTGGCCGGTGCGGATCACGATCTTCAGGTCGCGCAGGCCGAGGTTCTCGCGGATGTCGTTCACCGCGTGCAGCCCGGCGTCCGGCGATTCCATGACGACGTCGAGGAGGACGAGGTGCACCGGGTCGCCGGCGGCGAGCAGCGAGATCGTCTCGCGGGCGGAATAGGCGTGCAGGAAGCTGAGCGGCCGGTCCTCGATGCGCTGCCCGGCCAGCGCGGCGACGGTGGCCTCGTGCACGCTGTGGTCGTCGTCGGCGATCAGCACCCGCCACGGGGTGTCGCTGCGGCAGTCGGCGTCGTCGTCGGCGAGGTCCTCGATCACCGCGATCAGGTCGTCGCCGAGGTCGGTGCCCGCCCAGTAGTGTGGCCGCAATGTGCCCCCGATCTGCGCGGGGTGCCGGTGCGTCGCTCCCTGTCTCATCGTCGCCTCCTCACGTGTTGTCGTTTGGGGTCCACTCTACTCCAGCTCACTGGTGAGCGGAACATGCGCCGCACTACTTGCTCAACTGGTGCATGCCGCGCGTCAGCCCGTCGAGCGTCAGCGGGAACATCCGCCCGCCCATCAGGTTGCGGATCAGCGCCGTCGACTGGCGGTACTGCCAGACGTGTTCCGGCTCGGGGTTGAGCCAGATCGCATGCGGGAAAGCCTCGGTAATTCGACCGAGCCAGACGGCGCCCGGTTCCTCGTTCCAGTGCTCGACGCTGCCGCCCGGGTGCAGGATCTCGTACGGGCTCATGCTGGCGTCGCCGACGAAGACCGCCTTGTAGTCGCTGCCGTAGCGGTGCAGCACGTCGCGGGTCGGGATGCGCTCGTCGTGGCGGCGGCGGTTGTCCTGCCACAGGCCCTCGTAGACGCAGTTGTGGAAGTAGTAGTGCTCGAGGTGCTTGAACTCGCTGCGGCAGGCCGAAAACAGTTCCTCGCAGATGCGCACGTGGTCGTCCATCGAGCCGCCGATGTCGAGGAAGAGCAGCACCTTGACCGCGTTGTGCCGTTCCGGGCGCATCTGTAGGTCGAGCCAGCCGGCGTTCCTGGCGGTGCCGGCGATGGTGCCGTCGAGGTCGAGCTCCTCGGCGGCGCCCTCGCGCGCGAAGCGGCGCAGCCGGCGCAGCGCGACCTTGATGTTGCGCGTGCCGAGCTCGACCTGGTCGTCGAGGTTCTTGAACTCGCGCTTCTCCCAGACCTTCACCGCCGAGCGGTTCTCGCTTTTGCCGCCGACGCGGATGCCCTCGGGATGCGTGCCGCCGTGGCCGAAGGGCGAACTGCCGCCGGTGCCGATCCACTTGCTGCCGCCGGCGTGGCGCCCCTTCTGCTCGGCGAGGCGCTTCTGGAATTCCTCCATCAGCTTGTCCCAGCCGAGCTTTTCGAGCTTCGCCCGCTGTTCCGGCGTCAGGTGGCGCTTGATCGACTGCCGCAGCCAGTCCTCGGGGATCAGCGCGTCCATCCCGGGCAAGGACTCGACGCCCTTGAAGTATTCGGCGAAGGCGCGGTCGTATTTGTCGAAGTTGGCCTCGTCCTTGACCAGCGCGCTGCGCGCGAGGAAGTAGAAGTCGTCGAGGCTGTGGCCGATGACGCCCTGCTGCAGCGCTTCCAGCAGCGTCAGGAATTCCTTGGTCGACACCGGCAGCCGGCGGTCCTTGAGGTGCAGGAAGAAGTCGACGAGCATGCCGGCCTCGCGGGCTACGTCAGCGGTTCTGCCGCGCCATGAAGACCAGCCGCTCGAAGAGGTGCACGTCCTGCTCGTTCTTCAGCAGCGCACCGTGCAGCGGCGGGATCGCCGCCTTCTGCTCCTTCGCGCGCAGCGCCTCGGGCGGGATGTCCTCGGCCAGCAGCAGCTTCAGCCAGTCGAGCAGCTCCGAGGTGGACGGCTTCTTCTTCAGCCCCGGCACCTCGCGCAGCTCGAAGAAGACCTCCAGCGCCTCGCGCAGCAGCGTCTTCTTCAGGTCCGGGAAATGCACGCCGACGATCTTCGCCATCGTCTCGCGGTCGGGGAACTTGATGTAGTGGAAGAAGCAGCGGCGCAGGAAGGCATCGGGCAGCTCCTTCTCGTTGTTCGAGGTGATGAACACCAGCGGCCGGTGGCGCGCGCGCACCGTCTGCCGCGTCTCGTAGACGTGGAACTCCATGCGGTCGAGCTCGCGCAGCAAGTCGTTGGGGAACTCGATGTCGGCCTTGTCGATCTCGTCGATCAGCACCACGCTCGGCGTCTCGCATTCGAAGGCCTGCCACAGCACGCCCTTGACGATGTAGTGGGCGATGTCCTCGACCTTCGGGTCGCCGAGCTGCGAGTCGCGCAGCCGCGACACCGCGTCGTACTCGTAGAGGCCCTGCTGCGCCTTGGTGGTGGACTTAATGTGCCACTGGAACAGCGGCAGGCCGAGCGCCGCCGCCACTTCCTCGGCGAGCATGGTTTTCCCCGTGCCCGGTTCGCCCTTGATCAGCAGCGGCCGCTGCAGCGTCACCGCGGCATTGACCGCAAGCGTCAGGTCGCGCGTGGCGACGTAGTTTTCGGTGCCTTCGAAACGCATGGAAATTCTCGCTAGGGTCGGCCGCCGCGGCGGCGATGCAAGCTTGAATGGTAGCACCGCCGCCGCATTGCGGCGGCAGCGTGGCCTGACTATTGTTCACGGGAGGAATGGCGAAACATCCATGCCGAGGCGGGGGAGCGATGAACAAGCCCAACATCAAGGCGCAGCGCTTGGCGGCCGTGTTCGTGCTGGGATGCCTGCTGTTCAACTACCCGCTGCTGGCGCTGTTCAACCGCGACGAGCTGTTCGCCGGCGTGCCGCTGTTGTTCGTCTATGCGTACGCCGCGTGGGTGCTGTTGATCGCGCTGTTGGCGCTGATCGTCGAGAGGCGGTAGCGCCGTGCGCCGGAACCTTGCGCAGCGGGCGGCCGGCCGCGGAAGGTGAATCGTGCCCGCGTGGATCATCCTTTCGGTCGCCGGCGCCTATCTGGGCCTGCTCTTCTTCATCGCCTGGCGCGGTGACCGGGCCGCCGCCGCCGGCCGCAGCCTGATCGCCAGCCCCTACGTCTATGCCCTTTCGCTCGGCGTCTATGCCACCGCATGGACCTTCTACGGGAGTGTCGGCCGCGCCGCCGACAGCGGCATCGGCTTCCTGCCGGTATATCTCGGCCCGACGGTGATGGTCGCGCTGTGGTGGGTGGTGCTGCGCAAGATCATCCGCATCGCCAAGGACAATCGCCTGACCTCGCTGGCCGACTTCATCTCCTCGCGCTACGGCAAGAGCGCATTGCTCGCCGGGCTGGTCACGGTGATCGCGGTGGTCGGCGTCACGCCCTACATCTCGCTGCAGCTGAAGGCGCTGTCGACCAGCTTCAACGTCCTGCGCGCCTATCCCGAGGTGCTGCCGCTTGCCGCCGGCGCGGAGAGCATCTGGCACGACACGGCGTTCTACGTGGCGCTGGCGCTGGCGGCGTTCACCGTCGTCTTCGGCACGCGCAAGCTCGATGCCGCCGAGCGCCACGAGGGCATGGTGGCGGCGATCGCCTTCGAGTCGCTGGTCAAGCTGCTCGCCTTCGTCGCCGTCGGCGCCTTCGTCACCTGGGGCATGTACGACGGCGTCGCCGACCTGTTCACGCGCGCGGCGGCGGTGCCGCGCATCGCCGAGGTGTTCACCATCGGCGGCGGCGCGACCGACATCTACCGCAGCTGGGCGTCGCTGTTTTCGCTGGCCTTCGTCAGCATGCTGGCGATCATGTTCCTGCCGCGCCAGTTCCAGGTGGCGGTGGTCGAGAATGTCGACGAGGCGCACCTGAACAAGGCGATCTGGCTGTTCCCGCTCTACCTGCTGCTGTTCAACCTGTTCGTGCTGCCGATCGCCTTCGGCGGCCTGCTGCACTTCGGCGCCGCCGGCGTCAATCCCGATACCTTCGTGCTGACGCTGCCGATGTCCGGCCAGCAGGAGGCGCTGGCGTTGCTGGTCTTCCTCGGCGGCTTCTCGGCGGCGACCGGGATGGTCATCGTCGAAACCATCGCGCTGTCGACGATGGTCTGCAACGACCTGGTGATGCCGGTGCTGCTGCGCATCAGCGCGCTGCGGCTGGCCGAGCGCACCGACCTCTCCGGCCTGCTGCTGACGATCCGGCGCGGCACCATCGTCGCCGGCCTGCTGCTCGGCTACGCCTATTACCGGCTGGCCGGCGAGGCCTATGCGCTGGTCTCGATCGGCCTCATCTCGTTTGCCGCCGTCGCCCAGTTCGCACCGGCGCTGCTTGGCGGCATCTACTGGAAGGGCGGTACCAAGGCCGGTGCGCTGGCCGGCCTCGGCGCCGGCTTCCTGGTTTGGGCCTACACGCTGATGCTGCCGGCGCTGGCGCGCTCCGGCTGGCTGCCGATGGCGCTGCTCGACGCGGGACCGTTCGGCCTGGCGCTGCTGCGGCCGCTCGCGCTGTTCGGGCTGGAAGGGCTCGACGAGATCACGCACGCGATGCTGTGGAGCATGTTCGCCAACGTCGGTGCTTACCTCGCCGTATCGGTGCTGAGCGGCCAGGATGCGGTCGAACAGACGCAGGCGGCGCTCTTCGTCGACGTCTTCCGGCACGAGCGCAGCGCCGAACGCGCCTGGCGGGCGAGCGGGTCGCTGCCCGACCTGCATGCGCTGATGGCACGTTTCCTCGGCGCCGCCAGCGCACGGCTGTCCTTCGTCGCCTACGCGCGGCAGCGCGGGCTGGAGTGGCCGAAGGAGATCGACGCCGAGCTGGCGCGCTACTGCGAGGCGCAGCTCGCCGGCGTCATCGGCGCCGCGTCGGCGCGCGTGATGCTGGCCACCGTGGTCGAGGAGGAGCTCCTGCGCGACAGCCTGACCGGCCTGCCCAACCGCGCGCTGCTGCTCAGCCGGCTCGGCGATGCGCTCGACCGCTGCCGGATCGAACCCGGCAGCGGCTTCGCACTGCTCTTCCTGGTGCTCGACCGCTTCCGGCTGGTCACCGACAGCCTCGGCGACGCCGTCGGCGACCAGCTGCTGATCGCCGTCGCGCAGCGGCTCGGGCACGGCCTGCGGCCGGGCGACACGCTGGCGCGGGTCGGCGGCCAGAGCTTCGCGATCCTGCTCGACGAAACGCGCGATGCCGCCGAGGCGCGGCATTTCGCGGAGCACCTGCAGGGTGGGCTGGCGGCCGGCTTCAACATCGAGGGGCATGCGCTGTTTACCTCCGCCAGCGTCGGCATCGTCCTCGGCCGGCCTGGCTACGTCGCCCCCGGCGACGTGCTGCGCGACGCCGAGACCGCGGCGCACGACGCGACGCGGCGCGGCGGCGCGTGCCACGTACTGTTCGCCGCCGACCTGCGCGAGCGCGCCGTCGCGCAGCTGACGATGGAGACCGAGCTGCGCCAGGCGGTCGCCCGCGGCGAGGAGTTCCGCGTCTATTACCAGCCGGTCGTCGCGCTCGCCAGCGGCCGGCTGGCCGGCTTCGAGGCGCTGGTGCGCATGCGCCGCCCCGACGGCAGCCTGCTCGGGCCGTCGGCGTTCATTCCGCTGACCGAGGAAACCGGGCTGATCCTGTCGATCGGCCGCTGGGTGCTGGCCGAGGCCTGCCGCCAGATGCGCGACTGGCAGCAGCGCTACCCCGGGCAGATGCCGCTGCAGATGAGCGTCAACCTCGCCGGCCGGCAGTTCGCGCAGCCCGACCTGGCGCAGCAGATCGCGGCGGTGCTCGCCGAGACCGGGCTGGCGACCGACGCGCTGAAGCTGGAGGTGACCGAGACGGTGCTGATGGAGCACGCCGACGCGGCGGCGGACGTGCTGGAGACGCTGCGCGCGATGGGGATCAAGCTGCTGATGGACGACTTCGGTACCGGCTACTCGTCGCTGTCCTACCTGCACCGCTTCCCGCTCGATACGCTGAAGATCGACGCCTCGTTCGTGCGCCGCATGGACGTCGACCGCAAGGACGCCGAGATCGTGCAGACCATCGTTGCGCTGGCGCGCACGCTGAACATGGATCTCGTCGCCGAGGGGGTCGAGAAGGCGGAGCAGCTGGCGCAGCTGCGGGTACTGGGCGTCGACTACGGGCAGGGCTACTACTTCGCGCCGCCGCTCGACGCGGCGGCGGCCGAGGCGCTGATCGCCGCGCGGCGGACGTGGTAGCGGCGTAACTCAGCCGCGCGCGGCGCGCTCGATGCTTTCGACGTAGGCCTGCGCGTCCATGCCGCCGCCGACCTGCTGCGCGCGGAAAATGGTCTCGCCGAGGCATTCGAGGATGATGTGCTCGGCGGCGTGCGGGTCGTGCCGCGCCGCCAGCTTCTGCCACGCCGCGCGCACGCCGGGCGGCTGGTCGATGGCGATCTGCTCGGCCACCGCGAGGTGCAGCGAGAGGTGCAGGAAGGGGTTCATCTCGCCGCCCTCGGGCGTCCAGTCGCGGGCGACGGCCTCCTCGCCGCTCGCCAGCAGCGCGTGGTACTCGGGGTGGCGGAGGATGATGTCGATAGCGGTGACTTCGGCGCCGTCGAGCACCGAGCGGTTGAGGTGCTTGCGCCAGGCGTCGCAGAAGAAGCGGCGCACCTGTTCACGACTGGGATTGAACATCTTCGTTCTCGCGGGGGTGTTCGTTGAAGAAGGCGGTGACGACCGAATTGTGCAGCTGCCGGCTGGCGTCGCCGCGGAAGGCGATCTGCCCGGTGCCGTAGGCGCCGAGCACCGGCAGCCCGGGGTGGGCCTCGGTCAGCGCCGCCAGGTCGCGGTCCTCGCCGCCGTAGAAGTAGGGGCCGCGGCCAATGCAGGAGAAGAACAGCGCGAAGTCGGGTGCCGCGCCGGCGGCGGCGTCGCTCTGGCGCAGGCTCTCGCGCATCTCGGTCTCGGCCGCGAGCGGCTGGCGGATCGCCCAGCACAGCCGCTGGCCGGCGGCGAGCGGCACGGTCAGCGTCAGCGAGCGGTCGGCATTGGCCGAGATGATCGCCGCCACCTGCAGGCCGTCCGGCGCGTCCGGGTCCTCGATCAGCGCATTGACCTGGTGCAGCGGCAGATGCTCGCGCCACGCCGCCGGCAGCTGGCGCAGCAGCGAATCGAGCGCGTACTGCCCGCCCAGCGACTGCAGGTCGTAGCCGCGCAGCTGCTCGACCGGCAGCGGCATGCCCAGCCGGTGCAGCCCGCTGGATACCGCGAGGCGCAGGGCGGCGCCGTGCATGCAGGCGTCGACGCTGCCCGCGGCCGCCACCCGGCTCTGCTGCCAGACCGCGCCGTCGCCGCCGTTGCCGTGGAAGAGCAGGCCGCAGCGCCGGCTGTGCGCCCATTCGGAAGGGAAGGGCGTCGTCGTGCAGCTGAGCAGCGGGGCGTCGCCGCCGGCTGCCGGCGCGCGCAGCGAGACGCCGTCGCAGAGCACCATCGCCGCCGCCGCCGGGCGGTCGAGCGCCCAGCCGGTCTCGGTGCACAGGCCGGCGGCGATGCCGCCGAAGACCTGCGTGCATTGCGCTGCGCGCGCGGCGGCGCGTACCGCCGGCTGTGCATGGCGCGAGAACTCCGGGCTGAGGAACAGCAGCACGCTGTTGGCCTGCGCGCGGCCGGCGCGGCGCAGTGCCTCCTCGACGACCTGCGCGGCGAGCTCGGGAACGGCGTCGTTGCCGGCGAGCAGGGCGGTGGCGGCGCTCATCGTCGGTCGGCGGCCGGCCTCAGGCCAGCGCCTTTCCCTTGTACTCGCACAGGTCGACGAGCGGGCAGCGCTCGCAGTGCGGCCGGCGCGCCGTGCAGATGTAGCGGCCGTGCAGGATCAGCCAGTGGTGGGCGTCGCGCCGGTACGGCGCCGGCACCGCCTTCAGCAGCTTCTGCTCGACCGCCAGCGGCGTCCTGCCGGGGGCCAGCCCGGTGCGGTTGGCGACGCGGAAGATGTGCGTGTCGACGGCGATCGTCGGTTCGCCGAAGGCGGTGTTGAGCACCACGTTGGCGGTCTTGCGGCCGACGCCGGGCAGCGCTTCGAGCGCCTCGCGGGTCGCCGGCACCTCGCCGCCGTGGTTCGCGACGAGGATCCTGCAGGTGGCGACGACGTTCTTCGCCTTGGTCCGGTAGAGGCCGATCGTCTTGATGTAGTCGGCCAGCCGCTCCTCGCCGAGCGCGGCCATCGCCGCCGGCGTCGGCGCATCGGCGAAGAGCTGCTTCGTCGCCTTGTTCACCGAGACGTCGGTGGCTTGCGCCGAGAGGATGACGGCGATCAGCAGCTGGAACGGCGAGCCGTATTCGAGCTCGGTCGTCGGCGCCGGGTTGGCGGCGTGCAGGCGGGCGAAGAACTCGGTCCGCTGGGCGGCGTTCATGTCCGGATCAGTGGCCGGCGGCGGCCGCCACCGCGGGGGGCTGCCGGCGCGCCGCGGCGCGCGCCTCGACCCAGTTCTTCCAGGCGATCATGCAGCCGAGCAGGATGAAGGCGCCGGGCGGCAGGATCGCCAGCAGCAGGCCGGGATAGTCGGCCGGCAGCAGCTGCAGCGGTTGCAGGCCGGGGATCACGAGGTCGATGCCGGAGAACAGCGTGCCGGCGCCGATCAGCTCGCGCAGGCCGCCGAGCAGGCCCAGCGTCCACAGCATGCCGACACCCATGAAGACGCCGTCGAGCGTCGCCTGCAGCGGCGGGTTCTTGGCGGCGTAGGCCTCGACGCGGGCGAGCACGATGCAGTTGGTGACGATCAGCGGGATGAAGATGCCGAGGACCAGGTAGAGATCGTGCAGCTTGGCGTTGAACAGCAGGTCGACGACGGTGACCAGCGCGGCGACGATCAGGATGAACACCGGGATGCGGATCTCGTGCGGGATGAAGTTCCTGAGGCTGGCGACGGCGACGCCGGAGAGCGCCATCACCAGGATCGTCGCCAGCGACAGCATGATGCCGTTGACCGCGTTGGTGGTCACGGCGAGCAGCGGGCACAGGCCGAGGATCTGGATCAGGCTGGTGTTCTGCTTCCAGAGGCCGTTGTGGGCGATGCTGCGGAATTCGTCGCGGGCGATCATCGGGTTCCTCGCTTTCGTCCCTACTTCGACGCGTAGAGCCGGTTCTGGTTCTCGGCGACGTAGCGGGTCGCCTTGCGTACCGCCTTGACCACCGCGCGCGGCGTCACCGTGGCGCCGGCGACGAAGTCGAAGCGGCCGCCGTCCTTCTTCACCTTCCAGTCCTTGTCGGTGACGGCGGCGTAGCTGAGGCCGTCGAACTGGGTGATCCACGGCCGCGCCTTGTTCTTGTCCTTCTTCGGCTCGATGTAGTCGCCCAGCCCCGGCGTTTCCTTGTGCTGGGTGACGCGCACGCCGCTGACGGCGCCGTCGACGGCGATCGCGACGAGCAGGCGGATCCTGCCGGAATAGCCGTCCGGGGCCGCCGCCTCGAGCACGACTGCCACCGGCCGGCCGCCCTTCGTCGCGCGGTAGGCGACGGTCTCGCCGTCGCTGCCGAGCAGCGGGCTGGCCGGCAGCGTCAGCGTGTCCTTGAGCAGCTCGTTGTCGTAGGCGCTGCGCGGCAGCACCTCGTCGATCAGCTTCATCTTCTCCTCGGCGGCCGAGGCTTCGAGCGCCGGCTTGGTCCACAGGTAGGCGCCGGCGAGCACGCCGGTGAAGATGATGACGAAGACGAAGAGGATGACGGCGGTGCGCACCGCCATCGCCGCTGCCGTCGGCTCGTGTCTCTTCATCACGATTTGTCCTTCATGCCGAAGATCGCCGGCTGCGTGTAGAGGTCGATCAGCGGCGCGCAGAGGTTCATCAGCAGCACGGCGAAGGCGACGCCGTCGGGGTAGCCGCCGAAGACGCGGATGACGTAGGCGAGGACGCCCGCGGCGACGCCGAAGATCAGCTTGCCGCGGGGCGTCGTGCAGCCGGACACCGGGTCGGTGACGATGAACCAGGCGCCGAGCATGGCGCCGCCGGAGAAGAGGTGGAACAGCGGGTTGGCGAACTGCGCCGGGTTGTACAGCCAGAGGCCGCCGGCGAGCAGCGACAGGCCGGCGATGAAGCCCAGCGGCGCGTGCCAGGTGACGATGCCGCGCTGCCACAGCCAGAGGCCGCCGAGCAGGTAGCCGCCGGCCACCCATTCCCAGCCGCGGCCGGCGAAGAAGCCGAACACGTCCTGGTTGGCGAGCAGCTGGGCGACGCTGAACTGGCCGTCCTCGAGCTTCAGCGCGGTCTTCAGCGTGTCCAGCGGCGTCGCGCCGGAGATCGCGTCTACGCGCGGCAGCAGGCCGAAGACGACGCCGACCTGGTCGGCGAAGGCGACCTTGAGGCCGACCGCCGGCCACTGCGACATCAGCGCCGGGAAGGAGACGATGCAGACGGCGAAGGCGACCATCGCCGGGTTGAACGGGTTCTGGCCGAGGCCGCCGTAGAGGTGCTTGGCGACGACGATCGCGAACAGCGTGCCGGTGACGATCAGCCACCACGGGCTGAGCGGCGGGAAGGTGAGCGCGATCAGCCAGGCGGTGACGACGGCGCTGCCGTCGGCGAGGAACATCGCCTGCGGCTTCTCGCGCAGCTTCAGCATCGCCGCCTCGGCGGCGAGCGCGGTGGCCGTCGCCAGCGCCAGCTGGACCAGGATCACCGGGCCGAAGATCCAGACGTAGGCGGCAACGCCCGGCAGCAGTGCGGCCAGCACCTGCAGCATGACGCGCTGCACGCTGGCGTTCTTCAACAGGTAGGGCGGCGTGCTGAAGTCGGTCACGGTTTCGGCTCCTCGGCCGGGGCGGGGTCGGCGGCGGGCTCGATGCCGGCCTGCCGGCGGAGCGCGTCGACCGCGGCGATCTCCCGCTGCTGCGCCGGTGTCAGCTGTTCGGTGTTCTTCGGGGCGGCCGCCTCGCGCTGCGCGCGGGCGCGCTCCAGCGCGGCGGCGATCGCGGCCTTCTTCGCTGCCTCGGCGTCGACCGGGGCGTCGGCGGCCGGTGCGGCGCTGGCGTCGGCCCCCGCCGCCGCGGCCGCGGCGGCTTCCGCCGCCTTCTTCGCCGCCTGCGCGGCGGCGGCCTTGGCCAGCTTCTCGGCCTTTTCCGCCTTTTCCCGTTCGTCGCGTTCGGTCTTCCACTCGAAGCGCGCCTTGGCCTGGTCGGCGGCGTTCTTCTCCTTCTCGCGCGCCCAGATCTCGCTCTTCGCGAAGCGGAAGTACTGCACCAGCGGAATCCGGCTCGGGCAGACGAAGCTGCAGCAGCCGCATTCGATGCAGTCGAAGATGTGGTACTCCTGCGTCTTGCCGAAGTTCTTCGCGCGCGAGAACCAGTACAGCTCGAACGGCTGCAGCTCGTGCGGGCAGACCTTGGCGCACTCGCCGCAGCGGATGCACGGCATCTCCGGCGCCTTCGGCGGGAACAGCGTGGGCGACGAAGCGATGATGCAGTTGGTGGCCTTGACCAGCGGCGCGTCCATGCCCGGCATCGCGAAGCCCATCATCGGCCCGCCCATCAGGTAGCCGTCGGTGTCGGGCTTCGGCGCGCCGAGCGCGACGAATTCGGAGAGCGGCGTGCCGAGCAGCGCTTCCCAGTTGCGCGGGCGCTCGACGTTGCCGGTCAGCGTGACGATGCGCGAGACGACCGGCTCGCCGTGGGCGACGGCGCGCCATGCGGTGTAGGCGGTGGCGACGTTGAAGCACTGCACGCCGAGGTCGGTCGAGCGCTTCGTCGACGGTACCTCCTTGCCGGTGAGCACGCGGATCAGCTGCTTGGCACCGCCGGCCGGGTACAGCGTCGGCACGGCGACCACCGCGAAGTCCTCGCCGAGCCTCGCCACCGCCGCCTGCAGCGCGGCGACGGCCTCCGGCTTGTTGTCCTCGATGCCGATCAGCACGCGCTTCGGCTGCAGCAGGTCGCGGAAGACGCCGACGCCGCGGATGACCTCTTCGGCGCGCTCGCGCATCAGCAGGTCGTCGCAGGTGATGTACGGCTCGCACTCGGCGCCATTGATCACCAGCTCCTCCATCGGCACCGTCTTCGACGCGGTGAGCTTGCCGTGGGTCGGGAACACGGCGCCGCCGAGGCCGACGACGCCCGCTTCGCGCAGGCGCTCACGCACCGCCTCCGGCGCCATCGCGCCGTGGTCGATCGGCGTGCGGGCTATCCATTCGTCGCGGCCGTCCGGCTCGATTTCGACCGACAGCGTGGTCAGGCCCGAGGGGTGGGCGGCAACGTGCTCGGCGATGGCGCGCACGGTGCCCGAGGTCGGCGCGTGCACGGCCGACGAGATCCAGCCGTCGGCGGCGCCGATCAACTGGCCCTTCAGCACGCGCTCGCCGGTCTGCACCAGCGGCCGCGGCGTGCCGCCGATCGACTGGTGCAGCGGCACGAACAGGCGCGAGGGCAGCGGCGCGACGCCGATCGGCGCGGCGACGGATTGCGTCTTGTTGGTCTGCGGCTTGACGCCGCCCTTGAACTTGAACAGTTGCAGCATCAGGCGACCTTCTTCAGTTCGATCACCGGATACTTCCACTTCCAGTTGTCGAGGTTCTCGCCGATCGGCTCCATCGTGATGCACTCGACCGGGCACGGCGGCACGCACAGCTCGCAGCCCGTGCACAGGTCGTCGACGATGGTGTGCATCTGCTTGGCGGCGCCGACGATGGCGTCGACCGGGCAGGCCTGGATGCACAGCGTGCAGCCGATGCAGGTCTGCTCGTCGATGAAGGCGACCGCCTTCGGCTTCTCTTCCGCTTCCAGCGGCTTCACCTCGCGGCCGAGCAGGTCGGCCAGGCGCTGCACGCCCTCGATGCCGCCCGGCGGGCACAGGTTGATGTCGGCCTCGCCCTTGTTGATCGCCTCGGCGTACGGACGGCAGCCGGGATAGCCGCACTGCCCGCACTGCGTCTGCGGCAGGATGGCGTCGATCTTCTCGACCAGCGGATCGCCCTCGACCTTGAACTTGATCGATGCGTAGCCGAGCGCGGCGCCGAGGACGATGGCGCCGAGCGCCATGATCGCGATGGCGGTGATCATTGGTACTTGTCCAGTCCGGCGAAGCCCATGAAGGCCAGCGACATCAGGCCGGCGGTGATCATCGCGATCGCAGCGCCCTTGAAGTGCTGCGGCACGTCGGCGCCCTCGATGCGCTCGCGGATGCCGGCGAAGAGCACCAGCACCAGCGAGAAACCGACCGCGCTGCCGGCGCCGAACAGCAGCGAGTCGACGAAGTCGTGCTTGTTGGCGATGTTCAGGAGCGGCACGCCGAGCACCGCGCAGTTGGTTGTGATCAGCGGCAGGTAGATGCCGAGCACCTGATGCAGCACCGGGCTGGTCTTCTGGATGACCATCTCGGTGAGCTGGACGATGGCCGCGATGGTGACGATGAACGACAGCGTGCGCAGGTATTCCAGCCCGAAGGGCATCAGCAGGTAGTGGTCGATGATGTAGCTGGCGCCGGTGGCGACGGTCAGCACGAAGGTGGTCGCGGCGCCCATGCCGAACGCCGTTTCCAGCTTCTTCGACACGCCCATGAACGGACACAGGCCGAGGATCTTCACCAGGACGACGTTGTTCACCAGAACGGCGCCGAGGAGGACGAAGAGGTAGTGGGTCATGGTCGCGAAATGATACGGGCGGCGAATTATCGGCTATTGGTTTGTATCAAACAACCGCAATCGATGCGGGGGCTTTGGTCGGAAATTCAGGCCCGGCGCGGCATTCTAGCGATCGCCGCTGCCGCCTCGCTGACCAGTTCCGGGCCGCGGTAGATGAAGCCGGAATAGAACTGGACGAGGCTCGCACCGGCGGCGATCTTCGCCGCCGCGTCTTCGCCGTTCATGATGCCGCCGACGCCGATGATCGGCAGCTCGCCCTTGAGCGCCGCAGCGAGCTGCTTCACCACTGCGGTCGACGCGTCGAACAGCGGTGCGCCGGAGAGGCCGCCGGTTTCGCTGGCGTTGGGCAGGCCCTCGACGCCGGCGCGCGAGATCGTCGTGTTGGTGGCGATGACGCCGTCCATGCGGTGCCGGCGCAGCAGGTCGGCGATCGCCGTGATCTGGGCGTCCTCGAGGTCCGGCGCGATCTTCAGTGCCAGCGGCACGTAGCGGCCGTGCGTGTCGGCCAGTCGCTGCTGCGCGGCCTTCAGTGGCGCCAGCAGTGCGTCGAGCGCCTCGTCCTTCTGCAGCTCGCGCAGGTTCTTGGTGTTCGGGCTCGAAATATTGACGGTGACGTAGCTGGCCAGCGGATAGACCTTCTCCAGGCAGGCGAGGTAGTCGTCGGCGGCCTTCTCGATCGGCGTGTCGAAGTTCTTGCCGATGTTGATGCCGAGGATGCCGCCCCGCTGCGGAAACTTCGCCGCGCGCACGTTGGCGATCAGCCGGTCGACGCCCGCGTTGTTGAAACCCATGCGGTTGATGATGGCCTGCTTCTCGGGGATGCGGAACAGGCGCGGGCGCGGGTTGCCGGGCTGCGGGCGCGGCGTGATCGTGCCGATTTCGAGGAAGCCGAAGCCGAGCGCGGCGAGGCCGTCGATGTGGTCGCCGTTCTTGTCGAGGCCGGCGGCGAGCCCGACCGGGTTCGGGAACTTGAGGCCCATGACCTCGACCGGGCAGGCCGGCACCGGTTTCGCCAGCACGCCGGCGAGGCCGGAGCAGGAGAGCAGGGAAACGCCGCGCATGCCGATGCCGTGGGCATCCTCGGCGTCGAGCGCGAAGAAGAATTTGCGGATCAGGGGATAGAGCATCCCGCGATTTTACCGCAATGCAGCATGGAAAGGGGCGGCCGCAAGCGCCGCGGCGCCTGCCTTCTCGCTGTCGACCGCCGCTTTCCGCCGGCGCCGGCGACGCCGGTCCGGCGCGTCAGCGCCGCGGCGCGATCAGCGAGCCGGAGGTGTTCACCACCGTCTGCAGCGACTGGTAGAACGACGTGCTGCGCTCGGAGATGCGCTGCAGCGCGAGGCTCATGTCGCGGGTCGCGGTCTGGTAGTCGGTGAGCGCCTTGACGAAGGCGTCGCGGGCTTCGGAAAAGCTGGTCTTCGGCGTTGCCATGACATGCTCCCGTTGGTTGGCTGTCATGGAACATGCTAGTCCCGTTTTATTTCAATTGTTTTGATGCAGAGCAATAAATGAATGACGTTATCCTATTACTAAAGTCATAAACGACGCGGTTTTTGCTCAGTTTTTGTACATGTTGTGCTGCAACAGCCGGCGGCCGGCGGATGGTGCCGTCAGCCCGGGCCGAGTTTCGCCATCGCCTCGAACCAGTCGAGTCCCTGCGCCTCGGCGACCGGCGCGCAGGTCAGCGCGCCGTCGATCACGTTGAGGCCGGCGCGCAACTGCGGGTCGTCGCGCAACGCCTGTCGGCAGCCCTTGCCGGCGAGCGCGAGGACGAAGGGCAGGGTGGCGTTGTTGAGCGCGAAGGTCGAGGTGCGCGGCACGGCGCCGGGCATGTTGGCGACGCAGTAGTGCACTACGCCATCGACCAGGTAGGTCGGGTCGGCGTGCGTGGTCGGCCGGCTGGTCGCGAAGCAGCCGCCCTGGTCGATCGACACGTCGACCAGCACCGAGCCCGGCCGCATCGCCCGCACCATTTCCGCGCTCACCAGCTTCGGCGCCGCGGCGCCTGGCACCAGCGCGGCGCCGACGACGAGGTCGGCGTCGAGCACGTGGCGCTCGATGCTCTCGCGGGTCGGGTGGATCGTCCGGATGCGGTTGCCGAAGCGGGCGTCGAGCTGGCGCAGGCGGTCGATCGAGCGGTCGAGCACGACCACCGCGGCGCCGACGCCGACGGCGATCTGCGCGGCGTTGCCGCCGACGGTGCCGCCGCCGAGGATCACCACCTTCGCCGGCGGCACGCCGGGCACGCCGCCGAGCAGCAGGCCGGCGCCGCCACGCTCCTTTTCCAGGCAGGCGGCGCCGGCCTGGATCGCCATGCGACCGGCGACCTCGCTCATCGGCGCCAAGAGCGGCAGGCCGCCGCCGGGGCCGGTGACCGTCTCGTAGGCGATCGCGGTGGCGCCGGAGGCGAGCAGCAGCCGCGTCTGCTCCGGATCGGGGGCGAGGTGCAGGTAGGTGAACAGCGTCTGCTGCGGACGCAGCATCCGGCATTCCGCCGGCTGCGGCTCCTTCACCTTGACGATCAGTTCGGCGCTGGCGAAGACTTCCTCGGCGCTGTCGGCCAGCATCGCGCCGGCGGCGAGGTAGGCGTCGTCGGCGAGCCCGATGCCGGCGCCGGCGCCCTGCTGCACCAGCACCGCATGCCCGTGCGCGACCAGTTCGCGGACGCTGGCGGGCGTCAGGCCGACGCGGTATTCATGGACCTTGATTTCCTTCGGTACGCCGATCTGCATTTGTCTTCTCCCTGAATGGTTGGACGGCGTTCCCGCGGCCTACGGTGCGGGGTCGGTCAGCTCGCGCCACTCGCCGTCGACGAGCCCCTCGATCGGCCGGAAGCGGGCCTTGTAGGCCATCTTCGGGCTCTCCCTGATCCAGTAGCCGAGGTACAGGTAGGGCAGGCCGAGCGCGCGGCACTGCGCCAGCTGCCACAGAATGTTGTAGGTGCCGAAGCTGGCGCCCGGCGCCTCCGGATCGAAGAAGGTGTACACCGACGACAGGCCGTCGCCGAGTACGTCGATGATGCTCACCATGCACAGGCCGTCGTCGTCGGAAAACTCGACCAGCCGGGTGTCGACGCGGCTCTGCAGCAGGAAGTGGGCGTACTGCTCGTGGCTGTCCTGGTCCATGCCGCCGCCGGCGTGGCGGGCGCTCTGGTAGCGCAGGTAGAGCGCATAGTGCTCGGCGTGGAAGGCGAGCGGCAGTTCGCGCGCGCGCAAGCCGGCGTGCGCCTTCCACGCGCGTCGCTGGCTGCGGTCGGGAACGAAGCGGTCGACCGGCAGGCGCACCGGCACGCACTTGCGGCAGTGGTCGCAGTGCGGGCGATAGGTGAACACGCCGCTGCGGCGGAAGCCGGCCCGCACCAGCTCGTTGTAGACCTCGGTGGTGATCAGGTGCGTCGGCGTCGCCACCTGCGAGCGTGCGGTCTCGTCCGGCAGGTAGCTGCAGGTGTAGGGGGAAGTCGAATAGAACTGCAGCAGCGAGAAGGGCAGTTCGGAATCGTTCAGTCGCGACACGGAGCCTCCGTTCAACGCCAGGCGAACGCCGCGCCGTCCGTCGGCCAGCGTCCGGGCGCGCCGGCCTCGACCAGCGCGGTCAGGCGCTGCGCGAACTCGGCGCGCGGAATCTCGCGGGCGCCGAGCGAGGCGAGGTGTTCGGTGCGCATCTGGCAATCTATCATGCCGAAACCGCGCTCCCCAAGAAAGCGGGCGAGGTGGGCGGCAGCGATCTTCGAGGCGTCGCGGCGCCGCGAGAACATCGACTCGCCGTAGAACATGCGGCCGATCGCCAGCCCGTAAAGGCCGCCGACGAGTTCGTCGCCGTTGTCGCCCGCCACCCAGATTTCGACCGAATGCGCCCAGCCGAGTTCGAACAGCCGGCTGTAGGCGCCGCACATCTCGGCGGTGATCCAGGTGCCGGGCTGGCCGGGGCGCCAGGTGTGCGCGCAGGCGTCGATCACCGCGGCGAAGTCGTTGTCAAGGCGCACCTCGTAGCCGTCGGCGCGCAGCGTCTTCCTGAGCGAGCGCGAGATCCTGAACTCGTCGGGGAACAGCACCATGCGTGGGTCCGGCGACCACCACAGGATCGGCTGGCCGTCGGAGAACCACGGGAAAATGCCGTGCCGGTAGGCGGCGAGCAGGCGCTGCGGCGACAGGTCGCCGCCGGCACAGAGCAGGCCGTTGGGGTCGGCGAGGGCGAGTTCGAGCGGGGGGAAGGGCGCGTCGGCGACGAGCCAGGGGAGCATCAGGCGGCCGGCGCGGCGAATGCCACCGGGCGGACGGTCGGTTCCGCCGGTTGCGCCGCGTGGTAAGTGCGCAGCGGCGTCTTGAAGGCGACCACGTGGTCGACGTCGAGGCGGATGCCGATCTTCTCGCCGAGCGCGTGGTTGTGGTGCGAGGGGACCAGCGAGAGGACGCGCATGCCGCTCGCCAGCCGCAGCGTATACAGGATGTCGGCGCCGCGGAAGGCCTTGTGCACGACTTCCGCCTGCAGCGCGCTGCGGTCGTCGTGGACGATGTCGTCCGGGCGCAGCAGCACCTCGACCCCGCAGGGCTTGCCGCAGGTGCCGCAACCCTCGCTGCATTCGAGCGGCAGCACCGAGTGCAGGCGGCCGAGTTCGACCTCGACCTCGTGCTGGCTGATCACCTCGCCGGGCAGGAACACGCCCTGGCCGACGAAGTCGGCGACGAAGCGGTTGGCCGGCTGGTGGTAGAGGTTGTACGGCGTGTCCCACTGCTGGATGCGGCCGCCGTCCATGACGCCGATCTCGTCGGCCATCGCGAAGGCCTCGTTCTGGTCGTGGGTGACCAGGATCGCCGTCATCCCCTCGCGCTTGAGGATCTCGCGCACCTCGTGCGAGAGGCGTTCGCGCAGGTCGACGTCGAGGTTGGAGAAGGGCTCGTCGAGCAGGATCAGCTCCGGCTTCGGCGCCAGCGCGCGCGCCAGCGCGACGCGCTGCTGCTGGCCGCCGGAGAGTTCGTGCGGATACTTGCCGCCCTGGCCGGCGAGGCCGACGGTGGCGAGCAGTTCCTCGACGCGCGCGGCGCGCGCCGGCTCGGCCAGCGTGCCGAGGCCGAAGGCGACGTTGCCGGCGATCGTGAGATGCGGGAACAGCGCGTAGTCCTGGAAGACCATGCCGATGCGCCGCTTCTCCGGGGCCAACGAGAAACCCGGTCGGCTGACCGTGCGTCCCTCGAGGCGGATCTCGCCGGCGACCACCGGCTCAAAGCCGGCGATGCAGCGCAGCAGCGTCGTCTTGCCGCAGCCCGACGGGCCGAGCAGGCAGGCGATGCTGCCGGCCTCGACGGCGAAGGAGACGCCGTTGACGACGACATGTCCGCCGTAGCGCTGCTGCAGGTCGGTGAGTTCGAGGTGGGCCATGGGTACGGGTTTTCCGGGTGCCGGCCAACGACGCGCGGATGCGCGGAAGGAGCGGCCAGTCAATTATAATTCGCATTCACACTGGATCACCATGACCCGCGCCCGATTTAGCCCACTGCTCCGTTTCTCGCTCGCCGTCGCCCTGCTCGTCGGCATGCCGATCGCCAGCGTCCTGCTCAACGTGTTCACCGGTGGTACCGGCGAAACCTGGCGCCACCTCGCCGCCACCGTCCTCCCCGAATACATCGGCAATACGCTCTGGCTGTGCCTCGGCGTCGGCAGCGGCGTCGTCGTCGTCGGCGTCGTCACCGCCTGGCTGACCGCGATGCACGACTTCCCCGGGCGCCGCGTCTTCGAGTGGGCGCTGGTGCTGCCGCTGGCGATGCCGGCCTACGTGCTGGCCTACGTCTACACCGACTTCCTGCAGTTCGTCGGCCCGCTGCAGACCTTCCTGCGCGAGACCTTCGGCTGGCACAAGGGCGACTACTGGTTCCCCGACGTGCGCTCGCTCGGCGGTGCCGTCGCGATGTTCGTCTTCGTGCTCTATCCGTACGTGTACATGATCGCCCGCACCGCCTTCCTCGAGCGCGCGAGCGGCATGCTGGAGGCGGCGCGCACGCTCGGCGTCGGGCCGTGGGCGACCTTCTTCCGCGTCTCGCTGCCGCTGGCGCGGCCGGCGGTCGCCGCCGGCGCGGCGCTGGCGCTGATGGAGACGCTGGCCGACTACGGGACCGTCTCCTACTTCGCCGTGCAGACCTTCACCACCGGCATCTACCGCGCCTGGTTCTCGCTCGGCGACCGCATCGCCGCGGCGCAGCTGGCGGCGATGCTGCTCGGCTTCGTCATCCTGTTGCTGGCGCTCGAACACTTGTCGCGTGGCCGCGCCCGCTTCCACAACACCACCGGCCGCAACCGGCAGCTTCCCGGCCGGCGGCTGACCGGCGTGCGCGGCACTGCCGCCTTCGCCGCCTGCGCGCTGCCGCTCGCGGTCGGCTTCCTGCTGCCGGCCGGCCTGCTGTTGCGGCTGACGCTGGCCGAGGGCGACGCGCAGTTCGGCCAGCGCTTCCTGATGCTCGCGCGCAACAGCTTCGTGCTCGCCGGCGTCACCGCCGCCTGCGCCGTCGCGCTGGCGCTGGTGCTCGCCTATTCGGCGCGGCAGTCGAAGGGGCTCTTGGCGCGCGGGCTGAACCGCATGGTCGGACTCGGCTACGCGGTGCCCGGGTCGGTGATCGCGGTCGGCGTGCTGATCCCGGTGACGCGGCTCGACAACTGGATCGCCGCCGGCTGGCAGGCGGTCTTCGGCAGCAACCCCGGCCTGCTCCTCACCGGCGGCATCGCCGCGCTGGTCTACGCCTACCTCGTGCGCTTCCTCGCCGTCGCGCTGCAGACGGTCGGCGCCAGCCTCTCGAAGATCACGCCGAGCATGGACGACGCGGCGAAGAGCCTCGGCTGCGCGCAGGGCGAGACGCTGCGCCGGGTGCACATGCCGCTGCTGCGCGGCAGCCTGTTCACCGCCGGCCTGCTGGTCTTCGTCGACGTGATGAAGGAACTGCCGGCGACGCTGGTGATGCGGCCGTTCAACTTCGACACGCTGGCGACGCAGACCTACACGCTCGCCTCCGACGAGCGCCTCGCCGAGGCCTCGACCGCGGCGCTGGCGATCGTCGCCGTCGGCCTGGTGCCGCTGATCGCGCTGTCCCGGCAGATCGCCCGTTCGCGGCGCTGAGCCGGCGACGCCGCAAATGAAAACGCCCCGGGTGACCGGGGCGTTCGTCTTTCGAGGCTGCAGCGTGGTTCAGCGGTAGCCGGCCTTGTCGAAGATCACCTGCGCCTTCACCGCGTACATCGCCAGGTTGCCGACCGGCAGCGTGTCGGCCTTGAACGGGCCGAGCGCGTCGAGCGCCGGGTTGGCGACCTTGACGCCGGCGACCACCGGCCATTCGTTGTTGCCGTCGGCGAAATAGCGCTGCGCGTCGTCCGAGGCCAGGTACTCGAGGAACTTGACCGCCGCCTCCTTGTGCGGGGCGTTCTTCAGCATGCCGCCGCCGGAAACGTTGATGTGCGTGCCGGTGGACTTCTGGTTCGGCCAGACGACGCCGACCTTTTCCATCACCTTCTTGTCGTCGGCCTTGTCGGAGCGCATCAGGCGGGCCACGTAATAGGAGTTGGAAATCGCGACACCGCACTCGCCGGCGGCGACCGCCTTGATCTGGTCGGTGTCGCCGCCCTTCGGCGCGCGCGCGAAGTTGGCGACGACGCCCTTGGCCCAGCTCTCGGCCTTGGCCTCGCCCTGATGCGAGATGATCGACGCCATCAGCGACAGGTTGTACGGGTGCGAGCCGGAACGCGTGCACACCTTGCCCTTCAGCTTCGGATCGGCGAGGTCGTCGTAGCTCTGCACCTCGTCGGCCTTGACCGCCGCCTTGTTGTAGACGATGACGCGGGCGCGGGTCGAGAACGAGAACCAGTCGTCGGTGCGCAGGTGGGCCGGGATGCGCGACTCCAGCGTCTTCGACTTGACCGGTGCGAACAGGCCCAGTTCGTGCGCCTTGGCCAGGCGCGAGGCGTCGACGGTCAGCAGCACGTCGGCCGGGCTGTTGGCGCCCTCGTTCTTGATCCGCTCGAGCAGCTCCTCTTCCTTGCCCTCGATGCGGTTGATCTTGATCCCGGTCTGCTTGGTGAAATTGGCGTAGAGCGCCTCGTCGGTCTGGTAGTGGCGGGCGGAGTAGAGGTTGAGCACCTTCTCCTCGGCACCGGCGGCACCGGCGAAGGCGGCGGCGACGAGGGTCGCGGCCAGCGTGCGGGAAACGATCTGCGGCAGGGTGCGGCTCATGGTCGGAAAGCTCCTGTGAATAAATCAGCGGCGATTCTAGCGACGGAAAGTTGGCTTGTAAATGAGAATTGTTATTGAGTGGTGGCGAAAAAAACGCCGCGCATGCGGCGTGCTTCGGTGGCGGCGATTCAGTTCTCGACGATGCGGCGGGCGCCGTTGTAGCGCTTGACCCAGTAGCTGCTGCCCATGTCCTCGACGCGGACCTCGCCGCCGGGGCGCGGCGAGTGCAGGAAGCGGCCTTCGCCGAGGTAGATGCCGACGTGCGAGAAGGCGCGGCGCATCGTGTTGAAGAACACCAGATCGCCCGGTTTCAGTTCCTTGCGGTCGACGCGGTCGCCGACCTCGCTCATCTCGTGCGAGGTGCGCGGCAGGATCAGGCCGACCGACTCGCGGAAGACCAGCTGCACGAAGCCGCTGCAGTCCAGCCCGGCGTCCGGGTCGGTGCCGCCGCGGCGGTAGCTGACGCCGACCATTTCCAAACCCTTCAGGATCAGGTCCTGGGCGCGGTTGGTATAGCGCTCGAGCAGGGAGGGTTCCTCGCTGCGGCGCTGCTCTTCGTTCGCCTGCGCCGGCAGGGTGACGGCGGCGGCGAGCAGCGCGCCGGCGACAACGGAGGCGGCGCGGCGCAGCAGCGGGCGGTGGGAAAAAATCGACATAGCCGCGAAATGTATTTGAAATCCAAGGCCTTGTAAACCTCGGACGGGGAATCCGCGGGGGTCGCCGGGCGCCTCCGGCGGGGTCGGCCGGCGCATGCGCGGTGGACAACGCCTTGCCCGGATGGAGTAATCTTTCCTTGGCGCCGGCGGCCCTGGCGGGGCGAACGGCGAAGTTTCCGGCGCGCTGATTTTGTGTTTATAATTCGTAATTATGAATTAGGTTTGCCCCGCCCAACTCGAGGAGCTGGCATGAGCCCGTTCAAGGCTTACCTGATCGAAGAAATCGAAGGCAAGGTCGAATCGCGCTTTGCGATGCTGACCGAGGCGCAGCTCGACCCCGGCGAGGTGACGATCAAGGTCGCCTACTCCAGCGTCAATTACAAGGATGCGCTGGCGGCCACCGGGGCGGGCAAGATCATCCGGCGCTTCCCGTGCGTCGGCGGCATCGACCTCGCCGGGACCGTGCTGGAGAGCGCCGACCCGCGCTTCCGGGCGGGCGAGGCGGTGATCGCGACCAGCTTCGACATCGGCGTCGCGCACCACGGCGGCTATGCCGAGGTCGCCCGCGTGCCGGCCGCGTGGGTGGTGCCGCTGCCGGACGGGCTGTCGCTGTACGAGGCGATGGCGCTGGGCACCGCAGGCTTCACCGCGGCCCTCGGCATCGTGCGCATGGAGGAGAACGGGCTGGCGCCGGAGAAGGGGCCGGTGATCGTCTCCGGCGCGACCGGCGGCGTCGGCAGCCTGGCGGTCGACATGCTGGCGCGCCGCGGCTACCGCGTCGTCGCGCTCACCGGCAAGGCGAGCGAGACGCCGTGGCTGAAGGAACTGGGCGCCGACGAGGTGCTGCTGCGCGAGTCGCTGGATCTGGCGAAGATCCGGCCGCTCGACCGGGCGCAATGGGCCGGCGCGGTGGACAACCTGGGCGGCGAGGTGCTGGCCTGGATGGCGAGCACGATGAAGCAGGGCGGCACGATCGCCAGCATCGGCTTGGCGGCGAGCCACGCGCTGAACACGACGGTGATGCCGTTCATCCTGCGCGGGGTGAGCCTGCTCGGGGTCGATTCGGGCTACATCGGCGAGCCGTACCGCAGCGGCATCTGGCAGCGGCTGGCGAGCGACCTGAAGCCGCCGCACCTGGCGGCGATGTCGCGGACGGTGCCGTTCGCCGAGCTGCCGGCGCTGTTTCCGGAGTACCTGGCGGGCCGGGCGCGCGGCCGCGTCGTGATCGACGTCGGCGGGGCCGGCGGGTGAGGGCGGCACGATGAGCGAGCTGCGTCAGTTGCCGCGCGTGCTGATCGTCGACGATTCGCGCATGGTGCGCGCCTCGATCATCAAGCACCTCCGCGGCCACTACGACTACCGCGAGGAAAGCGACGGCGAGGCGGGCTGGCAGGCGCTGGTGCTGGACCATTCGATCCAGGCGCTGATGACCGACCTGTCGATGCCGGTGCTGGACGGCTTCGGGCTGCTCGAGCGGATTCGCAATTCGCGGCTGGCGCGGATTCGCGAAATGCCGGTGGTGATGATCTCCGGCGACGAGGACGAGTCCGTGCGCGAGCGGGCGAAGGTGCTCGGCGTGTCGGACTTCATCACCAAGGGCACCGGCGGCGCCGAACTGCTGTCGCGGCTCGATTCGCTGATCCGCCTGGCGGCGGCGCAGCGCGAGCTGGACAAGAGCCGCGACCAGCAGGTGCAGGATCCGGACACCGGGTTGTTCACGCGCCGCTACATCGAGCTGCAGACGGCGCAGGCGCTGTCGCACGCGTCGCGGCACGGCAGCCAGGTGAGCGCGATGCTGCTCGGCTTCGACCGCTTCGAGACGCTGCGCGCCGAGGCCGGTCCGGAGGTGGCGAAACAGTTGCAGAAGCGCTTTGCCCGGCTGCTCGCCGACAAGGTGCGCAAGGAAGACAGCCTCGGCCACTACGACGACAACGCTTTCGTCGTCGTCTCGCCGGGCTTGCCGGCGGCGTCCTGCGAAGCCTTCGGCCACCGCCTGCGGGCGGCGATCGAGAGCGCCAACATCGCCGCGCACGGGCAGCGGCTGCAGCTGTCGGTGAGCATCGGCATCGCCAACAGCCCGGACGACGCCGTCACCTCGGCCGGCGCGCTGCTCGAGCTGGCGGCGCAGCGGCAGCAGCTGGCGATACAGGCCGGCGGCAACCAGCTGGTGGGGGTCGGCAACCAGCTGCGCGTGGTTGCGGCACCGGCGCCGGTGGCAGCGGTGCCGCCGCCTCCGCCGCCGACCGTGGCGCAGGCGCTCGACCTGTTGCGCGCCGGCCAGGGCGAGGCCTTGCGGCCGCATGCCGCCAGGCTGGCGGCCGAGCTGCTGCCGCTCTTGGCGCTGATCGAGCAGGAAAGCGGCGTCGACCTGTCGCTCGCCGCGTTGAAGGAAAGGATTCTGGACCGTGAGCCGAAGAAATAAGAGCTCCGGCGGAATATTGATGTGTGCAGGTAACTTGGAAAATCGGTAAAGGGAGTCTCATGACCACGATTCAGGAAGTCCACAAGCAATCCATCGACAATCCGGATGCCTTCTGGGGCGAGCAGGCCAGGCTCGTCGACTGGCACAAGCCGTTTACGCAGACGCTCGATTTCTCGCGTCCTCCCTTCGCCAAGTGGTTCGTCGGTGGCGAGACCAACCTCTGCTACAACGCCGTCGACCGCCACGCCGCCAAGCGTCCGAACGACCGCGCGCTGGTCTATATCTCGACCGAGACCGACGAGGAGAAGGTCTACTCGTTCGCCGAGCTGCAGCGCGAAGTCGAGCGCATGGCCGCGATCATGCTCGGCCTCGGCGTCGGCAAGGGCGACCGCGTGCTGATCTACATGCCGATGATCGCCGAAGCGGCGTTCGCGATGCTCGCCTGCGCCCGCATCGGCGCCATCCATTCGGTCGTCTTCGGTGGCTTCGCCTCCGGCTCGCTGGCCACCCGCATCGACGACGCGGCGCCGAAGCTGATCGTGTCGTCGGATGCCGGCATGCGCGGCGGCAAGGCCGTGCCCTACAAGCACCTGCTCGACGAGGCGATCAACCTCGCCGCCAACAAGCCGGCCAAGGTGCTGATGATCGACCGCGGCCTCGACAAGGGCTTCAACAAGGTCGACGGGCGCGACGTCGACTATGCGACGCTGCGCGCGCAGCACATGGACGCCCAGGTGCCGGTCACCTGGCTGGAGTCGTCGGAGCCCTCGTACATCCCGTACACCTCCGGCACCACCGGCAAGCCGAAGGGCGTGCAGCGCGATACCGGCGGCTACGCGGTGGCGCTCGCCTCGTCGATGAAGAACATCTTCTGCGGCGGCGAGGGCGAGACGATGTTCGCCACCTCCGACATCGGCTGGGTCGTCGGCCACTCGTACATCATCTACGGCCCGTTGATCGCCGGCATGTGCACGATCATGTACGAAGGCACGCCGCTGCGTCCGGACGCCGGCATCTGGTGGCACATCGTCGAGAAGTACAAGGTCAACGTGATGTTCTCGGCGCCGACCGCCGCCCGCGTGCTGAAGAAGCAGGACCCGGCGTACATGCACAAGTACGACCTGTCCACGCTGAAGCACCTGTTCCTCGCCGGCGAGCCGCTCGACCAGCCGACGCACGAATGGATCATGGGCGAGCTGAAGCTGCCGGTGATCGACAACTACTGGCAGACCGAGACCGGCTGGCCGATGCTGTCGCAGATGCCCGGCATCGAGCAGAAGCCGCTCAAGTTCGGCACGCCGAGCTTCCCGGTCTATGGCTACAACCTCAAGATCTTCCGCGAGGACGGCTCGATCTGCGACGCGAACGAGAAGGGTATCGTCGGCATCATGCCGCCGCTGCCGCCGGGCTGCCTGTCGACGGTGTGGGGCGACGACGCGCGCTTCGTGTCGACCTATTTCTCGCTGTTCAAGGAGCCGCAGGTGTACTCGTCGTTCGACTGGGGCATCCGCGACGAGGAGGGCTACCACTACATCCTCGGCCGCACCGACGACGTCATCAACGTCGCCGGCCACCGCCTCGGCACGCGCGAGATCGAGGAGGCCGTGCAGGCCCATCCGGCGATCGCCGAGGTCGCCGTCGTCGGCGTCGCCGACCAGGTCAAGGGCCAGATGCCGATGGCCTTCGCCGTGGTCAAGGACGCGGCGAAGGTGGCGACGCCCGAGCTGAAGCAGGCGCTGGAGAAGGAAGTGATGAAGAAGGTCGACGAGATCCTCGGCGCGATCGCCCGTCCGGGTCGCGTGCACTTCGTCACGGTGTTGCCGAAGACGCGTTCCGGCAAGCTGCTGCGCCGCTCGATCCAGGCGCTCGCCGAGGGCCGTGACCCGGGCGACCTGACGACGATCGAGGATCCGGCCGCGCTCGAGCAGCTGAAGTCGGCGCTCGGCGCCTGATCCGCGTCGTGGCATGATCGGGGCCCGCCCGCCGGCGGGCCCTTTTTCGTTCACTCCCCGCTACCGGAGTTCCGATGTCGCTTTCCTGGCTGATCGCCAACCTCGTTTCCAGCCTGCTGCTGCCGCCGGGCAACGGCCTGGTGCTGGCGGTCGCCGGGCTCTTCCTGTGGCGCCTGCGGCCGCGGCTGGCGCGCTTCCTGGTCACCGCCGGCGTCTTCCTGGTCACCGCGCTGTCGCTCGGCGTCGTCGCCCGCGCGCTGTTGGCGCCGCTGGAGGCGAGGCATCCGCCGCTGCCGCCGGCGGCGCTGGCGCGACTGCCGGTCGACGCGATCGTCGTTCTCGGCGCCGGTCGCTACCGTTCGCCGCCGGAATTCGGCGATGACGACGTGTCCGGTTCAGGGCTGGAGCGGCTGCGCTACGCGGCGCTCGAACGCGACTTCGGCGTCCGCGTGCGCTGGGTCGAGTCGGCGTCCGCCGATACCGCCGAGAACGCGCGCCATTCGGCCGGACTGCTGCTGCCGGCCGGCGCGCAGCGGATCGCGCTGGTCACCCACGCCTGGCACATGCCGCGCGCGACGGCGGCGTTCGCGGCCGCCGGCTTCGCGGTGACGCCGGCACCGACCGCGTTCGCCGCGGCACGGCCGGCGACGCCGCTCGATTTCGTGCCGCGCGCGCCGGCGATGCAGCAGGCGGCGACCGCGCTGCACGAATGGTTCGGCCTCGCCTGGTACGCGCTGCGGCGCTGAGCGCGGCCCGCCGCGACAGATCGACCGCTGCCGGCTATCATGGCGCCCGGCACCGCGCCGGACGGTGCCGCGATTCCCCGACCCGGAGACGAACATGAAGCGAATCCTGATCCCCATCCTGCTCGGCCTCTGCCTGCCGCTGTCCGCAACGTCGGCGGCGGAGGGCGGCGCCCAGCCGGCGACGGTGCTCGGCGCCCACGACCGGCCGATTCACGACGCCGCCCGCCTCGGCAGCGGCCAGGACGTCGAGAAGATTCTCAAGGCCGAGCCGGCGATGCGCGACGTGCGCACGCAGCACGGCTCGACGCCGCTGCATCTGGCCGCGACCAATCCCGACACCGGCGCGCTGAAGGCGCTGCTCGCCGCCGGCGCCGACGTCAATGCGCGCGACAGCGAGGGACTGACGCCACTGCACATGACCGCCTACACGCAGAACGCGAAGCATGCGCAGCTGCTGCTCGAGGCCGGCGCCGACCCCTACGCCAAGACCAATGCCGGCCGCGACCCGACCTCGATGGCGCGCAAGACGCGCTCGGACGAGGTCGCCGGCGTGATTTCGCTGTGGATCCTGAAGGGCTGCAAGGCCGGCAAGCCCTGCTGACGCGCGCCTGTCCCGGGCGGGGCGCGCTCAGCCGGCGGTGCCCGGCGCGGCGGCCTGCCAGCGCTCGGTCCACACCGCGGCCGGCTCCGGGCGGCCGAACAGGTAGCCCTGCAGCAGCTCGCAGCCGTGGCGGGAGAGGAATTCCCGCTGCGCCTCGTTCTCGACCCCTTCGGCGACGACCTTGAGGCCGAGGTTGCGCGCCAGCGCCAGCGTCGCCGCGCTGATCGCCGCATCGTTCTCGTCGGTCTCGATGTCGCGGACGAAGGCGCGGTCGAGCTTCAGCGTGTCGATCGGCAGCATCTTCAGGTAGGCCAGCGACGAGTAACCGGTGCCGAAGTCGTCGATCGCCAGTTCGACGCCGAGGCCGCGCAACGCCTCCAGCCGGCCGATCGCGCGCTCCGGGTCTTCCATCGCCGCCGACTCGGTGATTTCCAGCTCCAGCTCGCCGGGCCCGATGCCGTAGGCCTCCATCGCCGCGCGCACCTGCGCCACCAGCGTCGACGAGCGCAGCTGCTGCGCCGACAGGTTGACCGCGATGCGTAGCGCGGGCATCCCCGCCGCCCGCCAGGCGGCCTTCTGCCGGCATGCCTCCTCCAGCACCCAGGCGCCGATCGCCTCGATCGCGCCGGTCTCCTCGGCGATCGGGATGAAGGTCAGCGGCGGCACCAGGCCGCGTTCGGGATGCCGCCAGCGGATCAGCGCCTCGACGCCGCGCACAGCGCCGCTCTTCGCGCAGACCTGCGGCTGGTAGTGCAGCTCGTACTGGCCGGCGGCGAGCGCGCCGCGCAGGTCGCGTTCGAGCTCCATGCGCTCGGTCGCCGCTGCGGTCATCGCCGGGCTGAAGAACTGGAAGTTGTTGCGCCCCTTGGCCTTGGCGAAGTACATCGCCGCGTCGGCGTTCTTCATCAGCGTTTCCGAGTCCTCGCCGTTGGTCGGGAACATGCTGATGCCGATGCTCGGCGTCGAGTGCAGGATCTTGCCGTCCACCGTGTACGGGCTCGACAGCGCGACCAGGATCTTCGCCGCGACCAGCGCCGCGTCCATGTCGCAGGCGAGGCTGGTGAGCACGACGACGAACTCGTCGCCGCCCAGCCGGGCGACGATGTCGCTCTCGCGCACGCAGTCGCCGAGCCGGCGCGCGACTTCGACCAGCATGCGGTCGCCGGTGTGGTGGCCGAGCGTGTCGTTGATCACCTTGAAGCGGTCGAGGTCGATGAACATCACCGCCAGCTGACGGACTTCCCGGCGCGCGGCGAGCAGCGACTGCGCCAGCCGGCTCTCCAGGTTGTAGCGGTTGACCAGCCCGGTCAGCGCGTCGTGGTGCGCGAGATGGTCGATGCGCGCCTCGGCCGCCTTGCGCTCGCTGATGTCGGTGAAGCTGGCGATGTAGTTGGTCAGCGCGCCCTGCTCGTCGTGGATCGCCGAGATCGCCGCCCACTTCGGGTAGCTCACGCCGTCCTTGCGCAGGTCCCACAGCTCGCCCTGCCAGTAGCCCGATTCGTTCAGCGCCGCCCACATCGCCTGGTAGGTCTCGCGCGGCGTCTGATGCGAGGCGAGCACGCGCGGATCCTTGCCCAGCAGTTCCTCCGCCGCATAGCCGGTGTCGCGGGCCAGCGCAGCGTTCACGGCGACGATGCGGTTGTCGCGGTCGGTGATCATGATCGCCTCGCCGCTGTGCTCGAAGGCCTTGGCGTAGAGGCGCAGCGCTTCCTCGGCGCGCTTGCGGTCGGAGATGTCGCGCCAGGCGCAGTAGATCGCCTGGCGGCCGGCGAGGTCGATCACCGACAGCGTCACCTCGGCGGTGAAGTGGCTGCCGTCGGCGCGGGCGTGCACCCATTCGAAGCGGTGCAGCCCCTTCTCGCGCGCCAGCGCCATCATCCGCTCGGCCTTGCCGAACGAATCCTCACCGTCCGGTTGCACCGGCGGCGACAGTTGCGACGGGTGGGCATTGAGGATTTCGTCGCGGCTGGCGTAGCCGAGCATGTTTACCGCCGCATCGTTGCACTCGACGAAGTGGTCGTCCTCGATGATCCACACCGGGTCCGGCGATGCCTCGAACATCGTGCGCAGGCGGCTTTCCGCGCTTTGCCGCTGGGTCATGTCGCGCAGCGTCTCGACCACCGCGAGCAGATTGCCGCCGGCGTCGCGGATCGGCCCGGCGTCGATCTCCAGGTACAGCTGCGCGCCGCGCAGCGGCATCACGCACCAGTTCTCGGTGTGCACGCCGAACTCGAGCTCCGGCGAGCGGTGGTGGATCGGGTAGTAGTCGCCGACCTCGTGCAGGCGGCCGTCGATCATCAGGTCGGCGAGGCAGGGGCGCTCGCTGGCGTAGAACGCGCGCCAGTGGTCGGCGGTGCCGAGAACCTGCGCCGCCGGCATGCCGGTCAGGCGCTCGCAGGCCTTGTTCCAGACGATCACGCGGTGCCGGGCGTCGAGGACGAAGGTCGGCACGACGAGCTGCTGTACCACCTCGGTGGTGAAGCGAAGGTCGCGGTCGATCGGCGTCTTGTCGTCGTCGCGCTTGCGGAGCGGTACCGCGCTGGCCATTCGGGTTTCCTGGAACTTGGGGGCAAATACCGTTATCGGCGGGAAGGCGAAAATATTAACAGGGAACGCGGTGCCCGGCGGCCGCTCCGGGAACTGGTCCCGCGCCGGCGAATGGCCTACGATGGGAACGAGGCGGGTCGGTGCGCCGCGCGCGCTGCCGCGAACAAGAAGAGGAGAGGGCTTATGTCGCAGACTGCGGAGCAGGGCAAGGCCGAACAACTCGCGGCCGTCGTCGACATGTTGCGCAGCCGCCTGCCGGCGGCCGAGGCGCCGCTCGCGGCGGCGTTCGCCGAGCGCTTCTACAGCCAGGTGGCGCCCGAGGACCTGGCCGAGCGCAGCGTCGCCGACCTCTACGGCGCCGCGCTGTCGCAACTCCATTTCGCGCGCCGCTATGCCTCCGGCGCGCCCAAGCTGCGCGTCTACAACCCGCGCACCGAGGAGCACGGCTGGCAGACGACGCATACCGTGATCGAGATCGTGAACGACGACATGCCCTTCCTCGTCGACTCGATCACGATGGAGGTCAACCGCCAGGGGCTGACGCTGCACCTGATCATCCACCCGGTGATGAAGGTCTGCCGCGACGCCGACGGCGCGCTGCAGGGCTTCGCCGACGGCGACGGCGGGGACGGCAGCGGCTGCGCCTACGAATCGATCATCCACGTCGAGGTCGACCGGCGCACCGAGGCGACGCAGCTGGAGGCGCTGCAGGCGGGCCTGCTGCGCATCCTCGGCGACGTCCGCGCGGCGGTCGCCGACTGGGGGGCGATGCGCGCGCGGATCGCCGAGATCGTCGCCGAGGTCGAGCGCACGCCGCCGCCCGACGAACCGGAGGACGCCGCCGAGGACATCGCCTTCCTGCGCTGGATCGCCGACGGCAACTTCACCTTCCTCGGCTACCGCGAATACGAGCTGGCCGGCGAGAACGGCGAGGACGTGCTGCGCGTCGTCGACGGCTCCGGCCTCGGCATCCTGCGCGAGCACGGCGGGCAGCGCTCGATCTCGTTCGCCGCGCTGCCGCCCGAGGCGCGCGAGATCGCCCTCGAGCCGCGGCTGCTGGTGCTGACCAAGGCCAACGCGCGCGCCACCGTGCACCGCCCGGGCTACCTCGACTACCTCGGCATCAAGCGCTTCGACGCCACCGGGCGGACGGTCGGCGAGCGTCGCTTCCTCGGCCTGTTCACCTCGTCGGCCTACGACACCAGTCCGCGCCAGATTCCGCTGCTGCGCCGCAAGATCGACACCGTGGTCCGCCACGCCGGCTTCCTGCCCAACAGCCACGCCGCGAAGACGCTGTACAACATCCTCGAGCAGTACCCGCGCGACGAGTTGCTGCAGATCACGCCGGACGAGCTGTTCACCATCGCCATCGGCATCCTGCGCCTCGGCGAGCGCCAGCGCACGCGGCTGTTCGTGCGTCGCGACGCCTTCTGCCGCTTCTTCTCGTGCCTGATCTACGTGCCGCGCGAGAACTACAACACCGAGCTGCGCGAGCGCATGCAGGCGGTGCTGATGGAAGCCTTCGCCGGCCGCGCGTCGGAATTCAACGTGCAGCTCTCGGAATCGGCGCTGGCGCGCATCCACATCGTCGTGCACACGCAGCCCGGCTGCGGCGGCAACTACGACGTCGCCGACATCGAGCGCCGCCTCGTGCTGGCCGCGCGGCGCTGGCCGGACGAGCTGCGCCAGGCGCTCACCGAGCGCGGCGGCGAGGAGCGCGGCAACCTGCTCTACAACCGCTACGCCGGCGCCTTCCCGGCCGGCTACCGCGAAGCCTACGCGGCGCGCGCAGCGGTCGGCGACATCGAACTGATGGAATCGCTCGCCGGCCCCGAGGGGCTGGCGATGAACCTCTACCGGCCGCTCGAGGCGACGCCCGGCAGCCTGCGCTTCAAGGCGCTGTGCGAGGGGCAGCCGATGCCGCTGTCGGTGTCGCTGCCGATGCTCGAGCACATGGGCGTGCGCGTGCTCGAGGAGCGTCCGTACGAGATCCGCCGCAACGGCCTGCCGGGCGTCTGGCTGCACGACTTCGGGCTGTGGCGCGCCGACGCCGAGGAACTCGACATCGACCGCCTGCGCGACGTCTTCCAGGACGCCTTCCTCGCCGTCTGGCGCGGCGCCGCCGAGAACGACGACTTCAACCGGCTGGTGCTCGGCGCCCGGCTGACCTGGCGGCAGGTGACCGTGCTGCGCGCCTACGCCAAGTACATGCGGCAGGCCGGCTTCACCTTCAGCCAGGCCTACATCGAGCAGACGCTCGCCGCCTGGCCGGCGATCGCGCGCCGCCTGCTCGAACTCTTCGTCGCCCGCCACGACCCGGCCGCGGAAACCGGCCGCGACGCCCATTCGGCGCGGCTGGAAGCGGAGATCGCCGGCGCGCTCGACGCCGTCACCAGCCTCGACGAGGACCGCATCCTGCGCCAGTTCCTCGCCGTCATCCTCGCCACCGAGCGCACCAACTACTTCCAGCGCGACGCCGGCGAGGCCAAGTCCTACCTGTCGTTCAAGCTCGACCCGCACCGCGTTCCGGGGCTGCCGGAACCGCGGCCGATGGCCGAGATCTACGTCTATTCGCCGCGCGTCGAGGGCGTGCACCTGCGCGGCGGCAAGGTCGCCCGCGGCGGCCTGCGCTGGTCCGACCGCATGGAGGACTTCCGCACCGAGGTGCTCGGGCTGATGAAGGCGCAGATGGTGAAGAACACGGTGATCGTCCCGGTCGGCTCGAAGGGCGGCTTCGTCGTCAAGAACCCGCCCGCCGGCGGCGACCGCGACGCGCTGCTGCAGGAGGGCGTCGCCTGCTACCGTACCTACCTGCACGGGCTGCTCGACCTCACCGACAACCTGGTCGGCGGCAAGGTGGTGCCGCCGGCCGCGGTGCACCGCCGCGACGGCGACGACCCCTACCTGGTGGTCGCCGCCGACAAGGGCACCGCCAGCTTCTCCGACTACGCCAACGCGGTCTCGCGCGAGTATCGCTTCTGGCTCGGCGACGCCTTCGCCTCCGGCGGCTCGGCCGGCTACGACCACAAGAAGATGGCGATCACCGCGCGCGGCGCCTGGGAGTCGGTCAAGCGCCACTTCCGCGAGCTGGGCGTGGACACGCAGGCGCAGGAGTTCACGGTGGCCGGCATCGGCGACATGTCCGGCGACGTCTTCGGCAACGGCATGCTGCTGTCGCCGCACATCCGGCTGGTCGCCGCCTTCGACCACCGCCACATCTTCATCGACCCGAACCCGGACGTCGCGGCGAGCTTCGCCGAGCGGCAGCGCCTGTTCAACCTGCCGCGCTCGTCCTGGGCCGACTACGATACCGGCCTGATCTCGGCCGGCGGCGGCGTGTACCCGAGGAGCGCCAAGTCGGTGACGCTGTCGCCGGAGGCGCGCGCCGCGCTCGGCATCGACGCCGAGACGCTGACGCCGCAGGAGCTGGTGCATGCGATCCTGCTGGCCCCGGTCGACCTGCTCTACAACGGCGGCATCGGCACCTACGTGAAGAGCCGGCGCGAGAGCCACGCCGACGTCGGCGACCGCGCCAACGACGCGATCCGCGTAAACGGCGGCGAGCTGCGCTGCCGCGTCGTCGCCGAGGGCGGCAACCTCGGCTGCACGCAGCTCGGGCGCATCGAGTACGCGCTCGCCGGCGGCCGCATCAACACCGATGCGATCGACAACTCGGCCGGCGTCGACTGCTCCGACCACGAGGTCAACATCAAGATCCTGTTGAACGCGGTGATCGAGGACGGCGAGCTGACCGAGAAGCAGCGCAACGCGCTGCTCGCCGAGATGACCGACGAGGTCGCCCGGCTGGTGCTGCGCGACAACTACTTCCAGACGCAGGTGCTGTCGATCGCGCGCGCGCGCGGCGTGCACCTGCTCGACGAGCAGGCGCGCTACATCCGCCACCTGAGCAGCGCCGGCCGCCTCAACCGCCGCCTCGAGTTCCTGCCCTTCGAGGAGGAGATCGGCGAGCGCAAGGCGGCCGGGATCGGCCTCACCGCGCCCGAGCTGGCGGTGCTGCTCGCCTACAACAAGATGGAGCTGTTCGAGGCGCTGCTCGCCTCCGACGTGCCCGAGGACGCCTACATCTCGACCGCGCTCTCGCGCTACTTCCCGCAGCCGCTGCGCGAGCGCTTCCCGGCGCAGCTCGAACGGCACCCGCTGCGCCGCGAGATCGTCGCCACGCACGTCGTGAACAGCATGGTCAACCGCGTCGGGCCGACCTTCGTCTTCCGCTTGCAGGAAGAGACCGGCGCCGCGCCGCCGGACATCGTCCGCGCCTACCTGGCGACGCGCGAGGTATTCGGGCTGGTGCCGCTGTGGCAGGCGATCGAGGCCCTCGACAACCGCGTCGCCGACGCCACGCAGACCGAGATGATCCAGGAGGGGCTGCGCCTGATCCAGCGCGGCACGCTGTGGTTCCTGCACCACCGCGACCACCTGCGCGACCTGGCGGCGACGCTGGCGCGCTTCACCGGCGGCGTCGAGGCGCTCGCCGCGAGCCTCGCCGACGTCGTCGCGCCGCCCTACCGCGCCGAGCTCGACGCGGTCGTCCGCCGCTTCGCGGCGCAGGGCGTGCCGGACGAACTGGCGCAGCGCGTCGCCTGCCTCGAGGAACTGTATTCGGCGCTCGACCTGATCGAGGTCGCCGCCGAGACCGGCGCGCCGGCCGAGCGCGTCGCCCGCGTCTACTTCACCCTCGGCGGCGAACTCGACCTGCACTGGCTCGGCCGCCAGATCGGCACGCTGCCCGCCGACACGCACTGGCAGGGCATGGCCCGCGCCGCGCTGCGCGACGACCTGTCGTCGCTGGCGCGCAGCCTCGCCGCCGAAGTGCTGCGCGGCGGCGCCGGCGACGCCGAGGTCGAGGCGCTGCTGACGGCGTGGAAGGCACGGCACGCCTTCCAGTACGAACGCTGCCGCCAGCTCTTCACCGAGATCCGCGGCAGCAGCGCGCCGGACATGCCGATGCTGTCGGTCGCGCTGCGCGAGTTGCGCACGCTGGTTTGAACGACATCGCGTACCCACTGATGGGCAAGAAAGACGAGTCCTGCCACTGCCTTGGTGACGTCGTGCCGTCCAGAATGGATGGCGGGTTTCCGGAGTTCATGGCGCATGTGCTGCCGAATTCAAGTTGGAGCGCTTATGTCGCCCACACTGAAGCAAGTGCCGTTGAGTGAATGGCGATCCGACGGAGCTGAAGTCGCCCTCTGCACTCTTCCCATCGAACCCGGGGCCTTGTCTGCTCGAACGGGCTTGTTGTTTTCGGTGGAAAGCGATGATCTCGGAGAAAGGTATGTGGCAGCAGCCACGATTGACGGCGACACCGTTCTTTTTCATGCGCGCCCGAAAGGCGCCGCACCACGGCAACGCGAATTCGTGAGTGTCACTGCTCGTGGAGATGTCAGAAACCTTTCGGCGTTGCTGGAGCAGGTATTGGAAATTGCCTCAGTTACTCAAGCTCAGCTACTTTGGACTCAGCCTGAACAGGGTCCCCGCGAGTGGGCTTTGTACCGTTTGGACGACAACAACAATCGCTTTCTGATGTCATACTTCAGCGATCGATATCGAGCTGAAGTTCTGGCACAGCATTATGAGAGTCTGGGGCACAAGCAAACATACTATGTCGAGCGCGCGCTCTGACATTAGGTTCAGTAAAAAGGGGTCTGACCCCCTTTTCCCCACCCCCTTTTCCCCCACCCCCTTTTCCCCCTTTTCCCATTACCCTTTTTACCATCGCCTTGCCGCAACCGAAGGAGCAGCTCTATGCCATACGTGAATGTTCAGATCACAAAAGGCGCCAGCCGCGAACAGAAGGCGCAGCTTGTCAGGGACATCACCGAATCGCTTGTGCGAGTACTGGGAAAGAAGCCCGAGCACACGCACGTCGTGATTCAAGAGATTGCCGAAGAGGACTGGGGCTTCTCCGGCATGCTCACGGATGATTGGAAAAAAGCCCAAGGCAGGTGACCGCTTTCTGATTTTTCGAGGCTTCAATGCAAATCCGCCGCTGGTGGCTGGCGATCGTCGCGACATTGCTGACCCCTTGGATCGGTCCGCATGTCGATCGCTACGTGCCGGTGGGCTGGGTGTTGTTGCGGGCCGGCGCCGAGGGCGCCGATCGTGGATTCTGGGGTATCGCCGCTATCGGACTGGGGGGCGTTTTTCTCGCGTGGCTTGCGTTGTTCAGCGGGCTTGCCGCCTGGCTTGCGCGTCGCCGGCGCGATCACGGTCGTGCGGACGACGCCGGTACCCCTTAGGAGCGCAATCGCGATGCGTGGTCGCCGCTTCCCGTTCCTGACCGCCCTCGGCGTCGGCTTGACGGCTGGCTTCGGCTACCCGCTCGTGGATCTCGCGCTCGCCTGCCGCGTGCCCGTCTCCGAAGCCTGCGTTTGGGGCAAGGCATATCTGCCATTGACTCTCGGCGTCAGCGCAGTGGTTCTGGGCGGCCCGGTCACGGCGGTTGCCTACGCCATGCTGAGATGGCGGCGTCGATCGCGCGACGATGCCGACCGGGCGGCCACTCGACCCGACCGGGAACCGACGGAATGAACCGGTTTCGTCTGGCGGCCTTTCTTCCCTCGCCCCGAAGTCTGGTCCGCGCCCTTCGGTTCTGCGCGGCAGCAGTGGCCCTGCATGGGATGCTGCTGTGGCTCGCCACTGCCACCGAGCCTGTTTTCCCTGTCGCCTCCGATCTGTTGGCGAGCGTTTATTTCTGGGTGGTGTTGGTCCCTGCCTTGGTGCTTGCCAGCCCGTTTACCGCCATGTTCTGGCAGCTGGGCTTGATGACGGCACCCGGCTGGTTCGCCTGGCCGAAGCCGCTGGGCATTGCCCTCGCCTATCTGATCTGGATTGCCGTTCTGCTCGGGCTTGCTCTGGCGGTGCGACGGTGGTCGAACAAGAATCGACTTGCTCAGCTCAGCGATCCACCGGACGCGGCGCGATAAAAAGGGGAAAAGGGGCCGGGCTCGGATTAAATGCTCGGCCTGTGAAATGTTCGCCATCGCGGCGAACCGTTTCACCTGTGCCATCAGCCACGGCCGGTTCTGCGTATCTGAACGGTATCGCGAGAAGACTAACCTGCCGATCTCTTCAGCTGCATGGAGAGCGCAAAACGATCTGCCGGGTGAACCGTCAGCGAGACCTCGAATACCTGGCCGGCGGCATCAAGGTAGCGACGAAGAATCTGCAGACCCGGCATCCCGGGCGTTACCTGCAATGCTTTGGCGATCGGGTCTGAAATCGCAATCGCCTGGACGACCTGGCGGATTTCTGCGACGCGCCGGCCGTAGCGCCGTTCGATAAGGGCGCTGATTAAGGTGTCCGGTTCATTCCGAACCATTTCCCCAATCTCGGCATATTCCGGATCGATATAGACATCCGTCCATCCGACCGGCCGCTGGTTGCTGCGATCGACCCGCAAGCTGGAAACCGCCAGCCACCGGGAACCGTTCGGGAAGCCCAGGGTTTTCGCCAAATGGCCGCTGACGGCGATTTCGCGGACAGACTGCACCACCCGAACATTGGTCGCTCCGAACTGAACCAAATCCTCAAGTGACCCGAGCGACGGGCGGAATTCGTTGCGCGGTTCCGCTGACTCTACCCGCGTGCCGGCATTTTTTTTCCGGGACACCAGGCCGAGTTGCTGTAACTCGTTCAGCGCCGCGCGAATCGTGTGGCGACTGGTGTTGAACTGCGCGCAGAGCTCCAGCTCGCCGGGAAGAACGCTGCCGATCGGATATTTCCCCGTGGCGATTCCCTCCGTCAGGGTGCGCGCGATATCGGCGAAATGCGGCTTGTTTACAGGCTTTTTCATAGCCCGGGAATTCTACGTCAAAAAGTTCTTGCGCCTTATGTTCGGACATATTATATTGCGCACATGTCCGGACATATTGAATTCGGGATGACCATTAATCCTTCCCGGTCGGCTCGGCCGGGGAGTGCCTGAGGAGAGACCCATGAGCAACTTTGCACCGGCGGCGAGCACCGTCGTTGATTCGATCCTGTTCCGCGACGCCTTCGGCACCGCGCAGATGCGCAGCCTCTTTTCGGACCGTGCCCTAGTGCAGCGCTACATCGACGTCGAGGTAGCGCTCGCCAGGGCCGAGGCGCGCGTCGGCGTGATTCCGGAGAATGCCGCCGCGGTCATCGCGCGCGAATCGAGAATCGAACGGATCGATTTCGATCACATGCGCCAGGAAACCGACATCGTCGGCTACCCGATCCTGCCGCTCGTGCATCAACTGGTCGAGATGTGCGGTGATGCCGGGCGCTACCTCCATTGGGGCGCGACCACGCAGGACATCATGGACACGGCGGTGGCGCTACAGGTACGCGATGCCCTCGACGTTATCGAGGCGGATGTCCGCGAACTGAGAGAAATCCTGGCTGACCTCGCGCTCAGGCACCGCGATACGCCGATGGCCGGCCGTACCCATCTGCAGCAGGCGCTGCCGGTGACCTTCGGTTACAAGGTCGCGATCTGGTTGGCGATGTTCGACCGCCATCAGCAGCGCATCGCGGAACTGCGGCCGCGTATCGCCGTCGTCGAATTCGCCGGTGCGGCAGGTACGCTCGCCTCGCTCGGTGCGAAAGGGTTCGCAGTTCAGGCGGCGCTGGCCGACGAGCTGGGGCTGGGCGTGCCGGCGACGACCTGGCACGTTGCCCGCGACGGGTTGGCGGAGGCCGTCAATCTGCTGGCGCTGATCACCGGGTCGCTGGGGAAAATTGCCCTCGACATCATGATCATGGCCTCGACCGAGTTCGCCGAGGTCTATGAACCCTTCGTCAAGGGGCGCGGCGCCAGCAGCACCATGCCGCAAAAGCGCAACCCGATTTCCAGCGAGCTGATGCTGGCGGCGGCGAAGGCTGTGCGCCAGCACGCCGGCCTGATGGCGGATGCGATGATTCAGGATTTCGAACGCGCCACCGGACCATGGCATGCCGAATGGATCGCCATCCCGGAGAGCTTCATCCTGACTGCCGGAGCCTTGCATCAAGCCAAATTCGCGCTGGGCGGACTGATCGTCGATGCCGCCCAGATGAAGCGCAATCTGGGGCTCAGCAGGGGGCTGATCGTGGCCGAGGCGGTGATGATGGGCATGGCGCCGTTCATCGGCCGCCAGCAGGCACATGACGTTGTTTACGACGCCTGCCGGACCGTCAATGAAAAGGGCGGTTCGCTGGCAGATGCCCTGGCCGCGCTGCCCATCGTTACCGAGCACTTCGACCGGCCGGCGATCGAGCACCTGACCGATCCCGAGAACTATCTAGGCCTGGCGCCGCAGATGGTCGACCGTGCCGTGGCGCTGTCCCGGCAGGTCGCCGCCTGAGGCACGGGCGAAGTTTTTTCCACACCACCCACGACTTACACAGCAGGAGACAAACCCATGAAAAAAATCGTTCTCGCGCTTGCCGCGATCACCGGTCTTGGCCTGAGCCAGACGGCCTTGGCGCAGGAGCCGGTCACCATCAAGTTCAGCCATGTGCTTGCGGTCGATACGCCGAAGGGCAAGGCGGCCGAGCTTTTCAAGAAACTCGCTGAAGAGCGCACCAAGGGCAGGGTGAGGATCGAGGTCTACCCGAACAGCATCCTGTACAAAGACAAGGAGGAAATTGAGGCGCTACAACTGGGGGCGGTACAAATGCTAGCCCCTGCACTGTCGAAGTTCGGTCCGCTGGGCATCCGTGAATTCGAGGTCTTCGATCTGCCGTATGTGTTCGACAACTATGCGGAACTGCACAAGATCACGCTCGGGCCGATCGGCGCCGGCCTCCTGAAAAAGCTCGAACCCAAGGGTATCACCGGGCTGGCGTACTGGGACAACGGGTTCAAGCAGATGAGCTCCAACAAACCGATGAAGAAACCGGAGGACGCCAAGGGCCAGAAGCTGCGAATCCCGTCTTCCAAGGTGATCGACGCTCAAATGCGCACGCTGGGCGCGATGCCCCAAACCATGGCCTATTCCGAGGTCTATCAGGCGATGCAGACGGGGGTGGTCGACGGGTCAGAGAACACCCATTCCAATCTGTTCACCGGCAAGCATCACGAAGTCCAGAAATACCTGACGCTGACCGATCACGGGTATCTGGGGTATGCGGTCATCGTGAACAAAAAATTCTGGGATGGTCTGGATCCGGAAATCCGGAAGACGCTGGAGGGCGCCATGAAGGACGCGACGACGTACAACAACGAGATCGCCCAGAAGGAGAACGACCAGGCGTTGGAGAACGTCAGGAAGTCGGGCAAGACGCAAGTGATCGCGCTGACGCCGGAAGAGAAACAGGCCTGGAAGAAAGCCACCATGAAGGTCCACGAACAGTTCGCGGATAAGCTGGGGCGCGACACCTTGCAGACGATCTATCGCGAGACCGGTTTCGACCCGTCCGGGCGCTGATTGCCGCGACAAGCGCAACGGCCGGCATCGGGCCGGCCGCGCCTTGGCTCGGCTGGCAGTTGTGCTTGCCGGGGTTTATGGCGCGGCGGCAGTGCCGGATCGGCCGCCTGTTGCACAGGCGGACCGGCGAGGATGCCATCTCCTTCCGCCGCTATTTGTTGCCTCGGGTCGCGCCTAGCGGCCCGCCGCGTGGAACTTCACCCAGTCCACATAGCGATCCATCCACCCCTGCAGGAACTTGCGCACGCCCTCGCCGAGGTTGCCGTCGGCGTCGAAGGTGCCTTCCTTGACCTGGATGAAGGCCTCGGGCTGGCCCAGCGTCGGCATGTCGAGGTAGGCGAGGATGTTGCGCAGGTGCTGCTGCGCCAGCGCGCTGCCGATGGCGCCGACCGAGGCGCCGAGCACGCCGGCCGGCTTGCCGGCCCAGGCGCTGTGGCCGTAGGGGCGCGAGGCGTTGTCGATGGCGTTCTTCAGCACGCCGGGCAGCGAGCGGTTGTATTCCGGGGTGACGAAGAGCACGCCGTCGGCGGCGGCGATCTCGGCCTTCAGGCGCTTGACCGGCGCCGCCTGGTCGGCGTCGTCGTCCTGGTTGTAGAGCGGCAGGTCGCCGATCTGCAGCTGCCGGAACTCGAACTCCGGCGGCGCCAGGCGGACGACGGCGTTCGCCAGTTGGCGGTTGATCGAATCCTTGCGCAGGCTGCCGACGACGACGGCGATCCGGTACTGGCTCATGAGAGTCTCCTCTTGGTGTTGTGGGGTCGGGTTGTTGGCGGCGGTTCAGTTCATTTCCCGTCGTCGATGGCGAGCGGGCCGCTGCCGTGGACGACGACGTAGAGCAGGCCGCCGGCCATCGCCAGGTTCTTCATGAAGTGGATTGTCTGGTTCTGCACCATCTCCGGCGGCACCGCCCAGAAGGCGTGGAAGATTAGCGCCGTCAGCAGCGTGAAGCCGAACAGCGCCGCCGCCGCCCAGCGCGTCTTCCAGCCGACGACGAGCAGGATGCCGCCGCCCAGTTCGAGCGCCGCGGCGCCCGCCGCCAGCAACTCGGGCAGCGGCAGGCCCTTGCTGGCGATGTAGCCGGCGGTGCCGGAGAGGCCGACGGCCTTGCCGTAGCCGGCGACGATGAAGATGATCGCGATCAGGATGCGGCCCGCGAGCGGGCCGAAGCGTTCCAGGACAGCCATGACCTCCTCCTTTCTCGCGGCGAGGCGCCGCCGCGGCGGCCGGCAGCACGGATGCAACTTCCGGCTTCCATGTGACATGCCGGCGCGGTCATGGTTCGCCGGCGCCGGGAAAGCGGCTAGAACGGCAGCTCGCCCTGCCGCGCCGGCGGAACCTGCATTGCCTCGGCCAGCGGCGCCAGCCCGCTGGCGCGGACGCCGAGCAGGCGGAGCCTGGCGTCGAGCGGCACGCGCTTCAGGCATTCGCCGGCGGCCTGGCGGATCGGCCGGCCGTCGGCGACCGGCGCCGGCAGCGTCAGGTCGCGCGTCGCCGTGCGGAAGTCGGCGTAGCGCAGCTTGATGCCGATCGTGCGCGCGGCGTAGCCCTTGCGCCGGAGGTCGTCGGCGAGGCGCTGGCAGAGGCCGGTGAAGATCTCGGAGAGTTCGCTGCGGTCGCTGCGCGCGTGCAGGTCGCGCGCGAAGGTGGTTTCGCGGCTGATCGACTTCGGCTCGGATTCGGTCACCACCGGCCGCTCGTCGATGCCGTGGGCGACGCGGTGCAGCCACTCGCCGTAGCTGCGGCCGAAGTGCGCGACCAGGAGCTCCGGCGTTGCCGCGGCCAGTTCGCCGATCGTGGCGATGCCGAGCCCGGCCAGCTTTTCCGCCGCCTTCGGGCCGATCCCGTTCACCTTGCGCGCCGGCAGCGGCCAGATGCGCGCCGGAATATCGTCCGCCGCGAGCACGGTCAGCCCGTCCGGCTTCTCCAGGTCGGAGCCGATCTTTGCCAGCAGTTTGTTCGGGGCGACGCCGATCGAGCAGGAGAGGCCGGTGGCGGCGAACACCGCGTCCTTCAGCCGGCGCGCGAGCGGCAGTGTGTCCTCGGCGATGTCGCTCAGGTCGAGGTAGATCTCGTCGATGCCGCGGTCCTCGATCTGCGGCGCGATCGCGGCGACGGCGGCCTTGAACCGGCGCGAGTAGTGGCGGTAGGCGTCGAAGTCGGCCGGCAGCAGGATCGCGTCGGGGGCGAGCGCCGCCGACTTCATCAGCCCCATGCCGGAGAACACGCCGAGCGCGCGCGCCTCGTAGGTCGAGGTGGTGACGACGCCGCGCCCGACGTAGTCGGCGAGCCGCGCGAAGCCGTCGCCGCCGGCGCGCACCGCGCCGCGGCCGCCGACCACCACCGGCCGCCCGCGCAATTCGGGGCGGCTGAGCAGCTCGACCGACGCGAAGAAGGCGTCCATGTCGAGATGGGCGATGCGGCGATTACTGTTCATCCGTACAGTATACCGGTGCCGGCACGGCGCGCCCAGGCGCTGCGGTTAGAATCGGCGCATCCCGTCCTCATTCCGGAGCGCCGATGCTGCCCCGTTCGCTCAACGCAAGAATCCTCCTCGGCGCCGCGCTCGGCATCGCCGGCGGCCTGCTCGTCGCCGGCGGCGGCCCGCTGCACGGCGAGGCCGGGCCGGTGCTCTACGCGGCCAAGCTGCTCGGCTCGCTGTTCCTCGACCTGTTGCGGCTGGTGCTGGTGCCGCTGGTCTTCGCGTCGATCGTCGTCGGCGTCGCCAACCTCAGCGCGCACCGGCAGATGCACCGCGTCTGGCAGACGACGCTGATCTTCTTCGTGCTGACGATGGCCATCGCCATCCTCATCGGCTTCGGCGCCGCGCACCTGTTCCGTCCCGGCGAGGGCCTGCAGCTGGCGATGTTCGAGGAGGCGACGCGCAATTTCCAGGCGCGGCAGATGCCGCTGCCCGACTACATCGCGCAGTTCCTGCGCGGCATGTTCCAGAATCCGTTCAAGGCGCTGGCGCAGGGCGAGATCCTCGCCGTCGTCGTCGTCGCGCTCTTCCTCGGCATCGCGCTGGTGGTCGGCGGCGAGCGCTACCGCAACCTGAAGCAGGTGCTGCAGGAACTGCAGGAGCTGTGCCTGATGGTCGTCGGCTGGATCATGCACCTGGCGCCGTTCGGCATCGCCGCGCTGCTGCTGCAGCTGGTGGCGACGCAGGACACGCGCCTGCTCGAGAGCCTGGCGCACTTCATCGCGGTGGTGATCGGCTCGACGCTGTTCCACGGCGCGGTCGTGCTGCCGCTGCTGCTCTACCTGGTCACCGGCGTCACGCCGCTGCGCTTCTGGCGCGGCGCGCGCGAGGCGCTGGTCACCGCCTTCGCCACCAGCTCGAGCGCGGCGACGCTGCCGGTGACGCTGCGCTGCACCGAGCAGCATCTGCACGTGAAGAAGGACATCGCCAACTTCGTCGTGCCGCTCGGCGCCACCGTCAACATGGACGGCACCGCGCTCTACGAGGCCGCCGCCGCGCTCTTCGTCGCGCGGCTGGCGGGCATCGACCTCGGCCTCGGCGAGCAGCTGGTGATCTTCTTCGTCGCCATGCTCGGCGCCGTCGGCGCGCCGGGGATTCCCAGCGTCGGCATGCTGAGCATGGTGCTGGTGCTCGAATCGGTCGGCCTGCCGACCGCGGCGATCGCCATCCTGCTGCCGATCGACCGCGTCCTCGACACCGTGCGCACCGCGGTGAACGTCGAGGGCGACATGGTCGGCAGCCTGGTCGTGCAGAAGCTGACGGAGTCCGCCGACGCGCCGCGCGCCCAGGCGGCTAGCAGTTAGCCAACCTGAATCCGGCAGGTGTTGCCTGCCGTCATTCCGGGCTTGGCCCGGAATCCCGCCGGGTCCTGCCGGATTCCGGCGTTCGCCGGAATGACGAACTTATCCATCCGTTTCAACACGCCCTACGCCAGCCACTCCGCCAGCGTCGGCGGGCGCGGCGCCGCGCCGAGCTGGGCGAGGAACAGCTCGGCGGCGGCGAGCGCGTCGGAGAGCGCATCGTGCGCCGGGTAGCGGGGCAGGCCGTAATGCCGGCGCAGGGTGCCGAGGCGCAGGCTGCCCGGCGCCGGCGCCTGCCCGGGCGGCATCAGGCGACGGGCGATGTCGAGGGTGTCGATCGCCGGGATCGCGATGCCGCCGCCGAGCAGCCGGCGGCAGGCCGCGTCGACGAAGCCGCGCTCGGTCGGCGCGTAATGCGCGATCAGCACGCGCCCGGCGAGCGCCGCCAGCAGCTCGCGCAGCGCCGCATCCAGCGGCACGCCGGCGGCCGCCTCGTCGTCGGTGATCGCATGCACCGTCGCCGACTCGGCGCTCATCGCGCCGGCGATGCGCACGATGCGCCGGCGGGCGCTGCCGAGGTCGATGCGCGGGCCGTCGAGGCAGACCCAGCCGAGGCTGACGATCTCGTGCTGCTGTGGATCGCCGCCGGTCGTTTCCAGGTCGAGCGCGAGGTAGCGGGCGGCGGCGCACGGCAGTCCGCCCGGCGGCCACGGCGCGGCGAGGAAGTCCCGGCGCGGCCCGGCCGGCGCCCGCGCCAGCAGCCAGCGGCGGCGCAGCTCGCCGGCCAGGCGGCGGATCACGTCGCGCTCCGCGCCGCATAGCGCTGCGCCATCACCGCCTGCTGACGTTCGATCACCGCGAAGGCGGCTTTCAGTTCCGCGCGCTCGAGCCTGCCCAGCGATGCCGGCGCGATCAGGTTGTCGGGCGCCTCGCCGCGGCGGAGTTGCGCGGACTGGTGACGCAGGCGCAGGCCGCCGAGGAACTCGAAGGCCTCCGCCAGTTCCCGGGCGCCGTAGGCGGACAGCGTCGGCCCGCCGGCCGCCGCGCGCAGCCGCGGCAGCGTGCCGATCTCGGCGCAGCCGGCGGCGAGCGCGTGCACGCGCGCCAGGTCGGAGATCGGCAGCAGGCCGCCGCGCTTGACGTCGAACGCGTCGGTGGCGGTGCCGCCGCGAACCAGCAGCAGCTGGCGGAAGAAGCCGAGCGGCGGCCGGTTCTCCAGCGCGTTGGCGGTCATCTGCGCGACGAAGCTCTCGTGCCGCGCGCACTCGCGGACGACCGTGGCATGCACCGGCGCCAGCAGCGCCGGGTCGCCGCGGACGACGCGCAGGTCGAGGAAGTTGGCGGCGAGCATCGCCGAGCGCTTGTCGGCGGCGCGGATCCATTCCGCGAAACGCTCGCTCCACACGCGCACCGGCTGCCGCCAGTCCGCCGTGCTCGCCATCACGCGCCCCGGGCAGTAGCGCAGGCCGCAGGCATCGAGACCGTCGGCCACCGCCTGCGCCAGCGCCGCGAACCACGCGCCGTGCGCCTCGGGGCGGAAGTCGTCGTGCACGATCAGCGCGTTGTCCTGGTCCGAACGCAGCGTCTGCTCGTGCCGGCCCTGCGAGCCGCAGGCCGCCCAGGCGTACGGCACCGGCGGCGGACCGAGTTCGCTTTCCGCGAGTTCGAGCAGGCGGCAGGCGAGGGCGTCGTAGAGCGCGGTCAGCGCGTGGCCGACCTGCGCCGCGCCGGCGCCGGCGGCGACGAGGCGCAGCTGCAGTTCGGGCAGCTCGCCGGCGGCTGCGGCGAGTTCCGCGGGCGACGCGCACCTGCGGATGCGGCGCGCCAGCTGCACGCTGCCCGCGCGCTGTCCGCGCAGCAGGTCGCTGCTCGACACCAGTCCGCGCACGCCGCCGGCGTCGACCAGCGGCAGGTGGTGGATGCCGCGCCGGGTCATCGCCAGCAGCGCCTCGAAGGCCGGGCTCTCGGGGTCGATCGCGGCGACCGGGGCACTCATGATCGACGCCACCGCTGCCTCCGCCGGCAGGCCGGTGGCGAGGCAGCGGCGGCGCAGGTCGCGGTCGGTGACGATGCCGGCGAGGCGCCCGTCGTCGACGATCATCAATGCCGACACGCGCGCCGCGCTCATGCGCCGGGCGGCCTCGCGGATCGACAGCGTCGGCGGCGCCGTCACCGGCGCGCGCGTCGCGAGTTCGCCGACCGGGCGCAGCAGCGCATCGGCATCCGCCGCGTCGTCGCCGTCGGACGGGCGGCGGGCATGGCGCAGGCGCTCGGCGGCGCTGCGCGCGAAATGCGCGTCGACGGCCGGCTGCGCGCGACGCAGCGCCTGCAGCGCCGGCGCCGGCAGCAGGTAGAGCAGGCTGTCCTCGACGGCGACGCGGCGGCTGCCGTCGTCGTCCGCGGCGGTGGCATCGACGACGTCGCCGTCGGCGAAGACGTCGACCAGGCTGCCGTGCGCGTCGCGCCGCTCGATGGCGCCCTTGCGCACGACGTAGAGCGCCGGCGCCTCGCCGGCCGGCGGGAAGTCGCTGCCGCGGCGCAGGTAGCGCACTGCGAGCTGCGCCGGCAGCGCGTCGAGGGCGTCGGCGTCGAGCAGCGAGAACGGCGGCAGCGGTGCCAGGAAGTCGCGGATCTCGGCCAGTTCGACGCGCATCGGTCAGCCTCCGGGAGGAATCGCGCGGCGCAGCGCGAGGCTCGCGGCGCGGTCGACGACGAACTCGATCAGCCGCGGCTCGCCCGCCGCGAGCGCCGCGCCGGCTGCGTCGATGGCGGCCGCCGGGTCGTCGCAGCGCCGGTAGGCGAGGCCGAAGGCGGCGGCGGTGTGCGCGAAGTCGAGCCGCTGCGGCGTCAGCCAGCCGGCCTCGAATTCCGGCAGCGCCGCCGGCGGCAGCAGGTCGAAGATGCCGCCGCCGCCGTTGTTGATGACGATCACCGCCAGCGGCCGGCCGGCGGCGAGCGCGAGGCTGCCGAGGTCGTGCTGCGCGGTGAGGTCGCCGACGACGGCGACGGTCGGTCCGCTTGCGGCCAGCCCGGCGGCGGTGGCGAGGTTGCCGTCGATGCCGCTGGCGCCGCGGTTGGCGAAGAAGGCGATGGCCTTTTCGCCGCTGCCGGAATAGGCGGCGAGGTCGCGGATCGGCAGCGAGTTGCCGCAGAAGAAATGCGTGCCCGCCGGCAGCGCGCGGCACAGCCCGGCGAAGAGCGCGGCTTCCGGCGGCTGCGGGCGGGCGTGCAGCCAGCCTTCGGCAGCCGCTTCGGCTTCGGCGAAGGCGGCGAGCCAGCCGGCGTCGGCGGCGACGAGCTCCCCGCCGAACAGCGCGCGGCAGGCGGCCAGCGGGTCGGCGCGCAGCAGCTGCTGCGTGCGGTGCAGCGGGTCCGGCCAGCGCCCGTGCGGCTCGACCAGCAGCGTCGCGGCGCCGGCGACGAAGCGCTGCAGCATGCGCGTCACCGGGAAGGCGCCGAAGCGCAGCACCCAGTCCGGGCGCAGCGCCGCCGCGCGCGTCTCGTCGCGCAGCCACAGGTCGTGGCGGTGGCAGACCTGCGTCCGGTCGTGCGCGCCGAAGCGCAGCCCGGACAGCGGCTCGGCGAGGATCGGGCAGGCCAGGCGGGCGGCGAGCTCGGTCACCGCCCGCGCGAATTCGGCGGGGTCGGCGTCGCCGGCGCAGCCCTCGCCGCAGACGATCGCGCCGCGGCCGGTGCTCAGTGCGGCCGCGAACACGCGCACGGCGGCGGCATCGGGCTGCGCGGTCGGCGCGGCGCAAGCGAGCGGTTCGGCGTCCGGAAAGGCGATGTGCGCCGCGGCCGGCAGCAGCGGTTCGCGGAAGGCGAGATTGAGCTGCACCGGGCCGGGCAGCGGCCAGCGGCTGTCGGCGACGGCGCGCGCGGCGAGCTGGCGCAGCCAGTCCGGCGCGAAACCCGGGAACGGCGCGCCCGGCGCGTGCGTCGCACGCACCTGGCCGGCGAACAGGTCGGCCTGCGCGATGGTCTGGTTGGCGCCCCAGCCGTGCAGCTCGGGCGGCCGGTCGGCGGCGAGCAGCACGAGCGGCAGCGCCGCCTGGTTGGCCTCGACTACCGCCGGCAGCCAGTTGGCGACCGCGGTGCCCGAGGTGCACACCAGTGCCACCGGCGCGCCGTCGGCCTTGACGCGGCCGAGCGCGAACCAGGCGGCGGCGCGCTCGTCGAGGATCACCGTGCAGCGCAGCCGCGGATGGCGCAGCGCGGCCAGCGTCAGCGGCGTCGAGCGGGCGCCGGGCGAGAGCACGAATTCGCGCACGCCGGCGTCGGCCAGCCCGCCGATCAGCGCGGCGCTCCAGTCGAGGTTGAGCTGGCCGGTGTCTTGCATCTCAGGTTCCGGTACGTGCCTGGCCGGCGTCCGCGCGCAGCGCGTCGAGCATCGTGCCGAGCTTGGCCTCGGTCTCGCGGAACTCGTGCGCGGCGCGCGAGCCGGCGACGATGCCGGCGCCGGCCGGCAGTTCGATGTGGTGCGCGCCGAGCAGCCCGCAGCGCAGCGCGACCGCGACCTCGCCGTCGCCGTGCCGGTCGATCCAGCCGATGCCGCCGCCGTACCAGCCCGGGCGGCGCTCGCCGTGACGGCGCAGCCAGTCGCACGCGGCCGCGCCCGGCGAGCCGCCGACCGCCGGCGTCGGGTGCAGGCCGGCGATCAGGTCGAAGAGGCCGATGCCCGCCCGGACGCGGCCGGCGATCGGTGTCCACAGGTGGCGCAGCCCGCGCAGTTCGAGCACGCGCGGCGCCGGCGGCAGCTCGAGCGTCGCGCACAGCGGCGCCAGCGCCTCGCGGATCGCGGCGACGACCAGCGCCTGCTCGTGCGCGTTCTTGTCCACCGCCAGCGGCTCGTCGTCCCAGGCGGTGCCGGCCAGCGCGTCGGCGCGCACCGCGCCGTCCCGGAGACCGACCAGCCGCTCGGGCGTCGCGCCGAGGAAGACCGCCTGCTCGCCGCCGATCGCGAACGCCGTCGCTTGCGGATGGCGCTCGACCAGTCGCGCCAGCAACGCCGCCGGTGCGACGCGGCCGGCCAGCGGCAGGCGCAGGCTGCGCGAGAGGACGACCTTGTCCAGTTCGCCGGCGGCGATCGCGGCCAGCGCGCGTTCGACGCGGGCATTCCAGGCGCGCTCGGCGAGCGCCGTCGCCGGCAGCGGGACGTTCGTCGGCAACGCAGCGAGCGGCCGCGCCGCGAGCAGTCGGCGCCAGCGCGCGACGGCGTCGGCGCGGTCGCGCGCCGGCGTCGTGAAGGTGGCGCTGAGGCGGTCGCCGGCGCTGGTCAGCAGCACCGCGGCGACGCCGAGCTGGGCGTTCGGCAGGTCGCCGGCGGCGCGCGGCAGGCTTCTCTCGCCGAGCCCGTCATGCCTGGCGGGACTCGCGCCCGGCCCGTGGTCGAAGGCGAAACCGAGGCCGGCGACCGGCACATGGTCGCCGCCGAGCTCGCCGTCGTGCCGCCAGTCGCCGGCGATGCCGGCATGCGCCGCCTGCAGCGCGGTGAAGCGCGCCGGGCCGGCCGAGGTGCAGACGACGGCGCGGCCCAGCCCGAGGCGGTGGCGGCCGGCGGCCGGCTGCGCCCAGTAGCAGAATTCGCGGCTCGCCGGCTGCGCGTGCAGCCAGTCGCGCTCGCCGGCACCGAGGTCGAGCGTGACGCTGAGCAGCGCGCCGCCCGCGGCGCCGGCGGCGAGCCGGTCGAGGCGCAGCTGCAGCGCATTCCAGGCGGCGTCGGGCAGGGTCAGCAGCGCGTTCATGCCGCCGCCTCCGCGGCGAGCGCCGGCAGCCGCTGCCGCTCCAGCTTGCCGAGCGCAGTGCGCGGCAGCGCGGCGACGGTGAGCGTGCGCCGCGGGCGCAGCTTCGCCGGCAGGTGTTCGCGGCTCCAGGCCTCGACCGCCGCCGCGTCGGCGCTGCCGACGACCAGCGCGGTGACGAGGTCGCCCCAGACCGGGTCGCGGGTCGCCGTCACCGCGACGTCGGCGACGCCGGGGCAGGCGGCGAGTCGCGACTCGACCTCGAGCGGATGGATGTTCTCGCCGCCGCTGACCAGCACGTCGTCGCCGCGGCCGAGCACGTGCAGGCGGCCGCGGTCGTCGATGCGGCCGAGGTCGCCGCTGCGCAGCCAGCCGTCGACGAGCGGCGACGCCGCGTCGCCGAGATAGCCGAGCAGCAGCTGCGGGCCGCGCACGCGGAGGCGGCCGTCGTCGCCGACGGCGACTTCCATGCCCGGCAGCGGCGTGCCGACCAGGCCCTCCTGCCAGTCGTCGGTCGGCGGCAGCGTCGCCACCTGGGCGGCGGTCTCGCTCATGCCGTAGCTGACGAAGAGCGGCCAGCCGGCGTCGCGTGCGCGCCGCCACAGCGGGCGCGACAGCGCGGCGCCGCCGATCAGCGCGCAGGACAGCGTAGCCGGCGGCGGCGCATCGGCGGACACGTCGAGCAGCCGGGCGAGCATCGCCGGCACCAGCGAGACGTGCGTCGCGCGGCCGGCGGCGATGTCGGCCCATACCGCGGCGGCGTCGAAACCTTCGTGCAGGCGGACCGCGGCGCCGGCGGCGAGGCAGCGCCAGAAGATAGCCAGGGCGCCGATGTGGAACAGCGGCAGGCAGTTGAGCCACACGTCGCCGCGGGCGAGCGGGATGCGCGCGGCGCTCGCCGCGGCGGCGGCCGCCAGCGCACGGTGCGCGAGCAGCACGCCCTTCGGCGTTCCCGCGCTGCCGCTGGTGGCGACGACCAGCGCCGGCGCGTCGGCGGCAGACGTCGCCGGTGCCGTTGTCCGCGCGCCGACGGCCGGCGCCTGCGCCAGGCGGTGGCGCGCCGCCGCGCCGGCGGCGAAGGCCGGCCAGCGTTCGTCGGCGGTGGCGGGATCGAGCGGCAGGAAGGGGTGGCCGGCCCACTGGCAGGCGAGCAGCGTCTGCGCCAGTTCGCCGGCCGGCGCCGCCAGCGCGACGATCGTCGCCGGCGCCAGGCCGAGCGCGGCCAGGCTCGCGGCGCGGCGCGCGGCCTCGTCGGCGAGCCGTGCATGGCTCAGCGTGTCGTCGGCGCACAGCAGCGCCGGCGCGGCCGGGGTTTCCCGGGCATGCGCGGCGAGGGCGGCGGCGAGGCTGGCGTGGCGGTCGGTCGGCATCATCAGCGAACGATTATACGAGGCGCATGCGCAGTCGACGCTGCTCCAGGTCAAGAAACGGGATCGGTGGCGACAGGATCGACTCGGTACGTCCTTGCCGCCTTCTCCTCCCCGCGCCCGCCCGTTCTGAGTCCAGGTGGCGAGGCCGTACCCACTTCCGGAGTTTGCTAAGGCCGGTCGTGGTTGAAACCTGATGAAGGGCAGGGCGGTTGAAGAGGCGCTTGCTTTTTAAAACTACGACTCATAGAATCGTAGTTACGGGGTGCGGCCATGATGTGTTGCGCGCCGTCGAAGGCCGCCACGCAAACCGTGCGTTTGGCCAGGCACTTGCAACCGAGGATTGATTGAGGAGTACGCATCATGTCCAAACGCATTCTTGTAATCGGCGCCGGCTTTGCCGGCATGTGGAGCGCACTGGCGTCGGCCCGTCTGCTCGATGAAGCGGGGCGCGCCGATGTCGAGATTTCGCTGGTGGCGCCGGAGCCCGAGCTGCACGTTCGCCCCCGTCTCTACGAGCAGAATCCTGCCGGCATGAAGGCGCCGCTGCAGGAAATTTTCAAGGCGGTGGGCGTGAAGTTCATCCAGGGGATGGTCGAACGCATCGACGTCGCAAACCAGCAGGTCGAACTGGTGGGCGTCGGGGGCGATACGTCGCGTCGCACGCTTGGCTATGACCGCCTGGTTCTTGCCGCGGGCAGCCGTCTGTTCCGTCCGCCGATTCCGGGTCTGGACCGGCACGCTTTCAACGTCGATCAGGTCGCCGATGCCGCGCAGCTTGAGGCGCATATCGCCAGCCTGGCCAGTCGCCCCGACAGCGCCGCACGCAACACGGTCGTGGTGGCCGGCGGTGGATTCACCGGTATCGAGACAGCGGCCGAAATGCCGGCCCGCCTGCGGGAAGTGCTTGGCCAATCTGCTGCCGTGAATGTGATCGTGGTCGAACGCAACAGTGAGATCGGTCCGGATCTCGGGGCCGGCCCGCGCCCGGTCATCACTCAGGCGCTGACCGAGCTTGGCGTGAAGTGCAGGCTTGGCTCCGGAGTCGCGACGGTGGACGCGAACGGTGTCACGCTTGAGAACGGCGAGCGTATCGACGCGGCCACCGTCATCTGGACCGCCGGCGCTCGCGCTAGCGCGCTAACGGATCAGATTCCGGCGGAGCGCGACAGCTTCGGCCGCTTGCACGTCGACCGCAACCTGAAGGTGAAGGGAGTGGATACGGTGTTCGCCACGGGGGATGTCGCCTGTGCTGCCACCGATGATGCAGGCAACTACACGCTGATGTCCTGCCAGCATGCGATGGCCTTGGGCCGCTCCGCCGGCCACAATGTCGCGGCCGACCTCTTGGGCAAGCCGGCGATTCCGTACAGTCAGCCCAAGTACGTGACCTGTCTCGATCTCGGGCCCTGGGGCGCGGTTTACACCGAGGGCTGGGATCGCCAGGTGAAGCTGGTGGGGGCCGAAGCCAAGGCGCTGAAGACGCAGATCAATACCGAGTGGATCTATCCGCCGAGCGCCGACCGGGCCGAAGCGCTGGCGGCGGCCGATCCGCGCCGGGTCGTGGTGGCCTGAGTGGGCAGGCGGAAACGAAGCGGGCGATCCAACGGGTCGCCCCCGTTCCGCTTCCTGGCGGATCGGCAAGGTTCCGCGCCCGTCGGGTCGATGCCGGTGTCAGCCGTGCCTGTGCGATTTGGCAGGCGCGACCTCCTCCTTGTCGCCGCGTCGGTTGGCGGCGCGGTCGGTCAGCCATTGAACGACTTGCACGCCGTAACTGGCTGGCGCCTTGTCGACGGTGCGCTGCACCAGATCGGCCAGCGTGTGCTGCTTGAGTTCGGCGCGCGTGGCCTTTTCCGCCAGCTGCATGACCGCGTTAATCGAACATACGCCGCGCGTGGCCCATGCCGGGGGAGCGTCCTCGAACACCGCGCAGCAGCCGCGAATTTCGCGGCACTCGAACAGCCGCTTGTTTCCGTCAATGGCGACCACCACGTCGTGCACGGTAATCCGCTCGGCGGGGCGGGCCAGCCTGAAGCCACCCCGGATGCCCTCGGTGGCCACCACGAGGTCGGCCTTGGCCAGCTTGGTGAACAGCTTGGCCAGGTACTCGGTGGAGATGCCCTGCAACTCGGCCAGGTCGCGGACGCTGGCCTCTTCCACGCCCACGGGCGAACGGGCCAGATACAGCAGGCAGTGCAGGCCGTACTCGACCCCGGTGCTGATGAACGACATGGCTAACTCGGACTGAAATAATCGCAGTACAAAGCATATACAAGCCCTGTCAGGGCTGCAAGGAAGTGGTGTCGATGGAGCAGCAGAATTCCAGGTGACAACTACGACTTTGAAGATAGTAGTTTTGCCTTGTACTTCCCTTCGTGAACCACAGGAGATCGCTCATGAAGCTTCGAACCGTTTTCGGCACTGCGTGTGCCGCCGTCTTTCTCTCCGGCGCGATGCCAGTGGCCGCACATGGCGTTGGCGAGGTGGTTACGCCGCACTTCGAGCAGGCGATACCCAACATTCCGGGCAAGTCGCTGATCGCCTTGCTCGTCGACTATGCGCCCGGCGGCGCTTCGCCGGCGCACGCGCATGCAAAGTCGGCTTTCATCTTCGGCTACGTCGTCTCGGGCGCCATCGAGACGCAGGTGAATGACGGTCCCCGGCGGATCGTTCGTGCCGGCGAGAGCTTCTACGAGCCGCCCGGCGCACGTCATCCCGTGAGCCGCAATGCGAGCGCGACCGTGCCTGCAAAGTTGCTCGCGGTGTTCGTCGTCGACACGAACGATCGCGAGCTGACCACGCCCGACAAGCCCTATCCGAGCCACCAGGAGTAAATCGAATGAGCAAGCGTCTTGATTACACGAAAATCGCACCGGCAGGGGTCAAGGCCCTTGGCGGCGTCTACGGATACGTCAAGCAGGGCAGCCTATCCCCTGTCCTGATCGAGCTGGTCTATCTGCGCATCTCGCAGATCAACAACTGCGCCTACTGCCTCGACATGCACACCCGCGAATTGCTGAAGAAAGGGCAGAAGGTCGAGAAGCTGGCGCTGCTTCAGGCGTGGGCTGAAGCAGGGAATCTCTTCGATGAGCGCGAGCGTGCCGCTCTGACTTGGGCGGAAACGGTGACGCGCGTCGCTGCAACCGGTGTCCCCGACGCTGCGTACGAAAGCGCCCGTACGGTATTCGACGAGCGGGAGCTCGTCGATCTCACGATCGCGATCAGCCTGATGAACGCCTACAACCGCATGGCGATCAGTTTCCGGAATACGCCACAGGCAGCGCTACAGCAATAAGGCCGAGACCGCCGGCGTTGGCGAAGACGATCGTCGGCGCGTGGTCCTGAATTTCGGGAGATTCACGCCGGCAAGCTGTTGCCGGGTCGTGGCCGTTTGCTCCCGTGGCGGGGCGACTGTCGGATGACGACAGCGCCCGCCGCGATTCCCGGCGCGTCTGACGGCTCAGACAACGCGGATGTCGACGTCGATGTTGCCCCGCGTGGCCTTCGAATACGGGCAGATCTGGTGTGCCTCTTGCGCCAGGGCTTGCGCGACCTCGCGGTCGATTCCCGGCAGGTGGACGTTGAGGCGCGCCCGCAGGAAAAAGGCGTCGCCCGTCTGTCCCAGGTCCACCTCGGCATCGATGGCGACGTCGGCCGGCAGCGCGATCTTGCGCTTCAGGGCTGCACGGCCCATGGCGCCCATGAAGCAGGCTGACCAGCCGACGGCGAACAGTTGTTCGGGGTTGGTCCCGGGCCGGCCGCTCCCGAACTTGCTGAGGCGGACGTCGAGCGCGCCATCGCTGGAGCGACCCGCGCCGTCGCGGCCGCCCGTGGTGTGGGTGTGTGCAGTGTAGAGCACGTTGTCGATCGGGTTGATCATGATGATTCCTTTCGTGGGGTTGGAAGCATTTGCGCGTCGTCGGCGAGGCTGCGGCCCCGGACGCGGATGACAGCCGTCGGTCAGCGCGACGATTGTTCGGCGGCCCGTTGTTTGCGGTACTCGGTGCTTGTCATGCCAGCATAGCCCCAGTTGTCGGTGTCGACCTCGTCGATCACGATGTGGGTCAGGTCCGGCCGTTTGTCGAGGACGCGTTGCAGGGTTTCGGTGATTTCCCGGATCACCTGGGCTTTCTGCTCGCGCGTGATGCCGTCGCGGGTCACGACGACGTTAACGAAGGGCATGACAGTTTCTCCTGATCGATGGGCAGCGACGATGCTCGTCGAGGACAGCGGGCCGGTCGTCGCAGGCGGCGGCGATTCGGGCTCGGGACGGTCGGGCTACCATTTGCCCGAGCTCATGCCGCCGTCGACCGGCAGGATGACGCCTGTCGTGAAGTCGGCGTTGCTCAGGTACAGGACGGCGTCCGCGATCTCGCTCACCTTGCCGATGCGCCCGGCCGGTGCCAGCGAGTTCAGGAAACCGTGCATGTCGGGCGTATAGAGCGGCGTATCGACGATGCCGGGCGCCACCGCGTTGACCCGGATGTTGTGCGGCGAGAGCTCGAGCGCCAGTGCGCGGGTCGCCTGGTTGATGCCGCCCTTGATCAGCACCGGCAGTGCGGCCGGCACCCCGATGTTCGACTGCAGCGCGATGCTTGCCGTGATGTTCACGATATGGCCCCGCTTGCGCCCGATCATGTGCGCGGCGGCAGCCTGCGAGGCGTAGACGAAACCCTTCAGATTGGTCGCAATCAGCGCATCGAGCTCCTCTTCGGTGTATTCGGCGAACGGCTTGGCGATGAAGATGCCGGCGTTGTTCACCAGGACGTCGACCGCTCCGAACCGTTCGACGGCACGGTCGATGACGCGCTGGGCGGTAGTGCGTTCGCCGATGTCGCCGGCGACGCCGAGAAAGCGCGGGGAGTGGTCCAGATGAGCGGCGGCGATGGCGAGTCGTTCGTCCGTCCGGGCGTTGCCGACGACGTTGTAGCCTTGGCTGAGGAAGGCCTCGGCCAGGCCGAGACCGATGCCGCTCGATGCGCCGGTGATGACGACGGTTCGGTGATTGCTGTTCATGCGGGTACGCCTCCTGAAAGTTGGTGATCGACCAGGAGCCTTGAATGGCCTTGTCTGGTGTTCGCTACTCTATTGACGTCATTTGATCGGATAAACTAGGTGCCTTTAACTTCAATTGATACATGGTGTAATCAATAATGAAGCGGCGTTTCGACGACATTCAGCTGGGAAGCATCGAGTTGTTCTGCCTCGCAGCGGAGACCGGCGGGTTCACTTCGGCTGCGCTGGCGGCCGGCATTACTCCCGCGGCGGTCAGTCGCGCGGTGGGCCGGCTGGAGGAGCGCATGGGCCTGCGCCTGTTCACGCGGACGACGCGCAGCGTGCGCCTGACCGAGGGCGGACGTGCCTACTACGAACAGTGTCGCCAGGCCTTGACGCAACTGGCGGAGGCCGAGCGCGAAGCGATGGGGCAGCAACTCGAACCCACGGGCGCGCTGCGCATCAGCATGCCGACGACCTACGGGCATTACCGCATCCTTCCGCTGCTGCCCAGGTTCAGGCAGCGCCATCCCGGTGTGGAACTCCACGTCCACCTGAGCAACCGGAACATCGATTTCGTCGAGGAGGGGTTCGACATGGCGATCCGTGTCCGCGCGCAACCCGACTCGACGCTGGTCGCCCGGCATCTCGAAGATGCGGGTCTGGTGGTGGTGGCGACCCGGGAGTATCTGGAACGCGCCGGGACGCCATCAACGCTGGACGATCTCGCCGGTCACGAGTGCATCCAGTTCGAATTGCCGAGAACCGGTCGGCTCATCTCCTGGTTGTTCACCGAAAACGGCGAGGAGCGCGAGATCTTCGCCGAGAGCAGCTACCACATCGCGGACGACGTCCTCGGCGGCGTCACCCTGGCCAGGCACGGCGCCGGACTATTTCAGACCTACCGCTTCGTCGTCGAGCGCGACCTGGCCGACGGCACGCTGGTCGAGGTGCTGCCGGCCTATGGCGGCCGCTCCCGCCCGTTTACGCTGCTCTATCCGCACGGGCGGCACCTGCCGTTGCGGATGCGCGTCTTCGTCGATTTTCTGATGGCGGAGCGGGCTGCCTGGGCCCAGCCGTAAGCGTCCGTGCCGTGCCTGGCGCCACGGAGTCGACACCGCCGCATCAGGCAGCCGATACCTCGTCGTCGCCACCCTCGATATGCCGGAGGCTCCGGCGCAGGCTCTGCGGCGGCTGGCCGTAGGCCCGCAGAAAGGCCCGCCGCATCCGGTTGCGGTCGGCGAAGCCCGTCTCGCGCGCGACCACCTCCATCGGGTGGCGCCCGTCTTCCATCATGACTCGCGCCGCCTCCAGGCGCAGACGCTCCACCGCCTTGGCGGGCGACTGCCCGGTCTCCTCGCGGAAGACGCGGGTGAACTGGCGGGGACTGAGGTTCGCCGCCTCGGCCAGCGCCTCGACCGGGAGCGGATCGCGCAGATGGTCCCTGGCGTAAAGCAGCGCGCGGCGTATGCGGTCGGAGCGCGGTTCGAGTTCCAGCAGCGCCGAGAACTGCGACTGGCCGCCCGGTCTGCGGTAATAGACGACCAGTTTGCGGGCAATGCTGCGGGCAAGGGCGGCGCCGTGATCGTCCTCGATCAGCGCGAGGGTCAGATCGATCGCCGCGCTCATCCCGGCCGAGGTCCAGACATTGCCGTCGACGATGAAGATGCGGTCCTCGTCCACGCGGACGGCCGGAAAGCGCTCCTGCAGCCTGCGCGCATGCGCCCAGTGGGTCGTTGCGCTGCGCCCGTCGAGCAAGCCGGCCTCGGCCAGCGCGAAAGCGCCGGTACACACCCCGGCCACGCGGCGCGACGCCCGGCCCGCCCGGGCAATGTAGGCGCGCAAGGCGGGCGTGACGGCGCGGGGCAACAGTTCGCCGAGCACCATCAGCGTGTCCGGCGGCTCGGCGAGCGGCACGGTCTCGACCGCGATCCCCAGCGAGGAGCGCACCGCCCCACCGTGCTCCGACATCACCGTCAGCCGATACGCCTCCTGCCCCAACTCGGCGTTGGCGAACTCGAAGGCGGACAGGGCGGCCAGCCCCATCACCTGGAATCCGTCTTCCACAATGAATCCGATGTGTTTCATTGCCGTCTCCGTGTCCTGATTTGACGTTTATACGTCGTTTACGCCATCGGTGTCCAGCGGTACCTTGCGTCCGTCACTTCGCACATCCGCAACCACCAGCAAGGAGAACCGCCATGGGCACCTCCCGGGACACCGTCCTCATCACCGGCGCTTCGTCGGGCATCGGCGCCATCTACGCCGACCGTTTCGCCGCCCGCGGCCATGACCTGATCCTCGTCGCGCGCAACCACGCACGTCTGACCGCCATCGCGGACAGGCTCGGCGTGCAGCATGGCGTGCGGGTCCATACGCTCGCCGCCGACCTCGCCGATTCCGCCGGGCTGGCCGAAGTCGAGGCGCGTTTGCAGTCGGACGACAGCATTACCCACCTCGTCAATAACGCCGGATTCGGCAGCGCGGCGCCGCTCGCCGCCTCGCCGGTCGACGAGATGGCGCGCATGGTGGCCCTCAACGTCACCGCCCCCATGCGCCTCGCTTACGCCGCAGTGCCTCGATTCACCGCGCGGGGTAAGGGGACCGTCATCAACATCGCGTCGATCGTCGCCATCGCACCGGAGCTCCTGAACGGCGTCTACGGCGCCACGAAATCCTTCGTGCTGGCCTTCAGCCACTCGCTGCGCAAGGAACTCGACGGGACTGGCGTGAAGGTGCAGGTCGTGCTGCCCGGCGCCACCGCCACCGGCTTCTGGGATGTCGCCGGTTTGCCGCTGAGCAAGCTGCCTGAGGACTGGGTGATGTCCGCCGCCGAGCTCGTGGACGCCGCGCTGCTCGGCCTCGACCGCGGCGAGTACGCGACCATCCCGTCGCTGCACGACCTCGACGCATGGGACGCCTGGGAGTCGGCCCGCCAGGCCATGCTGCCGCACCTGTCCAGTGCCGCTCCGGCCGAACGCTACCGCCCACGCACGGGGTGCTGAGCCGCCGGCTCGCTGCGCCTGACGCCGAGACTCCGCTGCCGTCCCCGCTCTCGACAACTGTGCGCGGCAACGTTCGCCCGCACGGCGAGAGGGGCCGGACATTTACCGCCAGCCTCACCGTTCCACGTCGACCTCGAAAGGAGACACCATGAATACGCACCTCAAACGCAAAATCGCTTTCGCCCTCTCGATGGGTGTCGTGACGACCGGGATCGTCTCCTTCGTCCTCATCGCCCTCAATCTCGGCTTCTCGGAAAAATTCGCTTTCGTGTGGCTGCGCTCATGGGGAATCGGTTACGTAATCGTGATCCCCGCCATCCTGATGATCGGTCCTCGGCTGCAGGGAAAAATCGACCGTTTGATTCCCTAAGGGCTGCTGCCGCAGCCGCCCGGCGCCGATCGGATTCCTGGCCAAGGGGTGGGGCGCTAGGCGGGGGCGTTCAGTTGGGGTTTGTTTACCGTCGGGCTGGCATCGGCTGCTGCCGGTGCTGCCCGGTGATCCGCCGTTGGCGGCGCTGACTCGTGCTTTCGGTCAGGAAAGTGGCGGCGCGGGGTTGGCAGGTGGGGACGGCGGCGCATTCCGCTCATTCCTGCGATCGCGCCACCGGCAGGTTTCTGCCGATGGCCGGCTCTGCTATTCTTGCCGCCTGATCGCTCCCCGTCCGTCATGCGCTTCGTTCCGTCCCTCCTGCTGTCTTCCCTGCTGTTTGCCGCCGGCTGCGCCACCAACAAGCCGGCGCCGGCGTGGCACGCCGAGGCTTTCTCCGAGGAATCGCCGTTCGAGTACCGCACGCCGATCGCCGCCAAGTCGCTGTGCGCGGTCGGCCAGCGCGCGCTGCTGAGCCAGGGGTACCAGGTCGAGAGCACGCAGTCGCAGGCGGTGCGCGGGCGCAAGTTCTTCCAGCCGGCGCCGGGATACCACATGGAGCTCGGCATCTCGCTGGTCTGCCTGCCGACGCCGGCCGGGTCGGTGCTCTACGCCAACGCGCTGCAGACCCGCTACGAACTGAAGACGAGCACCACCAGCGCCGGCGTCAGCGTCGCCGGAATGGGCTCGATCTCGCTGCCGTGGCTGTCGGACAAGGATTCGCTGGTGAAGGTCGGCGAGGAGACGGTCGCCGATCCCGAGTTCTACCGCCGCCTGTTCGCGCTGATCAACACGATGGAAGACCGGCTGGCCGAGTAGCCGCCGCTAGCCGTGCTGCGGCACGAAGCCGAGGCCCGGCACCTCCGGCAACTGCAGCCGGCCGTTCCCGATCGCCGGCGGCGTGCCGGTGTCCGCCGCCAGCCAGTCGGACGTCGCCAGCCCGTGCGCCAGCCCGTTGCCGATCGCCGCCGCCAGGTGCGCCGCGGCAAGCGTGCCGCAGGCGCTGTCGACGCCGGTGGTGACGACGCAGTCGATGCCCGCCGCGCGCGCCCGCCGCGCGGTCGCCAGCGCCGGCCGCAGTCCGCTGTGCGCGGCGAGCTTGAGCACCAGCCGGCGCACCGGCGGCGCCGCAAAAAATTCCTCGTGGTCCAACTCCCGCCAGCTTTCGTCGATCGCCAAGGCAAAGGGCAACTCGCGTTGCAGCGCGGCGAGCGCCGCCGGCGTCGGCGCCGCCAGCGGTTCCTCGAGCGATTCCACCGGCAGCTCGGCGAGCGCCGCGCAGACGTGCGCCGCGGTCGCCGCGTCCCACGCCCGGTTGGCGTCGAGCCGCAGGCGCGCGTGCGGCGGCAGCGCCGCGGCGAGCTCGCGCAGCGCGGCGAGTTCGCGCCCGGCGTCGCCGACCCCGACCTTCAGCTTGATCACCGTGAAACCGGCGGCGAGCGCTGCGGCGATCCGTGCCGGCGCACCGGCGAGCGCGTCGCCGGCCATCGCGTTCACCGCCACCGTGCCGCCGCCGGCCGCCGCGTTGAGATGCCGCCACAGCGGCAGTTCCACCGCCTGCGCGGCGAGGTCGAGCAGCGCGCTGTCGACGGCGGCGCGCGCCGCCGGCGCGGCGAAAGCGTCCGGTGCCGCCAGCGCCTCGTCGACGCGCTGCCCGGGCAGGCGCGCGCACCACTGCCGCAGCGCGTCGGCCGCCGCCGCCGGCGATTCGCCGCCGTGCGCCGGCAGCGGCGCGCATTCGCCCCAGCCGCGGCGGCCGTCGTCGGCGTCGATACGCAGCAGCCAGCCGGCGCGGACGGCGCCGGGCAGCGTCGCGCCGGGCCAGCGCGCGGCCAGCGGCAGCGCGTAGGGGAAGGGCGTCGCGGCGACGATGCGCATGCGGGCAGGGGCCGGCCGTAGCGCGCTACGCGGGCTTCACTTCGACGATCGCCTTCAGCGTCAGCGGCACGCCGCGGCGCAGCGAATCGACGCCGATCACCGAGCGCGCATGCCGGCCGGCCGGGCCGAAGACTTCGGCGAGCAGGTCGGAGGCGCCGTCGAGCACTTCGGCGTGCTCGGCGAATTCGGGAACGGTGTTGAGCGCACCGTGCAGCTCGACGAACTGCGCGACGCGGTCGAGCGAGCCGAGCTGCCCGCGGATCGCGCCGAGCAGCTCCAGGCACGCCGAGCGCGCCAGCGCGCGGCCGTCCTGCGCCGAATAGTCGCGCCCGAACTTGCCCTGCGGCACCTTGCCGGCGACCGGCGACGGCGCCTTGCCGGAGAGGTACAGCAGGTTGCCGGTCTGCACCGCGCTGGCGTAGTTGCCGGCCGGCGCGCTGGCCGCGGGAAGGAGCAGCCCGAGTTCCTTCAGTCGCTGTTCTGCGCTCATCGTGTTTGTCCGTCCTGGTCGGGGTTGGCGGGAAAGGCGCCCGCGTCAGGCGGGCCGAGGCAGTATAGCCCGCATGCGCGGAACGATAGCGGACTCGAAAGGTCCTATATACGAAAGCGAGGTGACCGCATGCTGCGCATGAGCAAACTGACCGACTACGGCACCGTGATCATGACCTACATGGCGCGGCAGCCGCAGGGCGTGCACAGCGTCGCCGAGATGGCGGCGGTGCTCGGACTGGCGGCGCCGACGACGAGCAAGATCCTGAAGATACTGGCGCGGCGCGAGCTGGTGCATTCGCTGCGCGGCGTGAAGGGCGGTTATCGCTTGGCGCGGCCGCCGGAGCAGATTTCGATCGCCGAGGTGATCGACGCCATGGAAGGGCCGTTCGGCATGACCGAATGCAGCGTCGTCGCCGGGCTGTGCGTGCAGGAGGCCGGCTGCCCGCTGCGCGAGAACTGGCAGCGCCTGAACCAGGTGATCCGCCGTGCGCTCGACGGGGTGACGCTGGCCGAGATGAGCCGTCCGTCGTTCCGGCCGGCAGCGCAGGGCGCCGCCCGGCCGGCGGTGCCGCGGCGGAGTTGATTTGAGAGGTGACGCGATGTCCAGCCAGGCCGTCAAACTCGACGAACTGATCAACCGGGACTACCGGCCGGGGTTCACCACCACGCTGGAGACCGACACCGTCCCGCGCGGGCTCTCCGAGGACGTCATCCGCCTGATTTCGGCGAAGAAGAACGAGCCGGAATACATGCTCGAATGGCGCCTCCGCGCCTACCGCCACTGGCTGACGATGGTCGAGCCGAAGTGGTCGACGGTGCACCACCCGCCGATCGACTACCAGGACATCTCCTACTATTCGGCGCCCAAATCCCGTGGCGACGGCCCGCGCAGCCTGGCCGAGGTCGATCCCGAGCTGCTGCGCACCTACGAGAAGCTCGGCGTGCCGCTGCAGGAGCGCGAACTGCTCGCCGGCGTCGCCGTCGACGCGGTGTTCGACAGCGTCTCGGTGGCGACCACCTTCAAGGACAAGCTGGCCGGGCTGGGCATCGTCTTCTGCTCGTTCTCCGAGGCCGTGCAGCAGCATCCCGATCTGGTGCGGCAGTACCTCGGCTCGGTCGTGCCCTACAGCGACAACTTCTTCGCCACGCTGAACTCGGCGGTGTTCTCCGACGGCTCGTTCTGCTACATCCCGCCCGGCGTGCGCTGCCCGATGGAGCTGTCCACCTACTTCCGCATCAACGCCCGCAACACCGGCCAGTTCGAGCGCACGCTGATCATCGCCGACAAGGGCGCCTACGTCAGCTACCTCGAAGGCTGCACGGCGCCGATGCGCGACGAGAACCAGCTGCACGCGGCGGTGGTCGAGCTGATCGCGCTCGACGACGCCGAGATCCGCTACGCGACGGTGCAGAACTGGTACCCGGGCGACAAGGAAGGGAAGGGCGGCATCTACAACTTCGTCACCAAGCGCGGCGACTGCCGCGGCGCCAATTCGCGCATCTCGTGGACGCAGGTCGAGACCGGCTCGGCGATCACCTGGAAGTACCCGAGCGTGATCCTGCAGGGCGACAACGCGGTCGGCGAATTCCACTCGGTGGCGCTGACCAACCATTGGCAGCAGGCCGACACCGGCACCAAGATGATCCACCTCGGCCGCAATACGAAGAGCACCATCATCTCCAAGGGCATCTCCGCCGGCCACGGCCACAACGCCTACCGCGGCCTGGTGCGCGTCGCGAAGAGCGCCGAGGGCGCGCGCAACTACACGCAGTGCGACTCGCTGCTGCTGGGCGACCGCTGCGCCGCGCACACCTTCCCCTACATCGAGGTGAAGAACCCGAGCGCCCGCGTCGAGCACGAGGCCTCGACCTCGCGCATCGGCGAGGACCAGCTGTTCTACTGCCAGAGCCGCGGCATTGCGGCCGAGGAGGCGGTGGCGATGATCGTCAACGGCTTCTGCAAGGAGGTGTTCAAGGAGCTGCCGATGGAGTTCGCGGTCGAGGCGCAGAAGCTCCTGGGGGTGAGTCTCGAAGGCAGCATCGCCTGAGGGGAATGACATGCTCGAAATCACCAACCTGCACGTCAGCGTCGAAGGCAAGGAAATCCTGCGCGGCATCGACCTCGTCGTCAACGCCGGCGAAGTGCATGCCGTGATGGGCCCCAACGGCTCGGGCAAGAGCACGCTGGCGCAGGTGCTGGCCGGGCGTGACAGCTACACGGTGACCGCCGGCGGCGTGCGCTACGACGGCCGCGACCTGCTCGGCCTGTCGCCCGAGGCGCGGGCGCGCGAGGGCATCTTCCTCGCCTTCCAGTACCCGGTCGAGATTCCCGGCGTCGCCAACATCTACCTCTTGAAGGCGGCGCTCAATGCGCAGCGCCTGCATCGCGGCCTGCCCGAACTCGACGCGGTGGACTTCCTGGCGCTGGTGCGCGACCAGCTGAAGCGCGTCGGCATGGACGAGGCGCTGCTTTACCGGCCGGTGAACCAGGGCTTCTCCGGCGGCGAGAAGAAGCGCAACGAGATCCTGCAGATGGCCGTGCTGCAGCCGCGGCTGGCGATCCTCGACGAGACCGACTCCGGCCTCGACATCGACGCCCTCAAGGCCGTCGCCGCCGGCATCGAGGCGATGCGCCGGCCGGACCGCGCGATCATCCTCGTCACCCACTACCAGCGCCTGCTCGACTACGTCGTGCCGGACCGCGTGCATGTGCTGGCGCAGGGGCGCATCGCGCGCAGCGGCGGCCCGGAGCTGGCGCGCGAGCTGGAGCGCCGCGGCTACGCCTGGGTCGAAGCCGGCGCTGCCGGCGCCGACTCCGGAGTCGCTGTGGCTGCGGCGGCGCCGGCCGCGGGAGGTGGCGCATGAACGCCGTCGCCGACCGCCCGCTGGTCGACTTCGCGCGCCTGCAGGCGACCCTGCCCGGCCGCGAGCTGCCCTGGCTGGCCGGGCTGCGCGCCGAGGCGCTGGCGGCCTTCGCCGCCAGCGGCTACCCGACCCTGCGCGACGAGGACTGGAAATACACCAGCGTCGCCGCCATCGAGCAGGCGGCGTTCGCGCTGCAGCCGCCGGCCGCCGCCGGGTCTGTAGACCTTGGCGACCTCGCCGCCCAGGTCGAGGCGCTGGCGCTGCCCGGCGCGCTGCGGCTGGTCTTCGTCGACGGCCGCTACGCGCCGGCGCTGTCGCGCTGCGCGGATTTGCCGGCCGGCGTCACCGTCGCCGGCCTCGCCGAGACGCTGGTGCGCGCACCGGAAACCCTGCAGGCCTGGCTCGCCCGGCCGCGCCGGGCGGCCACGCCGCTCGCCGGCTTTGCCGCGCTCAACGCCGCCGGCTTCGCCGACGGCGCTTATATTCATGTGGCCGCGGGCGTCGCGCTGGCGCAGCCGCTGCAGCTTCTTTTCGTCGCCACCGCCGACAAGCTGGCGACGCACAGCCGCAACCTGATCGTCGCCGAGGCCGGCTGCCGCCTCGACCTCGTCGAGCAGCACGCGGCGGCGGGCGCCGCCGCCTACCTGAGCAACGTCGTCAGCGACCTCGCCGTCGGCGCCGGCGCCGTCGTCGCGCACTACCAGTTGCAGGAGGAGGGCGCCCGCGCCTTCCATGTCGCCGCGGTCAACGCCGAGCTCGGCGCCGGCGCCCGCTTCGCCTCGGCCTCGTTCGCCTTCGGTGCCGCGCTCGCGCGCACCGACATCGCCGTCGCGCTCGCCGCCGAAAACGCCGAATGCACGCTCGACGGGCTCTACCTCGCCGACGGCCGCCAGCACGTCGACCACCACACGCGCATCGACCACCTCGTTGCGCACGGCACCAGCCGCGAGTTCTACAAGGGCGTGCTGGCCGGCGCCGGCCGCGCGGTGTTCAACGGCAAGGTGGTGATCCACGCCGACGCGCAGCACAGCGACGCCGCCCAGAGCAACCGCAACCTGCTGCTGTCGCCGAACGCCGAGGTCGACACCAAGCCGCAGCTCGAAATCTGGGCCGACGACGTCAAGTGCAGCCACGGCGCCACGGTCGGCCCGCTCGATCCCGAGCCGGTCTTCTACCTGCGCTCGCGCGGCCTCGCCGAGGCGGCGGCGAAGCGCCTCTTGACCTACGCCTTCGCCGCCGAGATGGTCGAGCGCGTACCGCTGGCGGCGCTGCGCGCGCGCCTCGACGGCCTGCTGCGCGCGCGTCTGCCGCAGGCGGACGCAGGCGCGGAGGTCCTGCCATGAAAATCGCACCGAACGAACTGCAGGCGCTGCGACCGGCGCCCTTCGACGTCGAGCGCGTGCGCGGCGACTTCCCGATCCTCGCCCGCCGCGTGCACGGCCAGCCGCTGGTCTACCTCGACAACGCCGCCACCAGCCAGAAGCCGCGCGCGGTGATCGACGCCGAGGCGCGCTACTACGCCGAGTACAACGCCAACATCCACCGCGGCCTGCACTGCCTGAGCGAGGAGGCCACCGCCGCCTACGAGGCGGCGCGCGACCGCGTGCAGCGCTTCGTGAACGCCGCCCGGCGCGAGGAGATCGTCTTCGTGCGCGGCACCACCGAGGCGATCAACCTGGTCGCGGCCAGCTATGGCCAGCGCCTGCGGCCCGGCGACGAAATCCTGATCACCGCGATGGAACACCATTCCAACATCGTGCCCTGGCAGCTGCTGTGCGAGCGCAGCGGCGCGCAACTGTGCGTGGCGCCGATCGACGACGCCGGGCAGCTCCGCGTCGACGAATTCGCCCGCCTGCTCGGCCCGCGCACGCGGCTGGTCGCCGTGACCCACGTCTCCAACGCGCTCGGCACGATCAACCCGGTCGCCGAACTGGTCGCGCTGGCGCACGCCCACGGCGCCGCGGTGTTGGTCGACGGCGCGCAGGCGGCGCCGCATCTCGCCATCGACGTGCAGGCGCTCGACTGCGACTTCTACGCCTTCTCCGGCCACAAGCTCTATGCCCCGACCGGCGTCGGCGTGCTCTACGGCAAGGTCGCGCTGCTCGACGCGATGCCGCCCTGGCAGGGCGGCGGCGACATGATCAAGCAGGTGACCTTTGCGCGCACCACCTGGAACGACCTGCCCTACAAGTTCGAGGCCGGCACCCCCAACATCGCCGGCGGCATCGGCCTCGGCACCGCCATCGACTACCTCGGCGCGCTCGGCCCCGACGCCGTCGCCGCGCACGAGCACGAGCTGCTCGCCTACGCCACCGCCCGCGCCGCCGACACCCCCGGGCTGCGTCTGATCGGCACCGCCGCGGCCAAGGCCGGCATCCTCTCCTTCGTCGTCGACGGCGTGCATGCCCACGACGTCGGCACCATCCTCGACCGCGCCGGCGTCGCCGTGCGCAGCGGCCACCACTGCGCGATGCCGGTGATGGAGCGCTTCGGCGTGCCGGCGACGGTGCGCGCGTCGTTCGCGCTCTACAACGCGCGCCGAAGTCGATGCGCTGTTCGCCGCGCTGGTGCGGGTGCGCGAGGTGTTCGCATGAATCCCCGGTTCGACAACGCCAACGACGCCAGCGACTTGCGCGACCTCTACCAGGAAATGGTCGTCGACCACAGCCGCCGGCCGCGCAACTTCGGCCGGCCGGCTGCCGCCAACCATCACGCCGAGGGCTACAACCCGCTGTGCGGCGACCGCGTCACCGTCTACCTGACGGTGGCCGACGGCGTGATTGCCGAGGTCGGCTTCGAAGGCAGCGGCTGCGCGATCTCCACCGCCTCGGCCTCGCTGATGACCGAGGCGCTGAAAGGCAAGACGCCGGCCGAGGCCGAGGCGCTGTTCGCCGATTTCCACGCGCTGGTCAGCGGCACCGCGCCGGCCGGCGCGGCGCTCGGCAAGCTCGCAGTGCTGGCCGGCGTGCAGGCGTTCCCGGCGCGCGTCAAATGCGCGACGCTGGCCTGGCACACGCTGCGCGCGGCGCTGCACGACGAGGCGGCGCCGGTGACGACGGAGGAATGAGACGATGCCGCTCCTCGACTGGCTGAAGCACCCCGAACCCGGCAACGCGGCGGCAGCGCTCGAAGCCGCCGTGATCGCCGCGTTGCGCACCGTCTTCGACCCGGAAATCCCGGTCAACATCTACGACCTCGGCCTCGTCTACGCGCTCGAGGTCGAGGCCGGCGGTCAGGTGCGCATCCGCATGACGCTGACCGCTCCCGCCTGCCCGGTGGCGCGCACCTTCCCGGCCAAGGTCGCCGAAGCCGTGCGCCAGGTCGAGGGGGTCAGTGACGTCGCCGTCGACCTGGTCTGGGAGCCGCGCTGGACGCGCGCGATGATGAGCGAGGCGGCGCGCCTGCAACTGGGGCTGCTGTGAAATGAGCGACTGGACCGACGTCGCCGCCGCCGCCGACTTTCCGCCCGGCACCTGCCGCACCGCGATCGCCGACGGCGTCGCCATCGCCGTCTTCAACGTCGACGGCCGCTACTACGCGATCGAGGACTGCTGCAGCCACGAGCAGCAGGCGCTGTCCGCAGGCCGCGTCGACGGGCTCGAAGTCGTCTGCCCGCGCCACCTCGCGCGCTTCTCGCTGGTCGACGGCAAGGCGCTGGCGCCGCCGGCCTACGAGCCGGTGGCGGTGTTCCCGGTGCGCATCGAGGGAGGGGTGGTGCAGGTGCGGGACGAGCGCTTCGATTAGGCGGCTCGACGAACCGCGCGACGCGGTCGAGCGCGCCGGGCTGCCCGCGGATCGCGCCGAGCAGCTCCTGGCATGCCGACCGCGCCGGCACGCGGCCGTCCTGCGCCGAATAGTCGCGCTCGAACTTGCCCTCCGGCACCTTGCCGGCGATCGGCGACGGCTCCTTGCCGCGGTCGCAGGCGCCTATTTCGCCTGGATGCGGTGCAGGTAGTCGATCAGCGCCAGGATGCGGGCGCGGACGTACATTTCCATGTTGTAGGGCATGTCGTAGTAATACTGGTCGGCGGCCACCTGCTCGCGGGCATATTCCCTGCCCCAGATCGGCATGTCGCGGTCGCCGTGGCCCTTCACCACCTCGCGCCCGTCGATGACGGCATACACGCGCTCGAACGGAAAGACGCCACTGTTCTTTTTCGACAGCGTGGTCAGGTCGCTCGGGGCGCGCTTCAGCAGGTCAGTCGCGCCGCCGTCGCCCTTGCCGGATGGCCCGTGGCAGACCGCGCACTTGTTCATGTACTCGCGCTTGCCGATGTCGTACTTGTCCTTTTCCGCCGCCGCTGCCGGACCGGCGAGGATGGCTGCTGCCGCGGCCAGAAAAACGAACCCCTTGCTCGAAAGCCTCATGTCATTACCTCCCGTGTGTGGTACCCCTCGCTTCCCGCTTTCACCATAGGTGCGGCATGGGCGGGGCGCAAGGCGACTTCAGGCCTGGCTGAGCGGAAAGTGGGGCTTCCGTGCTGCGTCTGCCCGCGACGCGGTGCTCGACTGGGATGACGATGTTCTGCCTGCGCGCTTCCCGTGGCGTCTCAGCGCGACGCCGAGGCAGCCACCTTTGCCGCCAGCGCGAGCAGTACGACGCCGACGGCGCGATCGAACCACTGCAGGCGGCCGCGTAGCCAGTCGAGCACGCGGCGCGACGAGAACAGCAGCGCGACGAGGCCGAACCAGAGGAAGGATTCGCCGACCAGCAGCGACCACAGCAGCGCGGTGTCGGCGGCGCCGAGGTCGGGGCCGAGGGCCTGCGAGAGGATCGAGCCGAAGTAGAGCATCGCCTTCGGGTTGAGCAGGTTGGTCAGGAAACCGGTGACGAAGGCGCGGCCGCCCTGCGCCTGTGCCGGTGCGTCGGGCAGCTGCCCGCGCGAGCGCAGGCACTGGAGGCCGAGCCAGGCGAGGTAGAGCGCGCCGGCGACCGACAGCAGCCGCGACAGCCCGGGCAGCGCGGCGAGCACCAGCGACAGGCCGAGGGCGCAGACCAGCACGTAGACGCCGATCGCCGCGGCGACGCCGGCCGCCGCCCAGAGGCCGCCGCCGCGGCCGGAAACGATGGCCAGCCGGGTGACGACGGCGAAGTCCGGGCCCGGCGAGATCAGCGCGACGGCGTGGATGGCGAGGACGAGGGTCAGGGCTTCCCAGGACATGGTTTTCCTTCGGTCAGGATGGTTAGCCCGCGAGCGGCCCTGCGGCCGCACAGGCGAGGGGCGCGGACGTTGCCGCTACTTCCGCTTCGGCGCCTGGTACGGCACTACCTTGTCCACCGTGATCCGATAGCCGGCCTTGCCCCATGGCGTGTCGGCGCGCTCGAGCGCGAGCGTGCCGGAGAGCCAGACCGGGTCCATCGTTTGCATCTTGCCGAGCGGCTTGGCCGACACCGCGTGGATGATCTGGTTGGCGGGCGGCGGCGGCGAGTGGATGCAGGCGCCGAAGTAGGGCACCAGCAGGAATTCGGTGACCTGCTCGCCCTTCCGCTCGAGCGGGATGACGAAGCCGGGCAGGCGCACCTTCTTCCCGGCCAGCGCCGGCTCGGTCGGCGCGTTGTCCCACAGCGCCTTCATCTTCTCCATCGCTTCCAGCGCGCGCGGGTCGGAGTCCTTCAGGTTGTTGAAGTCGAGCGCCTGCAGGTCCTTGGCCGGGTTCCAGCCTTTCGGCACCAGTTCTTCCCACTTGATTTCGGGGTAGGCGTCGGCGGCCTGCAGCGGCAGCGCGACGAGCAGCGAGAGGATGAGGAGCAGAGTTCGCATCGGAGGTCCTTGGGTTCAGGTGCGCGGCGTCAGGCCGTCGGCGAGCGACATGCGCCACGCGCGCCAGCCGGGGATCAGGCTGGCGAAGAGGCCAGTGGCTATGATCGCGCCGAGCAGCCGGAGTTCGTCGGCGCCGGGCAGGCGCTGTCCGAGCACGATGCCGAATTCCTGCAGCAGCCAGGGCGCGGCGACGGCGCTGCCGGCGGCGAGCAGCGCGACGCCGGCGAGCGCGCCGGCGGCGGTCACCAGCAGGCCCTCGGCGAGCAGCATCGCGAAGATCGCGCCGGGGCCGGCGCCGAGCGCGCGCAGCACGGCCAGCTCGCGGCGGCGTTCGGCGAGGCCGGCGAGCATCGTCGCCGCGAGCCCGGCCAGCCCGACCGCGACGACCAGCGCCGAGACCGCGAACAGCGTGCGCTCGACCAGGCCCAGCGTGCGCCACAGTTCGTCGAGGGCGACGCCGGGCAGCACCGCCATCAGCGGCTCGTCGCGCAGCTCGTTCACGAAGCGCTGCATGCGGAAGGCGTCGGCGCGGCGCTTCAGGCCGATCAGCGCGGCGTTGATCTCCTTCGGCGCCAGGTCGAATTTCGCAAGCGCCTCGGCCGGCAGCGACAGCCCCGGCACCGGCGCGCCGCCGACCCAGTCGACGTGCAGCGCGGCGATCGACTCGAGACTGACGTGCACGCTGCGGTCGACCGGCGTCCCGGTCGGCGCCAGGATGCCGACCACGGCGAACGGGCGGTCGTCGTGCCCCGGTCCTTCGATCGGGCCGCTGCCGTGCGCGAGCGCGATGCGGTCGCTGACTCGGTGGCCGAGGCGGGCGGCGACCTCGCTGCCGAGCACGGCCTCGAACAGCCCGGCGAAGGGCCGGCCGGCGGCCAGGCGCAGCGGCTGCCGGTCGCCGTAGCGGAAGCGCGCGAAATAGTCGGGCGTCGTGCCGAGCACGGCGAAGCCGCGGTAGGAGTCGCCGAGCGCCAGCGGCAGCGCCCAGTCGACCGCCGGGTGCGCGGCGAGCTGGCGGTAGCTGTCCCAGCGCATGCCGGTGGCCGCCTCGCCGGAGCGGAAGACCGCGTGCAGCATCAGCTGCACGGCGCCGCCGCGCGGGCCGACCACCAGGTCGACGCCGGACACCGACTGCGTGAAGCTCTGCCGCGCGTCGTGGCGGATGCGCTCGACGGCGAGCAGCAGGGCGGTGGCCAGCGCGATCGACAGCAGCGTCAGCGCCAGCGTGCCGCGGCGGGCGAGCGCACCCTTCAGCGCCAGGCGGAGCACGGCGATCATGCCGCCGCCCCCGGCGCGCGCGCGGCGCGGTTGATCGCGTCGAGCTCGACGCTGCGGTCGAAGTGCGCCGCCAGCCGCCGGTCGTGGCTGACGAAGACGAGCGCGGCGCCGGTCGCCGCGGCCTCGGCCAGCAGCAGGTCGACGAACAGCTGCTGGCGCTCGGCGTCGAGCGCCGAGGTCGGCTCGTCGGCGACCAGAATCTCCGGCCGGCCGATCAGCGCGCGGGCGGCGGCGACGCGCTGCTGCTGGCCGATCGACAGCGTGCCGGCGGGTTTCTGCCAGTGCGCCGGGTCGAGGTCGAGCTCGGCCAAGAGGCGCGCGGCCTCGTCGCGCGGCGGCCGTTCGCTGCCGGCGCGCGCCTTGCGGCGGGCGGAGAAGGTGGTCGGCAGCAGCACGTTGTCGAGCGCCGACAGCCACGGCAGCAGGTTGAACTGCTGGAAGATGAAGCCGATGTGCTCGGCGCGCAGCCGGTCGCGGCGGCGGCCGGAGAGGCGGGCGAGGTCTTCGCCGAGGATCGCGACGCGCCCGCGCTCGGGTACCGCGACGCCGCCGAGCAGCCCGAGCAGCGTGCTCTTGCCGCTGCCGCTCGGCCCGTGCAGGAAGACGCGCTCGCCGGCGGCGACGCGGAATTCCGGCAGGTCGAGGCAGGGCGCCGGCTGCCGCGGCCAGCGGAAGACGAGGTCGACGACCTCGATCGCGGGCGGGGGAGCGGTGTCGCGCATGGCGCTCGGCTCGCGGGCGCGGGGCTTTCCTACCAGCTCAGCGCCGGCGCCTTCGGCGTCAGCCGGCCGCTGCCCTGGCCGGCGGGGCCGATGCGCCGCGCCTCGATCCGGTAGAGCCGGCGGAAGTGCTTGAAGAGGGTCGTCTCGACCCCCTTCAGCGCGGCCGGTGCGGCGCAGCGGAAGACGTAGGTGGCGGCGATGTCGGCGTGCTCGCCGGCGGCGGTGGCGCTGCCGACGAAGGGCACGCCGACCTCGGCGCGGGCCAACGTGCAGCCGGCGGCCGCGGTCGGCGCGAACGGTACCGGGTCCTGCAGCCGCTTCGCCGCATCCGCCAGCGCCGCCTGCTCGGCCGGCGTCTTCGGCGCGCGTTCGAAGCCGACGGCGGCGTCGAGCGGCAGTTCCAGGCTGAGCGTCAGTTCCTGGCCGTCGATGGCGACGTCGAGCGTGCCGACGCCGTGCGCGTGGCCCTTCGCGGCTTGCGCGGTGCCGGCGGCGGCGAGCAGCGCGGCGGCGAGCAGCAGGTGCTTCATGGGACCCCCTTCAGTGCGTGTGTGACGAGCCGAGCACGACGACGGCGATGCCGGCGGCGAGCAGGATGCCGTGCCAGCCGATCGCGCTGTGTTCGCGCTTCAGCCGCGGCATCAGGTCGGCGATGGCGATGTAGAGGAAGCTCGAGGCGGCGACGGTGATGATCACCGGCACCCAGTCGCGCGCCTGGTCGAGCGCGAGGTAGCCGACGACGCCGCCGGCGACCGCGGTGAGGCTGGCAAGCCCGTTCCACAGCAGCGCGCGCGCGCGCTTCCAGCCGGCGGCGAGCAGGATCGCGAAGTCGCTCGCCTCCTGCGGCACCTCGTGCGCGATGATGGCGAAGGTGGTGCTCCAGCCGAGCACCGGGTCGGCGAGGAAGGCGGCGGCGATCAGCAGGCCGTCGGTGAAGTTGTGGAAACTGTCGCCGATCAGGATCACCAGCGTCTGCCCCTGTCCGCCGTGGTCGTGGTGGTGGCTGTGGCGGTGGTCGTCGCAGGCCTGGCCGTCGCCGTGCGCGTCGGCCTCGTCGGCGCCGGTGTGCGCATGGCGCCACAGCGCGACCTTCTCCAGCGCGAAGAAGGCGACGATGCCGCCGAGCAGCAGCGGGAACGCCTCGTGCGGCGTCAGCCCGCTCTCCAGCGCCTCCGGCAGCAGGTGCAGGAGCGCCATCGCCAGCAGCAGGCCGGTCGAGAAGCTGACCGACAGCGACAGCCAGCGCTTCTTCAGCCCGAACATCACCAGCGCCGCGGCGGCGACGCTGAGCGCGCCGCCGAGCAGGCAGGCGAGGACGATCTGGGTGAGCAGCGGCAGCGACATCGAGGGCAGGGAGCGGGCGGGCGCCGGGATTCGGGAAAGGCGCGATTGAAGCACAGCGGGGGGTTAAATGCAACGTTGTTGCATTTGATTCCGGGCCGGCGGCGCGCTCCGTTCCGGCGGTATGATTCGCCCGGGCGCGGGGGCGCGCCGTCGCCGTATTCACCGGATCGCTATGAAACGCCTGTGGCTATTGATCGCCGCGCTCTTCGTGCTGCTCGAGGGCGTCGGCGGCGCGCTGTTCTACCGCAACCACCGCGCCAAGGAAGACGCCTACCTGGCGCAGTACGGCCAGGTGGCGGCGACCGCCTACCGCTCCAGCCTGAACATGTACGCGCTGGCGACCGACACGCTGTACACCGAGGCGATCGCCCGCCCCGAGGTGCTGCGCGCGTTCGCCGCCGGCGGCGCGGCGAGCGGCGCCGCGCAGGCGCACTGGCGCGCCGAGCTGCTGCGGCTGTTGCAGCCGAGCTACGAGGCGATGAAGAAGCGCCAGATCCGCCAGCTGCACTTCCACCTGCCCGACGGCCGCAGCTTCCTGCGCTTCCACCTGCCCGAGCGCTTCGGCGACCCGCTCTTCGAGCAGCGGCCGTCGGTGCGCATCGCCAACCTCGAGCAGCGTGTGGTCGAAGGTTTCGAGACCGGCAAGGTGGTCACCGGCTTCCGCTACGTGCACCCGCTCAGCCTCGACGGCCGCCACCTCGGCACGGTCGAGACCAGCCTCTCCTTCGCCGCGATCCGCAGCGCGCTCGCCGCGCTGGCGCCGCAACGCGAGTTCGCGCTGGTGGTGCTGCGCAGTGCGGTCGCGCCGAAGCTGTTCGCCGGCCAGGAACGGCTGTACGGCGCGGCGGCGATCCATCCCGATTTCCTGGTCGAGGACCCGCAGCGGCAGCTGGCGGACAGCCCGCCGGCGCCGTCGGCGACGGCCCGGGCGATCGACGCGCAGCTGCGCAACGATGCGGCGGTGCAGGCGGCGATGAGCGCCGGCCAAGCGACGACGGTGAAGACCGCCGTCGACGGCGAGCCCTACGCGGTGTCGCTGCTGCCGATGCACGACGTCGAGCAGCGGCTGGCCGGCTATCTGGTCAGCTACACGCCGGCCGGCGAACTGACGGCGATGCAGCGCGAGCTCTTCCTGTCGCTGCTCGGGCTGACGCTGTTGCTGCTGCTCGCCGCCGGCCTCGTCGTCCGCCTCGAGGAATCCCGCGTCGCCGCGGAGGCGGCGAGCCTCGCCAAGAGCCGCTTCCTGGCGACGATGTCGCACGAGATCCGCACGCCGATGAACGGCATCCTGGGCATGGCGCAGCTGCTGCGGCAGCCGCAGCTGAACGACGCCGACCGCCTCGACTACGCGCGCACGCTGTTCAGTTCGGGGCGCACGCTGCTGGCGCTGCTCGACGACGTGCTCGACTTCTCCAAGATCGAGGCCGGCAAGCTCGAGCTGGAGAGCAGCGTCTTCGACCCCGCCCGGCTGCTGCGCGACACCGACGTCCTCTTCGCCGAGGCCGCCGCGCGCAAGGGCTTGCGCCTCTCCTCGCGCTGGCACGGGCCGCCCGGCCAGCACTACCGCGGCGATCCGATCCGTCTGCAGCAGATGCTGTCCAACCTGGCCAGCAACGCGATCAAGTTCACGCCTGCCGGCGCGGTCCGCATCGAGGCGCGCGAACGCCGCCGCGACGCGGCTGCGGCCGAGCTGGAATTCATCGTCGCCGATACCGGCATCGGCATTCCCTTCGACAAGCAGCGCCTGCTGTTCCACCCGTTCTCGCAGGTCGACAGCTCGACCACGCGCCGCTTCGGCGGCACCGGCCTCGGCCTGTCGATCGTGCGCAGCCTGGCGCAGCTGATGGGCGGCGACGTCGGCCTGGAGAGCGGACCCGGCAAGGGCTCGCGCTTCTCCTTCCACATCCGTGCCGCCCTCGCGCCGGCCGACGAGGCGCTGCCCGAGGCGCCGCCGGCGGTCGCCGTCGCCGACGCGGCGCAGCTGCCGCCGCCGGCGCTCAGCGGCTGCGTGCTGGTGGTCGAGGACAACGCCACCAACCGCAAGGTGATCGCGCTGATGCTCGGCCGCCTCGGGCTGCAGGTCGCGCTCGCCGAGGACGGACTGAAGGGCGTCGCCGCGGTCACCGAAGGCGAGCCGCCGGACCTGGTGCTGATGGACGTGCAGATGCCGGGGCTCGACGGCTACGCGGCGACCGAGCGCATCCGCCACTGGGAGCGGCAGGTCGGTGCCGCGGACGGTCGCCGCCTGCCGATCGTCGCGCTCACCGCCGACGCCTACGAGACCGACCGCCAGCGCGCGCTGGCGGTGGGCATGGACGACTTCATGGCGAAGCCGGTCGATCTCAACCTGCTCGCCGCGACGCTGGCGAAATGGCTGCCGGCGGCGCCCGTGCCGGCCGGTGGCGAAGGCGACGGCGGCCGGCCGGCGGCGCCGCCGCCGGTGCTCGACGCGGCGACGATGCTCGGCCAGCTGGCCGGCAACCGCGACATCGCCCGCGTGCTGATCGAATCGTCGCTGGTCGAGATGCCGGAGTACTTCGTCGCGCTGGCCGAGGCGGTGGCGACGGCGAAATGGAACGACGCCGAGCGCCTGACGCACACGATGAAGAGCCTCGCCGCGCAGGTCGGCGGCGCGCGCCTGAGCGGGCAGCTGCGCGATGCCGACGAGCGCCTGCGGCGCGGCGAGCGGCTGGCGGCGGCCGAGGTCGACCGCCTGCAGGCCGAATACGGCCGCCTCGCCGCGGCGCTGACGGACTGGCTGGCGGGCGCCTGAGCGATGCGGCCCATGGCTCAAGTCCCCTCGGGGGACGCCTGAGAAAGCGTGCCGCTCAGGGGCGCTTGCGGTATTTCGCGAAATCCGGCGGCCGCCGCTCCAGCCACGCGTTGCGGCCTTCCTGGCCCTCGGCGGTCTGGTAGAAGAGGCCGGTGGCGTTGCCGGCGAGCTCCTGGATGCCGGCCAGCCCGTCGGTGTCGGCATTGAAGCCGGCCTTGATCATGCGCAGCGCCATCGGCGACAGCTGCAGCATTTCGCGGCACCACTGCACGGTTTCCTCCTCGAGCCGCGCGAGCGGCACGACGGTGTTCACCAGGCCCATCGCCAGCGCCTGCTGCGCGTCGTACTGGCGGCACAGCAGCCAGATCTCCTTCGCCTTCTTCATGCCGATCGTGCGCGCCAGCAGGCCGGCGCCGAGGCCGGCGTCGAAGGAGCCGACGCGCGGGCCGGTCTGCCCGAAGCGCGCGTTGTCGGCGGCGATGCTGAGGTCGCAGACCAGGTGCAGCACGTGGCCGCCGCCGATCGCGTAGCCGGCGACCATCGCCACCACCGGCTTCGGCAGCCGGCGGATCTGCATCTGCAGGTCGAGCACGTTCAGGTGCGGCGTGCCGCCCTCGTCGATGTAGCCCTCGGCGCCGCGCACCGTCTGGTCGCCGCCGGAGCAGAAGGCGTCCGGCCCCTCGCCGGCGAGGATGATGGCGCCGATCTCGTTGTCATGGTGGGCGCGGTGGAAGGCGTCGATCAGTTCCTTCACCGTCTCCGGGCGGAAGGCGTTGCGCTTCTGCGGCCGGGCGATGGTGATCTTGGCGATGCCCTCGGCGAATTCGTAGCGGATGTCGCTGTAGGCGTGGCGGCTCTGCCAGTCGGCGGCGGTGCGGATCATGGGGCGGTCCTTCGTGGGGGTCGTGGCGGCGGCGAGTATACCGCGCCGCTTCCCCTATAATGGCGGCATAGACACAGAACAAGAGGAGGAGCGGGAATGCAGCGCAGCACGCTTTCCGGTCAGCGGCTGGTGGTCATCTTCATGGTCGGCTGCTTCCTCTTCAACTATCCGCTGCTGTCGCTGTTCGACCGCGCGCGCACGCTGTTCGACGCGCCGCTGGTCTTCGTCTACCTGTTCGCCGTGTGGGCGGCGCTGATCGCGCTGATGGCCTGGGTCGTCGAGCGGCGCGAGCGGCAGGACCGCGGAGGCAACTGAGCGATGCTGCAGAGCCCGGTGGTCATCGCCGTTTCGTTCTGCTACCTCGCGCTGCTCTTCGCCGTCGCCTACTGGGGCGACAAGCGCGCCGACCAGGGCCGCTCGGTGATCGCCAACCCGACCATCTACGCGCTGTCGATGGCCGTCTACTGCACCACCTGGACCTACTACGGCAGCGTCGGCCGGGCGGCGGTGTCCGGCGTCGGCTTCCTGCCGATCTACCTCGGCCCGACGCTGGTGATGGCGCTCGGCGGCTTCCTGATCCTGAAGATGATCCGCACGGCGAAGGCCAACCGCATCACCTCGATCGCCGACTTCATCGCCTCGCGCTACGGCAAGAGCCCGCTGCTCGGCGGCCTGGTGACGATCATCGCGGTGATCGGCATCGTCCCCTACATCGCGCTGCAGCTGAAGGCGGTGTCCGGCAGCTACGACCTGATCGTCGGCTACCCGGCGCTGGTCGCGCCGAAGGAGAGCAGCCAGCCGGTGCTCGCCGACACCACCTTCTACATCGCGCTGATCCTCGCCGCCTTCACCATCCTCTTCGGCACCCGCCACCTCGACGCCACCGAGCGGCACGAAGGCATGGTCGCGGCGATCGCGCTGGAGTCGGTGGTCAAGCTGGTGGCCTTCGGCGCGGTCGGCCTGTTCGTCACCTACGGCCTCTACAACGGCTTCGGCGACGTGTTCACCCGCGCGCTCGCCGACGCCAAGCTGGCCAGCCTGACGGCGGTGACCGGCGGCAGCCGCAACTACGCCACCTGGTTCTCGCTGACCTTCCTCGCCGGGCTGGCGATCCTCTTCCTGCCGCGCCAGTTCCAGGTGACGGTGGTCGAGAACGTCTCCGAGGCGCACCTGAAGCGCGCGATCTGGCTGTTCCCGCTGTACCTGCTGCTGATCAACGTCTTCGTGCTGCCGATCGCGCTCGGCGGGCTGATGCAGTTCGCCGGCCAGGGCATCGACGCCGACACCTTCGTGCTGACGCTGCCGATGTCGGCGCAGCAGGAGCTGCTGGCGCTGTTCGTCTTCGTCGGCGGCCTGTCGGCGGCGACCGGGATGGTCATCGTCGAGACCATCGCGCTGTCGACGATGGTCTGCAACGACCTGGTGATGCCGCTGCTGCTGCGCACCCGGGCGCTCGCGCTGCACACCGAGCGCGACCTCTCCGGGCTGCTGCTGGCGATCCGCCGCGGCGCCATCGTCGTCATCCTGCTCCTCGGCTACCTCTACTTCCGGCTGGCCGGCGACGCCTACGCGCTGGTCGGCATCGGCCTGATCAGCTTCTCGGCGGTGGCGCAGTTCGCGCCGGCGATGATCGGCGGCATGTACTGGCGCGGCGGCACCCGCGACGGCGCGCTCGCCGGCCTCTCCGCCGGCTTCGCGGTGTGGGCCTACACGCTGCTGCTGCCGTCCTTCGCCAAGTCCGGCTGGCTGCCGGCGAGCTTCCTCAGCGAAGGGCCGTTCGGCATCGAGATGCTGATGCCGCAGCACCTGTTCGGGCTGACCGGCCTCGACGAGATCTCGCACTGCCTGTTCTGGAGCTTCGGCGCCAACATCACCACCTACATCGTCGTCTCGCTGCTGCGCTCGCCGACCGCGGCCGAGGCCAGCCAGGCGACGCAGTTCGTCGATGCGCTGAAGACCACGCGCCCGGTCGGCTCCGCGCTGTGGCGCGGCAGCGCCGACCCGGCCGAGCTGATCGCGCTGGTCGGCCGCTTCCTCGGCCCGCAGCGCGCCGAGGCCGCCTTCGCCGCCTACGCGTACCGCCGCGGCGTCGCCTCGGTCGCGCAGCTCGAGGCCGACGCCGACCTCGTGCACCATGCCGAATCGCTGCTCACCGGCGCCATCGGCAGCGCCTCGGCGCGCGCGATGGTGGCCTCGGTGGCGAAGGAGGAGCCGCTGTCGCTGACCGAGGTGATGAACATCCTCGACGAGGCTTCCCAATTGCGCACCTACAGCCGCGAGCTTGAGCGCAAGTCGCGCGAGCTGGAGGCGGCGACCAGCGAGCTGAAGGCGGTCAACGAGCGCCTGCTCGAGCTCGACCGGCTGAAGGACGACTTCATGGCCTCGGTCAGCCACGAGCTGCGCACGCCGTTGACCTCGATCCGCGCCTTCTCCGAGATCCTGCGCGACGACCCGCGCACCGAGCTCGCCGAGCGCGAGCGCTTCCTCGGCATCATCGTCAGCGAGACCGAGCGGCTGACCCGGCTGGTGAACCAGATCCTCGACATGGCCAAGATCGAATCGGGCAACGTCGACTGGCGGGTCGAGACGGTCGACCTGCGCGAGGTGGTCGAGCAGTCGGCGGCGGCCACCGGCCAGCTCTTCCACGACAAGGGTGTGCGCCTGATCCTCGACCTGCCGCCGGCGGTGCCGCCGATCCTGGCCGACCGCGACCGGCTGATGCAGGTGGTGATCAACCTGCTGTCGAACGCGGTCAAGTTCGCGCCGGCCGAAGCCGGTCGCGTCGCGGTGAGTCTGGCGCCGGTGGCGGAGGGCCTGCGCGTGGCGGTCGCCGACAACGGCCCGGGCATCCGCCGCGAAGACCAGGAAGTGATCTTCGAGCGTTTCCGCCAGGGTGGCGATACGCTCACCGGCAAGCCGACCGGAACCGGCCTGGGCTTGCCTATCAGCCGGAAAATCGTCGAATATTTCGGCGGGAGGCTGTGGGTGGAGAGCGAGCCGGGGCGCGGCGCCGTCTTCGTGTTCGTCCTGCCGCTGGAGAATTCTCGGAACGGAAGCAAACAATGAGCAAGAAAATCCTGATCGCCGACGACGAGCAGAACATCGTCATCTCCGTCGAGTTCCTGATGAAGCGCGAGGGCTATGCCGTGTCCGTCGCGGCCGACGGCGACGAGGCGCTGGCGAAGATCCGTGCCGACAAGCCCGACCTCGTGCTGCTCGACGTGATGATGCCGAAGAAGAACGGCTTCGAGGTCTGCCAGGAAGTGCGCGGCGATCCGGCGCTGGCCGAGGTGCGCATCCTGATGCTGACCGCGCGCGGGCGCGACACCGAGGTCGCCAAGGGCCTCGCGCTCGGTGCCGACGGCTACATGACCAAGCCGTTCTCGACGCGCGAGCTGGTCGAGAAGGTCCGCGAACTGCTCGGCTGAGCATCCCCCGATGAGGCTCGGCCCCCCGCACAAGCTGGCGCTGGCGACGGCGCTCGCTGCGCTGGCGGCGGCCGGGCTGATCTACGCCACCGTCGCCGTGCTGCGCTCGGCGGCCGCCGCCGGCAACGAGGACGCCAGCGGCGCGCTGGTGATCGTCTGGCTGCTCGCCAGCGGCGCGCTGTTCGCCGCGCTGCGGCCGCTCGCCGACCTGCTGCTGCGCGCGCCGCGGCAGCTCGCCGAGGAAACCCGGATCGTCGTCGCCGACAGCGGCGCCCGCGTCAAGCCCGCCGGCAGTGGCGAACTGCGCGCGCTGGCCGACGCCATCAACGAGCTCGCCGCGCGCCGGCAGGCGCTGGAGCAGGACGTCGCCGCCGAGATCGCGCGCGCGCAGGCCAGCGTCGAGGCCGACCGCAACCGCCTCGCGGTGCTGATGGCCGAGCTGCAGCAGAGCGTCGTCGTCTGCAACCTCGACGGCCGCATCCTGCTCTACAATCAGCGCGCCCGCGAGGTGCTCTCCGCCGGCGCCGGCAGCGAGCTGGTCGGCCTCGGCCGCTCGCTTTACGCGGTGTTCGAGCGCAGCCTGATCGCGCACGCGCTGGAACAGGTCGCGCGCCGCCTCGCGGCCGGCGAGCCGGCCGCCGCCGAGTTCGTCACCGCCACCCGCGCCGGCCGCCTGCTGCGCGTGCACCTGGCACCGGTCGCCGGCCAGGAGGAGGGGAGCGCCGCCGGCATGACCGGCTTCGTGCTGCTGCTCGACGACATCACCGCCTCGTTCGAGACCGAGGGCCGGCGCGACGCGCTGATCCAGTCGCTGACCGAGGGCAGCCGCGGCCCGCTCGGCAACATCCGCGCCGCCGCCGAGATGCTCTCCTCGTACCCGGACATGAACGCCGACGAGCGCAGCCGCTTCCTGTCGGTGATCCGCAGCGAGGTCGAGGGACTCTCCGGCCGCGTCGAACACTCGGCGCGCGAGTACGCGCGCGAGCTGACCGCGCGCTGGCCGCTCGAGGAGATGCGCGGCGCCGACCTGATCGCCGTCGCCGTGCCGCGCGTCGCCGGGCGCAGCGGCCTGCCGGTGAAGACCGAGGAGGTCGACGAGTCGGTGTGGATGAAGGTCGACAGCTTCTCCTTCCTGCAGGTGCTGTGCTACCTCACCGCCCGCCTGCGCGACGAATACGGCGTGAACGAGGTGCGCCTCGCGCTCTCCTCCGACGGCGACCACGCCTGCCTCGACCTCGCCTGGCTGGGCACCGCGATGAGCACCGAGACGGTGATGAACTGGGAGCTCGACCCGATGCGCAGCGCCGGCGAGGAGACGCCGCTCTCGGTGCGCGAGGTGATGGACCGCTGCAACGGCGAGATGTGGTTCCAGAGGAAACGCGCCTCGCACCGTGCCGCCTTCCGCTTCCTGCTGCCGCTCGCGCAGGCGCGGCAGCAGGCGGGCGCGGTGCCCGGCGGCGCCCGCGGCAGCCGCCCGGAGTTCTACGACTTCGACCTGTTCCGCTGGTCGGAGAAGAGCCACGCGCTCGACGACCGCCCGCTCGGCGAGCTCACCTACACGGTGTTCGACACCGAGACCACCGGCCTCGAACCCTCCAAGGGCGACGAGATCATCCAGATCGGCGCCACCCGCATCGTCAACCGCCGCCTGCTGACGCACGAGGTCTTCGACCAGCTGGTCGACCCGCGCCGGCCGCTGCCCTCGGCATCGGTGCAGATCCACGGCATCACGCCCGAGATGCTGGTCGGCCAGCCCGACATCGGCAGCGTGCTGCCGGCCTTCCGCGAGTTCTGCGCCGACACCGTGCTGGTCGCGCACAACGCCGCCTTCGACATGCGCTTCCTGCAGCTCAAGGAAAACAGCACCGGCATCCGCTTCGACCTGCCGGTGCTCGACACGCTGCTGCTGTCGGCGCTCTTGCACCCGAACCAGGAATCGCACCGGCTGGAAGCGATCGCCGAACGCTTCGGCGTGCCGGTGATCGGCCGCCACACCGCGCTCGGCGACGCCTACGTCACCGGCGAAGTTTTCCTGAAGATGCTGCCGCTGCTCGCCGAGATGGGCATCCGCACGCTCGGCGAGGCGCGCGAGGCCGCGGAGAAGACCTACTATGCCCGGATCAGCTACTGACGCGGTACGCCCGTTCTCGCCCTACACGCCGGTGCGCGCCATCCTGCGCAAGCCGGTGCCGGTGCTGGCGCCCGACGCCGACGTGCGCTCCGCACTCGAATACCTGGACCGCAACGCGGTCGACTCGCTCGCCGTCGTCGACCCGAAGAGCGGCGCCCCGCTCGGCATCCTGACGCTGCGCGACGTCGTCCATCGCATCGCGCTCAACGGCGGCGACCTCGACCAGCCGGTGGCGACGGTGATGACCGGCGGCGTCGTCACGCTGCCGGCCGAGGCCACCGTGCACCAGGCGAGCGTGCTGATGATCCGCCGCAACCTGCGCCACCTCGTGCTCATCGAGGGCGACGGCCGCTACGCCGGCATCCTCGCCCAGGCCGACCTCTACGCGCGGCCGAGCGCACGCAGCGGCGAGCTGGTCGCGGCGATCGCCGCCGCCGGCTGCGTCTCCTCGCTCGCCGCGGTCGCCGCCGAGGTGCGCGCCTTCTCCGCGCAGCTGCTCGCCGAAGGCCTCGCCGCCGACGCGCTGTGCCAGCAGATCTCCGCGCTCAACGACCTGATCGGGCTGCAGGCGATCGACCTCGTCGCCGAGCGCCACGAGCTGCCCTACGTGCCGTGGTGCTGGCTGGTCTTCGGCTCGGAGGGGCGGCTCGAGCAGACGCTCGCCACCGACCAGGACAACGGCCTCGTCTTCGCCGCCGACAGCAAGGAGGAGGCCGACGCGCTGCGCAAGGTCTTCCTGCCGTTCGCCCGCGACGTGAACGACGCGCTCGACGCCTGCGGCTTCCCGCTGTGCAAGGGCAGCATCATGGCCGGCAACCCCGAGCTGTGCCTGTCGCTCGCCGAATGGAAGGAAAAGTTCTACCAGTGGCTGCACGTCGCCGAGCCGCAGGCGGTGCTCAACGCGACGATCTTCTTCGACCTGCGCCCGCTGTTCGGCGACGAGCACCTCGCCGCCGAGCTGCAGTCCTGGCTGCTGGCGCGCACGCCGGACTGCCACGCCTTCCTGCGCGCTATGGCCGAGGGCGCGCTCAACTGGCAGTCGCCGCTCGGCTGGCTGAACGGCTTCCGCTACGACGACAACAAGGACTTCCCGCACACCATCGACCTCAAGCTGCACGGCGTGCGCCCCTTCGTCGACGGCGCGCGCATCTGGTCGCTGGCCAAGGGCGTCGCCGCCACCAACACCGGCGAGCGGCTGCGCACCGTCGGCCCGCTGCTGCACCAGCGCCCCGAGGAAACCGCCGCCTTCCTCGGCGCCCTCGACCAGGTGCAGCGCATGCGCTTCGCCAACCAGCTGCGCGCCGACTCGCACGCCGGCGCCAACCGCGTCGACCCCGACCGCCTGAACGAACTCGACCGGCAGATCCTCAAGGAAGCCTTCCGCCAGGTGAAGCGGCTGCAGCAGCAGCTGGAGATCGAGTTCCTGCGGACGGCCTGAGGAGGAAACATGGACCTTCGACCGATTGGCACCGACGAAGACTACAAGGCGACGCTGCGCGAAGTGTCCGCCTTCTTCGACAACGAGCCGATGCCGGGAACGCTGGAGGGGGAACGTTTCGAGCTGTTGCTGGCTCTCGTCGAAGCCTACGAGGCGAAGCATTTTCCGGTCGAGCCGCCTCCGTCATTCCGGGCTTGACCCGGAATCCAGTTCGCTACCCGGTATTTCTTCCGACCCGCCCCACCCTCGCCGAAGCTCAAATCCGCGCCAGCACCGGCTGCCCGTGCGCACGCTCGGCCAGCCAGCCCAGTCCGAGCGCCGGCAGCGCCGCGCGCAGGCGTTCCGGCTGCGCGGTCGCATGCAGATCCAGCCGTCCGCTGCCGTCGCCGGCGCTGCCGGCTAGCCGCAGGCACTGGCGCGCCACCGCCTCGGCCACGTCGACCAGCTCGGCGCGCCCCGCCACCAGCGGCGAGAGGATAGGTGCGAGGAAGCTGTAGTGCGTGCAGCCGAGCACGATGCGGTCGGCGCCGGCGGCGAGCAGCGGCTCGACGCGCGCGGCGACCTCGGCGGCGAACCCGGGATCGTCCGGATGCAGCGTCTCCACCCGCGTCGCCCAGCCCGGGCAGGGCTCGACCTGCACCGCGACGCCCTGCGCGTGCGCCGCGATCAGCCGCGCCAGCCGCTCGCTGTTGGCCGTCGACTCGGTCGCCAGCACCGCGATGCGGCGCGAGCGCGAACTCGCCGCCGCCGGCTTGACGCCGGGCTCGACGCCGACGATCGGCAACTGCGGATGCTTCTCGCGCAGGGCCTCCACCGCCGCCGCCGTCGCCGTGTTGCAGGCGACCACCAGCATGCGGCAGCCCTGTGCCACCAGATGCTCGCCGATCGCCTCGACGCGCCCGCGGATGAAACCGTCCGGCTTGTTGCCGTAGGGCACGTGCGCGGTATCGGCTAGGTAGACGAGGTCGGCGCGCGGCAAGGCGCGGGCGATGGCTGCGAGGACGGAGAGGCCGCCGAGGCCGGAGTCGAAGATGCCGATCATGGGTTGGGTGGGGGCTGGTTGAGCTGGCCTCTTTAGCTTGTTGGGTAACCAATGCATCAAGAAAAATATTTTTCTCTTTTTATTTCATTTTGTTAGCGCTTATGTGGTGCGCAATCAGGCTAAAAAAAGCCGCAATTTTCAAGGTTACCCAATCGCGCGTTGTAGGCTGTGACTCATAGATTTATTTCTTAGGAGAAAGCGATGAATATTCCAAGCTTGACACAAGACGCCACTGTTGAACGAATGCTCACAGAAATACGGCAGCGGGTAACGCGAATCGAGTCGCGGATTTGCCGTATAGGCGCTCATTTAGATATCGAATTACGATCACCGAAGGATGTTTTGCGTGTCAACGTAGAAGCCCACAACAGGGTAGAGCTAACTACGGCCGTAATGGACATATCTCTCTCGGAACTTGTCGGTTGGCTGCAAAAAAGACAGGCAGTTTGCAGACAGGCTGACGTCTACTTTCAGGATCGACTTGTAGCAACGATTTATCCAGATTCGAAAACGAGCAATTGACATGGTTATCAAACTTACGAGAGATGAACGCCAGTTTCTGTGCCGGTACGACATCCCATTGGAGGGTGTGCTTGATGCAAGAGGGCAGTGTCGACAGGAGTACCAACTGGTGATGAAGGAAAATGGAGCGAGGGTGGCCATTACGGATTCTCGTTGTGCCGCTGAAGGACATCGGATGCGGAGTCGCCATGGCAAGTGCATACAATGCGATCCATCAAGTATCGCATTCTCAAAACGGTACCGTGATACAGGGTACGTCTACCTTGCGTTGTCGCTGAGTCCGAAAATTTTGATAAAAATCGGTAGCTCTAAAAAAAAGAATCTGGATCTGCGAGCGGAAGAACTCAATTCGCATAAATGCGGAGGTCGAACGAACTGGAAAATTGTCAACGCCGTACTCTGCTTAGAGGCTGGGCGTGTCGAAAATGAGATTCAGGCAGCCTTAAAGGACTATCAAGTTGTACTGGATTACGGATCAAAGTCTGGTGCTTCTAGGGAACTTTTTAAGTGCCACCTCTTGGTCGCGGTTGATGTGTTCGATGAAATTACAGGGGTAAATAAAGCTAAGTAAAAAAGGGCTGGGCTTATTCTTCTCCAACGGCGTTGCATCAGGGCTCATAAGGAGTCAGCTCAGCTCAGACCCCTTTTCTCACCACAGAGGTCGGCTAAGTTTCTCGGTGAACGAAGTGAACATGATGTTGAAGCTTAGGCTGATTCTCTTTTCTTCACTGGTGTTGCTGTCGACGGAGTGTTCCAGATAGGAAGGGAACAGCAGGAGGGTCCCGTTGGTCACTCTGACAACGACCTGGTCAGTATTCTCGGCCGTGAGCTCCACCACGGGCGGCCTGATGACGCTTGCCTGATGCCTCGGGTCATGAAAGTTTATTGCATCGGCACCCTGCTGAGTACGGACGTAGTAGACGCCGCTCAAGAAGTTGTTGGGGTGGCTGTGAGCCCTGTGCATAGCACCCTTGGCGAGAACAGTGGCCCAGCAGCCAGTAATTTCGAAGGCGTCATCGGCGATGCGCAAGAACTGCAGGACGCTCTTCGTCGCGTTACGGATGCATGAAACGAGTTCCTGGAGCTCCTTGCGTTCATGCAGCGTTTGGTCTGACTGCCACCCTTGGCCGAGCCCAATTTCGGGCAAATCCCGCCTCGCTTCTTCAAGCATCGCGAGAATCCTTGCGTCTATCGCATCGTGGATTTCCGCCTTGAGCTGAAGTTTCCAGACCAAGGTGGGAAACATCGGAATAACGTCCGATGCTTCAACCCACGGATTGCCTTTCTTGACCATCGGCGACCTCCGGCAAATCGTTTGCTCCAGGCGTTCAACGTGGAAGTGGAGGGAAAAAAGGGGTCAGACCCCTTTTGTTTACTTTTGTTTAGTGGTCCTGCGGCAACTGGCGAAGCGCTGTAGCAAGCAGGGGACAATGATGCTCTAGGTTGCTACAGCATTGCGGAATATCTCTTGCATGCTAAGCAGGTCGCGCGAGAGAGCAGCCGATTCATCGACACGACTATGAAGTTCATCGAGGCCAACGAGCTCGCCTGCCTTGAAAGGGTCATTGGGCGTTATGTTCAGGATGCCTTGGACGTGGCGACTACCGTCGGCGTGCCCCGTGATGATGATCGGACTGTGAGCCACGATGTTCCTGAAGCCAACATGCTTGGCTGCAATTTCGAAGACTGCCATTGCTCGGGAATGCCGCTCCTTTGGTTCGCGAGGGAACCTGCGGCGCAGGTAGCCGAGTCTAGAAGGCAGATCTCCGCTCATAACCGGCGAGTTATCCGACCGATCAACAATGGAGATCAGTAAGCGCGTGGCGGCTTCAACGCCACCCATGTTGATGATGTACTTCCCGACCATGAGAACCCATTTATCGTCAGTCGCATTGAAGAGCGGTTCAATCGTTGGTTGCAAGATGTTCGTATCCGGTAGCTCGTTGCCAGACATGGATATTCCTTTTGAATATTGGATATAGCGCGATGGCCGTCAATCGCCGTCCTCGGCGCGGTGGCACACCGCCTCGACGCGGTTGCCGCAGGGGTCGAGCAGGAAGGCGCCGTAGTAGTGCGCATGGTAGTGCGGGCGCAGCCCCGGCCCGCCGTCGTCGCGGCCGCCGTGGGCGAGGCCGGCGGCATGGAAGGCGCGCACCTGGGCGCGCGTCGTCGCCTTGAAGCACCAGTGGCGTTTCGCGTCGAGGTTGGCGCCGGCCGACTGATAGACGGCGAGGCAGGAATGGAAGTCCTCGACGGCGTTGCAGCGCACGCCGTAGCCGAGCGCGTCGGCGCGGTCGTAGACCTTGGCGACGCCGAGCGCCGCCATCACCGCGTCGTAGAACGGGCGGGCGGCGTCGAGGTCGGGGACGGAGATCGAGACGTGGTCGAGTACGAGCATCGCGTCATCCTAGGCGGGGGCGGCGACCGCGGTCAGGTTCATCGTCATCAGGGCGCCGGCCTTCGGCAGGTCGGCGACGCAGATCACCGTGCGCGCCGGCAGGTGCTCGCCGAATTCCTCCGCGTAGCCGCGGTTCATCTCGGCGAAATCCTCGACGCGCTTCAGGAAGACATTGACATGCATCACGTCGCGCAGTTCCGCGCCGACTTCGGCGAGCAGCAGGCGGAAATTGCGGACGATCTGGCGCGCCTGGCGGTAGGCGTCGGCGCCGGCCAGCTGCCCGCTGGCGGGATCGACGCCGGGCGTTCCCGAAATCATGATCAAGGACCCGGCGCGGGTCAGGTGGCTGTAGGCGCCGATCGGCGCGAACATGCCGGCGGGGGTGACGGTGTCGACGGGCGTCTTCATGTCAGTCCCCGCGGCCGGCTGCCTCGGCGCTCGCGTCGGTGCCGCCGTCCGTCGTCGGCCAGCGGTCGTGGCGCTCGCGCCGCTCCTGGCGGTAGTTGGTCACTTCCAGGCGGATGCCGTCCGGGTCGCTGAAGAAGGTCGCCCAGTAGTCGGGAGCGTACTCGGGGCGATGCTCCGCCGGTGAGGCGGCGATGCCGAGGGCGCGCAGGCGCGCGGCGGTCGCCGCCACGTCGTCGGCCGAGTCGACGCGCAGGCAGAAGTGGTGTAGGCCGGGCGCGTAGGCGTCGTGCGCCGTGGCGTGGCGCGCCGGCCGCAGGACGTAGCCGAAGTGGCGGTTGAAGTAGTGGACGTGCGGCTCGCTGCCGAGGGCGAAGCGCTTCTTGCGAAAGCCGAGGGTATCGACGAGAACCCGGTCGTAGAACGACTCCGAGCGGTCGAGGTCGGCGACGGCGATGTAGATGTGGTCGATGCCGATGACGTCGGGCATGGCGGAACCTCGCGTGCGGTCGATGAAGGTGGGCGGCCGCGTCGCGGCTATGCGGGCTGCGGGCCGTCGTAGCCTTCGATGATGACCAGGTCGATGGTCGACACGTCCTTCCGCAGCGTGATCGCGTGCTGGTATTCGGGCGAGTGCCAGCAGTCGAGCGCCGCTTGGTACGACGGGAACTCGATCACCACGTTGCGCGCGCGGCTCGTGCCCTCGGGGGTTTCGGAGCGCCCGGAGCGCACCAGGAAGCGGGCGCCGTACTTGCTGAACGCGGCGGCGTTGGCGGCGATGTAGTCCTTGTACTTCTCCATGTCGGTGATGTCGACGCGGGCGATCCAGTAGCCTTTGGTCATTGTGTTCTCCTTGGTCTTGCAGTCGTTGGGGAAAGGGGGGGGGCGCTCAGGGCACGGCCAGCCGGCGCCGTCCTTGCGGCGTGTCGATGTGCGCGACGACGGCGGGCGTCGCCGCCGCCGATACGGTCGCCGCATCGGCGAGGCCGAGCGAACGCAGCAGCCGGCTGACACGCTCGGGCTCGGGGTGAAGGAGCTCCAGCCCGGCCAGCGCGAGGCCGTGATCGGGCAGGCCGGCCGCCGGGTGCGCGTCGGTGTGCCATTCGATCAGTGCCGGCGCGACGCCGCCGAGCGGCAGCGCGCCGTCGGCGGGAATCGTGATCAGCCAGTCGAGCGTGCCGCGGCGCATCGGCTCGATCGCGCCGAGCGGCTCGGACGACGCGGCGGCGGCCGCATGGATGTCGGCGGTGCGCGCCACCCAGGTGGCCAGCGTCGGGCGCGACTGCGGCGTCAGCGTGTCGAGCGCGAACCAGCGCGGCCGGTCCGGCGCCGGCGCCGCCGGGTTGGCGGCGATGACTTCGAGGAAGCGGGCGTCGCCGAGCCGCAGCAGCAGGTTGTGCGTGCCCATGCGCGGATGTTCGCCGCCGGCCTGCGGCGCGACGCCGAGCGCGGCGCGCACGAACTCGGCGCCGGCGGCGAGCGACGGCGCGGTGACGGTGAGGTGGTCGATCAGGCAGTGCGGCAAGCGGCGTTCTCCACAGGGCGTAGGCCGGCCGGCGTGGCCGGGGTGGCGAAAGCTTAGCGCGGATCGGCCGGTTGCATGCGCAACAGAAGGGGCTGCCAGCGGGGATAACAGTTTTCCGCGTGCGGCACCCACCGGCCGGGCAGCATCTCGACCGGCGCGCAGTCGTCGCTGCCGGGCGTCGTTATCGGGGAGCTGCGCCGTCGCCGTTCGCGCTGGCGAGGTGGTTGTTCTTCACCCGCACGTAGTGCTCGGCCGAATAGCGGAGATAGGCGATCTCGTCGGCGGTCAGCGGCCGCAGCTTCGCCGCCGGCCGGCCGACGTAGAGGAAGCCGCTTTCCAGCACCTTGCCCGGCGCCACCAGACTGCCGGCGCCGAGCATCACGCGGGGCTCGATCACGGCGTCGTCCATGACGATCGAGCCCATGCCGATCAGGCATTCGTCGCCGATCGTGCAGCCGTGCAGGATCACCGCGTGGCCGACGGTGACGTGGCTGCCGATCAGCAGCGGCGAGCCGTCCGGCTTCGCCGTGTTCCGGTGCGAGACGTGGCCCATCGTCAGGTCCTGGATGTTGCTGCAGTCGCCGACGACGATGCGGTTGACGTCGCCGCGCAGGACGGCGTTGCACCACAGCGAGCTGTCGCGGCCGAGCGTGACGTCGCCGATCACCTGGGCGGAGTCATGAACATAGGTTCCCTCGGCGAGAACCGGGAAGGTGTCGAGATACGGGGAAAGCGGCATGGCGGCAAGGGTCGGGGCAGGTTGGGGGAGTGCGGCCGATGGTTTTATGGGCGGCCGGCCGCGCGCCGGCAGGCGAATGATAACCCCGTCGCCTCAGTCCCGGCCGGCGCGCTTGCGGCTGACGGCGAGCGCCGGCGGGTGCGCCAGCGTCTGGTACACGACGCAGTAGCGCTCGGTCAGGCGCAGCAGCGTGGCGAGCTGCTCCTCGCTGGCGTCGGTGTCGAGCGTGAAGTTGAGGCGGATGTTCCGGAAACCGACCGGCGCCTCCTTGGCGACGCCGAGCGTGCCGCGAAAGTCGAGGTCGCCCTCGGCCTGCAGCGTGGCGTCGCGCAGTTCGATGCCGAGCGCGGTGGCCACCGCGTTCAACGTGACGCCGGCGCAGGCGACCAGCGCTTCGAGCAGCATGTCGCCGGAGCACGCGGCCTGCCCGCTGCCGCCGGTGGCCGGATGCAGGCCGGCCTCGACCAGCGCCTTGCCGGTCTCGATGCGGCAGCTGACGCCGTCGCCGAGGCGGCCCTGCGCGCGCAGCGTGACCAGCGCGGCTTCCGGGGTGTCGCGGTAGCGTTCCTTGAGCGGCGCCTGCAGCGCGCGGAGGGTTTCGGGGTTCATCGGCGGGATTCCTTTCGGTTGATTTGGCGAGGGGGCATTCATTGTGCCTCGGCGGTGCCGTCGAGGCCGGAGCGCGGCGGGCAGGCGGGGCGGTGGATGTCGTCGAAACACCAATGCCATGGCTCATATTGGTAGCCCTGCGGATTGCCGACGGGATACGAGAGGCGGTAGCCGAACTCGGCCGCATGCGCGCTGAGCCAGGAAAATGCCATGGTTTGATCGAACTCGGTTTCAAGCGGCCGACAGCCGGGAGTCGATAGGTCGATGGCGCGCCCGGTGTGGTGCTCGCTGAAGCCGGGAGGTGCGCAAACGGACAGGATTGTGTCGATCGCCGTGCCGCGTTCCCGCTTTCGCCGAACGATCTCGAACTGGCGGTCGATGCTGCGGAAGGCCGAGACGATGAAGAGCGAGACGCCGTCGGCGAGGGCTGCGGCCTTGAGATTGCGCCAGGCGTTTGCCGCTGCCGGGGTCAGCAGATGGTCGCGTCCCCCGGCGCCGGCTTCGGCAACTTCGAGGACGCTCGCTTCCGTGTGCTCGCTCAAGCCGCGCGCCGCTATCTGTTCGCCGGTTATCCCCAGCTCGCTACAGAGCGCGGCAAGGCGTGGATTCATCGCGTTCAGGCGCCGGGCACTTGCGCGGGGAAAGCGGGAAAAGGGGCCCGCAGGGTGCAGAGGGCTTTGGGGTTCATCGGCGGCAATCCTTTTGGTTGATTGACGAGAGGATGGGGCTCATTGCGCCTTGGCGGCGCCGTCGAGGCCGGTACGCGGTGGGCAGGCGGAGCGGTGGGAAAGGCACCAGTCGATGGTTTTCGCTGCGACGGGGATCGGTCCGTACCACTGTTGGACGCCGGCATAGCCTCCGTATTGATTCAGCCAGACGATGCCGTTCTTGCGATCGATCACGGCCCAGTAGCCGAAAGCGTCGCTGACCATGGCGTGTTGCGCACAATAGAGGGAGACGTGTTCGGGCTTGCTGTCGGTGTCGGCACTCGGCAGCTTGTCGATGCGGGGAAGCGACGACAGCGGCCGGCCATTCAGGATGGTGTTCAGCGAGCAGGTTTCTTCGGCGTGTGAGGCGGAAAGCGTCGCGCAAGCGGCGAAGAGCAGGCTGAGTATTTTCATGCGCTTAACGGGCAAGATTGGAGGAGTCGCTTGCTGTCGATTTGTGGTGGGCAAGCTGGCTAGAGACCAGAAACACCCAACCGTTGCTCATTTGCTCCCGGATCACGATGGCTCGCGTTCGCGGGAGGCACGAAGGCTGCATTCTCGAAAAATCCCCCTTGCTCCGTGGGTGTTCGGTGTAGGCTGCCACTTCCCGGCCTTGCGTGAAAACCAGGACGTTGATGCCCTCATTTCCCGCGATCGACGTGTTGCGTTCGGCGTCCCACGCGAAGCCAAGTACCTGTTCCGCATGCGCGTTGGTCGTGTAGGGCTTCAGTACGCAAATCCTTTCCCATGATGCGGGACCGATCTGCGCCAAATCGATATGCGTTGCCGGTCGGGCTTTGAGCAGCGCTTCGACTTGCGCGCTGATGCTCGCGTCGCCGCTGGTGCAACCAGACAACAACAAGCAAGTCAGCGCGGCCGCCAAAAGGGCTTTGGCCTGGTGGGAGGTGCGCATGGCTTTCCCGGCGCTCAGTGGGCGTTCCGGCGGCTGGGTCCGGTGCGACTCTGCCTACGCATGCGGCACGCGCCCGCCGGCCGGCGACCAGTTCTCCCACGGCACGTCCTGGAAGCAGACCATCAGGTTTTCCGGGTCGAAGCCGGTCGCCGCCAGGCGCTCGACGATGCCGTTGAGAATCTGCTTCTTGACCTTGACGCTGCGGCCGGTGCCGAGAAGGATTTCGACGAGGACGAAGTCGTCGGTGCGGGCGGTGCGCACGTCGGGGAAGGTCGGGTCGTAGTGGAAATCGTCGCCGTCGAGTTCGAGCACGCGGTGGAAGCGGTCGTTGACGTTCACGCCGACCGTCACCAGCGCGGCCTGGATCGCCGACAGCACGGTCTTCTTGAATTCTGCGGTCTTCGGCTTGCGCACGGTGATGGTGACGATGGGCATGGCGGGGCTCTCTCCGGTGGCGTCGACGGTGCCGGTGCTCCTGCGGCAGGGCTTCGCGTCGGGCGCCGGTCTTGCCGTGAGCATACCATGCGTATGCTCGCGCTATTTTCGATTCGCCCAGTATCCCGGGCGTCGCCTGTGGTGCGCGACCGCCAGAATGCGGAGCTCCTCCGCTGTCGCTTGGTAGATGATGCGGAAGGGAAATCGGCGGAGCGAGTACTGCCGGCGAGTGCCTCGAAATGCCGCGCCGAGTTGAGGGTGGTCTAGAACGAGGTTCGCCGTTCGCTCGAACTCGGCGACAAACGCCAGACCGAGTTCGGCATTTGCCTTCAACGCATAGAAGGCGGCTGCGTCCTGCAGTTCGGCGAGTGCTGCCGGCGAAATGACGAGCTTCACTTAAGCGCGGCGCGAACCTGAGCCAGTGCGTCGGCGATGGGAACGGCTTGTACTGCGCCGCTCTCGATTTCCGCGATCCTGCGCTCGGTTTCAGCGGCCCACGCCTCTTCGATCTCCGCATCTTCGTCGAGGCTGGCGAGCAGGAGCTGGGCGAACGCCGCGCGCTCGCCCGCGGTGAGCTTGAGGGCCTCGGCTTCGAGCATTTCCAGTTGGCTACTCATAGCATGCCTCCAGTGGACGAGGGTAATTGTACTGCGATATCCACGCGGGCATTGCGGGTGACGACGGCGCTTCGTCCGCTGGCAGACGCGAGGCGCCGATGCCGTTCCCGGTGGATGGCTTCGCGATGGGTGCCGAGCGCTTCGGACGGTTTCATGGCTTGCCCTTTCCCGAGTGACTGCGTCCGGGGGCCGGTGCCCGCCTGGCCGGCGGCCGGCGCTTTCCGGAAGCATAGCACCCGGAATCGCGCTTGCTCAGCGCGCCGCGGTCACCACCATCTCCACGCGGTAGCCGGGGTTCGCCAGCCGCGCCTCGACGCAGGCGCGCACCGGCGCCGTGCCTTCGGGCACCCAGTCGTCCCAGACTTCGTTCATCGCCGCGTACTCGCGCATGTCGCTGAGGTAGATGGTGACCATCAAGAGGCGGGTCTTGTCGCTGCCGGCGCGGGCGAGCAGGCGCTCGATGCTGGCCAGCACCTCGCGCGTCTGCGTGGCGATGTCGGCGGTCAGCGTCTCCGGCACTTCGACCAGGTAGGCGGTGTCGCCGTGGGCGACGACGTCGGAGTAGCGGCGGGTGGTGCCGTGGCGTTCGATATCCATGCGTGGGGCTCCAGAAAGGAAAAGCCGGCCGCGGAATCGCGGCCGGCTTCGGTGGGCGCTGCGGTCGTTACGCGACGGCGACCGGAATCTTGCCGATCTTCGCCTGCCACTCCTTCGGGCCGGTGTTGTGCACCGAGGTGCCCGACGAGTCGACGGCGACCGTCACCGGCATGTCCTGCACCTCGAACTCGTAGATCGCTTCCATGCCGAGGTCGGCGAAGCCGACGACCTTGGCCGACTTGATCGCCTTGGCGACCAGGTAGGCGGCGCCGCCGACGGCCATCAGGTAGGCGCTCTTGTTGTCCTTGATCGCCTCGATCGCGACCGGGCCGCGCTCGGACTTGCCGATCATCGAGATGAGGCCGGTCTGCTCCAGCATCATGCGCGTGAACTTGTCCATGCGGGTCGCCGTCGTCGGGCCGGCCGGGCCGACCACTTCGTCGCGCACCGGGTCGACCGGGCCGACGTAGTAGATGACGCGGTTGGTGAAGTCGACCGGCAGCTGCTCGCCCTTGGCCAGCATGTCGGAGATGCGCTTGTGCGCGGCGTCGCGGCCGGTCAGCATCTTGCCGTTCAAGAGCAGCTTCTGGCCCGGCTTCCACGCGGCGACCTGCTCCTTGGTCAGCGTGTTCAGGTCGACGCGGGTGGCCGACTTGAGGTCCGGCGTCCAGGTCACCGCCGGCCAGTCCTCGAGCTTCGGCGTCGGCAGGTGGGCCGGGCCGGAGCCGTCGAGGTGGAAGTGGCAGTGGCGGGTGGCGGCGCAGTTCGGGACGAGGGCCACCGGCAGGTTGGCGGCGTGGCACGGGTAGTCGAGCACCTTGACGTCGAGCACCGTGGTCAGGCCGCCGAGGCCCTGGGCGCCGACGCCGAGCGCGTTGACCTTTTCGTACAGCTCGAGGCGCAGTTCCTCGGCGCGGGTCAGCTTGGCGCCGGAGGCGGCCTTGTCCTTCAGCTCGTGGATGTCGACCGGCGCCATGATCGATTCCTTGGCCAGCAGCATCGCCTTCTCCGGCGTGCCGCCGATGCCGATGCCGATGATCCCCGGCGGGCACCAGCCGGCGCCCATTTCCGGGATCTTCTTGAGCACCCAGTCGACCAGGTCGTCGGAGGGGTTGAGCATGGCGAACTTGGACTTCGCTTCAGAGCCGCCGCCCTTGGCGGCGCAGATGACCTCGACGCCGTCGCCCTCGACGATCTCGAAGTGCACGACGGCCGGGGTGTTGTCCTTGGTGTTCCTGCGGGCGCCGGCCGGGTCGGCCAGCACCGAGGCGCGCAGCGGGTTGTCCGGGTTGGCGTAGGCGCGGCGGACGCCTTCGTCGACCATCTTCTGCAGGCTCATCGTCGCGTCCGGCCAGGTGACGTTCATGCCGACCTTGAGGAAGACCATGCCGATGCCGGTGTCCTGGCAGATCGGGCGGTGGCCTTCGGCCGACATGCGGCTGTTGGTCAGGATCTGCGCGATCGCGTCCTTCGCCGCCGGCGACTCCTCGCGCTCGTAGGCTTCGCCCAGCGCGCTGATGTAGTCGAGCGGGTGGTAGTAGCTGATGTACTGGAAGGCGTCGGCGATCGACTGGATCAGGTCTTCCTGCTTGATGGCGGTCATGATGGCTCTCTCGTTCAGTGGTGTTTCGACTGGTGCTGCAGAATCAGCGTTTCGTTCATCAGCTTGTCCACCCAGGCCATGGCCGCGGCGGAGATGAGGAACACGACGTGGATGATCACCTGCCACTTGATCGTGTGTTCGCTCAGGTTGCTGGCGTTGATGAAGGTCTTCAGCAGGTGGATCGACGAGATGCCGATGATCGCCGTCGACAGCTTGATTTTCAGCACGCCGGCATTGACGTGCGACAGCCATTCCGGCTGGTCCGGGTGGCCTTCGAGGTCGAGGCGCGAAACGAAGGTCTCGTAGCCGCCGACGATGACCATGATCAGCAGGTTGGCGATCATCACCACGTCGATCAGTCCGAGCACGACCAGCATCACGTCGGCCTCGCTGATCGGCTTGCCGCCGAACGCGTTGTGCACGAGGTGCGAGAGCTCGATCATGAACAGGTAGCAATAGACCACCTGGGCAATGATCAGGCCGAGGTAGAGCGGCGCCTGGACCCAGCGGCTGGCGAAAATCGTGGTTTCGAGAACTTTGACGATTTGATTCATTGCTGAAGATGTGCGAAAAAAGAGCCCGGATTTTAGCACCGTCTCGATGTTGCAGTGCAGCGAAAGCCGCGCAGCCACAAGGTTTGCGTGTAAGCCCGCTGTAAGGCTTGGCGGGTCTAATCCGGAACGGTCCCGGAAGGCGGATGGTTAGGGAGTTCCGCCGGCCGGCTGCAGTCCCGCTGCCCCATCCCGGGCAATTTTCCGTTTCCGGCCCTACGGAATGAAGGAACGGGGCTTCCACCATACGCTCAGTCAACCTCATTAGGAGATGCTAAATGGCTATTGAATCCGTCCTGCAGGAAAACCGCGTTTTCGATCCCCCGGCGGATCTGGTGAAGAACGCGGCCGTTCCGGGCATGGAGGCGTACAAGGCGCTGTGCGCCGAAGCCGACAAGGACTACGAAGGTTACTGGGCGCGCCTCGCCAAGGAGCACCTGGTCTGGAAGCAGCCCTTCACCAAGACCCTCAACGAAGCCAACTACCCGTTCTACAAGTGGTTCGAGGACGGCAAGCTCAACGTCTCGTACAACTGCCTCGACAAGAACGTCGATGCCGGCCTCGGCGACAAGGTCGCGCTGATCTTCGAAGCCGACGACGGCAAGGTGACCCGGGTCACCTACAAGGAACTGCTGGCGAAGACCTGTCAGTTCGCCAACGCGCTGAAGGCGCGCGGCGTCAAGAAGGGCGACCGCGTCGTCATCTACCTGCCGATGTCGGTCGAAGGCATCGTCGCCATGCAAGCCTGTGCCCGCATCGGCGCCATCCACTCGGTGGTCTTCGGCGGCTTCTCGGCGCAGTCGATCCGCGACCGCGTCAATGACGCCGGCGCCGTCGCCATCATCACCGCCGACGAGCAGTGCCGCGGCGGCAAGGCGATCCCGCTGAAGCCGGCGGTCGACGAGGCGATCGGCCTCGGCGGCTGCGAGTCGATCAAGACCGTGTTCGTCTACCAGCGCACCGGCGGCGCCTGCAACATGGTTGCCGGCCGCGACATCACCTGGGCCGACGCCGTCGCCGGCCAGGCCACCACCTGCGAACCGGAGTGGGTCGAAGCCGAACACCCGCTGTTCCTGCTCTACACCTCGGGCTCGACCGGCAAGCCGAAGGGCGTCCAGCACTCGTCGGGCGGCTACCTGCTGCACGCGATCCTGACCACCAAGTGGACCTTCGACCTGAAGGCCAACGACGTCTTCTGGTGCACCGCCGACATCGGCTGGGTTACCGGCCACACCTACATCACCTACGGCCCGCTCGCCTGCGGCGGCACCGAGATCGTCTTCGAAGGCGTGCCCACCTACCCGGATGCCGGCCGCTTCTGGAAGATGATCCAGGACCACAAGGCCACCATCTTCTACACCGCGCCGACGGCGATCCGTTCGCTGATCAAGGCCGCCGACACCAACCCGGCGGTGGCGCCGAAGAACTACGACCTGTCCAGCCTGCGCATCCTCGGTTCGGTCGGCGAGCCGATCAACCCGGAAGCCTGGATGTGGTATTACAACAACGTCGGCGGCGGCAAGTGCCCGATCATGGACACCTTCTGGCAGACCGAGACCGGCGGCCACATGATCACCCCGCTGCCGGGCGTGACGCCGCTGGTGCCGGGTTCCTGCACGCTGCCCTTCCCGGGCATCCAGGCGACCATCGTCGACGAGACCGGTACCGAAGTGGACTGGGGCAAGGGCGGCTTCCTCGTCGTCAAGAAGCCGTGGCCGTCGATGATCCGCACCATCTGGGGCGATCCGGACCGCTTCAAGAAGTCGTACTACCCGGAAGACCTCGGCGGCAAGCTCTACCTCGCCGGCGACGGCGCGGTGCGTGACGCCAAGAACGGCTACTTCACGATCATGGGCCGCATCGACGACGTGCTGAACGTCTCCGGCCACCGCATGGGCACGATGGAAATCGAGTCGGCGCTGGTGTCGAACCCGAAGGTCGCGGAAGCCGCCGTCGTCGGCCGTCCGGACGACCTCACCGGCGAGGCGATCTGCGCCTTCGTCGTGTTGAAGGGCGCCCGCCCGAACGGCGACGAGGCGAAGAAGGTGGTCAAGGAACTGCAGGACTGGGTCGGCAAGGAGATCGGTCCGATCGCCAAGCCGAAGGACATCCGCTTCGGCGAGAACCTGCCGAAGACCCGTTCCGGCAAGATCATGCGCCGTCTGCTGCGTTCGCTGGCGAAGGGCGAGGAGATCACCCAGGACGTTTCCACGCTGGAGAACCCGGCGATCCTCGACCAGCTCAAGCAGGCCGCAGGTTAAGCAGGACATGCGCCGGCAGGGCTCCGGCCGGCGCATTCCGACCCGCTCAAGAGCATGGAGAATGCGGGCGGAGGAGACAGGGACGTGTTCAACTGGCCTACAATCACAGTGGATGCGTCCGGAGTTGAAGCGGAGGAGAGACCGCCTCATGTTGGCCGGCGCTGATTTCAGCGCCGGCCTTTTTATTTGTCCGCCTGGGAGGGCGAAGGGGGTATGAGTACACACGCGACCAGGATGCTGGTGGATGCGACGATCGAGGCGCTGCGCCGTCATTCGCCGTTCGACCGCATGGAGCGCGAGGCGCTGGCCTTCCTCGCCGAGCGCGCCAGGCTCGGCTACTTCCCGAAGGACTCGCACATCGTCACCCCCGAGATGGGGCCGGTGAATACCTTCTACATCATCCAGCGCGGCAAGGTGCTCGCCCGCCAGTCGGGCGAGATCAACGTCACCGAATACTCGTCGCTGACGCTGGGCACCGGCGAATGCTTCCCGATCGGCTCGGTGATGGCGCGCCGCGCCTCGACCAATTCCTACCTCGCGCTCGAGGACACCTTCTGCTACCAGCTCGCCGCCGACGACTTCGTGCAGCTGATGCAGATGAGCCAGCAGTTCAACCTGTTCTGCACGCAGTACATCGCGACCCTGCTCAACCAGTCGCGCCGCCAGCTGCAGGTGCAGTTCGCGCAGCGCGCCGCCGAGCAGCAGTCGATGAGCTCGCCGCTGTCGGCGATCATCACCAAGGCGCCGGTCTCGGTCGCGCCGGAGACGCCGATCCGGCAGGTGGTCGAGACCATGGTCTCCGGCCACGTCGGTTCGATGGTGGTGGTCGACGAGAACCGGCAGCCGATCGGCATCTTCACGCAGTCGGACGCGCTGAAGCGCATCCTGCTCCCCGGCCTGTCGCTCGATCGCCCGATCGCCGACGTGATGTCGCCGCATCCGCACGCGCTGTCCGAGCATGCGCATGTCTACGACGCGGCGCTGGCGATGGCGATGCACAGCGTGCGCCACGTGCTCGCCGTCGACGGCGAGGGACGGCTGAAGGGCGTCGTCTCCGAGCGCGACCTGTTCACGCTGCAGCGCGTCGGCCTGCGGCAGATCCGCCAGTCGATCGAGGGCGCGCAGAACATCGCGGTGCTGAAGCAGGCCGGTGCCGACGTGCGCCAGCTGGCGCTCAACATGCTGGCGCAGGGCGTCGGCGCCGAACAGCTGACGCAGTTCATCTCGGCGCTGAACGACACCGTGACGCGACGCGTGATCCAGCTGAACCTCGCCACGCACGACCTCTACGGCATCGAGTGGGCCTGGCTGTCGTTCGGCTCGGAAGGGCGCGACGAGCAGACCTTCAGCACCGACCAGGACAACGGGATCATCTACATCTGTCCGGACATCATGAACCGCGAGGAGCTCGAGCTGCGCCTGCTCGGCTTCGCGCAGGACGTGAACCGCGACCTCGACGCGGTCGGCTTCCCGTTCTGCAAGGGCAACATCATGGCCAGCAATCCCGAGCTGTGCCTGACGCTGGAGGCCTGGGAGGAGAAGTTTTCGAAGTGGATCCGCGTGCCGGAGCCGAAGGCGCTGCTGAACGCGTCGATCTTCTTCGACTTCCGCGCGCTGCACGGCGCGACGCACCTCGCCGACCGGCTGCGCATGAGCCTCCTGAACATGGTCAAGTCGCAGGGGGTTTTCCTGCGCATGATGGCCGGCAACGCGCTCACGGTGCAGCCGCCGCTGGGCAAGATCCGCGATTTCGTGACCGACTTGAGTCCCGACCATCCCGGCTGCATCGACCTGAAGACCTACGGCGCGCGACTGTTCATCGACGCGGCGCGCATCTTCGCGCTGGCCACCGGCCTCTACAACACCAACACCGTGCAGCGCATCCGCCTCGCCGGCCAGCGCCTGGGCATGGCGCCCGACGAAACGGCGGCGATCGTCGAGGGCTTCAACTTCATCCAGCTGCTGCGCTTGCGGCACCAGCATTTCGAGAACGAGCACGGCCGCCCGGGCGACAACTTCATCAACCCCGAGCAGCTGAACGAACTCGACCGGCGCATCCTGAAGGAGTCGTTCCGCCAGGCGCGCAAGCTGCAGCAGCGGCTGAAGCTGGACTACCAGGTGTGACGCGATGCGCTGGCTGAAGAACCTGTTCGGCGGCGGCGAGACCTTTGCCGCGGTCGACCTGCCGCCGGCGCAGGCGGCGGCGCTGGAGGCCTGGCGCCAGCGGCCGGCCGAGGACTTCACGCAGCCGCACTTCCGCACGCGCTACGTGGTGGTCGACGTCGAGGCGAGCGGGCTCAACATGCTCAAGGACAACCTGATCTCGATCGGCGCGGTGGCGGTCGGCGGCGGCCTGATCGACCCCGCCGACAGCTTCCAGGCAGTGCTGCGCCAGGAGCAGGTCAGCTCGCACGAGAACATCCTGATCCACGGCATCGGCGGCAGCGCGCAGCAGGACGGCATGGAGCCGGCGGCGGCGCTGCTCGCCTTCCTCGACTACATCGGCAAGGCGCCGCTGGTCGCCTACCACGCCGAGTTCGACCAGGCGATGATCGACCGCGCGCTGCAGCGCTACCTCGGCGTCTCGCTTGAGCTGCCGTGGATCGATCTCGCCTGGGTGCTGCCCGAGCTGTTCCGCGAGCGCATCGATGCGCAGGTGCAGCTCGACGACTGGCTGGGGCTGTTCGGCATCGGCAACTTCCTGCGCCACAACGCGGTCGCCGACGCCTACGCGACGGCGCAGCTGCTGCAGGTGGCGCTGACGCGCGGCGCCGCGCGCGGCAAGGAGTCGGCGCAGGTGTTCATGGACACCGAGAAGGCCAGGCGCTGGGTGCGCCGGGGCGGCTAGGACGGAGCGGACGGCGGGATGAACTCGGAACTCGCGGATCGGCTGCGCCGCTACTACCTGGCCTACACGGGCGGCTTCGTGGCGCTGATCGCGCTGCTCGCGCTGCTCGAACGGCACGGGATGCCGCCGCGCTGGATCGGCTACGCCTTCCTCTTCTTCACGATCATGATCTACGCGGCGATCGGCATCATGAGCCGCACCGCCAACGTCTCCGAATACTACGTCGCCGGCCGCCGCGTGCCGGCGGTGTTCAACGGCATGGCCACCGGCGCCGACTGGATGAGCGCCGCGTCGTTCATCGGGCTCGCCGGCACCCTCTACCTCTCCGGCTATCAGGGGCTGGCCTACGTGATGGGGTGGACCGGCGGCTACGTGCTGGTGGCGCTGTTCCTCGCCCCCTACCTGCGGAAGTTCGGCCAGTACACGATTCCCGACTTCCTCGCCGCGCGCTACGGCGGCAACGCGGTGCGGCTGGTCGGCGTCTTCGCCGCGGTGCTGGCGTCCTTCGTCTACGTGGTCGCGCAGATCTACGGCGTCGGCCTGATCGCCAGCCGCTTCGTCGGCCTGCAGTTCGAGATCGGCATCTTCCTCGGGCTGGCCGGCATCCTCGTCTGCTCCTTCCTTGGCGGCATGCGCGCGGTGACCTGGACGCAGGTCGCGCAGTACGTGATCCTGATCATCGCCTACATCGCGCCGGTGACGCTGCTGTCGATGAAGGTCACCTCGGTGCCGGTGCCGCAGCTGGTCTACGGCGAGGTGCTGGAGAAGGTGCGCGTGCTCGAGACGCAGATCTTCCACCTGCCGGCAGAAGAGGACGCACGCCGCCGCTACCAGCAGCGCGCCGACGCCTACGCCGGGCGCATCGAGCGCCTGCCGGCCTCGCTCGTCGAGGAGAAGCAGCAGCTGTCGGCGGCGATCAACGAGCGCAAGCTCGATGCCAACGCGTCGATGCGCGAGGTGCTGGCGCTCGAGCGGCAGCGCCGCGAGCTGCCGGCGACGCCGGAGGCGGCGCGCGCGAAGTGGGGCGAGGCGAAGCAGGCGGCGCTGGAGCGGGCGGCGGTACCCAGCCACCACGCCGAGGCCTTCCCCGGCGCCAGCGAGGAGCAGCGCAACGCCGCGCGCATCAACTTCCTGACGCTGGTGTTCTGCCTGATGGTCGGCACCGCCGCGCTGCCGCACATCCTCGTCCGCTACTACACGACGCCGAGCGTGCGCGAGGCGCGCAAGTCGGTGTTCTGGTCGCTGCTGTTCATCCTCGCGTTGTACCTGACGGCGCCGGCCTACGCGGTGTTCGCCAAGTACGAGATCTACCTGCATCTGGTGAACAGCGAGATCGCCAGGCTGCCGGGGTGGATCGCCGCCTGGGGCAAGCTCGGCCTGGTGTCGATCGAGGACATCAACGGCGACGGCCTGCTGCAGCTCGCCGAGCTGACGCTGAACCCGGACGTCATCGTGCTGGCGACGCCGGAGATCGCCGGCCTGCCCTACGTCGTCTCCGGGCTGGTCGCCGCCGGTGCGCTGGCGGCCGCGCTGTCGACCGCCGACGGCCTCCTGCTGACGATCACCGGGGCGCTGTCGCACGATGTCTACTACAAGGTGATCCGGCCGCAGGCGACGACGCAGTGGCGGCTGGTGATCTCGAAGTCGCTGCTGCTGGTGGTGGCGGTGATGGCGGCGATGGTCGCCGCGCAGAAGCCGGCGACGATCCTGTCGATGGTCGCCTGGGCCTTCTCGATCGCCGGCGCTTCTTTCTTTCCGGCGCTGGTGCTGGGCATCTTCTGGCGGCGCGCGAACAAGCCCGGCGCCATCGCCGGCATGCTCGCCGGGTTGGCGATGACCCTCTACTACATGCTGCGCGTGCAGTTCGACAACATCCCCTGGCTCGGCCTGCACGGCATCGGCATGGAACCCTGGCTGGAGGTGCAGTCCACCTCGGCCGGCGTCTGGGGGGTGCCGGTCGGCTTCGTCGTCATCGTCGTCGTCAGCCTGCTCACCGCCCCGCCGCCGCCGCAGACGCAGGCGCTGGTCGAGCGTCTGCGCTACCCGGTCGGCTGAGCGTCGCACAAATCAAATTCCTGACAGCTTCGTCAGTCTTGTAAGTTTCGTGAAAGGTAGCTGGCGGAGTCTTGTCAGCCAAGATCGGAATTGACCTGAATCAAAGCTTTGTCCGTTCCGTCTCTTTGGGGAAGCAGCCGCGTGGCATCAGACCGGAACAGCGGCCGCGTTCCCCGCAGTGCCGTGCCGTGTCAGTCGGGCGGTACGGTCGTATGCAATCGGAAGACTTTCTTAGGAGGAGGGACCCTTCCATGCAGTTGACTCAAAAGCATGTGGAGTACTGGCACAAGAATCTCGCTGTGACCGGGATACTCCTGTTCATCTGGTTCGTCGTCACCTTCGTCGCATCGTTCTACGCGCGCGAGCTCAACTCCGTCGTGATCCTGGGCTTCCCGCTCGGCTTCTACATGGGGGCGCAGGGTTCGCTGGTGGTGTACGTGCTGATCATCTGGTACTACGCCCGCTACATGAACAAGCTGGACCAGGAGTACGGGGTCCACGAAGGGGAGGATGACTGATGGCCCAGACCCAATCGCAATTCGCCGCCCAGCTGAAGAAGTACTACACCTTCTACACCGGCGGTTTCGTCGCCTTCGTGATCGCGGTCGGCATCCTCGAGTTCGCCGGGGTGCCGAACAAGATCCTCGGCTATATCTTCCTCGCCGCGACCATCCTGCTCTACGCCGGCATCGGCTTCATGTCGAAGACGGCGGACGTGTCGGAGTACTACGTCGCCGGCCGCCGCGTGCCGGCGCTGTTCAACGGCATGGCCACCGGCGCCGACTGGATGTCGGCGGCGTCCTTCATCGGCATGGCGGGTACGCTGTACCACGCTGGCTATGACGGACTCGCCTTCATCATGGGCTGGACCGGCGGCTACTGCCTGGTGGCGCTGTTCCTGGCACCGTACCTGCGGAAATTCGGGCAGTTCACGATCCCGGACTTCCTCGGCGCGCGCTACGGCGGCAACATCCCGCGCCTGATCGGCGTGCTCGCCGCGATCCTCTGCTCGTTCACCTACGTGATCGCGCAGATCTACGGCGTCGGCCTGATCACCAGCCGCTTCACCGGCCTCGAGTTCACGCTCGGCGTCTTCGTCGGCCTCGCCGGCATCCTCGTCTGCTCGTTCCTCGGCGGCATGAAGGCGGTGACCTGGACGCAGGTGGCGCAGTACATCATCCTGATCGTCGCCTACATGATCCCGGTCGTCTGGCTGTCGGTGAAGCACACCGGCAACCCGATCCCGCAGATCGCCTACGGCCAGCAGCTGCAGAAGGTCGGCGAGCGCGAGAAGGTGCTCAACGACAAGGCCTCGCCCGACGGCGCCAAGGAGGAGAGCGTTCGCCAGATCTTCCGCGACCGCGCCGCCGCCGCCGACGCCAACCTGAAGGCGCTGGAGACCGGCGGTGCCGCCTACCTCGCGGCCGAGAAGGAGAAGCTGGTGGCGAAGGTCACCGAGCTGCGCACCACCGGCGGCGACGCCAAGGCGATCGAGGCGGCCGAGAAGGCGGTCAAGGACTATCCGGCGACGCCGGCCGACGCGAAGAAGGCGTGGACCGCGGCGAAGGCCGCCAACACCGCCAAGGCGGCGCCGATCAAGTCGCACGCCGAGCCGTTCCCGGCCAAGGACGACAAGGCGCGCGACGTCGCGAAGAGGAACTTCCTCGCGCTGATCCTGTGCCTGATGGTCGGTACCGCCGCGCTGCCGCACATCCTGATGCGCTTCTACACGACGCCATCGGTACGTGAGGCCCGCGTCTCGGTGTTCTGGTCGCTGTTCTTCATCTTCCTGCTCTACTTCACCGCGCCGGCGCTGGCCGTGCTGGTCAAGTACGAGGTCTATTCGAACCTGGTCGGCACGTCGTTCGCGCAGCTACCGGCATGGGTCGCGAACTGGGCCACGGTGGACAAGACGCTGATGGCGATCACCGACATCAACAAGGACGGCCTCGTCCAGCTCGCCGAGATCACCATCGGCGGCGACCTCGTCGTGCTCGCCACGCCCGAGATCGCCGGCCTGCCGTACGTGATCTCCGGCCTAGTCGCCGCCGGCGGCCTGGCCGCCGCGCTGTCGACCGCCGACGGCCTGCTGCTGACGATCGCCAACGCGCTGTCGCACGACGTCTATTACAAGATCATCGACCCGAACGCGCCGACGACCCGCCGCCTGGTGGTGTCGAAGTCGCTGCTGCTGGTGGTGGCGGTCCTCGCGGCCTACGTCACTTCGCTGAAACCGGGCGACATCCTGTTCCTGGTCGGCGCGGCGTTCTCGCTGGCGGCGTCCGCCTTCTTCCCGGCGCTCGTCTGCGGCGTGTTCTGGAAGCGGGCGAACAAGCTCGGTGCGATCCTCGGCATGTCGCTGGGCCTCATCATCTGCGCCTACTACATGTACCTGACCTATCCGTTCTTCGGGGTCAATGCGCCGAAGTGGTGGGACATCAACCCGATCGCTGCCGGCATCTTCGGCATCCCGGCCGGCTTCATCGGCATCATCATCGGCACGCTGATCACGCCGGCGCCGTCGAAGGAAGTGCAGGAGCTGGTGGACCATGTCCGCTACCCGAGCCTGGAAGGCGACATCAACACCGCCGGGGCGTAAGCAACCTCCTGGCTTGTCGAGTGCGCAAGCCAGACTTCAAGGCCCGCTTCGGCGGGCCTTTTTTGCGACAACCGAGGGCAAGACAGGATCCCGGCGCGGCGTCCGCGCCGCCCGGGGCGTCCTCGGCGAAGGTCTAGAAGGGAAGGGTGGTGATCAGGTCGTCGAATTCATCGCTGCCGGTGTCGCGGATCAGTGCGTTCGCCCGTTTCGGGTCGAAGCCTTTCAGTTCCTTGATCGCGGCGCGCGCACGGGCGAGGTCGCCGGCGTGGTAGCAGGCCATCCCCAGCTGGTAGCGTGCCTCCGAGTTCATCGGTTGCAGCCGGGCAGCCTCCTCGAAGGCCTTCACCGCGTCCTGGTGCTCGCCGAGGGCGGCGTGCGCCATGCCCATGCCGTACCAGGCACGGTCGATCGTCGGCTGCAGGCGGACGCTCTCGCGGAAGGCGTCGATCGCCTCGCGCCGGCGCCCGTCGCGTTCGCGCACGAAGCCGAGGTTGAACCAGGTTTCGGCGTGCTCGGGTTCGAGGCGGACGGCTTCCTCGAACCAGTGCACGGCGTCGCCCATCGCCTCCTTGCCGGCCTTGATGCAGCCGAGGCTGCGCGCGGCGGCGGCGGTCGGATGGTGGCGGTAGGCGGTGACGTATTCGTCGTAGGCGAGTTCTTCCTTACCGATGAAATGGAACAGCCAGGCGCGCGTCGAATGGCGCCATTGTTCGAAGTTCATTCCGCTTTGTCTCCTCGTCGGCGGGATGGTTAGAATGTTTGAAACCTTTATGGAAGCCACATGGTAAACACTGAACTGCTGCTTGTCAGCGTGCTCCGGTCGCTGGTCGAAGTGGCCGGATTCTTCCTGCTCGGGCAGGGGCTGCTCTACGTCCTCGCCGGTGCCTCGCGCGAGAAGAACGGCGTCTATCAGTTGTTCCGCATCGTCACCAGCCCGGTACTGCGCCTGGTCCGTCTGCTCACGCCGCGCCTGGTGATCGATCGCCACATTCCGTTCGTCGCCTTCTTCCTGCTGTTCTGGCTGTGGATCGCGTTGGCCTACCTGCGGCGGATGATCTGCGCGGCCAATGCGCTGGCGTGCTGACGGCGGCGGGCGAGGGTATCGACGTGCAGGGTTTTTGAGCGGCGGCGCCGCAGAGCGCCCGTTTTCCATCGGATGATCGAGGTCGAGGAGGACATATGAATCCGGCAGCCATTTATGTCAGGACGGACAAGGGGGCCGGCGAGGTCGCCCAGCGCAGCCAGGCGATCCCGTCGCGCGCGCGCTCGCTGTTGATGCTGATCGACGGCAAGGCGAGCGGCGCCCAGCTGCTCGACAAGTTCGCCGCCTATCCGAACGCCGCGGAATTCCTGCAGCTGCTCGAGGACGGCGGCTATATCGCCGCCGTCGCCGGCGCACCGCCGGCGGCGTCCGCGGCGTCCGCGGCGGCTCCGGCCCAGGAGGAGCCGGGGCTGGCCGAGGCCAAGCGGCTGCTGGTGCAGACGCTGCTCGAGGTGTTCGGCCCCGATGCCGACCAGTTCACCGGCAAGGTCGACGCGGCGCGCACGCGGGCGGAGCTGCGCGCGGTCGGCGAGAAGTACCGCGACCTGATCGCCGATTTCGGCAAGCGCAAGAAATCGGAAGCCTTCTGGCAACGGTTCGAGCCGTTGGTGCCGGCGGCGTGAGCGGCTTCGGCGCGGGCGGCAAAAACCTTGGTCGCTGCAGCCGCCTTCTGGTAGAATGCGCGCCTTCCGGAGAGGTGGATGAGTGGTTTAAGTCGCACGCCTGGAAAGCGTGTTTGGGATAATATCCCAACGCGGGTTCGAATCCCGCCCTCTCCGCCAGGACACGACAACGAGAAAACCCGCAAGGCTGACGCCCTGCGGGTTTTTTTATTTCCGCTGCCGGCCGGCAGGTGGTTGTGGATTCCGTTCTGCGGCAAGGACTTGCCCGACGCTGGGTATGCTATTTGCTCAATTTTTGATGACGGGTGGCGCTGCCGGGCCGATTTTGCGGTACAAGTCGGCGCGGAGGCTCCGGAAAAGCTGCGATGGGTGGAGCGCTCGTCCCGGTATCGGGAGATAATTTCCACTTTCGGGAATGGTTGGGGTTCGCGGTCATGGTCAAGCTGATGGACGTCAAGATCTGGGTACGGCTGGTCGTGTCTATCCTGCTGGCGGTGATCGTTTCCGGCGCCGGCCTGATCCACTGGGCGACGCTCGAGCAGCGCAAGATCGCCGAGGAGCAGGCGCGCGACATCGCGATGAGCGTGCACCAGGTGACGCTGGCCGGCCTGACCGGGATGATGATCACCGGCACCATCTCGCTGCGCTCGATCTTCCTCGACCAGATCAAGGAAACCAACCACATCGAGTCGATCAAGGTGTTCCGCAGCGAGGCGGTGGTCAAGCAGTACGGCCCCGGGCTCGAGGGCGAGATCCCGACCGACCCGGCCGAGCACAACGTGCTGCGCCACGGTACCCCGCAGTTCGACGTGTTCCGCGGCAAGGACGGCAGCGAGCGGCTGCGCGCGGTGATCCCGGCGATCGCCTCGGAGAATTACCTCGGCAAGAACTGCACCTTCTGCCACGAGGTCACGCCCGGCACCGTGCTCGGTGCGGTGAGCATGGAGGTCTCGCTGGCCAAGGCGCACGAAACCGTCCGCGAGTTCAGCAAGAATGCGCTGATCGCCGCCGCCGCGCTGTGCGTGCCGCTCGGCCTGTTCATCTGGTTCTTCACCTCGCGCCTGGTGACGCGGCCGATGCGCCGCATGACCGAGGGCCTGCAGCGCATCGCCGCCGGCGACATCGACGACATCCAGTTGCTGCCGGAGCGCGGCCGGGACGAGGTCGGCCTGGCGACGACGGCGTTCAACCGCGTGATGGGCAAGGCCTACGAGCTGATCCAGCAGCAGCGGTTGTCGCGCATCGTCTTCGATTCGTCGCTGGAGGGGATCACCGTCACCGACGCCCGGGCGCGCATCCAGATGGTGAACAAGGCCTTCTCCGACACCACCGGCTACTCCGCCGAGGAGGCGATCGGGCAGACGCCGGCGCTGCTCAAGTCGGGCAAGCAGGGCGAGGAGTTCTACCACGAGTTCTGGAAGGTCCTGTCCGAGAAGGGCGAGTGGCGCGGCGAGATCTGGAACCGCCGCAAGAACGGTTCGATCTACGCCGAGTGGCTCAACATCAGCGCGGTGCGCAACAAGCGCGGCGAGGTCGAGCACTACGTGGCGATCTTCTCCGACATCACCGAGCGCAAGCAGCGCGAGGAGATGATCACCTTCCAGGCTTTCCACGACGGGCTGACCAAGCTGCCCAACCGCATCCTCTTCCGCGACCGCCTCGAGCAGGCGCTGATGCAGGCCAAGCGCCACAAGACGCGGACGCCGGCGGTGATGTTCCTCGACCTCGACCGCTTCAAGCAGATCAACGACACCTTCGGCCACGACGCCGGCGACCTGCTGCTCAAGGAAGTGGCGGCGCGGCTGCGGCAGTGCGTGCGCGGCACCGACACCGTCGCCCGGCTGGCCGGCGACGAGTTCACGGTGCTGCTGCCGGAGATCTCCGAGGAATCCGACGCGCAGGCCGTGGCAACCAAGATCCTGGCGGCGATGCAGGTGCCGATCGACATCGGGCCGGAGTCGCGCGTGGTCACCACCAGCATCGGCATCGCCATGTACCCGCGCGACGGCCGCGACGTCGACACGCTGATGAAGCGTGCCGACGCGGCGATGTACAGCGTCAAGGGCAGCGGCCGCGCCAGCGTCGCCTTCTTCTCGCCGGAGCTGGTCGGCATGCCGTCGCGCCACGCCGAGATGGAGGCGCGCCTGCGCCAGGCGGTGCTCGAGCGCAGCTTCGTGCTGCACTACCAGCCGATCTTCGACCTGCAGAGCGGCGCGATCCACGGCCAGGAGGCGCTGCTGCGCTGGCAGGTCGCCGCCGACGAGCTGGTGCTGCCGGAGGAGTTCCTGCCGCTCGCCGAGGAGACCGGCCTGATCGTCAAGATCGGCGAATGGGTGCTCGAGTCGGCCTGCCTGCAGGCGCGCGCGTGGCAGGGTGGCGACGCGGCGGTGGCGATCGCGGTCAACCTGTCGGCGCCGGAGTTCCGCCGGCCGGACCTGGTCGAGATGGTGCGCAACACGCTGAAGCGCACCGGCGTTTCGCCGCAGCTGCTCGAACTGGAGATCTCGGAGAGCCTGGCGATGCAGGACGTCGACTACGCGGCGCGGACGATCCGTGCGCTGGCCGACCTCGGCGTCGGCGTCTCGCTCGACGACTTCGGCACCGGCTACTCGAACATGACCGCGCTGCGCCGGCTGCCGGTCAGCGCGCTGAAGATCGACCGCAGCCTGCTCATCGAGCACGGCGCCGACCCGGCCGGCTACGCGATCCTGACCGCGATCTTCGGCGTCGCGCATGCGCTCGCGCTGCGCATCGTCGCCGAAGGGGTGGAGACCGAGGGCCAGCTCGCCGTGCTGCGCGAGCTGGCGTGCAGCCGCGTGCAGGGCAACCTGCTGGGCGCACCGGTGAAATCCTGAGCGGCGCCGGCGGGCGCGGAAGAACGGCCGGCTGTCCGGCCCTGGTCCGTCAACCGGGGGCGCGGCCTACTGCAGCGTCGTCGGGCAGGGACTGAGCCGCCAGCGTTCGAGCTCGTCCGGCGGCAGCGGGCGCGAGAAGAAATAGCCCTGCGCCTCGTCGCAGCCGAGCTCGGCGAGCAGCGCCAGCGAGGCTTCGCTCTCGACGCCTTCGGCGACGACCTTGAGGCCCAGGTTGTGCGCGAGGCCGATGGTCGACTCGACGATGATGCGGTCCTCGCGGTTGTGGTGCATGCCCATCACGAACGAGGCGTCGATCTTCAGCTTTTGCACCGGCAGCCGGCGCAGGTAGGCGAGCGACGAGTAGCCGGTGCCGAAGTCGTCGATCGACAGCGTGACGCCCAGGTTGCGCAGCCGGTGTAGGATGCTCATCGCCTTCTCCGGGTCGGCCATGATCGCGCTCTCGGTGATCTCGAATTCGATCAGCTCCGGGGCGACGCGGTAGGCGCCGAGCAGGCGGCCGATGTCGTCGGGCAGGCCGTCCTCGAGCAGGTTGCGCGAGGAGAGGTTGATGGCGACGCTGGTCTCGTGGCCGTCGTCGGCCCAGGTGCGCCACTGGCGCAGCGCGCCCTCGATCACCCAGTGCGTCAGCGGCCGCATCAGGTCGGTGAATTCCGCGTGCGGGATGAAGTGGCCGGGCGGCACCATGCCGCGCAGCGGGTGGCGCCAGCGCAGCAGCGTCTCGTAGCCGACCAGGGTTTCGCCGGCGAGCCCGACCTTGGGCTGGAAGTAGAGCTGCAGCTCGTCGTTGCGGATCGCCGAACGCAGGTCGTTCATCAGCGTCAGCTGGTCCTGCGAGTAGGTGTCGATCGCCGGCGAGTAGACCGTGTAGCTCTGTGCGGTGTCCTTGGCGTGGTACATCGCGATGTCGGCGCAGCGCATCAGCGACGCGGCGTCGGCGCCGTGCAGCGGGTAGCGGGCGATGCCGACGCCGGCACCCACCTCGAGGTTCATGCCGGAGAGCTCGACCGGCTGCCGCAGCGTCTGCAGGATTTCCGGTGCCAGGCGGTCGATCGCGCTGTCCGGGGCGAGTACGGCGAACTCGTCGCCGCCGAGGCGGGCGACCTGGCAGCCGTCGCGCTCGAGCGTCGCCTTCAGCCGGCTCGCCAGCTGGATCAGCAGTTCGTCGCCGATGCGGTGGCCGAGCGTGTCGTTGATTTCCTTGAAGCGGTCGAGGTCGATGAAGATGACGTCGAGCGCGACCTCGGGCGTGTCGGCGATATGGCGGTCGATCTCGGCCGCCAGCCAGTTGCGGTTGTAGAGCTGCGTCAGCGGGTCGTGGTGCGCCTGGTACTCGAGCGCCCGCATGTACTTGAGGCGGTCGGTGACGTCGTGCACCAGCGAGCTGAGCGCGACGGTGCGGCCGCTGGCGTCGGTGATCGGCGCGTTGTACCACTCGCATTCGATCGTCGCGCCGTTCTTGGTGACGTTGGTGTCGGTGCTGCGGTGGCTCTCGCTGCGGCTGAAGAGCGCCTTCATCACGCCGTCGACGCGATGGCGGTAGCGTTCGGGAACGATGAACGAGGCGTGCTGGCCGATCGCCTCGTCGCGGCGGTAGCCGAAGATGCGCTCGGCGGCCGGGTTCCAGGCGACGACGCGGAAGTCGGCGTCCCAGTCGATCACGGCGAGCGGCGTCGCCGAGATGTGCAGCTCCAGCCGCTGCAGCGAGTCGCGCAGGCGGTTCTCGGCCTGCCGCCGTTCGGTGATGTCGTCGTAGGTGGTGAGCAGCATGCGCTGGCCGCCGGAGGTCACCATCCGGCCGGAGACGGCGACCTGGCGGATGTCGCCGTTGGCGCGCCGCATCCGGACTTCCCGCGGCTGCGTAGCGCCGTAGCGGCTGGCATCGCTGTTGTAGTCGTCGCGTTCCTGCGGGATCACCCACAGTCCCAGCTGGTTGCCGCTCTTCCCCTGCGCGGTCTCCGGCGGGTAGCCGAAGTTGTGCAGCCAGGCCGAGTTCCAGCGGGTGGCGACGAAGCCGTCGGCCTCGGTGGTCACCGACATCGCCACCGGCGCCTCCTCGAACATCTGCTGGAAGCGCGCCTCGCTCTCGACCAGGCGCTGCTCGGCGAGCTTGCGGGCGGTGATGTTGCGCCCGGTGCCGCGGTAGCCGGCGAACGCGCCCAGCTCGTCGAACACCGGCTCGCCGGAGACGCTGATGTAGCGGACCTCGCCGTCGTCGCGGCGGATGCCGTAGACGAAGTCGCGGAACGGCTGGCGCGCCTCGAGCAGGCCGCGGTGTGCCGCCCATTCGGCGTCGTTCAGCGTGGTGTCGAGGTCCCAGCGGCAGCGGCCGATCAGCTGGTCGGGCTTGAGGCCGACGATGCGCTCCATGCCGCTGGTCAGCGAGGTGAAGCGGTAGTCGGCGTCCTGCGTCCAGAACCAGTCCGAGGACAGCTCGTTCATGCTGCGCAGCATCGCCTCGCGCTCGCGCAGCTCGCGCGTCCGCCGCTCGACCTCGCGGCGCAGCAGCAGCGGCTGGCGAAACTGGATCGCCGCGGTCAGCGTGAACAGGAAGACGAAGAGCGCCGCCAGCCCCAGCTTGAGCGCGAGCCCGCCCGGGTCGTCCCAGCCGTCGATCGGCGCGACGCTGAGCGTCCATTCGCCGTTGGGCACCGTCAGCGTGCGCTCGACCGGGGCCGCCAGCGCGTCGAGCGAGGCGGCGATGGTCTGCCGTTCGCCGCTGTCCGGATGGATGCGCCACAGCCGGTAGTGGTAGCCGTCGCGCAGCAGCTTGCCGAGGCCGGCGCTCTCGATCGCCTCGGGGAAGCGCACCAGCACCGTGGTGAAGCCCCAGAAACGCGTCCCGCCGGCGGCATCGGGGAGGAACACCGGCAGCCGGCCGACGACGCCCATGCCCCCCTGCAACAGCTTGAACGGGCCGGCCAGCGTCAGCTTGCCGGTGTCGCGGGCGAGGAAGGCCTCCTTGGTGCGCGCCGGGTCCTTCAGCAGGTCGTGGCCGATCGCCGGCTCGTTGCCGGCGAGCGGAACGATGTCGCGGATGATCCCGTTCGGCGCCAGTTGCAGGGCCGACACCGCCGGGTAGATCTGCAGCATCTGCCGTGCCGTTTCCTCGAAATTGTCGATCTCGCCCTGCCCCTGGCGGACCAGCGCGGCCAGCGCGTAGGTCGCCGACAGCGCCTGCTGCAGCGTCTGGTCGAGATGTTGCACGTGGTCGGTGGCGGCCTGCGCGGCGATCGTGCGCGCCGCCTCGAGGCGGCGCTGCTCCGACTGCCAGACGATCAGGCTGCCGACCAGCGCCGCCAGCAGGCCGGCGAGTCCGACCGCCAGCAGCAGGCGGCGCCGGTCCTTGGCGTTGTTGTCGGAGGGGGCGGTGGTGTTCTGCATCGGGGTCATGGGGCGCCGTCGAAACGGAGAACCCCGTCGATGCTACGCCGCTTCCGGGATCCGGTGAAAGCGCGGCAGCGGCCGGGGTGGGGCTCCTCAACGTTCGGTTTACTTGCCGGCGATCTCCGCTTTCACCATTTCGCGGAACAGGCAGATGCCGCGTTCCGCGTCGAGCGGGCGCCAGGCATCGCAATGCGGCGCGACGCAGGAATTCATCAGCGGCGGCCTGCCCTTGTGGCGTTGCCGGGCGAGCGCGGCAACGCCGGCGTCGGCGTCGCCGAGCAGGTCGGGCAGCGGCGATGCGCTGTTCTCGTGCAGGGAGCGCAGGCACCAGCGATTCAGCGAATTCCGTGTGGTCCAGGCCATGGTCTTTTCTCGTGCCTCCCTCAGCTTACTGTGAGGCAGCATTCGTGCCAGCCGGCACGCTGTGGCAGCGGTTGCAGGAATAGAAGGTGATGAAGGCGACGCGGTCGTGGCACATGCCGCAATACTCGCCGCGGAAGATGTCGGCCATGCGGATCGGGTTGGCGCCCTTCTGCGCCTTGAACGGTGCCGGATGGCAGTTCGAACAGGCGAGCCACAGCGTGTGCGACAGGTGCGGGAAACGCACGTTGGGCATTTCCTTGGTGTTCTTCATCACGATGTCGAGGTCGAGCAGCTCCGGCCGGGCGTCGCCGCGCAGATTGTAGCGCGGCGTGATCCTGGCCTCGCGCAGCGCGCGCATCCAGTCGGGAAAGCCGACCGCGTCGTAGGGCAGGTGGCGCGTCGCCTCCTCGATGCGCTGCAGCTTGTTGCGGTCCGGGTTGGCCTCGTCGTAGAACTGCTGCTGGTCGAGAATCCGCCGCGCCTGGTGTGTTTCGGTCGCCGGCGCCGCCGCGGCGGGCACGCTCGCCGGCGCGGCGGCATCCGCCGCCGGCTTCACCGCGCGCAGGAAGGCATGGCCGTCGCCGGTGGCCAGCAGGAGGAACAGGAACCCGCTCAGGCCGGTGAGGAGGAGAGAAGGCCGCCGGCGTCGGAACGGGTTCATGGAACGGGGGGGGTTGCGGGACGGCGCGCGTCGCTCAGCGCGCGCCGCCGAACAGGCGCTTGAGGAAGCCGCCGATCAGGCCGGGACGCTCCTCGGCCGGCGCCGCCTGGGCGGTGCTGCCCTGCGCGGCGACGTTGAGGTCCTGCACCAGCGTCTGGCATTCCGCTTCCGGCAGCGCCTCGACCTGGTGGCGGCCGTTCAGGTCCGGCGACTCGGAGAGCTGGTGGCTCTTCGCCAGCGCCGAGCGCAGGATCATCCGCATGTAGCCCGACTTCACCGGCTTCGGCACGAAGCGGTAGATCTGGCCCTGGTTGATCAGCTTGGAGACGAGGTCGGTGCCGGTTTCCTCGGCGAGCACGACGGTGACGATCTGCGGGTGGCGCTGCTTCATCAGGCAGATCAGCCGGGTCAGGTCGACCGAGCCGAGCCGCGTTTCCGAGACGATGACGCCGACCGGCTGGTTCTGCAGCGCGTGCACGGCGTCGACGACGTTGGTGACGTGCACGACGGTGGCGATGTCGCCGGCGCTCAGCTCGACCGCGGCGTGCATCTCCGGATCGTCGTCGATGACCAGGATCTTCGCCTCGTCGCGCGCCGGCAGCGGCAGCTCCTCGACCGCCGGCTCGGGCGTCGGCGCCGGCTGCGTGCGGGCGATCTCGGCGGCCTGCGCGACGACCTTGGGCAGATCGTTGATGTTCCACGGCTTGTTGATGTAGCGGAAGATCTCCGACTCGTTCACCGAACGCAGCACCGCCTGCATGTCGGAATAGCCGGTGAGCAGGATGCGCATCGAGCGCGGGGCGATCGCGCGCACCTCGCGCAGGAAGTCGACGCCGCTCATCTCGGGCATGCGCTGGTCGCTGATGACGACGTCGAAGTTGTCCTTGCGCACGATTTCCAGCGCTTCGTGGCCGCTGGTCGAGGTGACCACCTCGAATTCCTTCTGCAGCAGCCAGGAGAGGGCGCGCAGGATGTTCGGTTCGTCGTCGACGCAGAGGACGCGTCCCTTGGCGGTCGATACGCTCATCGGCATGGACATCGAGATCGCGGCATTGGTCATGGCAGGCTCCCTGGGTCTCAATCTAGCGTGTTGTCAGCGGCGGCCTCAGGCGCGGCCGCTCTCCGGAACGGAATAGGGCAGGGCGACAGTGAAGGTGGTGCCCTTGCCGACCTCGGTTTCGACCGTCAGCTCGCCGCCGTGCGCGCGCACGATGTCGCGCGCGATCGGCAGGCCGAGGCCGGTGCCGATGCCCTTCGGCTTGGTCGTGTAATAGGTGTCGAAGATGTTCGGCAGCACCTCGGCCGGGATGCCGGCGCCGTTGTCGATGACGTCGACGAAGACGTGGTTGCCGTTGGCGCGCGTGCGCACGCGCACCTCGCCGTCGCCCTCGATCGCCTGCGAGGCGTTGGTGATCAGGTTGAGGAAGACCTGGTTCAGCTGCGACGGGTTGCATTCGATCGCCGGCAGCGCCTTGTCGAATTCCTCGTTGATCGCGACGCGCACCGGGATCGAGCTGCGCGCGATATAGACGACGGTATGCAGCGTCGCGTTGATGTCGACGTCGGACAGCTTGGCGCGGTCGAGGCGGGTGAAGTCCTTCAGGTTGTCGACCAGTTCGCGCATCTGGTCGACGCCCTGGATCACGTCGCCGAGCATCTCGGCGACCTGTTTCGCGGCCTGGCCGTCGACGCGGATCTGCTCGATCGCCGGGCGCGAGTGGTTGATGACCAGGTCGAGCGGCACCGACTCGGCGTCGGGATTCGCGCGCACCAGGTTGGCCAGCCGGCCGGCGACCGACAGCGGGGTTTCGAATTCCTGCAGCGCGCCGATCGCCAGCGAAACGTTGCTGTGCGAGAAGGCGAGCGGCGTATTCAGCTGGTGGGCGACGCCGGCGACCATCTGGCCGAGCGAGGCCATTTTCTCGGCCTGTGCCATCTGCTGCATCGACTCCTCGCGCTCCTTCTCCTGCGTGCGGATGATACCGTCGGCGCGGCGCACGATCGCGAACAGCGCGGCGAAGAGGATGCCGAGCAGCAGCATCACCGCCGCCAGCGTCTTCGTGGACGAGCTTTCCGCCTCGGCCTGCGCCTCGTCGGCGGCCTGCGTCACGCGTGCCTGGTTGTCGGTGGCGGTTTTCTTCAGCTGTGCCGAGGTGTCCTTGATCTGCGCGAGGAACGGGGTCACGTCCGAATACACCTCGAAGACGCCGACGATCCTGTCGCCGCCGGGCTGCAGCACCGGCAGATAGCTGGAGATCAGGTCGCGGTTCTCGACCACGCCCTCGAAGGCGGAGAACTTGTCGCGGTGGGTCAGCTCGCTCGCCGGCTTGCCGTCGCGCGCCTGCCGCCAGCCGGCGTTGGACAGCTTGTCCTCGCCGACCTGCTTGTGCTCGGACGAATAGATGGTGACGCCGCGCAGGTCGAAGACCTTGATCTTGAACACCGAACTCTTCTTCATCGAATCGACGACCTTGGCGTCGAGTTCCCTGAAGCCGGGGAGCGCCATGATCTTCTTGCCGACTTCGGCGAAGCAGGCCTTCTTCTCGGCCGGCGCGACCGTCTTGCCGGTCTTCTCGTCCTTGACGTCGGCGATCGCGTGGCAGGGCTCGACGCTGATCGCCTGCGCCTTCTCGACGAAGGGCGCGAAGTCGCGCTCCCAGAGCGCGTTGGCGAACAGGCGGGTGAGGTTGACGTTGCCCGATTCGTGGATCGTCAGCAGGTCGCGGCGGGCCGCTTCCTCCTGGCGCCTGGCGAAGCCGTCCTGCACTTCCTTGAAGAAGTCGGCCTGTTTCGCCTGCGTCGCGCGGAAGAAGTCGCCCTGCTGGAACTCGAAGTAGGTCAGCGCCGCGGCGACGAGCAGGAACATGCCCAGGCTGGCGGCGGTGAAGTAGCGTACCAGGTGAAATTGCATCCCTCGCTCCCATGCGGTTGGCCGCGGTCGGCGGCGCTTGCTGTCGCCCTTCCCGGTTTCGGGAAGGCTTTCCCGGTTTTGGGGTGTTTGTTCGGCGGCGGGTCCGCTGCGCCGCGCCTGCGGCAGCGTCGAATCGGCCCTCCGTCCTTTCTCGGACTTACGCCAAAAGTCCTATGCACAGGTCGTGCCAGAGCGCTGTCGGCCCGTGCTCGGCGACGGTGTTCTCCGGCCGCGGGATCGGGTACATTCCCCGGCATCGGGGACCATAAAAACGGACAGGGACGGAGCACGTGAAACAATCCGGCATGGAGGCGGGGAGCGGGCGCCGGCTGTCGCGGGCCCTCGGCGTGACCTTCACGGTTTCGCTGCTGCTGTTCCTCGTGTTCGGCACCGCGATCCTGCGCGGCGCCGCCGACAGCCGCCGCGCCCATGCGCTGCATGTCGCCGGCGATTACGCGCAACGCCTGTCGCACCGCCTGCAGGAGACGATGGCGCCAGCCTACATGCTCGCTTCGCTGGTGCAGCGCAACAAGGGCTTCGTCCCCGATTTCGAGCAGACCGCCGCCGGCATCGTCGCGCTGTTCCCGATGGTCTCGTCGATCCAGCTGGCGCCGAACGGCGTCGTCAGGGACGTCTTCCCGCTTTCGGGAAACGAGTCGGTGCCCGGCACCGACCTGTTGAAGCATCCGGCGCGCCGCCACGAGGCGCAGCAGACGATCGCCCGCCGCCAGTTGACGCTGGGCGGTCCCTATCCGCTGAGCCAGGGCGGTGTCGGCGTGATCGGCCGCTTCCCGGTGTTCCTGCAGGACGAGAACGGCTGGGGGTATTTCTGGGGCTTCACCATCGTCGTCGTCCGTCTGCCGCAGCTGCTCGAGGCCGGCGGCATCCCCGAACTGGCGAGCCAGGGCTACCGCTTCGAACTGTGCCGCATCCTCGCCGACGACGGCTGCGAGGTGTTTTCCCGTCGCGGCGAGGGGCCGCCGGAGGAGGCGGTGGCGGTCCGCATCGAGGTTCCGAACGGCAGCTGGCAGCTGCGGCTGGCGCCGGAGGAGGGCTGGAACCCGCCGCTGCGGGAAGGGCTGCTGGTCGTCGCCAGCCTGGTGCTGGCGCTGGCGGTCACCTATGCGCAGTACCTGCTGATCCGGCGCTTCGGCCGCTGAGCCGGCGCCGCCGTCAGCCCTTGCCGCCGCTGCGCAGCGCGCCGGCCACCTTGCCCGGCTGCGGCGGCGGTGCCAGTTGCAGTGCCGGCTGCGGGGCGGCGACCGGGTAGGCCGGGCCGCCGGTGATCAGGTCCATGAACTGTTCCGCCGGCAACGGCTGCGCGAAGTAATAGCCCTGCAGGATGTCGGCGCCGTTGTCGCGCAGGAAATTGACCTGCGCCGGATGTTCGACGCCCTCGGCGATGATCTCGAGGTGCAGCGAGTGGCCGAGCGCAATGATCGCGCGGATGATCGACACGGCTTCCGGGTCGGTCGGCGCGTCGATGACGAAGGAGCGGTCGATCTTCAGCGTGTCGAGCGGCAGCTGCTTCAGGTAGCTGAGGCTGGAATAGCCGGTGCCGAAGTCGTCGATCGACAGGCTGACGCCGAGCGCCTTCAGCTGCTGCATCGTGCGCACGCCGCGCTGCGCGTCGCGCATCACCGCGCTCTCGGTCAGTTCGATTTCCAGGTGGCGGGGGTCGAAGCGCTGCTCGCGCAGGATCGCGCCGACCTTGTCCACCAGCGCGTCGTCGGCGAGCTGCACCGCCGACAGGTTCACCGCGACGAACAGCTCGCGGCCGCTGGCGTCGCGCCAGCGCTGGTTCTCCTGGCAGGCGATGCGCATCACCCACTCGCCGATGCCGACGATCAGCCCGGTCTCCTCGAGCAGCGGGACGAAGGTCGCCGGCGAGACGAAGGCGTCGACCTCGTCGTGGCGCCAGCGCAGCAGCGCCTCGGCGCCGATGATCTGGCCGCTGCGCGCGGCGATCAGCGGCTGGAAGTAGACCGACAGCTCGCCGCGGTCGAGCGCGTGGTGCAGGCGGCTCTCCAGCCGCATGCGCTCGGCCGAGCGGCTGTTCATCTCCGGCTGGAAGAAGCGGTAGGCGTTGCCGCCGTTCTCGGCGGCGGCATAGCGGGCGGTGTCGGCGTGCGCGGCGAGCGCCTCGACGCTGTCGGCGTCGTCGGGGAAGACGCTGATGCCGATGCTCACCGAGAGGTGGATCTCGTGCTCCTCGATGCGCAGCTGCTGGCGCAGCGCGTGCTGGATGGTCGAGGCGCAGGTGGCGGCGGCGGCCGGCGAGTCCATGCCGGAGAGGATCACCGCGAACTCGTCGCCGCCCAGCCGCGAGACGTCGCTGCCCTTGGGCAGGCAGGCGAGCAGGCGGTTGGAGACTTCCAGCAGCAGCGTGTCGCCGGCGTCGTGGCCGACGCTGTCGTTGATCAGCTTGAAGCGGTCGATGTCGAGGAACATCACCGCCAGCTTGCGCTTGCCGGCGCGCGCCTGCGCCATGAACTGCTCGAGCCGGTTGGTGAACAGCACGCGGTTGGGCAGCGAGGTCAGCGCGTCGTAGTGGGCGAGGAAGTTCACCCGCGCCTCGATTTCCTTGCGTGCGGTGAGGTCGGAGAAGACGGCGACGTAGTTGGTGAGCTCGCCCGCGCTGTCGCGGACGATGCTGATGTTCAGCCACTCCGGGTAGATCTCGCCGTTCTTGCGCCGGTTCTCGATCTCGCCGCGCCATTCGCCGCGCTCGTGCAGCGATTTCCACATCTGCTTGTAGAACGCCGGGTCCTGGCGGCCGGAGCTGAGCAGTGCCGGCGTCTGCCCGATCACCTCGTCGGCGGCGTAGCCGGTGACTTGGGTGAAGGCGCGGTTGACCATCAGGATGCGGTTCGCCGGGTCGGTGACGATGAGGCCCTCGGCGCTGTTCTCGAAGACGCAGGCGGCGAGCTGCAGCTTGCCTTCGGCGGTCTTGCGCCGGGCCTCTTCGGCGAAGGCGTCGAGCGCGAAGGAGACGTTGTCGGCGAGCTTCTGCAGCATCTCGTGCTCCTCGTCGCCGAGCGCGCCGCGGTCGGTGCCGAGGATGCCGATGCCGCCGAGGTGCCCGTCGCGCGACTGCAGCGGCATGTGTACGAAGGACTGCAGGCCCTGCTTGGCGAGGTCGCCGGCGAGGGCGGCGTCGCAGCAGGCGACGGTGTCGCACGCGAGCGGACGGGTCGACGGGCAGGTTTCGCTGGCGAGCAGCGCGTCGGTCATCCGCTGCGCGAAGCCGACGTCGAAGCCGAAGCCGCTGTCGGCGACGATGCGCACGCCGGCGTCGCCGGCGAGGTAGATCCAGGCCACCGGGAAGCCGCCGTCGCTGCGGATCAGGCGGGCGACCTCGGCCAGCAGCGCGTCGCGCTCGTGGATGCGGACGATCGCCTGGTTGGTCTGGCTGAGCACGGTGAGCATGCGGTTGAGCTGGCCGATGCGCTGCTCGGCCTGCTTGCGCTCGCTGATGTCGAGGAACATGCCGACGATGCCGCCGGCCTCGCCGCTGGTGGCGTGGAAGACCGCCTTGTGGAACATCACGTCGCGCTCGACGCCGTCGGCGTCGCGCACCCGCGATTCGTAGATCTGGCTGCCGCCGGCGGCGAGCAGCTCGCAGTCGGCGCGGTGGTAGATGTAGGCAAGCGAGCCCGGCGAGACGTCGAACACCGTCTTGCCGATGATCTCGCTGCGCGGCTTGCCGAGGTAGCGCTCGAAGGCGGTGTTGGCGCCGATGTAGCGGCCCTTGTCGTCCTTGAAGAAGAGCGGCGCCGGGATCGCGTCGAGCAGCTGCTCGAGGAAGTTGAGGTGTTCGCGCAGGCGCAGGTCGAGGCGCTCGCGCTCGGTGACGTCCTCGCCGAACTCGAGGATGTACTCCGGCTTGCCGTCGCGGTCGGGCAGCACCACCTTGCGGAAGCGCAGCCAGCGCTCGGGCTTTTCCGCCGATTCGATGCGCTCGGGCGACAGCTCGATCACCTGCCGGTCGATCATCGCCTGGTAGTCGCCGCGCGTCATGCGGTCGGCGAGCTCGGGGTCGTACAGCTCGTCGGCGGAGCGGCCGACCACCGCCTCGCGGGGGCGGCCGAGGATCTCCTCGGCGGAGCGGTTGACCATCGCCACGCGCAGGTCGCCGGCGCGCTTCAGCACCAGCATGCCGGGGAAGTGTTCGAAGATCGAGTCGAGGATGCGGTGCGATCGTTCGAGCAGGCGTTCGGCCTGGATCCGGCTGCCGGCCTCGCGCTGCAGCGCCAGCTTCTCGTTGTCGAGCTGGCGGGTGCGGCGGGCGACCTCGCGCTCGAGTTCCGCCGGACGCCGCAGCAGGCGCAGCGAGAGCAGGTAGAAGAGCACGCTGCCGAGCGCGTAGAAGCCCCAGGTGATCGGTGCCAGCCCACCGAGGACCGGCGGGATGCGCTGCACGTCGAGGCGCAGGTGGCCGCTGCCGACGAACGGGATGCTGCGGGTGACGCCGGCGGCGGCGGGGTCGAAGCGCTGTTCAAAGACCACCGCCTTCGCCTCGTTGCCCTCCTGGCCGTGCTGCAGGCGGACGCCGTAGCCCTCGGCCTGCAGGTCTTCGAGATGGGAAACGGTTGCCAGGTTCGAGAAGGGAACGACGGCGGCGGCGTAGCCCCAGAAGCGCGGCCGCGGGCCGCCATCCTGCACCGCCAGCGCCTGGCTGACGACCAGCTGGCCGGAGCGTACGGCGAGCACCGGTGCGCCCATCAGGCCGATGCCGGCGTTCGCCTCGAGCAGCGGCACGATGGTGCGGTCGTTGAGCGCCAGCGTGTGGTCGCGGGTGATGATGAACGGCGGATGGCCGTCGCGCGAGATTTCGAGCCGGGTGATCGTGCCGCTGACCTTGATCAGGCTCTGCCCGACGGCGAGGATCTGCGCCGGCGCGCGCGCCGGCAGCGAATCGGCAAGCAGGCGCGTGGCGGTCGCGGTGCGCTCGAGCGCCGCCTCGATCATGCGTACGTGCAGGTTGGCGTGGCGGGTGACCAGCGCCTCGCGCTCGGCGTCGTCGGCGATCTGGCGGTGGACGAGGTAGGCCCCGACCGGCAGCGCGAAGAGCAGCGTCGTGCCGGCGGCGACCACATGGGCCATGCCGCGCGCGTCGCGAATCAGTTGCTGCCAGCGCTTCATCCCGGTTCCACTCCCTGGGGCGCCGCCTGGGCAGCACCGATGCACCATTCACGCAAGATGGGTGCCAGGGGTTCCGGGCGGGATCAGCGCGGCGGCTTCGGCTTGCCGATGGGGTGGAAGACCTTGTCGATGTAGGCGACGATGGCCTGGATGTCGCGCTCCTTCAGCACCGATTTCCAGGCCGGCATCGAGGTGTTGGCGAGCCCTTCGCGGATCGCGTGGACGATGCCCGCGCGCGTCGCGCTGCCCATGAAGGTCGGGTCCTGCAGGTTGCGCGGGTGCGGTTCCATGAACTGGCCGATCCAGTTCATGCCGGTGCCGTCGGCGCCGTGGCAGAACGCGCAGTTCTGCTGGAACAGCTTTTCGCCGCGCCGCTGCTGCGCGCTCAGGCCGTTCACCTTGGGCGGGATGTCGTGCAGCGCGTAGGGGCTGGCGCTGGTGATCGCATCGACCGCGGTCGGCGGCTTGGCCATCGACTCGGCCAGCGAGAAGTTGTTGCGCGGGAAGGAGAGCGGGCGGGCGTCCCATTCGACGCCGTCGTCGCCGGGCGCGCCGCGGTCGTGGCAGCTGACGCAGGCGCCGAGGTAGAGGCGCTTGCCGGCGGCCTCGTCCGGGCTGAGGTTTTCCCAGGGGCGGGAAAGGGGAATCTCTCCGGTGGCAAACGGGAACGCCGCGCGGTAGCGCTCGTGGCCGGGCCAGCCGTTCTCGACGGTGTGGTAGCGGGTGTTCGGCGCCTTGCGCCTGACGAACTCGTCGACGACGAAGTCGGCGACGGCGGCCATCTCCTTCTCGCCGATGACGCCGGCAAAGGATTTCATCGCCGTTCCCGGGCGGCCGTGGCGCAGCGTCTCCAGCACCAGTTCGCGCGTCACCCGCGCCGGGTCGGCCTGCGTGAAGTCGCTCGGCTTCGGGTTCAGGTAGGTGGCGGCGAGCGTCTTCGCATTGCCGGAGTAGCCGTGGCAGAAGTAGCAGCGGAAGTTATAGACGGCGCGGCCGTCCGCTGCCGCTTCCGCCGCGGCCGCTGCCGGGGCGGCGACGGCGAGCGCCAGCGCGGCGCCCGCCAGGATGCGTGCGATCAATTCGCCTCCTTGGGTGCCGCCTTGCGCGCGCTGGGCTTGACGAAGCGCGTGAACACGAACTCGCTGACGTCGACCATCTCCTGCTCGGAGAGCACCTTGTTCCAGGCCGGCATCTCGGTGCCGAGGCGGCCTTCGGCGACCGCGGTGTACAGCGCCGGGCGGTTGAAGGTGCTGCGGAAGGCGGGGTCGAGGAAGTTCCTGGGCTTCGGCCGGATGAAGTAGGCGCGCGGGCCCTTGCCGTCGCCCTTCTTGCCGTGGCAGGTGGCGCAGGTGGCCATGTACAGCTTCTCGCCGGCGGCGGCATTCGGCTTCAGCGCGCTCTGGAAAGGCTGCGCCATGCCGTCCTCGCGCGGCGATGCCGCGCCGCGGCGGCCGGCGTGCGCGTCGGTGCCGGAGACGCCGCGGGTATCGGGCACCATCAGCGCGGCGCGGATGTAGTCGACGACGGCGCCGATGTCGTCGGCCGACAGGCGGTCGGCAAACGGCGCCATCGCCGTGTTCGGGCGGCCCTTGGCCACCGACTGGATCATCCGCTCGCGGGTCAGCTCGGCGCGCGCCTGCGGCGACGCGAAGTCGCGCGGCGGCACGACGCCGACGGTGATCGGCGCACCTTGGCCGCGCTCGCCGTGGCAGGCGACGCAGTTGTGCGCGTAGAGCGTGCGGCCCTTCTGCAGGCGGGGGTCGAGCGCAACCTGCATGAAGGTGTTGCGGATGTAGTCGACGACGGCCTCGATCTCCTTCTTGTCGAGCTGCGTCGTCCATCCGGTCATCGCCGTGCCTTCCTTGCCGTAGGTGACGATGGTGATCATCGACGAGCGCGTCAGCTCGCTGGCCTTGGTGAAGTCGCGCGGCGGCGGCACCAGGCTGCCCTTGGCGCGGCTGTTGCCGTCGCCGCGGTCGCCGTGGCAGACCGAGCAGTAGTTGTGATAGATCACCTCGGGCTTGATCGGCCCGCCCTTCAGCGGGCGCTCGCCGGCAGTCGTCGCGGCGGCGCCGAGCAGGGCGGCGGCGAGGCCGAGGCCGCGGGCGGCACGGGCCAGTCCGGCGGGGGCGAGGGAGAAGCGAATTCGACGCATGGATCCGGTTCCTTGTGGGCAATGGCGTATGGTCGGGGCTTCAGCAAGAAGCGGGCCATGTTTCCCGAAAACGGGAAGTGGCACGAGTGTTGCATGGATGTTGCCCGGTCGTCCAGCCGCCGACGTCGCGGCGAGAGACGACCGAAGGAGAGCATGCATGAGACAACGACTGCTGCCGGCGCTGGTCGCCTGCGTGGCGGTGACCGGCGCACTGGCAGAACCGCTGGACGCGAATGCGTCCGTGGGTCGGCGCGTCTATGTCGAGGTGTGTGCGGCGTGTCATGCCAACGGCGTCGCCGGTGCGCCCCGCTTCGGTAATCGTGCCGAATGGGAGATGCGCCTGCTGCTCGGGCGCAAGGAGCTGATGCGCTCGGTGCTGAAGGGCAAGGGCGCGATGCCGCCGAAGGGCGGCAATGCGTCGGTCAGCGACCTGCAGGCCGAGGCCGCGATGGATTACATGTTGTCCGGCGTCAGGTGACGGCGGACGGGAATTGGAGACGAGGAACGGGTTGTTGTCGCAGTTGCCGGGGTGCCGTCAAGGCCTCTCCCTCTAGTTTCACCCGGCGACTGTTTTTGCGCCGCGGCCCGGCAACGGGCTGCGGCGTTTTTTCCCGGATTCGGGAAGGCGCGGCGAGGCTTGCGCGGTGCAGGCCGTGGATCAGGAGACGATGTGCGTTGGCTGTGGTGCGGTGTGCTGCTGATGGTGACGATGCCCGTGTTCCCGGATATCCGGACGACGCCGCACAGCCTGGCGAAGCGTACGGAGTCGAAGGATCCCAAGGAGGTCTGCGTGTTCTGCCACACGCCGACGATCAACATCGCCGACGACGGGCTGCCGCGCATCGTTCCCGCCTGGCAGCAGCGCTCGCTGCCGGAGAACCACAGCTTCACGATCTACGACGACATCGGTCGCCTGCAGTTCGGCGACAAGCCGGCGATCGGTTCGCAGTCGATCGCCTGCCTGTCCTGTCACGACTCGGCGCAGGCCTTCTCGGTGACCAAGTTCTCCTACGACCATCCCTTCGGTGTCCCCTACCGCGGCTACTCGCGCCACCGGCCGGCGCCGGAGGTGAAGAAGTCCGACGGCGAGGAGGCGCCGTCGGTGGCGGCCAAGCACCTGAAGGCGCTCAACGATTTCCGCGAGCCGAGCAATGCGGTGGTCGACAACCGCACCGTGTGGTGGGTCTCTTCCACCGGCAACGCCGCGCTGCGCAGCCGCAGCGACCTGCCGCTCTACGTCCGCGCCGACGTCGATGCAGGCGGTGAGGTACCATTCGTCGAGTGCGGCAGCTGTCACGATCCGCATTCGGCCAACCCTTTGTTCTTGCGTGTCACGAACCAGGGCAGCAAGCTGTGCCTGACCTGTCACGACAAATAAGGTGAATCCCGGAGAGCTTCCATGTACATGAACACTTTGCGCCTCGCCGGCGCCTGCCTGCTCGGCGCCCTGCTCGCCGCCTGCGCGCCGGTGCAGCAGGTCGAAACCAAGGTCGACAACAAGCCGCTGGTCTTTCCGGGGCCGCCGGACGAGCCGCGCTTCATCTACGAGCGCTCGATCTACAGCAGCGCCGACGTGCAGACGCGCAAGGCCGACGCCGGTCTGAAGCAGATGCTGACCGGTACCGCCGAGGGCGCCGAAGGCCTCGGCAAGCCCTACGCGGTGGTGGTGCATCGCGGCCGGGTGATGGTCACCGACTCCGCCGACCGCTTCGTGCGCGTCTTCGACGTGCCCGCCGGCAAATACTACAAGCTCGGCGAGGACGAGGCGGGGCCGCTGGTCAAGCCTCTCGGCATCGACATCGACAACGCCGGCAATGTCTATGTCGCCGACGCGACGGCGAAGGCGATCATGATCTACGACGCCAAGGGCAAGTTCCTGCGCAAGATCGGCGGGCCGAAGCAGTTCGACCGTCTGTCCAGCGTCACCGTCGACGCCGAGGGCAAGCGCATCTACGTCGTCGACATCGGCGGCGTCTCGTCCGAGCAGCACCGCGTGCGCGTCTACGACGCCGCCAGCGGCAACCACCTGTTCGACATCGGCAAGCGCGGCAAGGGACAGGGCGAATTCAACCTGCCGCGCGACGTCGCCATCGGCAAGGACGGCCGCATCTACGTCGTCGACGGCGGCAACTTCCGGGTCCAGGTCTTCGACGCCACGGGAAAGTACCTGCAGGCCTTCGGCACGATCGGCAAGCAGCTCGGCAACTTCGCGCGGCCGAAGGAAGTGGCGACCGACAACGACGGCAACGTCTACGTGGTCGACGCCGCCTTCGGCAACTTCCAGATCTTCAGCCCGGACGGCGACCTGCTGATGTACGTCGGCGAGCGCTCCGAGCGCGACGGCCCGGGGCGCTACATGCTGCCGTCCGGCATCTACGTCGACGAGGACGGGCGCATCTATATGGTCGACCAGTGGTTCCGCAAGGTCGATATCTTCCGTCCGGTCAAGCTCTCGGCCGACGGCGGCTTCCTTGGCAAGCGGCCGGTGGCGGAGGCGCGCCAGTAGCGGGATTTTCCGGGAGGCGGCGGGTGCGGCTTCCCGCTGCCGAGAAATCCCCCAGGAATTTTATGGGAATTCTCGGTGGCGAAAGGCGGAATGGCAGTGGGTTTTGCGAATAAAATTAAATAAAAACAAATACATGACATTGATGTTGGTTCCTGGCACGCTTACTGCATAGATAGGGGCGAGGGCCGAGGCCCGAGAGTTACACAAGAACCCATCAATCTTTTCGGGAAGTGGAGAGAAATCATGGAACGCAAAAGCACCATCGCCAAGCTGACCGGCAATCTCCTGAAGCTGGTCGCCGTTTCCGCGCTGATGTTCGGCGCCGTCGGTGTCTCGCAACAGGCTGTCGCGGGCATCGCCAACACCAAGCACAACCTCGGCTCGACCGGTGGTGCGGGCAACAACAAGGTCTCCGACACGGGCGAGATCTGCGTCTTCTGCCATACGCCGCACGCGGCCGATACGACCGCTCCGGCGCCGTTGTGGAACAAGAACCTGTCCAACATCACGGGCTTCACCACCTACGCCAGCCTGAACTCGAGCACGATCGACGGCGAAATCCTCTCCGTCGGCTCGGTCTCGATCGCCTGCCTGTCCTGCCATGACGGCACGCAGGCCATGGACAACATCATCAACGCCCCGGGCTCGGGCGCTTACGACGCCACCGGCGGCGGCGCCACCGGCCGCGGCTACACCTGGGCCGGCGCCAACGTCGACGTCGACGGCAAGATGAAGAACACGACGGTGGCCATGCTCGGCACCGACCTGAAGAACGACCATCCGATCGGCATCCAGTACTGCGGTGGCGGCGTCACCGCCGGTGCACCGACCGGTGCCGGCTGCAAGGACGGCGACTTCCAGGGCAAGGCTTCGGGTACCGCGGCGGCGCTGCAGAGCGCGACGATCAACAGCAACCTGGTGTGGTGGGTCGACACCTCGGTCGGTACCGCCGGTACGCGTGAGAAGACCGACATGATCCTCTATACTCGTACCTTCGCGGCCGGTTCGGGTCCGTCGGTCGAGTGCGCCAGCTGCCACGATCCCCACACCGAAGCCAACCCGACCTTCCTGCGGGTGTCGAATACCGGAAGCGGTGTCTGCCTGTCCTGCCACGTGAAGTAAGCTAGACCGGCTGGACTGTAAAACCGGGCGGGCCGGACCTAGTGTCGGCCCGCCTTTTTCTTGGAGGAGCGAACGTGACATCCATTCCATCCCGCTTCGGCGTGCGTCTGCTGCATGCGCTGATCGTGGCCGCGGGGCTTTCCGCGGCCGGCGCATTGGCCCAGGCCGCGCCGGCTGCGCCGCAGGCGGCGGCACAGGAGATTCCGCTGTACGCGACGGTCAACGGCAAGCCGGTGACCTTGCAGGAATATGAAATCGCCTTCTCCGCCCTGCTGCGCCAGAAGTACTACCACGGCAAGGTGCCGGAAGGCGAAATGGCCGCCGTGCGCGAAGAGGTCAAGAACCGCGTGGTGCAGCGCGTGCTGCTCGCCGAGGAGGCCGACCGCCGCGGCATCAAGCCCGACGATGCTGCGGTCGCCGAGCAGATCGCCAAGTACGACGCCCGCTACAGCAGCAGCCCGACCTGGGCACAGAGCCGTGAGCGCATGCTGCCCGGGCTGAAGAAGCAGCTCGACGAGCAGAGCCGCATGGAGGTGCTCGAGCGCCAGGTGCGCGGCACGCACGAGCTCTCGGAGGGCGAGGTGCGCGCCTTCTACGAGCAGAATCCGCAGCTCTTTACCGAACCCGAGAAACTGCGCCTGTCGGTGATCCTGCTCGGCGTCGATCCGGCTGCCGGCGGCCCGGCCTGGGTGCAGGCGCGCGAGGAGGCGAAGACGCTGCATGCGCAGCTGGTCGCCGGCGCCGACTTCGCCGAGGCTGCCCGCCTGCGTTCGTCGGGCAAGTTCGCCGAGGAGGGCGGCAACGCCGGCTACCTGCACCGCGGCATGCTGCCCGAGGCGCTGCAGCAGCGCATCGACGAGTTCAAGGTCGGCGTCGTCGGCGAGCCGATGGACATCCTCGAGGGCGTCGCCATCTTCCGCCTCGACGAGCGCGTGCCGCCGCGGCTGCGCCAGTTCGCCGACGTCGCCCAGCGCGCCCGCGACCTCGCGGTGCGCGAGCGCCAGGAGAAGGCGTGGTCCGAGTTCCTCAAGGAGCTGACCGGCAAGGCCGATGTTAAAGTGGTGTTCAACCACACCGGCGGAGGGGGCGAGGGGCACCGGTAATCCCGTTTTCGTTCCGGCGGCCGCACGCCGCCCGAGATCGCCGGGGTAGCCTCCGCGAAAGATTTGGCCAGGCACGAGGTTTCCTGCTGTCTTGCTGTACCTCTCGTCGGCGGTGCCCTTTTCCTGATCGGCCCGCTCGCGGCGCATGCCGTGGTGCGGGCCGAAACGTTTTCCGAGGCCGTACCGGCGGCGTCGGCCTTTCCCTCTCCCGTTCTCCGTCTGTCGTCGGCGCTGGCCGCCATCGGCGGCAGCGCGCCGCTGCCGGCCGAGGCGCCGCCGCTGGCGCTGCAGCTGTCGGCGACGCTGTCGCCGACCGGTGCTGCCGCGGCGCTGCCCGTCGCCGAGCCGGCGCCGCTTGCCGCGGCGCGCGCCGGCGAGTCGCCGCGGCTCTATGCCGCCGCCGATTCGGCGGCGATTTCAGCCGATGTGGACGACGACGAGGAGGGTGGCGATGCGCCGACCGGGCCGCCGGTGGTCCTCGGCGAGATGCCCGGACGGCGGCCGCCGCCGCTGCCGGGCGGGCTTGCCGGCCTGCCGCCGGGCGAGGAGGCGCCGCTGGTGCCGGGCGTTCCCGGCCTGCCGGGAATGCCCTGCATGCCCGGTCTGCCCTGCGTGCCGATGCGGCCGCCGGGCAGTGTCGCCGGACCCTACGAGCAGCGCACCGAACCGCCGGCCGGGCTGCCCTTTCCCGACGCCGCGGGGAGTACCGGCGGCCCCGGCCGTCCCGGCGACGGCAAGCCCGATGCCGGCATTGCCGGCTCCGGCTGGGGACTTGCGCCGATCCGCTGGGGCGGCAGCGTCGGCGTCCAGATGCGCCGCCAGCAGATGGACGGCGGCTCCTCGTCGAGCACGGTGGGCCTGTTCAACCTGCGTGCGTCGAGCTACATCTACGAACCGTGGCTGGCGCAGGTCAGCGGCAATCTCGGCATCACCTCCGGGCGCAGCAGTTCGACCTCGTCGGCGGCGAGCGGTACCGGCAGCTCCGGCAACCAGAGCGACACCCAGAGCACGGTGATCGGCGGCGGCATGCTGCACCTGTTCCCGATGAGCCGCTTCCCGTTCATGGCCACCTTCGACCGCAGCGACAGCCGCGCCAACGGCACCTTCGTCAGCACCGACTACACCAACACCCGCATCGGCCTGCGCCAGAGCTACCGCACCGAGAGCGGCGCGCAGAACGCCTCGCTCGGCTTCGACCGCAGCGTCGTCGAGACCTCGCAGAGCGGGCTGGATACGGTCAATGCGGTCTACGGCAACTATTCGCACGCCTTCGACAACCAGACGACGCAGATGAACGGCCGCATCTCGCAGAGCCGGCGCGACCTGAACGGCGAGAGCTCGCGGCTGATCAACTACTACGCGCGCCACACCTACCGTTTCGAGGACAACCTCAACGCCGAGACGAGCACGATGCTCAACGACAACACGCTGAACTACCGCAGCAACGGCGTGCTGGCGAACAGCCACGGTCGCTACCTGCAGCTGAATTCGTCGGTTTCCTGGCGGCCGGAGTCGGAGTACGAGGACGAGGTGCATCCGCTGTCGGTGATCGCCGGCATCAACCTGTTTACGTCGGCGAGCAGCTTCAACAACGAGTCGAGCGAATCGAAGAGCCTCTCCGGCAACGTCTCGGCGACCTACGCCTACAGCCCGAACCTGACCTTCATGGGCACCGGCCTGGCGACGCGGATCACCAACTCGAACGGCGACCCGCAGCTGCTGACCAATGTCGGCGGTGCGGCGACCTACATCGGCGACCCTCTCACTTTCGGGAAATTTTCTTACAATTGGAACGTCGGCGGCAGCGCCAACCGCCAAGGCGGCGGCACCAGTGGCGCCAATCGCCTGCTGGCAATGCAGGGCAGTCATTCTCTCGGGCGGGATTTTCCGCTGACCACCGCCCAGTCGATCCAGCTCAGCCTGTCGCAGAGCGTCAGCCACAGCTCGGACCAGCTGATCGGCAACTCGACGACGCTCAACCACACCGCCGGCAGCACCTGGCGGATACAGGGCGGCGACCAGAGCTTCGGCTCGGTCGGCCTCAGCTTCTCGGACATGGTCACCACCGGCGCCAACGAAGGCCACTACCGCTACCTCTACCTGCAGGTGAACGGCAACGGGCAGCTGTCGCCGCGCTCCTCGCTGTCGGCCAACCTGACCGTGCAGTGGTCGATGCAGGAGACCCAGCGGCAGGTGACGACCAGCAGCGCCGGCTTCGGCAGCAGCCCGATCTTCACCGACCAGAACAAGCGCACCAACGTCTTCGGCTCACTCAACTACGCGCATACGCGGGCCTTCGGCGTCTCCGGGCTGCGCTACAACCTGTCGTTCAACGCCAATACGCAGATGGTCGATTCGCGCCTGCTCGGCGACGTCGCGGCGCAGCCGGAGCGCTTCACCTACTGGCTGGAAAACCGCTTCGACTACCGCATCGGGATGCTCGACCTGTCGGCCACCGGAACGATCATCGAGACAGGTGGCAAGAAAAATGCTCAGGTGTTCTTCCGGGCAACCCGGCAGTTCGGAAAATTCTGAAAATCCGGAAGCGGCGGGTTGACGGGATCTGTTTCAAATTAAGGAATCATGATGAAAAAAATGTTGTCAGGCATGAGGGGCGGCCTATTCATGGGCCTGCTGCTGGCGCTCGCCGCCGTGCTGTTCGTCGATGTCCAGGACGCGCAGGCGGAGTACGGCGACGTGGTGATCAACAACCACTCGGACGGCGCCGGCATGCGCCCGGTGATCTTCCCGCACTGGTTCCACCGTGTCCGCTTCGCCTGCAAGGTCTGCCACGCCGACCTCGGCTTCAAGTTCAAGGCCGGCGGCAACGACATCAACATGGTCAAGATCATCGACGGCCAGTTCTGCGGCGCCTGCCACAACGGCGAGGTGGCGTGGTCGGTCGAGAACTGCAACCTGTGCCATTCCGCCAAGCCGGGCACGCCCACGCAGGTGCATGAGAGCACCATCCAGAAGCTCGCGCAGCCGGTCGGCGCGCCCCAGAAGAAATAAGGTGCGGCCATGAAAAAACTGCAACTGATTGCCTCGATGATGCTCGGTCTTGCCGCCGCGGGAAGCGCTTCCGCCGATTCCGGCAAGGATGTCTATACCAAGGTCTGTGCCGTCTGCCACGCCGGCGGCATCGCCGCCGCGCCGCGCTTCGGCAATGCCGGCGACTGGGCGCCGCGCATCGCCAAGGGCGTGCCGACGCTGTACCAGAGCGCGCTCAAGGGGACGCCGAAGGGGATGCCGGCGAAGGGCGGCAACCTGACGCTGCCGGACGCCGACGTCAAGGCCGCGGTCGACTACATGATCGCCGCCGCCGGCGGTGCCAAGGCCGCGGCGGCCGAGCCGAAGAAGGAAGCGAAGCCCGAGCCGAAGAAGGAAGCGAAGGCTGAAGCCAAGCCCGAGCCGAAGAAGGAAGTCGCCAAGGAGGAGGCGCCCAAGGCGGCGCCCGCGCCGGCCCCGGTCGCCGTCGCGTCTGCGGCGGCGGAAGCCGCGCCGGCGCCGACGGTCTCGGCCGCCGACGTCAACTCCTTCAACCGCCTGCTCAAGCCGGCCAGCAAGCGCAACCTGCCGCCGGCCGAGGACGGCATCCACGACCCGTCGAACGACGGCACGCACGCGCTGCAGCCGCCGCTGGCCGCTTTCGGCAGCCTGCCGAAGAGCTTCGCCGGCAACCGCGTGAACTGGGTCGAGGCGATCAGCACCGGCAAGATCAAGCCGCGCTACGACCGGGTCGATGCGACCGCCGAGCCGATCATCATGGACATGAACGTCGTCCGCGAGGTCAAGGGCTCGATGCCGGACGTCGTCTATCCGCACAAGCAGCACACGCAGTGGCTCGACTGCTCCAACTGCCACCCGGCGATCTTCACGCCGCAGAAGGGCGCCAACCAGATCAGCATGGCGGCGATCCTGCTCGGCGAGAAGTGCGGCGTCTGCCACGGCAAGGTCGCCTTCCCGGTGTCCGAGTGCCGCCTGTGCCACTCGAAGAAGAAGGATCTGGCGCCGTCGGCTCAGGCGACCGCCAAGTAAAAAAACCATCGACCAACCGCCGGCCGCCTGCGGGCGGCCGGTTTTCGGGGGAAAATACAATGATGAAACGCATCGCCATCGCCGCCGCACTCGCCGCCGCCTTCGCCTCCGCGCAGGCGCAGACCGCCGCTCCCGCGGCCCCGGACAGCGCTGCCGCGCGCCTGCAGGCGAACACCGCGGCGACGCTCGACAAGGAGCAGTTGGGCCGCCGCCTGGAGTCGGTCAAGCTGCTGCTCGAAACCTCGTCCGCCGCCCGCCAGATCGAGGCGAGCGGCGACCAGCGCGCGCTCGCCACGCGCGACAAGGCCCGCGGCCTGTACCGGAACGCCGCCGACGCCTATGCCGCCGGCGACCTCGCGAAGACCAGCCGCCTGCTCGCCGAGACCTCGGTGCTGATGTTCGAGGCCGTGCGCTACGCGGCACCGGACGAGGTCGTCGCCAAGAAGCTGGAGGCCGACTTCACCGCCCGCAACGAGAGCGTCAAGGCGCTGCTCGCCGCGTACAAGCGGGTCGCTTCCGAGAAGGGCAGCGCCAAGGGCGTGAGCGAAACCGTTTCCAGTATCGAGAAATCGATCGCCGAGGCCGACAAGCTGGCCGCCGCGAAGAAGTACGCCGAGGGCCGCGCCGAACTCGACCGCGCCTACCTGGTGGCGAAGGCCGGGATCAGCTCGCTGCGCAGCGGCGACACGCTGGTCCGCTCGCTCAACTTCGCGTCGAAGGAAGAGGAGTTCCACTACGAGATCGACCGCAACGAAACGCACAAGATGCTGATCAAGGTCCTGGTCGACGAGAAGCGCGCGACCAACCCGCAGCTCGATCAGCAGGTGCAGAACTTCCTCAACAAGGCCGGCGAACTGCGCGCCGCCGCCGATGCCGCCGCCGCGCGCAAGGACTTTGCGCAGGCGGTCAAGCTGCTCGAGGAATCGACGGCCGAGCTGGTTCGCGCCATCCGCAATGCAGGCGTCTATATCCCGGGTTAAGCGCCATCTCTCCCGCTGGCTGGCGGGGAGCCTGCTCGGGCTCCTCGCCGCCGGAACCGTATTCGCCGGCAACTGGTTGCCGATCGCGAAGGACGGCGTTCATGATCCGCGCTCGCCCGCGGCCAAGCAGCTGCAGGAGCCGCAGGAAGCGCTCTCCCGGCTGACGCCGGACACCACCGGCAACCAGGTGCGCTGGGTGCAGTCCCTGGAAAAGGGCGAGATCAACCCGCGCGAGAAGCTCTTCCCGCAGACCGAGGTGAAGAAGCTCGACCAGGACATCCTGCTCAACCTCAAGGGCGGCATGCCGATCGTGCGCTTCCCGCACAAGCAGCACACCGAGTGGCTGGACTGCTCGAACTGCCACGACCACCTGTTCGAGCGCGAGACCGGCAAGACCAAGATCTCGATGTTCAACATCCTGCAGGGCGAACAGTGCGGCGTCTGCCACGGCGCCGTCGCTTTCCCGCTGACCGAGTGCTACCGCTGCCACAGCGTCACCCGGCCGGGGCAGACGAAGAACCTGCCGACGCACATGAACCCGCAGTTTCACATGCCCGGGAGGAAGGGGCCGTGATCGCGCGCCTCGTCCTGGCGTTCGCCGCGCTGGCGCTGGCCTTGTTCGTCGACATTCCGGACGCGACGGCCGAGTACGCCGACGTCGTCATCAACAAGCGCGCCGAGAAGGAGGGGATGCGGCCGGTGGTCTTCCCGCACTGGTTCCACCGCATCCGCTTCCGCTGCAAGGTGTGCCATGCCGAGCTCGGCTTCAAGATGCACGCCGGGTCCAATGATGTGACAATGGCGGCCATCATCGACGGCAAGTTCTGCGGAGCCTGCCACAACAACGATATCGCCTGGAGCGTCGAGAAGTGCGACCTCTGCCATTCGGGCAAGCGCGGCTTGCCTTCGGGAATCTACGGTGGACATGAGACGTCCGGCCCCGGTCGCTGGTAGCGGCCCCGTCCCCGACCGTCGCCGCCGCCGCGCGCTCGGGCTGGCCGCGGCGGCGGCGCTGGTGGCGCTCGCCGGCTGCTCGCCGGCCGCCGGTCGCCGCCCCGACCTGCAGGCGGACGGCGTCGCCAGCGTCATCGTCCCCGTCCGTTCGCTGGCGATGGCGCGGCTGATCCTGCGCGTCAATCAGGCCGGCGCGCCGACCTTCGAGGCCGGCGCCTTCGGCGGCTTCACGCCGCTGGTTTTCCCGGTCGACGTCGCCGCGTCGACGCTCGACCTGTTCATCGCCGACGCCGGCGTCGGCCGCCTCTACCGCTACGACGCGACCGTCGACGCGATGGCGGTCATCGGCGGCGTCCGCGTCACGCCGCAGACGCGGCTGGCCGCGTCGCCCGACGGCTCGGTGCTGGTCAGCGATCCGGCGGCCGGCGGCGCGCTGCGCTTCGACCGCGCCGGCAACCTCGTGCAGCGCATCGACGCGCGCCTCGGCGCCGCGCGCTACGACGACATCGCGGTCGACCCGGAGAGCGGCCGCTACCTCGCCCTCGACCGCCTGCAGCAGCGGATCGAGGAAGTGCATCCGGTCGGCAGGAGCGGCGTCGTGCTGGTCGACCGCCAGCTGCCCGACGGCCCGGTCGGCATCGCCCTCGACCGCCGCCTGATCTACGTCAGCGGCCGCCACTGCGGCTGCGTGGTCGCCATCGACCCGGCCAGCGGCCGGCAGACGACGCTGATCGAGGATCTGCGGGACGTCGGTCCGCTCGCCGCCGGCGGCGGCTGGCTGGCGATCGCCGACGGCGTGCAGCGCCGCCTGTTCCTCCACCGCGACGGCATGCTGCGCGGCGAACCGTCGTTCGACGCGCTGAAGCTCGTCAACCCGCAGGGCCTGGCGATCGTGAACGACACCCTCTACGTCGCCGACGGCGCCGGCCGCAAGGTCTCGGTGTTCCGGCTGAAGCCATGAGAGCGGCGACCGTCCTCATCCTCGCGCTGCTGCTCGGCGCCTGCGCGACGAGCGGCGAGAAGCCGGTGCTGCAGTTCGGCGCGCAGGTCGAGATCGGCCGCAAGGGGACGATGTTCCCGGCGCAGCAGGCCGAGGAAATCCCGCGCTACATCTACGTCGGCCAGCTCACCGGCGAGGAGAACTTTGTCTGGCCGGAGCCGAAGAAGGACACGCTCGGCAGCTTCTTCCGCTGGCTGGTCGGCCTCGTCGGCGGCGACAGCGCGCCGGAGGCGCTGATGCGGCCGCAGCACGGCGCCATCGACGAGTCCGGCCGCATCCTGATCACCGACATCAGCCGGCAGGCGGTCGCGGTCTTCGATCCGGTGGCCGGCCAGCTGGTGTTCTGGGACAAGGCGGTCGGCTACCAGGGTTTCGTCGCCCCGGTCGGCATCGCGCTCGGCAGCCAGGGCGACGCCTATGTCGCCGATGCCGAGCTGGCGCTGGTGGCGCGCCTCGACAAGGACGGCAACAGCCTCGGCGTGTTCGGCCGCGGCATGCTGCAGCGGCCGACCGGCGTCGCCTGGGATGCGAAGCGCAAGCGCCTCTACGTCGCCGACACGCATGCGCACGACATCAAGGTGTTCGACGAGTCCGGCCAGTTCGTCGGCCATTTCGGCGAACGCGGCGACGGCAAGGGCGAGTTCAACTTCCCGACCTTCCTCACGCTCGCCGGCGACGAGCTGTACGTCAGCGACACGATGAACGCCCGCATCCAGGTGGTTTCCGCCGAGACCGGCGAGTTCCGGCGCAGCCTCGGAACGCGCGGCACCTACGTCGGCAACCTGGTGCGGCCGAAGGGGGTCTCGGTCGACGGCGAGGGCAACGTCTACGTGGTCGAGTCGTACCACGACCATCTGCTGGTCTTCAACCGCCGCGGCGAGTTCCTGATGCCGATCGGCGGCGGCGCGGGACAGGACATCGGGCAGTACTACCTGCCCTCCGGCGTGTGGATCGATGCGCAGAACCGCATCTTCCTCGCCGATACCTTCAACGGACGCATCGTCGTCTATCAGTTCCTCGGTGGCGGGGCGGAAAATGAATAAGGCCATACTCAGGATTCTCGGCACCGGTGCCGTCGTCGCGGTCGGGCTCGCGGCCTTCGTCGGCGACTCGTGGTCGGCGCGCGAGTCGAACGTGCGCGCGACCAAGCACAACCTGTCCAAGGACTGGTACGGCGGCGGTGCCGACCCGCGGACGGTGAAGGCGACCAGCGAGACGCAGGTCTGCGTCTTCTGCCATACGCCGCACGCGGCGACGCCGGCGGTGACGCCGCTGTGGAACAAGCAGGTCTCGGGCGCCACCTACACGACCTACACCTCGTCCTCGCTCGACGCGCAGGCGATCGCCGGCACGCTGGCACAACCCGGCGGCAGCTCCAAGCTGTGCCTCTCCTGCCACGACGGCACGCTGGCGATCGGCAACGTGAACGTGCTCAACGGCGCCGGCTCGACCGGCACCCAGGGCACGCAGAGCATCGCCCTGTCCGGCACCGGCGGCGGCGGCACGATGGCGCCGGGCAGCGGCACCACCACCGGCTTCACCCGCTTCCTCGGCACCGACCTGTCCAACGACCACCCGATCTCGGTGACCTACAACAAACTGCTGTCGGATCGCGACGGTGAAATCCGCGACGCGACGCTGAACGCCACCGACGGCACCTGGGAATGGGTCAACGCCGGCACGCGCATCATCGGCGTGCGTAGCCACCGCACGCAGGGCGGCAGCGGCCAGCCGCAGAAACCGGTGCTGCCGCTGGAGAAGACCGGCAGCGACACCGATGCCGGCCAGGTGCAGTGCGCCAGCTGCCACGATCCGCACATCCGCGAGACCGACACCACCAAGGGCAACCAGAAGTTCCTGCGCCTCAACCGCTTCCAGGAATCGGCGCCGGCCAATGCCTACAGCCAGGACGGCGACATCATCTGCCTGGCCTGCCACAACAAGAACCGCGGCAGTGGCGCCTGGGCGTATTCGGCGCACGCCAACCCGCTGGTGGCGACGCAGACCTATACCAGCGCAGCGGCGACCCAGCGCGAGTTTCCGGCGAACATGCAGGTGTGGAAAGCGGCCTGCCTGAACTGCCACGACACGCACAGCGTGCCCGGTTCGCGCCGGCTGCTGCGCGAGGGCACCGACGGCGTCGGCACGCCGAAGTCCGGCGGCAGCTCGGCGATCGAGGAGACCTGCTACCAGTGCCACACCAACAGCGCCGCCAGCGCGATCACGCCGACGACGACGGTGCCGGACATCAAGACCGACTTCACGACCTCGACCGTCCGCATGCCGATCAGCTCGACGAACCAGCCGGCCGGCACCGAGGTGCACGACATCGGCGGCAGCTTCAACGATGCGACCTTCGTGGACTGCACCGGGACGACCAACAAGTGCGGCAAGGACTTCCTCGAATCGCGGGCCAAGCTCGGTGCCGGCAACCTCAGCAACCGGCATGCCGAATGCACCGACTGCCACAATCCGCACCGCGTGGTGAAGTTCCGCGACTTCCGCGGCCTCGCCGGCTCGGGCAACCTGAACGGTACCCCGGATGCCGCGGGAACCCACACCCACACCGAGACCACCGGCTACACCCATACCAACATCGCCTCCGGCGTGCTGCGCGGGACCTGGGGCGTCGAGCCGACCTACGGTTCGGCGTCGTTCCACTCCCTTCCGTCCGGCTACGTCGTCAAGCGCGGCGACCCGGGCAGCGCCACCGACACCAGCGCCGCAGCGACCTATGTCACGCGTGAGTACCAGGTCTGCCTGAAGTGCCATTCGGACTACGGTTACTCGGACAACAACACCTATCCGACCGGCAACCGGCCGAACCTGGGCAGCTTCACCGGCGGCACGCCGAGCGGTCGGAACGGCCTGACCCAATACACCAACCAGGCGAAGGAATTCCAGGCGCCGGCCGCGCACAAGGGGGCGTCGACGCAGACCGACAGCGGCGCGGGCGCCAGCTACACGACGAACAACCAGCGCTCGTGGCACCCGGTCATGGACAATACCGGGCGCACGCTGGCGGTGCGGGGCGGCATGAGCAACTCGTGGCGGTTGCCGTGGAGCAACGCCGTCGGCACGCAGACGATGTACTGCTCCGACTGCCACGGATCGAGCACTGCCGCGACCAGCGTCATTCCCGCCGGCGGCGAAAACGGCAGCCCGTGGGGGCCGCACGGCTCGGCCAACGACTTTCTGCTGAAGGGGGCGTGGACCGATGCCACGAGCGAAACCGCAAACCTGCTCTGCTTCAAGTGCCACGACAGCACGGCCTACATCGGCGGCGAGACGAATACCCAGAACACCGGTTTCTGGCAGTCGTCGAAAGGCAACCTGCACCGCTATCACGATGCCAGGATCGGTCGCAGCTATTTCAGATGCACCTGGTGCCATATCGCGGTGCCGCATGGCTGGAAGAACAAGGCGCTGCTGGTCAACCTGAGCGACGTCGGTCCCGAGGCCGGCCTGACGGCCGGGACGGCGATCGCCGACAGCGTGGCGATCAACGGCTATTCGAAGGAGCCGTACTATTACAAGGCGGTCAACAAGATCAAGACCTTCAAGACCAGCGGCAGCTGGGCGATCGGCGACTGCGGCAACGGCGATTCCGACAAATGGATGCGCTCCAACCCCGATGCGTCGCGAGGCGAGGGCATATGCAAGAATCCTCCGTGATCGCCGCCGGGCCGCCCTCGCCGTGGTCCGAGCGCTGGCGGGTGTGGCGCAACTGGCTGGGGTCGCTGCGCTTCGCGCTGGTCAATCTGCTGCTGCTGTTCGCCGGCGTCTGGGTCGTCTACCTCGAGCTGCCCGGAGCCCTGTGGGCGCTGGTGCTGCCGCTCGCCAGCAGCGCCTTGAACCTGCTGGTCGCGATCGCCGTCAACGGCGCCTTCCGCCGGCAGCTGCCGCTGCTTGCCTTCCATCTGGCGCTGCTGGCGATCGTCGTGCTCGTCGCGCTCGGCCGCCTCACCTATCTGCGCGGCGCGGTCGAGATCGTCGATGGCGGCGAGTTCGACGGCGTGCTGACCACGCGGGATGCCGGCCCGTGGCATGCCGGCAGGCTGGCCGAGGTGCGTTTCGCCAACCTCGGCTTCGCGATCGATTATGATCCGGGCCTGCGGCGCGGGCAGACGCGCAACGAGGTCGCCTACCGGGACGCCGACGGCGCCGTGGTGCGCACGACCATCGGCGACCAGACGCCGCTGCGGCTCCTCGGCTACCGCTTCTACACCAGCTTCAACAAGGGCTTTGCGCCCAGCTTCGTGTGGCATCCGGCGGGCGGCGGCGAGCCCGCGTTCGGCGCCGTGCACCTGCCGTCGTATCCGCTCAACGAATACGAGCAGGCGCGCGACTGGGAGATTCCGGGGACCGGCATTCCGATCTGGACGATGCTGCGCTTCGACGAGATCGTCCTCGATCCGGACAAGACGGACCAGTTCAAGCTGCCGGGCCGGCACGACGTGGTCGTCCGCATCGGCGAGCAGCGCTGGGAGATGCGGCCGGGGATGGCGGTCGATCTGCCTGCCGGGCGCCTGCAGTACGTCGGCGTGCGCGGCTGGATGGGGTATTCGGTTTTCTACGACTGGACCGTGCCGTGGCTGCTCGCGGCGGCCGTCACCGCCGTGCTCGCACTGGGCTGGCACTACTGGAGGAAGTTCGCGGCGCGGCCGTGGAATCAGGCGAAGGACGATGGATTATCTGCTTGAACTGAAGGTGTTGTGGGCGGCGATCGTCGCCTATGTGCTCGGCGGCGTGCTGGCGATCGTCTCGGTGGCGCTCGGCCGGCGCGACGAGCGCAAGATACTGGCGCTGATGCTGGCCGGCCTCGTGCTGCACACGGTGTCGCTGGGCATGCGCTGGGAGCGCGTCGGCCACGGCCCGTTCATCACGCTGTTCGAGATCCTGTCGTCGAACGTGTGGAGCCTGATGCTCGCCTTCGTCGTCGCCTACTGGCGGATTCCGAAGATCCGCGCCTCGGCGGCGGTGGTGATGCCGATCATGTTCGTGATGATGGGCTGGCTGATGGTCGCGCATCCGGGCGAGGGGCATTTCCCGCCGACCTACCATACGCCCTGGCTGTTCATCCACATCGGCCTGGCCAAGGTCTTCCTCGGCGCGGTGCTGGTCGCCGTCGGCCTGGCCGGCGTCATCCTGCTGCGCCGCGCCGGCATCGGCCTGCGCCGCTTCGCCACGCTGCCGGCGGACGAGCGGCTGGAGGAACTGGCCTTCCGCTGTCTCGCGCTCGGCATCATCTTCGACAGCCTGATGCTGATCGCCGGCGCCATCTGGGCGCAGGACGCCTGGGGCCGCTACTGGGCGTGGGATCCGCTCGAAACCTGGTCCTTCGTCACCTGGCTGCTGCTCGCAGTGGCGCTGCACCTGCGGGTGACCTACAGGCCGGCGCCGGCGCGCACCGCGTGGATGGTGATGGCGGTGTTCGTGATGGCCTTCCTGACCTTCTTCGGGGTGCCGTTCATTTCGACGTCGCCGCACAAGGGGGCCGTCTGATGGAACTGTCGTCGAATCCGCCGGGCGAAGCCGGCCGCCGCGACGCCGTCCTCTGGCTGGCGCTGGCGATCTGCGCGGTGGCGGTGTCCGGGCTGTTCGCCGTGCTCATCGCGCTCGCCCGCGTGCCGGCGCTGGGTACGCTGTTTCCCGGCCCGGAGTTCTACCGCGTCGCGCTGACGCTGCACGTGAACCTGTCGCAGGGCGTCTGGTTCATGGCCTTCGCCGGCGTGCTGTGGAGCCTCGCCGCGCCGCGCGCGCCGGGAGAAACCGGCCGCGCCGCCTGGTGGGCTGCCGCCGGCGGTGCGCTCGGCATGGTGCTGTCGGTCGCCGACGGGCGGCCGGAGGCGATCATGAGCAACTACGTGCCGGTGCTCGACAGCCCGCTGTTCCTGGCCGCGCTGGCGCTGTTCGGGATCGGCGTGCTGATCAAGGCAGCGCAGGGCGCGCGCGCGGGCTGCCCGTGGCCGCTGCGCGACGCCGCCGACGTGCAGCGCCTGGCGCTGTTCCTGGCCGCGCTTGAAACGCTCGCGGTGTTCGCGCTGCTGCTCGCGGCCGGTGTCGCGATGCCCGGCGGCGAAACCGGCTATGCCTATTTCGAGACGCTGTTCTGGGGCGGCGGCCACCTCTGGCAGTTCGCGCTGGCCAGCCTGCTGATGGTCTGCTGGCTGGAACTGGCGCCGGCGGGGGCGCAGCGCCTCGCGCCCGGAGCGCTGGCCGCGATCGTCGGCGCCGGAGCGCTGCCGGTGCTGGCGGCACTTGCCGTGCCGTTCCTGCATGTGCCCGAGTCGGCGGAATACGTGCACGCCTACACCTGGCTGATGCAGTGGACCAGTTGGCAGGCACCGCTCGCGCTGGCGCTGGCGCTCGCCTGGAGCGCGCGCGGTCGGTGGGGCCGGGAAATCGCGCCGGGCTTCGGCCTGTCGCTGCTGCTCTTCGTCGCCGGCCTGCTGCTCGGTTCGCTGATCGACGGCCAGACGACGCTGGTCACCGCGCACTACCACGGCACCATCGGCGCCGTGACGCTCGGCTTCATGGCCGCCAGCTTCGCGCTGCTGCCGCGGTTGGGGATCGCCGCGCCGGGGCGGCGCGCGCTCCGCCTGCAGCTCGGCTTCTACGGCTACGGCATCCTGCTGATGATGGCCGGGCTCGCCGGCGCCGGGCTGATGGGCGCGCCGCGCAAGACCCCGGGCGACCTGTCGGCGACCTGGGGGGTCGAGACCTTCTCGCGCATCTGCCTCGGCGTCGGCGGCCTGCTGGCGACGATCGGCATCCTGATGTTCGCCGTGCTGCTCGTCCGCCGCCTGTTCCCGGCGGTGTCGGCGGCCTATTCGCGATGAGGTTGGGGCTCATGGAAGACCCCGCGCCCGCCGCCCCGCGTCAGCGTCCGCGCGACGTCCGCTGGCGCGCGCTGCTGCTGACGCTGGCCGCGATCGTCGCCGGCGGCCTGCTGCTCGAATGGTCCGGCCGCTTCCCGGAGTTCGGCGGCGCGCCGCAGGCGAAGGCCAGGCACGTCCAGCAGAAACGCGCCGAGGAGGTCGAGCAGCGCTTCAATCAGGGCGTCGTGATGCTGCATGCGAAGCAGTACGACCATGCGCTGACCGCCTTCCACCGCGTCCTCGAACTGGCGCCGCAGATGCCGGAGGCCTACGTCAACGCCGGCTTCGCGCTGCTCGGCAAGGGCGAGTACAAGGCCGCCGCCGATTTCTTCGACGAGGCGACGACCTTGAACAGCGGCCAGATCAATGCCTACTACGGGCTGGCGGTGGCGCTCGAAGGCCTCGGCGAGCGGCGCGCGGCGATCGAGGCGATGCGGGCCTACCTGCACCGTGCGCCGGCCGACGACCCCTATCGGCGCAAGGCCGAAGCCGCGGTCTGGGAGTGGAGCGCGTCGCTGCCGAAAGCGCAGGCGCCGGAACCGCCGAGGAAGAAATAGGCCGCCGCTGGCTCGCTTATTGCTGCCTCCTTCCAAATTCGGCGCCGCTGTCGCGGCGTCCGTTTGCCGGGGGAGGAGAACATGAAGAAATACCTGGTCGGCATGGCGGCCTTCTGTTTCGGCTCGCTCGCCGCGGGTGACGACGATGTCGCCGCCAACGCCTTCCTGCGCGAGAACCTGCGCAGCATCAACGACGAGGTCGCGGCCTATCGGCCGATGCTCGAATCGATGGGCAAGGATCCCCGCGCCGGGCGCGATTCGCGCGAGGCGCTGGCGCGCATCGATGCGCTGCTCGTCGAGGCGCGCCGGCTGGCGCAGCAGACGAAGCTTGCCGAGGCGGTGCGCCAGGGCGAGACCGCCAAGCGGCTGGCGATCGAGACCATGGTCCGGCTGAAGGCCGGCGAGACGGTGACGCATGCGCTCAGGTTCGAGACGCCGGCCGACGAATACGCCTACGAGCTGCGCCGCTTCGACAGCAACGCCATGCTGGTGTCGATGAACCTCGAGGACAAGGGCGACGCCGGCCTGCGCGGCCGGGTCGATGCCGAGATGACGGCGGCCGGCCGGCTCAAGGCCGCGGCCGCCGCCGAGGCTGCCGCCGGCCGCTACGGCGAGGCGGTGAAGCGGATGGAGACGGCCAGCGGCCACCTGACGCGGGCGCTGCAGGCGCTCGGCGTGCCTGTCTTCTGATGGTTGTCCCGTTGCGCTGGCATGTGAGTTGCTGCTGACGCTGCATCGCTTCCTTTCCGCCGCGACATGAACAACCGCCTGATCAACTGGTTCAAGTACGCCTCGCCGCAGAGCTTCTACCCGCTCGCCGGGAAGCTGATCCCGTGGTTCGCCGCGGCGGCCGTCGTCTTCGGCGCCGCCGGGCTGTGGCTGGGCCTCGCCGTCGCGCCGACCGACTTCCAGCAGGGCGAGGGCTACCGCATCATCTTCGTGCACGTCCCGGCCTCGTGGATGAGCATGTTCATCTACCTGGTGATGGCCTTCTGGGCCGGCCTCGGGCTGGCCTACAACACGCGGCTGTCCGGGATGATGGCGCAGGCGCTGGCGCCGACCGGGGCGCTGATGGCCTTCCTCTCGCTGTGGACCGGCGCGCTGTGGGGCAAGCCGATGTGGGGCACCTGGTGGGTGTGGGACGCACGGCTGACCTCGGAGCTGATCCTGCTCTTCCTCTACATCGGCTTCATCGCGCTGCAGGCCTCGATCGACGACCCGCGCCGCGCCGACAAGGCCGGCGCCGTGCTGGCGCTGGTCGGCGTCGTGAACATCCCGATCATCTACTTCTCGGTGAAGTGGTGGAACACGCTGCACCAGGGCTCGTCGGTGAGCCTGACCAAGTCGCCGTCGATGGCCGCGCTGATGCTGTGGGGCATGCTGCTGATGGCGCTGGCGTTCTGGATGTACAGCATCGCCGTCGCGCTCTACCGGGTGCGCGGCATCATGCTCGAGCGCGAGCGCGGCAGCGAATGGGTGAAGAGCGTGCTGCAGGCGGAGGGTACGAAATGAACATCCACTGGCAGAGCTTCTCCGACTTCCTGGCGATGGGCGGCTACGGCCTCTACGTCTGGGGCTCGTTCGGCGTCACCGCGCTGATCCTAGCGCTGGAACCGATGCTCGCCGTGCGCCGGCGCCGCGGCCTGCTGCTCCGCCTCGGGCGCCAGTTGCGGGCGGAACGCGGCTGATTCGGCGTTTTCCCGCCGTCGGGAAAACGCTTTCCTCGTTTCGCGGAACTCGGAAAATTCCTCGTCGGCGGGGATGGGTGATCGCCGATTCCCGAAACCGATGACGTCGGAATCGCGCCCCTCGCGGCGGGCGTTCGCGGCCCCCGCCACTTTTCCAAATCGATGATTTGACACGCATTTGACGCACGTTTGTGACGCAATTGCGAAGGGCACGGGCGTTGCTATTTCTCTCCGAGTTTCATTGCATACACATCGGAGGAAAATGTGCTGAACATCGAGAAAAAAGCCGTTGCCAAAGCGGTGGGGATGCTCGCCTGTGCGCTGCTCGCGTCGCCAGCGGCCGCGGACGACGCCGCGCGCATCAAGGAGCTCGAGCGCAAGCTCGAACGCAGCATGCAGCTGATCGAAAACCTGTCGGCCAAGGTCAGCGAGCTGGAAAAAGCGAAGGCGCCGGCGCCGGCAGCGTCGCCGGCGGCCGCCGACCAGCAGGCGCGCGTGGAAGCGCTCGAGCGCCAGGTTGCGCAGCTGGGCAGCGGCATCTCGCGCCGTTCGTTCGACGACGGGATTCCGGTGCACGGTTTCGCCGACGTCGGCCTTGCCCACAGCGGCGAACACAACCCGATCTTCGGCAAGGGCCGCAAGGGCTTCAACGTCGGCTCGTTCGATCTCTACCTGACGCCGCAGTTCGGCGATCGCGTGCGCAGCCTGATCGAGCTGGTCTTCGAAGTCGACCACGACGGCGATATCGCCACCGACCTGGAGCGCCTGCAGATCGGTTACGCCTTCAGCGACGCTGCGGTCGCCTGGGGCGGACGCTTCCATACGCCCTACGGCTACTGGAACACGGCGTTCCACCACGGTGCGCAGATCCAGACCTCGCTCTCGCGGCCGCGTTTCCTCGAATTCGAGGACAAGGGCGGGATTCTGCCGGCGCATACCACCGGCGCCTGGCTGACGGGTGCGTTGCCGCTCGCCGGCAATCGTTTCGGCTACGACGTATACGTCGGCAACAGCTCGTCGCTGCGTGTCGAGAACACCGCGACGACGCTCTCCGCGAACAATGCCGCGGCATTCAACAGCCAGGTCAGCGCCGGCGGCTACGCCGGCGGCGGCGCCCTGAACATGAAGATGGCCGGCGGCGATAGCGGGTCCTACATGACCGGATTCAATGCCTGGATCGAGCCGCGCGCGATCGACGGCCTGCGTCTCGGCGTGCATGGCCTCGGCGGCTCGATCACGGACGACAGCGCCGACCGCAACCGCACCCGGCTGGCGGCACTGGGCGCCTACGGCGTCTTCGCGAGCGAGCGCTGGGAAGTGCTCGGCGAGTTCTATCGCTTCAACAACCGCGACCTGTCGGGCGGCAGCGGCAGCCACCGCAGCTGGGCCGGCTACCTGCAGGCGGGCTACAACAGCGGCCGCTGGACGCCGTACGTACGCGGCGAAAGGGCGAGCCTGGAGCAGAAGGACAACTACTTTGCGGTGCAGGAGTTCGGGCGCTCGTACCGCCGCTTCGTCGCCGGCCTGCGCTACGACTTGGATCCGAAGGCGGCGCTCAAGCTGGAACTGTCGCGGACCAGTCAGGAAGACCTCGGTCTCGGCGGCGACGACCGCTATGGCGCAGCGCAGCTCCAGTATTCGATCCGCTTCTGAGGGGGATGACGATGCGTAATGCGAAGCTTGCCCGGAGCGCGGTGCTCGGGCTGATTCTGGCGCCGCTCGCGGCGATCGCCGATGGCTATGTGATCGCGCACAGTTCGGTCAATGTTGCGCCGGGCGACGTGCGGGAGATCTACGTCGGCAACATGCAGTTCGCCGGTTCGGTGAAGCTGGTGCCGGTCGACAACGGCGCCGTCCAGGGCGATTTCCTGAGCAAGGTGATCAAGACCGATCCGGACCGCTACGCCACGATCTGGGCGAAGAAGGGTTTCCGCGACGGCCTCAATCCGCCGCCGGTCAAGTCCGGCGACGCCGAGGTGATGGACTTCGTGAAGCGCACGCCGGGGGCGATCGGCTACGTGTCGACCAATCCGGGCGGCGCCAACATCATCGTGAAGTATTGAGGCCCGGGCAGGGCCGCAGGGGGAACGTCATGAACATCCTGAGGAATCTGACGGTGCGCGTGCAGCTCATCGCCACCTTCATCCTGGTGACGGTGGGCTTCATCGTCGGCGTCGGCATCGGCGACCGCGTTTCCGCGCGCATGCACGACGATGCGGTGGGGATCTACGAGAACGCGCTGATTCCGACCAGCGCGGTCGGCGACATCATGCGCAACATCCACGATTCACGCGCACAGCTGCTGCTCAGCCTGCAGCACGATCCCGCCGGCGAGTGGGCGAAGATGCACGACCACCCGGTCGACAAGCATCTCGGTGCCTACGCCGACGCCGTCGACGATGCGCGCGATGCCCATGCCTCGTACCTCAAGCGGCCTGCGCTGCCGGACAACGAGCGCCAGCTGCTGGGGGCGATCGGCGGCGGTCTCGACGCCTATGCGGCGGCCGGAAACGAGGTCGTCGCTGCGTTCCGTGCCGGCGATTACCGCCAGGCCAACGCCGTCATCCTGAAGAAGATCAACCCGGCGATGGGGGCACTGGAGAAGAAGGTGCGCGAGCTGGAGACGGTCCTGATCAAGCGCTCGAAGCAGGAGAACGAGGACAGCGGCGCGCTGCGCACCCGTCTCGCGCTATTGATGTGGGCCGGCACCGGCCTCGGCGTGGCGCTGGTGTGGGGCATGTACTTCTTCCTCGCACGCAACATCTCGCGGCCGCTGGCGCGGGTCCGCGACGTCGTTACCCGGGTCGCCGAGGGCGATCTGACGACCGCGATCGAGGTGCGTGCCGGCGGCAACGAGTTCGACGCGGTGCTGCGCGCGATCGCGCGCATGCAGGACAGCCTGCGCGAGATGACCGGCGAGATCCAGCGTGCCGCCGGCGTCGTCTCGAGCAATGCGCAGCTGCTGTCGCGGCGGATCGACGAGTCGGCGCAGCATTCGGAAAGCCAGCACGGCCAGATCCTGGAAGTGACCGCGGCGCTGCAGCAGATGAGCCGGGCGATCGAGGAAGTCTCGGGCGGCGCGCACGGCGTCGACGAGGCGACCCGGCGCGCCCGCGATCTCGCCGAGAGCGGCGCGGTCAGCATGGAGGGCAACCTGACGACGGTGAACAAGATCGTGCAGACGGTGCGCGATTCCAGCGGCGCGATCCAGGACCTGTGCGACACCGCCCGCCGCATCCACGAGCTGGCCGGGATCATCCAGGACATCGCCGGGCAGACCAACCTGCTCGCGCTGAATGCGGCGATCGAGGCGGCGCGCGCCGGCGAACAGGGGCGCGGTTTCGCGGTCGTCGCCGACGAGGTCCGCAAGCTCGCCGAGCGCACCGCGAAGAGCTCGATCAGCATCGGCGAGATGCTGGACAGCGTCAGCCACCGCTCGGACCAGGCGATGGTCGCGATGCGCCAGGTGATGACCGACGTCGAGGAAGGGGCGGCGCAGACGCGCGAGATCGGCGACACGCTGCGCCGCATCCTGGAGGCGGCCAACGAGATGAGCCGGCTGACGCGCGACATCGCCAGCGCGACGACGCAGCAGACGCAGGCCTCGTCGCAGACGGTGGCGTCGATGAACGGCATCACCGAACTGACCGACCGCAACAACGTCGCCATCCAGGAGGTGGCGGTGACGGCGTCCGAAATGTCGGAGATCGCCGGCCGCCTGCAGGGACTGGTCGGCCGCTTCCGTTTCGCGGCCTGAGCCGCGGCAACCGGCGGCGCTTTCCCGAAAACGGGAAGGTGCCGCTGCAGGCCGCCGTCCGGGCGGCTCCGGCCGCCAGCGGGACAAGGGTTTCCGCGACCCTGCGGCGCGTGGAATCGATCTTGCTATCATTCCCGCACCCATCGCGGAGATCGATTCATGATTCCTGAACTCGGGCATTTCGCCCTCATTGCCGCCCTTGCCGTCGCCATCCTGCAGGGGGGGGTGCCGCTCTACGGCGTCGTCCGTCAGGACCCGCGCCTGATGAACCTGGCGATCCCCGCCGCGCAGGCGCAGTTCGTCGCTGTCGCCGTGGCCTACGGCTGCCTGACGCAGGCCTTCGTCAGCAACGATTTCTCGGTGACCTACGTCGCCCAGCATTCGAACACGCTGCTGCCGATGTTCTACAAGGTCGCCGCGGTGTGGGGCGGGCACGAGGGCTCGATGCTGCTGTGGGTGCTGATCCTGGCGGTGTGGACGGCGGCGGTGTCGCTGTTCAGCCGCCGCCTGCCGCGCGAGACGGTGACCACCGTGCTGTCGGTGATGGGGCTGGTCAGCATCGGCTTCCTCGCCTTCCTGCTGTTCGTTTCCAACCCCTTCGAGCGCCTGCTGCCGGCCGCGGTCGACGGCCGCGACCTGAATCCGCTGCTGCAGGACCCGGGCATGGCCTTCCACCCGCCGATGCTGTACATGGGCTACGTCGGCTTCTCGGTGGCCTTCGCTTTCGCCATCGCCGCGCTCGTCTCGGGCCGGCTGGACACCGCCTGGGCGCGCTGGTCGCGGCCGTGGACGACGATCGCCTGGGTGTTCCTGACGCTGGGCATCGCCCTCGGCTCGTGGTGGGCCTACTACGAGCTGGGCTGGGGCGGCTGGTGGTTCTGGGACCCGGTCGAGAATGCCTCGTTCATGCCCTGGCTGGTCGGCACCGCGCTGATGCATTCGCTGGCGGTGACCGAGAAGCGCGGCAGCTTCAAGAACTGGACGGTGATCCTGGCGATCCTCGCCTTCTCGCTGTCGCTGCTCGGCACCTTCCTCGTCCGCTCGGGCGTGCTCACGTCGGTGCATGCGTTTGCCACCGATCCCAAGCGCGGCATCTTCGTGCTCGCCTTCCTCGCCATCGTCGTCGGCGCGTCGCTGACGCTGTTCGCCTGGCGGGCGCCGAAGGTCGGCCTGGGCGGCAGCTTCGAGATGCTGTCGCGCGAGTCGATGCTGTTGGTGAACAACGTGCTGCTGACGGTGGCCGCCGGCGCGGTGATGCTCGGCACGCTCTATCCGCTGTTCCTCGACGCGCTCGACCTCGGCAAGATTTCGGTCGGCCCGCCGTACTTCGAGGCGGTGTTCGCGCCGTTGATGGTGCCGCTGGTGGCGCTGATCGGCATCGGTCCGTTCCTGCGCTGGAAGGCCGGCCGGCTGGCCGACCTGCCGCGCCTGCTGTGGGCCGTGCTGGCGCTGTCGCTGCTCGCCGGCGCGGTGCTGCCGCTGGCCTTCGGCCGCTGGTCGGCGCTGGTCGCCTTCGGCAGCCTGCTCGGCGTCTGGGTCATTCTCTCCAGCTTCGTCCACATCGCCGAGCGCGTCCGCGGCGGCAGCGCCGGCGGTAGCGCATTCTTCGCGCGCCTGGCGACGGTGCCGCGCGCGCACTGGGGCATGGTGCTGGCGCATGCCGGCGTCGGCGTCTTCATCCTCGGCGTCAGCATGGTCAAGACCTTCGAGGCCAACGCCGACGTCAAGATGGGTGCCGGCGACACGACCACGGTCGGCGGCTACACCTTCAAGCTGCTCGGCATCGAGGAGTACAAGGGGCCGAACTACATCGCCGCGCGCGGGCGCGTCGAAGTCAGCCGCGACGGCGCGGTGGTGAAGACGATGTATCCGGAGAAACGCATCTACCACGTGCAGAAGATGCCGATGACCGAGGCGGCGATCGACACCGGCCTGTTCCGCGACCTCTACGTGTCGCTCGGCGAAATGATCGACGAGCGCACCTGGATCGTCCGCGTGCAGCACAAGCCGCTGGTCGACTGGATCTGGTGGGGCTGCCTGCTGATGGCCGTCGGCGGCCTGCTCGCCGCGACCGACCGCCGCTACCGCGTCGCCCGCCGGCTGCAGCGCGAGCGCGCCGCGGCGCTGGCCTCGGCGTAAGGGGGAGCGCATGCGACGCTTCCTGCTGCCGCTCGGCATCTTCATCGTCCTCGTCGGCTTTCTCGCGGTCGGCCTGCGGCTGAATCCGCGCGAGGTGCCGTCGCCGTTCATCGGCAAGCCGGCGCCGGCCTTCTCGGTGCCACAGCTGCACGCCGCCGAGCACAGCATCGCGCCCGCCGACATGCTCGGCAAGGTCTGGCTGCTCAACGTCTGGGCCTCATGGTGCGTGTCCTGCCGCCAGGAGCACCCGGTGCTGATGGATCTGGCGGCGCGCAAGCTGGTGCCGATCGTCGGCCTCGACTACAAGGACGAGCGCGCTGCCGGCATCGCCTGGCTGCGCGAACACGGCGACCCCTACCTGCTGTCGGCCTACGACCGCGACGGCCGCATCGGCATCGACTACGGCGTCTACGGCGTTCCCGAGACCTTCGTCGTCGACAAGGCGGGGGTCATCCGCTACAAGCATATCGGGCCGCTGACGCAGAAGGCGGTCGACGAAAAAATTGTGCCGCTGGTAAAGGAGCTGAACGGTGCGTAACTGGTTTGCTGCGATTTTCCTGACCCTGGCCGCGGCCGGCGTCGGTGCTGCGGAGGCCGTGCCGGCCGCCGCCGACCCGGTGCTCGAGGCGCGCGTGCAGAAGCTCGCCGAGGAGCTGCGCTGCCTGGTCTGCCAGAACCAGAACCTGGCCGACTCGCACGCCGAGCTGGCGATCGACCTGAAGAACCAGGTGCGCGAGATGCTGAAGCAGGGCAAGTCGGACAAGGAGATCGCCGACTACATGGTCCAGCGCTACGGCGACTTCGTGCTCTACCGGCCGCCGGTGAAGACGACCACGCTGCTGTTGTGGGGCGGGCCGTTCGTGCTTTTCGCCGGCGGCCTGGGCGTGCTCTTTTTCAACCTCCGGCGCCGGCGCAATGTTGGCGCGGCGCCGCTGTCGCAGGCCGAGCACGCCGCCGCGCTGCGCCTGCTCGAAGAAAAGAAGGAGGGCGCATGACCCTGTTCGTGATTCTCGCCGGCCTGCTCACGGTCGGCATCCTCGGGGCGCTGCTCCATCCGCTGCTGCGCGGCCGGCGCGGCAAGGTCGTGGAGACGGCCGAGGTGCGCGCGCTCAACCTCGCCATCCTGCGCGAGCAGATGGCGGAGCTGGAGCGCGACCACGCCGCCGGTCAGCTGGCGCCGGAAGCCTACGAGAAGGCCCGCCAGGAGATCGAGCGGCGCGTGCTCGAGGACGCTGCCGGCGAAACCGTGCCGGCGGAAGAGGGCGGGCGCCGCCCGCTGCTCGCCGGTGCGCTCGGCAGCGGCGTCGCGGCGCTGATCGTCGGCCTCTACGTGTTGCTCGGCACGCCCGAGGCGATGACCGGCGCCAGGCCGGGGCCGGCCGCTGGCGGCGAGGGCGGGCACGCGCTCGGCCAGCAGCAGATCCAGGCGATGGTGCAGCGCCTCGCCGAGCGCCTGCAGGACAACCCGAACGACGGCAACGGCTGGCTGATGCTGGCCAAGTCCTACGGCGTGCTGGGGCGCTTCGCCGAATCGGCGGCCGCCTACGGCCGCGCCATCGCGCTGCTGCCGCCGGACGCGCAGGTGCTCGCCGATTTCGCCGACACCGTGGCGATGGCGCAGGGGCGCAGCCTGCAGGGCGAGCCGGAGCGCATCGTCAAGGACGCGCTGACGATCGATCCGAACAACATCAAGGCCCTGGCCCTGTCGGGGACGATCGCCTTCGAGCGCCAGGATTACCGGGCGGCGATTGCGCAGTGGCAGAAGATCCTGCCGCTGGTGCCGGAAGGCTCGCAGGCCGCGATGGGCATCCAGGGCAGCATCCGCGACGCCGAGAACCGGCTGGCGGCGGCCGGCGGTGCGCCGAAGGCGGCGGCTGGCGGCGCCGCGGTCGCCGGCAGCGTCACGATCGATCCGGCGCTGGCGGCGAAGATCGCCCCGGGCGACACGCTGTTCGTCTTCGCGCGTGCGGCCGACGGGCCGAAGATGCCGGTGGCGATGGCGCGGATGCCGGCGGGCAAGCTGCCGGCGAGTTTCTTGCTTGACGATAGCATGTCGATGACGCCGAACTTCAAGCTGTCGCAGCAGCAGAAGGTCGTGATCGGTGCGCGGATTTCGAAAAGCGGAGACGCGCTGCCGAGATCGGGTGACCTCGAAGGCTTCTCGGCAAGCGTGACGCCGGGGGCTGCCGGTGTTGCTGTAGTCATCAATTCGATAGTTAACTAGGTGTCGCCGAAGTTTCTCTGAAAAAAACAGGATTTCGGCACCTTCCCGCGATCGGGGAGCGAGCCGTTGGCGGCGCCGGGTTGGGGGGCGTTGCCATGTTTCGCAGGAAGACAGCAATCCACTGGGTGGCCGCGATGGCGGCCATCCTGTCCATCGTTCCGGCTTCCGCAGGCGAGGAAAACCTCGATGCGCTACAGTCGGAGGCCCGTCGCGCGGCGATGCGCCTGCTTGAACAAATACGCGGCGAGGTCAACCGCGAACTCGACCAGACAGGGCCGATCCGCGCGATCACGGTTTGCAAATACAGCGCGCCGGAGATCAGTTCGGCGATTTCACGCCAAACTGGCATGCGGGTGACCCGGGTCAGCCTGCGTCCGCGCAACCGGATGCTGGGCGAGCCGGACAGCTGGGAGCAGAAAGGTCTTCTTGATTTCGAGAAGCGTCTTGCCAAAGGCGAGAAGATCGAGACGCTGGAAGCGTCGCAAGTGGTCAGCGAGCCGACCGGCCGCTACTATCGCTACCTGAAAGCCATCCCGATGGCGCAGCCGTGCCTGGCGTGCCACGGTCCGGTGGCGGGCATCCCGGAGGGGGTCAAGGCGCAGCTCGCCGCCGACTACCCGCACGATCGGGCGGTCAACTTCCAGCAAGGGCAGGTGCGTGGCGCGGTCTCCGTCAAGAAACCCCTCGATTGAATCTCCCGGCGCCGGTCGCCGGCGGCTGCTGCAGCTGCTGACCCTGCCGCTGTGCGCCGCCGCCTGCGGTCGCGAGGCGCTGCCGCGTGCCGCCGTCGGCGTCGGCGACCCTTTCCCGTCGTTCGAGCTCCCCGATCTGCAGCGCCGGCCGCGGCGGCTCGCCGACTTCCTCGGTCGCCCGCTGCTGCTCAACTTCTGGGCCACCTGGTGCCCGCCGTGCCGAGCCGAAATGGCCGGTCTGCAGGTGCTGCACCGCGGACTGGCGGCGTACGGCGGAGCCGTCGTCGCCGTTTCGGTCGACGACGACATCAACCTCGTGCGCGAGTTCGTGCTGCAGGTGGGGGTGGAGTTTCCGGTGTTGCTCGACACCGGCCGTGCTTTCGCGACCGCCGCGTTGCGGCTGTCGTCGTATCCGACCAGCTTCGTGCTGCGCCGCGACGGGCGGGTCGGCGAGGTGGTCGTCGGCGCGCGCGCCTGGGAGGCGCCGGACGAGCTGCCGCGGCTACTGGCGGCGGCTGCCTGACCGCGCTGCCGGGGTTACTTGCCGCCTTCGATGCTGGCGAGCGCCTTCTTCGCTTCCGGATGTCCCTGGGCGGCGGCCTTGCGCATCCAGCGTGCGGCTTCGGTGCGGCTGTCGATGACGCCCTTGCCGGCGAGGAAAAGCAGGCCGAGGTGGTACTGCGCCTCGGCATGGCCGGCGCTGGCTGCCTGGAAGTACCACATCGCCGCCTCACGGTCGGGGTCGGGTACGATTTTTGCGATTTGCGAACCGAACAGGTAGGCCGAGCCGAGCTGGAACATCGCCTCCGTGTAGCCCTGCGCCGCCGCCTTTTTCCACCAGTAGATCGCCTGTTTCTCATCTTCGGGGACGCCGTGCCCCTGGTAGTAGAGCGCGCCGAGGCGGAACTGGGCGAGCGGGTTGCCGCCGTTGGCCAGCGGCGTCAGCATTTGTGCGGCCTGTGCATGGCGGCCGGCCTCGATCGCGCGGACGGCGTCGGTGAGCGGGTCGGCGGCATGGAGCAGCGTGCTGGCGATGAGGGCGAGGGCGGTCAGCGAAAGTTTTTGCAGCATTTAGAACCCTGGTTTGGCGAGGCGGCGACTGCGTGCATCGGTTGGTGGATAATGGCCGAATGCATCGGCAAACGAATGGTGACTGCGGGAAGCAAAAAATGGGCCTTGAACGGGCGCTGCGCACATGGAGCAAGCGATGGTAGCTGGGCAGGACAAGCCGGGCAGCGCTGAGCAGTATCCCATCCGGGGGACGTCGCTGCGCCGCAAGGGCATGTGGACCGTGGTCGTGTTGCTCATCTATTTCGCCGGCGTGATGGCGGTCATTTCGTACGAACGCACCATTCTCGTCGAATCGGTGGCCGAGCTGGAGGAAATCCACGGCCTCGAGCAGCGCCAGGTGGCGCTCAACATGACCGTCTCGCGCGCGGTGCTGGCCGTCAACGAAAATTATTTTGCACCCAATATCGAGGAGTCGGCAAAGGTTCTCGTGCTCGAGGTCGAGGCCGTGCTCTCCGGGCTGACCCGGCTGCTGCCGCATTACCCCTTCCTCGCCGACGGCGTCGCCGCGCTCAACCGCGGCATCGAGGAGCTGTCGACCTCGCCGTCGCGGGCGGCGATCGCCGACCTGCGCGGCGGCATGCACCGGCTGGTGATCGACCTCGACACGGTGACCAACGACATCAACAACCGCAGCCAGCGGCTGCTCTACCGCTACCGCAGCACCTTCGACCGGCTGACGATGGAATGGACCGCCTTCGTCGTCATCGGTCTGACCGTGCTCGGCGGCCTGATCATGTTCTTCTTCCGCCGTCTCGCCGAGGACATCGGCGTCGCCCGCGAGCGGGCGGTGGCGATCGTTCGCGGCTACCGCGGCGAGCCGCTGAAGGTGCAGCGCGACGACGAGCTGGGCTCGCTGATGAGCGCGATCAACGACATGCAGCGCGACCTGCGCCACCACGAGTCGGAGATCGAGGTCGCCCGCCAGCAGCAGTTCCACAAGGAGAAGATGGCGGCGGTCGGCTCGCTCGCTGCGGCGGTCGCGCACGAGATCAACAACCCGCTGTCGGCGATCGTCGGCATCGCGCAGGCGATCGACGAGGAATGCCAGAAGGAGGACTGCGCGCAGTACCGCAGCGTCTGTCATCCGGAGATGATCCTCGACCAGGCCAAGCGGGTGATGCACATCACCCGCCAGATCAGCGAATTCTCGGTGCCGCAGTCGCCCGATCCGGAGCTGATCGACCTCAACGGCCTGATCCGCAGCACCTGCAATTTCGTCGCCTTCGACCGCCGCTTCCGCCTCCTCGAGCTGAAGATGGACCTCGAGCCGGCGCTGCCGGCGGTGTACGCCGTCGCCGACCAGCTGGTACAGGTGGCAATGAATTTGCTTATAAATGCTGCCGATGCGCTGCAGGGGCGAACCGATCCGCTGCCGAAGATCGAGGTCAGTACCGCCGTCAAGGACGGCATGGTGCTGCTCTCGGTCCGCGACAACGGGACCGGCATCGCCCCCGAGGTCATCGACCAGGTGTTCAACGAGCGCTTCACGACGAAGGGGCCGGGCAAGGGGTCCGGGCTGGGACTGTTCCTGTGCCGCGAGCTGATCCGCGGCGCCGGCGGCGAGATCACGCTGAACTCCGAGGTCGGCACCGGCACGCTGGTGACGGTCAGCCTGCCGGTGCCGGCGGCGCTCGGGGCGTAACGAGACTAATGCAGTTCTCTGGGGAATGAACGCATATGCATGTGCTGGTAATTGATGACGAAGCGGCAATCCGCCAGATCCTGGCGGCGACGGTGAGCCGTGCCGGCCATTCGGTCGATACCGCGGAAAACGTCAAGGAGGCGTCCTCCAAGCTGGTCCGCGGCGACGTCGATGTCGCGCTGTGCGACATCAAGATGCCGGACGGCAACGGCGTCGATCTCGTGCGCAGCTTCAAGGGCTCGGGGATCGATACGCATTTCATCATGGTCACCGCCTTCGCCTCGATGGAGACGGCGGTCGAGGCGCTGCGCGCCGGCGCCACCGACTACATCGTCAAGCCGGTGCGCAACGAGGAGCTGCTGCACCGCCTCGCGCAGATCGACTCGATGCGCGGCCTGAAGGCGGAGAACCAGGCGCTGCGGCAGATGGTCGCCGGCGAGCGCGGCGTCTTCCACTTCACCGCGCCGTCGATGACGGCGATGGAACGGCTGGTGTCGAAGGTCGCGGTCACCGACAGCACCGTGCTGATCACCGGCGAGAGCGGCACCGGCAAGGGCGTTACCGCGCGCTCGATCCACGAGATGAGTGCGCGCAGCGAGTTCCCGTTCATCCCGGTGAACTGCGGCGCGATCCCGGAGAACCTGCTCGAGAGCGAGTTCTTCGGCCACACCAAGGGCGCCTTCACCGGCGCCGACCGCGCGCGCAAGGGCCTCTTCTCGCAGGCCGACCGCGGCACGCTGTTCCTCGACGAGATCGGCGAGCTGCCGCTGCACATGCAGACCAAGCTCTTGCACGTGATCGAGGACAAGGAGGTGCGCCCGCTCGGCGGCGAGCAGGCGCGCCGGGTCGACACGCGGATCGTCGCCGCGACCAATCGCAACCTCGCCGACATGGTGAAGGAGGGCACCTTCCGCGAGGACCTCTTCTTCCGCCTGTCGATGTTCCACATCCACATCCCGCCGCTGCGCGAGCGGCGCGAGGACATCTCGCGGCTGATCCGCTACGTGCTGCAGAACCTCGCCGGCAACGCCAGCAAGAAGGTGCTCGAGCTCGACCCGATGGCTGAGGAGCTGCTCGCCGACTATGCCTGGCCGGGCAACGTGCGCGAGCTGGAGAACGTGATCAACCGCGCCTACATCCTCGCCGACGGCGGCCGCATCACGCTCTCCGACCTGCCGCCGGACATCGCCCGCAACACCGTGAGCAGCAAGCCGGTCAGTGGCATGGATGTTGCTGTCAGCGGGGGCTTGCGCGAGCAGCTGCGGCGCCTGGAGGCCGACATCATCTTCCGTGCGCTGAAGGATTGCGGCGGCGACCGCAAGGTGGCCGCGCAGCGGCTGGAGATCGGGCTGTCCAGCCTGTACCGCAAGCTCGAGGAGTTCGAGGCGCTGGGCATGATGCGCCTCGAGGCCTGATCCATTTTTCGGAGGATGGTGCCGACCATGTCGCTGCAAAGGATTTTCCGGATTTCCCTGGCGGGCGCGCTGCTGCTGCCCGCGCTCGCCGTCGCCGGGGCGGCCGAGGATTACGCCGTCGCCAAGAAGGCCTACGACGCCGGCGACGTCGTCGGCGCGATGCCGCTGCTGCGCAAGGGCACCGATGCCGGGCACGCGCCGTCGATGGTGCTGCTCGGCGACATCCTCGACAGCTCGGAGTTCGACGAGGAGGCCGCGGTGGTGTTCCGCAAGGCCGCCGACCTGGGTGACGCCGAAGGTCAGTTCCGCCTGGGCAAGCTCTACTCGCTCGGCGAAGGCGTCAAGAAGGACCTCGCCGAAGCCCACCGCCTGATCCTGGCGGCGGCGAAGCAGGGGCACCGGCAGGCGACCAATGTCATCGCGCAGGCCTACCTCAGCGCCCAGCTCGGCATTCCCGAGAGCGCGCGCGAGGGCGAGGAGTCGCTGCGCTGGGTCAAAGCCGCAGTCGACAACGACTACCTGCCGGCGATCGACGCGATGGTGCTGGCCTACCGCAACGGCGGTTTCGGCCTGGCGCCGGACGCCAAGGAGGCCGATCGCCTGCAGGCGAAGGCAAACGCGCTGCGCAACGTGCAGCAGGCGACGACGCGTCCGAAGCGGAGGGCCGCCAAATGATCAGAGTCCTGTTCGCCGCCGCGCTGCTGCTGCCGGCCGCCGGCTTCGCCGCCGACCTCGCCAAGGGGCACCGCGTCTACATGCAGCACTGCGCCAACTGCCACGGGCCGAACGGCATCTCGGTGATGGCCGGTGCGCCCAACCTGGCGCGCCAGGAGGGCCTGCGCCAGCCGGACATGATGCTGCTGCAGACGATCAAGGCCGGCCGCCGCGGCCAGCCGCCGTTCATGGGCATCCTTTCCGATCCTGATATCCTTGACGCCCTCGCCTACGCCCGCACCCTCCGCTGACCGATAGACCATGAAAACAACACTGCTCGCCCGTCTCGCTCCCACCCTGCTCGCCTCCACCCTGTTCGCCACCGCGGCGCTCGCCGCGGACAAGCCCGAGGGGCTGCGCGTCATCGACTCCTTCGACGTCGGCAACAACGTCTACGTGCGCGCGCTGACCGTCGAGAAGCCGGCCAACACGCTGTGGGTCGGCACCTCGGTCGGGGTCATGGAAATCGACCTGAAGACGCAGAAGCCGAAGAACACCTTCACCCGCCAGCACGGCCTGGCCAACGAGTATGTCTTCGCCGTCGGCGTCGACAGCCAGGGCTACAAGTGGTTCGGCACCAACGCCGGCGGCGCCTCGCGCTACAAGGACGGTCAGTGGAAGACCTTCTTCCCGCTGCACGGGCTGGCCGACTACTGGATCTACGCCTTCGAGAACGACAAGCAGGGCAACCTGTGGATCGGCACCTGGGCCGGCGCCAACCACTACGACGTCAAGACCGGCAAGTTCAAGACCTACGTCAAGGAGCTGATCAACGAGTGGGTCTATGGCCTCACCGTCGATGCGTCGGGCAAGGTCTGGTTCGGCACCGAGGGCGGCGTGTCGATGTACGACGGCAAGAAGTGGCGCTCGTGGACGCACAAGGACGGCCTCGGCGCCGACAACGTCGAGAAGCTGCAGGCGAGCCCGAACACCGGCCTCGGCACGCGCTCGCGCCACGACCTGTCGACGATGGTCGAGGGGCTCGGCACCTACAACCCGAACTACGTCTTCTCCATCCTCGCGGAACCGAACGGCACGATCTGGGCCGGCACCTGGGGCGGCGGCGTCAGCCGCTACGACGGCAGGAAGTGGACCAACCTGACCACGCAGGACGGGCTCGCGGGCAACATCGTCTACTCGATGGCGCGCGACGACAAGGGCGTGTTCTGGTTCGGCACCGACAACGGCGTGTCGCGCTATGACGGCAAGGGCTGGAAGAATTTCGGCAAGGACCAGGGGCTGCTCGACAGCCATGTCTATGCCGTGGCGATCGCGCCGAACGGCGACGTGTGGGCCGGCACCAAGCGCGGTGTCGTGCGCATTGCCGAGAAATGATGAGCGCCCAGGCGCAACGAGGATGATTCAGATGAGCCAATCAGCACTGTTCCGGAAAAAAATTTCGCTCGCGCTGTGCGCGGCATTGATCGGCCTGCCGGCCGTCGCCGCCGAGGACGAGGCGCCGCTGCTGCTGGCGCAGGCGGCGCAGCCGCAGCGCCCGATCCCCGGCGGCCTGTCGTCGCCGCTGCATCCGCCGGTCGGCCAGAGCGGGGCGCCGCTGCCGAACCAGGAGCGCGAGGGCAAGGTCACGATCGACCCCGCGGCCAAGTTCACGCACTTCCGCGTCGGCAACAAGAACGTCAAGTCGATCCACGTCGAAGGCCCGGTGGTCTGGGTCGGCACCTCCGGCGGCGTCGTCCGCTACGACACCCGCGACGACAGCTACAAGCTCTACGATGCGAGGAACGGCCTGCTCTCCAACGGCATGTTCTTCGTCGGCAAGGTGAAGGGCATGATCGCCGTCGGCACCTACGGCGGCGGCTTCTCGCTGCTCGACGAGAAAACCGGCAAGTGGAAGACCTACAACATTCCCGAAGGCCTCGGCGACGCCTTCGTCTACGACATCATCACCGCGACCAACGGCGACATCTGGATCGCCACCTGGTCGGGCGCCAACCGCGTGCGCGGCGGCCACCTCGACGACCGCAGCAAGTGGGATCTCTACACCGTCGAGAACACCCGAGGCGGAGTGCCCAACGACTGGGTCTACGGCCTCGCCGAAGGCCGCAACGGCGACATCTGGCTGGCCACCGAAGGCGGCATGGCGCGCTTCGCCAACAACAAGTGGGAAAACTGGAACCACCAGCGCGGCCTCGGCGCGCCGTACGAGAAGGTCAAACAGGACATCGCCTTCAAGAGCGACCCGGGCAAGCAGTCGGTGCACCACGCCAAGCAGAAGCAGGAGATGGGTCTGCAGGGCGTCGACGTCGCCTACAACCCGAACTACGTCGTCGCCCTCGAGGTCGACCGCCAGGGCCACATCTGGGCCGGCACCTGGGGCGGCGGCCTGTCGCGCTTCGACGGCAAGAAGTGGACGAGCTACACCACCGCCGACGGCCTGCCGGGCAACCACGTCTTCATGCTGCACATGGACGACAAGGGCCGCCTCTGGGTCGGCACCAACAACGGCCTGACGCAGTATGTCGACGGCAAGTTCGGCAAGGCGATGACCACCGCCGACGGCCTCTTCGCCAACAACGTCTTCGCGATGGCCACCACTGCCGGCGGCGATTTGTGGATTGGCAGCTTCGGCGGCGTCGCCCACCTGCGACCGGCCAAGTAACTGCACGGAAGACAACGGGCGGCGCCGGAATGCCGGCACCGCCCGTTTTTTTTTGTGCTGCCCGGTTGCGCCGGTGGCGCTATTCGATGATCACCGCCCCCTGGACGCCTTCGTGCGCCTTGCCTTCGAGGTGGCAATACATCCGGTAGCTGCCCTTGTTCACCGGGATGAAGAACAGTTCGACGTTGCCGCCGCGGCGGGCGAGCTCGAAGGCCGAGAAGAACGGCGCCTTGACCTCGACCTGGTCCTTCACCTGCGCCTTACGCGCGGCGATGTTCTGCAGGAATTCCGGCGCGTTGAAGTAATGGCTGTGCGAGCCGTTGTTGGTGATCACCAGGCGGTAGGGCTGCCCGGCCTTGAAGCGCAGTTCGCGCGGCGACAGGCCGTAGTCCCGCAGTTCCAGGTTGACCGACTGCATCTCCTTCCAGTCGGCCGCTTTCAGGACGGCCACGCGCGTTTCTTCGGAGAGCGGGGGTTTCGCCTCCGCTGCGTCGGCGGCGGATGCCGGTGGCAGCGGCGCGAGCACGATGGCCAGCGCCAGCAGGAATGGGGTCTTGCGCATGCATGCCTCCCTGGTGTGCCGGCGCGCCCGAGTGGTCGTCGAAATTGCCGGTTCTGCGGGGCAGTTTAGCGCGTGCTTATTAATTGCGGAATACCCGTGCTGCAGCGGCGGCGTCAGAGACGGGCGATGCAGGAGCAGTCGATCGCGGGCGGGGCTTCGACCCCGCGCGGACAGCCGAATTGCGGATGCGGAACGAGGTCGAGGATCACCGAACTGTAGCCGAAGATCCGCCCGCCGAGGTGGCGGGCGCAGCGCTGAACGTCGCTGTCGTCGGGGACGAGGTCGACCACGCACAGCTTCTTCTGCGGCGAATTGTTGCCGCACAGCACGGTGACGTTGAGCACGTTGCCGAAGTCGGCGCACAGCGCATTGAGTGCGTTGCGGATCTCGCCGACGCTGGTGCACGCGCTCAGCAGGCGCTGGACGTCGCTGCCGGTTGCGCTCATCAAGGCCACTCGAAGGCGCGGATGTCGTCGATGAACGCGTGCAGCAGCTTCATCGTCTTGTCGGCGACGGTGTAGCAATGCACGCGATGATCGTTGGCAGTCATCTCCTTGATCACGAAGCCCTGGCGCACCAGCTTCGCCAGCCGGCGCTTCAGCGTCGATTCCGGCACCGAGCAGCACAGCATCAGCGTTTTCAGGGTCATTCGCTCGCCGGCCTGCTGGCGGGCGCCGATCTCGAGGAGGATCTTCAGGTCATCGCGCGTTCCGAAGCGCTCGATATGCTTGACGGCCAGTTGGTTGAATTTTCTCAGGCTCGCGATGCTCATTGTCGGGCTTCTACTTCTTATCCGTCATAAGCCCATTGTTACGCGGTTGCCGAGGTCGCTCAACAGTTGTTTGGGATCAAGTTGAGCCGGATTTCGGAGTGTTTCACGAATGTCACTAAAGCCTGTCGCCATGGGGTGGGGCGGGGTGCGCGAGGGGCCTCTGCGTGTCGGAAATGTGGCATTGGCGACATCGGCCGTGCACTGTGCGAGGGGTTCAGAAAAGCGACGGCTGCGGGGCGGTCAGGCTCGCCGCCTTGACCGTGATGCGCACCAGCGAACCGTCGCCGCGCGCGGCCTCGACGACCATGTAGCCGCCGCTCGCTTCGGCGACGACGCGCACGTTGAGTCCGCCGCGCGCGAGCTTGCCGCTGCTGCACCAGTAGTGCGCGAGTTCCCCGGGTTGCGGAATCCATTTCGCTTTTCTTGCCATCGCCAGCGCCTGTCCTGATGTCGTCCGGATTGCCGGACGACACTGTGCCACAAACCGCACCCCAAGAGTACTTCCTCGCGATGCGCGGGGCGCATCGCTCAGGGCGCGACGGCCTTGAAGGGGCGGCGGCGGGCGCCTCGTGCGATAATCCGCGCTTCCCGAAGAAGACCGTCATGCCCCACCGAGCCCTCAACGTCTCCGAGCACGGAATGCTCGACGCCTATGCGGCGACGCTCGCCGCGCGCGGCTATCGCGCCGACGCCGCGCAGCAGGCGGCGGCCGAGCGCCTGCAGCGCCTCTACGGCGAACTGCTCGCCTTCAAGGCTGCGCGCAGCGGCCCCCTGCGCCGGCTCTTCGCGCGGCCGCAGCCGCCGCGCGGCGTCTATTTCTGGGGCGGCGTCGGCCGCGGCAAGAGCTTCCTGATGGACTGCTTCTACGACGCCGTGCCGTACCGCCGCAAGCGCCGCATCCACTTCCACGCCTTCATGCACCAGGTGCATCGCCAGCTCGACGAGCTGAAGGGCGAGGCCGATCCGATGGCCGCGCTCGCCGCGCGCATCGCGCGCGACGTGCGCCTGCTCTGCTTCGACGAATTCCACGTCTCCGACATCGCCGACGCGATGATCCTCGGCCGTCTGCTCGAGGCGCTGTTCGCGCGCGGCGTGATCTTCGTGATGACCTCGAACTACCCGCCCGACCGGCTGTACCCGAACGGCCTGCAGCGCGACCGCTTCCTGCCGACGATCGCGCTGATGAAGGCGCAGCTCGACGTGCTCGAGGTCGAGGCCGGCGTCGACTACCGGCTGCGCACGCTCGAGCAGGTCGAGATCTACCACCATCCGGCGGACGACTCGGCCGAGCGCAAGATGGCCGAGTACTTCGCCGCGATCGCCGGCGACGAGGGCAGGAAGGGCGGCGAGATCGACATCCTCGGGCGCAAGGTGGCGACCCGCCGGCGCGGCCACGGCGTCATCTGGTTCGACTTCGCCGTGCTCTGTGGCGGCCCGCGCTCGCAGAACGACTACCTCGAGCTGGCGCAGGGCTACCACACGGTGCTGGTTTCCGGCATCCCGAAACTGAGTGCGGCACGGGCCAACGAGGCGCGCCGCTTCACCTGGCTGGTCGACGTCTTCTACGACCACAAGGTGAAGCTGATCGCCACCGCCGACTGCGAGGCCGACCAGCTCTATACCGAGGGCGTGCAGGCGAGCGAATTCTTCCGCACGGTGAGCCGGCTGACCGAGATGCGCTCGCGCGAGTATCTTGCCCTGCAGCACCTGGCGGGCTAAGGTTCTCTTTCCTTTCCCTTGCGCGAGGGCTGCGCGATGAAGCGCCTGCTGTCGATCCTGCTCGTCCTGCTGCCGCTGCTGGCCGCCGCCCAGCAGGAGATGGAAATCCTGCCGCTGCGCCACCGCACCGTCGACCAGGTGCTGCCGGTCCTGCGTCCGCTGCTGGAGCCGGGCGCCGCGCTCTCCGGAATGAACAACCAGCTGATCCTGCGCGCTTCGCGCAAGAACCGCGACGAGATCAGGCAGGCGCTGGCCGCGCTCGACACGCCGGCGCGCTCGCTGCGCATCCTCGTCTCGCAGCACCGCGACGCCGAGATGCGGCAAAGCGGCGCCGAGGCCTACGGCAGCGTCGGCAGCGGCAACGTGCGCATCATCCAGCCGCCGTCGGGTGTCGCCGTCGGCGGCGGCCGCGTCGAGATCCGTCGCGATGGCAACGTTGTCGGCGGGCAGGTGGTCGACACGCGCAGCACGCGCGCTGCCGGCGCGATGCAGTCGGTGCAGGTGGTCGAGGGCGGTCGCGCCTACATCAGCGTCGGCCAGTCGCTGCCGCTGCCGCTGCGCCAGGTCGTGGTCGGCCCGGGCGGCGCGGTCGTCACCGAGACCGTGGTCTATCGCGACGTCGGCCAAGGCTTTTACGCCGAGCCGCGCCTCGCCGGCGACCGCGTCACGCTGGAGATCAGCCCGCAGTTCGACACGCCGGGCGCCGCCTATGGCAGCATCAATACCCAGCGCCTGTCGACCACCGTCTCCGGCCGCCTCGGCGAATGGATCGAGCTCGGCGGCAGCGGCCAGCAGGCCGCCGGCCGCGAGCGCGGCGGCTTCTCGGTCGGTACCAGCGAGATCCGCGACGACCGCAGCATCTGGCTGAAGGTCGAGGAAGTCCAGTAGCGGCCGGCGGCCGCGAAGTTTCCGGCGTCATGCTGGCGGCGGCGGTTGCCGCTGCCTATAGTGAGTCTGCCGGGCCGCCGTCTGCGGCCGGCCCGGCGGAATGCCTTCGGAAAGGGGGAAGCGTGATGTGCACGTTCGATTCTCCGATCGCCCGCTGCGAGCTGATGCATGTCATGGTGCTGACCGACGAAACGCAACGGGCCTGCGCCGCCGAACACGGCTGCCCGCCCGGGCTCGCTTGCCCGCTGGCCGCGGTGTTCACCGGCGAGGAAATGGTCGAGGGGCGGCGCGGGCCGTTGCCCGGCCAGGCGCCGGCGGTTTCCCCGTCGCCCTGATCTCCGGCGCTCCGGGACGATGCCCATGAGTCCATGCGTTGCAGCGACTGCCCCCTTTCACCGCCTGCGCGCGCTGCTGGCGCTTGCCGTACTCTCTAGTTGGCCTCTGCTTGCCGCCGCCGAGGCGTCGGTGCGCGCGGTGCCGACCGCGGAACCGCCGGCGGCCGGCGAGCAGGCGCGCGGCGTCGCGCTGAAGCGGATGAAGTTCGCCCAACTCGCCAACAGCACGGTCGGCGAGAGTGCCGCCGACGCTGCCTGCAGCGACGGCAAGCCGGTCTATCTCGACCGCAAGCTGGCGGCGGCGCTGGCCGAGGCGGTCACCTTCGCCTTCGGCCGCAACCTGCGCGAGCTCGGCTACCGGCGCAGCCCGGGCGACGAGTCGGTGTTCAGCGAGACGCAGAAAAAGCCCGTCGAGATCGAGGTCGGCGCGCTCGTCCAGGAAGTGCAGATGAGCTACTGCGGCAAGCCCGGCGGTGCCGTCGAGGGCAGCCTCTACTTCAAGGCGCGGATGGAGCTGCTGGTGCCGGCGGCGCAGAAGGTGGTGCATGCGCCGGTGGTCGAAGGCGGCGTCAGCGGTCGGCGTGCGCCGACGATGGTCGAGTTCTACCGCGCCGGCGCCGACGGGCTGGTCAAGAATTTCCTCGCCGAGCCCGGCGTCGTCGCCTGGCTCGGCGGCGCGAAGCCGCTGCCGACGGCGGTGGCGCAGAAGGCGGCAGGCTTGCGCCTCGAAGCGGTGAGTCCGCCGGCCGGCGGCACCGCCGGTGCCGCGACGCTGCTGCGCGCGTCGGTGGTGACGATCGAGGGCAGCGGCCGCTCCGGCAGCGGCTTCGTCATCTCGCGCCAGGGCTACGTGCTGACCAACCAGCACGTCGTCGGCGGCAACCGCTTCGTCAAGCTGCGGCTGGCCAGCGGCCGCGAGGCAGTTGGTGAGGTGGTGCAGCAGAATGCCGCGCGCGACGTCGCGCTGATCAAGACCGAGAGCGGCCTCGACCCGCTCGCGCTGCGCAGCGGCGAGCTGGCGCCGGGCGAGACCGTCTATGCGATCGGCTCGCCGCTCGGCGAGAAGTTCAGCGGCTCGCTGACCAAGGGTATCGTCAGCGCCTACCGCGTGCGCAACGGACAGCGCTTCATCCAGAGCGACGTCGCCATCCTGTCCGGCTCCAGCGGCGGTCCGCTGCTCGACGAGCAGGGGCGGGTCGTCGGCCTGACACAGAGCGGCGTCGAGGCCGGCCGCGCGCGCATCAACCTGTTCGTGCCGATCGCCGACGGCCTGCAGGCGATCGGCGTCGCGCTGCCGGAGTGAGTCGGCCCTAATCCCGCGTCAGGAAGGTTTCGAGCGCGGCCGCGACCCGTTCCGGCTGGTCGTGGTGCAGGTTGTGGCCGCAGTCGGCGATGGTCGCTAGCTGCAGGTTGCGGAAGGCGGCGAGGCGGCGTTCGCGCTCGGCCGGGTCGGCGCCGAAACGCTCGTGCACGAAGCCGTCGGTCGCCTCCAGCATCAGCACCGGCGCTGCGATCGCCTGCCAGCAGGCGAGCTGGTCGTCGATGCGGTAGAGCACCGGCGACGGTACGCGGTGCCACGGGTCGCAGGCCATCTGCACGCGGCCGTCGGGCAGCGTGCGGCCGAGGGCGCGGGCGAGGAAGGCGGCCTTGTCGTCGTCGAGACGCGGGTTGATCTGCTGCATCCGGCGCTGCAGCGCGGCATGGTCGGCGTAGCTGTTGAGCCGCGGCGTCTCGCCGAGGTGATCCAGCCACTGCGCCAACTGCTTCGGCGCGTCCTGCGCGGCGGTCGCCGGCAGGCCGAGGAAGTCGAGCATCGCCACCTGCGCCACCCGCTGCGGCCGGGCGCTGGCGAAGATCGCGGCGATGTTGGCGCCCATGCTGTGGCCGACCAGCCGCGCCGGGCGCGCCGGCGAATAGTGCGCGAGCAGCGCGTCGAGATCGCCGTAGTAGTCGGGGAACCAGTACGGCCGGCCGAGCCATTCGGACTCGCCGTAGCCGCGCCAGTCGGGCGCGATCAGGTGCCATTCCTGTCGCAGCGCGTCGACGAGGAACTGGAAGGTCGGCGACGAATCCATCCAGCCGTGCAGCAGGAAGACCGCCGGTGCGTCGGCCGGCCCCCAGTGGCGGACGTGGTAGCGGAGGCCGCGCACGGCGAGGGTTTCGCTGCGCGATTCAGTGCGTCGGTTCATGTGGTTTGGTCCGGACAAGACAAGGCCGCGGGTCAGACTGCCCCCGCGGCCCTTTCGTTCCTTGGCCGGCCTTAAGCGCAGCCCGGGAGTGCTTCCTCGCGATGTGCAGGGCACATCGCTCAGGCGCACCCCGAGGGCACTTCTTCGCGATGCGCATCGCGCATCGCTCAGGCGGCTTTCAGTGCCTGGTCGAGGTCGGCGATCAGGTCCTCGACGTGCTCGATGCCGATCGACAGGCGGATCATGTCTTCCGAGACGCCGGCCTTCTTCATCTCGTCCGCATTCAGCTGGCGGTGCGTGGTGGACGCCGGGTGGCAGGCGAGCGACTTGCAGTCACCGATGTTCACCAGCCGCGTGATCAGCTTCAGCGCATCCTGGAAGCGGCCGCCGGCGGCGAAGCCGCCCTTGACGCCGAAGGTCAGGATGCCCGAGGCGCGGCCTTCCATGTACTTCTCGACGAGGTGGTTGTCGGGGTGCTCGGGCAGGCCGGCGTAGCTGACCCACGACACCTTCGGGTGGTCCTTCAGGTACCAGGCGATCTTGCTGGTGTTGGCGCAGATGCGGTCCATGCGCAGCGCCAGCGTCTCGCAGCCCTGCAGGATCAGGAAGGCGTTCATCGGCGAGATCGCCGCGCCCATGTTGCGCAGCGGCACGACGCGGGCGCGGCCGATGTAGGCGGCCGGGCCGAGGGCTTCGGTGTAGACCACGCCGTGATACGAGACGTCGGGTTCGTTGAGGCGGCGGAAGCGCTCCTTGTGCTCGGCCCATGGGAACTTGCCGCTATCGACGATGATGCCGCCGATCGAGTTGCCGTGGCCGCCGACGTACTTGGTCAGCGAATGGACGACGATGTCGGCGCCGTGCTCGATCGGCCGGCACAGGTAGGGCGAGGGCACGGTGTTGTCGACGATCAGCGGGATGCCGTGCGCGTGCGCGATGTCGGCCAGCTGCTCGAAGTCGGTGATGTTGCCGAGCGGGTTGCCGACCGACTCGCAGTAGATCGCCTTGGTCTTCGCGTCGATCAGCGCAGCGAAGGTCTCCGGCTTGCTGTAGTCGGCGAAGCGGACCTGGATGCCGTACTGCGGCAGCGTGTGCGCGAACAGGTTGTAGGTGCCGCCGTAGAGCGTCGACGCCGAGACGATGTTGTCGCCGGCTTCGGCAATGGTCAGGATGGCGTAGGTGATCGCCGCCTGCCCCGAGGCCAGCGCCAGGCCGGCGATGCCGCCTTCGAGCGCGGCGATGCGCTTCTCGAGCACGTCCTGCGTCGGGTTCATGATCCGCGTGTAGATGTTGCCCTGCACCTTGAGGTCGAACAGGTCGGCGCCGTGCTGCGTGTCGTCGAAGGCGTAGGAGGTGGTCTGGTAGATCGGGACGGCCACCGCCTTGGTGGTCGGGTCCGGGCTGTAGCCGGCGTGGACGGCAAGCGTTTCGAGCTTCATGCGGGCGCCTCGTTCGGTCGTCGAAGAAAGGCCGAATCTTATCACCCGGAAAATGCCGCGGGGGTTCCCGCAACACTGCGGAAACCCCCGCGACTGCGCGCTTCTATTGGCTCAGAGCATGACCAGTCGGCCGTTGGCGAGGCGCACGCGGTCGCCGTTCTGCAACTGCGGCGCCTGCGTCTCGGTGTAGGTGCGCGTGCGGCCGTCGTCGAAGCGGACGGTGATCTCGTACTGCGTCTCGCCGCGCATGCGCTTCTCGACTTCGTGGCCGGCGTAGGCGCCGCCGGCGGCGCCGACCACGGCCATCGCCTTCTTGCCGTTGCCGCCGCCGACCTGGCTGCCGAGCAGGCCGCCGAGGACGCCGCCGGCGATCGCGCCGAGGCCGGTGCCTTCGCCCTTGCCGGCGATCTCGCGCACCGCCTCCACCGTGCCGCAGTCATGGCAGGTCGCCTGCGCCTGCGCGGCGGGCTGGCTCGGCGGTTGCGCCGGGCGGGCGTTCTCGACGTAGATGCCGCTGTCGTTGACCGGCTGCGTGGCGACGCGGGTCGCGCGCGGCGCCGGCTCGTGCGGGGCTTCCTGGCTGACGGTGCTGGTCGTGCGTGCCGGCGCGCGCGGGGTGCTGGCCTGGCGCTTCGGTTCGACGGTGATCGTCGAGCCGGCGGGAATCTGCAGCGTCGCCGGCGTCTCGCTCCTCGCCGTCGTGATCGCCGGCGCGGCCTGCGTCGCCGGCGCCGCGGCGGTGACCGGAGCGGCCGGCGCCTCGCCGCGCACCGGCAGCCAGCCGGCGAGCGCGGCGACGCCGGTCAGGCTGAGCGCGGTGACCGAGGCGGCGGCGACCAGAATCATCGGGTGGGGCTTGCGGGCGAGGGGGGCGGTTTCCATGGTGGGTTCTCCGAGACGTGGGGTACGTGCGGCGATTAACGCATGGCGCTCGCGTTGCGCGGGACGAGGGAAACAAACTCTTACAACTCGAAACAGCCGGCGGCGGTGCGACGCCTGGAGGCGGTCCGGCGGCATTGCCGGTGCCGCGCTGCGCGGTGGCGGGGCGGTGCCGCCGCGTCGGGGCGCGCGGCGTCCCCGGTTGATGATAAGCAAAACTAATACGTACAAGTAACAATAACTATTGTTTATTTAAGAATCGTTGACTAAATAAGATTGTTTTTATAACTTGCAATACAAATACTTGGTTGAGGAAGCGTCTGGGGGTTTCGATAATGCTCCCGTCCTGATCGCTATCCTCGCCGGGCAATAGAACGAGGTTTCCGCTTGTTCGCGACGTGCCGCGCCGGAAGGCGAAAGTGCCGCGGCGACGAACAGGGACGGAGCCCGGACGGCGAATACAGGAGGAGGCGTGAGGAAACTGACCTACCGCGACATCCGCGTCGCTTGCCCGCTCGGCTGGGATGTCTTCGATGCCGACGGAACCCTGCTGCTGCGCCGGGGCTACGTAGTCGAAACCGAAAAGCAGATGCGCGGCCTCGTCGAGCGCGGGCTCTACGTCGCCGACGACTACCCCGATGTCGCCGGCGAGCCGGCGGCCCCGCCGCAAACCAGTTTCGACCCCTTCTGGCTGTGGGACGACATCCAGTCGAAACTGGTGCGCATCCTGCGTGACGTCGAGTCGCAGGAGTTCGTCGAGGAGCGGATTGGCGGCCTTGCGCTGCTGGTCTGCGTGCTCGCCGACAAGGATCCTGATGCGGCGCTCGGCGCCATCCTGCTCAAGGACATCGAGCGCTACGCCTACACCCACGTGCTGCACGTGGCGGTGATGGCGGCGATCCTGGCGAAGAAACTGGGCTGGGGCGACGGCGACCGGCGCGATCTGGTGTGCGTCGCGCTGAGCATGAACGTCGCGATGATCCCGCTGCAGACCGAGCTCACCAAGCAGCATGCGCCGCTCAGCGAGGAGCAGCGGCGGGCCGTGGCGGCGCATCCGGCGCAGGGGGCCGAGCTGCTGCGGCGGGCCGGGGTCGGCAACGAGCGCTGGCTGCAGGCGGTGGCGCTGCATCATTGCCGGCAGCGCCTGGCGGCCGACTCGCTCGTCCGTCCCGACGCCGCGGCGATCGCCGAACTGGTCCGCACGCTGGACGTCTTCTGCGCCAAGATCAGTGCGCGCGCCTATCGCCAGGCACTGCTGCCGCCGGTCGCCGCGCGCGACCTGTTTATCCGCGAGCGGGCGCAGGACAGCCCCTTCCTCGGCCTGTTGATCAAGGAGGTCGGCCTCTACATGCCGGGCACTTTCCTCAAGCTCAGCAACGGCGATCTCGCACTGTCGGTCAGGCGGGGCGCCAGCGTCGACACGCCGCGGGCGGTCGCGCTGTCGCGCGGCGACGGAGCGCCTTACCTGGAGGCGGTCAAGCGTGACACGGCGCGCCCCGAATTCACGGTGACGAGCGTGATTCCCCGGGAGCAGGTCAGGCACCGTCTCAACCTGTCGCGCTTCTGGGGCTACGCCTCCTGAGCGTCACCCCGCACCGCTGCCGTTTCAGCGGTTAACGTCGACCACCACGCGGCCGCGCACCTTGCCTTCGAGCAGCGCGCCGGCAGCGGCGATGGCGTCGCCGAGGCCGATCTCGGTCGTGATCGCGTCGAGCCTGGCGACGTCGAGGTCGCGCGCCAGCCGCGCCCAGGCCTCGAGGCGGACGAGCTGCGGCGCCATCACGCTGTCGATGCCGTAGAGCGTGACGCCGCGCAGGATGAAGGGGGCGACGCTGGCCGGGAAGTCCATGCCCTGCGCCAGGCCGCAGGCGGCGACGGCGCCGCGGTATTTCGTCGTCGCGCAGGCGTTGGCCAGCGTGTGGCTGCCGACGGCGTCGACGACGCCGGCCCAGCGTTCGCGGCCGAGCGGCTTGCCGGGAGCCGCCAGTTCGCTGCGGTCGATCACCTCGGCGGCGCCGAGCGCCTGCAGGTGCGCCGCTTCCGCCGGGCGGCCGGTGGAGGCGACGACGCGGTAGCCGAGCTTCGCCAGCAGCGCGACGGCGACGCTGCCGACGCCGCCGTTGGCGCCGGTGACCAGGATGTCGCCGTCGGCCGGCCTGATGCCGTGCTTTTCCAGCGCCAGCACGCAGAGCATCGCGGTGTAGCCGGCGGTGCCGATGGCCATCGCCTGCCGCGGCGTGAACGCGGCCGGCAGCGGCACCAGCCAGTCGCCCTTGACGCGCGCGACCTGCGCGAGGCCGCCCCAGTGCGTCTCGCCGACGCCCCAGCCGTTCAACACGACCGCATCGCCGACCTTCCATTCCGGGTGGCTGCTGGCGCTGACCGTGCCGGCGAAGTCGATCCCCGGCACCATCGGAAACTTGCGCACCACCGGCGACTTGCCGGTGATCGCGAGGCCGTCCTTGTAGTTCAGCGTCGACCAGTCGATGCGGACGGTGACGTCGCCCTCGGGCAGGCCGGCTTCGTCGATCTGCTGCAGCGCCGCGCGGTAGCCGGCGTCGTCCTTGTTGATGAGAATTCCGTTGAACATGCGAGGCTCCTGGGCGAAAGAAGGGGAGGGCAGGCCGGATTGTCGGCCAAGCCCGGGCAAAGGGGAAGGCGTCGCGCTGCGGCTAACCCTGCTGCGGACAGCGGGCGGCGGCCAGTTCAAGGCAGGCCTGCCGTCGCTCGACGCGCTTCAGCGCGAGCAGCAGCAGCGTCCCGGCAACCATCGCGCCGCTCGCCAGCCAGAGGCCGGAGGCGTAGGTGCCGGTCAGCGTCGCCAGCCAGCCGGTGAGCGCCGGCGCCAGGATCTGCGCCGTGCCGTAGGCGAGCGTCATCTTGCCCATCATCTTCGCCGGGCGCGTCGGGTAGTAGCGGCCGGCCATCGTCAGCACCAGGCTGACCATGCCGATGAAGGTGCCGCCGAAGAGCAGCGCGCCGGCGAGCGCGCCGGCCAGCCCGGGGACCAGCAGCGGCAGCACGATGCCGACCACCTGCAGCGCGCCGGCGAGCACCAGCGCGTCGAGATAGCCGGTGCGGCGGGCGATCAGGTCCCAGACGATGCAGGCCGGCGCGCCGGCGAGGCCGATCACGACGAAGGCGAGCGTGCCGTGGCCGGCGAGCCCCGGCAGGCGGTCGACGATGGCGACGATGAAAGTGGCGCTGACCACGTAGCCGATGCCGCAGCAGAAGTAGGCGGCGAGGAAGAGGCGCAGGAACAGCGGGCTCGGCGGGTTGTCGTTCATCGGCTGCCCGCTCGCGGTCACGGTGCTGGTGTCGGGCGGCGGCAGCCAGCGCAGCGCCGGCACCAGCAGCAGGCAGGCGATCGCGGTGAACGCGAACCATTGCCCGCGCCAATCCAGCCACTGGCTCATCAGCGCGACGGCGCCGGCACAGCCGGCGATGCCCAGCCCGATGCCGGCGAAGTGGATGCCGAGCTCGCTGCGGTGGTGGTGGCGGATCAGCCAGTTGAGGATCAGTCCGGTGCCGAGCAGCATGCCGGCGGCGCTCGCCAGCCCGGCGACGAAGCGCGACAGCGCCCATACCGTGACGTCGGTGGACAGCCCCATCACCGCCGTGCTGGCGACCGCGAGCAGCATGCCGATGCGGTACAGGCGGTCCTTCAGCACGAGGTCTGAGATCAGCGAGGCGATCAGGGCCCCGGCCAGGTAGCCGGTGTAGTTGATCGCCGCCAGCCAGCCGGCCTCGGCGACGCCGAGCCCGGCCTGCTGCTGCATCAGCGGCAGCAGCGGCGTGTAGGCGAAGCGGGCGACGCCGAGCACCAGCAGCAGGCTGAAGATGCCGGCACCGAGGATCTTCAGGCGCGCCCGTCTGTCTTCTGTCGAGTCGTTCATGTCCGTGGGGAGGGGTTTTTGTACGGACACGATAAACGGAGTAATCTATCTGAACAAATGAATTGTTCAGAAGTAAATATTCTGTATTGCAGATAGAAAGGAATCGGCGATGGAACTGATCGCGCTGCGTACCTTCCAGGCGGTGGTCGAGGAAGGCGGCATCCTCGCCGCGTCGCGCAAGCTGAACACCGTGCAGTCCAACGTCACCAGCCGCATCCGCCGGCTGGAGCAGGAACTCGGCGCCGAGCTCTTCTTCCGCAAGGGGCGCGGCCTCGAACTGGCGCCGTCGGGACGGGTGCTGCTCGACTACGCACGGCGCATGCTGCAGCTCGAACGGGAAACGAGCGCGGCGGTGCGACAGGCCGGCGAAGCCGTCGGCGAGCTGCGCATCGGCACGATGGAGACCTTCGCCGCGGTGCATCTGCCGAACGCGCTGAAGGCGGTGCGTGCCGCGCATCCGCGCGTCGAGCTGCGCATCTTCACCGACACCACCGCGGCGCTGATGTCCGGCGTGCTCGAACACCGCCTCGACTGTGCCTTCGTCGCCGGGCCGGTGGTGCATCCCGGGCTCGCCTTCGACGAACTGCTGGTCGAGGAGCTGGTGCAGGTCCATGCCCGCGGCGCCGACCCGGTGCGGCAGCCGCTGATCCTGTTCCGCGAGGGCTGCGCCTACCGCGCCCGTGCGCTCGCGTGGCAGCGCGCGATCGGCCATGCGCAGGCCGACGCGATGGAATTCGGCACGCTCGACGGCATCCTCGGCTGCGTCGCGGTCGGGCTCGGCTGGACGCTGATGCCGCGGCGCGTCGTCGAGCAGTCGCCGCACGCGGCCGAGCTGGCGATCGGGACGGTGCCCGACGACATCGGCCGCGTTCCGACCGGAATGATCCGCCTGCAGGGCGGGCCGACGCTGGCGGCGGTGCGCACGCTGGCCGAAGCGGTCGCCTCCACGGTGCGGACATGAGCGCCGGCAAGCCCTGGTTCCTCTACCTGATCGAGTGCGCCGACGGCAGCATCTATACCGGCATCACCGTCGACGTCGCGGCGCGCTACGCCGCGCACTGCAACGGCACCGGCGCGCGCTACACGCGCTCGCACGCGCCGGTGCGCCTGCTCGGCTACGAGGCGCATGCCGACCGCTCGGCGGCGTCGAAGGCCGAGTATCGGATCAAGCGACTGAGCCCCGCCGACAAGCGGCGCTACGCGCTCGCGCTGGCGAGCGCCTGAGCACCGCTTCCGCTGCTTCCGGATATGCGGACGGCGTTTCGCCGCTAGAATCCCGCAGACAGCATTGCCCGCGGCAAGGCCGTTCGGCCGAAGCCGGGGCGGCCCGCGACGGGGCCGGCGTTTTTCACCACAGAAGGAGAAGAAGACATGCGGCATGTCCTGGCGTTGGTACGGCGGTATCTCGGGGCCCGTCTCTGGGTCGTGGCGGTGGCGGTCTGCTGCGGGATCGCGCCGCCGGTCGCGGCGCGGGCGCCGGGCGACGGTGCCGCGGCAGTCGCGGGGAGCGGCTGGTGCGGCGATGCGCCCTACGTGAACTGGCTGCTCGATCAGAGCGTCGACGATCTCTACCCGGCGATCCGGACGGCGTCGATGTCCGACTACGACCGCTCGATGGCGGTGGCGGCGAGCATCCAGTTCTACCTGCAGAACTCGATCACGCGCGACCAGCTCGATGCCTGCTACCTGAAGGTGACGCCGGTCGAGGGGGGCGGCTACAACGTCCAGATCCGCTCGGCCGACCCGCGCGCGGCCGGCTACGGCGCGACGCAGATCGCCTGGCTGAAGAACGGCCGCCTCGGCCTGCAGGGCGTGCAGAACTGCCAGCAGGACGCCGCGTGCTGGCAGCCGAAGGGAACGGGGCTGGCCTGCGTCGGCCCGTGGCAGTTCTACCTGCCGCTCGGCCTGCCGATGGTGTCGCAGAAGATGGTGATGCTGCTGCATTACCCGCCGTACACGGCGATGCAGCAGTCGGACTACCTCAACAACGCGACGCTCGCCCGCTGGCAGCGCCTGCTCGTCACCGTCGGGGTGCCGGCGCAGGACTGGACGCTCTATACGACCACGGTCGACATCTTCCCGGTCGCGGCGCCAGGCAGCGGCCAGTCCGGCTGCTTCCCGACCGCCTCGGCGACGAACTTCTTCGGCAGCCAGGGGTCCCCCTACATCCCGACGATGCTCGGCGCGCTGGCCGTGCCGGCGACGCCGCCGACGGTCGAGAACGGGGCCACGGTACCGGTCGTCGTCTTCGGCGCGGAGGCGATCGGCTACTGGAACGCCGCCTATCCGCAGGCGCCGGTCGCGGTGAACCAGGCCGGCAACGCCAAGCTCGCCGCCGGCGCCACGCACACGACGCCGTACACGGGTGCCAACCACCCGATCGCTGCGGTCTACCAGACCTGCTCGTCGAAGCCGGGAATCGAGACGATGGTCCGGCAGGACCTGAGCACCGCGTGCTTCGCGAAGTCGATGGCGGCGACGCCGGGCAGCGATCCGGCGGCGGTCGCGGCCAGCTGCCAGGGGAACTACTTCGCCGCAACGCCGGCGCCGGAGTACGCCGCGCAGATCTGCATTACCGCGGTCATCGACAAGAGCCCGCAGTATGCGCAATGGACCAGCACGCAGGCGAAGGCGTGGTGCGACGCACACGCCAACAAGCCGTGCCCGCTGCCGGACTACGCGTCGGGTAAATGAAAATCGGCGGCCCGCGGCGCTGAGCGCGTACGGGCCGCCGCGTTCGGGAAAGCGAAGGGGCGCAGGGGAAGCGGGCGCTCAGGTCCCGTCCAGGCCGCGGCGCTGCGAGCGCTCGATCAGGCGTGCCACCCGCAGGCGCTCCTCGCCGCCGCACGGCGCCGACTTCGCCATCGCCGACGCGATGCGGCCTTGTGCCGTTCCGTGCAGCACCGACACGAAGGCGACCTGCTTGTCGTTCAGCCCCTTGCGCCGCGCCGCCCCGGTCAGCGCCAGATAGTGCGGGCGCCAGTCCAGCCCGCACCACTCGGCCAGCCCGGAAACCTCGCCGCTGTCGAGTGCGCGATAGGCGATCTCGCGGCCGACCGGGACGGTCGCCCGTTCGGCTGCGGAGGCCGGCTGGACAAACTTGCCGTCGGCCAGCCGGGCTTTCCCCCAGAAATTCTGCAGCACGCGTGAAATCAGCTGCTCGCGCTGCGCGTCGGCCGGAATGTCGGCATGGGCGTGGCCGAGGAGGAGGGCGAGGATCGTGAAACGGAGCGGGCGCATGGCGATCGGCGGCAGGGATGACGTCCGATTATACGGCAACGTCATTTCCCCGGGGCGCCAGCGTTCGCCGCAGCCGTGATCTATGCTGACGATGAAGCTTCCTCGCGCGCATGCGGCGTGTCCGGCGGCGCGCTTCGAATTCCGCACCGGCGGCGGTACGGCGTCGCGCCGCCACCGTCCGCCGCCGGCGCGTCCGTTCGCAAGGAGTCCGTGATGGCCAATCCTTTTGTTCACGTCGAGTTGCAGACCCACGATGCCGTTGCCGCCAAGGATTTCTACGGCCGGCTGTTCGGCTGGTCGCTGAAGGACGAGCCGATGCCGAGCGGGCACGGCACCTACACGATGATCGGCGTCGGCGACGGCACCGGCGGCGGCATCTACAGCAATCCCGATGCGCAGGCGCCGGCGTGCTGGCTGGCCTACGTCGGCGTCGACGACATCGTCGCGGCGACGGCGCGGGCGCGCGAGCTCGGTGCGACGATCACCGTCGACTGCGTCAAGGTCGGCGACTTCGGCTGGATGAGCGTTTTCGTCGATCCGGCCGGGGCGACGCTGGCGCTGTGGCAGAGCCACGGCAGCGAAGCCTGAACGCGGCATGAACGGCAATGGCGACGAGCTGGCGGCGCGCATCGTCGATGCGGCGGTCGCGCTCGCCGAGGAATCGTCCTGGGAGGCGGTCCGCCTGCACCTGGTGGCGGCGCGGCTGGGCATCGGGCTGGCCGAGATCGGCCACCATTTCCGCGAGAAAGACGAATTGATCGACGCCTGGTTCGACCGCGCCGACGCGGCGATGCTGGCGCTCGCCGCCGCCGAGTGGATGCCGGCGCTGCCGCCGCGCGAGCGCCTGCGGCGGCTGACGCTGGCCTGGCTCGACGCGCTCGCCGTGCACAAGCGGGTGACCCTGGAGATGATCCTGAACAAGCTCGAACCGGGGCATGTCCACATCCAGTTCCCGGCGGTGATGCGCATCAGCCGCACCGTGCAGTGGCTGCGCGAGGCGGCCCGGCTCGACGACCACGGCCCGCGCCGTGCGCTCGCCGAAACGGCGCTGACCGCGATCTGGCTGGCGACCTTCACCTGCTGGCTCGGCGACGACAGCGCGGATGCCGAACGCACGCGCCGCTTCCTCGACCGCCAACTGGCGCTCGCCGAGCGCGCCGCGCAGGCCTTGCCCGGTTTCGCCTGAGCGATGCGGACGACGCATCGCGAAGAAGTACTCTTGGGGTGCGCCTGAGCGATGCGTAACGCTCCGCGACGAAGTATTCCCAGGGGACGCCTGAGCGATGCCTGAAGCACATCACGAAGCGAAGGGGCCCATGGCTCAAGTCCGCGTGGGGACGCCCGAGGCTGCACCCCAGGGGCGGCGATGGATACGCTGACGCATGCGCTGAGCGGCGTGCTCGCCGGCCGCGCCAGCGAACGTGACGGTGCGGCGCTGCCGCCGCTGCGGCGCGCGCTGCTGGTCGGCGCCGCCGCGGCCTTCCCCGACATCGACTACGCGCTGTTCGTGCTGGCGCCGGCCGACTTCCTCAACCTGCACCGCGGGCCCACCCATTCGCTGCTGCTGCTGCCGCTGTGGGCGGCGCTGCTGGCGCTGCCGGCGGCACGCCTGCTCGCCGCGCGCTGGCGCGACTGCGTCGGCCCCTGCGCGCTCGGGCTGGCGATGCACCTCGCCGGCGACCTGATCACCGTCTACGGCACGCAACTGCTCTACCCACTGTCGATGCATCCGTTCGCGCTCGGCGTCAGCTTCGACTTCAATCCGTGGCTCGCCGCGCTGGTCGGCGCCGGCTGCCTGGCGACGCTCGCCGCGCGGCCGCGGCAGGCGGCCGCGTTGACGCTGGTCGCCGTCGCCGCCGCCGTTGCCGGCCAGGCGCTGCTGCGCCAGCAGGCGCTGGCGGCTGCCGGCGCCGGCGCGCAGGCCCTGCCGCAGCCGTTCTCGCCCTTCGCCTGGCAGCTGGTCGTCGCCGATGCCGGCGGCTACCGCCTTGCCGACTGGCGCCTCGGCGGCGACGCGCCGCTGCGCTGGCGCGAGGTGCCGCGTCCGGAACGCGAGGCTGCGGCGCTGGTGCGCGAGGCCTGGGCGCAGCCGGTGCTGGCACCGTTCCGGCGCTTCGCGCAACTGCCGGCGCTGTACCGCGTCGACCGGCATGCCGACGACGATTGCGTCTGGTTCCAGGACCTGCGCTACCGCTTCCCCGGCCGCCTGCCGACCTTCCGCCACGGCGTCTGCCGCGCCGCGGCAGGGGGCGCCTGGCGCGCCTACCGCCTGAGCTACTTCAGCGACGGACGCCGGCAGGCGCTGTGACGCGGTGCCCGGGTCACGGGCGGGCGCCGCCGTGCGGCAGCGCGGCGACGAGCATCGCCGCCCCCGAGGCGGTCAGCAGCGCGAGGACGATGCGGCGGAAGGCCGCCTGGCCCAGTCCGGCGTGCAGGCGCGCGCCGAGCGCCGACGGCAGCAGCAGCGCCAGCGCCACCGCCGGAAACAGCGGGAGCATCTCGCGCGTGACGCGGCCGGCGGCGATCAGCGCGACGAAGGTCGCCGCCAGCGCGGCCAGGTTGAAGTGCTGGACGACGGCGCGCGCGAGGTCCTTGTCGTAGCCGCGCAGCAGGCACCACAGCGCGGAGGCGATGCCGGGCACGCCGCCGACGCCGCAGAGCAGACCGCCGACGGCACCGGCCGCGGCGTCGGCGAGGCGGCCGCCGGTGGCGATGGTCGGCAGGCGCCCGGCGAGCAGCAGCGCCGGACAGCAGACCAGCAGCAGCGCGCCGAGGAGGCCCTTGAACAGCGCCGCGTCGAGCTCGGCCAGCAGCAGCACGCCGAGCGGGATGCCGAACAGGGCGCCGGCGAGGAGCGGCAGCAGGGTCGCCGGCGGCGGCCGCCGGCGCAGCGTCGCGGTCGAGAACAGCTGTCCGGCGAGGCCGCCGAAAACGGCCATGACGGTCGCCAGGCCGGGCTCGATACCCCAGGCCCAGAACGAGAGCGCGGTCAGGCCGAAGGCGAAGCCGGAGATGCCCTGGACGAAGCCGCCGGCGGCGGCGCCGGCGACGAGAAGGGCGAGGTCGGTGGTCAAGGAGGACGGGGACGGCCGGCGGGACGCCGGCGAGGCGGGCGAGGCGGCGCCCGCCCGGGCTAGCTGTTGCCGACGGTCGAGATCGCCACCAGCAGCGCCAGCGACATCACGAAAAGCACGATCGGCAGGATTTTTCCTTCGGCGTTCATGGCGGCTTCCATGGCAATGACGAGCGGATATTATGACATCGGCGACGATGGCTGGCTAGTGCATCGTCATTGGCGGCGCAGCATCAGCCGGCGCGGCGGCGGGGGCGGTCGAGGAAGCGCGCCGGGGCGAGCGCGCTGCCGAGGCGGCGATCGAGGATGTGCGGGCCGCCGTCGATGCCGTCGGCGAGCAGTTCGCCGGCGAGCGCCGACCAGACGATGCCGCGCGCGCCGAAGCCGTTCGCCAGCCACAGGCCGGGCGCCGCCGGGGCCTCGCCGAGCCGCGGCACGGCGCCGACGATCGGCAGGCGGTCGGGCGAGGCCGGGCGGAAGCCGACGCGGCCGGGCAGGCCGGCGGGGTCGATGCCGTCGGCGAAGCCGGGCAGGATGAAGTTCAGCTTGGCCAGGTTCTCGGCGTGGTCCGCGTCGCGCAGCGCCGGATCGCCGTCCTTCATCAGGAAGGTGGCGCCGGCGTAGCGCTCGCCGCCGATCTCGGGAGTCACGTAGCCAAGGCGGCAGACCACGCAGCGCGGCGGCGATCCCGCTGCGGCCGGCAGGTGCGTGACCTGGCCGCGCGCCGGGAAGACCGGCAGCCAGTCGCCGACGAGCCGCCGCGCGTCGGCCGCGTTGGCGACCACCAGATGCGGCGCCTCGGCAAGGCAGGCGCCGGCGGCATCGAAGGCGCGCCACAGGCCGCCGGCGTGCGCGATGCGCTCGACGCGGGCAGCGAACTGCGTCGTGATGCGCGCCGCGTATTGCCGCAGGTTGGCGCGGCAGGTGTTGGCCGGCGATACCCAGGCGCCGCCGGGGAACCACCAGCCGCCCATGTCCACCGGCCAGCCGGCGAGCGCGGCCGCCTCGTCGCGCTCGACGAAGCGCAGGTAGTCGGCGGGGGGGCCGCTGGTCGGCGACGATGCGGCGCTGCGTTCCCTCGTGTACCGCGTCGCGCGCCAGGTGCAGCACGCCGGTCTGGCCCCACAGCCCGCCGCTGGCGGCGAATTCCGTGGCGAGGCCGGCGGCGGCGAGCGCCTGCAGGTGGCGGGAGGTGGCGAGGAAGCCGGCGCGGGTGATCTGCGCCAGGGTGTTGTCGTCGCGCGCCGGCAGCGGTCGCAGCACGCCGGCGCGGTTGCCGGAGGCGCCTGCGCCGGGGCCGGTGGCGGCGTCGATCACGGTGACTTGCCAGCCGCGTGCGGCAAGTCGGTTGGCGGCGGTGCTGCCGGCCAGTCCGGCGCCGAGCACGATCGCGCGTTTGTCGGACGGTGTCGCCGGTCGACTTGGCGCGAGCGGGGCGGTGGCCGGCAGCGTGCCGCGCAGCATCTCGCGCTTGCCCGAGAAGCCTTGCACCTTCTCCAGCTGCCAGCCGTTCGTCGCCAGCGCCTCGCACATGCCGCTGGCAACCGACCAGGTGGCGAGGGTCGCGCCGGGCGCGGCCAGCGCCGACAGTGCGGCGAGCAGCGGCGCGTTCCACAGGTCCGGGTTCTTCGCCGGCGAGAAGCCGTCGAGGTAGTAGGCGTCGGCCGAGGCGACGAGCTGCGGCGCGCAGTCGACGGCGTCGCCGAAGACGAGGTCGAGGACGACGCGGCCGCCGTCCAGATGCAGGCGGTGCAGGCCGGATACCAGCGGCGGCCATTCGCGGCGCAGTTCGCCGGCGAGCGGCGCCAGCTCCGGCCACGCGGCATGCAGCACGGCGAGGTCGTCGGCGCGGAAGGGGTGCTTCTCGAGCGAGACGAAATGCAGCCGCGCGCAGCGCCGCGGGTCGTCGCGCCAGGCCTGCCAGGTGGCGAGGAAATTGAGGCCGAGGCCGAAGCCGGTCTCGAGCACGACGAAGCGTTCGTGCCCCTGCCAGCGCTGCGGCAGGTCGTTGCCGGCGAGGAACACGTGCCGCGTCTGGCCGAGGCCGCCGGCGGCGGTGTGGTAGACGTCGCCGTAGATGTCGGAATACGGCGTGCCGTCAGCGGTGAAGCTGAGTTGGGCGGGCTCGATCATGGTGCGACCGAAGCGTCGGATCTTTCGTGGTCGAGCGAGCGCGGCTCAGGCGAGGCGTGGGTTGCCGCCGCATAGCAGCGCTATGCAAGGCAGCCCGCAACGACGCATGAGCAAGCGCAGCCGACCACAACTACTCATGGCGCCCCCGCCAAGGGGACTTATTCGCGATGCACTCCCGTGCATCACTCATGGCGCATCTGCGGGAACAGGATGACGTCGCGGATGTTGGGGCTATCGGTCAGCAGCATCACCAGCCGGTCGATGCCGATGCCGCAGCCGCCGGTCGGCGGCAGGCCGTATTCGAGCGCGCGGATGAAGTCGGCGTCGTAGTACATCGCCTCCTCGTCGCCGGCCTCCTTGGCCTTGGCCTGCGCCTGGAAGCGCGCGGCCTGGTCCTCGGCGTCGTTGAGCTCGGAGAAGCCGTTGGCGATCTCGCGGCCGACGATGAACAGCTCGAAGCGCTCGGTGATCTCCGGGTTGGTGTCGGAGGCGCGCGCCAGCGGCGAGACCTCGACCGGGTAGTCGATGATGAAGGTCGGGTCCCACAGCTCGGCTTCGGCGCAGGCTTCGAACAGCTGCAGTTGCAGGCTGCCGAGGCCGCCCGGCTTGACCGTCTCGCCGAAGGCGTTGATCTTCGCCTTCAGGAAATTCTCGTCGGCGAGTTCGGCTTCCGAGAAGCCGGGGTGCTGGGCGCGGATCGCCTCGACGATGGTCAGGCGCGCGAAGGGTTTCGACAGATCGAGCACGCGGCCCTGGTATTCGAAGACCTCGGTGCCGAGCGCCTCGCGCGCGGCCTGGCGCAGCAGGCCTTCGGTGAAGTCCATCAGGCCCTTGTAGTCCTGGTAGGCTTCGTAGAACTCCATCATCGTGAATTCGGGGTTGTGGCGCGGGCTGATGCCTTCGTTGCGGAAGTTGCGGTTGACCTCGAACACCTTCTCGAAGCCGCCGACGACCAGGCGCTTCAGGTACAGCTCCGGCGCGATGCGCAGGTAGAGCTCCATGTCCAGCGCGTTGTGGTGCGTCTTGAACGGTTTGGCCGCGGCGCCGCCGGGGATCGGGTGCATCATCGGCGTTTCCACTTCGAGGAAGCCGTGGCCGACCATGTAGTTGCGGATCGACTGGATCATCCGGCTGCGCGCGACGAAGGTGAAGCGCGACTGCTCGTTGGTGATCAGGTCGAGGTAGCGCTGGCGGTACTTCTGCTCGATGTGGGTCAGGCCGTGGAACTTCTCCGGCAGCGGGCGCAGCGCCTTGGTCAGCAGGCGGATCTCGCTGGCCTTGATGGTCAGCTCGCCGGTCTTGGTCTTCATCAGCGTACCGACGACGCCGAAGATGTCGCCGAGGTCCCAGTGCTTGAAGTCGGCGTAGGTGTCCTCGCCGACCGCGTCGCGCGTGACGTAGACCTGGATGCGGCCGGACATGTCCTGGATCGTCGCGAAGCTGGCCTTGCCCATCACGCGCTTCAGCATCATGCGGCCGGCGACTTTCACCTCGATCGGATTGGCCTCGAGCGTCTCGGCGTCCTTGTCCGAGTAAAGCTCGTCGAGGCGGCCGGCGAGGTTCTCGCGCGAGAAGTCGTTGGGGAAGGCGCGGCCGGTCTTGCGCCATTCGGCGAGCTTGGCGCGGCGCTCGGCGATCAGCTGGTTGTCATCCTGCGCCGCGGCGGCGCCCTGGTTGTTCTGGGTCTGCTCGGACATGTCGTGTCTCGCTCTGGTCAAATTCGGTGGTCAGTCTCGGGCCGCGGCCGGCGGCGCGGCGGCCTCGCCCGGGGCCTTGTCCTGGGCGTCCTGCAGCGCGCGCTGCAGCAGGAAGTCGCTGCGCTCCTTCGGCGGCAGCTTGCCGATCCAGCGCGACAGCGCCATGCGGTGGTCGCCGGGGTCGCCGCCGTTCGGCGGCAGGAAGAAGAAGCCGGTCAGTGCCTTCTCGGCCGGCGCGTAGAGCAGGTAGAGGCGCTCTTCCTTGCAGCCGCTCTGCGGATTGCAGGCGGACATCAGCGCCAGCATCCTGCCGCCGACGTCGACCGCTTCGGCGGGGAAGCCGACCGCCAGGCGTTGCGTCCAGTCGGGCAGGTCCTGGCCCTGGATCGCGGCGCGGTAGGTCTTGGCGAAGGCCGCGTCCTGCTTCAGCAGGCGCGACGGCGACTTGCCGACGAGGCCGTCGACACCGGCGGCAGCGGCCGTCGCGGTGGCGCCGGCGAGGACGAGGGCGGCGATCAGCGGTTTCGTTTTCATGCGTCAGACTCCCTGTTTCAGACTGGCCTGGATGAAGTCGTCGAGGTCGCCGTCGAGCACGGCTTGCGTATTGCCGACCTCGTGGTTGGTGCGCAGGTCCTTGATCCGCGACTGGTCGAGCACGTACGAGCGGATCTGGTGGCCCCAGCCGATGTCGGACTTGGCGTCCTCGAGCTTCTGCTGCTCGGCCTGCTGCTTCCTGAGTTCGTGCTCGTAGAGGCGGGCGCGCAGCATCTTCCACGCCTCGTCGCGGTTGCGGTGCTGCGAGCGGTCGTTCTGGCACTGCACGACGATGCCGGTCGGGATGTGCGTCAGGCGCACCGCCGAGTCGGTCTTGTTGATGTGCTGGCCGCCGGCGCCCGAGGCGCGGTAGGTGTCGGTGCGCACGTCGGCCGGGTTGATGTCGATCTCGATCGAGTCGTCGACTTCCGGATAGACGAAGACGCTGGTGAACGACGTGTGCCGGCGCGCGTTCGAGTCGAACGGGCTCTTCCTGACCAGGCGGTGGATGCCGGTCTCGGTGCGCAGGTAGCCGTAGGCGTAGTCGCCGCCGATGCGCACCGTCGCGCTCTTGATGCCGGCGACGTCGCCTTCGGACTCCTCCAGCAGCTCCGCCGCGAAGCCCTTGCGCTCGCAGTAGCGCAGGTACATGCGCAGCAGCATCGACGCCCAGTCCTGCGCCTCGGTACCGCCGGCGCCGGCCTGGATTTCCAGGAAGCAGGGGTTGGGGTCCTGCGGGTTGCTGAACATGCGGCGGAATTCGAGCGCGGCGACCTTCTCTTCGATCTCGCCGGCATCGGCCTCGACCGCCAGCAGCGTGTCGTCGTCGCCCTCGTCCTTGCCCATGTCGAACAGTTCGCGGCAGTCGGAGAGGCCGGCGTCGACCTCCTCGAGCACCAGCACCACGTCCTCCAGCGACTTCTTCTCGCGGCCCATCTCCTGGGCGCGCTTGGCGTCGTCCCAGACCTTGGGGTCTTCCAGCTCCTTGTTGAGGAGCGTCAGGCGTTCGCGCTTGTGATCGTAGTCAAAGATACCTCCGGAGCTCGCCGCTGCGCTGGGCAAGGTCGGCGAGCCGGTTGGCGATCGAATTGAGCTGTTCTGCTTCCATTTTCAGGGCAATCCTCGTGAGTGCTGTTCGGTGACGGCGCCCGGTGCGTCGCCGGGCGGAAAGCTTTGAATTATACCGCGCCCGGCTGGCGCCCGGACCCTCCGGCGGTCGATGCCGCTGTCCCGCCGGCGGCATGCCGGGCAAATTTTTGGTGCGTTGCAGCATCGATTGCACCGACATGGTGCCGGCGGACGGAGCTTGCCCCGGCGCATCGCCGGCCGCCGTCGCCGATGAAATTCCCTTGTGCAGCAAGACCTTGGCGGGTCTGGACGGTGTCCTGCAGTGCGCTGGCAAGGTCCTTGCGATGGTGATGACAAACAAGATTCGCCATGACCCCACAGAGCCCAATCATGGATACCTCGCCCGCCTCCCCCAGCACTCCGCCGCGCCGGCCGGAGAAATCGCACGGCGCTGCCCGCGCGCTCCTCGCCGGCGCCCTCGCGCTCGCCGCCGGTGGCACGCTGGCGCTCGCCGCGAGCGACCCGGCCCGCCTGCTGTGGTGGTCCGCCGCCGCTTTCCTGCTCGCCGGCGCGCTGTGGAGCGGCGTCTCGCTGCTCGCCGAGCTGCGCCGCTGGAACGCCGCGGTGCTCGATTTCTCGACGCGCCTCGAGGACGGCGACCTGACCGCGCGCATCGAGGTCGCCCGCCATGGCCTGCACGCGCCGCTGGCGGAGCGGCTGAACGCGACGGCGCGGGCGCTGGCGCGCGTCTTCGTGACGCTGTCGCGCTCGGCGCACGAACTGTCCAGCGTCGCCCACGAGACCACCAGCAATGCCGCCGGCGGCGACGAGGGCGTGCGCACGCAGCGCGACGTGACGCTGACCTCGGCGGCGACGATCGAACAGCTGTCGGTCAGCGTCGCCACCACCAGCGAGCACGCGACCACCGCCGCCGACACCGCGCTCGAGACGAGTGCCGCCGCCGGCGACGCCGCGCGGCGGATGGCGCTGCTGTCGGCGACGCTCACCGGCCTGATCGACGCCGTCGGCGACACCGCCGAGCGCGCCGAGCGCCTCGGCGCGCATTCGCTGGAGATCGACTCGATCGTCGCGATGATCTCGGAGGTCGCCGAGCAGACCAACCTGCTGGCGCTGAACGCGGCGATCGAGGCGGCGCGCGCCGGCGAGGCCGGGCGTGGCTTCGCGGTCGTCGCCGACGAAGTCAGGAAGCTCGCCGAGCGCACGCGGCTGGCGACGCGCGAAATCGGCGAGCGCATCGGCGGCATCCGCGACGAGATCGGCGTCATGGTCGCGGCGATGCGGACCACCAGCGAGCGCGCCGGCGCCAGCGGCCGCGAGGCCGCGGCGGCGGAAGCCGACATCGCCCGCGTCGCCGACAACACCGGTCGCACGCGCGACCTGGTCGGCGAGATCGCCGCCGCCTGCGCCGAGCAGAGCGCCGCCAGCCAGAGCGTGGCGCAGAACATCGAGCAGGTGGCGCAGCTCGCCGACCGCAACGAGGCGCTGGTGCGCGAGAACAGCGAGCTGTCGCGCTACCTAGACCAGCTCGCCGGGCAGCTCGCGGCAACGCTTCAGGATTATCGATACGAGTAAGAAGAAAATGAGCACATACGACTTGACCTACCTCCTCGTTCCCGCCGCCGCGGTGCCGGCGGCCTTCTGGCTGGCGCGGCGGCACGCCGGCAACGCACCGGTGTCGCCGGCGGCGCTCGCCGCCTGCGGCTCGCTGCTGCGCCTGGTGTCGCACCTGCAGCAGCACCGCGGCCTGTCGAGCGGCTGGCTGGCCGGCGACGAGGGCTTCGCGGCGCGGATGATGGCCCGCCGCGCCGACATCGAGGCGCTGCTGGCGGCGCTGTCGCCGCTGGTGCTGGCCGAGGAGAAATACGCGCGGCCGTGCATGACCGCCAACGACCTGGCGCTGTTCCGCCACCAGTGGCGGACGCTGGTCGACACGCTCGCCGACGGCAGCGTCGAGCAGAACATCGGCCGCCACACGCGGCTGATCACGCGCGTCCTCGACTGGCTCGACGCCTTCGGCGAGGCGCGCATCGAGCTGCCCGCCGGCCGTCGCCTGCCGCCCGGGCTGGTGCGCAACTACACGCACCGCCTGCCGGCGCTCGCCGAATGCCTCGGCCAGGCGCGCGCGCTCGGCAGCAGTGTCGCCGTGCAGAAGCGCTGCCCGGCGGTGTCGCGCGTCCGCCTGATGTTCCTCGCCGCGCGCGCCGAGACGCTGCTCGACCAGGCCGGCGCCGCCGCCGGTCCGGTCGGCCTGCGCGCCAGCGAGGCGGTGCGCGGCCTGGTGGTCGCGGTGCGCACCGGCATCCTCGACGCGGGCGGCGTCTCGCTCAGCGCCGACGCCTACTTCGCGCAGGCGACGCGGGCGATCGACGCCGTCTTCGCCTGGGCCGGCGACTGCGCTGCCGACATCGAGCGCCTGCTCGGCGAACGCGGCGCGTCGTTCGGCGCGGTCGCGCCGACGGCGTCGTGAGGCGGCGATGGGCGCACTGGAACAACTGATCCGCATCGCGCGGCCGATCCCGCCGTCCGGCTGGCGGGAAATCGACAGCGACCGGGTACTGCGCTCGCTGGTCAAGAACCTCGACGGCATGGTCTTCCGCTGCGCGCTCGACGCCGAATGGACGGTGCATTTCGTCAGCCAGGGCTGCCTCGCGCTGACCGGCTACCGGCCCGAGGAGATCGTCGGCAACCGCATCACTTCGTGCGAGCGCCTGACGCACGAGGATGACCGCGCCGCGGTGCGGGCGGCGATCATGGCGGCGGTCGCCGACGGCACCCGCTACGCGATCGAATACCGCATCCGCACCCGCGACGGCGTCGTCAAATGGGTGCGCGAGCGCGGTTCCGGAGTGATCGACGAGCGCGGCGAGCGCGTGCTCGAAGGCTTCATCGAGGACGTCACCGACCAGGTCGCCAGCCAGCACCGGCTGGTCGAGGCCGAGCTGCGCTTCCGCAGCATCTTCGAGAACTCGGTGATCGGCATGTTCCAGACCACCGCCGACGGCCGCTACCTCGCCGCCAACCGGGCGCTGGCCGAGCTCTACGGCTACGCCGACCCGGCGGCGCTGATCTCCTGCCTGCGCGACATCGCCGCCACGCTCTACGTCGATCCCGGCCGCCGCGCCGCCTTCGCCCGGCTGATCCAGGCGAACGGCCGCGTCATCGATTTCGAGTCCGAGGTCTTCCGCGCCGACGGCAGCCGCATCTGGATCGCCGAGAACGCGCACGCGGTGCACGGCCCGGACGGCGAACTGCTCTACTACGAGGGCACCGTCGAGGACATCACCGAACGCCGCAACTACCAGGCGCGGCTGGAGCACCAGGCGACGCACGACCCGCTGACCGGGTTGCCCAACCGCAACCTGCTCGACGACCGCCTGCGGCAGGCGGTGGCGCTCGCCCGGCGCAGCGGCGGCCGCGTGCTGCTCGCCTTCGTCGACCTCGACAACTTCAAGTTCGTGAACGACAGCCTCGGCCACGCCGCCGGCGACGTGCTGCTGGTCGAGAGCGCGCGCCGGCTGCGCGACTGCCTGCGCGGCGGCGACACCGTCGCCCGCTACGGCGGCGACGAGTTCGTGCTGATCCTGTCCGACCACGACAAGCTGGACAGCGCGCTGCACGCGCTCGAGCGGGTCAAGCAGGCGATCGCGCAGCCGCTGACGGTGAGCGGGCAGGAGCTGCGCATCGACTGCAGCATCGGCGTCAGCGTCTATCCCGAGGACGGCGCCGAGCTGCAGACGCTGCTGCGCCATGCCGACATCGCGATGCACCACGCCAAGCAGCTGGGCAAGGGGCAGTTCCAGTTCTACACCGACGTCCTCAACACCGCCGCGCACGAGCGGCTAGCGCTGGAGTCGGCACTGCGCGGCGCGATCGACCGCGGCGAGCTGTCGGTCGTCTACCAGCCGAAGGTCGACCGCGACAGCCGGCCGACCGGCTTCGAGGCGCTGGTGCGCTGGGCCAGCCCGGACTTCGGCACGGTCTCGCCGGCGCGCTTCATCCCGCTCGCCGAGGAGACCGGCACGATCGTGCCGATCACCGACTTCGTGCTGCGCACCGCCTGCCGCGAAGCGGCGCGCTGGCCGGACGCCGGCCTGTCGGTGGCGGTCAACCTGTCGGCACGGATGTTCCGCGAGCCGCAGCTCGCCGCGCGCATCGGCGCCATCCTCGCCGAGGCCGGGCTGCCGGCGACGCGGCTCGAGCTCGAGATCACCGAGAGCGCGCTGATGGGCGACATCGAGCAGACCGCCGAGACCCTGGCGGCGATCAAGGCGCTCGGCATCAGCATTGCGATCGACGACTTCGGCACCGGCTACTCGTCGCTCGCCTACCTCAACCGGCTGCCGGTCGACGTGCTGAAGATCGACCGCAGCTTCGTCACCGGCTGCGACCGCGGCGGCGAGGACATGGCCATCCCGTGCGCCATCATCTCGCTCGGCCACAGCCTGCGCATGCGCATCGTCGCCGAAGGGATCGAGGTCCCGGGGCAGATGGCGATGCTCTCGGCGCAGGGCTGCGAGGAGTTCCAGGGCTACATGATCGCGCGGCCGCTGTCGGCGGAAGCGGCGTTGGCGTTCCTGCACGGGGAGCATCGGATCAGTGCCGAGGATTGTGTTTAGCTTTTGAATCGACGGACGTGGCGGGGTATGCAACCGCTGCGTTCCGCCGCTGACCGGCGGCTCACTTTCTTTTGTCTTGCCAAAAGAAAGTAAGCAAAGAAAAGGCGCGCCCGCTGCGGCGCCCGGCTGCGCCGGGTGCTCTGCGCTACTCGGTCGCAACGGGGGCTGCGCAACTCGGGCCTGCGGCCCTCAGACAGTGCTCGCCCTTTTTCCGTTGCGCCCTGCGTTGCTCGACGCCGCACAGGGCAAGGGAAAAACCGCCGCAACCCAGGCATCGGCGGGTTCAGTTTGCGTTCGGTGTTCGGTCCCCTTTGCCTCGCGCCGAGCAACGCAGACGGGCCGGGGGTTTCGGCGAGGACTGTCTGAGGGCCGCAGGCCCGAGTTCCGCAGCCGCCCGGCCCGGCGAGTAGCGCAGGGAACCCCCGCGCAGCGGGGGCGCGAGGCCAGGGTCGCCTTTTCTTTGGTTACTTTCTTTTGGCGAAGCAAAAGAAAGTAGCTCGCCGGTCAACGGCGAAACCCAGCGGTAAATGCCGCCGGAGCGCCAGGCGAGAGCCAGATTCAGGTCGGCAGAACATCAAACGTTCTGCAAATGCTCCACCATCAACTGCACACTCTGCACGCCGTTGTACTCGTTCACGCTCAAGCGATACGCCGCCCGCACCTCATCCCCCGGCGCCTCGCCGAAGTTGAACTGGATCGCGTCGAAGCGCAGCCCGCCCGCCCGCAGGCGCAGCTTGAGGTGCTTCTCCTTGAGCACGCGCTGCTGCTCGACGGTGAACCGTCCCTCGAACAGCGGCGCCGGAAAACCCTGTCCCCAGATCTCGTTCTCCAAGAGGCGGGCGGTTTCCAGCGAGAAGTAGCCGGATTCGAGGGTGCCGTCGGTGTGCAGCGTGCGGGTGAGGTCGTCCTCGGCGAGCAGCTCGTCGGCGACCGCCGCGAACAGTTCGCGGAAGCGCGGGAAGTCGGCTTCGTCGATGGTGACGCCGGCCGCCGCGGCGTGGCCGCCGAACTTCTTCAACAGGCCCGGCGCCCGCTTCGAGACGAGGTCGAGCGCGTCCCTCAGGTGCAGGCCGGGGATCGAGCGCCCCGAGCCGCGTAGCTGGCCGCTGCCGTCGTCGGTCTCCTCGTCGGCGCGGGCGAAGGCGAACACCGGGCGGTGCAGCTTTTCCTTGATGCGCGAGGCGACGATGCCGACCACGCCCTGGTGCCAGTCGGGCTCGAACAGCGCGATGCCGGCAGTGTCTGCGACGTCCACATGTTCCAGCGCGGCCAGCGCCTGCTCCTGCATGCCGGCCTCGATCTCGCGCCGTTCCTTGTTCAGCGCGTCGAGCTGCTGTGCGATGTTGAGCGCACGCGCCGCGTCGTCGGTGGCGAGGCACTCGATGCCGAGCGACATGTCGGCGAGGCGCCCGGCGGCATTGAGCCGCGGGCCGAGCATGAAGCCGAGGTCGAAGGTCGTGGCCTTGGCCGGGTCGCGGCCGGCGGCGCGGAAGAGGGCGGCGATGCCCGGCGTCAGCTTGCCGTCGCGCATGCGCTTCAGGCCCTGGCTGACGAGGATGCGGTTGTTGCGGTCGAGGCGGACGACGTCGGCGACGGTGCCGAGCGCGACCAGGTCGAGCAGCGTCGCCAGGTTGAACTCCGCTCGCCCGTTTTCCGGCGCGAACCAGCCGCGCGCGCGCAGCTCGGCCCTGAGCGCGAGCATCACGTAGAACATGACGCCGACGCCGGCGATGCACTTCGATTCGAAGCCGCAGCCGGGCTGGTTCGGGTTCACGATGCACTCGGCGTCGGGCAGCGTCTCGCCGGGCAGGTGGTGGTCGGTGACGAGCACGGCGACGCCCAGCTCGTGCGCGCGGGCGACGCCCTCGACGCTGGCGATGCCGTTGTCGACGGTGACGATCAGGTCCGGCGACATCGTCGCCGCGAGCTCGACGACCGACGGCGACAGCCCGTAGCCATGCACGAAGCGATCGGGAACGAGGTAGCCGATCTCGGCGCCGCTGCCCTGGGCCATCGCGCGCAGCGCGCGCAGGCCGACGGCGCAGGCGGTGGCGCCGTCGCAGTCGTAGTCGGCGACGATCAGGATGCGCGCCTCGGCCTCCAGCGCGTCGGCGAGCAGCGCTGCGGCTTCATTGGCGCGGGTCAGCGAGGCCGGCGGCAGCAGCGACTTCAGGTCGTAGTCGAGCTCGGCCGCGCTCTCGATGCCGCGCGCGGCATAGATGCGCGCGAGCAGCGGGTGCAGGCCCTGCTGCTCGAGCGCCCAACTGCGGCGTGGCGGGATGTCGCGGGCGACGATGCGGGTCATGCCGAGCCTCCTTCGGCCAGCGCCTGCGCCACCGCCTGCAGCGGCTGCGGCCGCTGCCAGAAGCGCCACAGCTCGCCGCGCCCGACTTCCCAGCCGAGCTCGCCGTAGATCGTGCTGGCGCGCAGGTCGAGGCTGACCCGGCCGCGGCGGATCGCCGCAACGAGCGGCGCGAACCAGTCGCGTTCGAGCGCAGCGAGGCCGTCGCGCCAGGCTTCGGCGTCCTCGTACTGCACCGCGCGCAGCAGCGACTCGAGCGTCACCAGCACCTTGCCGTCGCCGCTTACCTGTTTTTCCAGCGCCGCGAAGCCGGCCGGTGCGGCGTGCGCCGGCACGCCGGCGCAGCGGGCCATCCCGCGCGCCAGCGGATGGTCGCTGCAGACCGCGCTCCAGTCGCTCTGCAGCCCGCGCGGCAGCGCGCCCGGTCCCCACAGCCACAGGCTGTTCACGGTCATGCGCCCGGCGTCGGCGCGGGCCTCGTTCACCGCGTGCCCGTGCAGCAGCATCTGCGCCTCGTTCAGCAGCTTGCGCAGCCAGGCGGTGCGGCCTTCCTCGGGCAGCTGCCGGTCGACGCGGCGGCCGGCCATCGCTGAGAGCGGCGGCGTCTCGAAGTCGGCGGCGGCCGAGAGGCGCAGGTACCAGCGCTCCGGCGCCGCCGCGCGAAACTCGCCGACGTCGCCGAAAAAGCGGTTCAGCTCGCCGGTCAGCGCCTCGGCCTCGGCCGCGCTGATCTCGATGCGCGTGCCGTCGGCGAGGATCAGCCGCTCCTGGTGGAAGCGCAGGTGCACCGGGTCGGCGCAGGCCCACAGCTGCTCGCCGGGATCGAGGCCCTCGCCGAGCAGGCGCAGCGCGGCGTAGGGCACGGCGCGGTCGAGGCCGAAGGCGCGGGCGATGGCGGCGTCGAAGGTGGCCGCGGTGTTCGGGCTCCGCGCGGCATCAGCGCGGCGGCCGCGCGCCAGCAGCGTTGCGAGCGCCGGGCAGGCGAGGCCGGCGAAGGTCTCGGCGTCGCCGGGTTCGGGCCAGATCAGTTCGGGGATGAGCAGCGTCAGGCGCATGGGCCGTGGATTCCGGTGGGGCAGGGAAGCGAGGGTCGAAAGTTTACCGCACTTCCCCCACCGGCCGGGATCGGGTGGTCCGGGACATGGATTCCGGGTCTGCGCAACAGAACCCGGAATCCAGGGGATTACCCGCAGCGCCCGCCGCTCACATGCCGCCGAGGCACAGGTACTTGATCGTCAGGTACTCGTCGATGCCGTAGTGCGAGCCCTCGCGGCCGACGCCCGATTCCTTGACGCCGCCGAAGGGCGCCACCTCGTTCGAGATGATGCCCTCGTTGATGCCGACCATACCGTACTCGAGCTGCTCGGCGACGCGCCAGACACGGCCGATGTCGCGCGAGTAGAAGTACGAGGCCAGGCCGGAGCGGGTGTCGTTGGCCATCCGGATGGCTTCGTCGTCGGTCCTGAAGCGGAACAGCGGCGCCACCGGGCCGAAGATCTCCTCCTGCGCGACGGCCATGTCGGTGGTCACGCCGGTGAGCACGGTCGGCGCGTAGAAGTTGCCGCCCTTGGCGTGGCGCGTGCCGCCGAGCACTGCCTTGGCACCTTTCGCGACGGCGTCGGCGACCAGGCCCTCGACCTTCTTCACCGCCGCTTCGTTGATCAGCGGGCCGATCTGCGTGCCGTTCTCCAGCCCGTCGTCGACCTTCATCGCCGCCACGGCCTCGGCCAGCTTGGCGGCGAAGGCGTCGTACACGCCGTCCTGGACCAGCAGGCGGTTGGCGCAGACGCAGGTCTGGCCGGCGTTGCGGTACTTCGATGCGAGCGCGCCGCGCACCGCGGCGTCGAGGTCGGCGTCGTCGAAGACGATGAACGGCGCGTTGCCGCCCAGTTCCAGCGAGACGCGCTTGACGGTGCCGGCGCAGGCCGCCATCAGCCGCTTGCCGACCGGCGTCGAGCCGGTGAAGGAGAGCTTCCTGACGATCGGGCTGCCGGTCAGCACGTCGCCGACCGCGGCTGGACGCGCCGTGGTGACGACGTTCAGCACGCCGGCCGGGAGGCCGGCGCGCGTCGCCAGTTCGGCCAGTGCCAGTGCCGAGAGCGGCGTCGCCTCGGCCGGCTTGACCACCGAGGTGCAGCCGGCGGCCAGCGCCGGGCCGACCTTGCGCGTGATCATCGCGATCGGGAAGTTCCACGGCGTGATCGCCGCGGTGACGCCGACCGGCTGCTTGATCACCAGCAGGCGCTTGTCGCCGCTCGGTGCCGGGATCGTCTCGCCATAGACGCGCTTGCCTTCCTCGGCGAACCACTCGATGAACGAGGCGCCGTAGGCCACCTCGCCCTTGGCCTCGGCCAGCGGCTTGCCCTGTTCGAGCGTCATCAGCACGGCGAGGTCGTCCTGGTGGGCGAGGATCAGGTCGTGCCAGCGGCGCAACAGCGCGGCGCGCTCCTTTGCGGTCTTGGCGCGCCAGGCGGGCAGGGCGGCATCGGCGGCGGCAATCGCGCGCTCGGTCTCGGTGGCGCCCATGTCCGGCACGCGGGCGATCTCGGCGCCGGTTGCCGGATTGACGACAGCGTGCTCGGCGCCGCTGTCGGCGGCGACCCAGTTACCGTCGATGAAGGCCTGCGTTTTCAGCAGGGAGGCGTCTTTCAGCAGCGTGATGCTCATTCTCGGATTCCTTTCGTGAAGTTGGGGTCAGACGGCGATGGCGGCGAGCGCGGCGCGCATCGCCTCCGGCACCGCCACCGGCTTGCCGCTCGCCCGGTCGACATAGACGTGCACGAAGTGCCCGGCCGCCGCGATTTCCTCGTCGTCGTTGCGGAACAGGCCGACCTCGTAGCGGATGCTCGAGTTGCCGATCCTGGCGACGCGGATGCCGGCGGCGACGGCGTCGGGGAAGGCCAGCGGGCGGAAGTAGCTGCACGAGGTCTCGACGACGAAGCCGACCGTCCCACCCTGATGGATGTCGAGCACGCCGCGCTCGATCAGGTACTGGTTCACCGCGGTGTCGAAGTAGCTGTAGTAGTTCACGTTGTTCACGTGGCCGTAGATGTCGTTGTCCATCCAGCGCGTCGGGATGACGCGGAAGTGGCGGTAGTCGGCGCGTTTCTGCTCGCGTGCGGACATGGCTGGCTTCCTCAGAAGGCGGCGCGGTAGATGGCCAGCGCGTCGTCGTAGGCGACGTCGCGCGGGTTGTTGACCAGCAGGCGCTGCACGTTCATGGCATCGGTGGCCAGCATCGGCAGGTCGTCTTCCTTGACCCCGGCCTCACGCAGCGTCTGCGCGTAGGGCATCGTCGCGACGCAGTCGCGGATGGCGTCGACGAAGGCGCGCGCGGCGACAGCGTCGTTGGCGCCCGCCTGTTCCGGCAGGATGGCGCGGCCGAGTTCGGCGTACAGCGCCTCCGCCTTCGGCAGGTTGAATTCGAGCACCGGCACCAGCACCAGCGAGTTGGAGAGGCCGTGCGGCAGGTGGTAGTGGCCGCCGAGCGGGTAGGCCAGCGCATGCACGGCGCCGACCGGCGCGTTGGCGAAGGCCATGCCGGCGAACAGCGAGCCGAGCAGCATGTCTTCGCGCACCTGCGCATCCTTGCCGTCGCTGACCGCCGCCTGCAGGTTGGCGAAGAGCAGCTGCAGCGCCTTCAGCGCCAGCGCGTCGGACAGCGGGTTCTTCTTCAGCCGCGTCGTGAAGGCCTCGATCGCGTGCACCATCGCATCGACGCCGGTCATCGCCGTCACTGCCGGCGGCAGGCCCAGCGTCAGGCAGCTGTCGAGCAGCGCCACGTCGGGGTAGAGCAGCGGCGAGACGACGCCCTTCTTCTCGTGGGAAGGCGTGGTCAGGATCGAGATCGGCGTCACCTCGGAGCCGGTGCCGGCGGTGGTCGGCACCTGGATCAGCGGCAGGCGCGGCCCTTTGGCCAGGCCGATGCCGTAGATCGCCGGCAGTTCCTGCGGCGTCTTCACCAGCAGGGCGACCAGCTTGGCGGTGTCGAGCGAGCTGCCGCCGCCGAAGCCGATCACGCCGTCGACGCCGGCGGCACGGGCGGCGTCCACTGCCGCCTGTACCGACACCTCGGGCGGGTCGGCGAGGACGTCGGAGAAGACGGTGACGCGCAGGCCCGCAGCCTTCAGCGAATCGACGGCGCCTTCGATCAGGCCGGCCTTGATCAGGCCGGCGTCGGTGACCAGGAATACGCGCGAGATGCCGAGGCCGCTGGCGATCTCGCCGAGGCGGTTGGCGCCGCCCTGTTCGCAGATGAGGCGGGGTGCGGTTTCGAAACTGAATTGGGACATGGTGTTTTCCTTTCAGTGGGATTGGGGTGTTAGGTGGGGGCCGCCATGGATTCCGGGTCGAGCCCGGAATGACGGGGCGTGATGACGCGCCGGTGCGAATTTCCTCCCCCGCCGTCATTCCGGGGCCGCGCAGCGGAACCCGGAATCCAGGGGAAGTCCCGCACGCCGTCATGGATTCCGGGTCAAGCCCGGAATGACGGGGGCGATGAAGCGCCTGCGCGAACTTCACCTTCGTCATTCCGGGGCCGCACAGCGGAACCCGGAATCCAGGGGAAGTCCCGCACGCCGTCATGGATTCCGGGTCAAGCCCGGAATGACGGGGGCGATGAAGCGCCTGCGCAAACTTCACCTTCGTCATTCCGGGGCCGCGCAGCGGAACCCGGAATCCAGGGGAGGTCCCGCACGCCGTCATGGATTCCGGGTCAAGCCCGGAATGACGGGGGGCGGTTGAGGTCGTCGCGGAGCTGATGAACATCGGGGGCGATTCGTCGCCGTCAGCCTGCCGTCACCACGCCGCGCTCGATGCGATAGACGCGGTCGACCAGGTCGGCGCTGTGCGTGTCGTCGGACTCGGAGAGGATCACCGACAGCCCCTCCTGGCGCAGGCCGGCGATGACTTCGGTGAGGCGGCGCGAGAGCACCGGGGCGACGCCTTCGAACGGCTCGTCGAGCAGCAGCAGCTTGCGCCCGGGCATCAGCGCACGCGCCAGCGCCACCAGCTTCTGCTGGCCGCCGGAGAGCTGCAGCGCACGGCGGGTGCGGAACTCCCGTACTTCCGGCATGCGCTCGTAGATCCACTGCAGCCGGTTGGCGGCGTCGGCCAGGCCGTTGGCCCAGGCCGGCAGCAGGACGTTCTCCTCGACGGTCAGCGCCGGGATCAGGCGCCGGTCCTCCGGCATGTAGCTGATGCCGCGGCGGGCCAGCGCGTGTGCCGGCAGCTTCTGCAGGTCTTCGCCGGCGGCGGCCATGCGCCCGGCGCTGAACGGCATCAGGCCCATGATGGAACGCATCAGCGTCGTCTTGCCGGCGCCGTTGCGGCCGATCAGGCCGACCATGCTGCCCGCCGGCACTTCGAGCGAGACTTCGCGCAGGATCGGGATGCGCTCGATGGCGACGTCGAGCGCGCGGACTTCGAGTGCGGCATTCATGCGGCTTCTCCCAGGGATTCGAGGTCGAGGTGATGGCCGATCACCAGTTCCTGCACGCGGGCATCGGCCAGTACCTCGCGCGGCGGGCCGTCGGCGATGATCTCGCCGCTGTAGAAGGCCATGATCCGCGTCACGTAGCGGGCGACGATCTCCATGTCGTGCTCGACGAAGAGCACCGTCACGCCGTGCTGGCGGACGACCGACATCACGGTATCCATCAGCGCGAACTTCTCCTCGATGCTGACGCCGCTGGTCGGCTCGTCGAGCAGCAGCATGCGCGGCTGGCTGACCAGCGCCATGGCGATGTCGACCAGCTTCCTGGCGCCCTGCGGAACGGTGCTGACCAGCGCGTCGCGGTAACGCGAAACGCCGAACTCGGCGAAGATCGCGTCGGCGCGTGCGCGCCGCTCCGGCGTATCGAGCGGGCGGAAGAACGACGGACGCGGCCCTTCGGCAGCGACCAGCGAGACCAGCGCGTTCTCCATCACGGTCAGCTTCGGAAACAGCTGCGCCACCTGGAAGGAGCGGGCCATGCCCATGCGCGTGATGTCGCGCGGCTGGCGACCGATCACCGACTTGCCGTCGAACAGGATGTCGCCGGACGAGGGCGGCAGGTAGCCGGTGACCATGTTGATGAAGGTCGTCTTGCCGGCGCCGTTCGAGCCGATGACGCCGACGATCTCGCCCTGCGTGATCTGCACGTTGAGGTCCTTGGCGGCGACGACGGCGCCGAAGGTCCGGGTCAGGCCCCGGGTTTCGAGAATCGCGCTCATTGCGACACCTCCGCGGCAGCGGGTTGCGGGCTCGTTGCGGCACGGTCTTTGCCGCTTTCCTTGCGCCGCCGTTGCACCAGGCTCCACAGCCCCTTCGGCAGGAACAGCACGAGCGCGAGCAGGATCAGGCCGAGCGTCATCTGCCACAGGTTCGGCGCCTCCTGGATGGCGAAGGTGCGGATCACCGAGAAGACGATGGCGCCGATGAAGGGCGCGACGACGTGGCCGGTGCCGCCGAGGATGGCGATGAACACGAACTCGCCCGAGGTCGTCCAGAAGGCCATGTCCGGGTCGATGTGGCCGGTGGCCAGCGCGGTCAGGCCGCCGCCCAGCGCCGAGACGCCGGCCGCGGCGACGTAGTTGGCGAAGAGCAGCCAGCGCGGCGACAGGCCGAGGTACTCGACGCGGATCTCGTTCTCGCGCACCGCCTCGGTGACGCGGCCCAGCCCCGATTCGAGGAAGCGGTGGAAGGCCAGCGCGACGCCGAGTGCGATCAGCACCGTCAGCAGGTAGAGCGCGCGCTTCTTCTCGATGCCTTCCGGCACCCAGCCGAGGAAGCTCGGCGGCGCCACGTTGAAGCCGTCGGTCGAACCGAGCGCCGACGATTTCACCAGCACGCCGTAGAGGATCATCGACAGCGCCAGCGTCAGCATCGCGTAGAAGATCTCGCGGTAGCGCGTCAGCAGGAAGCCGCAGACGAGCGCGACGACGACCGCGGCGACGGTGCCGACGGCGAGCAGCGCAAAGGCGTCGGTCAGGCCGAGGTACTGCGCGCCGAGCCCGGCGCCATAGCCGCCGACGCAGTAGAACAGCGCCTGGCCGAAGGAGACGAGGCCGGCGCGCATCTGGATGACGACGCCGAGCACCACCAGCGCCTTGGCGAAGGCCAGCGTCAGCAGGAAGGTCAGCCAGGCCGGCATCAGCCAGGCGCCGGCGGCGAGCACGGCGGCCGCGACGAGCAGCGCCGGCTGCGTCGGCGCGGAAAGGTTTTTCACGATGGACATCAGATTCTCCGGGCCAGGGTCTGGCCGAACAGCCCCTGCGGGCGGATGGCGAGCACGAGGAACATCACGCCGTAGATCACGAACAGCTCGACCTCCGGCGCCACATGCACGGCGAAGGAACGCGACAGGCCGACCAGCACGGCGCCGGCGGCAGCGCCGCCGATGCTGCCGAGGCCGCCGACGACGACCACGGCGAAGGCGAGCACGATGACTTCGACGCCGATCCCCGGCGTCACCGAGATCGCCGGCGCCGTCAGCGCCCCGGCCAGCGCGCCGAGCACGGCGCCGATGGCGAAGGTGGCGGCGAACATCGCATTGACGTTCACACCCATCGCCACCGCGATCTCGCGGTCGTGGATCACCGCGCGCAGCAGGCGGCCCTTGTTGGTGCGGTTCAGCGCGAACCAGGCGCCGAGCCCGATCAGGATCGACACCGCGATCAGCGCGAGGTCGTAGTTGGCGAAGCGCAGGCCCTCGCCGACGGCGGTCTGGCCGAGCAGGCGATAGGGCTGGTAGGCGAAGTAGGGATCGACGCCCCAGATCAGCTTGGTCGCGTCTTCAAGGATCAACAGCAGCGCGTAGGTGACGATCACCATCAGGATCTCGTCGCGGCCATGCAGGAAGCGCAGCAGGCCCTGCTCGATGGCGATGCCGACGATGGCGCCGGCGACCAGCGCACAGGCCGGCAACAGCAGATAGGCCCAGTAAGGATCGCCGCGCTCGCCGGAGAAATACCAGCCGACCAGCGAGGCCGCGGAATAGGCGCCGATCGCGTAGAAGCTGCCGTGCGCCATGTTGAGCACGCGCATGACGCCGTAGATGACGGTCAGCCCGGCGGCGACGAGGAACAGCCAGGAGGCGTAGATCGCCCCGTCGATCAGGATTGCAAGAAAATTGGACATGAGACTCCCTTCGGACGGGGCCTAAGCCCCGTCCGTACGAACGGATGAAAAACGGTAGGAAGCGGGGCTCAGCTACACTTGGCGCCCGGGAACCCGGCCTTGATCCAGTCGGCCGGCGTCGTGCCGTCCGGCGGCATCAGGCACTCGCCCGGATAGGTCTTGACCTTGGCGACGCTGGCCTTGCCGGTCTTGGCGTCGTGCTGGTATTCGCCGTAGGTGACGCTCTGCACGGCCTGGTGGCCCTTGGCGCGCGACATGTGCACGGTGCCGCTCGGTGCCTCGAAAGTCAGGCCGGTGAAGCCCTGCACGATCTGCTCGGCGGTGGGCATCGCGCCCGGCTTGGCCGCCTTCTCGGCGGCGGCCTTGAGGCCGAGGATGGCCTGCACCATCTTGTAGGCCGGGTAGGTCGGCGATTCCTTGTACTGCGCGGTGAAGTTCGGCTTGAACCAGTCGTTCAGCGCGTTCTTCGGCGAGAAGGCGCCGAACGGGCCGCGGCCGCCGATGATGGTGCCGTTCGGCACCTGGCCCTTGAAGTGCTCGATGCCGCCTTCGCCGCAGGTCAGCACCGCGGTGCGCTTGTCGAACAGGCCGCGCGCGGCGCCCTGCAGCATCATCGCTTCCATGTCGCCGCCCCAGAAGCTGGAGTGGATGATGTCCGGGTTGGCCACCGACAGCGCCGAGATCTCGGCGCCGTACTGGCCCTGCGCCAGTTTCGGCCATTGTTCGGAGACCACCTTCACCTCGGGCTTGATCTGCTTCAGCGTGAGGATGAAGTCGTTCCACGAATCCTGGCCCCAGGCGTAGTTCTGCTGGATGCTGGCCACCGTCTTCACGTCCGGGCGGGTCTCGACGATGTAGCGGGCGGCGGCGACGTTGTCGACCACCGCGTCCAGCCCGGTGCGGAACAGGTACTTCGGATTCTTCACCGTCTCGAACACCTTCGAGGTGCCGCAGTCGAAGAACACCGTCGGCACGCCCAGTTCCTCGGCCGTCGGCGCGATCGCCAGGCAGTCGCCGGAGGAGATGTAGCCGATCACGGCGTCCACCTTCTGGCGCTGCACCAGGTTGCGGAACTCCTCGGTCTGCTTCGTCGCACCGCCTGCCTCGTCGATGATCACCGTCTCGATCTCGACGCCGTTGATGCCCTTCTTGTTGTACGGCGCCGGCAGCGCGCCGGCGTTCAGCGCTTCCACCGTCAGCTTGGCGGCGTTCGCCGCCGGAACGCCGAACGGCCCGGCCGCGGCGCCGGAGAGGAAGGTGACGATGCCGATGCGGAACTTGCCGTTGTCGGCGGCCATTGCCGTCGAGGACAACGCGGCCGTCAGCGCAATGGCTGCGGCGGAAAGGTGGAGTGTACGGTTCGAGCGGTGCGCGGTGCGATGCATGAATGTCTCCTACTTGGGTGGGGGTGAAACCGGCGGACTGCCGGGGGTGCCGTGCTCACGCGCACGGCGGTTGCGAACGAGATCGAGCGGCGGCTGCAGTTCCTCCGCCCGATAGACGACCCAGCGGCCGAGCATGACCTTGGCCGGCGGGAAAGCGGTGTTCGGCACGACTTCGCCGATGGCCTGCGTCTGCAGGATCTGGTGCGTGTCCGGGTCGATGTGCGAGACATGGCCGTCCGGGTCTTCCGGCAGCGCCAGGTGCAGGCCTTCGAGGGTGCGGATGATCTGTTCGTTGCTGGCGCGCTTGCCGGCCAGCGCCAGCGAGCGGCCGATGGCCATGATCCCGGCGTAGGCGCCCTCGGCGGCGTAGGTCGGGAAGCGGCCTTCGAGCGCGAAGAAGTCGTTCACGAACTTGCGGTTGCGCGGCGTCTCCGGCCAGTTGTTGTGGTGCCGCGCCGAGAGGATCAGCCCGGCCGGCGCCTGCTCGCCGAGCGAGGCGAGCACATCGAAGTTGCCGCCGGTGTCGAAGTTGGCCAGCTTCGCCTTGTCCAGCAGCCCGGCCGCCAGCGCCTGCTTGAGGAAGGCGATGAAGTCGCCGCCCCACAGCGCGGTGACGATCACGTCCGGCTTTGCCGCCGCCAGTTCGGCGATGTGCGCCGAGTAGTCCGGTTCATAGAGGCGCGGCCAGAGGTGGCCGGCCTTCTCGTAGTTGACGCCCAGCCCGGCCAGGGCCGCCTCCAGGTCGCGCCAGGCGATGTGGCCGTAGTCGTAGTCGGGGCCGATGAAGGCCAGCCGCTTCCAGCCGCTCTTCTTCTGCATCTCGGCGAGGTAGCGCGCGCCGGCGGCCATCGAGGTCCACGTGTCGTTCGAGACGCGGAAGTAGTGGCGGTGGAACTCCTCGACGGTCAGCCGCGACGAGGCGTGGTCGGTGCCGATCATGATCACCTGCCGCGCCTTCGACACCCGGCTCACCGCCTGCGCCACGCCAGAACTGACGATGCCGCAGAGGAACTTCACCTTGTCGCGGTCGACGAAGTTCTCGGCGATGCGTGTGGCGACGGAAACCTTGGAGCGGTCGTCCTCGACCAGGATGCGCAGCTTGGGCACCGCGCCGGCCGGCACGGTGCTGGCAAATTCGGCTTGCAGATCGGCCAGCGCCAGCTTCATGCCGGCAATGCTGTCGCGCCCGTAGATCGCCGCGCGCCCGGCCAGCGGGAACATGCAGCCGACCGTGGCATCGGCGGCGCGCGCCGAAGCCCCGAACTCGATCCGCGCCTGCCCGGCCAGCGGCCAGACGAGCAGCGCCGCCGCCAGCAGGCGGACGAGGCGAGGTGCAACAGCGGCGACGGTGCGAATTGATAGGGACATCTTCTCCTCCAGTGGCAGGTACGTGATGCCGCCTATTTTGAGCGCCTAGGGCGGGATTCAGGTACCGGCGGAGGAGGGAATTGCAAGCGATGTGCCAGAACTGGCGCGTTGCCCGGAATCGCCCGGAGGGCGGGCGTTGCGGAGAATCGGAGCGGAAAGTGCTAGCGGCGATGAGCGGCGCGCGCTGCGCGGGTGAGCGGAAAACGCTCGGTGGGGGAAGGGTGGGGTGAGCGGAAAGCGCTCATTGGGGGTGGCGAGTACCTTCGGCGATAAAACCGTCATTCCGGCGAAAGCGCCCCGCAGGAAGTACCCTTGGGGTGCCGGAATCCAGAGAACGGGGTGATCAGGGTTGGCATAGCGGCAGCCCGTTTGGCCGCCAATGGATTCCGGGTCAAGCCCGGAATGACGAGGATGCTCTCAGCGGTAACGCTGTCATTCCAGCAATGCCTTCAGTCCATCACGAGACTCTGAGTTAGCCGCGTCATGCGGCTTTGTGTGGTACCAACTTGACTTGAAGATCGCAGCCGACCGCTTCGGCGTAACGCTTTAGCGTGGCGAGCGATGGCGCATGCTTGCCGGCGGACTCGAGTCGGGAAATAGCACTTTTTGTCGTACCCATGCGTTCGGCAACCGCATCCTGCGTAAGACCGGCTCGCGCTCTCGCCTTCAGCATCTGGCTGGCAAGCTGATATTCGAGCGCAAGCGCCTCGTAGGCTTCGGTAAAGCCGTCGCGCTTCTGCGCCTTGGCAAGAAACTTCTTGTGGTCATGGGCCACAGGGTTGAATTTCAGATCAGGCATCTCGAACCTCCTTCAGGCGCTGACGCGCCAGCTTCAACTCGCGGTCCGGTGTCTGCTGCGTTTTCTTGATGAACGCATGCAGCACGATGACGCGCTTGCCGAGCAAAAAACAGTAAAACGCACGGCCAATACCGCTACGGCCCTTGGGGCGCAATTCAAACAGGCCATCACCAAAGGCGCGCGAATGCGGAAGCCGAAGGCTCGGGCCATGCTCCGCAAGCAACTCGACGAGCCGCGCGTAGTCAGCCAGAACATCGACCGGCCACGACTCGACCTCATGGAGGACTCGTTCGTGGAAGTATTCGATGTTGAAAGACATGGTCCTATGTTAGCAAATATGAGAACTTCTGCCCAGCGGAGTCACGTGTTCTACTGGGGGCGGAGGCAAAGTGAAATGTCTCTGACCTTGCGCGCAGATAGCCGTTCGGCATCAAGAAGGCGCTGTTCGATCAACTCGGCCTTGCGGGTTTGGACAGCAAAATAGGTTTGAGCGAAGGCGATCTCCTGCTTTTTCGGGTCGCCGTTCTGGGCGACCAGATAGCAGGCATCAGTAGTGTCCGACAGATTTCGAGGGTGATGACTCGAATGCCGCATGAGACAAGGGTTTTGTGATTTTCATGGGTGTTAACGACTTGAACGTCGAGCGAGCAATTTGGCAGTCTTCCCGGATTTCACCGGGAGGCGCTGATGTATGCCGGCAAGCTCGTGTTCGCCCAGGTCATGGAGTTTGCGCCGTGGCACACCTTCGAACTATAGGGGTCAGCTTCGATTCCCCGCTGGATAAACGAAGGCGGTATCTCGTTCCATGAACCAAGAGTGCTTTTAATAAGGGAACTTTTTATTAAAAATTTTTGTGCTTATTTAAATAAAAGCACGTGATGCCACGCTAATAGAGCTCCATTTTTCCAAAACATCACCCCCGCATCCGGTCGCGCCTGGCCAACTCCGGAAACAGCCGAACCCACGCAGCCGACACCAGCAGGGTGCCGACCCCGCCCATCACCACCGAACCCACCGGGCCGAACAGGGCGGCGGTGGCGCCGGATTCGAATTCGCCGAGCTGGTTCGAGGCGCCGATGAAGATCGAATTGACCGCCGACACCCGGCCGCGGATTTCGTTGGGGGTTTCGATCTGCACCAGGGTCTGGCGCATGACGACGCTGATGTTGTCGAAGGCGCCGGTGACGGCCAGCGCGATCAGCGACAGCGTGAAATGTTCGGACAGCCCGAAAACCACGGTGGCCACGCCGAAGATGGCCACCGAGCTCATCAGCCAGGGGCCGACCTTGCGCTGGATCGGCCAGCGCAGCAGGATGGCCGACATCAGCAGCGCGCCGGCCGCCGGCGCTGCGCGCAGCAGCCCGAGTCCTTGCGGCCCGGTGTGCAGGATGTCGCGGGCGTAGATCGGCAGCAGCGCCGTGGCGCCGCCGAGCAGCACGGCGAACAGGTCGAGCGAGGTGGCGCCGAGCAGCAGCTTGTGGTTCCAGACGAAGGTGAAGCCGGCCAGGATGCTGCTCAGCGAGGTCTTTTCCTTCGACGGCTCGTAGCGGTCATGCACCCCCTGCATCAGCAGGAAGGCCAGCAGCATCAGCCCGGTGCAGGTGCCGTAGACCTTGTCGGCACCGGCCACATAGATTGCGCCGCCGACCGCCGGGCCGCAGATGATGGCGGCCTGCATGCCGGTGGTGGCGAGCGTCACGGCGCGCTCGAGCAAGGTGAGGGGAACGAGCATCGGCACCAGCGCCTGCTGGGTCGGCATCTGGAAGGCGCGGCAGGCGCCGAGCACGATCGACAGGCCGAAAATCAGTTCTCGGGAAATGAAGCTGTTCTCGGTGGCGAGCAGCAGCACGAGCGCCACCAGCCCCTGCACCAGCACGCAGGTGGCGAAGATCCGGCCGCGCCGCAACTTGTCGACCAGATGACCCGCCGGCAGCGTCAGCAGCAGCGCCGGCACGAACTGAAACAGGCCGACCAGGCCGAGATCCCAGGCGCTGCCGGTGATGTCGTAGAGCTGCCAGGCGACGGCGACCATCAGCATCTGCTGCGAGAGCGTGGCGGACAGGCGGGCGAGCCAGAAATAGGTGAATTGGCGCTGGGCGAAAAGTTCGGCGAGGGTGGGCTTGTGGGTGGGCGTGTTCATGGCTGGGAGCTTAGCAAAGATCGCTTTGCCGGAATGACGTGCCCCCGACACCGGCGCCTGCCCCCTGTCATTCCGGGCTTGACCCGGAATCCATTGCGGCCGCTTCGGTCGTCGCAGGGCCAAGCGCAAATGCCCCGTTTTCTGGATTCCGGCTTTCGCCGGAATGACGTGCCCCCGACACCGAAGCCTGCCCCCCGTCATTCCGGGCCTGACCCGGAATCCATTGCGGCCGTTTGGTTTGCCGCGGAGCTTGGCGCAGACTTCCCGTTTTCTGAAATCGACAGGTCATTGGCGTGCATTCGCTGCGATGCGACCGTCGGTCGCCGTTGGCAGGGGGTGTAAGGTTTGCCGCACCACCGACGACCAAGCTTGGGGTAGCCGCGGAGTCGCGCGGGATCAAAAGCCGCTGCCTGCTGTCTCACCCCGCAACGGAGAGAGGACGCCATGACACGCTATACGAGAAACGAAGCCGCGATCGCCGCGCTGAACCCCGAGCAGTATCGGGTCACCCAGCAGAGCGGTACCGAATACCCGGGCACCGGCGAGTATCTGCACAATCACGCGCCGGGAATCTACGTCGACGTCGTCTCGGGCGAACCGCTGTTCGCGTCGAGCGACAAGTTCGACTCGGGCTGCGGCTGGCCCAGCTTCTGCAAGCCGATCGTCCCGGCTTTCGTGACCGAACTGCACGACACCAGCCACGGCATGGTCCGCATCGAAGTCCGCTCGACCCACGGCGACAGCCACCTCGGGCACGTCTTCCCGGACGGCCCGGCGGATCGCGGCGGCCTGCGCTACTGCATCAATTCCGCGTCGCTGCGCTTTATCCCGCTCGACCAGATGGAAGCCGCGGGCTACGGCGAGTACATCGACCAGGTGGAGGGGGCGTGATGGCAGACACAGAGCGCGCAGTCCTCGCCGGCGGCTGCTTCTGGGGCATGCAGGATCTGATCCGGCGCCTGCCGGGGGTGCTTTCCACGCGCGTCGGCTACACCGGCGGCGACGTGCCCCGCGCCACCTATCGCAACCACGGCAGCCATGCCGAGGGGATCGAGATCGTGTTCGACCCGGCGCGGCTGAGCTACCGGCGCCTGCTGGAGTTCTTCTTCCAGATCCACGACCCGACGACCCGCAACCGCCAGGGCAACGACCGTGGGCCGTCCTATCGTTCGGCGATCTACTACGTTGACGAGCGCCAGCGGCTGATCGCGCTGGACACCATCGCCGACGTCGATGCCTGCGGGCTGTGGCCGGGCAAGGTGGTGACCGAGGTCGAGCCGGTTGGCGATTTCTGGGAAGCGGAGCCGGAGCATCAGGATTACCTGGAGCGCCATCCCGGCGGTTACACCTGCCACTTCCCGCGTGCCGACTGGGTGCTTCCGCAGCGACGGGCGACGGCCGCCGGATAGGGCGCCTGCGCGCGGGGGCCGGTTGGCAGAGGCGGACGGCTGGCCGCGTCTTGGCGACAAGACCCGTTGCGGATGGCCAGGCCATCCGGTGCCGGACCTTGGCCTGGCACGCAACGGGTGCCCCAGTGTCCGGGGAGCTGGCCGGTCACGCGCGTGCGTTAACGGGATGAAGCCGCCACCTTGGCCCGCGCCATGTGCAGTTTTTTGTAGCTGTCGATCAGGCGCTGGTGCCGGTCGAGCCCTTCCAGTTTCATGCTCGTTGGCGTCAAGCCGAAGAAGCGCACGCTGCCGTCCACCGACCCCAGCACCGCGTCCATCCGCGGGTCGCCGTACATGCGGCGGAAATTGGCCTCGTAGTCGTCCAGTTCCAGCTCGTCGTCGAGCAGCACCTCCAGCACCACATGCATGGCCTGGTAGAACAATCCGCGCTCGGCCGTGTTCTCGTTGTATTGCAGGAAGGCGCCCACCAGGTCGTGGGCTTCTGCAAACTGCTTCAGCGCCAGATGGATCAGCAGTTTCAACTCCAGAACCGTGAGCTGACCCCAGTCCGTGTTCTCGTCAAACTCGATCCCGATCAGGGTGATGATGTCGGTGTAATCGTCGAGTTCGCTCTCTTCCAGCCGTCTGAGCAGCGCTGCCAGGGCTGCATCGTCGAGGCGATGCAGGTTCAGGATGTCGGCGCGGAAGGCCAGCGCTTTGTTGGTGTTGTCCCAGATCAGATCCTCGACCGGATAGATTTCCGAATAGCCCGGCACCAGGATGCGGCAGGCGATAGCGTTGGAACTGCCGCCGAGCTGGTCATACACCGCCATGTACACTTCCTTGCCCATGCCTTCGAGAATGCCGAACAGGGTTGCGGCTTCGTCGGCGTTGGAATTTTCCCCGTGGCCGGAAAAGTCCCATTCGACGAAGTCGTAATCGGCTTTGGCGCTGAAGAAGCGCCACGACACGACGCCGCTGGAGTCGATGAAGTGTTCGACGAAGTTGTTCGGCTCGGTGACCGCGTTGGACTCGAAGGTGGGCCGGGGCAAGTCGTTCAGGCCTTCGAAACTGCGCCCCTGCAGCAGCTCGGTCAGGCTGCGTTCGAGCGCCACCTCCAGGCTGGGGTGCGCGCCGAAGGACGCGAACACGCCGCCCGTGCGCGGGTTCATCAGGGTGACGCACATCACCGGAAACTCGCCGCCGAGCGAGGCATCCTTGACCAGCACCGGGAAGCCCTGCCTTTCCAGCGCCTCGATGCCGGCGAGGATGCCCGGATATTTCGCCAGCACGTCGGGCGGCACATCGGGCAGCGCAAGTTCGCCTTCGAGAATTTCGCGCTTGACCGCCCGCTCGAAGATTTCCGACAGGCATTGCACCTGCGCTTCGGCGAGCGTATTGCCGGCACTCATGCCATTGCTGAGGTACAGGTTGTCGATCAGGTTGGTCGGGAAATACACCACCTCGCCGTCCGACCGGCGGACGAACGGCAGCGAACAGATGCCGCGCTGCGCATTGCCGGAGTTGGTGTCGACCAGATGCGAAGCGCGCAACTCGCCGTCGGGGTTGTAGATCTGCAGGCAGTAGTCGTCGAGGATGCCGGCCGGCAGCGCATCCTTGCGCCCCGGCTTGAACCAGCGCTCATCCGGGTAATGTACGAACGCCGCGTCGGCAATGTCCTCGCCCCAGAACTGGTGGGTGTAGAAATGGTTGCAGTTCAGCCGCTCGATGTACTCGCCCAGGGCCGACGCCAGTGCGCTTTCCTTGGTCGCGCCCTTGCCGTTGGTGAAACACATCGACGAGTGCGCATCGCGGATATGCAATGACCACACGTTGGGCACCAGATTGCGCCACGAAGCGATCTCGATCTTGATGCCGAGGCCCGCCAGGAACCCCGACATGTTGGCGATGGTCTGCTCCAGCGGCAGATCCTTGCCGGCGATATAGGTGCTCGCGCCCGCAGCCGGATTCAGCGTCAGCAAGGCCTGGGCATCGGCATCGAGGTTGTCGACCTCCTCGATCACGAACTCCGGCCCGGCCTGCACCACCTTCTTCACCGTGCACCGGTCGATGGAACGCAGGATGCCCAGCCGGTCCTTGGCCGAGATATCGGCCGGCAACTCGACCTGGATCTTGAAGATCTGCTGGTAGCGGTTTTCGGGATCGACGATGTTGTTCTGCGACAGGCGGATGTGCTCGGTCGGGATATTGCGCGTGTCGCAGTACAGCTTCACGAAGTAAGCCGCACACAAGGCCGACGAAGCCAGAAAGTAGTCGAACGGCCCCGGCGCCGAGCCGTCGCCCTTGTAGCGGATGGGCTGGTCGGCGATGACCGTGAAGTCGTCGAACTTGGCTTCAAGACGAAGCTTGTCGAGAAAGTTGACCTTAATTTCCATGCGGGAATCCAAAAATGGCGTTCACAACGCGTTCGCAGCGCGTTCAAAACGAATCAAAAACGATAGGCCGCTATTATCGGATTTTCCCGGTGGAAAAACCGTGCTTCTCTGTAGTTCTCCGGTCCGGTAGGCGGCAGCCTGCGTCGTACCATCCGTTTCCTCATGGCAATGACCCTTCCCGGAATCACCATGTTCATCGCGCTTCGCGGAAGCTGCGAGCCTTCCGCCATCCAGCAGCTGGCCGACGGACGTTTGCGCCGGAGAGAATCCGGATCCCTCCCTGATCCCCGAGGCGCTAGGGATTGCCGCCGGGCTTGCCCTGCAGCCTGTCGATCATGCGTCTGACCGCCTTGATCTGCGGGGCTTCCCGGGTCTGGTAGTCGCTTCCCGTGTAGCCCCACCAATCCCAGCACCCTTTCGGGTTCATGACGACTTTCCACGAGCCGAGGGCGGGGCCGCTGCGCGGAACGATCTGCGGGTAAAGGACGGCGATGCGGTTGCTGTCCGCCCAGGCGTTGTAGCCGGCACCTTCGACGAAGCGCCGCCCGATGTCCTTGGTGGTCTGGCGGCAGCCGTGGAAGGCGACATGTATCCGGCAGCCGCCCGCGCGGCAGGATTTCGGGATGTAGGCATAGGCTTCGTCGGCCATGCTGGCGTCGATCGCCCGCCCGGGAACGAACTCGGCCTGTGCGAATGCCAGCAACTCCCCGTCGGCGGCGCGGGCCTTCGGCTGCAACGGTCCGATCAGGTGTTCCAGCAACTGTCCTGCGGCATCGAATTCCCGGCAGCGGTTGATGAAGGGCGGTTCGGACGTGGCGCAGGCATTGGCCTGCCGGTCGTCGACCGACACCATCGCGTGCCCGGCGTCGGCGAGCTGTTCGCGGCGAATCGCGGTTCCCGGCAGGAGGGAGGCGTAGAAAGCGTGCAGCGCGTCGACCACCTGCGGATTCACCGTCTGGTCCCTGCCGCCGGAAAACAGCCAGGCCCGGTGTCGGCGCAGATGCTCGGGCGGGTCGATTTTCCCGGCCTTGGCCGCTTCGTTGATCGCCCGTTGCTGGTCGGCGAGCGTCGGCGGCGGGGCATCCTTCGAGGGCGCCATGCAGTTCGCCAGCGCGCGCGCTATTTTTCCTTCGGCGCAGTAGAAGGGCCCGCCGGCGATGATGCCGGCTCCTTTCACCGTCCGCGAATGGGCAATCTCGAACTGCACGGCCATGAACCCGCCCGACGACAGCCCCGATACCGTGACGTCCTCCCCGGAAGCCCCGAGTTTTGGCAGCGGGGCGGCGAGGGCCTGCTGCGGCAGGGCGGACAGTACGAACACTACGAACGGTACGAACGGTACGATCGGGAGGAAGGGGGTTTTCCGCGGGCGCATCAGCGGTGAGCTTTCATCAGTCGGCGGTGGCGTTGCGAGGCGTGCGCCCCGGGTATCGATCCCCATGGTGCCATGGCTATGCCGCGAAGCCGCTTTCCAGCACCTTGACCAGCGCATGCAGCGTGCGATTGACCGGCGTCGCGATCCCGTGCGCCTCGCCTCTGCGCACGACGTAGCCGTTCAAGTGGTCGATCTCGCTGCACTTCTGGCGGGCGAGGTCCTGGGCGGTCGAGGACAGCTGGCCGGGCATCGTCTCGGCGATGCGCACGATCGCCGTCCACGCATCGTCCGGCAGCGTGACGCCTTCGGCGGCGGCGACGGCCAGGCATTCGGCGACCGCGTCGCGCATCACCGCCTGCACCTCGGCGCTTTGCCAGAGCTTGCCGTAGGGCGTCTGCGTGATCGCCGAGAGGGCGTTCCAGGCGCAGTTGAGGACCAGCTTCGCCCACAGCGCGCCGGCGACGTTGTCGGAGACGACGATGGGGATGCCGGCGGCGACGAATTGCCGGGTCTGTTCGTCGGTAAGGGTCGCCGGCCCGACCACCAGCTCGCCGCGGCCGTGGTGCCTGACGTGGCCCGGCCCGGCCATTTCGCTGGCGACGTAGACCACCGCCGGCGCCACCCGCTGCGGTAGTTCGGCCTGCAGGCGCTCGGCGTTGTCGACGCCGTTCTGCAGGCTCAGCACCCGCGCGTCGGCGGCGAGATGCGGGGCCATCGCGCGGGCGGCTTGCTGCGTGTCGGTCGATTTGACGCAGCAGAGAATGATCTCGGCGCCGCGCACGGCGGCGGCGTCTGTGTCGGCCGCGACCGCGACGTGTTCGCGGAAGCTGCGGGTGTCGAGCAGCAGCCCGTGGCGGCGGATCGCGTCAACGTGCCCTTGCCGGCCGATCAGGACCACCTCGTGGCCGGCCCGCGCCAGCATTCCGCCGTAATAGCAGCCGACGGCGCCGGCGCCCATGATGGCGATCTTCATCGTTCCTGCTCCTGCGCTGGTTGTCGATTCGCGCGTGGCGGGCGTCAGCCGCCGTGGACTACCGGCTCGTTTTGCCAGAGCGCGACCCATTCGGTCAGCGGGCGGCTTTCGCCGAGGGCGGCGAGCCGCTGGTCGATGGCATCATGGTTTCCCCACACGACATCGCCCAGTGCGCCATTATCCACGCGCGATTCGATGTCGCCGCAATAGAGCCCCTTGTCGCGCTGCACGTAGAAGCCGTAGCTGCGGCAGGCGACCGGGCGTTGGGCATAGACCGGGCAGGCGCCGCTGGCCCGGTCGAGCAGCGGGCAGACGACGGGCGGCGACGGCTGGCGGGCGAGGGCGGCGGCGTTGCCGACGATTTCCGCAAGGCGTTCCGGCGCCAGCCGGGCCAGGCCCTCGCGCAGCAGCGCCCATTCGGCGGCGGTCAGCCGCGGGACGTCGGCGAGGTGGCGGCAGCAGCCGTCGCAGCCTTTGCCGCACAGCCAGTCGGGGTGGGCGTCGCGGATGGCGCCGACGCGGGCGTCGATGTCGCGGTGGAGTTGGTGGAGCTTGGGCATGGATGGTGAGGTGTTTTTCGACATTTACTGGATGCCGAGCCGCTGCAGCCGCCGCTTGAAGGCATGCCGCGAGATGCCGAGGCTGTCGGCGGCCTTGCCCTTGTGGCCGGCGTGCTCGCGCAGCGCGGCGAGCAGCATGTCGCGTTCGGCGTCGGCCAGCGCGTCGCTGATCGAGGCTGCTTCGCGCGGCGCTGCAGCCGGTGCCGCGGGGGCGGCCGGCACGGCGGGCGCCGCCGCCGCGGGGGAAGCCGTTTGCGGCACCTTCGCGATTTCCGGCGGCAGCTCGGCGGCGCCGATCTCGCGGCCGGGGAAGAGGATGGTCAGCCGCTCGATCAGGTTCTTCAGTTCGCGCACGTTGCCCGGCCAGCGGTAGGCGGCGAGCAGGCCGCGCGCCACGGCGCCGAGGCGGATCGGCGCCACGCCTTCCTCGTGCGCGTAGCGGCGGGCGAAGTGGTCGGCGAGTTCGCCGATGTCGTCGCCGCGCTCGCGCAGCGGCGGCACGGCGAGGCTGATGACGTTGAGCCGGTAGTAGAGATCCTCGCGGAAGCGGCCGGCCGCCGCTTCCTTGGCGAGGTCGCGGTTGGTCGCGGCGACCACGCGCACGTCGGCGGTCTGCGATGCGGACGAGCCGATCGCGCGGTACTGGCCGTTCTCCAGGAAGTGCAGCAGCTTGGCCTGCAGCGGCAGCGGCAGTTCGCCGATCTCGTCGAGGAACAGCGTGCCCTTGTCGGCGAGCGCGACCAGCCCGGCGCGGCGCGCATGGGCGCCGGTGTAGGCGCCTTTCTCGGCGCCGAACAGCTCGGCCTCGATCAGCTGCTCGGGCAGCGAGGCGCAGTTGATCTCGATGAACGGCCCGGCGGCGCGCGGGCTGCCGGTGTGGATGGCCTTGGCGACGAGCGCCTTGCCGGTGCCCGATTCGCCGAGGATCAGGATGCGCGCGGTGCCGCTTCGCGCGACGCGGCCGATGGTCGCGGCCAGTTCGAGCAGCGCCGGGCTCTGCCCGACGAGGCCGGAATCGCGCAGCGCGGCGCGGCGATGGAAGTCGATCTCGCAGGCCATGCGCCGCCGTTCGAGCGCGCTCTCGATGATGGCGAGCAGCTCGTCGAGGTCGAAGGGCTTGGTCAGGTAGTCGGCAGCGCCCATCTTCACCGCCTTGACCGCGGCGCGCGTGTCGCCGTGCGCCGAGATCATGATCACCTGCGGGGCGCTGCTGTTGTCATTTTCTCCGCGGGGCAGCGCTTCCAGCACCTCCAGCCCGGAGCGGTCGGGCAGGCGCAGGTCGAGCAGCACCAGGTCGGGGTGCAGCGCGGCGACTGCGGCGAGGCCTTCGGCGCCGGTGCCGGCGCCGTGCACCTTGTAGCCCTCGGCTTCGAGCGCGAAGGTGAGCGAGCTGACGAGGCTGGCTTCGTCGTCAATGATCAGGATGGTCGGCATCGGGTTTCCCGTGGCGTGGCAGGACGACGCGGACGACGGTGCCGCGATGTTCACCGTCCGCTTGGCTCTCGATCTGCATCGTACCGCCGTTGAGTTCGCAGAGCTGGCGCGAGATCGAGAGGCCGAGCCCGACGCCTTTGGTCTTGGTGGTGAAAAAGGGTTCGCTGACACGTTCGAGCAGCTCGGGCGGAATGCCGCAGCCGGTGTCGCATACCTCGATCGCGACCGCGTCGCCCAGCACCCGCGCGGCCAGGCGCACCGCGCCGCCGGCCGGTGTTGCCTGCAGCGCGTTGAGCGCGAGGTTGAGCACGATCTGCTGCAGGTGGTCGGGGTCGGCATGCAGCGTCAGCGCGGGATCGGCGTCGCAGGCGAGCTGCAGGCCCTTGCCTTCGGATTCCGCCGCGACCAGCCCGACGACGCGCTGCAGCGCGTCGCGCACGGCAATCTCCGCCGGGGCCGGCGGGCGCGGCCGGCCGAAGTCGACGAGGTCGCTGACGACGCCGGCCAGGCGGTCGATCTCACGCTCCATGCCGGCCAGCAGCTGGGCGCGCTTCGCGTCCTGCTCACGCCGCGCCAGCGCCTGCACGCTGGTCTTGATCGCCGCCAGCGGGTTGCGGATCTCGTGCGCGATACCGGTGGCGAACTGGCCGAGCACGGCCAGCTTCTCCATGCGCACCGCCTGTTCGAGCACTTCGGCGAGGCGCGCCGACATGGCGTCGAAGGCGTGCGCGACGGTGGCGACCTCGTCGCCGCCGCGGTCGGCGATGCGGTGGCCGAGCTCGCCGGCGGCGATCGCCTCGGCGCCCTCGACCAGCGTGCCGATGCGCCGCCGCAGGTAGCGCGAAAGGCGGTAGAAGACCAGCGCCACCAGCGCCGCGCCGGTCAGCACGGCAACCAGCAGCACGCGCCGTTCGGCCTCGAAGGATTTGAGCACGCCGGCGGCCTCGACTTCGAGCAGCGGCCGCCAGCCGGGCAGCAAGTCCGGGCCCGGAATCTGTCGCCCGCCGCCGCCGACCGCGAGCCCGATGGCGTTGAAGCGGCCGGCCGGCGTCTGCAGGATCGGCTGCAGCGCGCCGGCGGCAGGGTTCAAGCCGAGCTGCTCGGTGAGCGAGGCCAGCCGCACGTGCAGCGCGATGTAGCCGACCACCTGCTCGGCGTTGCCGGCGCGCAGCGGGTGGCGCACCAGCAGCCAGCCGGAGTCGCCGTTGGCCGCCGGCATCGGGCCGATGACATGGGTGTCGCCGAGCGGCGTGATCGGCAGCGGCGCCGTCGCGAACGGGCGGTCGGCCCAGTACGGCGGGCCGGACGCGGCCTGCCCGGGGATCACGCGCTGCAGGCGCCCGTCGGCGTCGAAGAAGAGGATGCCGTAGAGGTCGGGCAGATCCGATTCGATCTGCAGCAGCGCCTTCAGCTCTTCGCTCGCCGGCGTCCCGGCGCGTGCCAGCCCGGCCATGCCGGGGTAGTTGGCGAGCGTCTCGACCTGGTAGCGGCGGGCTTCGAGGTAGGAAGCGAGGCGGTTGGCGGTGGCGGTGAGGTGGGTCGCCACCTTCTCGCCGAGCAGCTGTTCGAGCGCGGCGCCGGTGAAGCGGTCGTAGAGCACGCCGATCAGCAGCACCGGCAGCACCGAGGCGAGCACGGAGAGGATCAGGTAGCGGCGGACGATGCTTTTCTGGATGGCCATGGCGATGCGATGAGCGCCCGGAGAGGGCTGGCGCTACTGTAGAGCAAATAGCTTGCCCGTCAATCGGGGCTTGGTTTCTGGATTCCGGGTCAAGCTCGGAATGACGTGGGGCTTCGGTGTAGGGGCGCGTCATTCCGGCGAAAGCCGGAATCCAGGAAGCGGGGTGGTTGCGGTTGGTGTGGTCGGAGCCTGAGCGGCAGCAACTGGATTCCGGGTCAAGCCCGGAATGACGGGGGAGGGCTTCGGCGTTGGGGCGAGCGTCATTCCGACCCCACTCAAACGATCTCCCCGTACAGATCCCGCCACTGTGGGTTGGCCGACTCGATCAACTCCATCTTCCACGCCCGCTGCCAGCCCTTGATCGCCTTTTCCCGCCCGATCGCCGATTCCATCGTCTCGTGCATCTCGTACCAGACCAGCGTATGAACGCCGTACTTCTTGGTGAATCCCTCGACCTGGTCGTTCCTGTGTTGCCAGATACGCTGCACGAGATTGGAGGTGACACCGGTGTACAGCGTGCCGTTGCGGCAACTGGCGAGGATGTAGACGGCGGGCAGTTTCATGCGCAGGAGCTTACTGGATTGCGGCGCTCACCTGAATGACATATGGATTTGCTCCGGCGCAAGCCCCAGTCATTCCGGGCTTGACCCGGAATCCAGCCGCAGCCGTTCCGGAGGCGGCGCCGCCGCACCGCCCCTCGGACTCGAATCCGGCCGACGGCACTGCCCACCGGGCATTCAACGGCGGCCGAACGGCCGCTTTGCGGTACCATTACGCCTTCGCCGAACCGCCCTGCCAACCACTGTCGAAGCCGCGAATGGCCCTTCCCTACGAACTGCTCATTGGCCTGCGCTATACCCGCGCCAAGCGGCGCAACCATTTCATTTCCTTCATCTCGCTGATCTCGATGCTCGGCGTCGGCCTCGGCGTCGCCGCGCTGATCGTCGTGCTGTCGGTGATGAACGGCTTCCAGAAGGAGCTGCGCGGCCGCATCCTGTCGGTGGTGTCGCACGTGCAGGTGCTCGGCGGGCCGGGCGACCTGTCCGACTGGGAGCGCATCGCCGGGCAGACGACGCAGCATCCGGAGGTGCGCGGTGCGGCGCCGTTCGTGCAGGCGCAGGGCATGCTCTCGTACAACCAGAACGTGCGCGGCACGCTGGTGCGCGGCATCTTGCCCGACCTCGAGGACAAGGTCGCCGATTTCCGTCCGCACATGAAGAGCGGCAGCCTCGATGCGCTGGTGCCGGACAGCTTCGGCATCGTCCTCGGCTCGGAGCTGGCGCGCGCGCTCGGCGTCTTCGTCGGCGACCGGGTGACGCTGATCGCGCCGCAGGGCGTGGTGACCCCCGCCGGGGTGGTGCCGCGGCTGAAGACCTTCACCGTCGTCGGCATCTTCGAAGTCGGCATGTTCGAGTACGACAACGGGCTGGCGCTGCTGGCGATGGCCGATGCGCAGAAGCTCTACCGCATGGAGGACCGCGTCTCCGGCGTGCGCCTGAAGCTCGGCGACCTGTTCCAGGCGCCGCGCGTCGCGCACGAGCTGGCGGTGACGCTCGACGTCGACGCCTACCTCTCGGACTGGACGAAGAGCCACGCCAACTTCTTCCGCGCGGTGCAGATCGAGAAGAACATGATGTTCATCATCCTCTCGCTGATCGTCGCCGTCGCCGCCTTCAACATCGTGTCGACGCTGGTGATGGCGGTCACCGACAAGCAGGCGGACATCGCCATCCTGCGCACGCTGGGGGCGAGCCCGGGCAGCATCATGGCGATCTTCATGGTGCAGGGGGCGCTGATCGGCACCATCGGCCTCTTCATCGGCGTCGCCGGCGGCGTCGCGCTGGCGCTCAACATCGACGTCGTCGTGCCCTTCATCGAACGCCTGCTCGGCACCCAGTTCCTGTCCAAGGAAGTCTATTACATCAACCAGTTGCCCTCCGACCTGCAGTGGAACGACGTCACCGGCGTGACGCTGATCGCCTTCCTGCTGGCGCTGCTGGCGACGATCTATCCGAGCTGGCGCGCGTCGCGCGTCAATCCGGCGGAGGCGCTGCGCTATGAGTGAGGCGCGGGTGGTGCTGGCGGCGCGGGGGCTGAAGAAGCGCTTCGGCAACGGCGAGACGGCCGTGTCGGTGCTCGACGGCGTCGATTTCAGCCTGTGCGCCGGCGAACATGTCGCCGTCGTCGGCGCTTCCGGCTCGGGCAAGAGCACGCTGCTGCACCTGCTCGGTGGCCTCGACGAGGCGAGCGAGGGCGAGGTGCAATTAATGGGTCGGGATTTAACCCGGATCAAGCAAAGCGAGCGCGGAGTCTGGCGTAATCTGCACCTCGGCTTCGTCTACCAGTTCCACCACCTGCTGCCGGAGTTCTCGGCGCTGGAGAACGTCGCCATGCCGCTGCTGATCCGGCGCGTGGCGCGGGAGGAGGCGGAGGCGAGGGCGCGCGAGGTGCTGGCCGAGGTCGGCCTCGGCCACCGCCTGACGCACGCGCCGGGCGAGCTGTCCGGCGGCGAGCGGCAGCGGGCGGCGATCGCCCGCGCGCTGGTGACCTCGCCGGCCTGCGTGCTGGCCGACGAGCCGACCGGCAACCTCGACCGGCAGACCGCCGAGCGCGTGTTCGAGGCGATGCTGGCCGCCAGCGAGAGCCGCGGCACCGCGTTCGTGATCGTCACCCACGATCCGGCGCTGGCGGCGCGCGCCGGCCGCCAGCTGCTGCTGCAGGACGGGCGGCTGGTTGCCTAGTCGATGCTGTAGGGATAGGCTTATGCCCCGTAAAAATTCGGAATCAATAAGGACTCGACACCATGCAGGCTCTCTTCGCTCCCGCCATCGCCATCATGAACCGGCTGCGCTACACGCAGAAATTCGGGGCGATGGGGGTGCTGATGCTCGTTGCGATCGCGGTCCTGATCCTGAACCTCTATTCCGCCCTTGATGCCAACATCAAGGCCTCGCGCGCCGAGCTGCGCGGCATCGCGGTGATCAAGCCGATGCAGCGCGTGCTCCAGTACATGCAGCAGCACCGCGGGATGTCGCAGGGCGTGATCGCCGGCAACGAGGCGATGAAGGAGAAGCGCGCCGGCAAGGAGAAAGAGGTGTCGGAGGCGCTGCAGGCGACCGAGGCGGCGCTGCTGCCGGAGCTGGCGGCGGGCAAGGAGTGGAAGGCGATCACCGGCGAGTGGACGCAGATCAAGGCGGACGGACTCAACTGGACCGGCGTCGAGAGCTTCTCGCGGCATACCGCGCTGATCGACAGCACGCTGATGTTCATGATCGGCGCCGCCGACAGCTACTCGCTGACGGTCGATCCCGACGTCGATTCGTACTACCTGATCGACACCATCATGAGCAAGGCGCCGGTGGCGCTGGAGCGGCTCGGCCAGATGCGCGCGCGCGGCACCGGCATCCTGACCAAGAAGGAAATGCACGACCAGCAGAAGATCGAGATGAGCAGCCTGATGGCCGAGCTGAACGGCGCGCTGAAGAACCTCCGCTTCAACCTGGAGAAGACGGCCCGTTTCAACCCGGGCATGCAGGCGGTGCTGGCGCAGACGAGCAAGGATTTCAGCGAGTCGGCCGAGCAGATCAACAAGCTGATCGTCGAGGACATGATGCTCGGTACCTTCTCGACGTCGCCGAAGGACTACTTCGAGCTGACCACGACGGCGATCGACAAGGGCTACAAGCAGATGTACGAGACGATGCTGCCGACGCTCGAGCAGCTGATCGAACGCCGCATCAACCGCCTGCAGCAGAACCTCTACGTCAGCATCGGCCTCGCCATCCTGATGCTGGTGGTGGTGGGGTACTTCTCCGCCGGCACCTACTACGCGACGGTGAACAGCATCCGGCAGCTGTCGGAGACCGCGCACACGCTGTCGACCGGCGACCTGCGCCCGCGCATCGACCTCGGCACGCGCGACGAACTGAAGCAGGTCGGCGACAGCTTCAACGAGATGGCGAACGCCTTCTCGGCGCTGCTGCGCAACGTCCAGGCGAGCGCCGACCAGGTGCTGTCGGCGTCGACGCGGATGGCCGAATCCTCGTCGCAGATCACGCAGAGCACCGAGTCGCAGAGCGAGGCGGCGTCCAGCATGGCGGCGGCGGTCGAGCAGATGACCGTCGGCATCGACCACATCAGCAAGAACGCGATCGAGGCCAACGAGATTTCGCAGCAGGCCGGCAGCCTCTCCGCCGAGGGCGGCCGCATCGTCGGTACGGTGGTCGACGAGATCCGCAAGATCGCCGGCGCGGTGAACGACTCGGCGAACATCATCGACGAGCTCGGCCGCCAGTCGGACCAGATCTCGGCGATCGTGAACGTGATCAAGGAGATCGCCGACCAGACCAACCTGCTGGCGCTGAACGCGGCGATCGAGGCGGCGCGCGCCGGCGAATCCGGCCGCGGCTTCGCGGTCGTCGCCGACGAGGTGCGCAAGCTGGCCGAGCGCACGACCAAGTCGACGCAGGAGATCTCGGCGATGATCTCGGCGATCCAGAGCGGCACGCAGAGCGCCGTGACCTCGATGCGCGACGGCGTCAGCCGCGTGAACGACGGGGTCGTGCTGGCGACCCAGGCCGGCGAGGCGATGGGCCAGATCCAGGGCAATGCCGAGCAGGTGGTCGGCACCGTCGCCGACATCTCGTCGGCGCTGCGCGAGCAGAGCGCGGCGAGCACCGAGATCGCGAAGAACGTCGAGCACATCGCCGAGATGGCCGAGGAGAACAACTCGGTGGTCGCCGAGAATGCCGGCACCGCGCACGAACTGGAGCGGCTGGCGGAAGGACTGCAGGCGGAAATCCGCCGCTTCCGGGTCAGCTGAGGCTAGCGGCCTCGGGGCGCGGACGCAGCAAGACGGACGCTAGCCCGATGCCGACGAGGGCCGCCCGCGCCGCATGGCCGGGCGGCCCTTTTTCATTGGCTGCGCCCCGCGCGGCGGCGCCGCCAGGCGCGGATCAGATGCCAGCGCCAGGCGGCCTTGACCGCGAAATAGCCGGCCGTCGCCAGCAGCGCGCCGAGCAGCACCAGGCCGATCACCAGCGGCTTGCCGAGGCCATAGGTCCACGCCGACATCGCCTGCATCCAGCCCGCGGGGTCGCTGAAATCGTAGGCCGGCGGCGCGGCGAATTCGGCGCCGCCGCCGCCGAGCACGAAACCGCCGAGGGTGACGGCGACGACGTAGAGCGGAACGATCGTCAGCGGGTTGGTATAGAGCGTGGTCACCAGCGCCAGCGGCAGGTTGACGCGGAAGACCAGGCAGCAGGCGGCGGCGCCGAGCATCTGGAAGGGGCCGGGGATCAGCCCGCAGAACAGCCCGGCGGCGACCGCGCCGGCCGCCGAGTGGCGGTTCAGGTGCCACAGGCGGGGATGCAGCAGCGTATCGGCGAACGGTGCCAGCCAGCGGTTGCCGTGGATAGCCTCGTGCGAGGGCAGGAAACGTCGGATGCGTTTGCGCATGATCGTTCCAATTTTAGCCCAGCTGCCCGCCGATGCGACTGAACCTGCTCGCCTTCGCGCTCGGCGTCTTCGTGCTGCAGGGCGTGGCCGCGCTGCCGGCGCCGCCGGTCTACCTGGCGCTGCTTGCGGCCTTGCTGCCGGCGTGGCTGTACGCGCGGCGGCAGCGGCCGGCGGCACGGCTGTTCGTGGCGCTGGCCTGCGTCGCAGCCGGCTTCGGCTGGGCGGCGCTGCGCGCCGACCTGCGCCTGGCCGACGACTTGCCGGCGGACTGGGAGGGGCGCGACGTCCGCGTCGTCGGCGTCGTCGCCGAACTGCCGCAGCCGTTCGACCGGGGCGATCGTTTCGTCTTCGACGTCGAGGCGGTGCTCAGCGCCGGCGCCCGCGTGCCCGCCCGCGTCATGCTCTCGCGCTACGCCGGCGGCGGCGACGAGATGCTGCCGGCGCTGCGCCCCGGCCAACGCTGGCAGCTGACGGTGCGCCTGAAGCGGCCGCACGGCAACGCCAACCCGCACGGCTTCGACTACGAGGCCTGGCTGCTCGAGCGCGGCATCCGCGCCACCGGCTACGTGCGCGCGACACCGCCGCCGGCGCTGGTGGACGCGCTGGTGCCGCGGCCGGGCTATCTGGTCGAACTGGCGCGCGACGCGATCCGCGCCCGCTTCCTCGCCGAGCTCGCCGGCGCGGATTACGCCGGCGTGCTGGTGGCGCTGACGGTCGGCGACCAGCGCGCGATCCACGGCGACTTCTGGCGTCTCTTCGCGCGTACCGGAACGACGCACCTGATGTCGATCTCGGGCCTGCACGTGACCATGGTCGCGGCGCTGCTGGCGTGGGGCGTGGGTTTCCTCTGGCGGCGCGTGCCGCGGCTGGCGCTGCGTCTGCCGGCGCAACGCGCGGCGGTCGCCGCCGGCTGGCTGGGGGCGCTGTTCTACGCCTTTCTCGCCGGCTTCTCGGTGCCGGCGCAGCGCACGCTGTTCATGCTCACCGTGGCCGCGCTGGCGCTGCTTTCCGGGCGGCGCACGGCGCCGTCGCGGACGCTCGCGCTGGCGCTCGGGCTGGTGCTCGCGCTCGATCCGTGGGCAGTGCTGGCGCCGGGTTTCTGGCTGTCCTTCGGTGCCGTCGCACTGCTCTTCTACGCCGCCAGCGAACGCCTCGGCGAGGTGGCCGGCTGGCGCGCGGCGCTCGCCCGCTGGGGGGCGGCGCAGTGGGCGGTGACGCTCGGCTCGCTGCCGCTGCTGCTGCTCTTCTTCCAGCAGTTCTCGCTGGTCTCGCCGTTGGCCAACGCACTCGCGATTCCGGCGGTCAGCCTGCTGGTGACGCCGCTGGCGCTGCTTGCCGCATTGCTGCCGCTGCCCGGGCTGCTGCAGCTCGACCACTGGCTGCTGGCGCGGGTGATGGATTTCCTAGGCGGGCTGGCCGACCTGCCGGTGCTCGAGCTGCCGGCGCCGCCGCCGTGGAGCGTGGTTGTCGCGCTGGCCGGCATCGTCTGGCTGCTGCTGCCGCGCGGCGTGCCGGCGCGCTGGCTGGGCGCGGTGCTGTTGCTGCCGGCGCTGTCGGCACCGGCGCCGCGGCCGCCGGCCGGCGCGGCGTGGATGACCGTGCTCGACGTCGGCCAGGGGCTGGCGGTGGTGGTGCAGACGGCGACGCGGACGCTGCTCTACGACACCGGGCCGCTCTACAGCGCCGAGTCCGACGCCGGCCAGCGCGTCGTGCTGCCCTACCTGCGCGCGCTCGGCGTCGGCCGCCTCGATGCGCTGGTGGTGACGCACGCCGACAGCGACCATGCCGGCGGCGCCGCCTCGGTGCTCGCCACGCTGCCGGTGGCGCGCGTGCTGTCGTCGGTCGACGACCTGGCGGGCGAGCCGTGTGCAGCCGGGCAAGCGTGGGAATGGGACGGCGTGCGCTTCGCGATGCTGCATCCGGAGCCCGGGCCGCCGCGGGCGCGGACGAAGACCAACAACCGCTCCTGCGTGCTGCGCGTCGAGGCCGGCGGCCGTTCCGTCCTGCTCACTTCCGACATCGAGGCGGCCGACGAGGCGGCGCTGCTCGCCCGCGCGCCGGCCGTGCTGAAGAGCGACGTGCTGCTGGTGCCGCACCACGGCAGCCGGACCTCGTCGACGCCGGCCTTCGTCGCCGCGGTCGATGCGCCGGACGTGATCTTCCCGGTCGGCTACCGCAACCGCTTCGGCCACCCGCGGCCGGATGTCGTCGCGCGCTACGCCGGCCGCCGGCTATGGCGTACCGACCGCGACGGCGCGGTGCGCATCGTATTGGCCGACGCCGTCGAACTGTCCGCCTACCGGCAGGTGCACCGGCGCTACTGGCACGGCCGCTGAGGCGCTTGGGGCCGGGCGCAGCTGGCCAGCCGCTTACCGGCGGCCGTTCCGCTCGTCGTCGTCGCCGCTTTTCGCCGGCGCCGCCTCCTTCCGCTCGTCGCCCGGCCGGGAGCGGCTCTCCACCTCGTAGCGGGTGACCTTGCCCTGGGCGTCGACCACCGGGCGTACCTCCATGCTTTCGCTGAAGATGCGCGACTGGCCGGGGTAGATGAAGTCCGATTGGCCGGTCGGCGTCACGATGCGCACCTCGTTGTGCCGCGATTCGGTGACTTCGTTTGGTCGGCGCTGGCCCGGATCGACCGGCGGCGCGGCCGGCGGCACGATGACCGGCGGGGGCGGCGGAGCGACCACCACCGGCGGCGGGGTCTCCGCGACGGGAGGCGGAGTTTCGACCACCGGCGGCGCCGGTGCATCGAGCACGCCATTGGCCAGGCCCGGCCGCGTGGCGTAGCTGGCGGCGGCCAACAGGCCGTCGATCGGCGCCGCGCCGGCAGTCGGCGTCGTTCCCGGCGTGACCAGCCCGGCGCGGATCTCGTAGGCGGTGTAGCCGCCGGCGACCTGCGCGTTCTCGCTCCAGGCCGTCAGGTAGCGGCCGTCGGCGCCGGCGGTGATCGCCGTCTGGTCGATGCCGGTCACTTGCGGCACGCCGGTCAGTGCGCGCGCCGCCTCGAGCGGCGTGCCGTCGGCGGCGAAGCGGCGGGTGAAGGTGTCGGTATTGCTGCCGCCGGCGGTGTCCGCGTGCTTCCACAGCGCGGCGAAGCCGCCGTCGGCAAGCGCCGTCAGCCGGCTGTAGGAGTTGTTGCCGGCGATGTCGAGCGACTGGTCGACGCGGCGGGCGCTACCGTCGGCGCCGTAGATGCCGTAGTAGAGCTTGTAGGCGGAGGTCGTCGGGTCCTGCGTGCGCAGGGCGATGACGAAATCGCCGCCGGCCAGCGTCGTCGCGCTCTCCAGGAAGAACTTGCCGTGGCTGGTGCCGAGCGCGATCTCGGGGCCGACCGGCGTGCCATCGTTGCCGTAGCGCTGCACGAAGACCTTCGATGAGAGCGGCCAGCCGTAGCTGTCGACGAGGTTGCGCTGGTACACCTCGGCGAAGCCGCCGCCGCTGACCGGAACGATGTACGACAGCGACGGGTTCATGGTGCCGGCCGCGGTGGCGCCCGGCTGCAGGTTGAAGGCGCCGCCGAGCGGCGTTCCGGTGGCGCCGAACAGTTGCCCGCGCCGGCCGACGACGTAGGGCTGCGGGTAGTTCGAGGTCTCGTTGTTCCAGGTGACGATGAAGTTGCCGCCGGCGAGCTGGACGATGCGTGCCGCGTCGCTTTCGCCGTAGTCGTTGCTGATCCGGAACTCGCTGCCGAGCGGCGCGCCGCTGGCGTCGAAGGCACGCCCCCAGAGCTTGCCGAGGTGCGGCTCCCAGCCGAGCGTGCCGGCCGCCGGGCGGGCCTCCTTGTAGGCCCAGACGACGAAGAAGCCGCCGCCGTCGAGGCCGATCACCTTCGGGTCGTACTGGTAGTTGCTGACCGCGGATACCTGGAAGGGCAGGCCCACCGGCTGGCCGGCGGCGTTGAAGCGGCGGGCGTAGATGGTCGAGTAGTCGACGTTCCAGATCGTGCCGGCGGGCGCGTTCTGTTCCATCCAGACGGCGATGAAGCCGCCGTCGTCGAGGAAGGCGACCGAGGGGTAGTAGTCGATACCGCCGCTGGTCGATACCGGCAGATAGCTGCTGATCGCACTGGCCACGGCCGCGCGGCGGACGATGTTCACGACGCCGTCGGCGCTCGCCTGCCGGCCGGCGGCGTGGACGCTGGCGATGCCGCCGGCGCCCGGCTCGATCAGCACCTCGTTGCCGCCGATGTCGATGCGGCCGCCGGCGGTGCCGTAGCTGCCGCCGTCGGCCGAGACGTCGGCGCCGCGCGCGATGGCGACCTTATTGCCGGCCTCGATGTTGATGCGGCCGCCGCTGCCGTTCGTGCCGCCGGAGGCGTCCAGCCGTGCGCCGTCGCGCAGCGTCACGTCGCTGCCGGCGGCGATGTGGATCATCCCGGCCGGGCCGTAGCCGTCGTGCGCGGTGCCGAACATCGACACGTCCACCTTGCCGCCGACGATCACGCTGTCGGCGAAGAGGCCGACGGCGCCGCGCTCGGCGGCGATGTCGCCGAGGTGCTCGATCGACTGCCCGGCGCGCGCGTCGACGGAGAAGCTCATGTAGCCGGAGCCGTTGTCGCCCACCGTCACGCGGTCGCCGGCGGCGAGCACGGTCTGTCCCTGCGGCGTCTGGATGCTGCTGCCGGCCTGCGTGTCGATGCGGTTGGCGAACAGCCAGACCTGGCCGCCGCCGGCGCTCGAGGTGCGGATCTGGGCATTGTTCTCGAGCGTGATGTTGCCGCTGCCGCCGCCTTCGAACAGGTAGTTGCCGGCGAGGAAGTTGGCGTTGGAGAGGTCGCGCGTCGAGGCGATCAGGCCGCTGACGTCGACGCGCGAACCGGCGCCGAAGAGGATGCCGTTGGTGTTGATCAGGAAGACGCGGCCGTTCGACGTGAGCTGCCCGTAGATCTCGGAGCCGCCGGCGCCGGTGACGCGGTTGAGGACGGCGCTGGCCGCGTTCTGCTGCTGGAAATTGACGAGCGCGGCGGCGCCGATCGAGAAGCTGTTCCAGTTGATGATGGCGCCCGGCGTGTTGGTGACCTGCAGCTGGTTGGCCGCCGGATTGGTCATCGTCACGCTGCCGTTGACCACCGTCGCACCGGCGGGCAGCGTATTTGCCGGCGGTGCGGCGACGACCGTCGCCGGCAGCGCGGCGACGAGCAGCGGGATCAGTGCCCGGCGGAACGCCGGACGGGGGGATGGGGAACGGGGTGCGCGCTTCATGTTTTTCTCCCTTTCGGTCGATCGTTCTGAGCTTGCGATGCCTACATGGACCACACCGCGGCGAGGTGGCCGCGGTGCTCGCCTTTTTCCGCATTGCCGGCGCCGTCGACGACGCGGGCGAAGTCGAGATTGAGGTAAAAGCCCTTCCAGCCGGCGATGCGCCAGCCGATGCCGACGCTGGCGGCGCGTTCGTCCGGCGTCGCCGGCGTCTGCAGGCGCCTGACCTGGCCGGCGTCGGCGAACAGCGCCAGGCGGTGGTGTTCCCACAGCGCCGGGCTCAACCATTCCGCCGAGGCCAGCCAGCCGCGGTCGCCGGCGACCTCGCGCTCCTTCAGGCCGCGCACCGAGCGGCTGCCGCCGAGGCCGAACTGCTCGCCGGAAATCAGCGGTGTCCGTGCGTACTGCGTTTCCCCGCGCAGCGAGAGCTGGCTGTTGCCGGTGAAGGTGTACGACCACTGCAGCGAGGCGCGCAGCGTGCTCCAGTCAGCCGTGGCGCCAGCGCGCGCGGCGGCGTAGGCCGCGTCGTCGTTCCTGCTGCCGCCGGGGAGGTTGCGCGCGGCGGCGAGGCTGGCCGCGTAGCTTTGCCTGCCGTGGCGGCCGGAACTGGCGAGCTGCAGCGACAGCGGCCGCGTCGCGACGCGGGTGCCGATGTCGGTGCCGGAGAAATCGACGATGTCGCGATAGACGCGCCGGTCGATCCCGATATCGACGCTCGTCCGCCGGTCGGCGCTGCGCTCCAGGTTGTGGATGTAATGGGCGCCGGCACCGTAGCCCTGGCCGGAAATATTGAACAGGTCGGCGACGCGCCCGGAGTCGACGTCCGAGTAGTTGGCCGAGAGCAGCAGGCTGTCGCCGAGCGCCGGCAGCGGAATGCGGTAGAAGAGGGCGGCGATGGCGACCTGCTCGGCCTTCGCCGGCGACGTGGTGTAGGCCAGCGTCGCCTGATGGTCGCGGCCGAAGACGTTGGCGTGGTGGACGACGATGCCGGCCCGCGCGCGCCCGGTCTCGGGCGTTCCCGTGTTGTCCAGCGTCAGCGACAGCTTCAGCGGCGAGCTTTCCTCGACGCGCACCTCGGCGACGATCGCGTCGTCCTGCTTCGCGAAATCGACGGCGACGGCGTGGCTGGGGTTCTCGTTGGCCAGAGCGAGTTCGCGCGCGAGGCGGAGCAGGTTGGGGCTCTCGCCTTCACGCAGGCTGGGCAGCGCACGGCGGTAGCGCTCGCGGTCGGCGGCGTCGGGCACGACCGCGACCGCCCCCAACGACAGCTCCCGCACCTGCAGCCGCACCGTGCCGTCGGCATCGATGCTGCGCGGCAGGCCGACGGCGACGAGACCGTAGCCGGCGTCGCGATAGGCTTGCTCGATCCGCCTGCGCGCTTCGAGCAGGTCGTCGAGCGTGCGCCGCTCGCCGAGCAGCGGCTCGAGCGGTGGCGCGAGGCTGGCGGCGTCGACCAGCGTATTGCCTTCGACGACGAAGCGCGCGATCGGAAACGTGTTTGCGCTTGCCGGAAGCGTCGCTCCCAGCAGCAGAAGCGCCGGAAGCAGGTGCCGAGATTTCTTGTTCATGTCGTGGTCTTCTTCGCTTGCCCCCTCCCATGCGGCATGCGGCGGGCATGATCCGGCCTAGCAATTGCAGTGCCACAGGGCTGTGGCAATAAAATCAATGACATGCGACTGGTCGCCGGCGCCGTTTCTTCCCGCCGGCTGGAATCGGCCGGCGGCGCTCCAGAAACTGGGAGAGGGGGCGACGGCACGACCTGCGACCGTTCGCCGCGTAGCGCAGAAGACGGATGCTAGACTCCGCGGACGATCATCGAAGCGAGCACCCCATGAGCATTCTTTCGGCATTGTCCCGCTGGTTTTCCGGCCCTGCCTCGGCTGCCTTCGCCGAGTGCGACGTGCGCTGTGCATCGGCCGCGGGCCTGCACCGGATGGCCTACACGGAGTGGGGCGAGCGCGACAATCCGCGCGTCCTCGTCTGCGTGCACGGGCTGACGAGGAATTGTCGCGACTTCGACCGGCTCGCCGGCGCGCTCGCCCGCGACTACCGCGTCGTCTGCCCGGACGTGGTCGGCCGCGGCCGCAGCGGCTGGCTGAAGGATCCCGCCGGCTACGGCTTCCCGCAGTACGTCGCGGACATGATGGTGCTGCTGGCGCGGCTCGACGTCGAGGAGGTGCATTGGGTCGGCACCTCGATGGGCGGGCTGATCGGCATGATCATCGCGAGCCAGCCGGATTCGCCGGTCAGCCGGCTGGTGCTGAACGATGTCGGGCCGGTGATCACGTCCGAATCGCTGCGCCGCATCGGCGACTACGTCGGCAAGGCGCCACGCTTCGACAGCTTCGCCGACGCCGAGCAGTACATCCGGCTGGTCAGCGCGCCCTTCGGCGCCCTGAGCGATGCGCAGTGGCGGCAGCTCACCGAGAGCAGCGTGCGCCGGGGCGACGACGGCAAATGGGGAATGGTCTACGACCCGGCGATCGGTGAGCCCTTCCGCCAGGCCTACCTGCTGCACCAGGACGTCGACCTGTGGCCGGTGTATGACGCGATCCGCTGCCCGACGCTGGCGGTGCGCGGCGCGCAGTCCGACCTGCTCACCGCCGACACGCACGCGGCGATGGGGCAGCGCGGACCGCGGGCGCAGCTCGCGGAAATCGCCGACGTCGGCCACGCGCCGATGTTCCTCGACGACGCGCAGATTGCGGTGGTGAAGGGGTTTCTGCTGGAAGCCTGAGCGGGCAGTGCAAAAAGAAAAACGCCCAGCGGCTGCTGGGCGTTTTGTCGTGTGGCGGAGTGGACGGGACTCGAACCCGCGACCCCCGGCGTGACAGGCCGGTATTCTAACCGACTGAACTACCACTCCGCGTCGGTGCGCTGCTGGGCGGCTGCGTGTGCAACCGCCGGTATGGCTGGCGTCCCCACGGGGATTCGAACCCCGGTTATCGCCGTGAAAGGGCGGTGTCCTAGGCCTCTAGACGATGGGGACCCGGTGCTGCTCAGGTCGATGTTGCCGGCCTTTTTTCTTTCGGTTTGCTGGTGGAGGTAAGCGGGATCGAACCGCTGACCTCTTGCATGCCATGCAAGCGCTCTCCCAGCTGAGCTATACCCCCGGCCCGAAAGAAGCGCGCATTATAGGGAGTAGTTTCGGGCTTGTAAAGCCCGTTTCGCATCGGTCGCGGTGTGCGCGTCGACTACAGCGCCAGCATTCCTTCCAGCTCGTGGATGATCGCCGTCATCTTGTCCTGCTGGCTGCTTTCCGCCATCTGCGCGTCGAGAATTTTTGCGATGCCTTCGCTGCAGACGCCGGCGATGAACTCCTCCTGCGCTTCGGTGAGCGAGAGGCCGACGTAGGCGCGCTCCAGCCGCGTGGTGAAGTCCTGCACCGCCATGCCGGTGGCGACGCGCGTATGCCGCTGCTCGTGGTCGATGTCGTTGAGCGTGCGCGTGATGCGCTGCACGGCGGCGGCGATGCGCTCGCCGCGCCGGTGTGTGCGCGCCTCGGCGATCAGCGTCGCCGCGCGCACGTCGGCGCTTTCGGCGAGGACCGCCAGGTGGTCGCGCAGGCGGCCGCAGCGGTCGGCGTCCTCGAGCGGCATGTTGCTGATCAGCAGCGAGACGTTCGGGTAGGTGATCGACAGGCGGTTGCGGTACTGCACGATGCGTTCCATTCCCGACATGTGGCCGATCACCGAGGCTTCCAGCGGCGTGGCGTCGCCGCGCGAGGCCCGCGTCAGCGGACCTTCCGGGGTGCGCACCTGCACCGCGCCTTCGAGGCCGTAGGCGGCGATGCCGGCGATCGTCTTCTCCGTCAGCTCCTGGTAGCTGGTGCAGCTGTTGAAGGCCTGCAGCGTCTGCAGCAGCGAGCCGACCTCGCTCATGCTGCTCATCGCGGTCATCGCCGTCTGGCTGGCGTAGCTGGCCATTTCCCGGAGCTGCGCGCGTTCGCTGAGGCGGTTCAGCAGGCCGAAGATCTTGGCCTGCAGTTCGCGGAAGTCGAGCGGCTTGACGATGTAGTCGTCGGCGCCCGCTTCGTAGCCGCGCAGCCGCGCCTCGATCTCGTCGTGCGCGGAAACGAAGATGACGGGAATGGCGGCGAGGTCGAAGTCGGCCTTCAGCCGGCGGCAGGTTTCGTAGCCGTCCATGCCCGGCATCTCGACGTCGAGCAGGATCACCTCGGGGCGGTCGCCGGCGGCTGCGTCCAGGCAAGCCTCGCCGCTGCCGACGTCAGTGATCCGGTAAGTGTCGCCGATGCTCTCGATGACCATCGTCCGCATCAGTTCGTCGTCGTCGACGACCAGGATTTTCTGTCCTTCCGCCATCGCAGCCTCCTCCCGGGTTTTCATCCATTATGCATGAACCCGGCTGCGCTTTGACAAGGGGGTCAGCGCTCCGGCGCGAGCGGGTCGAGGCGGAAGAAACTCGCCATCTGCGCATACAGCGCCGGGTATTGCCCGCGCAGCAGCGACGGACTCTCGAAGAAGCACTCGGCGATCACGGCGAAGAACTCGCCCGGGCTTTCCGCGGCGTAGGGGTCGATCTCCGTCTCGTTGCCGGCCGCTTCGGCGGCGTCGACGCGGTCGCAGAAGTCGTCGTAGGCGTCGAGCAGCGTCTCTTCCCAGGCGCGGCGCGACATGCCGGGCGGCAGCGGCGGCATGCCGTCGGCCTCGCCGTTCAGCATGTCGAGCTTGTGCGCGAACTCGTGGATGACGACGTTGTAGCCTTCGCCGGCCATCTCGACGTCCTCCCACGAGATCAGCAGCGGGCCGCCGCCCCAGGCCTCGCCGGAGGCCACTTCGTCGTACTCGTGCACGACGCCGTCGTCGTCGACGACGCTGCGCGGGATGACGAACTCGGCCGGGTAGACGACGATGCCGACCCAGCCGGCATACCAGTCGAGGCCGAGGTTGAGGATCGGCAGGCAGCCCTGGACGGCGATCGACAGGCGCATGCGGTCGTCGAGCGCGAGGCCGCCGGCGGTGGTGAATTCCTTCTCGTCGAGGAAGCGGGCGACCAGGTCGCGCAGGCGCCGGCGTTCGTCCGCGCTCAGCCAGCCGAGGAAGGGCAGTCGCGCCAGCGTTTCCTGCCACGGCGCGTCGGGGATCTCGGCCGGCGGCCGCTTGCCGAACAGGCGCGAGACGAAGCGGCCGATCATCGGCGCCCCGCCTTCGCCGGCAGCGCCGTGGTCAGCCAGATGCCGGCGAAGATCATCGCGATGCCTGCGTAGTGGTACCAGAGCGGCACCTCGGCGAGGAAGATCGCCGAGAGGATCGTGCCGAACACCGGCATCAGGTGGATGAACAGGCTGGCCTTGCTGGCGCCGACCTCGCCGACCGCGCGGTTGTAGAAGACGTAGCCGAGGAAGCTGGGGAAGATGCCGACGTAGAGCAGCGCGGCGAACGAGCCCCAGTGCAGGTTGATGTGCCGCTCCTGCGCCAGCTCCCAGGCGTAGGCCGGCGCCAGCACGGCGACGCCGACGGTGGTGAAGGCGGCCAGCATCAGCATCGGGTGCACGCCGGCCGGGCGCCACTGCAGGCCGATCGTGTAGATCGCCCAGACCAGCACCGCGCCGAGCATCCACAGGTCGCCGACGTTGAGGGCGAGCGCGCCGAGCGTGCCCGGATCGCCGCGCAGCACGATGGTGGCGACGCCGACGAAGGAGAGGACGACGCCGAGGCCTTCGATGCGCTGCAGGCGCTTCTTCAGGAACAGCCAGGAGAGCGCGATGGTGGCGATCGGGATGAAGGAGTTGAGCAGCACCGCGTTGGTCGCCGCGGTGTATTGCAGCGCGACGTAGGCCAGCGTGTTGTAGCCGCCGACGCCGAGCACGCCGAGGACCAGCACCGGCTTCCAGCCCTTCCTCAAGAGCGGCCACTGCCCGCGCAGGTGCGGCAGCGCCAGCGGCAGCACCAGCAGCAGCGCGATCGCCCAGCGCCAGAAGGCCAGCGTCAGCGGCGGCACGTCGCCGCGGATGGCGCGGCCGAGGACCATGTTGCCGGACCAGAACAGCGTGGTCAGCGTCAGCAGCAGGTAGGGATGGGTCAGGCGGGCGGACATGGGGCCGGGATCGGAGGGGAAGGCGGCATTGTATAATTGCGGCATGGTTTCCGTCGTCCATTCGGTCGCCGCCCAGAGCGACCTCGAACAATCCCTGCTCACCCTCTGCGAAGGCCTGACGGCCGAGGAGTCCGCGCTGATCCACGACGCCGCGGCATTCGCCCGCGAGGTCTACGGCGAGCATGCCCTCGGCAGCGGCGAGGGCGTCTGGTCGCATGCGCTCGGCATGGCGCTGATCCTGGTCGGGCTGAAGCTCGACGCCGCCTCGCGGCTGGCGGCGCTGCTCTTCGCGGTGCCTACCTACGACGAGCACGGGCTCAACAAGATCGAGACGCGCTTCGGCGCCGCCGCCTCCCACCTGGTCGGCGGCATCTCGCGGCTGAACCGGCTGCGCCCGATCACCCGCGACTTCGTCGCCGATGCCGCGGCCAGCCCGCAGGAGATGAAGGCGCAGGTCGAGGTGCTGCGCAAGATGCTGCTGGCGATGGTCGAGGACATCCGCGTCGTGCTGCTCAGGCTCGCCTCGCGCACGCAGACGCTGCGCTACTACGCGACGACCGAGGACGACCTGCGCGTCGAGGTCGCACGCGAGACGCTCGAACTCTACTCGCCGCTGGCCAACCGCCTCGGCGTCTGGGAACTGAAGTGGGAGCTGGAGGACCTCTCCTTCCGCTTCATGCATCCCGATCTGTACAAGAAGATCGCCAAGCAGCTCGACGAGAAGCGTATCGAGCGCGAGCAGTTCATCGCCGATGCGATCGCGCGGCTGCGCGCCGAGCTGGCGGCGGTCGGCATCCACCACGCCGAGGTGTATGGGCGGCCGAAGCACATCTACAGCATCTGGAACAAGATGCGCAAGAAGGGCGTCGAGTTCTCCGAGGTCTATGACGTGCGCGCGCTGCGCGTGATCGTGGACGACGTCAAGGACTGCTACACCGCGCTCGGCATCGTGCACAACATGTGGACGCCGATCCCGAAGGAGTTCGACGACTACATCTCCAACCCCAAGGGCAACAACTACCGCTCGCTGCATACCGCGGTGCGCTGCCCGGACGGGCGCAGCCTGGAGGTGCAGATCCGCACCTGGGACATGCACAAGCACGCCGAACTGGGCGTCGCCGCGCATTGGCGCTACAAGGAAGGCGCCCGCAAGAGCGAGGACAACTACGACGAGAAGATCGCCTGGCTGAGGCAGCTGCTGACCTGGAAGGACGAGGTCGCCGACTCCTCGGACTGGGTCAGCCACTACAAGCAGGCGGCGCTCGACGAGACGATCTACGTGATGACGCCGCAGGGGCGCGTCGTCGACCTGCCGCGCGGCGCGACGCCGATCGATTTCGCCTACCGCGTGCATACCGACCTCGGCCACCGCTGCCGCGGCGCCAAGGTTGACGGCGCGCTGGTGCCGCTCAACACGGCGCTGGAAACCGGACAGCGGGTGGAGATCGTGTCGGCGAAGGAGGGCGGGCCGTCGCGCGACTGGCTGAATCCCTCGCTCGGCTACCTGATCACCCACCGCGCGCGCTCCAAGGTGCGCGCCTGGTTCTCCAACCTGGCGCTCGAGGAAACGCTGGCCGAAGGGCGGACGATCGTCACCAAGGAACTGCAGCGGCTGGGCCAGGGCGGCGTGAACATCGACGAGCTCGCCGAGAAGCTCGGCTTTCCCAAGGCCGACGACCTGTACATCGCCGCCGGCCGCAACGAGTTGGGGATGCGCCAGTTCCAGGTCGCGGTGCGCGGCAGCGAGATGCCGGCCGAGGAACGGACGGCGCCCGAGCCGCGCCGCCGCAAGGCGCCCGAGGTCGACCGCGGCATCCTGATCGTTGGCGTCGACAAGCTGCTGACGCAGCTCGCGCGCTGCTGCAAGCCGGCGCCGCCGGACGAGATCCACGGTTTCGTCACGCGCGGCAAGGGCGTCTCGATCCACCGCGCCGACTGCCCGAACTTCGCCAACCTCGCCGCGCTGCATCCGGAACGGGTGATCGAGACCGACTGGGGCGGCGCGCCGGAGGGCACTTTCCCGGTCGACATCGTGGTCGACGCGCACGACCGTCAGGGCCTGCTGCGCGACGTCTCCGACGTGTTCGCCCGCGAGAAGATCAACGTTATCGCAGTCAATACGCAGTCGAAGCAGGGCAAGGCGCACATGGGCTTCACCGTCGAGGTGCAGAACCTGCAGCAGCTGAACCGCACGCTCGGCCAGGTGCACGAGGTCGAAGGCGTCGTCGGCGTCCGGCGCGCCTGAGCGATGTGCCTTGCACATCGCGAAGAAGTACTCTCGGGGTGCGCCTGAGCGATGTGCCTTGCACATCGCGAAGAAGTACTCTCGGGGTGCGCCTGAGCGAAGCCTCAAACGCTTCGCGAACGAGTCCTCCTGGGATGGGCGTGATCAGCGCACCGAGCGGTAGGCCTCCGCGCGCTGCCGCTTGCTGAGCACCACCTGCCACAGCAGCCCCTGGCGCGAGCGGAAGAAGCCGGCGCAACACATCAGGTAGTAGCGCCACATGCGGTAGAAGCGCTCGTCGTAGCGCGCCTGCAGCGTCGGCCAGGCGCGGTCGAAATTTTCCCACCAGGCCATCAACGTGCGGTCGTAGTCGGTGCCGAAGTTGTGCCAGTCCTCGATCAGGAAATGCTTCTCCAGCGCCGCGGCGAGCTCCCGCGCCGAAGGCAGCTTGCCGTTGGGGAAGATGTGGCGGTCGATCCAGGCGTCGGTGTGCTTGCAGGTCGTGTAGATGCCGATGGTGTGCAGCAGGAACAGGCCGTCGTCTTTCAGCGCGCGACGGACCGCCGCGAAGTAGTCGTCGTAGTTCTTCGGCCCGACGTGTTCGAACATGCCGACCGACACCGCCTTGTCGAAGCTGCCCGAGAGCTCGCGATAGTCCATCAGTTCGATGCTCACCGGCAGGCCGGCGCAGCGCTCGCGCGCAAAGGCCTGCTGCTCGCGCGACACGGTGATGCCCGTGACGCGTACGCTGTAGTGCTGCGCCGCATGGCGGGCCAGCCCGCCCCAGCCGCAGCCGATCTCGAGCAGGTGTTCGCCGGCGCGCAGCTCGAGCTTGCGGCAGATGAGGTCGAGCTTGGCGCGCTGGGCTTCCGCCAGCGTCGCGGCGTTCGGCCAGTAGGCGCACGAGTAGCTCATGCTCGGGTCGAGCATCGCCTGGAAGACGTCGTTGCCGATATCGTAGTGGTGCGCGCCGACCTGGAAGGCGCGGCGCACCGACTGCAGGTTGAACAGGCCGTGGCGCAGGATTTCGCCGAGCAGGCGCAGGCGCGTCCAGCGCCCGATGCGGACGTCGGCGTCGATGCGCATCAGGCGGGCGAACAGCTCGTCGAGGCGCAGGCATTCCCACTGGCCGTCCATGTAGGCCTCGCCGAAGCCGAGCGACCCCTGCGTGAGGATGCGCCGGTAAAGGCGCTCGTCGTAGACCTGGATATCCCAGGGGGCGTCGCCGTTGAAGGCGACGCCGGCCTCGGCGGCCAGTTCGGCGAGCACGGCCGGCGCCGTGCTCCGGCTGCTTCCGGGGGGCAGGCTGCCGCTCAACCACGCATCCGTCTCCATGCGTACCTCGAGCCGAAGATTTTGGATTGCCTTCAGCATAATCGCCGGTTTTGCGGATCGCAATCGGTCGCGCATGCGTCCGGCTACGGGCGGATCTTGCGCCGACGACGGCGAGGGGCGCCCATGCGGGCTCGCCAGCCTGCCGGCGGAGGTGCGAACGGCGCGGCCGTGTCCCTGGAGCTCAGGCCGCGCCGGGCTTCAGCGCCTCGATCAGTTCGCACTGCGCGCAGCGCGGCTTGCTGCGCGTGCCGCGCCGCTTCTTGTGGTAGCTGCCGTCCGGCCGCATGTCCCAGGCCTGGACGTTGTCGGCGAGATAGACCTTCAGCCCCTCGTTGATCACCCGCTGCTTCAGCTTCTTGTCGAGGATCGGGAAGCCGAGCTCGATGCGGCGGAAGAAGTTGCGGTCCATCCAGTCGGCGCTGGAGAGGATCACCTTCTCCTTGCCGCCGGCGTGGAAGTGGAAGATGCGATGGTGCTCGAGGAAGCGGCCGACCACCGAGCGGACGCGGATGTTCTCTGACAATCCCTTGATCCCCGGGCGCAGCGTGCACACGCCGCGCACGATCAGGTCGATCTTCACCCCGGCCTGCGAGGCTTCGTAAAGGCGGTCGATCGTCTCCGGTTCGAGCAGCGAGTTCATCTTGGCGATGATGCGCGCGCGCTTGCCGGCGCGCGCCGCCTGCGTTTCCTCGTCGATTGCGGCGATGATGTTGGCGTGCAGCGAGAACGGCGCCTGCCACAGGTGCTTCAGCGTCTGCGCGCGGCCGAGTCCGGTCAGCTGCTTGAAGACTTCGTTCACGTCGGCGCCGATCTCCTCGTTGCAGGTGAGCAGGCCGAAATCGGTGTAGAGGCGTGCGGTGCGCGGATGGTAGTTGCCGGTGCCGAGGTGTACGTAGCGGCGCAGCACGCTGCCGGCCTTGCCTTCCTCGCGGCGGACGATCATCAGCATCTTGGCGTGCGTCTTGTAGCCGACGACGCCGTAGACGACGTGGGCGCCGACCTCCTCGAGCTTGGTCGCCCAGCCGATGTTCGCCTCCTCGTCGAAGCGTGCCATCAGCTCGACGACGACGGTGACCTCCTTGCCTGCCTGCGCGGCGCGGATCAGCGAGCGCATCAGCACCGAGTCGGTGCCGGTGCGGTAGACGGTCATCTTGATCGCCACCACCTTGGGGTCGGTGACCGCCGTCTCGAGCATCTCGATCACCGGCGTGAAGCTCTGGTACGGGTGGTGCAGCAGGATGTCGCCGGCGCGGATCGCCGAGAAGATGGTCGGCTTCTTAGCGAGCGCCGCCGGCACCCCCGGCGTGAACCCGGGAAACTTGAGGTCGGGGCGGTCGACGCTGTCCGGCACCTGCATCAGGCGGACCAGGTTGACCGGGCCGGAGACGCTGTACAGGTCGTCCTCGGCCAGCCCGAACTGCTCGAGCAGGAAGCGCTGCATCTGCGGCGAGCAGTCGTCGGCGACCTCCAGCCGGACCGCGTCGCCGAAGTGGCGCTGCGGCAGCTCGCCCTGGATCTTGGCGCGCAGGTTCTTGACCTCCTCCTCGTCGACGAAGAGGTCGGAGTTGCGGGTGACGCGGAACTGGTAGCAGCCCTTGACCGTCATCCCGGCGAACAGGTGGCCGACGAAGGCGTGCAGGATCGACGACAGGAAGACGAAGCCGTAGGGGCAGCCGGCGAGCTCCTCGGGCAGGCGGATGACGCGTGGCAGCAGGCGTGGTGCCTGCACGATCGCGGCGTTCGAGCTGCGCCCGAAGGCGTCCTTGCCTTCCAGTTCGACGGCGAAGTTGAGGCTCTTGTTGAGCACGCGCGGGAAGGGGTGCGAGGGGTCGAGGCCGATGGGCGTCAACAGCGGCATCACCTCGCGCATGAAGTGGTCGAAGATCCATTCGCGCTGCGCCTCGTTCCAGCTGGCCCGGCGCAGGAAGCGGACGCCCTCGTCGGCGAGTTTGGGCAGGATCTCGTGGTTGAGCAGTTCGTACTGCTCGGCGACGATCGCGTGCGCCTCGTCGGCGAGCAGCCGGAAGACCTCGGCGGCGGTGCGCCCGTCGGTGCCGCGGAAGCTCGAGCCGAGCTTGATCTGCTCCTTGATGCCGGCGGCGCGGATCTCGAAGAACTCGTCGAGGTTGCTGCTGACGATGCACAGGAAACGCAGGCGCTCGAGCAGTGGCGTCGCGGCGTTCTGCGCCTGCGCCAGCACGCGGCGGTTGAAGGCGAGCAGGCCGAGTTCGCGGTTCAGGTAATTGTCGGCGGGGAAGCGCTGCCGGCGCGAGCGCAACAGGGTCGGGCGGGTGTTCATCGCGTGCAGTAGTCGGCTGGGCGGAAGGCGTTATCGTGTTTCAGGAATATTACGCCAGTATTTCAGCGGCGCGGGATCGCGCTCCGGCCGGGGCTTCGCGCCGCCGATGCTAGAATGCCGGCATTGTCACGGAGAGAGCGGGCGGGCCGGTGGGGTACGAACTGATAGCGGCGGTTGATCTGGGATCCAACAGTTTCCGGCTGCAGGTCGGGCGGGTCCTGGACGGGCAGATCTACCCGCTCGACGCGATCAAGGAGCCGGTGCGGCTGGCCTCCGGCCTGACCGCCGACAAGTACCTCGACCAGGCCTCGCAGCAACGCGCGCTGCAGGCGCTGTCGCGCTTCGGCGAACGCCTGCGCGGCTTCGCGCCGGAGGCCGTGCGCGCGGTCGCGACCAACGCGCTGCGCGTCGCCAAGAACGCGCTCGCCTTCCTGCCGCAGGCCGAGCAGGCGCTCGGCTTCCCGATCGAGATCATCGCCGGCCGCGAGGAAGCGCGCCTGATCTACCTCGGCGCGATCCACTCGCTGCCGCCGGCGCAGCACAAGCGGCTGGTGGTCGACATCGGCGGCGGTTCGACCGAGTTCATCATCGGCCGCCGCGGCGAGCCGCAGCTGATGGAGTCGCTGTTCATGGGTTGCGTCAGCTACACGCTGCGCTACTTCCCCGACGGCAAGGTGGACAGGAAGCGCTTCCGCGAGGCGGTGGTGGCGGCCGCCAGCGAGATCGAGAGCATCGCCCACGATTACCGCCGGTACGGCTGGCGGGAGGCGGTCGGCTCGTCGGGAACGGCGCGCGCGATCGCCGACCTGCTCGAACTGAACGAGCTCAACCCGGGTGGCGTCACCGGGCTGACGCGGGAGGGGCTGGAGCGCCTGCAGGCGCTGCTGGTCAAGGCCGGCTCGGCGCCGGCGCTGAATCTGCCCGGCCTGCGCGCCGACCGCATCCCGGTGCTGCCGGGCGGCATCGCGATCATGAGCGCGGTCTTCGAGACCCTCGGGCTGGAGCGGATGACCTATTCCGACGGCGCGCTGCGCCTCGGCGTGCTCTACGACCTGCTCGGCCGCTTCCATCACCACGACATGCGCGACGCGACGGTCGGCCAGTTCATGCGGCGCTACCAGGTCGACGCGCGGCAGGCGGAGCGCGTGACGCGCACCGCGCTGGAGATGCTGGTGCAGCTCGCCGGACCACCGGCCTCGCCGGAGCAGGAGGCCGACGTGCAGTTCCTCGGCTGGGCCGCCAGGCTGCACGAGATCGGCATCTCGGTCGCGCACAACGGCTACCACAAGCACGGCGCCTACATCCTGACCTTTGCCGACATGCCCGGTTTCTCGAAGAAGGACCAGGCGCGGCTGGCGCTGCTCGTGTTCGGCCACCGCGGCAAGCTGGAGAAGATCACCGCGCTGCCGGCCGGCGACGCCAACTGGCGGCTGCTGCTGGCGCTGCGCCTGGCCGTGCTGCTGCACCGCTCGCGCGACGGCGTGCCGGTGCCGCCGTTCCGCGTCCGCGAGCAGGCCGGGGCGTTCGTGCTCGAACTGCAGAACGACTGGCTCGGCGCCCACCCGCTGACCGCCGTCGCGCTCGACGACGAGGTGCGCGCCTGGTCGCGCATCGGCGCCGAGCTGCGCATCAAGCAGCGCAATCTCGCGCGCGAGCGGGCGGACGAGTAGGCGCATGACATGCCCCGCGCGTCCGTGCCGTTTGCCGCTTCCCGCGGAAACCCGCCCGCTCCCCGCGGCGTTCCGACGGCAGGCCTGAGATGCTGACGCCGGCGACGATCTCGAGCGAGCTGCGCGACGGTCGCCGCGTCGTCCGACTTGCCGGCCACTGGACGCTGGCGGTGCTGGCGGAGTCGCTGAACGGCCTCGAGCAGCAGCTGGCCGAACTGGCCGCCGCCGGCGTCGATTGGGATCTCGAGGCGGTCGAGCGTCTCGACAGCGCCGGCGCGCTGCTCATCTGGCGCGGCTGGGGACGCCGCTGGCCGGCAACGGCGGCGATGCCGGCGGCGCACCGCCATGTCCTCGAGCGCGCCGCGTCGGTGCCGCATCCCGGTCCGCGCGCACTGGCGGCGCGCCACGACGGTTTCACGCACTGGCTGGGGGCGATCACGCTGCGCGCCGGGCGGCACGTGCGCGATGCGACGGCGATGGTCGGCCAGCTCGTGCTCGACCTGTTCTGGCTGTGCGCGCATCCGCGCGAGATCCCGCTGCGCGAGTTCTCGGCGACCGTCTACAAGTCCGGCGCGCTGGCGCTGCCGGTGACGGCGCTGGTCGGCTTCCTGATCGGCGTCGTCGTTTCCTACCTGTCGTCGCTGCAGCTGAAGCTGTTCGGCGCCGAGGTGTTCATCGTGAACATCATCGGCATGAGCGTCATCCGCGAGCTTGGCCCGGTGCTGGTGGCGGTGCTGGTCGCCGGCCGCTCCGGTTCGGCGATGACGGCGCAGATCGGCGTCATGCGCGTCACCGAGGAGATCGACGCGCTGGCGACGATGGGCGTCTCCCGCTCGCTGCGCCTGGTGCTGCCGAAGGTGCTGGCGCTGGCGCTGGCGATGCCGCTGCTGGTGGTGTGGTGCTCGGCGGCGGCGATCTTTGGCGGCCTCTTCGCCGCGCACCTGCAGCTCGACCTGTCGTGGGGCTTCTTCATCGACACGCTGCCGCGCGTGGTGCCGCTGCCGAACCTGTGGATCGGCCTCGCCAAGGGCTTCGTCTTTGGCCTGCTGATCGGCCTGATCGCCTGCCATTTCGGCCTGCGCGTGAAACCGAACACGGAGAGCCTGTCGACCAAGACGACCAGTTCGGTGGTCGCCTCGATCACCGTCGTCATCCTCGCCGACGCGGTGTTCGCGATCATGACCCGCAACGTGGGGTTGCCGCTGTGACGAGGCGCGTGCCGGTGATCGACATCCGCGGCGTATGCACGCGCTTCGCGGGCGTCAGCGTGCACGAGGACATCAACCTCGTCGTCGAACGGGGCGAGATGCTCGGCCTGGTCGGCGGCTCGGGCAGCGGCAAGACCACGCTGCTGCGCGAGGTGGTCGGCCTGCTCAAGCCGAGCGCTGGAGAGGTGCGGCTGTTCGGGCACCCGATCCTCGATCCCGATCCGGATGTGCGGCGCGAGGTGCGCCGCCGCTTCGGCATGCTCTTCCAGCATGGCGCGCTCTTTTCGGCGCTGTCGGTGTTCGACAACATCGCCTTCCCGCTGCGCGAGCTGAGGCGGCTCGACGAGGCGCTGATCCGCGACCTGGTGTGGATGAAGATGGCGATGGTCGAGCTGCAGCCCGAGCAGGGGCACCTGATGCCGGCCGAGCTGTCCGGCGGCATGGTCAAGCGCGTCGCGCTGGCCCGGGCGCTGGCGCTGGAGCCGGAACTGCTGGTGCTCGACGAGCCGACGGCCGGGCTCGACCCGGATCTCAGCGAAAATTTCGTAGAATTGATCCGCATGCTGCAGCGCGAACTCGATTTCACCGTGATCATGGTCACCCATGATCTGGCGACGCTGGCCGGCCTGGCGACGCGGGTCGCGGCGCTGGCGGAGCGGCGCGTGGTGGCGCACGGAACCCTTGAGGAGGTCATGGCGGTGGATCATCCCTTCACCCGTAATTTCTTTTCCGGCCTGCGCCATACGGCTGCGCCGGGGGCGGGCGCCTGAGCATGGAAAACCGCGCACACGCGCTGGCCGCGGGCGTCTTCACGCTGCTCCTGCTGTTCGCGGCGGTCGCCGCCGTGTGGTGGTTCGGCGGCAAGCGCGAGGCGGCGGTCGACTACCTCGTCGTCGCCCGCCAGAACGTCTCCGGCCTCAGCCTGCAGGGGCAGGTCCGCTACCGCGGCATCCGCGTCGGCCGCGTCGAGTCGATCCAGCTCGACCGCAAGGATCCGCGCAACATCCTGATCCGCATCAGCATCGCGGAGGACGTGCCGGTGACCAAGGGGACGACGGCCAAGCTCGGCTACCAGGGCCTGACCGGCATCGCCCACGTGCTGCTCGAGGATTCCGGCGACAACACCGAGCCTCTCGCCCGCGGCAGTGAGTTGCCGAAGATCACCATGCAGCCGTCGCTGATCCAGGAGCTGTCCGAGTCCGGCGGCGCGACGCTGAAGCAGGCGCAGCAGCTGCTGACCAGCGCCAACGAGCTGCTCAGCCCGGAGAACCGCGAGCGCATCGGGCGCACGCTGGCGAATGTCGAAAACAGCACGGCCGGCCTCGCCGCGACGCTGGCCGAGGCCCGCGCGCTGCTTGCCGATCCGCGCCTGAAGCGGCTCGGGCCGGCGATCGCCAAGATCGACGACGCTGCCGACGGCGCGCGCGGCCTGATCGCCGATGCGCGGACGCTGGTGCCGCGGCTGGCGGCGCTGACCGAGAGGCTGGACCAGATGATCGGCGAGGCCAACGGCGAAGGCGTGGCCGCGTCCACGGTCCGCCTGCAGGAACTCGGCCGCGAGCTGACGCAGACCTCGCGCCAGCTGACGCATACGCTGCAGATGCTCGAAGATGCGCCGCAGAGCATGCTCTTCGGTCCGCCGCCGGCCGCGCCCGGCCCCGGCGAGGCCGGTTTCGTCCCTCCCGCGACTACCCGACCATGAAAAGAATCGCCTTCCTGCTGTCCGGCCTGCTGATCCTCGCCGCGTGCGCCGGCAGCGGCCGCGGGCGCGCCGACATCGCCATCTACGACCTCGGCCCGGCCGCGGCTGCGCCCGCCACCGCCGCGCCGCCCGGCATAGCGCTCGAGATCCGGCTGCCGGCCTGGCTCGATGCGCAGGCGATGAGCTACCGGCTGGCCTACGCCGACCCGCAGCGCCTGCACGCGTTCGCCCAGGCCCGCTGGGCGGCGTCGCCGCAGCAGCTGCTGCAGCAGCGCCTGCGCCAGCAGCTGGCGCTGACGCCGGGCGGCGCGCCGTGCACGCTGCGTGTCGAGCTCGACGATTTCAGCCAGTCGTTTGCCTCGCCGGGCAGCAGTTCCGCGCTGGTCAGCGGCGAGGCGCTGCTGCTCGGCAAGGGACGAGCGCTGCGCGCGCGCCAGCCGCTGCGCATCGAGGTGCCGGCGGCGAGCGCCGACGCCGCAGGCGGTGCCGCGGCGCTGGCGGCGGCGGCCGACAGGCTATCGACAACGCTCGCGCAATGGCTGCAGGGGCAGGACCTCGCGGCCTGCCGCGGCTAACCCGGGGAGACAAGGCCATGGAGCAACAGGAACAGGTGCTGCTGCGCGAGGATCGCGCCGACGGCGTGACGGTGCTGACGCTGAACCGGCCGGCGCAGTTCAACTCGCTGTCGCTGGAAGTGCTCGGCGCGCTGCAGGCGGCGCTCGACGACATCGCCGGCGATGCGGCGGTGCGCGTCGTCGTCGTCGCCGGCGCCGGCAAGGCCTTCTGCGCCGGTCATGACCTGCGCGAGATGCGCGCCCATCCGGAGAAGGCCTTCATGCAGCAGCTGTTCAAGGCGATGGCGAAGGTATGCACGACGCTGCAGCGCCTGCCGCAGCCGGTGATCGCGCGCGTGCACGGCGTCGCCACCGCCGCCGGCTGCCAGCTGGTCGCCGCCTGCGACCTGGCGGTGGCGGCGGACGTTGCCCGCTTCGGCACGTCCGGCATCAACGTCGGCCTGTTCTGCACGTCGCCGGGCGTTGCCCTGTCGCGCAACGTCGGCCGCAAGGCGGCGCTGGAGATGCTGCTCACCGGCGGCCTGATCGACGCACCGACGGCGCTGCGCGAAGGGCTGGTCAACCGCGTCGTGCCGGAGGACCGGCTGAACGAGGAAGTCGCCGCACTGGCTGCGGCGATCGTCGCCAAGTCGCCGCTCGCTGTCGCGATGGGCAAGCGCGCCTTCTACGAACAGCTGGAGATGGGGGTCGAGGCGGCCTACCAGCTGGCCGGCGAGACGATGGCCTGCAACATGATGGCGGCCGACGCCGCCGAGGGCATCGACGCTTTTACCGAGAAACGTCCGCCGGTATGGCGCGGTGACTGACACGTACCATCTGAATAGCTTCCGGGGGTGAGTCTAAGCGGTTGTGGCGAGCAGCAAACAATACGTACAAAAAGGGGCTGCCTTATGAAAGGTCGTTGCTTTTGTTTCCTGACCTTGCTGATTTCTGTTTCGGCATTTGCGCAAGTGTCACCGAAGACAGGTGTCTGGCACGGGACGATCGGCGATTCCCCGATCATGCTGTGCGTCGAAGCTCAAAAAGCCGCCTACTACTATGCCGGCAAGTCCGAGGAAATCGCCCTCGGCATGAACAGTGCCGGGTCGTGGTCGGAGTCGGTCAAGGGAACAATCACCGGTCAGTGGAAAATCCACGCCCAGTCGGCGAGCAACGCCGACGCGAACCGGGTCGATGGTTCCTGGCGCAATCCGCGCGGCAAGGGTGAGCAGCCGTTCTGGTTATGGTTCGTAGGCGATGACGTTGCCGCATGCAGCAGCGAGACCTACCGGCGCACCCTGCTGGTTCCGAACGAGCCCCGCTTGTCGCTGCCCATTCCGCAAGTCAAACCGGGTGTCGCGGCCGCAGCGGATTCCGCGGCAGTGTTGAAGGCCAACGGCGAGCTTTGGCAATGGAGCGTGCGGGAGCCGTTGCCGAAGCGAACAGGCGAGGGCTTCGTCCGCATCGCGCTGGGTTCGGATCATTTGCTCGGCATCAAGTCGGACGGGAGCCTCTGGGGTTGGGGGAGCAACAACTCCGGCCAGCTTGGCGGAGAGCGCGTCGAGGGCAGCTGGCCTGTCCGCATGGGGGAAGGGTACGTCGCTCTTGCCGCCAACCGGGACTTCAGCCTCGCCATTAGAAAAGACGGCACCTTGTGGGCTTGGGGCGGGCTGCAACGCGATGCCAAGGGCAATGCGTTCGGAGACCGGAAGGCGAAGCCGACGCTGATCGGAAAGGCGTTCATTTCGGTGGCGGCAGGCGAGGATTTCTTCGTCGCCATTCGGAGCGACAGCACGTTATGGACATGGGGAAACAACCGAGACGGACAACTCGGCACCGAAGGCGGCGGAAGCTGGTTTGGCCGCCGCTACGGATACGAGACGCTTCCCGTATTGGTTGGGGGCGATTTCGCCCAAGTCTCAGCCGGGTATGGGCATGTGGCTGCGATCAAGCGGGACGGCAGTTTGTGGACTTGGGGCCACGGCACATGGGGAAAACTGGGGAACGGAACGGACAGCGGCAGCAGCCGATCACCTGTCAAGATCGGCGACGGTTTCGCGCAGGTCGTGGCGGGGTTCCTGAATACTGCCGCAGTCAAAACGGATGGCAGCCTCTGGCTTTGGGGGGCGAACAGACTTGGCATGTTCGGCGACTGCACGACCGCGACGCATACCCGGCCGGTCCAGATCGGCAAGGGATATGTGCAGGTTGCACTGGGGCATGACTTCCTGCTCGCGCTGAAAGACGACGGCAGCGAGTGGACATCCGGCTGGGCTTGGGAGGGCGATCAGCTCGATACGGCGAAAGCGTGCCGCAAGCCGGCCCGCGTCGTCTTCGGCGACGGCGTCAGCGGCTGGGACAAAGCCGTCGGGAACGAGCTCAAGGCGAAGCTCCAGGGGCCGCCGATGCCAGCGGACATCATTAGCATCGCCGCCGGACGCATCCATTCGGCGATGGTGAAGGCCGACGGGACGCTGTGGACATGGGGCAGCAACGAGTATGGACAACTGGCGAACGGCACGACGGAAGGCGGCAATCGGCCACGCCAGGTCGGGGAAGGGTATCGGAAAGTTTCGATCAACGACTGGTACACCTTGGCGCTCAAGGAGGACGGCAGTTTGTTGCGTTGGGGGGCGATCCCGACCACTTATCCGCGCGGCAATTTTTCGCGCAGCATGGAAAAAGCGCTGGCGCCGACCAAGGTATCCCCTGGGACTGTCGAACTGCTTCGCAGCGGTTACCAAATGGGACGCGGGATCGGCCTGCGGAACGACGGGACGCTTGCAGACTGGCTCTACTACTGGGACGTGGCGAAGCCGCCGCAGGTGTTCGGGCGTGACATCAAGGTGCTCGCTGTCGGATATTTTGGCCGCTATGCGCTGCGGGCCGATGGAAGCTTGTGGGAACTCTCTGACTACCCGCTCTCGCCGCCGCCGAAAGAGGTCGGCAGGAACTTCCTGACTGTCGCCGTCGGCTTCGGTCATGCATACGGAATCAAGGCGGACGGCAGCCTGTGGGCATGGGGCGAGAACAGTGCGTATCAGTTGGGTGACGGCACGAAGATCGATCGTGCCGACCCTGTACGCATTGGTGAGGGGTTCGTGCAGGTCGCCATCGGGAGGTTTCATGGCGTCGCGCTGGCGGCGGATGGCTCGGTCTGGACCTGGGGGAGCAACGAGGTCGGCGCGATCGGCGACGGAACGACGACGGCGCGATCCAGACCGACCAGGATCGGCACAGGCTTTGCGAGGGTCGCGGCGGGCGACTATCACACCCTCGCGTTGAAAACCGACGGAACGCTTTGGGCTTGGGGCGCCAATGAAGAGGGTCAGTTGGGTGATGGTACGCATAGCAAGCGCCTTTCACCGGTACGGGTCTATCCGGCGGCGGTCAGTGACGGCGGGAGTGCGCCTTTGCCGACGCCGGCGGCTGACGGACAGAAAACGCCTGGACGCACGGTTACGGGAGTCAGGGTCGGCTTGTATTTCAGTTGCGTGTCCTTCACCGATGGTCGCTATATGTGCTGGGGGAGCAACAGCAACGGGCAGCTTGGCCATTTCAACCGGTGGGGCAAGAACCCCACGCCGACGGTCGTTGAGCCAAGGGAAGGGGCGGCCGGGCTGTTCAGTACCAGCCGCATGAATGATTGCACTGGCGGCGCCTGTGAGCACTTGGACCGACAGTACCCTTTCTTGAAGGGCGCTTCGGCCACTGTCTTCAGTTCGCGTCATGTTTGTGCACTGAAGAGCGGAAGAATCCGCTGCAGCGCCAAGGACGACGGCGGCGATTCACGCTGGATCGTGGATGGGGTCCATGACGCAATTGCGTTTGACTATGCCGCGGATCATGGGTGCGCGCTTCTTGCCGATGGGCGGGTCAAGTGTTGGGGAAGCAATACGTACGGCGAACTGGGTAATGGCACCTTCGTTACGGACTACAGGCACTATAGCCGTCCTGCAGCCACCGAGGTGGTGGGGTTGCCTTAGCCGGGTGCGGAACTCGACGCAATAAGAGCCCGGTCAGGTTTCTTCGAGCGTTACAGCGTCGCGCGACGGCAGGCGCCACAGCCAGGTGCCGACGCTGACCGCGATGCCGGCCAGCATCAGCTGCAGCCACAGGTACTCGCGCACCGCCCAGATGGAGACGCTGATCGACAGTGTCATCATCGAGATCGCTACCTTCTTCGTTTTCAGCGATAGGCTGCGGCACTCCTCCCAGTCGCGGATCACCGGGCCGAAGCTGCGATGCGCCAGCAGGCGCTGGTGGAAGCGTTCCGAGGCCTTGGCGTAGCAGGCGGCGGCGAGCAGGATGAAGGGCGTCGTCGGCAGCACCGGCAGGAAGACGCCGAGGATGCCGAGCAGCAGCGCGATGGAGCCGGTGATCCACAGCAGCCAGCGCACCAGCGGCGAGGCGTGCAGGCGGGAGGCGGGCATGTCGCCGGGCGCCGGGCGCGGGGACACGGAAAGTGACGCAGGGTCGTTCATCGTGCCGGTATTCTACCGGCCGGTGATCCGTTCCGCGATCCAGCGCTTGAATTCGGGGACTTTCGGGTTGGCGCGGTCGTAGGCCATCAGGCTGTGGCCGAAGACGTAGGCGAAGACGAGGATGCTGCGCGCGCGCGCCTCGTCGTCGGGGAAGCCGAGCTGGACGAAGAGCTTGCGCGTGCATTCGAGGCGGTAGGCATCGACCGCCTCGACCACCGCGTTCACCTTCGCGTCGTGCCGGGCCCAGTCGCGCACCGCCAGCTCGATCGAGATCCCCTTGCGGTTGCGTACCGCGCTGTAGACGTCGATGACGTGGTGGATCTGCTCCAGCTCCTTGCCCGACGCGGCGGTCGTCTGCTTCTCGATGTCGCGCAGGCGGCCTTCCTTCCACACCTCGACGACGGCGTCGAGCAGATCCTGGCGGTCCTTGAAGTGCCAGTAGAAGCTGCCCTTGGTGACGCCGAAGTTCTTGGCGAGGACTTCGACGCGCAGCCCGGCGACGCCCTGGTCGGCGAGGACGTCGATGGCGCCTTCGATCCAGTCGTTGCGGTCGAGTTGGGTACGGCTCGGTCGTTCAGTGTTCATCGCGTTCCGCTGTCGTGTTGGTGGGGCCGATTGCGCCGCGCGGCCGGCTTGACATCAAATTTTCCATACGGTACCGTACGCACCAGTCCATACCGTAGAGTATGGCCTATTGTCGGGCGCCCGGAGGGCGATGTCAAACGCCGCCGCGGGCTGCGTGACATAATCGTCGCGTCATTTGACCGCTTCGGCTCCGTCGCCCGGATGGCCGCAATTAAAGGAGAGTAGCCTTGAAAATTCTCGTCCCTGTCAAACGCGTCGTCGATTACAACGTCAAGGTGCGCGTGAAGAGCGACGGCACCGGCGTCGATATCGCCAACGTCAAGATGTCGATGAACCCCTTTGACGAAATCGCCGTCGAGGAAGCCGTCCGCCTGAAGGAAGCCGGCGTCGCGACCGAGGTCGTCGCCATTTCCGCCGGCGTCGCCGGCTGCCAGGAAACCCTGCGCACGGCGATGGCGATCGGCGCCGACCGCGGCATTCTGGTCGAAACCGACGTCGAACTGCAACCGCTGGCCGTTGCCAAACTGCTCAAGGCGCTGGTCGACAAGGAGCAGCCGCAGGCGGTGATCCTCGGCAAGCAGGCGATCGACGACGACGCCAACCAGACCGGGCAGATGCTCGCCGCGCTGCTCGGCTGGCCGCAGGCCACCTTCGCCTCGAAGGTCGTCATCGCCGGCGGCAAGGCCACCGTCACCCGCGAGGTCGACGGCGGCCTGGAGACGCTGGAGATCGCGCTGCCGGCGGTGATCACCACCGACCTGCGCCTGAACGAGCCGCGCTACGCGACCCTGCCGAACATCATGAAGGCGAAGAAGAAGCCGCTCGATACGGTCAAGCCTGCCGACCTCGGCGTCGACGTCGCGCCGCGGCTGAAGACGCTGAAGGTCGCCGAACCGGCGAAGCGCCAGGCCGGCGTCAAGGTCGCGGACGTCGCCGACCTGGTGGCGAAACTGAAGAACGAAGCGAAGGTGATCTGATCATGGCCATTCTCGTCATTGCCGAACACGACAACCTCTCCCTGAAGCCGGCGACGCTGAACGCCGTCACCGCCGCCGCGAAGATCGGCGGCGACATCCACGTGCTGGTCGCCGGCAGCGGCTGCGCTGCTGCGGCGGAAGCCGCGGCCAAGGTCGCCGGCGTCGGCAGGGTGAAGGTCGCCGATGCCGCCCACTACGCCGACCAGACCGCCGAGAACGTCGCCGCGCTGGTCGTCGCCAACGCCGCCGGCTACAGCCACCTCGTCGCCCCGGCCACCACCGCCGGCAAGAACTTCATGCCGCGCGTCGCCGCGCTGCTCGACGTCGCGCAGATCTCCGACATCGTCGGCGTCGACTCCGCCGACACCTTCATCCGCCCGATCTATGCCGGCAACGTGCTGGCCACCGTGCAGTCAGCCGACGCGGTGAAGGTCATCACCGTGCGTACCACCGCCTTCGAGGCAGCCGGCGAGGGCGGTTCGGCCGCCGTCGAAAGCGTCGCCGCCGCGGCGGATGCCGGCAACAGCAAGCTGGTCGGGCGCGAGCTGACCAAGTCGGCGCGCCCGGAACTGACCGCCGCCAAGATCATCGTCTCCGGCGGCCGCGGCGTCGGCAACGGCGAGAACTACCACGCGCTGCTCGAACCGCTCGCCGACAAGCTCGGCGCCGCGCTCGGCGCCTCGCGCGCGGCGGTGGACGCCGGCTTCGTGCCGAACGACTACCAGGTCGGCCAGACCGGCAAGATCGTCGCGCCGCAGCTGTATATCGCGGTCGGCATCTCGGGGGCGATCCAGCACCTCGCCGGCATGAAGGATTCGAAGGTGATCGTGGCGATCAACAAGGATCCGGAGGCGCCGATCTTCCAGGTCGCCGACTACGGCCTGGTCGGCGACCTGTTCGAGGTCGTGCCGCAGCTCACCGCGGCGGTCTGACGCGGAGGCGGAAAGGAGGCCGGGATGAACCTGCCGGACGGCCTGCTCGCCGGCGCCTGGACGACGGCCGCGTGGCTGCTGTTCATCCCGCTCTTCCTGCGCGTGGTCTGGCGCTCGCCGTGGCGGCGCCTGGCCGATCCATCGCGGCTCAACGCCTGGCTGGGGACGATCGTCGTGCTGGTGCTGCTGTGGAGCCTGAACGCCGGCATCAAGCCCGGCCTGTCGCTGCACCTGATCGGTGCCGCGGTGCTGGCGCTGGCCTTCGGGCCCGGACTTGCCTTCATCGGGCTGTGCGCGGCGTTGCTCGGCGTGACCCTCAACGGCGATGCCGGCTGGGCGAGCTTTGCCGCCAACGCGCTGCTGATGGGCGGCGTCAGCGTCGGCGTCAGCCGCGGCGTGCTGCGCTTCTCCGAGCGCTTCCTGCCGCGCCAGCTGTTCGTCTACCTCTTCGCCAACGGCTTCTTCGGCGCCGCGCTGTCGATCCTCGCAGTCGGCATCGCCGCCTCGGGGCTGCTCGTCGCCGCCGGCGTCTACAGCATCGACTACGTGCGCAGCGAATACCTGCCCTACGTCGGCCTGCTCGCCTTCTCCGAGGCCTGGCTGTCGGGGATGGTGATCACGCTGTTCGTCGTCTACCGCCCGCAATGGGTCGCCACTTTCGAGGATTCGCGCTACCTGCTCGGCAAGTAGCGCAGTGAAGCAGATCAAGCAAACCAACCATCAGGAGAACAGGAAATGAGTGAATACATTGCACCGGTCCGCGACATGCAGTTCGTGCTGAAGGAGCTCGCCGGGCTGGAGCGGCTGTCGCAGCTGCCCGGCTGCGAGGAGGCGACGCCGGACCTGGTCGATGCCGTTCTCGAGGAGGCGGCCAAGTTCGCCGAGGGCGTGCTGTCGCCGCTGAACGTTCCCGGCGACCAGGAAGGCGCGCGCTGGCACGACAAGGCGGTGACGATGCCGAAGGGCTTCAGGGAGGCCTACCAGCAGTTCGTCGAGAACGGCTGGTCGGCGCTCGCCTGCGAGCCCGAGTTCGGCGGCCAGGGGCTGCCGAAGGTGGTCAATGCCGCCGTCACCGAGATGTGGAAGTCGGCCAACCATGCGTTCTCGCTGTGCCCGCTGCTGACCACCGGCGCCATCGAGGCGCTGGTGCTCGCCGGCTCCGACGAATTGAAGGCGACCTACCTGGAGAAGATGGTGTCCGGCGTGTGGACCGGCACGATGAACCTGACCGAGCCGAACGCCGGCTCCGACCTCGCCGCCGTGCGCAGCAAGGCCGAGCCGCAGGCCGACGGCAGCTACAAGATCTTCGGCCAGAAGATCTTCATCACCTACGGCGAGCACGACCTCGCCGAGAACATCGTGCACCTCGTGCTGGCGCGCACGCCGACCGCGCCGGAAGGCGTCAAGGGCATCTCGCTGTTCGTCGTGCCGAAGTTCATGGTCAACGCCGATGGCTCGCTCGGCGCGCGCAACGACGCCTGGTGCGTGTCGATCGAGCACAAGCTCGGCATCCACGCCAGCCCGACCGCGGTGATGGCCTACGGCGACCACGGCGGCGCGATCGGCTACCTGGTCGGCGAGGAGAACCGCGGCCTCGAGTACATGTTCATCATGATGAACGCCGCCCGCTTCGGCGTCGGCCTGGAAGGCATCGCCGACGGCGAGCGCGCCTACCAGCGCGCGGTGACCTACGCCAAGGACCGCATCCAGGGCACCGACATCGGCGTTCGCGGCGGCCCGAAGGTGGCGATCATCAACCACCCGGACGTGCGCCGCATGCTGCTGAGCATGAAGTCGCAGGTCGAGGCGGCGCGCGCGCTGGCCTACGTCGTCGGTGCCGCACACGACACCGCGATCCACCATCCGGACCCGGAGACGAGGAAGCAGAACCAGGCCTTCGTCGACCTGATGATCCCGGTGGTCAAGGGCTGGAGCACCGAGATGGGCATCGAGGTCGCCTCGACCGGCGTGCAGGTGCACGGCGGCATGGGCTTCATCGAGGAGACCGGTGCCGCGCAGCACCTGCGCGACGTGCGTATCTCGGCGATCTACGAGGGCACCACCGGCATCCAGGCCAACGACCTGATCGGACGCAAGATGGCGCGTGAAGGCGGCGCCACGATCAAGGCGGTGATCGCGCTGATGAAGCAGCTCGACGGCCAGCTCGCCGAACAGAGTGGCGGCAAGAACGGCGAGCACTTCGCCGCCATCCGCCAGCGCTTCGCCGCCGGCGTCGCCGCGCTCGAACAGGCGGCGGAGTGGATCGTCGCCAATTACGGCAAGGACGTGCGCGCCGTCTCGGTCGGCGCCGCGCCCTTCCTCTGGCTGTTCGGCATCGTCGCCGGCGGCTGGCAGATGGCGCGCGCCGCGCTGGTCGCGCAGGCCAAGATCGACGGCGGTGATGCCGATCCGTTCTACCCGGCGAAAATCGTCACCGCGCGCTTCTTCGCCGACCACCAGCTGACCCGTGCGCAAGGCCTGGCGACGACCGTCGTCGAGGGCGCCGCCGGTGCGCTGGCGCTGGACGAGTCGATGTTCTGACCCGCGCCGTTCCGCGGAAAGCAGAAGCCCCGGCCTGCCGGGGCTTCTTTTTTTCCGCCGCGCAGTGCGGCGGCGACGGCTGCCGGATTTTTCAGTCCGGCGGCGCCCGACGTACTCGTGCCGGGGCAGGGGTTCGGTAGCGGCGTCTCGGTCGGGGGAAGGTATCCGCTCTGCGGGTTCCATCGGGGGCGCGGCGCCGATCCGCCGGCAGTTCTTCGGTTGCCTGCGCCGTTTGCTCCGGCACGGACTTTTTGCGCGCTGTGACGCATCGCGCGCGCAGCCGAATTGTGTCGGAATTGCTTCGGACAGGCCGTATTCAAGCTAAAATGGCGCGAGCCAGGACCGGAGATTTTTATGACAACCGCGACCCAGAAAGCCCTCGCCGCGCTGACGCCCGCCGCGCAGTCGGTACATTCCGAAAACCTGACCTTCGCCACCAGCGCCGACGCCAGCCTGCGCGTGATGAAGGCGGTGGACAATCCGGACCTGAACATGGACGACCTCGCGCGCATCGTCACCTCGGAGCCGCTGCTGTCGGCGAAGGTCGTGCGCATGGCCAACTCGGTCGCGCTGAACCCGTCGGGGCGCGCGATCACCGACGTCAAGCAGGCGGTGATGCGCGTCGGGCTGGCGCCGATCCGCTCGCTGGCGATGGCGCTGACGCTCGACCAGCTGCGCCATTCGCAGCGCATGGCGGCATGCCGCCAGCTGGCCAACCGCATGTGGGAGCGCAGCGTGCATGTCGCCGCGCTGTCCTACGTCGTCGCCCGCCGCCTGACCCGGCTGCCGGCGGACGAGGCGATGCTCGCCGGCATCGTGCACGACCTCGGTCGCTTCTACCTGCTCGGCATCGCCGCCGACGAATTTCCCGAGCTGCTGAAGGACCAGCGCGCGCTGATCGAAGCCATCGACGAACTCGAGGCGACGGTCGGCAGCAAGGTGCTGGAGGCGCTCAGCCTGCCGGAAAGCACGATCGCGGCGGTCGCCGGGCGCGGCCGTTTCGGTGGCGCGATGCCGCCGCAGTCGCTGTCCGACATCCTCTTCCTCGCCTGCTGGCTGGCGCCGTCGGCGAATCCGTTCGAGGACGCCGACACGCGCGAGGCGGCGCGGGCGCAGGAGGGCGCCGCGCTCGGCCTCGACCGGCAGACGATCGCCGAATTCGTCAGCGCCTCCGGCGACGAGATCTATTCGATCGCGCTGGCGCTGGAAGCGTAGTCGCGCCCTCGGTGCCGGCACGCCGCCGGCCGGGTCGACAAAAAAACGCCGTCCCGCGGGACGGCGTTGTCGTTGATGGCGCCGCTCACATGTTCGGGTAGTTCGGCCCCTCGCCGCCCTGCGGCACGACCCAGACGATGTTCTGCGTCGGATCCTTGATGTCGCAGGTCTTGCAGTGCACGCAGTTCTGCGCGTTGATCTGCAGGCGCGGATTCTGTCCCGACTCGTCGCGCACGATCTCGTAGACGCCGGCCGGGCAGTAGCGCTGCTCGGGCGCATCGTAGTCGGCGAGGTTCACGCGGATCGGTACCGCCGCGTCCTTCAGCGTCAGGTGGCAGGGCTGGTCTTCCTCGTGGTTGGTGTTGGAGAGGAAGACCGAGGACAGGCGGTCGAAGGAAACGACGCCGTCCGGCTTCGGATAGGCGATCGGCTGACAGTCCGCGGCCTTCTTCAGTTTGGCGTGGTCGGGGCCGCTGTGGTGCAGCGTCCACGGCGCCTTGCCGCGGAAGACGAGCTGGTCGATGCCGAACATCAGGCCGCCGAGGTGCAGGCCCTTGGCCATCCACGGCTTGAAGTTGCGCGCGCGGTAGAGTTCGTCGTAGAGCCAGCTCTGTTCGAACTTCTGCGGGAAGGCGGTCAGCTCGTCGCGCTGGCGCTCGCCGGCGAGCGCCTCGAAGCAGGCTTCCGCCGCCAGCGAGCCGGACTTGATCGCGCAGTGCGAGCCCTTGATGCGCGAGGCGTTGAGGAAGCCGGCGTCGTCGCCGACCAACACGCCGCCGGGGAAGGTCAGTTTTGGCAGCGACTGCAGGCCGCCGGCGGCGATCGCGCGGGCGCCGTAGGCGATGCGCTTGCCGCCTGCGAGGAACCTGCGGATTTCCGGGTGCGTCTTGAAGCGCTGGAACTCCTCGTAGGGCGACAGATACGGGTTCTCGTAGCCGAGGCCGACGACGTAGCCGATCGTCACCTGGTTGTTCTCGAGGTGGTAGAGGAAGCCGCCGCCGTAGGTGTCGGGGTTCAGCGGCCAGCCGCCGGTGTGGATGACCAGGCCTTGCTGGTGCTGCTCCGGCGCAATCTCCCACAGCTCCTTCAGGCCGATGCCATAGACCTGCGGGTCACGGCCGGCGTTGAGGTCGAATTTCTCCTGCAGCTGCTTGCCGAGGTGGCCGCGGCAGCCTTCGGCGAAGAACGTGTACTTGGCATGCAGCTCCATGCCGAGCTGGAAGTTCGGGCCCTCGCTGCCGTCCTTGAGGCGGCCCATGTCGCCGGTGGCGACGCCCATCACCGCGCCGTTCTCGTCGAACAGCACCTCGGCACCGGCGAAGCCGGCATAGACCTCGACGCCGAGCGCCTCGGCCTGCTGGCCGAGCCAGCGGCAGACGTTGCCGAGCGAGATGACGTAGTTGCCGTGGTTCTGGAAGCAGTCCGGCAGCAGCATGTTCGGCACCTGGCGGGCGCCGTTCTCGGAGAGCACCAGGAAGCGGTCCTCGCTGACCGCGGCGTTGAGCGGCGCGCCTTCGTCCTTCCAGTTCGGAAACAGTTCGCCGATCGCGCGCGGATCCATCACCGCACCGGATAGAATGTGGGCGCCGATCTCGGAACCTTTTTCGATCAGGCACACCGAAACCTCCTGCCCGGCTTCGGCTGCCAGCTGCTTCAAGCGGATCGCCGAGGCCAGCCCGGCCGGGCCGCCGCCGACGATGAGGACGTCGAATTCCATCGCTTCGCGTTGCATGTTCTCTCTCTCCTCGAATTTTTGTTATGCTGCACGAAATGCACAATACGGTAACGTATGGTAGCAAATTTCCGCAAGCGATCAAGTGCGAGAATAAAGGACATGGAGACAAGACACCCCCACCGCAAGCTGGTACAGACCTGCCTGATCCCCATCCGCTGGGGCGACATGGACGCCTACGGGCACGTGAACAACACGATCTATTTCCGCTACATGGAGCAGGCGCGCTGCGAATGGCTGGAGGCGCTCGGCTACAAGGTGGCGCCCGAGGGGCAGGCGCCGGTGATCATCAACGCCGCGTGCACCTTCCTCGTGCCGATGACCTATCCGGGAACGGTCGAGGTCCGGCTGTACGCCGGCCACGTCGGCCGCTCCAGCGTGGAAACCCATTACGAACTGCGCGTCGTCGGCGAGGACACCCTCTATTCGGAAGGGGCGTCGAAGATCGTCTGGATGGACACGGCCACCGGCAAGTCGGTGCCGATCCCGGACGCGCTGCGCGCAGTCGTGTCCTGACAAACCAATAAAGATGGAGGAGACAACGATGCAACAAGCCCGGCAACCCCTGTGGACCCCCAGCCCCGAGCGGGCGGCGGCGAGCGGCATGGCGGCCTTCATGCGCCATGCCGGCTTCGACAACTACGACGCGCTGTGGCAGTGGTCGGTGGATGCGCCAGAGGCCTTCTGGCCGATGATCTGGGACTACTGCGGCGCGGTCGGCGAGCGCGGCGGCAAGGTGCTCGTAAACGGCGATCGCATGCCCGGCGCCGCCTGGTTTCCCGAGGCCCGGCTGAACTACGCCGAAAACCTGCTGAAGCACCGCGACCATGCCGACGCGCTGGTCTTCTGGGGCGAGGACAAGGTCAAGCGCAAGCTCAGCCGCGAAGCGCTCTACGCCGAGGTGTCGCGCTTCCAGCAGGCGCTGAAGGCGGCCGGCGTCGGCCCGGGCGACCGCGTCGCCGGCTATCTGCCGAACATGCCGGAGACGGTGGTGGCGATGCTTGCCGCGACCTCGCTCGGCGCGATCTGGACCTCGGCCTCGCCCGACTTCGGCGTGCAGGGCGTGCTCGACCGCTTCGGCCAGATCGCGCCGAAGGTGCTGGTCTGCGTCGACGGCTACTGGTACAACGGCAAGCCGGTCGACTGCCTGGCCAAGAACGCCGAGGCGGTGGCGCAGCTGCCGTCGGTCGAGAAGACCGTGGTCGTCGGCTACCTGTCGGAAACCCCGGACGTCTCGGCGATCCGCAACGGCGTGCGCTGGCGCGACTTCGTCGCGCCGCATGCGGCCGGGGCGGTGGACTTCGTCCGGCTGCCCTTCGATCATCCGCTGTACATCATGTATTCGTCGGGCACCACCGGCGTGCCCAAGTGCATCGTCCATTGCCACGGCGGCGCGCTCTTGCAGCACCTGAAGGAACAGCAGCTGCACAGCGACGTGAAGCCGGGCGACCGCCTGTTCTACTTCACCACCTGCGGCTGGATGATGTGGAACTGGCTGGTGTCGGGCCTCGCTTCGGGCGCCGCGCTGCTGCTCTACGACGGCTCGCCCTTCGTCGCCGGCGCCGACGGCAAGGCCGGCTCGATCCTGTTCGACTATGCCGATGCCGAGGGCATGACGCACTTCGGCACCTCGGCGAAGTTCATCGACGCCGTGGCCAAGGCCGGTCTGTCGCCGCGCCGCTCGCACCGGCTGGCGACGGTGCGCGCGATCTTTTCGACCGGCAGCCCGCTGGCGCCGGAAGGCTTCGAGTTCGTCTATCGCGAGATCAAGGCCGACGTCGCGTTGGCCTCGATTTCCGGCGGCACCGACATCCTGTCGTGCTTCGTCCTCGGCAACCCGCTGTTGCCGGTATGGGTCGGCGAGATCCAGTGCCGCGGCCTGGGCATGGCGGTCGACGTGTTCGACGACGAGGGCCGGCCGCTGCGTGGCCGGGCGGGCGTCGACGGCCGCGGCGAGCTGGTGTGCACCAAGCCCTTCCCGGCGATGCCGGTCGGCTTCTGGAACGACCCGGACGGCGCCAAGTACCGCGCCGCCTACTTCGAACGCTTCGACAACATCTGGTGCCACGGTGACTTCGCCGAGATCACCGCGCACGGCGGCGTGATCATCTACGGCCGCTCGGACGCGACGCTGAACCCGGGCGGCGTGCGCATCGGCACCGCGGAGATCTACCGCCAGGTGGAGCAGCTGCCGGAGGTGGTCGAGTCGCTGGTGATCGGCCAGGACTGGCCACCGGGAACGATCGGCGACGTGCGCGTGGTGCTCTTCGTCAAGCTGCGCGACGGCGAGACGCTGGACGCGGCGCTGGCCGAGCGGATCAAGCAGCAGATCCGCGCCAACACGACGCCGCGCCACGTGCCGGCGAAGGTGCTGCAGGTGGCCGACATCCCGCGCACGAAGAGCGGCAAGATCGTCGAACTGGCGGTGCGCAACATCGTGCACGGACGGGCGGTGAAGAACCTCGAGGCGCTGGCCAATCCGGAGGCGCTGGCGTATTTCCGCGACCGCCCGGAACTGCAGAGCTGAACATCACGCGAAGGAGGCGGCGGAAGCGCCGCGACCGGGCCGCCGCAAGAGGAGGGGCTATTGCGGCGGTTCGTCCTTCTCGCGCGCTTCCGCCTTGAGCTTGTCGCCGATCGGATCGTCGGGATTGACCATCAACACCGACAGCATCAGCATCAGCAACGGGAACAGCGTCATCGCGACGGCATCGAGGGAGCCCGTTCCCACCGCCATGATCGCCGGCAGCACCACCATGCCCGTGCCGAGGAACTTCATCAGGGCTTCTTTCGCCATTTCAGCCTCCCTGCCGCATCCGCGCGGCTTCTGTCGGGGCGGCCCGTGGGCCGGGGCGGGCTTATCAAGGAATCGAAAAGCCTTCAGTCAATTTGTTTATAGGCGATCCGTGAAGTTCCTGCGCATCAGGATTTTCTATTCCGACGGAATCACGATGCGCGCGCTGCTCAGCCGAGCAGCGTGACCACCACTTCGCGCCGATGGCCCTGCGCCCGGTGCTCGAACAGGTAGATTCCCTGCCAGGTACCGAGCAGCAGCCGGCCGCCGGCGAAGGGCACCGACACCGAGACCCCGGTCAGCAGCGAACGGGCATGTGCCGCCATGTCGTCGTCGCCTTCGAGGTCGTGCCGGTAGGCCGGGTCGCCGTCCGGCGCCCAGCGCTGCAGCAGCGTTTCCAGATCGCGGCGCACCGTGGCGTCGGCGTTCTCGGTGATCGCCAGCCCGCAGCTGGTGTGGCGGACGAAGACATGGGCGACGCCGGCGGCGATCGCCGACTCGCGTACCCGCGCGGCGACCTCGCCGGTGATGTCGAGCGATTCGCGGGCGCGGGTGATGAAGTGCAGGGTGTGTTGCTCGGCCATGTCAGCACCTTGCCTCGCCGCGCGCCATCATCCCGTTCCTCATGCCTTCTTGCCCTGCGGCAGATTCACCAGCACGATGCCGGCCGCCACGCAGCCGGCGGCGAGCAGGAAGCTCGGCGTCAGCGGATCGTCGAGGAAGAGCACGCCGAAGGCGACGCCGAACAGCGGCGTGAGGAAGGAGAACACCATCAGCCGGCCGACCAGGTAGGTCTGCAGCAGCCAGAACCAGGCGAGATAGCTGGCGAAGGCGACGATCACCCCCTGGTAGGCGAGCGCCAGCAGCACCGGGAGGCTGAGCCGGGTGATTCCGGCCTCGCCGAGCAGCGGCGACAGCGGCAGCATGACGACGGCGGAAACGGCGAGTTGGTACCCCAGCACCTTGCTGGCGCTGATCCGCGAGAGTCCGCTGGCGCGGATCAGCACGGTGGTCGCCGCCCAGCCGACGGCGGCGAGCAGGCCGAGCAGGTCGCCGAGGAAAGTGCCCGCGGCGCTGCCGCTCTCGCCGAGGAAGCCGGCCGTGATGCCGGCGAAGGCCAGCGCGATGCCGGCGAAATGCCGCCAGTGCAGCCGCTCGCCGGGAACACACCAATGCAGCCCGAGTACCGTCAAGCACGGCGCGGTATAGAGAAAGACGATCATCCGCGAGGCGGTGGTGTGCGCCAGCCCGGCATAGATGAAGACGAATTCCACTGCGAACAGCGCGCCGGCCAGCAGGCCCAGGCGCGCCGTACCGTCCGCCTGCAGCAGCGGCAGGCCGCGCCAGCGCGCCCACAGCATCAGCAGCGCCAGCCCGACGAGGGAGCGGATGCCCGACTGCAGCACCGGGCTGATGCCGTCGATGGCGATCTTGATGGTCACCTGCTGGAAGCCCCAGATCGCGCAGAGCAGGATCATCAGGGCAAAGGCGGAGGCGCCGGGCGGGTGGCGTGAATTCATTGTCGGGGCGCTTGCTTTTTGGTTGTTTGCTGTATAAGAATACAGTATGTGATTATTTCCAGCATTCCGGAGCGTGCGATCATGACCAAGCTTACCCCCAGGCAGCAGGAAATCCTCGATTTCATCCGCAATACGGTCGAAGTCCTCGGCGCGCCGCCGACGCGGGCGGAGATCTCGTCGGCCTTCGGTTTCGCGTCGCCCAACGCCGCCGAGGAGCACCTCAAGGCGCTCGCCAAGAAAGGCAGCATCGTCCTCGAACCGGGCGCCGCACGCGGCATCCGGCTGGTCGAGCAGCTCGGCCTGCCGTTGATCGGCACGGTCGCCGCCGGCAGCCCGATCCTCGCCGTCGAGAACGTCCTCGGCCGCTACGCGCTCGATGCGCATCTCTTTTCGCCGCGCGCCGATTTCCTGCTGCGCGTGCGCGGCCTGTCGATGATCAACGCCGGCATCTTCGACGGCGACCTGCTCGCCGTGCATCGCACCCCCGAGGCGCGCGACGGCCAGATCGTCGTCGCCCGCCTGCAGGAGGAGGTGACGGTCAAGCGCCTGCGCCGCCACGGTCCGGTGGTCGAACTGGTCGCCGAGAACCCCGACTTCGAGCCGATCATCGTCGACACGCGCAAGGAGGAAGTCGCCATCGAAGGCATCGCCGTCGGCCTGATCCGGGGCAGCGAGGCGCTCTGATGTCCGCCGGCGCCGCCGCTGCCGCCGGGCAGCCCGACCTTGCCGACGTCCTCGCGCGCAGCGACGTCTGGCGCGGCGATACGCTGGCGCAGGCGCCGCTGCCCGGCGTGCCCAGCGGCTTCGGCGAACTCGACGCCGAGCTGCCGGGCGCCGGCTGGCCGCGCGGCGGGCTGGTCGAGCTGCTGCCCGAGCGCCGGGGAATCGGCGAAATGGCGCTGCTGATGCCGGCGCTGGCCCGCATCTCCAGCGCAGAGCTGGCCTGGGTGGTCTGCGTGGCGCCACCGCTGCCGCCCTATGCGCCGGCCTGGGCCGCTGCCGGCGTCTCGCTGTCGCGCCTCCTGGTCACCCGCGCCGCCGGCGGCGATGCCGCCTGGGCCTGTGCCCGCGCGCTCGAGGCCGACGGCGTCGGCGCGCTGGTCGCCTGGCTGCCGGCGGCCGACGCGTCGACGCTGCGCCGCCTGCAACTGCTGGCCGAAAAGAGCCGCACGCTGATCTTCCTCTTCCGCCCGGCCGCCGCCGTCCGGGAGTCCTCGCCGGCGCCGCTGCGCATCGCGCTGGCGGCGGGCCGGACCGCCGGCCGCCTCTCGCTCAACCTGCTCAAGCGGCGCGGCGGCGCCCGTGCCGCACCGCTCGAACTCGACCTGGCGCGCCCCGCGCCGCTGTCGTCCGCGTTCCATGTTGTGGCTGGCGCTGCGCCTTCCGCTGCTGCCGCTCGAAGTCTTTCCCCAGCGGCCGCCGCCTAGCGCCGTCATCGCCAGCGAACGCATCGTCGCCTGCGATCCGTCGGCGACGCAGGGAGGCGTTTGCCCGGGGATGCGGCTGGCCGATGCCTGGGCCTTGTTGCCCGGGCTGACGGTCTGCGAGCGCAGCGGGGAACGGGAGCAGCGGCAACTCGCGGCGCTGGCCTGCTGGTCCGGACGCTTCACTTCCGAGGTCTGCCTGCAGCCGCCCGCGGCGCTGCTGCTCGAGATTTCCGGCTCGCTTCGCCTCTTCGGCGGCCTCGCTGCGCTCTGCGCGCAGGTCGAGAGCGGCTGTGCGGCGCAGGGGCATGCGGCGGCGATCGCCGTCGCGCCGACGCCGCTCGCCGCCCTCTGGCTCGCGGCGGAAAAGCCGGGCAGCCGCTGCCTGTCGCCGGCGGCCCTGCCGGCCGCGCTCGCCGATCTGTCGCTGGCCGTGCTCGACCTGCCGCCGGCGCAGGCCGCGCGCGCTGCCGGTTTCGGCGTGCGCTCGCTGGGCGAACTGCTGCGCCTGCCGCGCGCCGGCCTGGCGCGCCGGCTCGGCGCCGCGGCGGTGACGACGCTGGCCCGCGGCCTCGGCGAGGTCGCCGATCCGCGGCCGCGTTTCGCTTTCCCCGATACCTTCGCCGAGCATCTGGAGTTGCCGGCGCGCGTGCACGATGCCGAAAGCCTGTTGTTCGCGGCACGGCGCCTGCTGCAGCGCTGCTGCGGCTGGCTGGCGGCGCGCGCCGCAGGCGTCCGCGAACTGCGGTTGGAGATGGCGCACGAGCGGCATGAACGGCAGCCGGCGAGCGCGCTGGAGCTGCACTTCGCTGCGCCGACCCGCGACGGCGAGCGCATCGAGCGCGTCCTGCGCGAGCGTCTCGGCCGCCTGGCGCTGACGGCACCGGTGATCGCGCTGCGCCTCGTCGCCGAGCGCGTCGAGGCGCTCGGCGGGCGCGAACGCGGCCTGTTCGGCGATGCCGCGGGCGGGGAGGGGGTGGCGATGCTGGTCGAGCGCCTGCAGGCCCGCCTTGGCAGCGAGGCGGTGCAGGGGCTGGCGGCGCTGCCGGCGCATCGTCCGGAATGCGCCTCGCGTTTGGTGCCGCCCGGCGCGGGGAGCGCTGTGCCGGCGGCAGGGGCGCGCCCCTGCTGGCTGCTGCCGCAAGCGGAGCCACTGGCCGAGGTCGGCGGCCGGCCGCAGCGCGGCGGTCCGCTCGAACTGCTCAGCGGACCGGAGCGGATCGAAAGCGGCTGGTGGGACGAAGGCGAGGCAGGGGCGGTCGGCGACGTGCGGCGGGACTATTTCGTTGCCCTGTCGCCCCGCCGCGAATGGCTATGGATTTTCCGCAGCGCACAAGGATGGTTCCTGCACGGCCTTTTTTCCTGAAATTTTATTGGCATTTTCGAGCTCGATTTTCTATATTAGCGGATGTTGTTTTTGATCTGCGTTAAAGCAAAACAGAAAGGAGACAAGGCTCATGGACGAGGTCCCGCATGGCTTGTTGCCGACCGAACTGATGATCGGCCATCCCGAGGTGGATGCTCAGCACGACGAGATTTTCTGCCGGATCGAGACCCTGAAGGCCGTCATGCTCGAGGACGGCCAGCCGCATCATGCCGAGTTCGATGCGCTGATCGCCTTCTTCGAGTTGCATTTCGCCACCGAGGAGGCCTGCGCCCAGGCTGCCGGCATCGACTTCTCCGCGCATGCCCGCGAGCACCTCAAGAGCCTGCGTATCCTGTCCCGTGCGGTTGCCGACCTGCGCGACGGCCGCCTCGACCTGCGCACCTTCCTGCGCTACCTCGAATACTGGTTCGAGCAGCACATCAACGATTTCGACAAGGCGCTCGGTCACCGCCTCGAGGACGCGCGCGCACGCGGCAGCCGCAGTCTCCGTTCGCCGGCGGGAATCGGCCTCTCCGCCTGATTCTTCCTGCTTGATGAACTTACTGTATTTATATACAGTAAGTTCATGCTGTCTCATCTCCCGGCCTACGCCGAGCTTCACTGTCTTTCCTGCTTCAGCTTCCTGCGCGGCGCCGCGCATCCCGATGAACTGGTCGCCCGCGCGCAGGCGCTCGGCTATGCCGCGCTGGCGCTCACCGACGAATGCTCGCTGGCCGGCGTCGTGCGCGCGCACGTGGCGGCCAAGGCCTGCGGCCTCAAGCTCATCGTCGGCACCGAATTCACGCTCGTCGACGGCCTGCGGCTGGTGCTGCTGGCCGAAGACCGGGCCGGCTACGGCAACCTCTCGGCGCTGATCACGCTCGCCCGGCGGCGGGCGGAGAAGGGCGCCTACCGCCTGCTGCGCGGCGACCTCGAAGGCATCCTGCCGGGCGCCGGCGTGCCCGGCTGCCTGTGCCTGTGGCTGCCCGTCGCCGCGGACGAGGCGGCCGCCGCCGACGGGCGCTGGCTGGCGGCCCGCTTCCCCGGCCGCTGCTGGCTCGCCGTCGAACTGCACAACGGCGCCGACGATGCGGCGAAGCTCGCCGGCCTGCGGCAGCTGGCGCAGGACTGCGGCCTGCCGGCGGTGGCCGCCGGCGACGCGCACATGGACGTCCGCTCCCGCCGCCCGCTGCAGGACGTGCTCACCGCGCTGCGCCTGAAGACCACCGTCTTCGCCGCCGGCCACGCGCTCTTTCCCAACGGCGAGCGCCACCTGCGCACGCGCCTGCGCCTCGGTCGCCTCTACCCGCCGGCACTGCTGGCGGAAACGCTGAACATCGCCGCGCGCTGCAACTTCTCGCTCGACGAGCTGCGCTACGAATACCCGGACGAGGTGGTGCCGCCCGGCGAGACCCCCGCCGGCTACCTTGCCCGAGAGGTCGAGGCCGGCCTCGCGCGCCGCTATCCGCAGGGCGTGCCGCTGGGCGTGCGCGGGCAGGTGGAGATGGAGCTCGCGCTGATCGCCGAACTGCGCTACGAGGCCTACTTCCTCACCGTCTACGACATCGTCAATTTTGCCCGGGGCAAGGAAATCCTCTGCCAGGGCCGCGGCTCGGCCGCCAATTCGGCGGTGTGCTACGCGCTGGGCATCACCGAGGTCGATCCGGCGCGTTCCAACCTGCTCTTCGAGCGCTTCATCTCGAAGGAGCGCGGCGAGCCGCCGGACATCGACGTCGACTTCGAGCACGAGCGGCGCGAGGAGGTGGTGCAGTACATCTACGCGAAGTACGGTCGCGGCCGCGCGGCGCTGGCGGCAGCGCTGATCACCTACCGTACGCGCGGCGCGCTCCGCGACGTCGGCCGCGCGCTCGGCTTCTCGCCGGCGCAGATCGACGCGCTGTCCGGGTCGCTGGCGTGGTGGGACAGTCGCGACCAGCTGCCGGCGCGCTGCGCCGCGGTCGGCCTCGATCCGGACAGCCCGCGCGTCGCCAAGTGGCTGGCACTGACTGAAATGCTGGTCGGCTTCCCGCGCCACCTGTCGCAGCACGTCGGCGGCTTCGTCATCGCGCGCGGGCCGCTCGCGCGGCTGGTGCCGATCGAAAACGCGGCGATGGCCGAGCGCACGGTGATCCAGTGGGACAAGAACGACATCGAGGCGCTCGGACTGCTGAAGGTCGACGTGCTGGCGCTGGGCATGCTCTCCGCCGTGCGCCGTGCGCTCGACCTGCTCGGCCGGCGGCTGCAGGACATCCCGGCCGAGGACCCGGTGGTGTACGAAATGATCTGCCGCGCCGACACCATCGGCGTTTTCCAGATCGAGTCGCGCGCGCAGATGGCCATGCTGCCGCGCCTCAAGCCGCGCTGCTTCTACGACCTCGTGGTGGAAGTGGCGATCGTCCGCCCCGGCCCGATCCAGGGCGACATGGTCCATCCCTACCTGCAGCGGCGCGAGCGCCTGCGCGCGACCGGCCAGCCGCTGCGCTTCTCGCGCCCGGAACTCGCCGACGTGCTCGGCCGCACCTGCGGCGTACCGATCTTCCAGGAACAGGCGATGCAGCTCGCCGTCGTCGCCGCCGGCTTCACTCCGGGCGAGGCCGACAAGCTGCGGCGGGCGATGGGCGCCTGGCAGCGCAAGGGCGGGCTCGACCATTTCCGCGGCAAGCTGCTCGCCGGCATGGCCGCGCGCGGCTACCCGGCCGAGCTGGCCGAGCGCCTCTACCGCCAGATCGAAGGCTTCGGCGACTACGGCTTCCCCGAATCGCACGCCGCCTCGTTCGCGCTGCTCGCCTACGTTTCCGCGTGGCTCAAGCGGCACCATCCGGCGGAATTCCTCTGTGCGCTGCTGAACAGCCAGCCGATGGGCTTCTACTCGCCGTCGCAGCTGGTGCAGGACGCGCAGCGGCACGGCGTGACGGTGCTGCCGGTCGATGTGCAGACGAGCGAGGTGGCGGCCAGCATCGGGGAGGCGCCCGAACCCCTCCCGCCGGTCGCCCCTTCGACAAGCTCGGGACAGGCACCGAGTAGCCCACGCCGTGGGCGTAGCGAAGGGCAAAAGTCCTCCCGGCGGAAAACTTCCGGAAGCGGGCCGGGCGCCGTTCGCCTGGGGCTGCAGAGCATCGCCGGCCTGTCACAGACGGCCGCCGAGGCTGTCGCCGCATGCCGTCCGGCCGGTGGCTACGCCAGCGTCACGGATCTTGCCGTGCGCACCGGTCTCGCGCAGCGCGACCTCGACGCGCTGGCCGCCGCCGGCGCGCTGCAGCGTCTCGCCGGCCACCGCCGCCGGGCAGCGTGGGCGGCGGCCGGCGCCGCCGTGCAACTCGACCTGCTCGCCGCCGCCGCGCCGGCGGAGCCGGTGCCGCCGCTCGCCGCGCCGAGCGAGGGCGAGGACATCGTCGCCGACTACGCCAGCCTCGGCCTGACCCTCGGCCGCCATCCGCTGCGCCTGTTGCGCGAGCGCCTCGCGCAGCGGCGCTTTCTCTCCGCCGGCGAGCTTGCCGGGCAGGCCGACCGGGCGCTGGTGCGCGCCGCCGGCATCGTTACCTGCCGGCAGCGGCCGGGCACTGCCAGCGGCGTCGTCTTCCTGACGCTGGAGGACGAGACCGGACTCGCCAACATCGTCGTCTACGGCCGCCTTGCCGACCGGCAGCGGCGCGAACTGCTCGGTGCGCGCCTGCTCGGCGTGCTCGGGCAGGTGCAGCGGGAAGGCGAGGTGGTGCATCTGGTGGCCGGCCGGCTGCTCGACCTCAGCCCGTGGCTGGGCGGGCTGGCGACGGCGAGCCGGGATTTCCACTGACTCGGCGTTGCCGGCAGCGGCGCGGGGCTTGGCATTGCCCGCGCATCGGTAATAATCAGAGTATCCGGCCAAGCGCCGCAAGCGGTTTTTCGAATCCCATGCCGACACTCCTTTCGGTCATCGGCCGTCTCGCCTCGGCCACGCTCCTCGCGCTGGCACTGCTGCCGGGGCCGGCGTCGTCCGCCTGCGCCGAGCGGCCGGCCGCCATCGACGAGGCGAAGTTCACGCTCGGGCCGCGTCACCACCCGCTGGGGCGGCCGCTGCCGGCGAGCGCCGGCTTCAACCAGCCGGACCGCTGCGTCGACGAGATCTGGTTCTTCGACCAGAACGGGAACGGCCAGCCGGACCCCGGCGAGGTCCGTGTCTTCGGTGCGAACCGTCAGGTCGATTGCGGCTCGTGCCACGGCGAGTCGCTGCAGGCGAAATCCGCGGCGTCGGCGAGCGTCTTCCTGCGCCAGGACGCGGCGGTGCTGTGCCTCGTCTGCCACCGGCTGTGAGCGTGCCGGATCAGCCGGCGCACAGCTGCCGCCGGTAGCGTTCCGGCGTGATCCCCGTCTGCTTCGCGAACATCGCGATGAACGCCGACGGCGTCGCGTAGCCGAGGTCGAAGGCGATCGCGCCGACCGCCTTGCCCTGTTTCAGCCAGGCCAGCGCCTGCAGTAGCCGCACCCGCGTCCGCCAGGCGACGAAGCTCATTCCCAGTTCCTGCCGGAAGCGCCGCGCCAGCGTGCGTTCGGTGCTGTGCACGCGCTGCGCCCAGGCCTGCAGCGTGGTGCTGTCGCCGGGCTGGCCGCGCACGGCGGCGAGGATCGGCCGCAACAGCCGGTCGGCGCTGTCCGGCAGGTAGTCCTCGACGCTGCCGGCCTGCACCATGCGCTGCACGAGCAGTCGCGCCTGCGCCTCGTCCCACGGCTCGGCGACGGCGCCGACGCCGCGCGCGCAGAAGTCGTCGAGCAGCGCGCGCACCAGCGGCGGCTGCGGGATCAGGCAGGGCTGCGTCGGCAGCTGCCGGGCCACGTCGTCGGCGACGTAGACCGAGACGTAGTCCAGCGCCTGCCGGATGTGCGCGGCGTGCGGCACGCCGGCGGGAATCCACACCAGGTACTCGGCCGGTGCCGCCAGCGTGCGCTCGGGCAGCGACAGTTCGAGGATGCCGAGGCTGATGCGGTTGATCTGGCCCCAGGGATGGCGATGCCACTCGTAGTCGGTGTTGGCCAGGAATTTCTCGTAGCGGAAGTGGAGCGGCGCCGGCGCCGGCAGCGCGAGGTCGGTGGCGGCGTAGGGGAGTTCGTTCATTTCGTCGCAGGCGAAGGATCGGTTTGTCTGGTTCGAAGTATATGCCTTGGATCGGCCATCGCTAGACTGGCGGCGTATTCTCAAAGGAGTTGCCGCATGCACTTCCTCTTCCCGCTGCTCGCCGTACTGATCTGGTCCGCCAACACCGTCGTCTCGAAGGCGGCGGCGGGCGTCGTCGACCCGGCGGCGATCTCGCTCTACCGCTGGCTGGTCGCCGCGCTGGCGCTGACGCCGCTGTTCGCCGTCCCGCTGTGGCGCGCCCGCCGCGAACTGCTCCCGCAGCTGCCGCGCTTCGCGGTGCTGTCGCTGCTCGGCATGGTGGCCTACCAGTGCCTGGCCTACTACGCGGCGCACCGCACCTCGGCGACCAACATGGGCGTCATCTGCGCGCTCGTGCCGCTGCTCGGTCTGCTGCTCAACGGGCTGGTCTTCCGCGCCCGGCTGTCGTCCTGGGTCGTCGCCGGCGTCGCGCTGTCGCTGGCCGGCGTCCTCTACCTGCTCGGCGCCGGCCATCCGGCGCGCCTGCTCGGCAGCGGCATCAACCTCGGCGACGGCCTGATGCTGCTTGGCGCCGCCTGCTACGCGCTGTACGGCATCCTCTACCAGCGCTGGTCGCCGCCCTTCGGGCAATGGCTGAACCTCTATGTGCAGGCGCTGCTGGCGGTGGCGCTGCTGACGCCGCTGGCGATCAGCGCCGAAACGCTGGCCGTGCCGGCGCGCGGCGTGCCGCTGGTGCTCTTCGCCGGCCTCGGCTCGTCGGTGCTCGCCTCGTATTTCTGGATGCGCGGGCTGCAGCAGCTGGGCAGCGAGCGCACGGCGGTGTTCATGAACCTGCTGCCGCTGTGCACCGCGCTGATCGCCGCCGTCACGCTCGGCGAGCGGATCCACGCCTACCACTGGCTGGGCGGCGGCCTGATCCTGCTCGGCGTCGGCTTGAGCCAGCGCCGGCCGGCGGCGAGGCTGCAGCCCGCCTGAGCGGCCGCCGGCGCTAGCGCCGCGCCTGCGCGACCAGCTGGCCGAGCCGGCGCAGCGCGGCCTCGACCTCGTCGGTGAACGGCAGCCCGCAGTTCAGCCGCAGGTAGTTGTCGAAGCGGTTCGAGTTGGAGAACATCTGCCCGGGGGCGACCAGGATGCCTTCGTCGAGGGCGGCGTCGAACACGCGCTGCGAGGAGATGTCGGCGGGCAGCTCGATCCACAGCATCAGGCCGCCGTCCGGCTCGTTGAAGCGGGTGCCGGCGGGAAAACATTCGGCGATCGCGGCGGCGGTGCGCGCGCGCTGGTCGGCGAGCTGGCCGCGCAGGCGGCGCAGGTAGCGGTCGAAGGCGCTGGAGGCGATGAACTCGCCGGCGGCGAGCTGCGACAGCTCCTCGCTGCTGCGCGTCTGCGCGTACTTGAGCATCTCCACCCGCGCCTGCCGGCGGCCGGCGCTGATCCAGCCGAGGCGCATGCCGGCGGCGAGGATCTTGTGCAGCGACGCGCAGTGGATGACGTTGCCGGTCCTGTCCCAGTGCTTCAGCGCCTTGCGCGGCGCATCGCCGTTGGCCAGCGCGCCGTAGGTGTCGTCCTCGATCAGCGCGATGCCGGCGGCGTCGCAGAGGGCGACCAGGCGGGCCTTGTGCGCATCCGGCATGATGCTGCCGAGCGGGTTCTGCAGCACCGGCACGACGACCACCGCCTTGATTTCCGGATACGTCCGCGTCGCCAGTTCGAGCGCCTCGAGCGAGATCCCGGTCTGCGGGCTGGTGGGAATTTCCAGCGCGCGCAGGCCGAGCGATTCGAGCACCTGCAGAAGGCCGAAGTAGGTCGGCGACTCGACGGCGACGATGTCGCCGGGCTGGGCGACGGCGCGCAGCGCGACGTTGAGCGCCTCGATGCAGCCGTGGGTGACGACGATCTCGTCGGGCGACAGCACCATGCCGCTCTCCATCGCTCGCCGCGCCAGGATGCCGCGGAAGCCGGCGTTGCCGTTGAGCGCGATGTTCTTCACCAGCAGGTCGGGGTGGCGGCGCAGCGCACGGGTGGCGGCGTTCTTCAGCGCCTCGCCGGGGTACAGGGCGGGCGCGCAGGCGGCGCCGGAAAGGTTGATGCGCACCGGCTTGCCCTTGCTGCGGGCGACGATGCCGCGGGCGACGAAATCGGAAACGCGGGCGTGGATGCCGACGAACTGCGCCGGGTCGGGCAGGGCGGCGTGGTCGGGTTCCTGCAGCGCCGCCGCCGCGAAGCGCTTCGGCCGCCGCACGAAATTGCCGGAGCGCGGCCGCGCCTCCAGCCAGCCTTCGCTTTCGAGCGAGCGGCAGACCTGCAGGGCGGTGGACAGGCTGACGCCGTGGCGGCCCATCAGCGTGCGCACCGACGGAAAACGCTCGCCCGGTCGCAGCGCGCCGCTCTCGATCGCGCTGCGGTATTGGCCGGCCAGCGCGCGGTAGAGCGGGGTCCGGTCGGCGACGGGGGCTGCAAGCGGTTCGTCCATGCGCCATCTTCGCCCGCCGCGGGCGGGCGGGACAGATATAGATTCAGGGAAAGTGAACGATAACAGAAGCGGAATTTTTCTTCTGCTGCGGTACAGATGCTGTTTTTCTGTGGCTGTTTCGCATTGCTCGCGCTCCGTACGATATTTCCGTCTCCCGCAGCGGGCGGGAGGGTCGATACAGGAGGTTCGCGATGGCTGCAGGACAGGAAGTTCCCCCGTTGGCGCTGGCGCTCGTCGCCGGGCAGGTGCAGCGCGTGCTGGTCGAGCCCGGCTCGACGCTCGTTGTGGCGCAGGGCGGCGTGCGCGTGCATTTCCCGTTCGCCTGGCTGGCCGAGCACACGCTGGCGAGGTCGCTGACGCTGGCGGCCGAGGAAGTGCATGAGTTGGCAGCGGGCGGCTGGATCGAGCTGGAAGCGACCGAGGCCGCCGCCGTCGTCCTGCTGCCGCCCGCTGCCAGCGGCCTGTGGACGAAGCTGGGCGCGGTGCTGGCGGCGCTGCGGGACGACCTGCGGCCGGCAGGAGGGCGCCATGGACATTGCTGACATTCCGTTCGGCATTACCGACTGGTCGGCGGTCGCGGCGACCGAACACCGCGGCGAATCCGGATTCGCGCGCTGGCGGACGCGCCGCTTCGGCAGCATCCGGGTGCGTGTGGTCGAGTATTCCGCCGGCTACGTCGCCGACCACTGGTGCGTGAAGGGGCACATCCTCTACTGCCTGCACGGCGAGTTGCTGACGGAATTGCAGGACGGGCGGCGCTTCACGCTGCGGCCGGGGATGAGCTATCAGGTGGCCGACGGCGCCGAGGCACACCGTTCGTCGGCACCCGCCGGCGCCACCCTGTTCATCGTCGATTAGCCGACGGCACCGCGAAAATCGGGGAAAAGCCAGAGAAATCTGTTGCTTGGCGGGTCTCGCCGCCGCTATAATCCTGCCCTTCGCTCGCCAAGCGAAAATTGTGATCAACCACTGGCGTCCAGCTCTATCAAACCGGGGCGGCGTCGATTCAAGGAAAGAGAGTTTGACATGGCGATCAATACCGCACAGAAGTCCCAAATCGTTACCGACTACCAGCGCGCCCAGGGCGACACCGGTTCCCCGGAAGTCCAGGTGGCCCTGCTCACCGCCCGCATCAACGACCTGACCGGCCACTTCAAGGAACACGTCAAGGACCACCACTCGCGCCGCGGCCTGCTGCGCATGGTCAGCCGCCGCCGCAAGCTGCTCGACTACCTGAAGCGCACCAACGTCGACGGCTACCGCGCGCTGATCGAGCGCCTCGGCCTGCGCAAGTAATTACCGCAATCAGCACCCCGGAATTCACCGATCCGCAAATGCGATCGGGAACACGCGAGAGCAGCGGCACTGCCCCGGAGGCGGTGCCGCTGTTCTCGCTTTTGCCATGGCCGTCTGCAGACAACGCAGCGGCCGCTGGCGCGTCGACGACAAAGCGTGCCGGAGTCGTGGGTACGCCGCGCCAATAATCAGAAAGAAAGGAAACAATGTTTACCGTTGCCAAGAAAAGCTTCGCCTACGGTGCCCACACGGTCACCCTGGAGACGGGCGAAATCTCCCGCCAGGCCGGCGGGGCGGTCATGGTGTCGATCGACGACACCGTCGTGCTGTGTACCGTGGTCGGTGCCAAGCAGGCCAAGCCGGGCCAGGACTTCTTCCCGCTGACCGTCGACTACATCGAGAAGACCTACGCCGCCGGCAAGATCCCGGGCGGCTTCTTCAAGCGCGAAGGCCGTCCGTCCGAGAAGGAGACGCTGACCTCGCGCCTGATCGACCGTCCGATCCGCCCGCTGTTCCCGGAAGGCTTCTACAACGAAGTCCAGGTCGTCGCCACCGTCATGTCGCTGAACCCGGAAGTGGATCCGGACATCGCCGCGATGATCGGCACCTCGGCCGCGCTGGCGATCTCCGGCATCCCGTTTGACGGCCCGATCGGCGCCGCCCGCGTCGGCTACATCGACGGCCAGTACGTGCTCAACCCGACGCTGTCGCAGCTCAAGACCTCGCAGCTCGACCTCGTCGTCGCCGGTACGCAGGCTGCGGTGCTGATGGTCGAGTCGGAGGCCAAGGAGCTCTCCGAAGACGTCATGCTCGGCGCCGTCGTCTTCGGCCACACCGAGATGCAGAAGGTCATCAACGCGATCAACGAACTGGTCGAGGAAGCCGGCAAGCCCGAGTGGGACTGGCAGGCCCCGGCCAAGGACGAGGCGCTGATCGCCCGCCTGAACGAACTGGTCAAGGCCAAGGTCGAGGAAGCCTACAGCATCACCTCGAAGCAGGCGCGCAGCCAGCGGCTGAAGGAAATCGCCGCCGAAGCCGTCGCCGCGCTGGCGACCGGCGAGGAGGGCGCGCCGGACGCGAACACCGTCGGCGACTACTTCTTCGCGCTCGAAGCCGCCACCGTCCGTGGCCGCATCCTGTCCGGCGAGCCGCGCATCGACGGCCGCGACACGCGCACCGTGCGCCCGATCGCGATCCGCAGCGGCGTGCTGCCGCGCACCCACGGTTCGGCGCTGTTCACCCGCGGCGAGACGCAGGCGCTGGTCGTCGCCACGCTGGGTACCGGCCGTGACGAGCAGATCATCGACGCGCTGGCCGGCGAATACCGCGAGCGCTTCATGCTGCACTACAACATGCCCCCGTACGCCACCGGCGAATGCGGTCGCGTCGGCACGCCGAAGCGTCGCGAGATCGGCCACGGCCGCCTCGCCAAGCGCGCGCTGATCGCCGTGCTGCCGCCGGCCGACGAGTTTTCGTACTCGATGCGCGTCGTCTCGGAAATCACCGAGTCGAACGGCTCGTCGTCGATGGCCTCGGTCTGCGGTGGCTCGCTGGCGCTGATGGACGCGGGCGTGCCGCTGAAGTCGCACGTCGCCGGCATCGCCATGGGCCTGATCAAGGAAGGCAACCGCTTCGCGGTGCTGACCGACATCCTCGGCGACGAGGACCACCTCGGCGACATGGACTTCAAGGTGGCCGGTACCCGCGGCGGCGTCACCGCGCTGCAGATGGACATCAAGATCCAGGGCATCACCAAGGAAATCATGAAGGTCGCGCTGGATCAGGCCAAGGACGCCCGCATGCACATCCTCGGCCAGATGGAAGGCTCGATGTCCGGCGTCGGCGAACTGTCGGCCTACGCGCCGCGCCTGTACGTGATGAAGATCAATCCGGAGAAGATCCGCGACGTGATCGGCAAGGGTGGTGCGGTGATCCGCGCGATCACCGAGGAAACCGGTACGACGATCGACATCCAGGACGACGGCACGATCACCATCGCCTCGACCTCCGGCGAAGCCGCCGATGCCGCCAAGAAGCGCATCAGCGACATCACCGCCGAAGTCGAAGTGGGCAAGATCTATGAAGGCACCGTGCTGAAGCTGCTCGACTTCGGCGCCATCGTCAGCATCATGCCGGGCCGCGATGGCCTGCTGCACATCTCGCAGATCGCCAACGAGCGCGTCGAGAAGGTCTCCGACAAGCTGCAGGAAGGCCAGCAGGTGCGCGTCAAGGTGCTGGAAGCGGACGAGAAGGGTCGCGTCCGTCTGTCGATGAAGGCGGTCGCCGCCGAAGCCGCGGAAGCGCCGCAAGCCTGAGGCCGTTTCCGGGCAACAAAAAAGGACGCCGCGGCGTCCTTTTTTTTTTGTGGCTGCTCCGGCGTGCCGGGGCGGGCGCCGGAGCGACGGGCGATTACTTGGCGACCTGGCGCTCGCGCAGTTCTTCCAGCGTCTTGCAGTCGATGCACAGCGTCGCCGTCGGGCGCGCTTCCAGGCGCTTGATGCCGATCTCGACGCCACACTTGTCGCAGTAGCCGTAGTCGCCCTCGTCGATGCGGCCGAGCGTCTCGTCGATCTTCTTGATCAGCTTGCGCTCGCGGTCGCGGTTCCTGAGCTCGATCGCCATGTCGGTTTCCTGGCTGGCGCGGTCGTTCGGGTCGGCGAAGACCGTGGCCTCGTCCTGCATCGTATGCACCGTGCGATCGATATCCTCCGACAGCTCCTGCTTCAGCGTTTCCAGGATCTTGCGGAAATGCGTGAGCTGCTTGGTGTTCATGTACTCCTCGCCCTTCTTCGGGACGTAGGGCGTGAAATGTTTATGGAGCAGTTCTTCAGCCATTTTTTGGGGATCTTTCGGAGTGCGTCCGTTTTGGAAAAGCTGCTTTAATAGCAGAAATAGAGTGGGGGTGCAAGCCAGCGCCGGGGAAAGAGAAATTCCGATGTTTTGCGATTGACCGGCCCCGCCTCACTCTCTATAATGCGCGCTTCCTCGGGGCGTAGCGCAGCCTGGTAGCGCATCTGCTTTGGGAGCAGAGGGTCGTGAGTTCGAATCCCACCGCCCCGACCAGATTCGTAGCAGTTGTACCTGGCAAGCAGTATCCGAGCAAGACAGCAGTATCGTCTGGAGAGATTTGACCCGCGCCCGTAGCTCAACCGGATAGAGCACCGGCCTTCTAAGCCGGGGGTTGTGAGTTCGAGTCTCGCCGGGCGCGCCAAGACAGCGGCGGCATTAGCTCAGTCGGTAGAGCACTGGATTGTGATTCCAGGTGTCACCGGTTCGATCCCGGTATGTCGCCCCACCATGAAACCCCGCAGCCGCAAGGCTTGCGGGGTTTTTTCTTTCCGTCCTATGCCACCGCCTTCTTGTCGCCTGCGTGAGTTTTGCGTGACTTCGCATTGCTCACGATCAGCGTCAGCGTCGGCGCATCCTCTTGGCTGAAGCATACCCGCTCGGCCGCATCGATCAGTTCCTTGATCTCGGCTGCCGAGTAATGGGTCGTCACCGACCCATTGGTATGGCCCAGCAGCACCTGGCGGGTTTCGAACGCGATGCCGGCGGCGCGCATTCGTCTGCCGTAAGTATGCTTCAGGTCATGCACTCGGACGTACTTGAAACCTTCAGGGGCTTCCTTGCCGATTTCGTCCCGATACCGCTCCGCAGCCCGTTTCCGCCCATTCCTCCATCCGGAGTTGTTCAGCCGGTGCCGCGGTCCTACCTTGCCGCCTTTCAATTTCGGCGACGGAAACACGTAGCAGTCATCTTTTCCGCGCTGCCCGTCGATGACGGATTTAGCCACACTGTTCATGACGATCAGGTGATCCTCTCCGTTCTTCACGCCAGCTGCTTCGCTTCTGCCGCCGAAGTCGGCCGGCACCACAAAGACAGACGTTCCGAGTTCTGGAATTGGAACTTCCCAATCCCATTGCAGCTTGCACGGCTCCTGCTCACGCGCGCCACTGTTTAGCAGAAACAGGGCGATTTTCGCTATTTCGCCATCCATCTCAGACAGCAGTAACTTCTGCTCGGCCCACGACAGCGGGTAGGCCTGTCGTTTGTCGGTCTCCGGCAGCTTGTCGATGATCGGGGCTTCCGCTAACCACGTCTGCCCGTTCTCATCTCGCCACCGGCGCGCCGCTTGTTTCAGAATGCGCGCGACCGTGTCGAGAATGATGTTGATGCTGCGAGCCTTCAGGCCAGTCTTTTTCTTGGCGCCTTTCTCGGCGAGCGCCTTCTTCATGGGCTCGAGCGTTTCGCTGTAGATGCGATCGATGGCGGTCTCCCCGATGAACGGATCGGCCTGCTTGATCGCCAGCACTTCACGCGCGATTCCCCGCTTGTGCGCGTTCTCTTCCACGTACCGCAATGCGGCCTCGCGGAAGGTGCGCTTCTGGCGTTCGCCGAGCAGCGCACCGCGCCGGATTTCGGCCTCCCGGGTGGCTAGGAACGTTTCCGCGAGTTGGCGATTGTTCGATCCAGTGCGTTTGAAAATGCGCTGGCCGAGGACAACTTTGTCGATGATCCACGTTCCGTCTTCCGCCTGGCGGATGCCGGTTGAGCGTCTTGGCATGATTCCTCCTGAGTATCTGTCGATGCACCAGGACGCCCGTTGCGGCGTTTAATTTCCTCCCAGATACGGTCTAGGTCAATCCGGTCGTAGCAGACGGTGCGGTGTCCCCATTTGACCGGGACTAACTTCGGCTTGACGAATTTGTTAAACCGGTTGCGGTCGATTCCAAGGTACGCCGGCGCTTCTTTTGCACGGATTCCGCGAGGTAGCAGGGTTACTTGCTGCAGGAGCGGGGCTCTCAACATTTCAAAATTTCCGCCACAGCGAGGATGGCGTTCGGCGCTCGATTCGTTCGAATTTTGCTTTTTTGTTGCCATCTTTGCTTCGCTGTTGAAAAAATAATCCACGTAGATCAGTCTGCAGAACACCACTACGGCGCGGCTGAGCACCGCGTCGCTTAAGTTTGCTGGACGCCCAGACATTTCGTGTGACGCAATCTCAGGATAGCGACCGAGGGACGCAGATAATGAGAGAAACGCGACATCGGAGGACGCGTTTCGACAATCGTTAATTCCGCTTAGTATTGTTCGGCTCGCATGTGGAGCCTCTTTCTGGCATTGGGGGGCTGCTAATAAGGTGGCATCGCCTTCTGAAAGCCGCCATCAAGATATGTACAGACCCATATGCAAGTGTGCAGCCACATGAATAGTGATCGAAGTACAGAACTACCTTGGACGCTGAAATCACATCCACGCCCTCGTTGATAAACCCGGAAGAGTTACCTCGGGAAACGGGAGGGCGGAATTCGGAGCCCAAAATGCGCCGGCCCAAACATGTCAGTAGCGCCAGTCTGACCTGCCCGGCGATTTTCGGACCAGCTGAAACTTGAGAAGATGGCTTCCTTGAAGAAAGGGAGTCATGAGAAAGAGCCGATTTACGGAAGCGCAGACCGTCGCGATCCTGCGTGAAGCGGACAAGAGTTCGGTTGCCGAAGTAGCGAAGAAACACGGCATCAGCGAACAAACGATCTACAGCTGGCGGCAGCGCTTCGGTTCGATGAATGCCGATGAAGTGAAACGGCTGCGGCAGCTTGAGCAGGAAAATGCCCGGCTGAAGAAGCTGCTGGCCGAACGTGATCTCGAAGTCGAGATCATGAAGGAGATCAACGCAAAAAAATGGTGAGCGCACCCGCCCGGCGCCGGCAGGCAGAGTACGCCAAGGGGCGTGGCCTGTCGGAGCGGAAAGCGTGTGCGCTGACCCGTACGGCGAGATCGGCGCTCCGTTACGAATCACGCATGCAGAAGAAGGACGCACCGGCACTGGCGGCCATGCGCATCCTATCGGCACAGTACCCACGATACGGCTACCGGCGCATTCAGGTCTTTCTCGAACGCCAGGGGCAGCGGATGAGTACTGACCGGGCTTGGCGCCTGTGGCGCAAGGCAGGGTTGCAGGTGCCGCGGAAGCGGCCAAGAAAGCGGATTGCGCTGTCTCGCCCCCGGCCGCAAGCGCCGCTTGCAGCCGGGCAGGTATGGGCTTACGACTTCGTATTCGACGCCTGCGCCAACGGTCAGCAGCTGAAGTGTCTGACAGTCGTCGATGAATACACGCGAGAGAGCCTGGCGATCGATGTCGCCGGTTCGATTCGTTCCGGGAGAGTGATCGAGGTGCTGTCACAACTCATCAGCACGCACGGTGCGCCCAAGATTCTGCGCTCGGACAACGGCCCCGAATTCGTTTCCCGGGCGCTGCTGCGCTGGGCGGCCAACGAGAATCTCGACATGGCACTGATCGACCCCGGCAAGCCGTGGCAGAACGGTATGGCAGAAAGCTTCAACGGCAAGTTCCGGGATGAATGCCTGTCGATGGAGTGGTTCAGGAACCGAACGGAAGCCAAGGTCGTAATCGATCAATGGCGTCAGCATTACAATGAAATCCGTCCGCATTCGAGCCTGGGCAACCAGACTCCGGCGGCATTCAAGAAGCAGTGTCTTTCAACCACCAAACCGGGAGCCATTTTCCAGGAATGAGTGGCCCGAAGAATTCAGGCAGGTCACCCCTGATCCCACCTATAAGCGCAGAGATTCAGCGGCGTCCCGTAATCCATCAGCCAATCCCACCTATATAGGTGGGATTGGACCCCAGATCCCACCTACGAACCATCAACTCGGTCAATTGTCATTTCTGTTCCGCGGAGCCGAAGTCGCATAGCAATCCCACCTATAAGGTGGGATCAGACCCCCGATCCCACCTACAGACAAGCCCGAAATTACCTGTGCGCTGGAGTCGGTAACGCCGCATTTTGTTGCAGCCTCGCCCCACACGTTCAGCGAGCTGTCCCACCTATATAGGTGGGATTGGACCCCTGATCCCACCTGCGAACGAGCCCCAAAAACCTCTCGCCGGGGCCGGTAACACAGAATATGTTTTGCCTTTGCGCTCTCGATCAGCCGTCCCACCTACATAGGTGGGATCAGGGGAGCAATCCCACCTATAGGGCTCAGAGTGCGAGGTGAACAACACCAAACAAGCCAAGGGATACGATTGATGCGCCCGGCTGAATCCGGGCCAGTGACTTGGATGCGCATATCGCTGCGTGAGTAGTTGAAATATCCCAAGAACCTGCCATGAAAGCGGTTGGCCATTGGGAATATGTTAAATAACTGTTCCGACCATGCGGGAGCTCACCAGTTCGTAAATCAAGCTCATTTTGATACATAAATTTGCCAAGATACATTGTTCTTGTAACACAAGCATTTAAGGATTCTCTTATTAATACCAAAGACATATTGACACGTTGTGATACCGTCAGTAGATTCGCCGCTTCCGAATAACAAGAAACAAACAAGACACAAAAATCGCCACAGGAGGAGGTGGGGCACCAAAAGCTACTTTGGCTTTTGGAATGCGCCAGTAGGCTCTGCGCCTATCGTTCGACGAAATCGTTTCGCAACGTTTGTCCTATTCACGGCCCTTCGCCGTGCCTCTTGATTCCTTTGGTCGGGCACATTTGTTTTTGGTGGCCCATTTCTGGGCTGGAGAGCGCCGTCAATTGCCGCCACTCCGATCTGGAAGAAGGGTTATCCCGCTCTGGGAGGGGCCGTGCATCTGTTTCACAAGGTTAAGTTTGCATTCCTGGGTTTGGTAAGGGGTATTTTCCTCACGGCTCTTGGCGGCGCGCAGCTTTGGGCTTCTGCGCATGCGACAGGTTTCGATTGTCTGATCGAGGCGAACCAGCTGATCGAGCTTGCGAGTCCGGTGAGTGGGCTGCTCGAGAAAGTAACCGTCAAGCGCGGCGACATCGTTCGCAAGGGGCAAATTCTGGCCCAGCTGGAATCACGCGCCGAACAGGCATCTACGGAACTCGCGCGTTACAAATCCGAGCAGCTCGGTCCAGTTCGTATGGCAGAAAGCAAGCTCGAATTTTCCAAGCGGAAATTCGTCCGCAGGAAAGACATGGCGGCGGAAAAATTGATGTCTCCGCAGGAAAGAGATGATGCCGAAGCCGAATATTCGCTGGCAGAGGCAGAGCTCGTCGTCGCTAAAGACAACAAACACTTGGCGCGTATCGAATATCAACAGCAAGGAGCGCTGCTGGCGCTGCGAACGATTCGGAGTCCGTTCGATGGGGTTGTGGTCGACCAGCTTGCCTATCCGGGTGAAGTTGTCGAACTCGGCTCATCCAGAAAAGCCATTCTCAAAGTCGCGCAGCTCGATCCACTTCGCGTGCACGTAATCCTGCCGAAAGAAGTATTCGGGAAATTGACGGTCGGTATGTCGGTGGAAGTGACTCCGGAAACGAACGCCAAGGGGCGCTATGCGGCGAAGGTTAGAAGTATCGACAAAGTGATCGATGCGGCGAGTGGCACCTTTGTTGTTTTCCTCGATCTGCCCAATCCCAAGTTGGAGATTCCCGCAGGGATCAAATGCCGGACTGCTCTGACTGGTATTGAATTGCCGGCTTCCATGTCCAGAAATAAATCATCGGTATCCGCGAACCAGTAGGGCCTGAGCGCACAAGGTCCTACTTGATGCACAAAAATTGATGCGTGTTTCAGCTCCAAATATCGACCGCTCGAATTGCAAGCTGCACGGTGTACTCGTGTCGCTTCTCGTGCGTTCTGAGTGATGCCAAAGGAAAACCACAGAGGGCGGTAGCAAATTCGTTTTGCTGCCGACCCTGATTCGGAATCATTGACCAGTTACATCCGGCAGAAATGGGTGCCGGCTAATCTTCAGAAGGGGTTTCAATATGCGCAAGTCTGCCGATAAGAACGACCGCCCAGACCGTCAGAAGAATTTTGGACTTAGCCCCATGATGTCCGCCCTGAAGCGCGTATTCAGGGCACTGGATCTCCCCGAACGCTCTGCCCATAACAAAGATCCCCACACCCAAGAGGCTGCGGGTTCATCGCCCTCCATTCGCTTTGAACCGATGGAGCCGCGAGTCTTATTGTCGGCCGACCCCGTTGTTGCCGTCAGTGGTGCGATCAGTACTCCGGGGGAAACAAATCAATACAATTTCACCATCGCGTCCGATACCAAGGTCGTTTTCGATTCACTGTCGAATAACGCTAACCTTAACTGGAGCCTTAATGGCCCGGACGGCAACGTCGTTAGCGAGCGTAGTTTTGCGGCGAGCGATTCAAGCGGTTTGAGCGGCACCCCGGCGATCAGTCTAGCTGCAGGAACCTATACCATCGCGGTCAACGGCAGCTCCAGTGCCACTGGTGCCTATGGATTCCGAGTGCTGGATTTGCAAAAAGCGGACGGAATCGTCGCCGGAACTGCCGTTACAGGGCAGATCAGCCCGGCCAATGAGACCGACACCTACAAGTTCGATGCCACGGCTGGTGATCATTTCTTCCTGGATGTGACCGGACGTTCCGGCGGCGATGTGACTTGGCAACTGCTCGACCCCTCGGGCCAGCAGGTCTTCGGCCCGACCGCAATGAACTCGGCCGGGCTGGACGTCGACCTGCCCAATCTCACGGCTACGGGAACCTACACACTGCTGTTGGAAGGAAAGATCGGCGCAGTCGACGTTGCCAACTACAGCTTTACAGCGCAACTTCTTCCGCCCGATTACGTACCGCCCGCGGCACCCGTCACGACCAATACCTGGATCGGTGGTGCGGGGGGGAACTGGAATACCGCTTCCAACTGGAGCAAGGGGGCCGTACCGACGGCTACGGACAATGTCTATATCGGCTTGCCCGCTGGTCAGACGGTGAATATTTCGAGCGGCGCGGTCACCGTAAATTCGTTGACCAGCGAATGCGGTTTGACCATTTCCGGTGGTGCCACGCTGAACCTCAATGGGGTCTCGAAGATCAACGGTGCACTGAATCTGACTGGCGGTACGTTGGGCGGAACTGGGGCGGTCACGGTGGGTGGCGCATTCAACGTTTCCAATGGCAGCATGCTTACCGGAAGCGGTACCTTCATCACCCAAGGCACGAGCCTGATCACGCATAGGCTCACTCTGAACGGCAGCAAAGCGTGGATCAATCAGGGCACGGCGACGGTGAGCGGTAGCGGCGACCTCTATTGCTACTACAGTAGCGGGTCCCTCACCAACGCGGCTGGTGCGACGTTCAACCTGAGCAGCAGTGCTGGTGAGTCATTTGGTTTCTATGCTGGCTCACTGGCGGTCAACAACGCCGGGACGCTGAACCAGACCGCGACCGGCACACATTCGATCAGCGGCAACATCGCCTTCAATAACACCGGTACGGTCAATGTCATTGCAGGAACGCTCTCGATCAACGGTAGCGGGACTGATAGTGGCCTTTACAACATTGCCTCGGGTGCGAGCTGCAACTTCAATGGCGGCACGCGGACGGTCAGTGCGGGCTGGAATACTGCTGGTGCTGGTACCGTCGCAATCACAGGCGGTACGACCAACGTCAGTGGAACCGTTACCGTTAGCGGCAATTTGACATTAGCAGGCGGTACGTTGGGCGGCAGCGGTGCTTTGACGATTTGCGGCGCATTCAACGTTTCCAATAACAGCACGCTTACCGGAAGCGGCACGTTCATCACCCAAGGCACGAGCTTGATCACGCATAGGCTCACTCTGAACGGCAGCAAAGCGTGGATCAATCAGGGCACGGCGACGGTGAGCGGTAGCGGCGACCTCTATTGCTACTACAGTAGCGGGTCCCTCACCAACGCGGCCGGTGCGACGTTCAACCTGAGCAGCAGCGCTGGTGAGCCATTGGGTTTGTGGAGCGGCTCGCTGGTGGTAAACAACGCCGGCACGCTGAACCAGACGGCGACCGGCGCGCATTCGATCAACGGCAGCATCGCCTTCAACAATACCGGCACGGTTAATGTCATTGCAGGAACGCTCTCGATCAACGGGAACGGTACGGACAGCGGTACATACAACGTCAGTTCCGGGGCGACGGTAGCCTTCAGCGGCGGCACGCGGAACCTCAATTCGGGGGCGAACATCACTGGTGCGGGCACCTGTTCCGTTACTGGCGGCACCGTGAACGTCAGCAGTCTGCTGAATATGGCGGCCGGCGGCACGGCGCTTTCCATCAGCAGCGGTGTGCTGAACTTCAATAACACCGTTACGTTGCAGAACGTCTCGATGACTGGCGGCACGCTGGGCGGAACCGGGGCGGTTGCGGTGAGTGGGGCGTTCAACGTCACGGGGGGCAGCACGTTGACCGGCACGGGAACCCTGACCACGCAGGGGACGAGCCTGATCAGTATGGCCACGAGCAACGGCAGCCTCAATGTCAGCGGCGGCAAGGCCTGGATCAACCAGGGGACGCTGACCGTGGGCGGTGACGACCGCATCTGTTTCATCGGTGACAATAGCAATAGCAGCCTGACCAATGCGGCCGGTGCGACGCTTAACCTGAGCAGTTCAAATGGCACGCCAATCGATTTTTACTACTCGTGGGGTGGCGGGTCGCGCACGCTGAACAACCACGGCACGCTGAACCAGACGGCGGCGGGCAGCCACACGATCAGCGGCAGTGTTGGCTTCAACAACACCGGCACGGTCAACGTGGCTGTCGGCGCGCTTTCGATCAACAGCGACGGTAGCGACAGCGGTACATACAACGCGAGTTCCGGGGCGACGGTAGCCTTCAGTGGCGGCACGCGCAACCTCAACACTGGCTCGAACATCACTGGCGCCGGAACCTTCTCCGTCGCCGGCGCCACAATGAACGTCAACGCCGCGGTGAATCTGGCGGCGAGCAGCATGGTGACCACCCTGAGCAGTGGCACGCTCAATTTCAACAACACTGCCAGCCTGATGAGTCTCGTGATAGGAGGGGGTACGCTGGGCGGAACCGGGGCGGTTGCGGTGAGTGGGGCGTTCAACGTCACGGGGGGCAGCACGTTGACCGGCACGGGAACCCTGACCACGCAGGGGACGAGCCTGATCAGTATGGCCACGAGCAACGGCAGCCTCAATGTCAGCGGCGGCAAGGCCTGGATCAACCAGGGGACGCTGACCGTGGGCGGTGACGACCGCATCTGTTTCATCGGTGACAATAGCAATAGCAGCCTGACCAATGCGGCCGGTGCGACGCTTAACCTGAGCAGTTCAAATGGCACGCCAATCGATTTTTACTACTCGTGGGGTGGCGGGTCGCGCACGCTGAACAACCACGGCACGCTGAACCAGACGGCGGCGGGCAGCCACACGATCAGCGGCAGTGTTGGCTTCAACAACACCGGCACGGTCAACGTGGCTGTCGGCGCGCTTTCGATCAACAGCGACGGTAGCGACAGCGGTACATACAACGCGAGTTCCGGGGCGACGGTAGCCTTCAGTGGCGGCACGCGCAACCTCAACACTGGCTCGAACATCACTGGCGCCGGAACCTTCTCCGTCGCCGGCGCCACAATGAACGTCAACGCCGCGGTGAATCTGGCGGCGAGCAGCATGGTGACCACCCTGAGCAGTGGCACGCTCAATTTCAACAACACTGCCAGCCTGATGAGTCTCGTGATAGGAGGGGGTACGCTGGGCGGAACCGGGGCGGTTGCGGTGAGTGGGGCGTTCAACGTCACGGGGGGCAGCACGTTGACCGGCACGGGAACCCTGACCACGCAGGGGACGAGCCTGATCAGTATGGCCACGAGCAACGGCAGCCTCAATGTCAGCGGCGGCAAGGCTTGGATCAACCAGGGGACGCTGACCGTGGGCGGTGACGACCGCATCTGTTTCATCGGTGACAATAGCAATAGCAGCCTGACCAATGCGGCCGGTGCGACGCTTAACCTGAGCAGTTCAAATGGCACGCCAATCGATTTTTACTACTCGTGGGGTGGCGGGTCGCGCACGCTGAATAACCACGGCACGCTGAACCAGACGGCGGCGGGCAGCCACACGATCAGCGGCAGTGTTGGCTTCAACAACACCGGCACGGTCAACGTGGCTGCCGGCGCGCTTTCGATCAACAGCGACGGTAGCGACAGCGGTACATACAACGTCAGTTCCGGGGCGACGGTAGCCTTCAGCGGCGGCACGCGGAACCTCAATTCGGGGGCGAACATCACTGGTGCGGGCACCTGTTCCGTTACTGGCGGCACCGTGAACGTCAGCAGTCTGCTGAATATGGCGGCCGGCGGCACGGCGCTTTCCATCAGCAGCGGTGTGCTGAACTTCAATAACACCGTTACGTTGCAGAACGTCTCGATGACTGGCGGCACGCTGGGCGGAACCGGGGCGGTTGCGGTGAGTGGGGCGTTCAACGTCACGGGGGGCAGCACGTTGACCGGCACGGGAACCCTGACCACGCAGGGGACGAGCCTGATCAGTATGGCCACGAGCAACGGCAGCCTCAATGTCAGCGGCGGCAAGGCCTGGATCAACCAGGGGACGCTGACCGTGGGCGGTGACGACCGCATCTGTTTCATCGGTGACAATAGCAATAGCAGCCTGACCAATGCGGCCGGTGCGACGCTTAACCTGAGCAGTTCAAATGGCACGCCAATCGATTTTTACTACTCGTGGGGTGGCGGGTCGCGCACGCTGAACAACCACGGCACGCTGAACCAGACGGCGGCGGGCAGCCACACGATCAGCGGCAGTGTTGGCTTCAACAACACCGGCACGGTCAACATCAGCGCGGGAACACTAAGCTATAACAACAATCTGACCAACCAGGGCACGATTAGCATTGCCCCCGGTGCACGCTTCAATGTCGACGGAAGTTTCAATACCTTGGCTCAATCCACGGTCCGTGTCGGTCTGGGCAATGCGACCTCGATCGGCGTACTCGCGGTCAACGGCACGGCAAATTTGAACGGGACACTGAACGTCTATCTGGCCGGCGGTTATGTGCCAGCGGTCAGCGACATCTTCAATGTCATGACCTACGCCAGCCGGGCGGGTGCCTTCAGCAGCTTGCTGGGGGAAAGCCCCGAGGCGCAGATGACGTTCAGCGTCGATACCACGTCCGACCCGAAAGTCCTCAAGGTCAAGAGTGTCGTCGTAACCACCGTGGTTCCCGGTTCCGATCTTGCCGTGACGGGCCTCGGGCTGGCAGCAGGCTCTACGCTGCGCTCTGGCGAGACTGTCACCGTGGTGTGGAACGACAGCAATACCGGCACGCTGGCCACGACCTCGTCGTGGATCGATCGTCTGGTGGTGCGGCGAGTCGATACCAACGAAATCCTGGCCGATATTCAGGTGCCCTACGATGCGGCGCTTGGCGGCGCAGTTGCTGGCGGGGGCAGCGTGCTGCGCCAGGCAAGCTTCACGCTGCCGCCGGGCAACCGCGGTGCGGGAAATCTGAGCATTTCCGTCACTACCGATTCGGCCAATACCGTCAGCGAAATCAATGCCGCTGGCCTGGCCGAAAATAACAATACCGCCAGCATCACCCTGAATTCGCTCCTGTCGCCTTATCCCGATCTGGTCGTGACCGACGTGGCTCCGGTCCCGGCAGCCGGTTGGCTAGCGGGTGATTCGGTCGCCGTGAACTGGAAGCTCCGCAACCAGGGTGACGGTGCGACCTCGGGGTCGTGGACGGAAACGGTACGCGTGCGCAACCTCACGACCGGTCAAACCGTGTTCACGCAGACCCTGTCCCATGATTCCGCGGTACTCGGCGATATCGCCGCTGGAGCGGTTCGCGATCGCCACCTCGATTTCATCTGGCCGACGGGAGTGAGTTCCAACGGCCAGTTCGAGTTCACGGTAACGACCGATGTTGCCAGTCAAGTCTTCGAAAACAACCTCGCAGGTTCGGCCGAGAGCAACAACGCCAGCCTGATCACCGTCCTATCGTCGCCCGACCTGACGGTCAGCAATCTGTCGTGCGACACGTCGGCGCCGAAGACTGGCGACCTGATCACGCTTAGCTGGAACGACAATAACAACGGCAACACGGCAGTCATTGGCGGTTGGTACGACCGGATTCGTGTGACCAACCAGAGCACCGGGACTGTGCTTGTCGACCAGCAACTGCGCTATGACCCGCCCGCGGGAGGGACGCTGTCTGCCGGTGCATCGGCCTCACGCAGCTTCAGCTTCCGGCTGGCCGACGGCAATGCCGGTGCCGGCAATTTGTTTATCCAGATCACTGCCGATCAAAACACCGCCGGTGCTGGCAGCCTCGTCGAGGCGAATGGCGCAGGAACGGGCGAAAACAACAACGGTGCCAGCCTTAACCTGGTCTCCACGCTGGCGCCTTACCCCGACCTCAAGGTGACCGACCTGGGGGTCAGTCCGGGTGCCGGCTGGCTGCCTGGCGACACGGTCAATGTGGCCTGGAAGACGCGTAACCAGGGCGACGGTGCGACCTCCGGCTCCTGGACCGAAACGTTGCGCGTGCGCAATCTCACGACCGGGCAAACCCTGTTCACGCAGTCCCTGGCCTACGACAACACGGTGGCCGGCGATATCGCCGCCGGCGGCGTGCGCGATCGCAATGTCGCGCTGACCTGGCCGACGGGGGCGAATGCCAATGGCCAGATCGAGTTCACGGTGACAGCCGACGGTGCCGGGCAAGTCTTCGAAAACAATCTCGGCAACACAGCCGAAACCAACAACGTCAGCCAGATCACCGTCGTCTCGGCGCCGGACCTGGTAATCAGCAACCTGACCAGCGACGCGACGGCACCGAGAACCGGTGACCTGATCACCCTCAGCTGGAACGACATCAACATCGGCAATGTGGCGGTGAATTCCGGTTGGTACGACCGGATTCGGGTCACCAACCAGACGACCGGTGCGTTGCTGATCGACCAGCAATTGCGCTATGACCCGCCGCAGGGCGATGCGGTGGCGGCAGGGGCATCGATTCCCCGGAGCTACAGCTTCCGGCTGGCCGAAGGCAATGCGGGAGCGGGCAGTCTGCTGATCCAAGTCATTGCTGATCTGCCGACGTCCGGAGGCGGCAGCCTCATCGAGGCCAACGGTGCGGGGATGGGCGAGAGCAACAACAGTGCAATCCTCATCCTGACCTCCACGCTGGCGACCTATCCCGATCTGCAGGTCGGCAACCTTGCCGTCAGCCCGGCAGTCGGTTGGCAGGCGGCGGATACGGTCACGGTGACCTGGACGACGCGCAACCAAGGCGATGGTCCGACCGCGGGCTCGTGGAATGAAACGCTGCGTGTGCGCAACCTGAGCACTGGCCAGACGCTATTTACGCTGAACGTTCCCCATGATTCTGACGCTCTTGGCAGCATCGCTGCCAGTGCCTCGCACGATCGTGGCATCGACCTAAGCTGGCCGAGCGGCGCGAATACCTACGGCCAGATCGAGTTTACGGTTACCGTCGATGCGGCCGGGCAGGTCTTCGAGAACAACCCCACCAACTCGGCCGAGACCAACAACGTAAGCCAGATCACGGTTCTGTCGGCACCCGATCTCATCGTTGGCAACCTGATCAGCGACACGGCAGCGCCCAACACTGGCGACCTGATCACCCTCAGCTGGAACGATATCAACATCGGCAACGCGGCGGTGAATTCTGGCTGGTATGACCGGATTCGGGTCACCAACCAGACCACCGGCGCGCTGCTGGTCGACCAGCAGTTTCGCTATGACCCGCCGCAGGGCGGCACGTTGCCCGCCGGCGAATCCGTCGCCCGCAGCTTCAGCTTCCGTCTGGCAGAGGGCAATGCCGGTGTCGGTAACCTGCTGATCGAGGTCACTACCGACCGGAATACGGTCGGGGCAGGCAGTCTCGTTGAAGCGAATGCAGCCGGAAGCGCGGAGACCAACAACAGTGCCACCCTGATCCTGACGTCGACGCTGGCGGCGTATCCTGATCTCGTTCCGGAAAACCTCACGCTGATTCCGTCCGAGAACTTCCAGCCCGGGCAATTGGTGACGGCGTCGTGGAATACGGTCAACCACGGCAACAGGCCGGCGGAGCAGCCCTGGAGCGAACGTCTCGATGTGGTTAACCTGACCACCAACGTCGTGGTCGCCACGGTCATCGTTCACGAGGACCTGAGCACCGGGGTGATGGGAGGAAACGAAAGCCGTGCCAGGACGGCGCAGTTCAACTGGCCGGTAGGCGCATCGGCCTTGGGGCGCTTCTCCGTCCGTGTCGCGGTCGACAATGCGGCGAACGTTCTCGAAGCCAATGCGGGTGGCACGGCCGAAAGCAACAACACGCTCGAACTCGTCAACGAGGCCGGTTCCGACATGCAGATACGCAATCTGCAGGTCACCACGCCCGATATCCAGGCCGGCGGGCTCGTTAACATCGTCTGGGAAGACTGGAACCTTGGCAGCAGTCCGGTCAGCATTGCCTTCTACGATCGTATCGTCGTCCGCAATCAGGCGAACCAGATTCTGGTAGATAACACACTCGTCTACGACCCGCTGGCCAGTACCGGCGGGCAACTCAACGGTGCCATCCAGCCAGGCGAGTCGCGTACCCGCAGCTTGAACTTCCGCTTGCCGGAAGGGCTGGTCGCTACCGGCGACATCAGCATCACCGTGACGGCAGACCAGAACGGCGCCGGATTCGGCATGCTGTACGAGACCAACACCAGCAATAACGCCGAAGCCAACAATGCTGCCAGTACGCAGGCAACGGCGGCCGCCAAGGCTTATGCAGATCTCCGCGTCGATAGCGCGAATGGACCGCTTGCGGGCGTAGGAGGGGAGCCGGTAACCGTAAACTGGACAGTATCCAATCACGGGCAAGTCGACACTGCCGTCGGCTGGAACGACCAGGTCGTTTTCAGTACGGATAACGTCATCGGCAATGCCGACGACGTCGTCATCGGGACCGTTCGCCGCGCGCAGCCGCTCGCCGTCGGCGAGAGCTACAGCCAGTCGCTCACCGTAAACGTACCGATGCGGTCGGCGGGCCACTATTACCTAGGCGTCCGCGCCGATACCGCGAAGGAAGTGCTCGAACCGGATACGCGTGCCGACAACGCCAGTGCGGCAAGCCCGATCGACCTTGCGACGCCATATTCCGACCTGAACCTGCTGTCGGTATCGGCGTCGGAGCAGGCCGTCAGCGGCGACAGCGTTCTTGTCACGTGGGAAGTCCGCAACGACGGTAACGCCACGACAAATCTCGCGCAGTGGAGCGACCGCGTCGTCCTCTCGAGAGACATCAACGCGAGCGCCGACGACATCGTCCTTGCCGGATCAGTGACCCACGCCGGCCTGCTGGTGCCGGGGGCCGGCTACGTCGGAAAGGCAACGATCACGCTGCCGCGCGATATCAGCGGCGACTACTACATCCTCGTCGAGACCAACAGCAACCGCACGATCACCGAGCTCGGCCGCACGTCGAACAATACCCGTGCGAGCGTGCTGCCGCTGCATGTCGCGCTGTCGCCGGTCGCCGACCTCGTCGTCGGCAACGTCACCGGGCCGGCCTTACTGCATCCCGGCCGATCGGGGGCCGCCGGCGATGCTGCCACCGTCAGCTACACGCTCGCCAACAACGGCACGATTCCCGTGAGCTCGGCATGGCGCGACCGAATCTACCTCGAGCGGGCCGGCACGCTCTACGAAGTGGCCAGTGTGCTCAATACCACGCCGCTTGCCGTAGGCGAAACGGTGCAGCGCACCGCCAGTTTCTCCCTGCCCGGCTCGATCGGTGAAGGTGAATACCGCTGGGTCGTCCGTACGGACGCCGACAACTCGGTGTACGAGCGCGACGGCGAAAACTACAACCAGGTCGCCTCTGCCGCCACCGTCCAGGTCGCGCGCCTCGACCTGGCGCTGACCGGCGTCACCGCGCCGGCACTGGCGCAGTCCGGCGACAGCATCCGCGTCGATTGGACGGTGCGCAACAGCGGCGCCGTCGCCCTTGGCAACTGGGTGGACAAGGTCTTCCTTGTGCAGGGCGGCACCAGCATTCTGATCGGCAGCGCCGCCCGCAGCGGCCCGCTTGCCAGCGGGGAAAGCTATAGCGTCGGCGTCGATTGCGTCGTGCCGGTGCAGGCCAGCGGCGAGTACCAATTGCAGGTCGTCATCGACGCCAACACGGCGCTCGACGACCGTTCGCGCACTGACAACCAGGCCGCTTCCGCCTTCTCCGTCGCGCTGTCGCCGTATGCCGACCTCGCCGTTACAGCGGTCACTGCACCGACCCGGACGATAGCCGATCCCGCGCCGCTGGACGTCAGCTGGACCGTCGAAAACCGCGGCATCGGTGCAGGCCGGACGGCGTCGTGGATCGATCGCGTCATCCTGTCGACCGACGCCACCTTCGGCAACGCCGACGACCGCATCGTCGGCGAGTTCCGCCACGATGGCGCGCTCGACGTTGGCCAATCCTATACCCGCAACGAGCGTCTCCTGCTGCCGGCAGGGATGACCGGGGTCTACAAGATCTTCGTCGTCAGCGATGGCGGCGGTGCCGTGTTCGAGAACTACTCGGAAACCAATAACGTTGGCCGTGCCGCCGACGATATCGAAGTCATGCCGATGCCGTACGCCGATCTGGTGGTCGAATCGGTTACGACCGAAGGAACGGCGGCCAGCGGCAAGCCGCTGCACGTGACCTGGTCGGTCGCCAACAACGGCATCGGCACGACCAATATTGCCGACTGGAACGACGAAGTCTGGCTGAGCCGTAACGCTGACGGTTCGGATCGCGTGGTGACCTTCTCCAGCGCCCGCCATACCGGTTTCCTCGGCGTCGGTGACCGCTACAGCCGCAGCGTCGACGTCACCCTCCCGGAAGGAATAGAAGGTACGTTCTACCTCAACGTGCGCACTTCCGGCCCGTTCGAGTTTACCCACGGCGGCAACAACGTCGGGCATTCGCTGGCCATTCCGGTGGCGCTGTCGAGTTCGCCGGACTTGCGCGTCGAAACGATCACGCTGCCGACCGTCGCGCAGGAAGGCTCGCTCGTCGACGTGTCGTGGACCGTCGTCAATCAGGGCGAGGGCACGGCCAGCGGCCTCTGGGTGGATACCGTCTACTTGCTGCCGGTTTCCGGCGGCGCAGCGGTCGCGCTAGGCAGCTTTACCTACGACCGTGGGCTCGCATCCGGAATCCGCTATTCGCGCACCGAGCAGCTCCGTCTGCCAAGCAAGATCGAAGGCCTCTACCGGATCAAGGTGGTGACCAACGCCAACCTCGGTGGAACCGGCAATCAGGTCTACGAATACAACACCGCACGCGACAACAACGCGCTGTTGTCGGCGGATACGCTTGAAGTCGACCTCAACGACCGTCCCGACCTCCGCGTCGGCAGCGTCACCGTTCCGGATCACGTCACCTCCGGAAGCAGCGCCGCGATCCGCTACACCATTACCAACCAGGGGCCGGCGGCAACCGCCGGGCGCTGGAAGGACAAGGTCTACCTGTCGACAGACGCGGCCCTCAGCGGCGACGATCTGCTGGTAGGCCAGTACGACAACGTCAGTGCGCTGGCACCGGGCGAGAGCTACGCCAACGAAACGGCGTCGGTCGACATCCCGATCCGCTATCGCGGCAACGCCTACCTGCTGGTCGTCGCCGACGCCAACAGCAACCTCGACGAATACCCGAGCGAAGGCAACAACCTGCGCGCCGCCCAGTTCTACGTTGATCCGGTGCCGTTCGGCGACCTCGTCACCAGCAACGTCGTCGCGCCGGATCAGGCGGTGCATGGCAGCACGATCGGCGTCAGCTACAAGGTCAGCAATCTTGGCAGCGGTCCGACCCGCGGTGACAATCTGGCGGTCAGCAGCTGGACCGACACCATTTGGCTGACGCAGGGCAACCGGCGGCCGACCGGAAACGACATCCTGCTCGGCTCCGCCGTGCATGTCGGCAATCTCGCCGTCGGCGCTGACTACCTCGGCGCCTTCAACGTCACCATCCCCGACAACATCGGTTCCGGGACGTACTACATCACCGTCTGGAGCGACGCGTACAACGTCATCCTCGAAGACACGCTGGCCAGCAACATCAATCCGGACGACCCGACCCAGGTCGACAACAACAACTACAAGGCGCGGTCGATCGGCATCATCGGCAAGCCGCCGGTCATCATCCCGCCGCGCGATCTGGCGGTGACCGACGTACAGGCGCCGGCCACGGCCGATGCAGGCGGCGCCTACTCGTTCTCGTACACGGTCCAGAACCTCGGCGCGAGCTTCAGCGGCACCTGGTACGAACGCGTTTACCTTACCGACAATCCGAGCTACGACGCTTCGAGCGAGCGCTGCCTGATCGGCGAATACATGCGTTCAGGAACGTTTGATAGCGGCCAGCGTTCCGGTATGGGGGCAACCGTTCAGCTGGCGCCGTCGGTCAAGGGGCGCTACCTGGTCGTCAAGCTCGACAACGATGCCAATTCGACCAACAACGTCGGTTCGGCGAGCTCGCAAATCGTCAGCCATCCGGCCGACCTGCGCGTCACCGAAGTTGTCACGCAGCCCGACAACTATTCCGGCGAAGAGACCACCGTTTCGTGGACGGTCACCAATTTCGGCGACGCCGTCTGGGCCGGAACGCGCAACTGGTACGACACCGTCTTCATCAGCCGCGATCCGGAGTTCATCCGCGACCGCGCGACGCCGCTGGCGACGGTATCCCATTCCAACGTGCAGGGACTGGCCGCGTTCGGCAGCTACACCGCTTCGACCAAGGTCAAACTGCCGCCCGGTACCGACGGTCAATATTTCATCTACGTCATCACCGACGGCGACCCCAATACGGCCGACATATGGAACCGCCGGCCGAAGGACGAAGTCCTCAACAGCACCGATAACCGCTGGCCGCGCGACGACTACTATCCGACGACGGTTTTCGAAGGCGGGCAGAACGTCAACAACTTCGGCAAGAGCACGCTCAACATCGCGTATCGCGAGCCCGACCTGCAGGTCGACAGCATTACCCTTTCCGAACCGAATCCGCATTCCGGACAACAGATCACCGCCACCTGGACGGTGACCAACCGCGGCACGCGAGAAACCCGCAGCAACTCCTGGTACGACGGCGTCTATCTGTCGCGCGACGGTTCGCTGGACTACGGCGACTACCCTCTGGTCGACCGCGGCTCCACCAGCGAAACACAGCTGCGCGTGCGCCAGGTTTCGCTGCCGAAATACCTCAAACCGGGTGAGTCCTATACCTATTCGGCGACCTTCACTTTGCCGGAATCGATCAGCGGCGACTTCCGGCTGATCGTCAAGGCCGACACGGCAATTACCAGGGATCCCTCGGGCCAGCCCGGCACCGTCCGCGATGGCTTGCCGGCGCTGGCACTGACCGGTAACGCGTCGGGCCTGGTTCCGGAGTTCAAGGACGAAGGCAACAACATCGCCAGCATCGCGCTGCCAATCTCGCTGGCCGTGCCGCCTGACCTGCAGGTTGCCTCGGTGAGCATCCCGGAATCGGTCATCGCCGGCCAGAACTTCACCGTCAACTATCGCGTCATCAACGCCGGCGGTGCCACGCCCGGGGATCAATCCGCCTGGAACGATCTCGCCTTCCTGTCGAAGGACCGCTTCCTCGACGTCAATCAGGACCGCTACGTCGGTTATGTCCAGCACTCCGGAGGTCTCGCCGCCGGCGGCGGCTACGACGGCACGTTCAACATCACGGCACCACGCGGACTCGAAGGCCCGTTCTACGTGTTTGTGATTACCGATCCGGCGCGGGTCTGGGGGGCAGGCGAGTACGGTCGCGTGCGCGAGTTCGGCTACGACCAGAACAATGCCACCGCCGGCCTCCAGCCGATCATCATCGAGACGCCGCCGCCCGCCGACCTGAAGGTCAGCAACGTTGTCGTTCCCGCCGCCGGCAAGGTCGGCGAGGACGTGCAGATCCGCTACACCATCGTCAACGACTCGAGCAATCCGGCTTACGGGCGCTGGACCGACGCCGTCTATCTCTCCAGCGACAGTACCTGGGACATCGGCGATGTCCTGCTCGGCAAGGTCGACCATGTCGGCGACCTGGGCGCCAATGCGAGCTATGACGGAATCTTGACCGCAAAGCTGCCGCCGCTGCGGGACGGCAACTGGCGGATCATCGTCCGGCCCGATCTGTACAACGAAGTCTTCGAAGGCAAGATTTCCTACACGGCGACCGGGCTCAACCTGCCGCCCGGCGAAGCCAACAATCGCACGGCCTCCGGTTCAACGTTGCACGTCGAAGTGCCGGAACTCGTCGTTGGAACGACCCTTTCAACGGCGCTCGGCGCCGGTCAAACCAAACTCTACAAGGTCAGCGTCGCAGCCGGCGAAACGCTGCGCGTGACGCTCGATTCGTCGGCAACGGAGGGCGCCAACGAGGTCTACATCCGTTACGGTGACATTCCGACGGGTTATGTCTTCGATGCCGCCTACAGCGATCCGGTCGCCGCCGACCAGCAGGCGGTGATCCCGAGCACGCAGGCCGGGGACTACTACGTCTTGGTTCGTTCGCGGCAAGGGGCGGCGAACACCCCGGTGACCATCCGCGCCGATCTGATGCCCTTGTCGATCACGCGCATCACTCCCGACCAGGGCGGTACCGGCGACGCCGACCACCGCTGGGTGACGGTCGACATCTACGGCTCGCATTTCCGGGCCGGGGCGCTGGTCAAGCTTTCCAGCCCGGGCGTCTACGAAACCGAACCCGATCGCTGGCAGGTACTCGACGCCACCCACATCCGCGCGATCTTCGACATGAGCCGGCTGCCGCACGGCCTCTACGACGTGACGGTCGTCAATCCCGACGGCGAGCGCGTCACCGAAGCGCAGCGCTATCTCGTTGAGCGTGGGATCGAAGCCGACGTCACGATCGGCATCGGCGGTCCGCGCACGCTCAATCCGGGCGAAAGCGGCCTGTACTCCGTCTCGCTGCAAAGCCTGACCAACGTCGATACGCCATACGTCCGTTTCGATTTCGGCGCGCCCGAAATGGGGTCCAGCGAGGACGTGCTGTTCGGCCTCGGTCTGCCGTATGTCGTCGTCGGCACCAGCGTCGGCGGCCAGCCTGCCGGGCAAACGGTCGACGCGAGCGGCAATACGCAGGCTTACGGCGCGACTCCGACCAGCGGCTTGCCGCGTGCCGACATCCCGTGGGCCAGGCTCGACAGCGTTCAGAACACCGCAGGCTTCAACCTGGTCCCCGGCTACGCGGTCGATGTCCAGGCCGGCGGCTACGTAGGAATGGCCTTCAATGTCCAGACCTACCCGGGTCTCGCCGAGTGGATGGCCTACGATTTCGAGGGCTTCCGCGACAAGCTCTATGCCGTCCGTCCCGACTGGAAGGCGCAGGGCCTGCTCGATGGCGGCGTCGAGGATCTCGACAAGATTTCCGACGGTCTGGCGGACCGCTTCCTTTCCAAGGTCCCTGAGATTCACCTGCTCAAGTCAGAAGCGCTGGCCATGCCGTTCCGCTTCAACGTTGTCGGTGCGGCGACGCCGATCACGCGCGACGAGTTCATCGCCGATCAGACGGCGCATGCCACGACGCTGCGTGCAGCGATTCTTGCCGACAGCAGCGCGCCGACCAGCCTCTCGGTTCTCGCTGCCGATGAAGCGCAGTGGGTGCAAGGCTGGCTGGGCGCCCTCGAAGCCGCCGGATTGTTGCGCCCGGTCGACGAAGCGCCGCCGATCCGCGAAACTGCGCCGGTGCTCAGTCTCAATGCGACGCTGGCAGCAGGCATCCTGCTCTCGAAGGGCGGTGACGATTACCGTACCCAGGTCGACCTCCTCGGTTTCTTCGCCAAGGTGCAGCAGTGGTACGGTGACACCGCCCGCTTCGCCGGCGATGCCAGCGCGGCGAAAGCGAACGTTGAGTACTTCGAACGGCGCGAGGACCAGGAGGGCAATTTCGTCGATGTTCCCGTGCCGGTCATGGCCGATCCGGCGGACTTCGCCATCGACGCCGCCCACGACACCCACTTCCTCGACTTCAACGTATTCGCCGGCGGCGTGACCGAACTCGAGTATCTGCGCCACATCGGGCTGCTTGACAACGATTTCCGCCCGCTCGCGGCGCAATCACTGAATCTCGCCCAATACCTGCAGCAGGCGGCGCAGCAGAACGCCAACGCCAATGCCGCGATCAGCGTCCGTGGTCCGCAAGCCAGCCTGGGTGCCGACGGCAAGGCTTACGTCCCCGCCGGTACGGCATTGCCGTTCACCGTGAACATCAACAACCCGACCAATGGACCCGTGGGACAAATCCGTCTGGTGGACCAGCTCGATCCGAGCCTCGATGCCGCCAGCCTGCGCCTCGGCGACTTGAAGCTTGGCGACATCAACGTCCACATCCCGACCGACAAGGCCACGTTTCAGGGCGATTTCGACTTCACCGCCAGCAAGGGCTTCGTCCTCCGTGTCAGCGCCGGCATCGACGTCTCGACGCGTATCGCCACCTGGCTGCTGCAGGCGATCGACCCCGACACCGGCGAGGTGCTGCGCGACGGCCTGCACGGGCTGCTCACGCCGTCGGCCGATGGCAGCAATCCCAACGCCCAGCGCGGCTTCGTCAGCTACACCGCGCGTGCGGCTGATAACGCGGCGTCGGGCGCCGAGATCGTCACGTCGGTACGCGTCCTCTTCGATGCCGCACCGCCGATCGACAGCGAAGCTGTCAGCGTCAACCTCGACGGCCGGGCGCCGACCACGGCGATCGCCGTTACAGCCCTCGGCAACAACGCCGACGGGGCGCCGGTGTACGACGTACACTGGAATTCCGTCGACGATCTCTCCGGCATCAAGTCGGTGACTGTCTACGTCGCCGAAGACGGCGGCGACTTCCGCATCTGGCAGCGTCAGGTCGCGCCGGAAACCACGTCGGCGCTGTTTACCGGCGTTGCCGGCAAGCGCTACGAATTCCTCGCCGTCGCCACCGACCGCGCCGGCAACCGCGAAGCCGCATCGGTCGTCAATGCCGTGCTGCCGGACGATGGCGCGCGCCAGGCCGTGCTCGATGCCCTCGGCGTAACCGAAACGCTGACCCAGAGCGCCGAAACGCCGCTGGCGACACCGGATCGCGACTACCCGGCGAACGCCTTGTTCGCCGAAGCCGCCAGGCTGCTGCCGGGGCAGGTCGCGCAATCGCGCACGGCCGACCTGCGCAGCGTCCTCGCTCCGTTCACCCTGCGCGGGTTTGCCGAAGGCTACGGCCAGAGCGCCGGCGACATCGGCGCGCAGGCGATGGTCGAACTCGCCGACCACAGCGTGCTGGTCAGCGGCGGTGCTGCGCGCAACGAAGTCTTCCGCTTCGACAAGGACGGCGGGCGTTCGCTGACGCCGTTGTTCACGCTCGACAGCCCGGTCCTCGACATGGCCGTCGACAGCGTCGGCCAGCTATGGGTGATGACCGGCGCCGAGCTACTGCAGATCGAAGCCGACACCGGCGCGATCGTCCGCCGCTTCAAGGGGCCGGGCGAAGAACCGCTGACCCATGCGCTCGCCATTTCGCCGGCGACCGGCGAAATCTACGTCTCGTCGGGCAACGGCATCGAAATCCTCAAGCCGAACGAAGCCGATCCGGCCAAGATGTGGAAGCACTTCAGCAACCAGCGCGTCGGCGATCTTGCGTTCGGTCCGGACGGCCGCCTGTGGGGCGTCAAGTGGTCCGGCAGCGACATCGGCGAGACGACCGACATCCTCAGCTTCCCGATGAGCGGCCGCACCGTCGGTCGCCCCGAGCTCGAATACCGCATCGCCGGCATCGTCGACAGCATTGCCTTCGGCAAGGCCGGCTCGGCGCTCGACGGCTTGCTCGTCGCCTCCAGCCAACTCAAGCAGCGCCCGGTTGTGGACGGGGCCGAAATCCCGCACCAGGCCGGCGTCTGGATGATCGAACTGGCCAGCCGCACCGTGCTGCAGGTCGCCAGCGGCGGCACGCGCGGCGAAGGCATCCTGACAACCAACGACGGCCGCATCCTGGTCGGCGAAACCTATCGCATCGACGAGATCGCGCCGCGTCGCGCACCGTCGGTCCAGGCGGTGAGCGTGCCGGACGGTTCCTTGGTGCCGTTGCCGATGAACCAGATTGGCATCGTCTTCGACCAGGCGATGTGGACTGGCGATGCCGCCGACCTCGGCAGCGTCCTCAACGTCGACAACTACACGCTGACCGCGCTCGGCGACAACGCCGGCGCTACCCGCAATCCGGGCGCCGTCCGCTGGGACGCCGCCACGCGCACCGTCTGGCTCGATGTCGACGGGCTCGACGCCGGCCAGTACCAGCTCAGCATCGCCGGCCGCCTGCAGAGCGAGGTCGAAACGCCGCTGCAGCATGGCTACGAGACCACCTTCACGGCGCTCAATGACATGAGCCACAGCGTGCGCATCGACTTCTCGCGCACGCGTGCCGACCGCGCCACCGGCAGCATCAGCTACGACGTCAGCCTGACCAATATCGGCACCGACGACCTCGAGGGACCGCTGATGCTGCTGCTCGACCCGGGCCGCTATTTCGGCGAGGCGATTGCCGATGCCACGCAGGGCGACGGCAACCAGTCCGACCTGTGGGTGCTCGATCTCACTGCGGCGCTCGAAGCGCTCGGCGGCAAGCTCGCCGTCGGCGCCACTCTTGCCGACCAGACCGTCAGCATCGTGCCGGCCGGCAACTTCGCCGTTCGCGCCGGCATGGCCGATCTGATCAAGGCCAACCTCGGCCACGGCGTCTATGCCGCGCCGCAGGACAACCTCCCGCCGGCGCTGACTGTCGCCGGCGAAATCGATGCCGACCAGCTGCCACCGGCTACCGCCGGCGAGGCGTGGAGCGCGCAGATCGAAGCGATCGACTCCGACGGCACGCGCTTCTACTGGCAACTGGTCGACGCGCCGGCCGGCGTCATGCTCACCCCGCCGGACGCGATTGCCAGTGAAGAGGACGGCTATCACGCCGTCGCCACGCTGCGCTGGACGCCGACGGCCAGCACCGATGCGATCAGCGACATCCTCGTGCGCGTCGAAGACAGCCGCGGCGGCGTCGCCTTGCGCCGCTTCCAGGTTCCCGTCGCCGGCGGCAACCACGCCCCGATTGTCGATGGCGCCTACGACCTGACGCTCAAGGAAGGCGAAACCCTGTCGCTGCCGCTCGCCGCGGCTGATGCCGATGGCGACCTCCTGACGCTGGCCGTCAGGAATCTCCCGTCTGGCGCTGTGTTCGACGCCGCCAACGGCATGCTGACCTGGACCCCAGGTTACGACCAGGCCGGTGTCTGGCGCGACGTAACGATCATCGTCAGCGATGGCAAGACCAGCAGCCGCCAGTCCTTCACCGTCACCGTCGAACAGGGTTACGCCAAGCCAGTTCTCAACCCCGTGCCGACACAAGCACTACGCGAGGGCGACAGCTACGCGCTGCAGCTCGCCGGCTCCGTACCGGGCATGTCGCCTGGTGCCGCGCAGGCCGACGGCACCACCGTCCGCCTCGAATACAGCGCTCCGTGGCTGCCGGGTGGCGCCTCGCTCAACAGCGACACCGGCTGGTTCGAATGGACGCCGGGTTACGACCAGCACGGCCGCTACGCGATGCCGGTGACGCTGACGGCGATCTGGACCTCGCCGGACGGCGAGACAATCGAAACCAGCGTCACGCGCGACATCGTGTTCGAAGTCGCCAACGCCAACGGCGCGCCGATCTTCGAATCATCCGAGACCTGGAACATCCTCGAAGGCCAGCCGCTACGCGTCAGTGTCTTCGCCTTCGACCCGGACAACCCCGAGTTCGAGCCGAAAATCCGCCTGCGCCCCGGTGCGGATGCCACCGGTCCCGAAACGACGGCTCCGACGGTCAGCTATGAAGTCAGTGGTCTGCCCGACGGCGCGATCTTCGACGCAGAGACGATGGAAATCGTCTGGACGCCGGGCTACACGCAAGCCGGCAACTACAGCATCACCGTCACCGCCACCGACGACGGTGACGGTACCGGAACCCCCGCTGTCAGCCAGCTCGTGCTGCCGATCGTCGTCGCCGAAGCCAACCGCGCGCCGAAGGTCGGCGACATTACCAACGCCTTCGTCGACAAGGGCAGCGTCATCGAAATCCCGGTCTCGGCGGTGGACGTCGACGGCAACCCGGTGACGCTGAGCATCTCCGGCTTGCCGCGTTTTGCGACGTATACCCAAAATCCGTCTGGCGATCCGAGCAAGGTCTCCGGCGTCATCCGCTTCACGCCGGGTGAGGGTGACCGCGGCGATTACACCATCACGGTGACCGCGGTCGACGACGGCGGCGGCAATATCAACCAATCGCTTGCCGAAGCGAAGAGCTTCGTGCTGACCGTGCGCAGCCTCAGCGAGGCGCCGGTCATTACCGCGCCGCAGCAGGTCGTCGGCGTCGTCGGGCAACCGCTCAGCGTGGCGATCTCGGCACGCGATCTCGATCAGGATGCGCTCGACTGGAGCAGCGTCGGCCTGCCGATCGGCGCGGTGATGACGCCGGCCGCCCAGTATGGCCAGGCGACGCTGACCTGGACGCCGACGGCCGCCGACATCGGCGCCCGCGACATCGAAATCGTCGTCACCGACCAAGGCCTGCCGCCGCAGGACGCCCCGAAGGAAGTCCCCTTGGGGGACGCCGGCATCGTCAACCCGGAAAATTCGACACCGAACGTCACTCGCCACAAGCTGCGTATCGTCGTCCGCGACGCCAACACTGCACCCGACGTACTCGGCGTACAGGTCGACGGCAATACGGTGGCGGATACGGGCGCTTCTGCGCTGCACGTTAATGCCACCGAAGGCGTGCCGCTTGCGCTCGACTTCTTCGGCCACGACGCCGACGTTGACGTCCTCAACTGGTCGATCGACGGCCTGCCGCGCGGCATGGTCGCCACGCCGGACGGCAACCGCATGTCGCTCGCCTGGACGCCGGACCGTTTCGCCGCGCAGGATGGCAACGCCCCGCAGGAAGCCCCCTTGGGGGGTACGGGAACCGCCGGCCTGTGGCGCTTCACCGTGCACGGCAGCGACGGCATGGCCGAGTTCACCCGCACCATCGAGATCAGCGTCGCCAACGTCAACCAGACGCCGCGCATCCTGCCGATGCCGCTGCAACTGGTCAGCGAAGGCGATACGCTCGGCTTCACCATGCGTGCGGCGGATGCGGACAACGACGCTATCCAGCTCTCCCTCATCCACGACGACAGCACGCCGCAGGGCGTCCATTTCGATGCCGACACCGGCTACTTCGAATGGACGCCGGATCAAAACGTCGTGAACAACGCGCTGGCCGCCGACAAGCCCTACACCTTCACCTTCCGCGCCACCGATGGCACCGCCACGACGACGCAGACCGTGCAGGTGCGCGTGTTCGACGTGAACCGCATGCCGCAGCTCATCGTGAGCAACCACGCGGTCATTGTCGGCAACACGCTCGATCTTCCGGTCGCCTTCGGCGGCACGGCAACGGGACTCACCGTCGCCGACCCGGATGGCGAAGCCCAGACGCAAGCATTGACCGTCAGCTTCAGCAACCTGCCCGAAGGCGCCAGCTACGACGCCCAGTCGCGCCGTCTCAGCTGGACCCCGGGCCCCGGCCAGATCGGCGATACGCTGGTTACCGCCAAGGTCTTCGACGGTCGCAACACCACGTCGCGCAGCTTCGTCCTGCGCGCCGTCGCCGACAACGAAGCCAACCGCCCGAGCATCCTCGTCTCTACGACGCCGAGCCTGCCGGCGCAGCCCGGTCAGCTGGTCATCGCCAGCGTGCGGGCCGACGCCTGGAGCGGCATCGCGCATGTCGCGGCCGAAATGCGCAACGGCGAAAACCAGCCGTGGCAGAGCGTCGCGCTCGACGCATCCGGCCGCTTCCGCTTCACGCCGCAGGTGCCGGGCCTGGTCGACATCCGCGTCACCGCCACCGACAACGACGGCTTTACCGCGAGTCAGGTACACACCGTCCGCATCAAGGACCCGGCCGATACCCAGGCACCGCAACTCGCCTGGGTCGGCGCACTTGCGGGCAGCACCGCCATCGCAGCCCCGGTCGAAATCAACTCGGCAGCCTCGCTGGTCGCCGCCCTCGACGAAGCTCAACTCATGGGCTGGCGCCTGCAAATCGCACCGGCTGGTGCCGATAGCTGGCAGACGCTTGCCGGGCAGGAAACGCGTGCCGCATCGCTCGACCAGCAGCTCGCGCTCGCCATGCTCGACCCGGCGGCCTTCGCCAACGGCGTGTACCGGCTGCGTCTCACCGCGTGGGATCTCGCCGGCCGCACGAGCGAAATCGAGAGCAGCATCCTGATCGATAGCGCAGAGAAAGCCCCGCCGGAAGCGGTCGCCACCGACGCCCTCTACTCGCTCGGCGGCCATAGCCTGGCGCTAACGCGGCGTCTCGACGCCAACGGTGCGCAGGGCGATTTCGGCAACTGGACCCTGCCGCTACTCAACACCCGGCTCACGACCGACCAACCGGCCATCCTGGAGACCGGCTCCATCGCGCCGTGGTCCGAGGGCGCACGTGTCTGGCTAAACGTTCCGCAGAGCCTCTCCGACGCCAATGCCGGCCTGCAGGCGCTTTCCTTCACGCTCGGCACGACCAGCGAGCGCCTCTCCACCGATCCGGCCGCACCGCAGGTCTGGCACCCGGTCTTCAGCAACGCCCAGGGCTGGTCGCTGCTCGCAACTGCCAATGCTGAAGCAGGGCAGGGCAGCCGGGCGGATAGCCTCACCCACCAGGGCAGCCACCTCTATGACCGCAACACCGGCCTGCCGTGGGTGCCGAATGCGTACACCCTCATTGCGCCTACCGGCGAGCGTTACGAACTCGATGCGCGAGGCCGCATTCAGCGCATCGTCTTCGCCGACGCTGCCCAGTGGCTGGTGTCCGATGCCGGCATCGCCGCGCTGGACGCCAACGGCCAGCCGGCCGAGCGCCTCGACTTCGTGCGCGACGCGCAAGGCCGCATCGCCCGCATCACCGGCGTGCAGCAAGGCGAAAGCGAAGCCGAAAGCACGATCTACAGCTACGCCGCGCAGCAAGTCCCCTTGGGGGGCGCCGCGCAGCAAGTCCCCTTGGGGGACGACCGGCAAGGTCGCCTCGCGCTCGTTCGCGAGCTGAACAGCGGCAACGCAGGCACCCCATACGGCTATGCCGAAAACGGAGATCTGCTTACCGACACGCTCACTGCCAACCTCGGCACCGCCGCCGGCTGGCTGGCCGGTGCCACCTGGCGTGGCGAACTGCAGGGCGCAGCGGGCGCCATCACCACTCTCGGCTTCACCGTGCGCGACAGCGAAATCGCTGCCACCGCCAAGCAGCCCGGCAGCACTGGTGCGCTGATCCTCGCAGTGCAAACGCGCAGCGAAGACGCCGGTGCTACGCTCGACTGCGTTGGCGGCCAAGTCCTCGGTAGCAGCATCGCCAACGGCACGCGGACGACGCTCGTCCGCGTTACCGAAGGCGGTCTCAAGCTGCTGCGCCTCGCCGGAACCGGCCAGGCTGAAGTCACCGTCTCGGTCGCTGGCGACCTCAACCACGACAGCGCCATCGACGGCAGCGACGCCGCGCAATGGCAGGCCGCCAGCGTCGCCGGCAACGCCGCCACCGGCGACCTCAATGGCGACGGCCTCGTCAACGCCGGTGACCGCCAGATCCTCTTCGCCAACACCGGTTTCCGCGCCAACCGCGCGCCAATTGCGACGACCCCGCCCGAACTCAAGACCCACGCCGACCTGGCCGCGCTGAAGAACCTCGCAAGCGTTGCCGACGATGCCGAAGGCGACACGCTCTACTGGCGCGTCCTCGGCACCACGCACGGCAGCGCCAAGTTCGGCGCCGATGGGCAGACGCTCGTCTTCACGCCGGAAGCGGATTATGTCGGCGAGGCCACCGTCACGCTGCAGGCCGACGACGGCTACAGCACCGGTGCGCCGATCGAGATGAAGGTCAATGTCAGCGGCGCCAAGCTGGTTCGCATCCATGTGCCAGTGATCGGCTTCATGCTCCAGGGCAATACGGTCATGCTGCCAGTGACCGGCGATTTTGAAGACGAACGCAACGTCGAACTAATGCCGGGTTACGTCAACTTCACCACGACCGACAACACGGTCGCGAAAGTTGATGCCCGCGGCGTGGTCCGGGCAAGGAGCCAAGGCACTGTCGTCGTTCTTGCTCAGGCTCGCGGCTTGACTAGCGCCTCAGCCCTTGCGGTAGGTTCCGACCCACGGGAGGGGCTATTCCGTGCCATGGCATTGGAAAACGAATTCGAGGTCTATCCCGGTTCGGTATCCTTGATCGCCGGCATCGGACAGCGCCAAATCAAGATTAACGCCACTCAAGCAGGCGACCAGTCGTCTGCAGCTGCAGGCGCCCGTTATGTGGTCGAAAATCCCGACGTGGCGACGGTGACGCCGGACGGACTGATCCTGGCCGGTTCGCCAGGGGTAACCACGGTCAGCGTCATCGAAAACGGCTACCAGAAAAACATCGAAGTCCGGGTCGTCCCCATGCCGGATGTAGGCAGCCGCGCCATTTCCGCTTCGGAAGGCGGCATCGTCAATGGCGGTGGAGGCCTATTCGTTCAGGTCGGGCCGGAAGCGCTTGCCGCCGACGCCACCGTCTCCATCGATTCTGTCGCTCTCGCCGACCTGCCTTTCCCCGCGCCCGCAGCCCCTGAATTCGAAATCGCCGGCGCCTTCCGGCTCGACGTCGGCCCGGACCCCTTGAGCGTACCGGCCCAGATCATGATGGCAGCCCCCCCCGGAGCGGTTGCCGGGGAAAAGGTCTACTTCTACAAACTCACCACCTTCCTCGACGAAAACGATCAGGAAAAGCAGGTCTGGCTAGCGGTGGAATCCGGTGTGGTCGGCGCCGACGGCGTCATCCGCACCTCGTCGCCTCCGTTCGGCGGTGTGGTCGGCGGTGGGAGCGGCCTCTACATTTCCGCGGTCCGCCACAATGACGATGATGGCAGCACCCAATTCAAGGCGGCTCTCTCCCCAGATATCATCGTCAACCCCCTGACTGCCATGGCCTTGGCGTCCAGTGGGCTGAACGGCGCCATGGTCGGTATCAGTTCCCTCGGGCTTGAACTCGGGCAGTCGATATCCATCTACACCACCTCCTTCGGCAAGACTTACAAATCCGTGGCCACTCTGCCTACGGCCACGGCCGGTAAGCTGGTCATCAACATCGACGACCTCCGTCCCGTGTCGCCAGCCTCGGACATTCCCGCGCCGACCATTTCCGGCCTCGAAGTGAAGGCCGACGGTGCCCCCGTCGTGGAAATCACCGGCCGGGATTTCGACGCCACTGATAGCACGGGACAGCCCATCGGGAAGCTGGTGCTGCGTGTCTTCTCGCCCGGCAGGAATTCAATCGATCTTGCGACTACGGTGGCCGACGGCAAGGTGACAGTCAAAGTGCCCTCCAAGGTCTCTCTGGCCGGGTCGAGCCTGCAGCTCGTACGCATTGTGCCCAGCCGCTCCATCAGCGCTTCCGGCCTGACATCGGGGGACGTCGAGGAATACAAGAGCCAGAGCGTTCAGGTGGCACCCCGCCACAAGCTGTCCCTGATCATCCGCGCCCATTCGATCGTCGTCATGGAAGATGGTGCCCAAGTCAAGGAAATCGCCCAGGACCAGGACGGCAACGCCTTGGATCTCTTCGGTTGGCGCGTGGATCCGGCAACTTTCACCGGGGACAACACCCGTGCTTACGTGGCCGGCAACAATGGGAAAATCTACGCCATCGACACGGCAACGTTGACGGTCTTCGATACCCTCAGCATCCCCGATGCCAATGCCTCGACCTTGCCCCGTTCGCTTGAAGTTGCCGGCGACTATTTGTACGTAGCCCTGGGCAGTCGCTCCGGCCCGCCGAACAGCGGTTCACGCGGGCTCTACCGCTTTGTCATCGACCCGCTTTCCAAGGATTACGGCAAGCCGAGCGGCGTCCTGCAAATCCGCTCGCCTGAAATCGACGGGGCACCCTACGGCTTTTACGACCTCGCCGCTGCACTGCGGGGACGCTTCCTGGTCATTACCGCACCGGCCACGCGCTACGAACTCTTCGGAAAGCTGGACAAGGCTCCTGGAGAACTGCTGGTGATCGATCTCGATTCCGTGGACGCCAAGACCGGCAAGGCGAAATCAGTGACCCGTGTCTCGGGTTTCCAAGGGGTTACCCCGCAGTTCATTGAAACCACCAAGAGCCCCGACAAGCTGATCCTGTCGAGCCAGAAGGACTTCAATCAGGGTGCGTTCACTCTCACCCTGTCTACCGATGAGGCCACCGGCAAGCTTGCCGAAGCCAAGGTGGTCCAATTGCCCAAGCTGCGGCCGGACAGCTATGTGGACAACACCTACTGGCAGATGATTAACCAGGCGGCTGGGGTCGCCGTCGTCACCGATCCCAAGACCAAGATCCAGTACGCCTTCGTGGCCGATTTCAACCTCCAGCGCTACAAGCTGACGGCCGGCTACGGCATCGACATGATCGAATTCATGGAGACCAAGCGGGTAGGCGGCAAGATCGGCGTCATCAAGGATCCTTTCGGGACGCCCACCTTCCTGGGCGCCACCATGCCCATCGAAGACGGCTGGCTCAACGACATCTCCGTCACGCCGGACGGCAAGAAACTGCTCGCTGCGCTGACCAAGGTTGAAGGCACTTCGGGCCTCATGGTCTACGACGTGGCCAAGCTGATCGAATACGCCGAAGGGGATTTTGCGGCCGGTACCACGGGTCGCCTGCCCATCGACGGTGAAGTGCGCGGCCGCCCGGCCCGGGAAGTGCCCACCCGTGTTGGTTATGGTTGGTTGTATGGCGTGGAGAGCCAGCATCAGATATCGCCCATCGCCATTACCCAGACAGGCCTAGAGTCATATGTCTTCGATGACCCATCCAAACCCATCCTCCCGACCATCAAATGGGAAGTGGCGGACGATACATACACGCCCAATACGGTTCCCCCGGTATCCGAATTGTTCATCAGCACCTTCGCCGAGGATCGGGGCCTCTTTTCAGGAGAGGGCACCGACACGCTGGGGCAGGGCCGAGCCCTCAGTATCTTGCCAAACAACATATTTGACGCACTGCCTGAAGTTGATGGCGATCCGCGTTGGCATGACAGCTATGTTGGACGAGTACTGACTGTTAAGGTGGAAGGCAAATACAAATACGACCCGGTCGCCGGCGTGAACAAGCTCTACTTCGAATACAAGTTGCCTGAAGGCTACGCGCTAACGGCCTCGCAGCAGTACAACTTTGGTGTTCGTTATCGGCGAGCAGCCGATGGCGTGGCGTTAACGACAGTCGAGGCCGTGAAGACTCCCACGCTCAAGGGAACGCCAGGGCAGTACACGGCGGTGACTCTGGTAGTCCACGGTTACCAGCCCGCCATCGAAAACGGCTCTGCGGAACACACCAAGAGCTACTCCCTTGCCAAGGCCCTGGCTGACCGCACCGACGGAGGATTGTTCGTCTATGACCCGAAGACCGGCGCGTGGGAGGCCAAGGTGGGGCATGTCGATCCCAAGACAAAGAGTTTCGTGGATGAGCCCGTCAAGTATCAATCGCCGGAAGATTGCCGCATAGCAGGGAAACCCATCTTCCTGGTTGCTGACTGGTATGCCGAATCAGGCATGAGCGCCACAGGGTTCGGTGAGGCGGCAGCCGATGCCTTGTTTGCCAGTTTGGCGGCGCTGAACAAGGACGGAGCCCTTACGAAAGCGCCGATGCACATAATCGGCCACAGCCGCGGGACTGTCATTTCTTCTGAAGTTGCCCAGCGCCTGGGTCTTTACGGCATCAAACCGACCAGCCTTCAGTTGAGCTTGCTCGATGTACATGATTTCAATCAGCCATCGCTTAATTTTGGCAAGCTGATCAGCGACGACTTTGCCGATCCGGACGTGGCGTACTGGGACAATATTTCCTTCCTGGATAACTACTATGAACGCCAAGCCAAGGAAAATCAGGCCGCATTCACGTTTAATCCGAATGGCCGATCGCTATATCGGTTAGACCGGCTCCCACAGTTCCAGCAACTGTATAACCAAAGCTACGCATTCAATGCGCGGCGAACCGGGGCGAATATCGATCAGTCCCTGGATGGTATGGCGGGAATGGAATACGGGGAACCGACTGCGGGTCCGCATGGGCGCGTTCAGGATTGGTACGCCGGTACCGCCGATTTGTCGAGCTCCACGGTGGACATCGAAAAGAATCTACCGATCTGGAGGCACTTCACGGCGTCATTGAAGTACTACACACTTGGGCCGAGTGCGCTCCACGACTTTACGCCCTGGTATATCTCCCGTCGGCAAGACCGCATGGAACCCGTCAAAGACAATCTGATTGAATGGTTGGGGCTCAGGGATGACAGGCAAGTTTCTTTCGAGGGCGTCGGAGAAGGGTGGTTTTACTCGGTGCTGGGTGGAGGAAGCGGTTTCTGGAAGGCTATGCCTGCCATGGGAGGAAAGGCAGCCGTAACCGTCGACATGGCCGAACGGCCGACGGTGGGCGAGATCGGCTATCAAGTATTCAACGGCAATTTCGCCGCGGGCCAGAAGCACTACGATGGGCGCTACCTGGAGTCCTATGACATTCCGGGCTGGAGCATCCACAACGGCAACGTGCCGGCACCGGACAACCCCGACAGGCGCCCGTCGCGCGCCCAGTTCCTTGATCTGCGCATCCGCTTTGACAAGGAGAATTTCATAAGCAGTTTCGGCGCCGCCCTGGGAATAAAGGGGGCAATGTCACCGACATTGAAGGCCAACATCGAGCAAATGTATGCGCTGGTTTCCGGCAAGGTTGCCGGCGCGCTCGATCAAGCCCTGGATACCAATGCGCAAGCGATTCAGGATGAAGTAAAAGCGCGTGACCTGGTACGAGGGCTCGTGCCTCAGGCTACCTACGCGCTGTTTTTTGGGACGAAGCCCCTTCAGGCGATCAAGAACAGCCTTGCGGCGGCGGCAGGCAACCTGCCCACACTGGAGTCGGAAATCGACAGCCTGCTGGCCCTGATCGCGAACCAAACGGGCAAAGCGAAATTCGATGTCGCTACGGCGTTCGGCAATTCCGGACTCGGACTGAGGCTGATTCGACCGATGACCGATGACGAATCGCCTGTCACCTATACGTACAGCCTGTTGAAGTCGCTGCAAGAGCAATACACCAACGGCGATCAGAATCTGGCCTTCTCGTTGGCCGCGCGGAATCAATACACCCTGGTCCATAACCGGATGGTGTTGCCGCCGAAGGCGACCGAGTTGTGGTTGGATGTCGCAGCGGTCTCGAAGGTGGAAGATTCCGCCACGGCGCTCAAGGTATATTGGCTGCCCATGGCTGATGATGGAGGTGCGGCGCAAGAAATTGCCTCTGTCTCCCTGCAAGAGATTGCGAATAAGGGATATCAACTCCAAAAACTGAAAGACATCGCCGCTAGATGGGCATCTCATGCGGAAGGGCGGCTGAAATTTGAGGTTGCTCTGAAGGGCCTGGATTTTGTGCGGAATGATCTCGACATCCGCATCGACAACATCCGCTTCGTCGCCTCGTCGCCTCTCGTCGTCGACACCAGCCTGAGCACCGATGCGCCGCGCGTCAGCGCCGAAGACGCAGCGGCCGTCCTGAGCGCTGCCAAGCTCCTCTGGATCGCCGCCGGCGCCGACCCGGCGCAACTGGATGGTCTCTCCGTCACCCTTCAGGAACTCGACGACAGCGCCGTCGCCCTGACCCAGGAATCCGCCATTGCCCTCGACCCCACGGCGGCCGGCCACGGCTGGTTCGTCGATGCCACGCCGAGCCTTCCCGAGGAGTTCGCCGCAGTCGGCGATAGCGGGGAATGGCTGGCCGCCGCCGATTCCCCGGCGGCAGGCAAGGTCGACCTGCTGACCACCCTGGTGCATGAAATCGGCCATGCCCTGGGCCTGCAGCACTCCGATGACGGCCACGACCTTATGGCCGCCACGCTGCAACCCGGCTACCGACGCCTGGTTTCCGCCGAGGATATTGCCGCCCTGCGCAGCCGGAACGGCCTGCCGCCGCTCCAGGCGGCGCAGCCCGATGCCGCCGCGCCGGTGCGCGTGACCACCCTGTACCTTGGGGTGCAATCCGGGGCGGCTGTGCAGCAAGCCGGCCAGTTCGAAACCGTCGCCAACTCCAAACTGGAAAATGCCGGTTTCGCAGGTGGGGCAGGGTGGTCCACCAGCGGCGCCGTCGCCTTTGCCAACGGCACCGCGACGCTGGCGGAAGACGCTGCCGCACAAAGCCGCCTCAACCAGGTCTTCGTGCTTGGCGAGCGCGACCGCTTCCTGTCCTTTACCCTTGCCAGCACCCTGGGCGATCAGACCGATGGCCCAGACGATGCCTTCGAAGCGGCCCTGATCGACGCCAACACCGGCCTGTCGCTGCTGGGCGGCACGGGGCTGACCCGAAACGACGCGATCCTCAACCGCCAAGCCGATGGCCGCGAATACCGCGCCAGCGGCGTCAGCGCTATTGCCAACCCGGATGGCAGCCGCAGCTACCGGGTGGACCTGTCCGGCATCCCGGCCGGCACGGTGCTGAACCTGGCCTTCGACCTCATCGGTTTCGGCAAGGGCGGGGAAGCCGGCAACAGCCGCGTCACCGTGCGCGACCTTCGCCTGGGCATCCCACAGGAAGCCCATGACGACACCGTCGGTAGTTCCGAGGACGTGCCGGTCGTCATCGACGTCGCTGCCAATGACCTCGGCGCCGACCAGCCGGGGGTCGCCACTGTCCTCGTCGCCGGCCCGGCCCACGGCAGCGTCGAACTCACCGCCGAAGGCTGCTTCCGCTACATCCCGACAGCCGACTGGTCCGGCGAAGACAGCTTCAGCTACCGGCTATCGGACGGCGGCATCGATTCGAACGTGGCTACTGTTTCCCTTACGGTAATGCCGGTGAACGATGCGCCGGTAGCCGCCGACGGCCAATTCGCCCTGGCCGAGGACGGCGCGCAGACGATCGACCTCATTGCCCCGGCGAACGACGTGGAGGGCGATGTGCTCAGCGCCGCCATCGTTACCGGCCCGCAGCACGGCGAACTGGTCGCCAATGCCGGCGGCAATTTCATCTACGTGCCGGCGGCAGACTGGTTCGGCGAAGACCGCTTCACCTACCGGGTGAATGACGGTCAGCTCGATTCCAACGTAGCCACCGTCACCCTGACGGTCACCCCGGTGAACGACGCGCCGGTCATTGCCCCCCGTACGTTTGCCCTGGATGAGGATACCGCCGTCACGGTCGACCTCCTGCAAGGCGCCGCGGACGTCGACGGCGATACCCTCACCGTCGCCATCACCAGCGCTCCGCGGCATGGACAACTGACCCACGGCGCCGACGGCACCTGGACCTATGTCCCCGATGCCAACTGGAACGGTACCGATACGGTGGAATACGAAGTCAGCGACGGTGCCGTCGCCGTCCCGGCGCGCCTCACCTTCGTGGTCGCGCCGGTCAACGACGCCCCCGTGGCGGTAGATGACACCGCCACGCTGGCAGAAGATGGCGAAGCCTACATCGCTGCACGGGCCAACGACACGGATGAGGAGGCCGACCTGTTGACCGCAGCCCTCGTCGCCGGCCCACTGCACGGTCGCGTTGAGCTTGCAGCCGACGGCAGCTTCCTCTACACGCCGGATGCCGACTGGTTTGGGGAAGACGCCTTCACCTACCGGGTCAGCGACGGCCAGGCCGAATCCAACCTTGCGCAAGTCCATATCACGGTCACGCCGGTGAACGACGCGCCGGTAATGAGCCCCATTGCCGCCACCCTCCTCGAAGACGGCGAAATCGTTCTTAACCTGCTGGCCAATGCCACCGATGTCGATGGCGATGCCCTCACCGTGACGGTCGGCACACCCGGCCACGGCCGGGTGATGCAGAACACCGATGGCAGCTTCACCTACCGGCCCGATGCCGATTACAACGGCGAAGACGGCTTTACCTGGGCGGTGAGTGACGGCCAGGTCAGTACCGCCGGCCTCGTCCGCCTCACCGTCACCGCTGTCAACGACGCCCCGGTCGCTGGGGATGATACCGTCACCCTCGATGAAGACGGCCGCATCACAATGGCGCTGATAGGCAACGACACCGATACCGAGGGCGATGCCCTTCAGCTTCGCATCGTCGCGGGCCCGGCCCATGGCGCGGTGAGCGTCAACGCCGACGGCACGGTTACATATCTCCCGATGGCCAATTGGAGCGGCTTGGACAGTTTCACCTACGTAGTCAACGATGGGCAGCTTGACTCCAACGTGGCGACCGTGTGGCTGGCGGTCACCCCGGTGGCCGACGCCCCGACCCTTGTCATCACCGACCAGGCCGGGCAGGGGAGGGAAGTCTTCCGCACCGGCTGGGAAACCGTCTGCAACCGGAACAGCACCTCGACCCTGGTGCAAACCCGGGAACTGGAAGGCTGGACCCTCATCACTCGCCCGGATAACAGCGCCGGCGGCAGCAACGGCTTCGAGATCTGGAGCACCGGCGACAAGATGATGGATGCCGGCAACAAGCTCAGGATCGTCAACGCCATGGCGGGCAACGGCAACAACTGGCTGGAGCTCAACAACTCCGGCGGCGACAGGCACCAGACCCTGGGCATCGAGCGCGCGGTCGACACCGTCGCCGGGGCCACCTACACCCTGAGCATCGATCTCGCCGGGCGGTTGGGCTACAGCGCCGACTACACCCAGATCGGCATCTATGTGGATGGCGTGCGGATCGGCGGCGACGCCAGCGTCAGCCCCGTCACCGCCCTCAACTGGCAGAGCCGGACCTTCCAATTCACCGGCAAGGGCGGGAAACAGACCATTCGCATCAGCAGCGAAGCCACCAAGGTCGATGCCAACGGCCGCGGCATGATGCTCGACGACATCGCGCTCACCGAGGCTTTGCCTGCCAATACCGGCTGGGAGGACAGTTCCATCCCGATATCGGCCATCAGTGCGGCCCTGAAGGACGCCGACGGGTCGGAAACCCTCACCGTCGCCATCGAGGGGCTCCCCCTCGGCACAACCCTCAGTGACGGCATCAGGACCTTCACGGCAACCGCAGGCAGCATCACCGCCGACATTACCGCCTGGAACCTCGGGCAGCTAACCGTCACCCCGCCCAAGGACTTCAACGGCAGCCTTACCCTCAAGGTGGTGGTGACGGCAACAGAGAGCGCCAACCAAGCCCAGGCCAGGACGGAAGCGCAAATCCAGGTCACGGTCCTGCCGGTGAATGATGCGCCGGTGGCCCAGGATGCCAGCTACTCCATGACGGAAGGAGGAAGGATCGTCATCGACTTCTCAACGCTGGTCAGCGACGCCGACGGCAATGCCCTCACCCTGACCCTCGGCACGCCCCGGCATGGGCGGCTGACCAGAAATGCCGATGGCACCTACACCTACATCCCCGGCTGGGGCTACACGGGCACTGACAGCTTCACCTATGCCGTCTCCGACGGCACGTCGACCGACAGCGGGGTCATCACCCTCAACGTGTTGCGGGAAGCGGACCATGGCGGTGGCTCGTGCATTACGGTGTTTTCCAGGCTGCCCAATGCTGCACTCGTCGGACTCGGGCGAGGCTCCAGCGGCGGCATCCCGGCCATCGACTGGAACGGCATTGCCCCCGAGTTAGGCCCCGCCCGCGGGGCGGACTGGGTGGCGGACTATTTTGCCAGTAAGAGAACCGACAGCCGCAGCTTGGCGGAGATCACCGGTTTGGTGATTAAACTCGAAGCGGAGGGCCGCTGAGATGAACGGAATTCAAGAAACTGGTTTCCGCTGGACGGGACTGATCTTGGGGGTGATGGCCATGACTATGGCAACTAGTTGCAAGGCGGATAGCGTGCAGGTGTTTCCGGAGCCTTGGCAGGTGTTGGAGCCGGGGAAACCACCCGAGATTTGGCCGAAGATTGAGATTGTCAGCGAGGGCAGGGAGGGGGGCACGATCGAGGCAGGGGATCTTGTTCAGATATCAACAAAATTTTTCTCTACCAAGGAAGGTAAATTCTATTCCACAGACGACTGGTGGTTGTGGATGGGATTTAATTCTCAAAAAGAAACAGCTTTTTATTCTTCTAATCCTGCGCAACGATCTGCTCTATTGGGGCTCAAGGTCGGTGGGGTAATAAAATATCTTGAGGAAAAAGACAACATAGCAGACGTTGGAAAACTGTTTATTAATCCTATTGGGGATCCGGCCTATTACTCCTGGCGAAAAGGAAAAAAAGGCTTCGGAAGGATTTTTACTCCCTACGAGTCCGGTTACACGTTAGTGGAAATCAAACGTGTCTGCAAAGGCAAAGCGCAATACCGGACAGTGCGCTTGTTCGATGACAGCTACGTGCAGCGCTGCACTTGGGCACCGCTTCACTGCGAGATGACCAAGACACCTCGCGAGGGCTGGATAGACGAAGCGAAGATCGAAGCGGTCTGTTCGGATGGGAAGGTCGCCACTTTTCAATATGGCCCGGTCGAGTCTCGCAACGGTAAGCGATGGTCCGGACCGGTCAATGCGGGCAACTATTTCGATCGCTGGATAACGGCCGCCTGGGACAAGCTGCCTGTCGGCGTTCAGTTGAAGTAGTCGCGTAGTCGCCGTGCGTTTCGATTCGAAGACGGTCGCATCAGGCAACGACACCGATACCGAGGGCGATGCCCTTCAGCTTCGCATCGTCGCGGGCCCGGCCCATGGCGCGGTGAGCGTCAACGCCGACGGCACGGTTACATATCTCCCGATGGCCAATTGGAGCGGCTTGGACAGTTTCACCTACGTAGTCAACGATGGGCAGCTTGACTCCAACGTGGCGACCGTGTGGCTGGCGGTCACCCCGGTGGCCGACGCCCCGACCCTTGTCATCACCGACCAGGCCGGGCAGGGGAGGGAAGTCTTCCGCACCGGCTGGGAAACCGTGGCCAATAAGAACAGCACCTCGACCACGGTGCAAACCCGGGAACTGGAAGGCCGGCTGTCAACTCGGTGTGCATTACCGTGCATGTGGCATGGCCGCCTCGACGCCGGTCGTCATAGCGGGATGCACGGCGCCGATCTCGATCGGCTGGAACGGTACGCTCGCAAATGTGCTGACGGCTGCGCCGATCAAGACCGACGAGCGGGTGACCAAGGCGACCGGCGTCTGCAGGGGCGAACCGAGCCTGGCGGAGCAGACCGGATTGGTGGTCAGCCTGTAACTGCGTGTAGGCTTCGCAGCTTTGACAGGGGCCCGGGTGCCGGGCTGCCTGTAGCGGACGGGATTGCCCCATGGCGGGGCAATCCCGGTCGCACGTTGGTCGATGGGCTGAATGGTTTTTTCCGGGATGGCTGGCGCTCGGTCCTCGGGCGTCGGATGGGAGCTGCTTCCTCTACGTGGAAGCAATAACAAGAAACGGTTCGAATGTCGGAAGTTTGTTGTTTCATTGGTGGGAAAAACCGTCGGGGTCGTGGCGCGGTGGCCGTGCGCGTCGGTAGCGCACTGGCCGTTGCCGCGGCGTTTCTGCTGCCGGCGCCGGCGACTCATGCGCAGACGTTCTCGGCGTTGCTGGACAGGGCGGTCGGTGGCGACCCCACCTACCTTGGCGTGCGTACCGGCGTGGATGTCGCCTACGCCAAGAAGCGCCAGGCCGTCGGCGGCCTGTTGCCGCAGGTGAACGGTACGGCCAACACGAATTCGAACGATCGCGACTATCAGACCCGCGCTTCGAATCAACCGTCCGGGAAGGATCGTTACAACAGCAACGCCTATCAGGTGTCACTGACGCAACCGTTGTGGCGCTACGCCAACATCGTCAGCTTGCAGCAGTCATGGGCGATTGTGGAACAGGCGTCGCATCAGCTGGCCGGCGCGGAGATGGATCTGTTCGTGCGCCTGCTGAACGCCTGGGTTGAGCTGCTGGCCGCGCGCGACCAGGGCCTGTTTGCCGTGCAGCAGATGAATGCCGCCGAGCGGAATCTGGAAACGGTGCGACGCGGGGAATCGCTCGGAACCCACAGCGCTCCCCAGCTCGAAGAGGCGCTGGCAAAGCGCGATCAGGCCGTGGCGGATGCCTTGACGGCGGAAACGGATTTGCAGCTCAAAGTGGCCGCGCTTGAGCTGATCGTCGGGCCGCTGCGCGGGTTCGTCACGCCTTTCATGCGTGACGATGCAAAACTGTCCGAGATGGGCCTGGAAAAGCTTGAGCTCTGGTTGGAGCGGGCGGAAACCAACAACCCGAACATGATGGCGGCAGCCAAGGCGCTGGAGGCTGCTTCGGACGAAGTGCGCAAGCAGAGCGCGGGGCATCAGCCGACGCTGGACCTGGTCGCCAACTATGGCAAGAACAGCCAGCAGGTGGGCGGGTTTCCGGGGCAGGCCGGTTATGACATCAAGACCGGCAGCGTCGGCCTGCAGCTGAACCTGCCGATATTTTCCGGGGGAACGCAGTCGGCCAAGGTCGACGAGGCCATCGCCCAGCAGGAGAAGGCACGGCAGGATCTCGAGGCGGCGCGGCGGAATGCGTTGCTGGCGACGAAGCAGGCATGGTTTACGGGGCAGTCCGCGCGAATGCGCGTGCATGCGGCAACGCAGGGTCTGAAGGCGGCGGAATCCATCCTCGATGTGGCCAGGCGCGGCATAGAGAAAGGGCTCAAGACAGAGCTTGATCTGATGCTGGCCGAACAGCAGTGGCGGGCGGCGGTACGCGATTTTCGCAAGGCGCGCTATGAGCTGCTGCTGTCGAATGTGAGGCTCAAGGCGGCAGTCGGGGAGCTGACGCATGCGGACATCGCAGCGCTCGATGCATTGTTCGCCAATCGGGAAGAGCCGGTGTCCTTGCGCAGCGCGCCGAAGGAAGAGAAGGCCAGTTGATGATGAACGAAAACGCCGATCCCGCCGACTGGCAGATTCCTGACGGCGCGCCATTCAGCTTGCCGCGCCAGCTTCGCTGGGAAGCGTTCGTCACCGCGAAGACGGCCGAGGAGAAGTGTCGCGCCTGGCTGGATCTGATTTGCGGGCGGGTGCCGGATGCCACGGCTGCGGCGGTGCTCGTGGAAAGCGTCGAGGCGAAGACCTTCGTTCCTGTCGCAGTCTGGCCGAACGTCTCGCCGGATCTGGGGCGCCTGGGGCCGGTCGTCGAGCGTGCGTTGCGCGAGCGTTCCGGCGTCGTGCAGCCGGGAGGCGAGGGGGGGGACGTTCTCCATATCGCCTATCCGCTGATGCTCGGCAACCGCGTGGACGGCGTGGTGGTCATCGAATCCGCCTGCAACGACGAGGACGTCGAGCTGATCCTGCGTGAGATTCACTGGGGCAGCGCGTGGCTGGCCAATCTGCTCGGGGCGCGTGAGCTGGAAGAGGCTTTACAGGGACGGGAGCGTTTGAGCGGGGTGCTGGAGGCGACCGCAGTTGCTTTGCGCCAGGGAAGCTTTCAGCAGACCCTGTTCGAGGTGGCGAGCGACCTTCGCATGCGCCTTGGCTGTTCCCGGGTGGCGATCGGTCTGGTCAAGGATATGGGGGTTTCGCTGGCCGTTCTTTCGGATGCGGCGACCTTCGAGCGGAATACGCCGCTCGTCAAAGCCTATATGGCGGCGATGGAAGAGGCTTTCGATGCCGGCAAGCCGGTGTGTGCCGCGGGCGAGTCGCCGGAAGACGCGGCCGACGCACGTAAAGCGGCCGCGCAGCGCAGGCTTGTCGCGCTTGCCGGTGCCCGGCACGTACTCTCGTTCCCGCTGAGCTTGGGCGCCGAGTGCGTGGCGGTTCTGACCATGGAGCGTGCCGAGGACAAGGCATTCGCTCCGCCGGAGTTTGTCTGGCTGGAGGCCCTTGCGGCGATGCTGGCGCCGGTAATCCGGCAGCGGGTCTGCGCCGAGCGAAGCGCATTCGGTCGTGCGCGGGACGAGTGCCGGAAACTGCTCGAACGATTTTTCGGCCCGCGGCATCTCGTCTGGAAGGCGGTCGGCAGTGCTGTCCTCTTTGTCGTCGCCATGTTGGTGCTTGTACCTATCGAATACCGGGTGACGGCAAAGGCGGTGATCGAGGGAGAGGTGCAGCGGGTGGTGGCTGCGCCATTCGACGGCTTTGTCGGCGCCTCGCTGGCGCGTGCCGGCGACACGGTGAAGAAGGGGCAGCCGCTGGCGGCGCTGGATGACCGTGACCTGCGCATCGAGCAGGAGCGCTGGGCAAGCGAGCGCGACCAGTACGACAAGAAGTTGCGCGAGGCGATGGCCAACCACGACCTGACTGCCGTGCAGGTGGTCGGGGCCCAGTTCCGCCAGGCTGGGGCGCAATGGGCGCTGGTGACGGAAAAGATTGAACGGGCCAGCCTCGTCGCACCTTTCGACGGCATCGTGGTCTCCGGCGATCTCAGCCAGCAGATCGGCGCGCCGGTGGAAACCGGCAAGAAACTGTTCGAGGTTGCGCCGCTGCAAACTTACCGGGTGATCCTGCAGGTGGACGAGCGCGAAATCCGGCATCTGGCCGACGCCCAGCCGGGACAGGTGGTGATTGCGGGCATTGCCGGGGACGCGATGCCGTTGAAGGTGACGAAGGTCACGCCGGTCGCGACGGCGCAGGACGGCAAGAACTTTTTCCGCGTCGAGGCGCAGCTGGACCACCCGGTCGACCGCCTGCGCCCCGGCATGGAGGGGGTCGGCAAGGTCGAGGTCGGCAGCCGCAGCTTGTGGTGGATTCTGACCCACAGCTTCAGCGACTGGCTGATCCTGACGTTGTGGACCTGGATGCCGTAAGGCGCAGACGACATGGGCCGCCGGCTTTTCAGCAACTCCTGGCATAGCGTCGCCGAGCTGCGGCCCCTTCTGGTGCCGCAGGCGCGGATGACCCGCCACGTCTATCGCGGCCAGGTCTGGTTCGTCGTTCAGGACCAGTCCGGCGGACGCTTCCACCGCCTTTCGCCGGCGGCGCACGAGTTGCTGATGCGGATGGATGGGACACGTACCGTCCAATCGCTGTGGGAAGCGGCGAATGTGTCGGGCAATGGCGAGATCTGCACGCAGGACGAGATCGTCGATCTGCTCGTACAGTTGCATGCGGCCGATCTGCTGCAGGCCGATACGACCCCGGATTCGGCGGCGCTGCTTGAACGCAAGCGCAAGAAGCGCCGGCAGACCATCAAACAGTGGCTGCTCAACCCGATGAGCATCAAGATTCCGTTGCTCGACCCGGACCCGTTCCTTGCACGCTGGGCATCGCGTCTGGCCTGGATCTTCAGCCGGACCGGGCTGCTGATCTGGCTGGCCGCGGTGCTTCCGGCCTTGGTGCTGGCTGCACAGCACTGGAATGCCTTGACGACGAACATGTCGGACCGCGTTCTGTCGTCGAGCAACCTGCTGGTGATGGCGATCGTCTTCCCGTTCGTGAAGATTGCCCATGAGCTTGGCCACGGCTTTGCAACGCGGGTCTGGGGCGGGGCGGTGCACGAGATGGGCGTCATGCTGCTGGTGTTTGCGCCGGTTCCCTATGTCGATGCCTCGGCCTCGGCCTCGTTCGCGTCGAAATACCAGCGCGCCGCGGTGGCCGCCGCCGGGATGATGGTCGAACTGTTCATCGCGGCATTGGCAATGTTCGTCTGGGTTTTTGCCGAGCCGGGGGTCGTGCGCGCGGTCGCCTTCAACGTGATGCTGATCGCCGGGGTCTCGACGGTCGTGGTCAATGGCAATCCCTTGCTGCGCTATGACGGTTATTACATCCTCGCCGATTTGATCGAGATGCCGAACCTGGCGCAGCGCGGCCAGAAATACCTGACCTGGTGGTGGAACCGAAAGGTGTTCGGCGTGCATGACGAGGAGGCCCCGCCGGAGTCGCCGGGCGAACGGCGCTGGCTGGTCTGGTATACGCCGCTGGCCTGGCTGTACCGGGTCTCGGTGACGGTATCGATCATCTTGTTTGTCGGTGGCAGCTACTTCATTTTCGGCACGCTGCTAGCGCTATGGGGGGGCGTTTTCGCTGGTGGGCATGCCGCTTTGGAAGGCGTGGAAGCATGTCATGTACAGCCCGGCCTTGCAGCGCCGCCGGCAGCGTGCCGTCCGGGTTGCCGGCGGGATTGTGGTGGCTGCGCTGGCGCTGGCCTTTCTGTTGCCGATGCCGTTGCGGACACGGGCCGAGGGGGTGATCTGGCTGCCCGATCAATCGCTGCTCTATGCCGGTGGTGGCGGCTTCTTCGAACGCTGGCTGGTCGCGCCCGGGACGCGGGTGGCGAAGGGCACGCCCTTGTTCGTGCTGAAAGACGACCTATTGGCCACCGAACTGGCGGTGGCGGAAGCGAAAGTCGAAGAGGCGGCGGCGCGTTATCGCGCCGAGCAGTTCGCAAACCCGGTCAAGGGCGCCGTTGCGTTACGGCAACTGGAACAGGAGCAGGAGGTGCTGCGCCGGACCGATGAGCGGGCCAGGAAGCTGGTGGGCTATGCGGAGACGGACGGGGTGCTGGTTGCTGCGCGTGCGCCTGTCGATATGCCCGGTCAGTATTTCCGCAAGGGCGAGGTGGTTGGCTATGTGCTGGAGAAACAGGACTTGATCGCCCGCGTCGCCGTCCAGCAGGACGACATCGATCTGGTGCGGAATCGTTACCGCGAGGCGACGCTGCGCCTTGCCGAGACGGTCGGCATGGCGCACCCGGCCAGGCTGGTGCGGGTGACGCCCGGGGGGACCAACGATCTGCCGACGGCGGCATTAGGCGTGGCAGGTGGGGGCGCGATTCCGACGGCACCCGACGACCGCGAGGGGGTCAAGGCGCTGGAACGAATCTTCCTGCTCGATCTGCAGCTTGCTCCGGATATCCTTCCCGCGGCGTTCGGCGAACGTGTCTTCGTACGCTTCGAGCATGGCTACGAGCCGCTCGGCCTGCAGGGCTTGCGCCGTCTGCGGCAACTTTTCCTGAGCCGGTTCGGTGTCTGACATTCGCACTATCGTTGCCGGACGCGGCCTGGCGGTGGGCGACGGGCCTTACGTCGAGCGTGCCGAGCTGCCCTTCTCGCGGTTCGAGGAAATACTGCGCGGCTGGCTGGCACGGTTGCCGACCTCGGACCGGCGCCGGTCGCTCGGGTTTCTTCGCCATGCGGCATCGCACGAAGAGCGTTTGCGCTCGATCGACGAGGCGTCCTTGCCCGGCGAACTGCGTCGCGTCGTCTCGGGCATGCGGGCGTTGGGGTTCGACGATGTCGCGCTGGCCGAGGCGTTCGCGGTGGTACGCGAAGCTTCCCGTCGGGTACTCGGCATGCGGCATCACGATGTGCAGATGCTCGCCAGCCGCACCCTGCTCAACGGGCGGATTGCCGAAATGGCGACGGGGGAGGGCAAGACATTGGCGGCGACGCTGGCGGTCTGCACGGCGGCTGCGAGCGGGGCGGCGGTGCACGTCGTGACGGTCAACGATTATCTGGCCGAGCGCGATGCCGAGGTGAACACGCCGCTGTATCAGTTCTTCGGCCTTTCGGTGGGTATCGTGCTGGAGGACATGGCGCTCGATGAACGGCGGCGTCAGTATGCTTGTGACGTGGTCTATGTGTCGAACAAGGAACTGACGTTCGATTATCTCAAGGACCGCATCGCGTTGGGCGGCCGGCTCGATGCGCATGAAAAACTGCGCCGCCTGCATTCGCCTTCGTCACCTTCGCCGGCGGTCCTGCGCGGATTGCACGTGGCGATCGTCGACGAAGCGGACAGCGTGTTGATCGACGAAGCGCGGACGCCGCTGATCATCTCCGAAACCTTGCCGGATGACCTCGATCCCGCCGTCTATGACCAGGCGATCGCACTGGCGCGCGTCCTGGAAGAGACGCGCCATTACGTTGTCACCAAGGATCGCGATGCCTGGCTGACGCCGGCAGGGTTGGAAGCGGTGGCAGGTGCGGCCAAGGAGCTCGGCGGCATCTGGAATGCAACGCTGTGGCAGCGGGAACTGGCGCAGAAGGCGCTTTCGGCGGTCCATCTGTTCCGCCGTGACGAGCACTACATCGTCGCCGACAACAAAGTGCAGATCGTCGACGAATTCACCGGCCGCGCGATGCCCGACCGCACCTGGGAGCGCGGGCTGCACCAGATGATCGAGGCGAAGGAGGGGACCGAGATCACCGGACAGCGGCGGACGTTGTCGCAGATCACTTACCAGCGCTTCTTCGGCAAGTACCTGTTGCTGGCGGGAATGACCGGGACTGCGAAGGAAATCGAACCCGAGCTCAAGCGGGTATACGACCTTTCCGTTGTTCGGATTCCGACCAACAAGCCATGCCGGCGCATCCGCTTGCCCGATCGGGTGTTCGCGACAGGGCAGGAGCGATGGGACGAGGTGGTGCGGCGTGCCTGCGAGGTCGCGGGGGACGGTCGCTCGGTGCTGGTCGGGACGCGCTCTGTGGATGCCTCGGAAACGCTGGCTCGCCTGCTGGAACAAAAAGGTGTTCCGCATGCCGTCCTGAATGCCCGGCAGGACCAGGCAGAAGCGGAGACCGTTGCCGAGGCCGGGAAACCGGGACGAATCACGGTCGCAACCAACATGGCCGGCCGCGGCACGGACATCAAGCTGATCGACGAGGTGGAAGCCAAGGGCGGGCTACATGTAATCCTGACCGAATTCCACGAAAGCGCCCGTGTCGACCGGCAACTGTTCGGCCGAGCCGCGAGACAGGGCGACCCGGGAACGGTGGAGGCCATCGTCTGCATCCAGGACGAACTCTTCCGGCGTTATGCAAGACATGCTTCCGCCGCCTTTGTGCGCCTACCGGAGCGATTCTCGCGACTCAGACCGAAGCTCTTCCGCATGCTGGTTTGGTATGCGCAATGGAGGGCGGAATCGTACAACCGGAAAATCCGCCTCGACACAATCGCGCGTGACCGGAAGTGGCTGCATGCGCTTGGATTTGTGGGCGCTTCGCACAAATAAGCGGCACCGATGGGGAGAATACGGCCAACGAAGTTGTGCCATCTTGTCATATTGCAGCGTTTAGGTCGAGTAGGAACCTCAGAGCGATAATCGCCAAACGGCGAAGGGGACGGGGGCCGCACTTCTGCTCGTCGGCCGAAGTTGCCGTCACCAAGCGTAGTTTGATAAGTCAGCGTTGCAATGCAAAGTGGCAGCTACCTACCTAGCAAACCCGGGGCGATTCATTGCGCTCGCGGGGAGTTTCTATTGTTGATCGCGTGAAATATTGTAATGAGTTTAATCTGGGTGGCATTATTTGAACCTTGGATGCCAGAACGAAAATTAGGAAAGCGCGATGATCCGAGTTGCCTTGGTACAGTTCAACTATTTACCTGCTTACTTCTCGCCTGAATCTGACCACCTCTCCATTGAAGGGTTCACTTCGCACTTGAATGTCGACCTTTCCCGCTGTCTAAATGCAGCTAGCCTTCGGGAACTGCGGCAGCATTCACGGGAAACGAGCGAAGGATTCCTTCGCCAGAAGCTTGAGCACATAGTTCGCGCCGCTCATGCTGCCCGCGCCAATCTTGTCGTTTTTCCCGAATACTCTATACCGATTTCGGTATTGCCAATTTGCCAGTCTCTTTCGAAGGAACTGAGCTGCACGATCGTTGCGGGATCTCACCGAGTGCCCGTTGAGCGGGAAAAGGAGTATGCATCGCTAGGTTTTGCCGAAAGTCCGGTCCCAGGCACCGCAGTTGCCCCTGTTTTTCGTCCAAATGGGAAACCGATCTTCTTCTACAAGAAGACGCCATCAAAGTGGGAACCCGATTTGGAATTCGTTTCCACAAATTCGCAGCCGGAGCCATTTGTTGAAGGCGAAACGGAATGTGTATCACTGCTTCTCTGCATTGACGCTCTTCATGCATCAAACTTGGGAGAAGAATTCAGAGGGGCAAAAAAACCTCGGCTGCTGATTTGTCCATCGTTGTCACCTAGCACTACTCCTTTTGAAGTCGCTGGCGCCTTTCTTGCCACGAATGATTGCCTGTTGGCATACGCAAATGATTCTGTGGGCGGCCAAACATCCGTATATGCGTCTCAGGGAATCATTGAAAAGTGGGTTCAGCCTCTTTTTCCGTGCAGGGCGATACCGGAGGGGGATGAAGCAATTCTGCGAGCAGATTTAGATTTGACGCAGATTGTGCCTTCAAGGGGCTCGGTATACGCGATTCCAAAAAGCATTGCCCCTTGGGCTATACCGATAGTCCATTCGGAACAGGGAGCAGCAAAGCTTCATGAGTCGCTAGTTAAACTGTGCGACCGATATCTTGGGGAGCGGAAGCTCTCAAAAGTTGCAGAATCGATTAACAACTTCCTTGCTGTTCACGGAGCCGGCCTGGAGCAAGCGGTCTACGAAAGGTTGCGGTCCGTAAGGGACATCGCACAGGGAGCCGGCGACCTAAACAGGGAGAAGGTTCTCGACTCGCTACGAATCTGCTTTGTCCCACCCGATGTTCCATCTCTGCAACAATTTGAGGCTGATACTCTCGCTTCGTTGCAGCGTCGTCTTCGTGACGCAATCCTCGAAGCGGGCAGTGACGCGACCGAAATTGGCAGGGCTATCAGCGCGATCAAGTTACGTTGCACCAAACTGCCTGCAGCGGCGGGCTGCCAAGATCAAGAAAGCCTCGAGGCTCCATCGAGGTTGGACCGTGGCGTTGAGTGGTCAATCGCAAGATTTCAAAATCGTGGTGGCGACCTCGACCGATTTAGGCAACTCGTACTAAATGATGAAATAGGCATTATTTTCATCGCGGGTCCAAGTGGGATTGGAAAAACGGATTTCGTGCGTGCAGCATTATCGAAATTGTTTCCTGGGCACGGGGAATTGCCGATAAGTGTTTATTCTGGCATGTCGGCATCTCAATTATTGGCGGAAGTCGCGGTGTCATTGGGTCGTCCGTACGATGTCGACGCCCTTGATGCGATGGCCGAAGATGCGCTCGCAATTCCGGTGAAAGAAGTTGCGCATGTGTTCCAGAATAGGAAAGATCAATTTCTCGTCCTAGATGATCTCGCTCTCGTTTTCAGAAAAAACGCGTCACGCAAAGACGCCGAGATTCTGAAAGCTTTTCTCAGCGCCTTCGGCACACGGTGTGCTAAACGTGCCGCAAAAGTCATAATTTGTTGGAGTGGCTTCTTGCCGGAATTCGTAAGGTCAACACCGTACTCTGCAACAATCAATCTCAAAGTCTTGGAAGATGAATACGTTCGGCGGATAGTGGAACGACAAATACAGTTGGTGAAAGATCAGTTTCACGCCGATGCTGAGCTAACCGTGGATCACAAAGTAGTGTCGTTGCTGTCAGGGCACCCTCTGTCGGCTGTAACACTTGTCGAATGTGCGCGTGAAAAGCGCGACCCAGCGTTCCTTACGTCACCGGTTAAAGCCCGAGAATCAATTGCGAAGGGATTGCTGCCGGATTTCGCTTCGAATCCGGAAGAAAAGCGTCAATTGGCAATGCTGTCATGCATTCGGCGACCTATTTCGCTTTCGGTGCTTCGCGACCTAGACGCGGAAGGTGAGAGACTTGCTGACTTTGCTGCTGCGTTCGCCGAGCGAGCCGCAGTTCTGCTCCCTGAACGTGACGGAGTCAAGTTACATGAAGCAATCCGAGAGGAGTTTTTGGTCGAACTGGAGAAAGATCCAACAGAAAAACGCCGGGTCCATGCATATCTTGCCCGCCTTTATAAGTCAATGCTACCAAACAAATACGTCAAAGGTCGGGGGGCTCTAATCGCTCGGGCCGAGTATGTCCATCACTTGGTAGCTGGAGGGGCGCTTGAAAAAACAACTCAGGAAGCAAGACGGCTCATAACACAGATAAAGCGGTCGGCCAGAGAAGTTTACGCCGAAGAACGGAATTACGTCGTCGCCCTAGATGCTTTAAATGTTGCAGCATCCATCTCCACGAAGGACGAGGAAATTCAAGAGGCGCTGGGTCGCTGCAACGCACGCCTGCAAAGATGGGACGACAGCGATGCAGCCTTTCTTTCGGCCATCGATATAGGACGCGCGAAGAAGAAACCGGTGGCGTGGATACTGAAAAATTGGGGGCACATACGCGCTCGGTTTAGTTACTACGATCGAGCTGAAGAACTGTTTGCGGAGGCGGAACAAGAAGCGGGGGGAGATAAAGACGCGTCGATCCTTGGAGCGCGTGCCTATATGAACTGGAAGCGCGGCGAACTGGCTGACGCGGAAAAGGGGTTTTGCGCCGCACTGGATCGAGATCCGTGGCACGAGTACTCGATCGTATACTTTGGAAAGCTTCTACGTTACTTGGGAAAAACTCAGGAAGCGGCGGACCTAGATCGCAAGTATCAGCAGTTGAAGGAGTCCAACATGAGGCGCCCCGATGCGCTGAGAGACGACTTTTTTGATAACGAATAACGTTGGATTTCCTACAACCATTTGGGTTTTGAATGTCTTGTAGTGAATGCAGGTACGAGGAAAGTGCCCTTGTTCACGCTAGAAGCAAACCCTTTTGCGAAATCCGAAACGCCGTCTGTTACTGCGAGCAGGTTCCATAACGGCGATTTCCTAGCCTTAAACTCAAATAGCAGCCGTTTTCCCTCAGAACCAACGACGGGCAGATTTGGGTTGATGGTTCGCGAGCGCCGAGCCGGAAAAGAGACCTTCGACCCAGTCTTTCCTCGATGTCTGCTGACCGTTTGATACCAGCCGTTCGATCGACATGCGCCATCCGACCGCTTTGGCCGAATTGCAGCCCGCCAGTCAGAATGTACGGCTCGTCTTCGCGCTTGGATCCTGCATTCAAGGCCAGAAAAAGCTGCGTGAGTTTTGCGTGACTTTATTGAGCTTCTTGGTGCTTGCATCGTGCAATTGGCAACGGGCGTCGCAATGCAAAGTTAATAAAAACAATACGTTAAAAAAACATCCCGGATTGTGATTCCAGGTGTCACCGGTTCGGTCCCGGTATGTCGCCCCACCCCAAAAGCCCTGCAAACCCGGTGTTTGCAGGGCTTTTTCTTTGTCCCGCGCGGGCGCGTCAAATCCGCCGCCGGTGCTGGCCGCGTGCGCGGCCTCAGGCAGTGCGACCGCGCAGGGCAGCGACCTGGCGCGTCGCCGGTGCCGGCGCGGCGCTCAGTCCGCGATGGCGACGATCTCGCGGCGCATCCGGCGCTGCGCTTCGCGGAATTGGCGCAGCTTGGCGTCGAGTTCGCGGCGGTCCCGCTTCTTCCACGCGCTGGCGGCGTCGTTCAGCGCCTGGCGGCATTCCCGGCAACGGGAGAACAGCTCCTCGCTTCGCTCGCGGGTGAGAAAGCCCAGCTCGACGATCCGCCGCTCCGACCCGGTCAGCGCCGCCGCACAGCCGTTGCCGTTTTTCCCTTGCAGGACGCCGGCGACGAAGGCGAGGCTCTTGCTCATGCACCCGGTCAGTAGCGTCTGGGCTACCGCATGCCTGGCGACATGGCCGAAGTGGTTTTCGAGATTGTCCGACATCGTTTCCGTTCCCCCGTGGGCCAAATGTTTCGGTAGCCAGCCCCCAGCAATCGCTGTGCCGGGGAGGGACGCGCCGACGTGCGGGCGGCGGCGATAAAGCAAAACGGCAAGCGAGAGCTTCGCTTGCCGTTCCGGAAATGGGGCGGCGGCCGCGGCCGCCGGCGTCAGGGCATCAGGTCGTTGAGCAGGCCGTCGATCTCGCTCTGCGACAGGCGCTTCTCTTCGGTTGGGCCGCCGCCCTCGACGACGATGATGGCGCCGACCAGCGCTTTCATCGCCTTGCGCAGCGACTGGCCGGCGAGGTCCTGGAATTCCTGGGCGACGATGATGTTGGTGAGGTGGCCGCTGACCAGCTTGAGGTTGGCCTCGATCTCCTGGCGGTTCCAGTTCTTCGACAGCGAGTCGAGGGTGCCGCCGACCAGCTGCTTCGCCAGTTCGGCTTCGCCGAGCGACTTGTTGGCGGCGTCGGCGGTCATCCGTTCGACGTTGCCGAGGATCGACGAAACCGCCTTCGGGTTGTGTGACGCCTTCTTGTTGAGCCCCTTCGCCGCCTGTTTCAACTCGCGGGCGAGACCTTTCAGCTCGTCGAGGACGTGGCTGCTGTCGCCGCGCTTGGCCGCGACGGCCGGCTTGCGGGCGGGCTTCTTCGGCGCTGCGATTTTCGGCGTGGCTACGGCTTTCTTCGCCGGCATCTTGCTCGTTACGGCTTTCGCGGTCGGCCGCTTGGCCGTTGCCTTGGATTTGCCGCTGCTCTTCGTTGCCATTCAAACCCCCATTTTTTCGAAGATCTTGTTCAGTTTTTCGGCAAGCGTCGCGCTGGTGAAGGGCTTCACGATGTAGCCGGAGGCGCCGGCCTGAGCGGCGGCGATGATGTTCTCCTTCTTCGCCTCGGCGGTGATCATCAGCACCGGCAGATGCTTCAGCGCCGCGTCGGCGCGGATCGACTGCAGCAGCGTCAGGCCGTCCATGTTCGGCATGTTCCAGTCGGTGACGACGAAATCGATGCCGCCGGACTTGAGGCGGGAGAGGGCGATGGCGCCGTCCTCCGCTTCTTCGACGTTGTTGAAGCCGAGTTCCTTGAGCAGGTTGCGCACGATGCGACGCATGGTGGAGAAGTCGTCCACCACCAGGAATTTGAAATTGGTTTTGTCACCCATGAAATGGCCGATCCGTGGTGAGAAGTTCGAAGGCTATCACAATTCGGTGCGCCGCCGCCCGCGCGAATGTCATCGGGCGGCGCCTGCTCAGGGCAGTTCGTCGGCGCGCAGCAGGAACACGAACTGGTCGCCGCCGCTGGTGTCCAGCCAGGTGAACGGCGTCTGCGGGAAGGCCGCTTCCAGCGCGTCGCGGTTGTGGCCGATCTCGACGATCAGCAAGCCGCCCGGGTTCAGGTGGTCCTTCGCCTCGCGCAGCATCACGCGCACCAGGTCGAGCCCGTCGTCGCCGCCGGCCAGCGCCATCTCCGGCTCGCGCCGGTATTCCTCGGGCAGCGTCGCCATCGACTCGGCGTTGACGTAGGGCGGGTTGGAGATGATCAGGTCGTAGCGCTTGCCGGCGAGTCCGGTGAAGAGGTCGGAATGGACCAGGCGGACGCGGTCCTGCAGCGCGTAGTCGGCGACGTTGCGGCGGGCGATCTCGAGCGCGTCGGGCGACAGGTCGACGGCGTCCACCTGCGCGTCGGGGAAGGCCAGCGCGGCGAGGATCGCCAGGCAGCCGGAGCCGGTGCACAGGTCGACCGCGCTGCCGATCGCCCACGGATCGTCGATCCACGGCTGCAGCTGCTCTTCGAGCAGCTCGGCGATGAACGAGCGGGGCACGATGACGCGCTCGTCGACGTAGAAGCGGTGCTCGCCGAGCCAGGCTTCCTTGGTGATGTAGGCTGCGGGCACGCGGTCGCGCACGCGGCGCTCGATGACGGCGAGCACCTGCGCGCACTCGGCGGCGGTCAGGCGCGCGTCGAGGAAGGGATCGAGGCGGTCGAGCGGCAGGTGCAGCGTGTGCAGCAGCAGGTAGACCGCTTCGTCCCAGGCGTTGTCGCTGCCGTGACCGAAGAACAGCCCGGCTTCGTTGAAGCGGCTGACGGCGAAGCGCAGCAGGTCGCGCAGCGTGGCGAGTTCCGGGTATTTGTTTTCAGGCATGGGGAGCGAGCAATCGTTCGAGGAGGCGACGGTAGATGCCGGCGAGCTTCGGCAGCGCCGCCGCTTCGACGCATTCGTCGATCTTGTGGATGGTGGCGTTGACCGGACCGATCTCGATCACCTGCGGGCAGATCTGCGCGATGAAGCGGCCGTCCGAGGTGCCGCCGGTGGTCGACAGCTCGGTGTCGATGCCGAGCTCGTCGCGGATCGCCGCGCGCGCCGCGTCGACCAGCGCGCCCTCCGCGGTGAGGAAGGGGCGGGCGCCGAGCGTCCATTTGATCTCGTAGTCGAGGCCGTGCCGGCGCAGCGTTTCTTCCAGCCGCTGCTGCAGGCCTTCCGGTGTGCTCGCGGTCGAGAAGCGGAAGTTGAAGAGGACCTCGACGGTGCCGGGGATGACGTTCGTTGCGCCAGTGCCGCCCTTGATGTTGGAGATCTGCCAGGTGGTCGGCGGGAAGTGCGCGTTGCCCTGATCCCATTCCGTCGCCGCGAGCTCGGCGATCGCCGGTGCAGCGAGGTGGATCGGGTTCTTCGCCAGATGCGGGTAGGCGATATGGCCCTGTACGCCCTTCACCATCAGGCGGCCGGAGAGCGAGCCGCGGCGGCCGTTCTTGACCATGTCGCCGAGCGTATTCACCGCGGTGGGCTCGCCGACGACGCAGAAGTCGATGCCTTCGCCGCGCGCCTTCAGTGTTTCGGTGACGGCGACGGTGCCGTCGGTGGCGTCGCCTTCCTCGTCCGAGGTGAGCAGGAAGGCGATCGAGCCGGCGTGCTGCGGATGGGCGGCGACGAAGGCCTCGCTGGCAGTGACGAAGGCGGCGAGCGACCCCTTCATGTCGGCGGCGCCGCGGCCGTAGAGCATGCCGTCGCGGTGCGTCGGCACGAACGGGTCGGACGACCACTGTTCGAGCGGGCCGGTCGGAACGACGTCGGTGTGGCCGGCGAAGCAGAGCAGCGGCGCGGCGCTGCCGCGGCGCGCCCAGAGGTTGGTGACGCCGTTGCGGTTGATGTATTCGCAGGCAAAGCCGATGGCGGCGAGGCGCTCGGCGATCAGGGGCATGCAACCGCCATCCTCGGGGGTCACCGAGCGGCGGGAAATCAGCTGCTCGGTGAGGCCGAGCGTGGGGTCAAGAGGCATGTTGTTTGTCTTCGTCGGGGTCGGCGATGCTGAGGGTGAATTCCTTGAATGACGGGCCGCTGTCGACGCCGAATTCGAGCGTCGTTTCCGGACGCTTTTCCTCCGGCTTGTCGTTGCCGAATTCGGAGTTGTTGATCAGCCACGACAGGTTGGTCGGCGAATCGGAGTTCGCCAGCGCCTCGTCGAGGGTGATGACGTTTTCCTTGTACAGGCGGAAGAGGTCCTGCTCGAAGGTCTGCGATCCCGGGGCCAGGCTCTGCTCCATCGCCTCCTTGATCGCCTGCACCTCGCCGCGCTCGATCAGCTCGGCGACGTGGCGGGTGTTGAGCAGCACTTCGGCGGTCGGGATGCGCCGGCCGTCGGGCTTCTTCACCAGCCGCTGCGAGACGATCGCGCGCAAGGCGACGGAGAGGTCGAGGTAGAGCGAGGTCCGGCTCTCCAGCGGGAAGAAGTTGATGATGCGGTTCAGCGCGTGGTAGCTGTTGTTCGCGTGCAGCGTGCCGAGGCACAGGTGGCCGGTCTGCGCGTAGGCGATCGCCGCCTGCATCGTTTCCTTGTCGCGGATCTCGCCGATCAGGATGCAGTCCGGCGCCTGCCGCATCGCGTTCTTCAGCGCGTTGTTCCAGTCCAGCGTGTCCATCCCCAGCTCGCGCTGGTTGACGATCGACTTCTTGTGCTTGAACAGGAACTCGATCGGGTCCTCGATCGTCAGGATGTGGCCGGTGCGGTTGATGTTGCGGTGGTCGAGCATCGACGCGATGGTCGTCGACTTGCCGGAGCCGGTCGAGCCGACGATCAGGATCAGCCCGCGCTTTTCCATGATCAGGTCGGCGAGCACCGGCGGCAGGCCGAGCGAGTCCAGCGTCGGGATGTTGCCGAGGATGTAGCGGACGACGATAGAGATCGAGCCGCGCTGGCGGAACAGGTTGATGCGGAAGTTGCCGACGCCGGGCACGCCGAAGGAGAGGTTCATCTCCATCGTCGCTTCGAAGCTCTTCGCCTGGTCCGGCGTCAGCAGTTCCTGGGCGATCTTTTCGATCATCGCCGTGTCCATCACCTGCTGGTTGACCGGCACCGTGGTGCCCTGGATCTTGATGTGGATCGGCGTGCCGGCGGAGATGAAGATGTCCGAGGCCTGCTTTTCGGCCATCAGCTGGAACAGCTTGTCGAGAATCATCGCAGTCCTTTCTTCTTCTCCGCCGGAGGGGGGTCAGTCGCCGCGCAGCAGCTCGTTGATGCTGGTCTTGGCGCGCGTCTTGGCGTCCACCTTCTTGACGATCACCGCGCAGTACAGGCTGTACGAACCGTCCTTCGACGGCAGGTTGCCGGAGACGACGACCGATCCCGGCGGCACGCGGCCGTACATCACCTCGCCGGTCTCGCGGTCGTAGATCTTGGTCGACTGGCCGATGTAGACGCCCATCGAGATCACCGAGCCTTCGCCGATGATGACGCCCTCGACGACTTCCGAGCGGGCGCCGATGAAGCAGTTGTCCTCGATGATCGTCGGGCCGGCCTGCAGCGGTTCGAGCACGCCGCCGATGCCGACGCCGCCGGAGAGGTGCACGTTCTTGCCGATCTGCGCGCAGGAGCCGACGGTGGCCCAGGTGTCGACCATCGTGCCTTCGTCGACGTAGGCGCCGATGTTCACGTAGGACGGCATCAGCACGACGTTCTTCGCGAGGTAGGAGCCGCGGCGCGCGGTGGCCGGCGGCACGACGCGGAAGCCGCCGCGGGCGAAGTCTTCCTGCGTGTAGTTGGCGAACTTGGTCGGCACCTTGTCGTAGAAGCGCATCGGGCCGCCGTCCAGCAGCTTGTTGTCCTCGAGGCGGAACGACAGCAGCACGGCCTTCTTGATCCACTGGTGGGTGACCCAGTCGCCGTCGATCTTCTCGGCGACGCGCAGGCGGCCGGCGTCGAGTTCGCCGAGCACGGCGGCGACGGCTTCGCCGACCTTGGCCGGGGCGGTGCCGGGTTGCAGGTTGGCCCGGTTTTCCCAGGCCTCTTCGATGATCTGCTGGAATTGCTGCATGTCGTTTTTCCTAGAGTTTTGAAACGAATTGTCGGATGCGATCGGCTGCCTCGAGGCATTCGGCGAGCGGCGCGACGAGCGCGATGCGCACGAATCCGGCGCCGGGGTTCGCGCCGTTGGCCTCGCGGGCGAGGAAGCTGCCCGGCAGGACGACCACATTATATTCAGCGAGCAGCCGGCGGGCGAACTCGGTGTCGGCGATCGGCGTCTTCGCCCACAGGTAGAAGCTGGCGTCGGGCATGCCGGTCTTGAGGGCCGAGGCGACGACCGGCGTCACTTTCTCGAATTTCTCGGCATACAGGCGCCGGTTGTCGACGACGTGCGCCTCGTCGTTCCAGGCCGCGACCGACGCCGCCTGCACCGCCGGGCTCATCGCCGCGCCGTGGTAGGTGCGGTAGAGCAGGAACTGCTTGAGGATCGCCGCGTCGCCGGCGACGAAGCCGGAGCGCATGCCCGGCACGTTCGAGCGTTTCGACAGGCTGGAGAACATCACCAGCCGATCGAAGCCGCGGCCGAGCAGCTTCGCCGCCTGCAGGCCGCCGAGCGGCGCCTTGCCCTCCTCGAAATAGAGCTCCGAGTAGCACTCGTCGGAGGCGATCACGAAACCGTGCTTGTCCGAGAGCGCGAACAGCTTCTTCCAGTCGTCGAGGGCCAGCACCTTGCCGGTCGGGTTGCCCGGCGAGCAGACGTACATCAGCTGCACGCGCGACCATTCGGCCTCGCTGAGCGCGTCGAGGTCGAGCGCGAAGTCGTTCTCCGGCAGCGTGTTGATGAAGCGCGGCGCGGCGCCGGCGAGGTAGGCGGCACCTTCGTAGATCTGGTAGAACGGGTTCGGGCTGACCACCAGCGGCACATAGCCTCGCGACGGATCGATGACGGTCTGCGCAAACGCGAACAGCGCCTCGCGCGAGCCGTTCACCGGCAGGATCTCGGTATCGGCGTTGACGCCGTCGAGGCCGTAGCGGCGGCCCATCCAGGCGGCGATCGCCTGGCGCAGGGCGGGCGTACCCTGCGTGGTAGGATAGTTCGCCAGGCCGCCGAGGCCGGCGGTCAGCGCCTGCTTGATGAATTCCGGCGTCGCGTGCTGCGGCTCGCCGATGGACAGCTTGATTTCGCGGAATTGCGGGTTCGGCGTGACGCCGGCGAAGAGTTGGCGCAGCTTCTCGAAGGGATAGGGCTGCAGCTGGGCAAGATGGGGATTCACGTGTCGGGGGATGGCGTGCGGTTCGTCGAACGGCAGATTATAAGGGGCATCGGCGGGTGACGGAAGGAAAGGGGAGGCGGGCCTGATGGCGGAAAAACCTGCGGTCTCGGGCGTCGCTGCCGGCGCCTCGCGCGGACTGGCGGTGACCGCGCTGGTCACCGGCGCGCTGGTCTGGGGGCTGATCTGGTATCCCTACCGTGTGCTGCGCGATGCCGGCATCGCCGGCGTGCCCTCGACCACGCTCACCTACGCCATCGCCTTCGCGCTGGCGCTGCTGATCTGGCGGCCGTGGCCGACGCGTCCGGCACACCCGTGGCTGATGGTCGGGCTGGCCTTCGCCGCCGGCGGCTGCAACCTCGGCTACGTGATGGCGACGCTCAGCGGCGAAGTGATGCGCGTGCTGCTGCTGTTCTACCTGGCGCCGCTGTGGACCGTGCTGCTCGCCTGGACGCTGCTCGGCGAGCGCCTCAACCGCTTCGGTGCCTTTGTCGTCCTGCTGTCGCTGGCTGGCGCCGCGACCATGCTGTGGCGGCCGGACACCGGGCTGCCGCTGCCGCGCGACCTGGCCGACTGGTACGGACTCGGCGCCGGCTTCTGCTTCGCGCTGTTCAACGTGCTCTCGCGGCGCGCGCGCGACCTGCCGGTGTCGCAGCGCATCCTGGTCTCCTTCGTCGGCGTCATCGTCCTCGGCGCGGCGCTCGGCGGCGTCGAGCTGCCGCCGCCGGCGGGCGTGCCGTCGTCGGCGTGGGGGCTGCTGCTGCTGACCGGCGGCCTGCTGCTGGTGATCAACGTCGTCGTGCAGTACGGGCTGGCGCATACGCCGGCCAACCAGGCGATCGTGATCATGCTCTCCGAGGTCGGCTTCGCCGCGGTGTCGTCATGGCTGCTCGCCGGCGAACTGCTCGGCCTGCAGGAATGGATCGGCGGCGCGATGATCATCGCCGCCAGCCTGTTCTCGACGCGGATGGAGCAATAGGGCCACGCCCTAATCGGCGAGCTCGATCTGCCCGCTGACGTTCACCGTCACCTGCGATTCGCCGGCTTCGACCGGCATCGGCGCCGCCTCCATCGCCGCCATCGGCGCCGCGCGCATGATCGGCAGCGGCGGCCGGTGGCCCTGGCTGCCGAGCGACAGGTGCTTGATCCGGTACGGCTTGCCGAGCGCGTCGGCAGCGAGCTTGGCGCGCTCGCGGAAGGCGGCGATGGCGTCGAGCAATGCCTCGTCCTCGGCCTTCTTGCGCGTTTCCGGTGACGGCATCAGGATGATGCCGGCGACGCCCAGCGTCGCTTGCAGCTTGCCGAGCAGCTCCGACAGCGCCGCGGTGTCGCCCGATTCGAGCGCGACCTCCGAGCGCATCCGCCAGCCCTCGATCCTGCCGCCGCCCTTGCTGTAGACCGGATAGGTGTGCGTGCCGGCGGTCTTCGCCCTGACGCGCGGATGGCTTTTGGCGGCGGCCAGCGCGTCGGCGATCAGCGCGTTGACGCGCTTCGCCGCGTCGCCGGCGCTCGCGCTGGTCGCCTCGGCGAACAGCGTCGCGCGGGCGAGGTCGTTGGCGGCGGGGCGGCTGGCATCGGCGGCGAGGTCGATGGTGGTCGCGGCGATGGCGCCGCTGGCGCTGGCGGCGATGACGAGTGCGGCGATGACGAGTGCGGCGATGCCGCGGCGCATTCCGAAGTGGGGCATGATGCTCTCCTTGTCTTCTCGCTCGACGGCGAGTACGTTGATTTCTATCGACTACTCGGCGGGTGAAAACGCAATGTCATGATAGGCGCGGAGCCCGCTTGCGACAATCGTTGCCGGCACGCTGCACTGCGTGTAGTCATCGCCGAAAAAGTGTGTGTAGAATCCGGCCAACCCTGCGGTTCTGGGAACGTCTTTTAGGAGGCGACATGCTGAAGACGGGACAGGCAGCACCCACGTTCGTATTGCCCGATGCCGACATGGAAGAGGTTGACCTGTCGCGCTACGTCGGCAAGCACCATCTGGTTCTCTTCTTCTACCCAAAGGATGGCACGCCGCAATGCACGCTGGAGGCGACCGACTTCTCCGACCACGAGGAGGAGTTCCAGCGCCTCGGCTGCATGATCATGGGCATCAGCCGCGACGATTGCCTCCGCCACGCGGAGTTTCGCGACCAGCACGGGATTTCGGTTCGCCTGCTCTCCGACACCGAGGGCGAGGTCTGCAAGCAGTATGGTGTCTGGCAGGTGAAGGAAGTGGACGGCGTGCAGCGGCACTGCATCCTGCGCTCGACCTTCATCATCGACAAACACGGCGTGCTCCGCCACGTGCTGTACGGAGTCAACGCCAAGGGCCACGCGATGGAAGTGCTGCGCGCGGTAAAGGATCTGCATTGATGAACACTGAAGTGATCAAGAACACGGTCGTCACGCTCGACTACAACGTCACCGATTCCGACGGCGAGCTGGTCGATGCCGGCAAGGAGCCGCTGGTCTATCTGCACGGCGGCTACGACGACATCTTCCCGAAGATCGAGGAGGCCGTGCAGGGCAAGAAGGTCGGCGAGACGATCAAGGTCAAGCTGCAGCCCGAGGAGGCCTTCGGCGACTACGACGAGGAGCTGATCCAGATCGAGCCGCGCACCTCGTTCCCGAAGGAACTGCAGGTCGGCATGCAGTTCGAGGGCGCGCCGGAAGGCTCGGACGACGAGGAGTTCATCATCTACCGCGTCACCGACATCGCCGACGACAAGGTCGTGCTCGACGGCAACCATCCGCTCGCCGGCATGTCGCTGATCTTCACCTGCACCGTCACCGCGGTGCGTCCGGCCAGCGCCGACGAACTGGCGCACGGCCACGTGCACAGCGACGACGGCGACGAGGAGCATTGCCACTGAGCGGTCCCGCTCGCCCGCAGCGGGGCGCGCCGCGCCCCGGCTGCGGTCCGATCGTGGGCGGCATCCGCCGCCCCGCTGCGCTCAGCGCAGCAGCTTCCCTTCCTTGTTCAGGATCGTGATGTCGACGTAGTCGGTGCCGACGCGGTTGCTCGCCGAGTAGCTGACGTACTGTCCGCCGACGTCGTAGTCGCGGATCTGCTCGAGCGCGTCGCGCAGCTTCTTGCGCGTCGGGTTCGGGCCGGCGCGGCGCAGCCCCTCGCCGAGGATCTTGGCGCCGAGGTAGCCCTCGACCAGCGTGTGGTTCAGCGTCACGTCCTGCGGCCTGAACTTCGCGAAGTTCTCCTGGATCTCGCGGATCAGCGGGACCGAGCGGCCGCTCGGGTCGGGCACCACCTGCGTGATCGCCAGCCCCTTCGCCACCTCCTTGCCGATCTTCTCGGCCACCTGCGGTCCGTCGGTGACCGACAGCGCGACGAATTGCGCGAGGTTGCCGGCGGCGCGCGATTGCCTGACGAACTCGGCGCTGGCGGCGGTGTTGGAGACCATGATCACCGCCTGCGGGCCGGCGGCGACGATTGCCTTCACTGCCGCCGCGACCTCGGTCGTGTTTTTCTCGTAGCCGGCCTTCGCCACCAGTTCGCCGTTCGCCTTCCGGATCGACGCCTCGGCGCTGGCCAGCCCGTCGAGCCCGAACGGGTCGTTCTGGTAGAAGACCGCGAAGCGCCTGTAGCCGATCGTCTCGTACTGCTGCACGATCTTGTCGATCTCGGCGGCGTAGCTGGCGCGGGTGGCGAACAGCCAGGGATTGCCGCTCTTGACCACGGTCGAGGCGCCGGTGCGCACGGTGACGAGCGGGATGCCGGCCTCGTCGAGCACCTTCTCCTTGAGGATGGCCTCGACGTTGCCGGTGCCGACGATGCCGAACAGCGCCAGCGGCTGCCCCTCGCGCAGCAGTTCGCGCACCTGCTTCACCGTCTCCGTCGCCTTGTAGCCGTCGTCGCGGCTCTGCAGCTTCAGCTTGTTGCCGTGGATGCCGCCGGCGGCGTTGACCGCGTCGAAGTAGAGCTGGGCGCCGGCGCGCAGATGCGTTCCGGTCGGCGTCAGCGGGCCGCTGAACGGCGCCACCTGGGCGATCGTCAACTCGGCGGCGAGCGCCGGCAGGCTCGTCAGCAGGCAGGCAGCCAGCAGGCGACGCAGCTCACGGTGAACGGAATGCCGCATGGTCTGTCTCCTCCTCGATTATCGGTATGGAGGAGGGAATCTAGGAGGCGCTTCGGGAGGCGTCCATCCGTAGTTTCCACAGGTGGGCGGCGGCCGGCCTCAGGGAGCGCGGCGCGGCCAGGGCTGCGCCTCGAAGCGGAACAGCGCCGGCGAGTCGCGGTCGATGTAGCCCTTGACCCAGCCCAGGTGCGGGTAGCCGAAGGTCTCGACGCGGGTGAAGTTGGCCAGCCGCCGGCCGCTCGCCGGGTCGCGCAGCGGCTGGTCGATGCGCTGCCAGTGCGTGTCGCCGTGCACCAGCACGACCTGGCCGGAAAAGTTCATCGTCTCCTCGCGCAGCGCGGCGAGCAGCTCGCGGTAGCCGCCCGGGGCGACGCCGGCGGCGAAGTAGCGGAAGTCCGGGTTGGCCTGCATGACGACGACGACTCCGGCGAGCGCCTCGCGGCGGGCGAGCGTGAAGCCTTCGCGCAGCCAGGCGAGCACCTGCGGCATGCGCGCGAGCGCCTCGTCGCTGGCTTCGCCGGTCAGGCGGTAGTTGTTGTTGCCGCCGGGAACGTTGAGGCTGACGAAGAGCACCGGGCCGAGCCGCCAGCGCTGGTGTTCGCGGTAGTCGCCGGGCTGGCGCTCGAGCGCGAGACGCCGCCGGCCGAGCGATTCGTCGCCGGCGAAGAACAGTTCGCGCAACTTCGCCAGCCGCTCGGCGGGCACGAAGCTGCCGGCCGAAACGCGGCCGCAGTCGGTCCATTCGTTGTCGCCGGGAACGTAGACGAAAGGCGCCGGCGAAGCGTCGAAGAGCTGGCGGCGATCCTCGAACAGCGCGTCGCTGCAGGCATCCTTGCTGTGCTTGAAGTCGCCGGCGTGGACGATGAAGTCGACGTGCTCGGCGGCGACCGCGTCGATCATCGCCGGCAGCTCCTGCCGCTCGTAGTCGCTGTACGGCGTGTCGCCGATCAGCGCGAAGCGCCAGGTCTCGGCGTGCGCCGCCGCCGCGGCGAGGGCGAGGAAGAGGACGGCGAGGCGCTTCACGCCAGCTGCGACTTCAGCGCGTAGAGCGCGTCGAGCGCCTGCCGCGGGGTCAGCGAATCGGGGTCGATGTCGGCGAGCGCCGCCAGCGCCGGATGCGTCTCCGGCAGCGGCGGCTCCGGTTCCGGCGCCGGGCCGCTGGCGAACAGGTCCGGCTGCAGCGGGTTGATCGATGCGCGTTGCTCGAATTCGCGCAGCTGCTTCTTCGCCGCGCGTACGACCGACGACGGGATGCCGGCCAAGGCCGCCACCTGGATACCGTAGCTCTGGTTGGCCGGGCCTTCCTCGACCGCGTGCAGAAAGACGATCTTCTCGCCGTGCTCGACCGCGTCGAGATGCACGTTGGCGAGCTCCCTGTATTCGTTGGCCAACAGCGTCAGCTCGAAGTAGTGCGTCGCGAACAGCGTCAGCGCGCGGTTCTTCTCGACCAGGTGGCGGCAGATGGCGAAGGCCAGCGCCATGCCGTCGAAGGTCGAGGTGCCGCGGCCGACCTCGTCCATCAGCACCAGGCTGTTCTCGGTCGCGTGGTGCAGGATCGCCGCCGACTCGGTCATCTCGACCATGAAGGTCGAGCGGCCGGAGGCGAGGTCATCCGACGCGCCGATGCGGGTGAAGATCTGGTCGATGGGCCCCAGCACGCAGCGCGTCGCCGGCACGAAGGCGCCGATGTGGGCCAACAGCGCGATCAGCGCCGTCTGCCGCATGTAGGTCGATTTGCCGCCCATGTTCGGGCCGGTGATCAGCAGCAGCCGGCGGCCGTCGCCCAACTTGGTTTCGTTGGCGATGAACGACTCGCCGTCGGCGGCGATCTGGTTCTCGACCACCGGGTGGCGGCCGCCCTCGATGCAGACGCCCGGTTCGTCCGAGAACTCGGGCTTGCGGTAGTCGCGGCGCGCGGCGACGTCGGCGAAGGCGGCGAGCAGATCGGTCAGCGCGACGGCGCGGGCGATTTCCAAGAGGCGCGGAATTTCCGGCTGCAAGGCCGAGAGGATCTCGTCCCAGAGCAGCTTCTCGCGCGCCAGCGCGCGGTCCTGCGCGGAGAGCGCCTTGTCCTCGAAGGCCTTCAGCTCGGGCGTGATGTAGCGCTCGGCGTTCTTCAGCGTCTGCCGGCGGCGGTAGTCCTCGGGGATCTTGTCGACGTTGGCGTGCGTGACCTCGATGTAGAAGCCGTGCACGCGGTTGTACTCGACCTTCAGGCTATTGATGCCGGTGCGCTCCTTCTCGCGCGCTTCGAGCGCCAGCAGGAACTCCCCGCAGTTGTCCTGGATGCCGCGCAGCTCGTCGAGGTCGGCGTCGTAGCCGGGAGCGATGACGCCGCCGTCGCGCAGGTTGGCGGCGGGTTCGGCGGCGATCGCTCGGGTGAGCAGGCCGAGGACGTTGTCCGGCGTCGCCAGCTGCGCGTGCAGTTCGTCCAGCAGCGGCGCGCCGAGGCCGGTCAGCGGCGCGCGCAGGCCGGCGAGCTTCGCCAGGCTGTCGCGCAGCCCGGACAGGTCGCGCGGGCGCGCCGAGAAGAGGGCGACGCGGCCGGCGATGCGCTCGATGTCGGCGATGCCCTTCAGCGCGTCGCGCACGGCGGCGGCGCCGCTGCTCGCGTTGTCCAGCAGCGCCTCGACCGCCGCGTGGCGGGCGGCGGGAAGCGCGCGGTCGCGCAGCGGGTGGTGCAGCGCGTGGCGCAGGCAGCGCGAGCCCATCGTGGTGACGCAGGTGTCGAGCAGCGAACAAAGCGTCGGCTCCGGCTGGCCGCGCAGCGTCTCGGTCAGCTCCAGGTTGCGCCGCGTCGCTGCGTCGAGCCCGATGTAGGCCGACTCGCGCTCGACGACCAGCGCGCGCACGTGCTGCAGCGCGCGTGCCTGCGTCGCCTGCGCGTAGCGCAGCAGTGCGCCGGCGGCGGCGACTTCCGGGCCGGCCTCCTCGATGCCGAAGCCGGCCAGCGAGGCCACCGCGAACTGCTGGCACAGCTCGCGCTCGGCGGCCTCGGCGTCGAAATGCCAGTCCGGCCGGCGGGTCAGCGCTGCCGCCGGCGTGAAGGGCAGGGTGAGCGAATCGGGAACGACGATCTCGGCCGGGCGGATGCGCTCCAGCGTCGCCGCGAGCTTCGCGGTCGCCACCTCGGTCGCGCGCAGCTCGCCGCTGGCGAGGTTCAACCAGGCCAGCCCGGCGCTGTGTTTCATGGCGAAGAGCGCCATCAGCAGCGTGTCGCGCTTTTCGTCGAGCAGCGCCGCGTCGGTCAGCGTCCCCGGCGTGACGATGCGCGCCACCGCGCGCTCGACCGGCCCCTTGGAAGTTGCCGGGTCGCCGATCTGCTCGCAGATGACCACTGACTCGCCGAGCTTCACGAGTTTCGCGAGGTACTGCTCGACCGCATGGAAGGGCACGCCGGCCATCTTGATCGGAATGCCCGCCGACTGCCCGCGCGTCGTCAGCGTGATGTCGAGCAGCCGCGCCGCCTTCTCGGCATCCTCGTAGAACAGCTCGTAGAAATCCCCCATGCGGTAGAAGAGCAGCGTCTCCGGGTGCTGCGCCTTGAGACGCAGGTATTGCGCCATCATCGGGGTGTGCTGGGCTTCTTTCGACATGTTGATTTTTATCTGCGGGAGGCTGTCGGCTTCGTCGTAAATTCAAGCGCTTGGCTGCTCATCGGCCAAGTTGTTTTGCCCGGCCTGCCGCGATGAGCCGGCTTTCGCGGCGCCGGGAAGCGGGCATTATCCGTGATCTGGCGTGGCGACTAAAGGGAATGTGCAAGACGGGTCCGACGGAAAAGTGCCGGCATCGGCATCAGAAAATACTCAACTAGGAATGGAGGTACATGGGTGCGGGATTGGCGCCCACCATCCCTTCAGGTTTCATCCACATGGATTCAGTCGCCGCCGGCGACACGTCATAGGTGTTCAGGTCTGAAGTGAGAATCGCACAGGGCGATCGGCAAGCCATTCGCTATTTGCAAACAGCGAAGGGTCCCTGCGCGTTCAGCTCCCGACGTACCGAATCCGGTAGATCGCCCCCGCATGGTCGTCCGACACCAAGAGCGACCCGTCCGGCAGCACCAGCACGTCGGCCGGGCGGCCCCAGACGAAGTCGTCGTCGAGCCAGCCGCTGGCGAACGGTTCGTAGCGCACCGCGCGATTGCCCTCCAGCGTGACGACGCTGACACGGTAGCCGATCTTCTTGCCGCGGTTCCATGAGCCGTGCTCGGCGATGAACACCTGATTGCGGTATTGCGCAGGGAACTGGCGGCCGTTGTAGAAGCGCATGCCGAGCGCGGCGACGTGCGGGCCGAGGTTCTGCGCCGGCGGCACGAATTCGGCGCAGCGGCGCCTCCAGCCGAACTCGGGGTCGGCGATGTCGCCGCCATGGCAGTAGGGGTAGCCGAAGTGCAGGCCGGCCTTCGGCGCGCGGTTCAGTTCGTCGGGCGGCTGGTCGTCGCCCATCCAGTCGCGGCCGTTGTCGGTGAACCACAGTTCGCCGGTGGCCGGGTGCCAGTCGAAGCCGACGGTGTTGCGGACGCCGCGGGCGAAGGTCTGCAGCTCGCTGCCGTCGGGGCGCAGGCGCAGGATCGTCGCGTAGCGGTCGGGGTCCGGTTCGCAGATGTTGCACGGCGCGCCGACCGGCACATAGAGCCAGCCGTCGGGGCCGAAGGCGATGAATTTCCAGCCGTGGTGCGTCTCCTTCGGCAGGTCGTCGCGGATCGTGCGCGGCGCCGGCGGGGCATCGAGGCGGCGGTCGATGTCGTCGAGGCGGAGGATGCGGTCGACGGCGGAGACGTACAGGTGGCCGTCGCGCCAGGCGACGCCGACCGGCAGCTTGAGGTCGTCGGCGACGACGCGCAGCCTGCCCGGCTTGTAGTCGGGGCCGAGCGGCAGCGCGTGCACCTTGCCGGCGCGCATCGAGCCGACGTAGAGGATGTTCTGCGGCGAGAGCGCCATCTGCCGCGCGTTCGGCACGCGCGCCAGCAGTTCGATGGCGAAGCCGGGCGGCAGCTGGATGCGGGCGAGCGGCAGCGTGTCGGCGGCGCCGGCGAACGAGGCGCACAGCAGGGCGACGCCGGCGAGCGCCGCGCGCAGGCGCCGGGCAATCGAGGACGGGCGGCGGTCGGCTGCCGCCGGCGGTGTCGGGTGCGCATCGGGCATGCGTCCGATGATACCGAATCCCGCCCCACCGTGGCCGGGCGGCTTGCCGCATATCAAGGAAAGGGTCGCCACCGCCGACTATGCTGCGCCCCGCGTCCGGCTATCCTGCCGCCGCAGGCTTTCGTATCGGGTGGTGCGTCGTGGTGTCGTGGCTGTTTTTCTTCGAGTGGGCGGGGTGCGCGCTGGGCGTTCTCGGTGCGGTGCTGGTGGCGGTCAAGTCGCCGCACGCGCATTGGGCATGGGTGCTGTGGCTGGTGTCCAACCTGAGCTGGACGGCCTACGGCGTCGGTACCGGGCAGGCGTCGATCGCGCTGCAGCAGGGGGCGTTCAGCATCACCAGCATGCTCGGGCTGTGGCACTGGCTACTGCGTCCATCCCTCGCACGCCGCGCGGCGGCAAACGGAGCGACGGCCGAAGCCGCCTGAGTCATGCGCCTTGCGCCTTGCGAAGCGAAGGGGCCTATGGCTCGAGTGCCCTCGGCGGGCACCTGAGCCAGCGTCTAGGCCGACAGCGCCGGCGTCCGGTGCGACTGGACGACCTGCAGCAGCTGCGAGAAGACCTTCGGCGTGCCGGCCAGCACATTGCCGGAATCGAGGTAGGCGTGCTCGCCGGCGAGGTCGGACACCAGGCCGCCGGCTTCGCTGATCAGCAGCGTGCCGGCCGCCATGTCCCACGGCGACAGGCCGAATTCCCAGAAGCCGTCGAGCCGGCCGCAGGCGACCCAGGCCAGGTCGAGCGCGGCGGCGCCGGGACGGCGCATGCCGGCCGTCTTCTGCGTCAATTCCTTGAAGATCGCCAGGTAAGTGTCGACGTGGTCGAAGCAGCGGTACGGGAAGCCGGTGCCGAGCAGCGCCTCTTCCAGCTTGGCGCGCTTCGAGACGCGGATGCGGCGGTCGTTGAGGAAGGCACCGCGGCCCTTGCTGGCGGTGAACAGCTCGTTGCGCTCGGGGTCGAACACCACCGCCTGCGTAACCTGGCCGTTGTGCGCGAGCGCGATCGAAATCGCATACTGCGGGAAGCCGTGGATGAAGTTGGTGGTGCCGTCGAGCGGGTCGATGATCCACTGGTACTCGGCCTGCTGGGGGCCGGTGGCGCCGGACTCTTCTGCTAGAATGGCGTGGTTCGGATAAGCCTCGCGCAGCACTTCGATGATGGCGGCCTCGGCGGCCTTGTCGACCTCGGTGACGAAATCGCTCTGGCGTTTGGCGGTGACCTTCAGCAGGTCCACATCGTGCGATGCGCGGGTGATGATCTGGCCGGCGCGACGCGCCGCCTTGATGGCGATGTTGAGTGCTGGATGCATGGCTGTATGAAAGAACTTGTCGGGCGGTGACGGCAAATCGATGCTGTGCCGCCCGAAGCATTTTTGGGAAACGCGCATTCTATCATGACCCCGCAAGCACTCCTCGACCGCGTCCGCATCGTGCTCTGCCGTACCAGCCATCCCGGCAATATCGGTGCCGCGGCGCGGGCGATGAAGGTGATGGGGCTGTCGCGGCTGTACCTGGTGCAGCCGTTGTGCGCGGTGGACGAGGTTGCGGCGGCGCGCGCCGCCGGCGCCGACGACGTGCTCGCATCGGCCGTCGTCTGCGGCTCGCTGGTCGACGCGCTGGCCGGCTGCGTGCAGGCGGTGGCGCTTTCCGCCCGGCTGCGCGACCTCGGCCCGGCGGCGGTCGGCGTGCGCGAGGCGGTGCCTTCCTTGCTGCGGATGACGGCGGACGGCGACGTCGCGCTGGTCTTCGGCAACGAGACCAGCGGGCTCGCCAACGACGAACTGCAGCGCTGCCAGCAGGCGGTGACGATCCCGAGCAACCCCGACTTCAGCTCGCTCAACCTCGGCGCGGCGGTGCAGGTGATGGCCTACGAGCTGCGCATGGCGGCCTGGGGCGGGCTGCCGCCGGCGCCGACGACGCCGGCGACGCCGTTTCGCTCGGCGCCGGCGGCGATCGATGAGGTCGAGCGCTTCTACGCGCACCTCGAGTGCGTGCTGGTCGCCACCGGCTTCCACGACCCGGCGCGGCCGCGCCGGCTGCTGCCCAAGCTGCGCCGGCTGTTCGGGCGCGCAGCGCTGGAGAAGGATGAGATCAACATCCTGCGCGGCATCCTCGATTCGGTCGAGAAGCCGACCGGGCCGCGCTGGCAGGGTGGGGCGGCCGATACGGAACCGCACGGAAAATAGTAGATCAAAAAACTCGGGTATTTTAAAATCCCGAACCCAACCAGGGAGGTGCCATGTTCGCCCGTCTGCGAGAAGACATCCAGTCCGTGTTCGACCGAGATCCAGCCGCCCGCTCGGCGTGGGAGGTGCTGACCTGCTATCCCGGCGTGCACGCGGCGCTCGCGCACCGTTTCACGCACTGGCTGTGGGGGCATCGGCTGCGCTGGCTGGCGCGCTTCGTGTCGAACCTCGCGCGCACGCTGACCGGCATCGAGATTCATCCCGGCGCGACGATCGGCCGCCGCTTCTTCATCGACCACGGCATGGGCGTGGTCATCGGCGAGACGGCGGTGATCGGCGACGACGTCACCCTCTACCACGGCGTCACGCTCGGCGGCACCTCGTGGAACAAGGGCAAGCGCCACCCGACGCTGGGCAACGGCGTGGTCATCGGCGCCGGCGCCAAGGTGCTCGGGCCGATCACCATCGGCGACGGCGCCAAGGTCGGCTCGAACGCGGTGGTGGTCAAGGATGTGCCGCCGGGGACGACCGCGGTCGGCAACCCGGCGCGCATCATCGACACCGAGCAGGCGCAGAAGCGCGAGGAAAAGGCCGGGCATCTCGGTTTCTCGGCCTATGCGCTGGCCAATGGCCAGGACGACCCGCTGGCCAAGGCGATCCACGGCCTGCTCGACCACGCCGTCGAGACCGACCGGCGCATCGACGTGCTGCTGAAGAAGCTGGAGGCCTCGGGCGTCAGCATCGAGGACGAACTGGCGACCGCCGACAAGTTCGATCCGAAATATCTGAGCAAAATAGTCGACTAAATAGTTGACCGATTTTGTCCACTTTTCGTATAGTTGACGAAACCAATCAGGTATTAGACCGGGAGAGCTAAACCATGCGACTGACGACCAAGGGACGATTCGCCGTGACCGCCATGATCGACCTCGCGCTGCGCGGCAGCGAGGGGCCGGTGACGCTCGCCGGCATCAGCGACCGGCAGAAGATTTCGCTGTCCTATCTGGAGCAGCTGTTCGGCAAGCTGCGCCGCCATCACCTGGTGGACAGCGTGCGCGGTCCCGGCGGCGGCTACTGCCTGGCACGGCCGCTGGAGGAGATTTCGGTCGCCGACATCATCCGCGCCGTGGACGAGCAGCTCGACGCGACGCAGTGCGGCGGCAAGGAGAACTGCCACGACGAGCACCGCTGCATGACGCACGATCTGTGGGCGACGCTGAACTTCAAGATGTACGAGTACCTGGCGTCGGTGACGCTGCACGACCTGGTGACCAAGAACGCGCACAAGGCGGTGCATTTCATGAACCCGGTCGGCGACCAGCGGCTCGGGCCGAGCCCGAAGCCGCGGGCCAAGATCATGGCGGTGTCGGCCTGACGGGCATGTTCTCTCCGGTCTACCTCGACCACAACGCGACGACGCCGCTCGATCCGGCGGTGCTGGCGGCGATGCTGCCGTGGCTGGAGGCGCAGTTCGGCAATCCGTCGAGCCGCCACGAGTACGGCAGGGCGGCGCGGCGGGCGGTGGACGAGGCGCGGCAGCAGGTGGCGGCGGCGCTCGGCGCGCACCCGACCGAGGTGGTGTTCACCAGCGGCGGCTCGGAGGCCAACAACCTCTTCGTCAAGGGCGCCGCGGCCTGCCTGAAGCCCGGACTGCTGGCGGTGTCGGGGGTCGAGCATCCGTGCGTGATCAAGCCGGCTGAACAGCTGGCGCGGCAGGGCTGGCAGTTGAGGAAGGTGGCGGTCGACGGCGAGGGCCGGGTCGACCGCGCGGATTGGCGGGACGTGCTCGCCGCGCAGCCGAAGCTGCTGTCGGTGATGCGCGCGAACAACGAGACCGGTGTGCTGCAGGACGTGGCGGCGCTGGCGAGCGAGGCGAAGTGCCGCGGCGCGTGGTTCCACTGCGACGCGGTGCAGGCCTTCGGCAAGCTGCCGCTGTCGTTCCGCGAACTGAACGCGGCCGGCGTGCATGCGCTGACGGTGTCGGCGCACAAGATCGGCGGCCCCAAGGGCGCCGCCGCGCTGGTGCTCGACAAGCGCGTCGACATCGCGCCGCTGATCGCCGGCGGCGGCCACGAGCGCGGGTTGCGCTCGGGCACCGAGAATGTGCCGGCGATCGTCGGCTTCGGCATCGCCGCCGAGCTCGCTGCGGCGGGGCAGGCGGCTGCGGCGGCACGCATCGGCGGCCTGCGCGGCGAGCTGGAAGCGGGGCTCGCGGCGCTCGGCGCGCGGCTGTTCGGCGCCGGCGCCGAGCGCCTGCCGAACACGACGTATTTCGCCATTCCCGACGTGGACGGCGAGACGCTGGTCGGCAAGCTCGACCGCGCCGGCTTCGCGGTGGCGAGCGGGGCGGCCTGCTCGAGCGCCAACCCGGAACCGTCGCACGTGCTGTCGGCGATGGGCGTGAGTGCGGAAATTGCTCGCGGTGCGGTGCGCGTGAGCCTCGGGCCGCAATCGACGCACGCGCAGGTGAAAGAATTTTTGAACGCGCTGCAGGCGACCGTGGTCGGATTGCAGCGAATGACGTCGGTCAGTGTTGACGCGGCGTAGCCAGCCAACAGAGAAACGAAGCGGAGCTAGAGAAATGCTGAAACTGCCGATCTACCTCGATTACTCGGCCACCACGCCGGTGGACCCGCGCGTCGCGGAGAAGATGATCCCCTACCTCGTCGAGAAATTCGGCAACCCGGCGTCGCGCTCGCACAGCTTCGGCTGGGAAGCCGACGCCGCGGTCGAGGCCGCGCGCGAGCAGGTGGCGCAACTGGTCAACGCCGACCCGAAGGAAATCGTCTGGACCTCCGGCGCCACCGAGTCGAACAACCTCGCCATCAAGGGCGCGGCCAACTTCTACGCCGGCAAGGGCAAGCACATCATCACGGTCAAGACCGAGCACAAGGCCGTCCTCGACCCCTGCCGCGAACTCGAGCGCCAGGGCTTCGAAGTGACCTACCTGGACGTGCAGGACAACGGCCTCGTCGACCTCGACGCGTTCAAGGCGGCGATCCGCCCGGACACGATCCTCGTCTCGGTGATGTTCGTGAACAACGAGATCGGCGTCATCCAGCCGATCGCCGAGATCGGCGAGATCTGCCGCGAGAAGGGCATCATCTTCCACGTCGACGCCGCGCAGGCAACCGGCAAGGTGGCGATCGACCTCAACACGCTGAAGGTCGACCTGATGAGCTTCTCGGCGCACAAGACCTACGGCCCGAAGGGCATCGGCGCCCTGTACGTCCGCCGCAAGCCGCGCGTGCGCCTGGAGGCGCAGATGCACGGCGGCGGCCACGAGCGCGGCTTCCGCTCCGGCACGCTGGCGACGCACCAGATCGTCGGCATGGGCGAGGCTTTCCGCATCGCCCGCGAGGAGATGGCCGAGGAGAACGCACGCATCCAGAAGCTGCGCGACAAGCTGTGGAAGGGACTTTCCGACATCGAGGCGGTCTACATCAACGGAGACCTCGAACAGCGCGTTCCGCACAACCTGAACGTGAGCTTCGCCTATGTCGAGGGCGAGTCGATGATCATGGCGATCAAGGATCTGGCGGTGTCGTCGGGTTCGGCCTGCACCTCGGCCTCGCTCGAGCCCTCGTACGTGCTGCGCGCGCTCGGCCGCGACGACGAGCTGGCGCACAGTTCGATCCGCTTCACGATCGGCCGCTTCAACACCGAGGAGGAGATCGACTACGCGATCAAGCTGCTGCACCAGAAGATCGGCAAGCTGCGCGAGCTGTCGCCGCTGTGGGAAATGGTGCAGGAAGGCGTCGACCTGAATACTGTCCAGTGGGCTGCCCACTGATTTGAAGGATTGAAGGAGAAACATCATGTCCTATAGCGTCAAGGTCCTCGACCACTACGAAAATCCCCGCAACGTCGGTTCCTTCGCCAAGGAGGAAGAGGGCGTCGGCACCGGCATGGTCGGCGCGCCGGCCTGCGGCGACGTCATGAAGCTGCAGATCAAGGTGAACAAGGAGGGCGTCATCGAGGACGCCAAGTTCAAGACCTACGGCTGCGGCTCGGCGATCGCCTCGAGCTCGCTGGTCACCGAGTGGGTCAAGGGCAAGACCGTCGATCAGGCGCTCGACATCAAGAACACGCAGATCGCCGAGGAGCTGGCGCTGCCGCCGGTGAAGATTCACTGCTCGATCCTCGCCGAGGATGCGATCAAGGCGGCGGTCGCCGACTACAAGAAGAAGCACGCCGAGTAAGGAGCTGCAGATGGCGGTTACCCTTTCCGAACGGGCGGCGAAGCACGTCGCCAACTACATCGCCAAGCGCGGCAAGGGCGTCGGCGTGCGCCTCGGCGTGCGCACCAGCGGCTGCTCGGGCATGGCCTACAAGCTCGAGTTCGCCGACGAGATCGAGCCCGACGACATCACCTTCGAGTCGCACGGCGTGACCGTGCTGATCGACCCGAAGAGCCTGCCGTACCTGGAAGGCACCGAGCTCGACTATGCGCGCGAGGGATTGAACGAGGGGTTCAAGTTCAACAACCCCAACGTCAAGGACCAATGCGGCTGCGGCGAATCCTTTAATGTCTGATGCTCGGCCGGGCGTCGTTGCTTGCGCTCGCCGTGCTACAGCACTGTCGTCGCGCGGCGCGCCTCGCCCGGCCTTCGCCTTGAGGTGATTTGGGGCTGAACTGCCGCATCCACTGGTAAAATTGCCCCCATGGACTTCAACGCCGACCACTTCGCCCTGATGGGCCTGCCGCGCGCCTTCCGCATCGACGCGGCGGCGCTCGACGCGCGCTATCGCGAGTTGCAGGCGGAGGTGCATCCGGACCGCTTCGCGCATGCGGCGGACGCCGAGCGGCGGCTGTCGCTGCAATGGGCGACCCGGGCCAACGAGGCCTACCAGGCGCTGAAGAAGCCGCTGCCGCGTGCCCGCTACCTGCTGCATCTGCTCGGGCACGACATCGGCGCCGAGAACAATACGGCGATGCCGGCCGAGTTCCTGATGGAGCAAATGGAGTGGCGCGAGGGCGTCGCCGAGGCGCGCGCGGCGCGCGACCATCATGAGCTCGAGCACCTGCACCATCGGCTGCGCGAGCGGATGAACGGGAGCTACGACGAGCTCGCCGCGCTGCTTGACGACGCCGGCGACTACGAGACGGCGAGCGACCGCGTGCGCCGGCTGATGTTCCTCGAGAAACTGCTGACCGAGATCGACGAGGCGATTGCCGCGATCGAAGAACAATAACCCCCCTCAGGTAATTCATGGCACTTCTGCAGATCGCGGAGCCCGGAGAGTCGACGGCGCCGCACCAACACCGGCTGGCGGTCGGCATCGACCTCGGCACCACCAACTCGCTGGTCGCCACCGTGCGCAGCGGCCTCACCGTCGTCCTCAACGACGAACTCGGCCGGTCGCTGCTGCCGTCGGTGGTCCATTACCGCGCCGACGGCAGCACCGAGGTCGGCTACGAACCGCAGAACCGGCAGGCGCAGGACCCGAAGAACACCATCGTCTCGGTCAAGCGCTTCATGGGACGCGGGCGCAACGACATCGCCCACGTCGAATCGCTGCCCTACGACTTCGTCGACGCGCCGGGCATGGTCCGGCTGCGCACCGTCGCCGGCGTCAAGAGCCCGGTCGAGGTCTCGGCCGAGATCCTGAAGACGCTGCGCACCCGCGCCGAGACGGCGCTCGGCGGCGAGCTGGTCGGCGCGGTGATCACCGTGCCGGCCTATTTCGACGACGCGCAGCGGCAGGCGACCAAGGACGCCGCCAAGCTCGCCGGCCTCAACGTGCTGCGCCTGCTGAACGAGCCGACCGCGGCGGCGATCGCCTACGGCCTCGACAACGCGGCCGAGGGCGTCTATGCGGTCTACGACCTCGGCGGCGGCACCTTCGACATCTCGATCCTGCGTCTGTCCAAGGGCGTCTTCGAGGTGCTCGCGGCCGGCGGCGACTCGGCGCTCGGCGGCGACGACTTCGACCACCGCATCTTCTGCTGGATCAGCGAGCAGGCCCAGCTGCGGCCGCTCTCGTCCGGCGATGCGCGCCTGCTGCTGACGCGCGCGCGCGAGGCCAAGGAATACCTGACCTACCATTCGGAAGCGCCGATCACCGCCCGCCTGTCCACCGGCGAGATGGTCGACCTGACGCTGACCACCGCGGTCTTCAACGAGATCACGCAGACGCTGGTGGCGAAGACCATCCAGCCGATCAAGAAGGCGCTGCGCGACGCCGGCCTGTCGGCGAGCGAGGTGAAGGGCGTGGTGATGGTCGGCGGCGCCACGCGCATGCCGCAGATCCAGCGCGCGGTCGGCGAGTTCTTCAAGCAGGAGCCGCTGACCAACCTCGACCCGGACAAGGTCGTCGCGCTCGGCGCGGCGACGCAGGCCAACCTGCTCGCCGGCAACCGCGCCGCCGGCGACGACTGGCTGCTGCTCGACGTGATCCCGCTGTCGCTGGGCCTGGAGACGATGGGCGGCCTGGTCGAGAAGGTCATTCCGCGCAACTCGACGATCCCGGCGGCGCGCGCGCAGGAATTCACCACCTTCAAGGACGGCCAGACGGCGATGGCGATCCACGTCGTCCAGGGCGAGCGCGAGCTGGTCAGCGACTGCCGCTCGCTGGCGCGCTTCGAGCTGCGCGGCATCCCGCCGATGGTCGCCGGTGCCGCGCGCATCCGCGTCACCTTCCAGGTCGATGCCGACGGCCTGCTGTCGGTCGCCGCGCGCGAGCAGACCTCGGGGGTCGAGGCCAGCGTCACGGTGAAGCCGTCCTACGGACTGTCCGACGACGAGATCGCCAGCATGCTCAAGGATTCGCTGGCGCACGCCAAGGACGACGCCTTCCGGCGTGCGCTGAAAGAGGCGCAGGTCGAGGCGCAGCGCCTGATCGAGGCGGTGCAGGCGGCGCTGCACAGCGACGGCGAGCTGCTCGCCGATGACGAGCGCAGCCGCGTCGACAAGGCGATCACCCAGCTGCAGGCCGCCGCGCTCGGCGAGAACCGCCGCCAGATCACGCTGGCGATGGACGACCTGGAGGCGGAAACCAAGGAGTTCGCCGCGCGTCGAATGGACAAGTCGATCAAGAAAGCGCTGGCCGGCCGCAAGGTCGATGAACTGGCCGTTCCCGGAGGAGAAGAGGCATGACCCAGATCATCGTGTTGCCGCACGTCGAGCTGTGCCCGGACGGCGCGGTGATCGAGGCCGAGCCCGGCAAGTCGGTCTGCCAGGCGCTGCTCGAGCACGACATCGCGATCGAGCACGCCTGCGAGATGTCCTGCGCCTGCACCACCTGCCACGTGATCGTGCGCGAGGGCTTCAACTCGCTGGAGCCGGCCGAGGACACCGAGGAGGACATGCTCGACAAGGCCTGGGGGCTGGAGCCGAACTCGCGGCTGTCGTGCCAGGCGCACGTCGCCGAGACGCCGCTGGTCGTCGAGATTCCGCGCTACTCGATCAACATGGCCCGCGAAGGCAAGCACTGACGGAGGATTGCGCATGAAGTGGACCGATATCAACGAGCTCGCGATCGAGCTGTCCGAGGCCCATCCCGGGGTCGACCCGACCCGCATCAACTTCGTCGACCTGATGAACTGGGTGCTCGCGCTGCCGGATTTCGACGACGATCCCAAGCACTGCGGCGAAAAGATTCTGGAGGCGATCCAGCAGGCGTGGATCGACGAAGTGCAGTGATCAGCGACGATTTCGGCCGCGGCGGCGTGCAGCGCAACGTCTTCGGTGGCCCGCTCGGCACCTGCGGCGAGCGGCCGATGACCGGCTTCTTCCGCGACGGCTGCTGCAACACCGCCGACGAGGACGTCGGCGTGCACACGGTCTGCGCGGTGATGACCGCCGAGTTTCTCGCCTTTTCCAAGGCGCGCGGCAACGATCTGTCGACGCCGCATCCCGAATTCGGCTTCCCCGGCCTGCAGCCCGGCGACCACTGGTGCCTGTGCGCCGCCCGCTGGCGCGAGGCCTGGGAGGCCGGCGCGGCGCCGCAGGTGGTGCTGAACGCGACCAACGAGGCGACGCTGGAAATCGTCAGCCTCGATCTCCTCAAGCCCTACGCCGTCGACCTCAACTGAGCCCGAGCGGCGCCTCGCCGCTCAGCGCTGCCAATGCACGCGCAGCAGCTTCTCGCTCTCGTTGTAGTGGAATTCCAGTTCGCCGCGGTAGGCGTGGTGCAGCGCCTCGCCGAGGTCGCGCGCGAGGTGGAGGTCGGTGGTCGTCACCAGCAGGCCGCCGTTCTCGGGCTCGATCGCCATGATCCGTGCCAGCGGGTGCGCGGCCTTTTCGCGTTCCTCACGGTGGCGCAGCAGTGCGGTCACCTCGTCGCGGTGCTCGGCGAGGAAGGGGCCGCCGAGGTGGACGAAGCCGGCCGGATAGCGGTCGTGCGTGCGCGCGCAGGCCGGGCAGACGACCTCGTTCGCGTCCGCCGGGCGTTCGCTCCACTGCCAGCGGCCGGCGTGGAAGACCGCCCCGCAGTCGCCGCAGACCGCGGGCTCGGCCGGTTTCTGCCGCATCTTGTAGCTGTCGTGCTCGCGTTCCTCGCGCAACTGGTCGCGGCGGACGGGTTTGAATCCCTGGGGAATGGCATGCATGTTCATGGCGTCTCCTTCGTCTCGGAATGGGGCGCGGTCGCCGCCGCCTCGGCCGCGTGCAAGGTTGCGACCACCTCGTCGTCCCCGACCTGGGCGAAGTCGGCGTAGAACTGGCCGACCGCCTCGAACCAGGCCGGCGTCGCCAGGCAGACGACTTCGTCCGCGTACGGGCGGATGCGGGCGAGCGTCTCCGCGGGGGCGACGGGAACGGCGCAGACCAGCCGCGCCGGCTGGCGTTCGCGCAGCGCATGCAGCGCCGTGATCATCGTCGCGCCGGTCGCCAGGCCGTCGTCGACGACGATCACGATCCGTCCGCCGGCCTCGCGCGGCGGGCGTTGCGGCGTGTATTGCGCGCGCCGGCGATGGATCACGGCGAGCTGGACGGCGGCTTCGGCGGTGATGTAGTCGGCAAGCTCGGGGTCGTCGCCGAGGCCCGGCGTGCGGTAGATCCAGCCGCTCTCGTCGATCGCCGCGAGCGCCAGCTCGGGCTGGAAGGGCGCGCCGATCTTGCGCACCAGGACCACGTCGAGGTCGCCGCCGAGGCGGTCGGCGACCACCTTGGCCATCGGTACGGCGCCGCGCGGCACCGCCAGTACCAGCGGCTGACGGCCTTGATAGGCGATCAAGGCCTCGGCCAGTCGCCGCCCCGCCTCGAGTCGATCGCGGAACATCCTGAATCCTCCCTGCCGGACAGGCCGGGCGCACCCGCGTCCTTCGCCTGGCGACTCACTTTCAGGCTAGATGCGCGCCCGGAGGGCGTCAAGGCGGCCGTCAGCGGGCGGGCGGCGCGTCGTCGCCCGGGTACTGCTTGCGCAGGCGCTCCAGTCCCTGGCGGTAGGCCTCGGCGTCGCCGTGGTCGAAGAATTTCGGGTAGTGGTCGTGCGCCGCCTTGATCCGGCGGGCATGCTTGATCGGGCACCAGTACTGCTCGGTGCGCGCCGCCACTTCGCGGAAGTAGGCGGCGATGCCGTTGCCGTAGGAACAGTAGAAGCAGTTGAACTTCTCGATCAGGTTCAGGTAGGGCAGGTCTTCGCGGTCGAAGACCAGATAGTCGGCGCGGCGCACCTTGGGAATGCCGTAGAGCGGGAAGCACACCGCCTGGTAGACGGTGATGAACAGGTCGAGCAGCAGGAACGGAATCCAGCCGAGGTAGATCAGCGGCGCGGTCAGCGCCACCAGCGGCCGGGCGTCGAGCAGGAAGCGGACGAGGCCGGTCTTGTAGTGCCGCTGTTGCGCGATGAACTGGTCGGCGAGCTGCGCCCGGCGGGCGGCGAACTCGTCGCGGCGCTGGCGGTATTCGTCCTCGATCTCGTTTTCCAGTTGGCGGATTCTGGCCAGCAGTTCGTCGATGTGTTCGCGCATGGCCTGGGCTTCCGCTCATGGGTAATGCTTCCTTCTACCACAGCCGGCTGCGCTGCGCGCGATTCACCCCTTGAAAGCGCCGTCGCCGGCGCCATATCGGGAACACCTGATGAACGGAGCCGCCCAGTGAGCGAAACCAGCCTGCATGTCGTCTGTCCGCATTGCGATGCGGTCAACCGCCTTCCCGCGACCCGCCTCGGCGAGCAGCCGACCTGCGGCCAGTGCCGCCGGCCGCTGCTGCCCGGCGAACCGGTCGCGCTGTCGGCGGCGAACTTCGACCGCCACGTCGGGCGCAGCGAGCTGCCGCTGGTCGTCGATTTCTGGGCGCCGTGGTGCGGCCCCTGCCGGACGATGGCGCCGGCCTTCGCGCAGGCGGCGGCGCAGCTCGCGCCGGGCGTGCGCTTCGCCAAGGTCGATACCGAGGCCGAACCGGCGCTGGCGCAGCGCTTCGGCATCCGCAGCATCCCGACGCTGGCGGTCTTCGTCGGCGGCCGCGAAATCGCCCGCCAGGCGGGGGCGATGGACGCCGGCAGCCTGCTGCGCTGGGTGCGCCAGTACGTCTAGGGCAGCGGCAGCGCCGTGCGGTCGACCACCCGGCGTAGCACGAAGCTCGAGTGCACGCCGGTGACGCCCTTGATGCGGGTGATGCGGTTGAGCAGCAGGTCCTGGTAGGCGTCCATGTCCCTGACCACCACCTTCAGCTGGTAGTCGGCGTCCTGGCCGGTGATCAGCAGGCATTCGAGCACCTCGGCAATCTCGCCGACCTTGGCCTCGAAGTTGGCGAAGCGCTCCGGCGTGTGCTGGTCCATCGAGATGTGGATCAGCGCCATCAGCGAGAGGCCCAGCTTCTTCGCGTCGACCAGCGCCCGGTAGCCGGTGATCAGCCCCGCCTCCTCCAGCGCGCGCAGCCGGCGCAGGCAGGGCGAGGGCGACAGGCCGATGCGCTCGGCCAGGTCCTGGTTGCTGATGCGTCCGTCCGCCTGGAGGGTGCGCAGAATCTGCAGATCGTAGCGGTCGAGTTGCATGATTTTCCGTAGGGCGTGTCTTTGTTGGGATAAATATCCCATAAAGTGGAAGTGTCGGCAATTTAATTGCTGTAAAGTCGGGTTATTGGCGATAGAACGCAAGCACCTGCCGGCGGAAGTTCCGTAAGATGGCGTCCATCGACACTCACCGTTTTCCGGAGCCGCCATGTTGCCGAACCCCGCCGCCAAGTACTCGCCGTTCCCGCCGGTCGCGCTCGCCGGCCGCCAGTGGCCGAACCGGGTGATCGAGCAGCCGCCGGTGTGGATGAGCACCGACCTGCGCGACGGCAACCAGTCCTTGTTCGAGCCGATGAACGGCGAGCGCAAGATGCGCATGTTCCGCATGCTCTGCGACATCGGCTTCAAGGAGATCGAGGTCGCCTTCCCGTCGGCGTCGCAGACCGACTTCGACTTCGTGCGCGGCCTGATCGAGGGCGGCCACATCCCCGACGACGTCACCATCGAGGTGCTGACGCAGGCGCGCGCGCCGCTGATCGAGCGCACGATGGAATCGCTGCGCGGTGCGCGGCGGGCGATCGTGCACGTCTATACCGCCACCTCGCAGCCGTTCCGCGACGTCGTCTTCGGCATGAGCAAGGCCGAGGTGATCGCCATGGCGGTGGATGCGGTGCAGTTGATCAAGCGCCTCGCCGCCGAACAGCCGGCCACCGAATGGGTGCTCGAATACAGCCCGGAAACCTTCACCGCGACCGAGCTCGACTACGCGCTCGAGATCTGCGACGCGGTGACCGCAGCCTGGGGCGCGACGCCGGACAACAAGGTGATCCTCAACCTGCCGACCACGGTCGAGATGGCGACGCCCAACGTCTACGCCGACCAGATCGAGTGGATGCACCGCCACCTCGCACGCCGCGACAGCGTGATCCTCAGCCTGCACCCGCACAACGACCGCGGCACCGCGGTCGCCGCCGCCGAGCTCGGCCTGATGGCCGGCGCCGACCGCGTCGAAGGCTGCCTCTTCGGCAACGGCGAGCGCACCGGCAACGTCGACCTGGTCACGCTCGCGCTCAACCTGTACACGCAGGGCGTAGATCCCGGGCTCGACTTCTCGGACATCAACGCCGTCGCGCGCACCGTCGAACACTGCAACCAGCTCCCGATCCATCCGCGCCATCCGTACGTCGGGGATCTCGTTTTCACGGCCTTCTCCGGCTCCCACCAGGACGCCATCAGGAAGGGGTTCGCCGCTCAAAAGGCGGCAGAGCTTTGGTCAGTGCCCTACCTCCCGATCGACCCGGCCGACCTCGGCCGCAGCTACGACTCGGTGATCCGCGTCAACAGCCAGTCGGGCAAGGGCGGCGTCGCCTACCTGCTGGAGGCCGAGTACGGCGTGGCCATGCCGCGCCGGCTGCAGGTCGAGTTCTCCGGGGTCGTCCAGGCGCATGCCGATGCGCACGGCGGCGAAGTCAGCGCGGCCGACATCTGGCAGTTGTTCGCGGCGACCTACCTGGAGGGGGGGGCACCGCTGCGCTATCGCGAGCACCACCTGTTCGAGCACGGCGCGGCGCAGGGCATCCGGCTGCAGGTCGACATCGACGGCACGCCGCACCTGCTCACCGGCGAGGGCAACGGCCCGATCGACGCGGCGGTACATGCGCTGCAGCAGGCCGGCATCCGCGTCGCGGTGCGCAGCTACGAGGAGCGTTCGCTGGGCGCCAGCGGCGAGGGTGGCAATGCCCGCGCCTGCGCCTTCGTCGAGCTCGCCGGGGCCGGCGGACGCGGCGAACGCTACGGGGTCGGCATCGACGGCAACATCGTCACGGCCGCGATCCGGGCGCTGGTGAGCGGGGTCAATCGCCTGCAGGCGACGGGGGCGGCGGGGGCCGACCAGGCTGCCGCCTGAAGAGGGCACGGGCAGGCGCGGGCAGCGCGGCGGCCGCCGCAGCTGCCCGTTTTCCGTTTACGCGGGGTAGAGGGCGAGCAGGCCGTCGAGGCCGACGAAGTTGAGCGCGACACTGGCCTTCGCCCGCGTCGCCGGCTTGGCGCGGAAGGCCACCGAGACCCCGGCCTCGGCCATCATCAGCAGGTCGTTGGCGCCGTCGCCGACGGCGATCACCTGTTCCTGCTTCAGCCCCAGCTCGTCGCGCAGCCGCACCAGGTGGTGTGCCTTGGCCTGCGCGTCGACGATGTCGCCGACGACGCGGCCGGTCAGCTTGCCGCCCGAGATTTCCAGTTCGTTCGAGGTGGCGAAGTCGAAGCCGAGCTCGATGCGCAGGCGTTCGGTGAAGTAGGTGAAGCCGCCGGAGAGGATCGCCGTGCGCAGGCCGGCGGCCTGCACCGCGGCGAGCAGCTCGCGGGCGCCGGGCGAGAGCAGCAGGCGCTCGCCGAAGACGCGGGCGAGGACGCGCGCGTCGAGCCCGGCGAGCAGCGCCAGCCGGCGGCGCAGGCTCTCGCGGTAATCGATCTCGCCGCGCATCGCCGACTCGGTGACGGCCGAGACCTCGGCCTTCCTGCCGGCGAAGTCGGCCAGCTCGTCGATGCACTCGATGGTGATCAGCGTCGAATCCATGTCGAAGGCGATCAGGCCGAAGTCGGAAAGCTTCCGCCCCGACTCGACGAAGCACCAGTCGAGCCTTTCCTGGTAGAGCAGCGGCGCGATCTCGTCGTCGAATTCGACGCTGCGCTCGGCCCCGGCCAGCCGCACCACCTGCGGCGGCTGCGGCTGCACGGCGCGGGCGCCGGTGGCGGCGACGCAGCGGTCGAGCAGGAAGGTCGGCAGCGCGCCGCCCTGGATCACCAGATCCATCAGGCCAGCCGCTCCGGCAGCACGTCGCGCAGCAGCGTCGCCGCGTCGCGCAGCGACTGCTCGGTGGTCTCCCAGTCGATGCAGGCGTCGGTCACCGAGCAGCCGTACTTGAGCTGCGACAGGTCCTCGGGGATCGGCTGGTTGCCGGCGACCAGGTTCGACTCGATCATCGTGCCGACGATCGACTTGTTGCCGAGGCGGATCTGGTTGACCACGTCGGCCATGACCAGCGGCTGCAGCTCCGGCTTCTTGTAGCTGTTGGCGTGCGAGCAGTCGACGACGATGTTCGGCGGCAGCTTGGCCTTCTGCATCGCCTGCTCGGCCATCGACACCGACACCGTGTCGTAGTTCGGGCGGCCGTCGCCGCCGCGCAGCACGACGTGGCCGTAGCGGTTGCCCTTGGTGCGCACGATCGCCGTCCGGCCCTGGCTGTTGATGCCGAGGAAGGAGTGCGGGCGCGACGCGGAGAGGATCGCGTTCACGGCGACGCCGATGTCGCCGTTGGTGCCGTTCTTGAAGCCGACCGGCGTCGACAGCCCGGACGACATCTCGCGGTGCGTCTGCGACTCGGTGGTGCGGGCGCCGATCGCGCTCCAGGCGATCAGGTCGCCGAGGTATTGCGGCGAGATCGGGTCGAGCGCCTCGGTGCCGGCCGGCAGGCCGAGTTCGTTGACTTCGAGCAGGAAGTGGCGGGCCTTCTTCATGCCTTCGTCGACCTGGAAGGAGTCGTCCATGTGCGGGTCGTTGATGTAGCCCTTCCAGCCGGTGGTCGTGCGCGGCTTCTCGAAATAGACGCGCATGACGATCAGCAGCGTGTCGGAGACCTCGTCGGCCAGCGCCTTCAGCCGCTTGGCGTAGTCGAGGCCGGCGACCGGGTCGTGGATCGAGCACGGGCCGACGACGACGAACAGCCGCGGGTCCTTGCGGTCGAGGATGTTGCGCAGGGCTTCGCGGCCCTTCATCACGGTGCGCGCGGCGGAGGTCGAGAGCGGCAGCCTGGCGTGGACGTCCTCGGGCGAGGGCATCGGATCGAAGGCGGCGACGTTGATGTTGTCGATGTCGAGAGTCGTCATGGTCGGAACGCGGGTCACAAGCGGGGGTTGGGGCAGGGCTGCAGCGGGAAAGGCGAGGCGTTTCGGTGCTTGGGCGATGCCGGGAAAGTGTCGGAGTTTACCGCCTCCGCGGGGGGTTGGCGAGGGTTGCGGACTCAGTCGAGCCAGTCGGCGAGCAGCGCCTGCAGCTGTTCCTCGCTGAACGGCTTGGTCAGCGCGTCGTCCATCCCCGCCGCGCGGCAGCGCGGCAGCACCGCCGCGCGGTCGTCGGCGGTGAGGGCGACGATCGCCACCGGCGCCAGCTGCCGCGCACGCTCCTCGTCGCGCCAGCGGCGCGCGGTCTCCCAGCCGTCGAGCAGCGGCATCTGGCAGTCGAGCAGGACCAGGTCGAACTCGCGTTCCGGGTCGCCGGCGACCTCGTCGAGGCGGGCGAGCGCCGCCTTGCCGTTGTCGGCGGTGGTGACCGTGCAGCCGAGGCGTTCGAGCAGCCCGCGCGTCGCCTCCAGGATCGGCAGGTTGTCGTCGACCAGCAGCAGGCGGCCGCCGAACGTCGGCGCCGGCTGCGTCTCCGGCGTTGCTGGCGAGGAGGCCATGGCGCGCGGCGGCGGCAGCGAGCGGGCGGCGACGGCGGGCGCCGCGGCTTCCTTGGCGGCCGGGCGCGCCAGCAGCGCGCTGATTTCCTCGTGCAGCTGCTCGATCGACACCGGCTTGGCGAGGAAGCGGTCCATGCCGGCGCGCAGGCTTTCCTCGTGGTAGTTGCTGGTGGCGAAGGCGGTCAGCGCGATGATCGGGACGCGGCGGCCGCGTTCGGTGGCACGGATGCGGCGGGTCGCCTCGAGGCCGTCGATGCCCGGCATCTGGCAGTCCATCAGGATCACGTCGGGGGCGTGCTCGGCCGCCAGGCGGACCGCGTCCTCGCCGTTGTCCGCGGTCCACACGACGGCGCCGCGCTGCTCCAGGGTTTCGGCGAGCGCCGAGCGGTTGATCGCGTTGTCCTCGGCGAGCAGGACCACCACGTCGTCGAGCCGGTCCGCCGGCGCCGCCGGATGGGGGCTGGCGCAGGCGGCTTCGTCGGCCACCGGCAGTTGCAGCATCAGGCTGAAGCGGCTGCCGACGCTCTCCCGGCTCGACAGCGAGATGTGGCCGCCCATCAGCGTCGCCAGCTGCTTGCTGATCGCCAGCCCGAGGCCGGTGCCGCCGTAGAGGCGGGTTGTCGACGAGTCCGCCTGCGTGAATTTCTCGAAGATGCGCGCCTGCATCGCCTGCGGGATGCCGATGCCGGTGTCCTCGACGGTGATGCGCAGCTGCGCCTGCGCGCCGACCGGAAGCGCCTGCACGATCAGGCGGATCTCGCCGCGCTCGGTGAACTTGATCGCGTTGTTCACGAGGTTGTCCACGATCTGGCGCAGGCGGACGGCGTCGCCGACGACGCAGGGCGTCATCGGCTCGACCAGGTCGAGCGCGAAGCGCAGTCCCTTGCGCTCGGCGGCGGTGGCGTGCAACTCGGCGGTGCCGGCGATCAGGTTGCGCAGGTTGAACGGCGCCGATTCGATGATCAGCTTGCCGGCCTCGATCTTCGAGAAGTCGAGGATGTCGTTGACGATCGCCTGCATCTGCGCCGCGCTTTCGTGCGCGAGCTGCAGGTGGCGGCGCTGCGTGTCGTCGAGCGCGCTGCCGCGGAGTAGCCCGAGCAGGCCGAACAGGCCGGCGAAGGGGGTGCGCAGCTCGTGGCTCATGTTGGCGAGGAACTCGCTCTTGGCGCGGCTGGCCGCCTCGGCGCGGCTGCGCTCCTGCTGCAGCTCGGTCTCTGCGGCCTTGCGCTCGCTGATGTCCTCGCAGGTCCACACGACGCCGCGCGCCGGGTCGGCGGGGTCGATCGCCTTGACCGACAGCGCGCACCAGAACGGCATGCCGCCGCGGCGCTGCATCACCATCTCCTCGCGCAGCACCTCGCCGCTGGCGAGCCGCTGCGCCGCCGTCTGCGCAAAGCGGCCGTAGGCCTCCTGGCTGGCGAACAGGCGGCGGATGTTGAGCCCGGGCAGCGTGTCGGCCTCGTAGCCGAAGATTTCCGCCATCTGCCGGTTGACCGCGAGGATCCGGCGGTTCTCCGGGTCGGCAGTGTCGATGAAGGCGATGCCGATCGGCGATGCCTCCAGCGTCGTCTGCTGGATCGCCTCGGTCTCGCTCTTCGCCGTCTTCAGCTCGGCCTCGGCGCGGCGGGCGCGCAGCACCGCCCAGGCCAGCGTCAGCATGACGCCGACGAAGAGGAAGAAGGCGGCGGCGATCAGCTGGTTCATCGTGCGCATGCGCGCCGACAGTTCGGTGTTCAGTGCGGAGAGGTTGCCCCAGCGGTCGAGTTCGGCGGCGTCGAGGTCGTGCGCCAGGCGGCGTATCTCGGCGGCCAGGCGGTACAGGGCGGCGGCCTCGGCGTTGCCGACCGCCGGGTGGGACAGGTCGCTGCGCGTCACGCGGATGCGCTCGGTGAGCACTTCGCGTGCCGCCGGGTCGCTGTCGCGGCCCTCGGCGGCGTAGCTCTCGGCACTGAGCAGGCGCTTCTCGGCGTTGGCCAGCAACGACACGCGCTGCGCCGGCGACGTGGCGGCAGCCTCGACGTCGCGGGCGGCGATGTCGACGAAGAAGCGGGCCTTGAGCAGCGTGCGCGCGCCATGCACGGCGTCGAAGTTGGCGCCGAGGAATTCCTGGTGCAGCGCGTTGAAGCGGGCGAAGCCGACGACCAGCGCCAGCCCGCCGAGGGCGGCGGCGGCATAGGTCAGGAGCAGGGTCCAGCTGAGTCTGGCCGGCGTGGTCTTGGGCATGTTCGCTTTGTTGTTGTGTGCCGGTTGTTGTTCCGGCGTGAGCGGGGCTTTAAACTCCTGACATCGGGAGGATTTCGCGGTCCGGCACATTTTCCGCCGAACCGGCGACCAACAACAAGTATTTCGACATGGACAGATCTGACGGGAAGCTGCCGCCGGGCGCTTGCCGCGGCTGGCGCCGTGGCGCGGCGCTGCTCGCCGGCTGCGGCCTGCTGCTCTGCGGCGGGCCGGTGCGTGCCGAGATCTCCGACGGCGAGATCCGCGTCGGCGCGCTGCTCGACCTGAAGTCCACCTACGCCCACATCGCCGGCCAGGGCTCGGTGGTCGCCGCCCAGATGGCGATCGAGGACATGGGCGGCAGCATCGGCGGCCGGCCGATCCGGCTGGTCGTCGCCGACCACCGCAACGACGTCGGCGAGACGATGCGGGTCGCCCGCGACTGGCTGGAGAAGGAAGGCATCGACGTCATCGCCGACGTTCTCGGATCGCCGCAGGCGCATGCGGTGCAGGAGATCAACCGCGAGCGCGGCGACGGCGGGGCGGTGGTCTTCTACAACGGCGTGATGAGCAGCGACCTCACCGGCAGGCGCTGCGCGCCGCTGGGCATCCACTGGATGTACGACGGCCACGCCTTCAACACGGTGCTCGGCCGCGAGCTGACCGAAGCCGGCGCTCGGCGCTGGTATTTCGTCACCGTCGACAACGCCTTCGGCCACAACGTCGAGGCCTCGCTGTCGGCGATCGTCCGCGACAACGGCGGTACGGTGGTCGGCGCGGTGCGCCACGAGTTCGGCGAGCGCGAGATCTTCCCCAAGCTTCGCCAGGCGGCGCTCTCGGGCGCCGAGGTGATCGCGCTGGTCAACGCCGGCCAGGACATGATCCAGTCGGTCCGGCGCAGCTACGACCTGCTGCGCGTGAGCAAGGGCGAGACGATGCTGGCGGCGGTGGCGACCGCGCTCAACGACGTGCACCTGATGAAGCCGCAGCTGGCGCAGGGGCTGCGCCTGTCGCATTCCTTCTACTGGAACATGGACGCCGAGGCGCGCACGTGGTCGCAGCGCTTCTTCGCGCGCACCGGGGCGATGCCGAGCGACCTGCAGGCCGGCGTCTACTCGGCGCTGACGCACTACTTCAAGGCGGTGCAGGCGACCGGCAGCGACCACGGGCCGACGGTGGTGAAGAAGATGCGCGAGCTGCCGATCCGCGACCCGATCGTGCGCAACGCCCGCCTGCGCGAGGATGGGCGCATGGTGCACGACGTCTTCCTGTTGCGCGTGAAGGCGCCGGGGGAGGTGAAGGAGCCCTGGGACTACCTGGAGATCCTGCGCCGCGTTCCCGGCGACCGCGCTTTCCGGCCGCTCGCCGACGGCGGCTGCCCGCTGGTCGCCGGCAAGGCCTCAGGGCAGTAGTACCCGGCCGTCGCCGGCAAGGTAGGCTTGCGCCGAGCGGTAGCCGACGCCGAATAGCGTCTCCAGGTTGGAGCGCGACCAGTCGAGCGCCTCGACCTCATGCTCGGTCGGAATGTCGAAGGGCACCTTGAACAGCTGCCGCCGGCCGTCGGCGTTATGCACCGCCTCGAAGATTTTGGTGTCGTCGCGGGCGATCTCGACCAGCGGCACGATGATCGACAGCAGCCAGGCGTCGTAGAGGTCGCGCGGCGTGCGCATCAGTTCCTCGGCGCCGAGCACGTCGAAGACGACGATGCGCTCGACCTTGGGCTCGTGCTCGACCAGCGCCTTGAAGTTCAGGCAGTCGTGCGCGGCGCCCTCGTAGTAGAACTTCTCGGCGCCGGTCGCCGGGTCGGCGATCGGGTACGGCGGGTAGAGGAAGGGGAAGGCCAGCGCGGCGCGGCAGTGGTCGGCGGTGATCTGGTGCTTGGCGAAATTCTCCATGCGCCGCTCGCTGAGGTTGTAGGCGTTGATGTAGAAAGCCGGTGCGACCGTCTTCAGCGCCGCGAAATCGACCGTTTCCTCGAGGAAGGGCACGCTGGCGCAGAGGCCCAGGCTGTTCGGGCCGAGGTCGGTCGGGCAGGCGCTGGCGAAGAGCAGGCGTACCCAGTCGGCGAACAGCCGCTCCATCGCCGAGTCGCCGTGCTGTGCCGCCAGCGTGCGTGTCAGCGGGTTCACCGCCAGCAGCTGCCGGTAGAGGTCGGCGACCGCGCCGGGCTTCTGGAAAACCTTGTAGTTGACCGGGAAGTGGTCGTAGATGGCATCCGCCACGCCCATCTCGACCGTGCGGCGCAGCGCCTCAATCGGCGTGCCCTGCGCCGGCGCCACGTAGAGCAGGCCGATCAGCGCGCCGGCGCCGGCCGTCGAGATGACGTCGAACTCGACACCGGCTTCGGTGAAGGCGACCAGCGCGCCCGACATCAGCGTCGCGTTCGGCGCGCCGCCGCCCAGCACCAATGCCGTCTTGCCGTTCTTTCCGCGTGCTGCCTTCCTTGTTGCCATGTCGTCTCCTTGCTGGGAACGGCGGTGCGCGGCGGGGAAGCTTCAGCCGGTCAGCTGCTTGAACAGCTCCTTGATCGCGGCGACCTTGTCGTTCAGGGTCGGTGAATGCCGGGAGAATAGCAGCTTGTCCTGCCCGGCGAGGCGGTAGCTGCGATTTTTCTGGATCAGGTTGATGATCCGGATCGGCTCGATCGGCGCCGTCTTGGCGAACTCCGGGCTGAACTGGACGACGATCTGCTCGCTCGTCGCATCGAGTTTGCCGACGCACCAGGGCTTCACCAGCAGGCGCACGCGGTGCGTCGCCAGGAGCGACTGCGCCTGCGGCGGCAGTTCGCCGAAGCGGTCGATCAGCTCCTCCTGCAGGTCGTCGATGTCCTCGGTCCGGTCGCAGTTGGCCAGCCGCTTGTACAGCGAGAGCCGCTCGTGCACGTCCGGTGCGTAGTCGTTCGGCAGCAGCGCCGGCGTATGCAGGTTGATCTCGGTGGCGACGCCGAGCGGCTGCGTGAGGTCCGGCTCGCGGCCCTGCTTCAGCGCGGCGACGGCGCGGTTCAGCATCTCGGTGAACAGGTTGAAGCCGACCTCCTGCATCTCGCCCGACTGGCTGTCGCCGAGCACCTCGCCGGCGCCGCGGATCTCCAGGTCGTGCATCGCCAGGTAGAAGCCGGAGCCGAGCTCCTCCATGTGCTGGATCGCCTCCAGCCGCTGCTTCGCCTGCTTGGTCAGGCCGGAGTGCTCGCCGGTGCCGTCATGGGTAAGGAGATAGGCGTAGGCCTGGTGGTGCGAGCGGCCGACGCGGCCGCGCAGCTGGTGCAATTGCGCCAGGCCGAATTTCTCGGCGCGGTTGATCAGGATGGTGTTGGCGTGCGGGTTGTCGATGCCGGTCTCGATGATCGTCGTGCACAGCAGCAGGTTGGCGCGCTGCTGCGTGAAGTCGCGCATTACGCGCTCCAGCTCGCGCTCGTTCATCTGCCCGTGGCCGACGACGATGCGCGCTTCCGGCAAGAGCTTGGTCAGCTTCTCGCGCATGTTCTCGATGGTGTCGACCTCGTTGTGCAGGAAATACACCTGGCCACCGCGCTTCATCTCGCGCAGCACCGCCTCGCGGATGATGCCGTCGGAGAGTCGCGTGACGAAGGTCTTGATCGCCAGCCGCTTCTGCGGCGCCGTGGCGATCACCGAGAAATCGCGCAGGCCTTCGAGCGACATCGCCAGCGTGCGCGGGATCGGCGTCGCCGTCAGCGTCAGCACGTCGACCTCGGCGCGCAGGCTCTTCAGCATCTCCTTCTGGCGCACGCCGAAGCGGTGCTCCTCGTCGATGATGACGAGGCCCAGCCGGTCGAAGCGCATCTCCTTGGACAGCAGCTTGTGCGTGCCGATGACGATGTCGAGCTTGCCCTCGGCCAGCTCCTTCATCGCCTGTGCCGATTCCTTCGCCGTCTTGAAGCGCGACAATTCGGCGATCCTCACCGGCCAGTCGGCGAAGCGGTCGCAGAAGGTCTGGTAGTGCTGCTCGCACAGGAGCGTCGTCGGGCACAGCACGGCCACCTGCTTGCCGCCGGCGACGGCGCAGAAGGCGGCGCGCAGCGCGACCTCGGTCTTGCCGAAGCCGACGTCGCCGCAGACCAGGCGGTCCATCGGCTTGCCCGACTTCATGTCCTCGATCACCGCGGCGATGGCGGCGGCCTGGTCGGCGGTTTCCTCGAAGCCGAAGCCGTCGGCGAAGGCGTCGTAGTCGTGCGCCTTGAAGGCGAAGGCGTGGCCCTGGCGCGCGGCGCGGCTGGCATACAGCGCCAGCAGCTCGGCGGCGGTGTCGCGCGCCTGCTGGGCAGCCTTGCGCTTGGCCTTTTCCCACTGCTGCGAGCCGAGCGCGTGCAGCGGCGCCGCGTCCGGCTCGCTGCCGGAATAGCGCGAGATCACGTGCAGTTGCGACACCGGCACGTAAAGCTTCGATTCGTTGGCGTAGTGCAGTTCGAGGAACTCGGTGTCGCCGTCGCCGAGGTTCATGTGGATCAGGCCCTGGTAGCGGCCGATGCCGTGCTGCTCGTGGACGACCGGGTCGCCGACCTTGAGCTCGGTGAGGTCCCTGAGCCAGTTGTCGAACGAGGCCTTGCGCTGTGCCTCGCGCGCCGAGCGGCGGGCGCGCGCCGACGGGCTGCCGGCGAACAGCTCGGCCTCGGTGACGAAGGCGATGCCGTCGAGCTGGAAGCCGGCGAACAGCGGCGCGACGCCGAGGCCCAGCTTCGGGCCGGCGGCGAGGAAGGCCGCCGGGTCGGCGACGGCGTCGGGTTTCAGCCCGTATTCGGCGAGCAGTTCGGTGAGCGTCTCGCGGCGGCCGGCCGATTCGGCGAGCAGGAAGACGCGGCCGGGGTAGCCGTCGAGGAAGGCCTTCAGCGCGCGCAAAGGATCGTCGGCGCGGCGGTCGACGGCGATTGGCGGCAGCGGCCGGGCCGGGCCGCCATCGCCGTCTTCGCCGGCGGGCAGGTCGATGCGCGCATACGGCTTGGCGGCGACGAAGAACTGTTCCTCGGACAGGAACAGCTCGCCCGGCGGCAGCAGCGGCCGGCTGCGGTCGCCGTCGAGCATGCGGTGGCGTGACTGGGTGTCGCGCCAGAAGGCGCGGATCGCCTCCGGCACGTCGCGGTGCAGGCACAGCGCGGCGTCCGCCGGCAGATAGTCGAACAGCGTCGCCGTCTCCTCGAAGAACAGCGGCAGCCAGTACTCGATGCCGGCCGAGGGGATGCCGCTGGAGACGTCCTTGTAAATGCCGGACTTCGCCGGATCGCCCTCGAACACCTCGCGGAAACGCTGGCGGAAGCGGGTACGGCCGGCGTCGTCCATCGGGAACTCGCGCGCCGGCAAGAGGCGGATCTCCGGCACCGGGTACAGCGTGCGCTGGCTGTCGACGTCGAAGGTCTTGATGCTCTCGATCTCGTCGTCGAACAGGTCGATCCGGTACGGGAGCTGCGAACCCATCGGGAAGAGGTCGATCAGCCCGCCGCGGATCGAGTACTCGCCGGGCGACACCACCTGCGTCACGTGCGCATAGCCGGCCAGCGTCATCTGCGCTTTCAACTTGTCGGCGGCGAGCGTGTCGCCCTTCTTCAGGAAGAAGGTGTAGGCGGCGAGGTAGGCGGGCGGCGCGAAGCGGTAGAGCGCGGTGGACGCCGGCAGCAGCAGGATGTCGCATTCGCCGCGGGTGACCGCGTAGAGTGTCGCCAGGCGCTCGGAGACGAGGTCGTGGTGCGGCGAGAAGCTGTCGTAGGGCAGCGTTTCCCAGTCCGGCAAGAGGCGCACGCGCAGGTCCGGGGCGAACCACGGCAGTTCCTCGAGCAGACGCTGCGCGTCGGCCGGGCCGGCGGCGAGCACCACCAGCAGGCTGCCGGGGGCGTCGCCGGCGAGGCGGGCGAGCGCGAGCGCGTCGGCCGAGCCGGCGAGGGCAGGCAATGACAGGCGCTGGCCGGCCGCGGGCAGCGGCGGCAGCGAGGGCAGGAGACGGGGCAGCGGCGACATGGGGGTGCGAATCAACGGGGAGCGAATTATAGCGGCTGCCGGCGGGCGCTGCCGGGCCGGTGCCGGCGGACGTCGACATCCGTCCATCTCCTTGGCATGATTCGATGCCACAGGAAAGTCCGCGACGTCCCTGGTCGAGCTCCCGGAGTCCCGCAGCCATGTTGATTGCCAGCGTTTTCCCACGTTCCCGGCCGGCCCCCGGCGCCGCCGCCGGCGCGCGCGCGGAGGGGCGGTGAAACTGCCGTCGTCGGGCGGCCTGCGGCTGCGCATCCTGGCGGCGCTGGTGCTCAGCGTCTGGCTGGTCTTCGGCAGCTACGCCGCGACGACCAGCGCCTACCGCCTGGACCAGGCGGAAGCCGCGCTGCGCGAGCGGGTCGGGCGGCTGGCGACGCTGCTCGCCGCGTCGCTGGCGTCGCCGATGCGCGAGGCCAACCGGGCGGCGGTCATCGGCACGGTGAAGGCCGCCGACGTCGACGACGACCTCGTCTACGTCGGCGTCACCGACCTCGACGGCGTCGAGGTCGCCAGCGCCGGCAGTGCGCGCTACAACCCGGCCGAAGTGATCGTCGTCAGCCGGCGCATCGTCGTCGGCGACGGGACGCAGGCGCTCGACGTCGGCCGCCTCGACCTGGTCCATTCGCGCGCCTCGCTGATCGAGGAGCGGCGCCTGCTGATCCTCAACACGCTGGCGGCCAGCGGCCTGCTGGCGCTGGTCATCGGCTTCGTCATCTTCCTCGTCTTCCTGCGCATCGGCCGCCACTTCAACGACATCCTGGGCGCACTCGACCAGCTCGAACGCGGCGACACCAACATCCGCCTGTCGGGGCTCGGCCGGCGCGACGAGATCGGGCGCCTCGCACACGCGCTGCACCGCTTCCGCGACGCGATCGTCAACCGCCGCCTGGCCGAGGACGAGACCCGGGCGCTGCTCGCCGAGAAGAACGCGGTGCTGAACAACGCGCTGGTCGGCATCCTGGTCACCCATCAGCGCCTGATCGTGTCCTGCAACAGCCGGCTGGAGAAGATCTTCGGCTACGCCCCCGGCGAGCTGAACGGGCAGTCGGCGCGCATCCTGTTCGATTCCGACGAGATCTACCACACGGTCGGGCTGGAAGTGCGCCACGCGTTCGCGCGCGGCGACAGCTATGCGCGCGAGCTGTCGATGATCCGCAAGAACGGCACGCTGTTCCCGGCGGTGATGACCGGGCGCGCCAATGACCCGGCGCAGCCGGACGGCACGCGGACCTGGATCATCGCCGACATCACCGAGCGGCGGCAGGCGGAGGAGGAGGTCGCGCGCTACCGCCAGCACCTCGAGTCGCTGGTCGCCGAGCGCACCGCCGAGCTGGTCCGGGCGCGCGAGGAAGCGGTGCGTGCCAACCAGGCGAAGGGCAGCTTCCTGGCGGCGATGAGCCACGAGATCCGGACACCGATGAACGCCATCATCGGCCTGTCGGCGCTGGCGATGAAGAGCGGGCTGACGCCACGGCAGCGCGAGTACGTGCGCAAGATCAACGTTTCGGCGCGCCTGCTGCTCGGCATCATCAACGACATCCTCGACATCTCGAAGATCGATTCCGGGCGCCTGCAGCTGGAGGAGACCGGTTTCGACCTCCATCAGGTGATGGACAACGTCGCCAGCGTCGCCAACCAGCTCGCCGCGGAGAAGGGCCTGCAGCTGTCGTTCGCGAGCGAGCCCGGAGTGCCGCGCTACCTGGTCGGCGATCCGCTGCGGCTGTCGCAGATCCTGACCAATCTGGTCGGCAACGCGATCAAGTTCACGACGCAGGGCAGCGTCGCCGTCCGCTGTGCCGGCACGGCGGTCGACGGCGGCGTCGTCAAGCTGCGCTTCTCGGTCGCCGACACCGGCATCGGGATGAGCCGCGAGCAGCGCGAACGGCTGTTCCAGCCGTTCGCGCAGGCGGACAGTTCGACCGCGCGCAAGTACGGCGGTACCGGCCTCGGCCTGGCCATCGCGCGCCAGCTGGTGTCGATGATGGGCGGCCGCATCTGGGCGGCCAGCGTTCCCGGCGAGGGCTCGACCTTCAGCTTCTCGGTGCCGCTGACGGTCGCCGGCGACGAGTTGCGCGATCGCCTCGCCGCCTTCGTCCCCGGCGCCGCCGCCGCCGACTGGGTGCTGCCGTCGGGCCTGCGCGTGCTGCTCGCCGAGGACAACCGCTTCAACCAGGAGATCGTCCTCGAGATCCTGCGCGGTGCCGGCGTCTTCGCCGAGGTCGTCGAGAACGGCCGCGAGGCGCTGCGGCGACTCGGCGAAAAGGATTTCGACCTGGTTCTGATGGACATCATGATGCCGGAGATGGACGGCATCGAGGCGACCCGGATCATCCGCGCGGAACCCCGCTGGCGCACGCTGCCGATCGTCGCGCTGACCGCCAACGCCGGCCATGAGGACCGCGAGCGCTGCCTCGCCGCCGGCATCGACGAGGTGCTGACCAAGCCCTTCGAGCCGGCCGACCTGTTCCGCGTCGTGCAGCGCTTCGCGCTCGCCGGCGGCGGCCGGTCGGCGCCAGCGTCGCAGCCGCCGGCGGATGCGGCCGGCAATGGCGACAGCCTGCCCGAACTGCCCGGCATCGACGTCGCCGTGCTGCTGCAGCGGATGAAGGGGCGGGCCGCCAGCTGCCGGCGCCTGCTGCGCCTTTTCCGTGAGCAGTACGCGGAGGCTGCGGCGAACCTCGACGGACTGCTCGCCGCCGACGACCTGGTGGCGCTCGGGCGCTTCGCGCATACGCTCAAGGGGGCGGCGGCGAGCCTCGGCGCCGACCCGCTGCGCGAGGCCGCTGCGGCGCTCGACGAGGCCTGCCGCGCCGGCGACCGCGCACGGGCCGCCGCCAGCGTGGCCGCGGTCAGCCGCGAGCTGGGCCGGGTGCTGCCGCCGCTGGCGGCGGTGTGAGAGCGGGCCCTACGCCGCCAGGTGGCAGCGGAACCAGGCGGCGGTGAGTGCCGCCCGCCGCGCCGCGTACGTCTCGGCATCCGTTTCCGTCAGCGTTTCCACGCGGCAGACGCCGGGAAGGTACGGCCGCGCCCGTTCGGCGTTGGCGAGTGCGGCGCTGTCGCCGGCAGCGGCGAGCAGCAGCAGCGGCGCCTGCAGCACCTTCAGGTATTGCCGGCCGGCGAGGTCGATCAGGCCGCCGTGGCAGACCAGCGCGCGGACGTCGCGGTCGCGCTGCGCGGCGACGCGGACCACCAGCGGCGTCGTCTGGCCGCCGCCGATGAGCCCGATCGGCAGCGCCGGGATGGCGTCGAGCGCGATCTGGCGGTGCAGTTCGGCGATCAGCGCGAGCAGGCGCTCGGTGAGCAGCGGCAGGTGGTTGGGGGCGTCGGCGTAGCGGCATTCGGCGCTCTGCAGCAGGTCGAGGCGCAGCGTCGCGAAGCCTTCGCGCTGCAACGCCGCCTCCAGGCGCGCGTCGTCGTCGCCGCTGGCGCAGCTGGCGACGAGGACCAGCAGCGCGCGCGCCGCGAAGGGCAGCGCCAGTTCAGCTTCCAGCGTCAGCTGCGGCAGGTGCACGGCGATCCGTTCGCGGCGCAGGCTCACCGGATCGTCCTCCTTGCGCAGGGCGAATTCCGCCGCGAGCTCCGCGGCGGTCGGCGTGGCGGCGGCGCTCATGCGGCGAGGCGGACCGGGATGCGGCGGGCGCCGAAGGGCTTGCCGAAAACGCCGAAGCGGCCGGCGATGCGCTCGCCGCAGTTGGGGCAGGCGCCGTCGGCGGTGATGCGGTAGTCGCCGATCTCGTACCAGTCGCGCGCGATCAGCAGCGTGTCGCACTTCGGGCAGCGCGTGCTGCCGCCGTCGCGGTCGTGCACGTTGCCGGTATAGACGTAATGCAGCCCGGCGTCGCGCGCGATGGCGCGGGCGCGCGTGAGCGTCGCCGGCGGTGTCGGCGGCACGTCGGTCATCTTCCAGTCCGGGTGGAAGGCGGTGAAGTGCAGCGGCACGTCCGGCCCGAGCTCCTTCGCTACCCAGGCGGCGAGCTGCTTCAGCTCGTCGTCGGCGTCGTTGCGGCCGGGGATCAGCAGCGTCGTGATCTCCAGCCAGCAGTCGGTCTCGTGGTGGATGTAGGCGAGGGTGTCGAGCACCGGCTGCAGGTGGCCGCCGCAGATCCTGAAGTAGAAGTCCTCGGTGAAGCCCTTCAGGTCGACGTTGGCGGCGTCCATCGCCGCGTAGAACTCGCGGCGCGGCTCGGCGTGGATGTAGCCGGCGGTCACCGCGACGTTGAACAGGCCCCGTTCGTGGCACGCCGCGGCGGTGTCGAGCGCGTACTCGGCGAAGATCACCGGGTCGTTGTAGGTGTAGGCGACCGATTTCGCGCCGCAGCGCACGGCAGCGGCGGCGATCGCTTCCGGGGTCGCCGCGTCCATCAGCCGGTCCATGTCCTTCGACTTGGAAATGTCCCAGTTCTGGCAGAACTTGCAGGCGAGGTTGCAGCCGGCGGTGCCGAAGGAGAGCACCGAGGTGCCGGGATGGAAGTGGTTGAGCGGCTTCTTCTCGATCGGGTCGATGCAGAAGCCGGACGAGCGTCCCCAGGTGGTCAGGATCATCTTCCCGCCCTGGTTCATGCGCACGAAGCAGACGCCGCGCTGGCCGTCGTGCAGCTTGCAGTCGCGCGGGCAGAGGTCGCACTGGATGCGTGCGCCGTCCTCGATGGTGTGCCACCAGCGGCCGGGATGGAGCGATTCGGCGATGGGCATCAGTTCTCCTTCCATTTCTGGACATGGTAGCGCGACAGGCGCAGCCGGTCGCTCCAGTAGTCGTCCGGCAGCCCGGCCTTGCGCTTCAGCTGCGCGAGGAAACGCTGCGGCTCCGGCAGCTGCTCCCAGACCTGCGGCAGGAAGGTCGCGCGGCGGCCGCCGCATTCGAGGACGATGCCGTCGACGCCCGGGCGCAGCTGGCGCAGCGCGTCGTCCTCGTCGTGGCAGGCGATCGCTTCGGCCGGCGTCAGCAGCGACACCTCGACCCGCGTCTGCGCCAACTCGTCCACCGCCAGCGGCGCGAAGCGCGGGTCGCGGAAGGCGGCGGCGCAGGCGTTCTCGCGCACGTCCTCGGCCAGCGTCCGCCACGCCTCCAGGCTGCCGATGCAGCCGCGCAGCCGGCCGCGCTGCGTCAGCGTGACGAAGGTCGCGCCGGGTGCCTCGAGGCGCGGATCGTCGCCGCTCACCGCCGGGATGTCGCGGTACGAGGATTCGATCGCCTCGCGGGCGATCGCCACCAGTTGTCGGCCGAGGGCGTCAGTGGGCATCGCCGGGCTCCGTGAAGGCGAAGGCGCCGTAGCCGACGACGCGGTCGCGGCTGCCGGCGGTGTCGCCGGAATTGCGCAGGTCGACCAGCCGCCCCTGCAAGCCGTGCCGCCGCGCTGCCAGCAGCAGGCCGTTCAACGGCGTCGCGCCGCAGGCCTCGTCGTGGCCGATCGTCGCATCGCCGGCGAGCACGCGGCCGGCGGTGTCACCGTCGATCTCGCGCGCGGCGGCGTAGGGCAGGTAGTGCGAGAGATCGGAACTGACCACGATCAATGTCTCCGGGCCGCCCCACAGCCGGTCGATGACTTCGGCGACGGCCTCGGCGGAGGCCTGTCCGACCGCCAGCGGCAGCAGCCGGAAGTCGGGCAGCAGCGCCTGCAGGAAAGGCAGCTGCACCTCCAGCGAATGCTCCTGCGCATGCGGCGGATCGGCGACCACCACCTGCGGCAGGTCGCGCAGCGAATCCGCCGCCGCGCGGTCGATCTCGACCCGCCCGAGCGGCGTCGCGAAGGCATCGACGCTGGGCAGCGCCAGTCCGCGCACGCCGACATGGTGCGTCGGGCCGAGCAGCACGACGCGGCGGATGCGCCCTGCCGCCGGCCGCAGCAGCGCATAGACGCTGGCGGCGACCGGGCCGGAATAGATATAGCCGGCGTGCGGCGCGACCAGTGCCTTCGGCACCGCGGAAGGCGTTGGCGCGGCCGCGCGCAGCAAGGCGTCGACCTCGTCTGCGAGCTGCTGCGGCTGACCGGGATAGAACATGCCGGCGACGGCCGGCAGGCGGACGTTCGGAGTCATCGGCGGCCCCCTTTCATGCTTTCAATATGGACCGCGGGGCCGCGAATTCAAGCCCAGAACCAGCCGGCGAGGCAGCCGGCGGCGACCCCGGAAAAGCCGCCGACGATGCGCAGCGCGAGGTGGCGGCCGGCGACCCCGGCGACGATGCCGAGTTTGAACAGCAGGTTGGCGAGCACGGCGATCAGGATCGCGGTGCTCGCCTCGCCGGCGGCGAGCTTGCCCTGGCCGAACAGGCGCAGGCTGGAGAGCGTGATCGCATCGACGTCGGTCAGCCCGGAAACCAGCGCGACGGCGTAGAGGCCGAGGCTGCCGGCGCGTTCCGACAGCGCCGCCGAGAGCAGGAGGACGACGGCGTAGACGGCGGCGAAGGTGAGCGCGGTGCCGAGCTCGGTCGGGTTGCGCAGCTCGAGCTCGGGCAGCGCGCCGGCGCGGCCGAGGCGGTGCCAGGCCCAGGCGACGAAGGCGAGCCCGGCGAGCAGGCCGCTGCCGAGGATCGGCAGCAGCGCCGGCAGGATGTCCGGCTGCACGATCGCGGCGACGCCGGCGAGGCGCACCAGCACGATCAGGTTGGCGGTCAGGATGACGACCAGCGCGAGCTGCGTCAGCGACGCCGTCGCCCGCGCGTGGCGGGCGAACACCAGCGTCGTCGCGGTGCTCGACGCGAGGCCGCCGAGAACGCCGAGCAGCGGCGCCCCGTAGCGCTGGCCGACGAGGCGCAGCGCGGCATAGCCGCAGAGCCCGACGCCCGAGATGAGCACCACCATCCACCACACCTGCGCCGGGTTGAGCGTGTCGTAGGGGCCGAAGTTGCGGTCGGGCAGGATCGGCAGGATGACCAGCGACAGCACGCCGAACTGCAGCACCGAGGTGATGTCGCGGCGGGTCAGCCGCTGCGAGACGGTCTGCAGCTCGGCCTTGAAGTAAAGCAGCACGGTGGTCAGGATGGCCAGCATCACCGCCAGCGTGCGCAGGCCGTACCAGACCATCGCGCCGTAGCAGAAGGCGAGCAGCAGCGCGACCACCGAGGTGGTGCCGGGATCGTTGGCGTCGGGCTGGCGGTGGTAGGCGGCGATCATCATCGCGCCGACGACGAGCAGGCCGACCGGCAGCAGCCAGGGCGAGCCGGTGCGTTCGGCGATCAATGCGCAGACGGCGCCGAGCAGCGTGACCAGGCCGAAGGTGCGCAGGCCGGCGCGCGACGCCGGATTGCGCTCGCGTTCGAGGCCGAGCAGCATGCCGATGCCGAGGGCGAGGAGGAAGGCCTGGATGAACTCGAGACCGATGTCGGAAAGAATCGCGCTGTTGCCCATGTCGTCCGGGGTTAGAATTCGTTGTTGATTGTTCCGGGGCTTTCCCCGGCCCGCCGCCTCCTGAACTTACGCCATGCCCCGCCACTTCGCAATCGTTCCCGCCGCCGGCAGCGGCTCGCGCTTCGGCGCCGGGCTGCCCAAGCAGTACCTGTCGCTCGCCGGCCGCCCGCTGATCCACCATACGCTGCTGGCGCTCTGCCGGTCGCCGCACATCGCCCGCGTGCTGGTCGTGCTGGCGCCGGACGACCGGCACTGGGCCGGACACGACTGGCGCGACCTCGGGCCGAAGCTGGAGACCGTCTATGCCGGCGGCGCGACGCGCGCCGAGAGCGTGCTCGCCGGGCTGCGCGCGCTGGAAACCTCGGCCGCCGACGACGACTGGGTGCTGGTGCACGACGCCGCGCGTCCCTGCCTGTCGCAGGCGATGCTCGACGCGCTGGTCGACGAGCTCGCCGGCGATCCGGTCGGCGGCCTGCTGGCGGTGCCGGTCGCCGACACGCTGAAGCGGCAGGACGACGACGGCCGCGTCGCCGCCACCGAGCCGCGCGACGGGCTGTGGCAGGCGCAGACGCCGCAGATGTTCCGCCACGCGCCGCTGCTCGCCGCACTGGAAGCGGCCGCCGCGGTCACCGACGAGGCCGGCGCGATCGAGACCCTCGGCCTGCGGCCGAAGCTGGTGCGCGGCGACGCCAGCAACCTGAAAGTCACTTTTCCCGCCGACCTCGCGCTGGCGGAGCTGATTCTGTTTGCCAGGAGGGAACGATGATCCGCATCGGTCAGGGCTTCGACGTGCATGCGCTGGTGCCGGGCCGCAGGCTCGTCATCGGCGGCGTCGACATCCCGCACGACAAGGGCCTGCTCGGCCATTCCGACGCCGACGTGCTGCTGCACGCGGTGACCGATGCGCTGCTCGGCGCCGCCGCGCTCGGCGACATCGGCCGCCATTTCCCGGACACCGACGAGCGCTGGCGCGGTGCCGACAGCCGCGTGCTGCTGCGCGCCGCCGTCGCGCTGCTGCACCAGGCCGGCTGGCGCGTGGTGAACCTCGACTCGACGGTGATCGCGCAGGCGCCGAAGCTCGCCGCGCACATCCCGGGCATGGTCGACAACCTCGCCGCCGACCTGCAGGTCGCTGCCGGCGCCGTCAACGTGAAGGCCAAGACCTGCGAGCGCCTCGGCTTCGCCGGGCGCGGCGAGGGCATCGTCGCGGAAGCCGCGGTGTTGATCAGCAATGACGAATGAAACCGTTGTCGCCGCTTCGCCGGCCCGCCTGTTCTTCGCGCTGTGGCTGCCGCCGGCGGTCGCGCAGAAACTGCACCGCCAGGCCGGCGGCATCGTCGGCAAGAGCGGCGGCCGGCTGATGCGCGAGGAATCGCTGCACCTGACGCTGGCCTTCCTCGGCGACGTTCCCGAGCGCCGCCTGCCCGAGCTGCACCGGCTGGCCGCCAGCCTCAGCCTGCCGCGGGTGCCGGTGCGCCTCGACCGCCTCGGCTTCTGGCGGCACAACCACATCGTCTGGGCCGGCTGCGGCGAGGCGGCGCCGGATCTCTCGGCGCTCGCCGCCGCGCTGCAGAAGGCGCTGGTCGCTGCCGGCTTCCTCGACGGCGAGCGGGCGGTGACGCCGCACGTCACGCTCTTGCGCAAGGCGGCGCACCCCGGCGAGCTGCCGGCGCTGCCGGCGCAGGAATGGTCGGCCGGCGAACTGGTGCTGGCGCGCTCCTGGCGCACCGACCGCGGCTCGACCTACGAGCCGATCGCGCGCTGGCCGCTGCACTGAGGCGCCGTTCCGGCAACGATAGCGCCGACGGCTGCGGGCGTGCGCCGGAACGCCGTAACGCTTCCCGGCGGCGCCCATCCGTTCCCCGGGGCCGCGCCGCAGTCCGCTTGCCGCTTTCGCGCCGCGGCGGTGGGGGAATGTTCCGTTAAGTTTTTTCCGTCAGCGGAATCCACAGCGACGCCGCCAGCCCGCCGCCCGCGCGCGCGGCGAGCGTGAAGCGGCCGCCGTGCAGGCGGGCGACGCGTTCGACGATGGCGAGTCCGAGGCCGGTGCCGGCGGCGTCGGTGCGCGCGTTCTCCAGTCGCGTGAACGGGCGCTTCATGCGTTCGATCTCGGCTTCCGGGATACCCGGCCCGCGGTCGAGCACGTCGATGCGCAGCATGCCGTCGGCGATCGCGGCGGCGAGCGTGATCTCGCCGCCGGCGTACTTGCGCGCGTTGTCGATCAGGTTGCCGAGCGCGCGGCGCACGGCGAGCGGACGCAGCGGTACCGCCGTCGCCGGCGCCGCGGCGACCGCCACCGGCGTCCCGCTGCGCGCGTAGCGGGCGGCGATCTCCTCCAGCAGCTGCGCCGGCACGGTCGGCTGTACCGCTTCCTCGGCATCGGCGCGCGCATAGTCGAGGAACTGCGCGATGATCTCGTCCATCTGCTCGATGTCGGCGGCGATCGCGTCGCGCGCCGCGGCGTCGGCGACCGACAGCTCGGCTTCCAGCCGCAGCCGCGCCAGCGGCGTGCGCAGGTCGTGCGAGATGCCGGCGAGCACTTCGGCGCGCTCGCGCTCGTTGCGCGCCAGGTCGTCGGCCATCTGGTTGAAGGCGCGCGCGAGCTGGCGCAGTTCGTCGGCGCCGGCGACCGCGACCGGTTCCGGCCGGTGCCCGCGGCCGACCTCGCGCGCGGCGTGCGCCAGCACGCGCAGGGGCTGCGTCACGCGCGAGACGATCAGCCAGGCGACGAGCAGCGCCAGCACCACCGAGGCGACGCCCCAGCCCAGCCAGTGCCAGGGGAAGACGCGCTGGGCGCGCTCCAGCGGCAGCATCACCCAGTACAGGTCGTCCGGGTCGGCGTCGAGCTGGAAGCTGGCCCAGATGCCTTCCTCGCCGTTCACGGCGCCGGCGAGCAGCGTGCCGGTGCCGAGCAGGCGCAGCGTCTCGGCGCGGAAGAGGGCGTGGAAGGCGTCGTCGGGCAGGCGCTCGACGCGGTCCTCCGGCTCCGCCGGCACGAGGTGGATGCCTTCGCGTTCGGACAGTTCGAAGAGCAGGCCGCGGCGCTTCGCCGGCGCCGCGGCGACCAGCGCCGCGCGCGTCAGGTTGACGGCGCTGGCGGTCAGCTGCGCGAGGTGGCGGGCCTTCGGCTCGCGCGTCGCGAGCCCGAACAGCGTCGCCCAGATGGCGACGTTCACGACGATGAGCAGGCTGACCAGCAGGAAGGTGCGGACCAGCAGCGTTCGCGGCAGCAGATCGCCGGCCTTCACTTGTCCTTGCCGTCGGGGATGAAGACGTAGCCGAAGCCCCACACCGTCTGCAGGTAGCGCGGATTGGCCGGGTCCGGCTCGATCAGCTTGCGCAGGCGCGACACCTGCACGTCGATGGCGCGGTCGAACGGGCCCTGCTCGCGGCCGCGCGCCAGCGTCATCAGCCGATCGCGCGACAGCGGCTGGCGCGGGTGCTGCAGCAGCACCTTCAATACCGCGAATTCGCCGGTGGTCAGCGGCAGGTGCTCGTCGCCCTTCTTCAGCGTGCGGGCGGCGAGGTCGACCTCGATGTTGGCGAAGGCGACCACCTTCTCCTCGGTCGCCGGCGCCCCCGGCGTCGCGCTGCCGCGCCGGCGCAGCACGGCCTGGATGCGGGCGAGCAGCTCGCGCGGGTTGAACGGCTTCGGCAGGTAGTCGTCGGCGCCCATCTCGAGGCCGACGATGCGGTCGATCTCGTCGCCCTTGGCGGTGAGCATGATGATCGCCTGCTCGGGGTCGGCCGCGCGCAGCCGGCGGCAGATCGACAGGCCGTCCTCGCCCGGCAGCATCAGGTCGAGGACGATCAGGTCGAAGGCCTCGCGCGGCAGCCAGCGGTCCATCGCCGCGCCGCTCTCGGCGGTGCGCACGAGGAAACCCTGTTCGCCGAGGTAGCGGGAGAGCAGGTCGCGCAGGCGCTGGTCGTCGTCGACGACGAGAATCTTTTTCTGGGTCATGACGGGAATGCTAGCAGCCTGTCCGGTTTAAAGGAATTCGGCGGCGGCCCGCGCGGGGTCGGTCTGCGCGATCGACCGTTCTGCGGCGGCCAGAGGTCACGGCGAACGCGTCCTAGACGATCCCCGCGTCGCGCAGCCGGCCGATTTCATCCTCGCCGTAGCCCAGCACTTCCCGCAGCACCTCGTCGCTGTGCTCGCCGAGCAGCGGCGGCGCGTTGCGATAGGCCACCGGCGTCCGCGACAGCTTGATCGGGTTGCCGACCAGCTTCGCCGTGCCGGCGGTCGGGTGCGGCAGTTCGACGACCATCTCGCGCGCGGCGAGCTGCGCTTCGGCGAAGGCTTCGCCGATGCTGTTGATCGGCCCGCAGGGCACGCCGGCGGCTTCCAGCGCGGCCAGCCAGTCGCGCTTGCCGCGCTGCGCGGCGCGCGCTTCCAGCCGCGCATCGAGCGCGGCACGATGGCGCACGCGCTCGGCGTTGGTCGAAAAGCGCGGGTCGGCAGCGAGGGCGGCGAGGTCCATCACCTCGCACAGCCGCCGGAACTGGCCGTCGTTGCCGACGGCGACGATGAAATGGCCGTCGGCGGCGGGCAGCACCTGGTAGGGGGCGATGTTGGGGTGGGCGTTGCCCATGCGCACCGGGCTTCTTCCGGTGCACAGGTAGTTCAGGGCGAGGTTGGCAAGGCTGGCGACCTCGGTGTCGAGCAGCGCCAGGTCGATGTGCTGGCCGAGGCCGCTCTTCTCGCGTTCGAGCAGCGCCGCCTGCACGGCGTTGGCGGCATAGAGGCCGGTCAGGATGTCGACCAGCGCGACGCCGACCTTCTGCGGGCCGCCGCCGGGGCGGCCGTCGGCTTCGCCGGTGACGCTCATCAGGCCGCCGATGCCCTGGATGATGAAGTCGTAGCCGGGGCGGTCGGCCCACGGGCCGTTCCGGCCGAAGCCGGTGATCGAGCAGTAGACGAGGCGCGGGTTAAGCTGCGCGAGCGACGCGTAGTCGAGGCCGTACTTGTCGAGTCCGCCGACCTTGTAGTTCTCCAGCAGCACGTCCGACTTCGCCGCCAGCTCGCGCACGATGCGCTGGCCGTCGGCGCTCGCCAGGTCGAGCGTCAGCGACTTCTTGTTGCGGTTGACCGCACAGTAGTAGGCCGCCTCGGTGGTGTCGTTGCCGGCGGCGTCCGGCAGGTAGGGCGGCCCCCAGGCGCGCGTCTCGTCACCGGCACCGGGGCGCTCGACCTTGATCACCTCGGCGCCGAGGTCGGCGAGCAGCTGGCTGCACCAGGGGCCGGCGAGGACGCGCGAGAGGTCGAGGACACGGAGGCCGGCGAGCGGCGCGGTCTGGTCGGTCATGGCAGGTTCCGGTCAGAAAAACCGCATTCTGCCATCCGGTCGCTGAAAACTGCGCTATTGCGCGCCGGGAGCGGCGGGTAGAATTGCGGGCGAATCCTACGAAAACAAGACAGGCACCATGAGCAAGAGAATCGGCCGCTTCGAAATCCTGCGCGAGCTGGGCCGGGGGGCTCAGAGCGTGGTCTATCTTGCCCGCGACCCGCACCTGCAGCGCGAGGTGGCGATCAAGACGCTGCATTTCTCGCGTCCCGATCCGGCGCAGAACCAGCGCCTGCTGGAGGAGGCGCGCACGGTCAGCCAGATGCGGCACCCGAACATCGTGCCGATCTTCGAAGCGGGCGAGGAGGACGGCGATCTCTACCTGGTCTTCGAATACGTCCCCGGCAAGAACCTCGGCGAGTACCTGAAGGGCAGCGGCGCGCTGTCGCCGGTGCGCGCGATCTCGGTGATGAAACCGGTGCTGGAAGCGATCGCGCACGCGCACGCGATGGGCGTGATCCACCGCGACCTGAAGCCGAGCAACATCCTGATCAACGAGGAAGGCTTCCCGCGCGTGATGGACTTCGGCATCGCCGCGCGCGTGCAGGCCGAGCACCAGGGCGGCGACCAGGACTTCACCGGCACGCCGGCCTACATGGCGCCGGAATACATCGAGCACCACCGGATCGGCCCGCGCACCGACATCTTCGCCGCCGGCCTCGTCTTCTACGAGCTGCTCACCGGGCGGCGGGCGGTGCAGGGCAACGATTTCTTCCGCATCGTGCACCAGCTGACCAGCACCGACATCCGGCTGCCGGCGGACATCTCGCTCGACGACCGGGTGACCGCGATCCTCTACCGCGCGCTGGCACGCGATCCGGAGCAGCGCTACGAATCGGTGACGCAGATGTGCGAGGCGATGGAGGACTACCTCGACCCGGAGGAGGCGCAGGGCGGCAGCGGCGGCGCGCAGGGAACGATCGAGTTCCTGCTCCGGCGGATGCGCCACAAGAGCGATTTCCCGGCGCTCTCCGAGTCGGTCAGCGCGATCAACAAGATCACCGCCTCCGACCGCGACAGCGTCGCCAAGCTGTCGTCGTCGATCCTCAAGGACTTCGCGCTGACCAACAAGATCCTCAAGCTGGTGAACTCGGCGTTCTACCGGCAGGCCGGCGGCGGCAACATCAGCACCGTGTCGCGGGCGGTGATGGTGCTCGGCTTCGATGCGGTGCGCAACATCGCGATCACCGTGCTGCTGTTCGAGCACCTGCAGAACAAGGGCAACGCCAACCAGCTGAAGGACGAGTTCCTGCGCGCCAACCTCGCCGGCATCCTGGCCAAGGACATCGGCGGCCGTACCAGCAAGGGCGACGTCGAGCAGGCCTTCATCTGCGCGATGTTCCACAACCTCGGGCGGATGCTGACGCAGTACTACTTCCCCGAGGAAGGCGAGGACATCCGTCGCGAGATGGAGCAGAAGGGGACCAGCGAGGAGCAGGCGTCGCTGGCGGTGCTCGGCGTCTCGTTCGAGGACATGGGGGTCGGCATCGCGCAGCACTGGGGCTTCCCGCCGCTGATCGTGAACACCATGCGCCGCCTGCCGCCGGGGACGGTGCGCAAGCCGACGGCGCCGGAGGAGAAGCTGCGCGTCCTGTCCGCGTTCTCCAACGAGCTGTGCACGGTGATCGCCAGCGCCGCGCCGGAGCTGCGCCAGAAGGAGCTGCGCAAGGTGACGGCGCGCTTCGGCGAGAGCGTGCCGATGAGCAGCGAGGAGATGCAGAAGACGCTGGAGAAGTCGTTCGCCGAGGTCGCGCAGTTCGCCAGCGTGATCCACCTCAACCTGAAGCAGACGCCGTTCGGGCGGCAGATCAGCGCCTGGGGCGGCAAGAAGGTGGACGCCGCCGCCGGCATCGAGGCCGATGCCGCGACCTCCGGCGCCGCCGTCGATACGCTGAGCGGCACGGCGCTGGTCGAGACGCCGGCCTTCCACGACACAGGCGCGGCCCCGGGCGAGCCGGACAACGTCGAAGCCATCCTCACCGCCGGCATCCAGGACATCAGCAACTCGCTGGTCGAGGACTTCTCGCTGAACGACGTGCTGCGCATCATCCTCGAGACGATGTTCCGCGCCAAGGGCTTCCGCCGCGTCATCCTGTGCATCAAGGACGCGCGCGCCAACACCATGCAGGGGCGCTTCGGCTTCGGTCCGGACGCCACCGAGATCGCCAGGAAGTTCAAGTTCCCGCTGCACTTCACGCCGGACATCTTCCACGCGGCGATGTCGAAGGGCGTCGACATCCTGATCACCGACATCGACGACCCGAAGATCGCCGGCCGCGTGCCCGACTGGTACCGCAAGGGCGTCGGCGCCGGCACCTTCGTGCTGTTCCCGCTGACGATCAAGAGCAACCCGGTGGCGATGATCTACGCCGACATGGAGCAGCCGGGCGCGATCGTGATCCCGGAGAAGGAGCTGGCGCTGTTCCGCACGCTGCGCAACCAGGCGGTGCTGGCGATCAAGCAGGCGATGTAGAAACGAACAGGCCGGCATCGCGCCGGCCTGTTTTTTTCGTGTTCAGCTTCCGCTTACCAGAGTTTCCACCACGGTTCCTTGCGGTTCAGGCCGCGCGCGTAGTACTCGCTCTTCGGGAAGTTCTGGCGCATCACGCGCTCGGAGTCGTCGCGCAGGTCGGTCATGCCCAGCGCATCGTAGCCCTTGACCATGATGAACAGCGCCTCCTCGATCGCCGGCGCGTCCTGGTAGGTCTTCACCGCGTACTGCGCGCGGTTCACCGCTGCCAGGTAGCCGCCGCGCTTCATGTAGTAGCGCGCGACATGGACCTCGTGCGAGGCCAGCGCATTGACCAGATACTTCATGCGCAGGACCGCGTCCGGCGTGTACTTGCTGTCCGGGAAGCGCGTCGCCAGTTCCTTGAAGGCGTCGAAGGATTCCTTGGCCGACTTCGGGTCGCGCTCGGTCGGGTCCTGCGCCGAGACGTGGCCGAGGATGCCGAGGTCCTCGTTGAAGCCGATCAGGCCCTTCAGGTAATACACATAGTCGACGTTGGGATGGTTCGGGTGCAGCTTGATGAAGCGGTCGCAGGCGGCGAGCGCCGAGCCCGGCTCGCCGGACTTCCAGTAGGCGTAGGCGATCTCGACCTGCGCCTGCTGCGCGTAGCGGCCGTAGGGGTAGCGCGCCTCGAGCTTCTCGAAGTACTTCACCGCGTTGTCGTACTGGCCGTCGTTGAGCGCTTCCTTGGCGGTGGTGTACAGCTTGTTCGGCGACCAGCCGACCGTTTCGTCCTTCGGTTCGCCGAAAATACCGCAGCCGCCGAGCAGGGTGGCGGTGAGGAGCGCCGCGATAACCGCTACACTACGCATGATGAAGATTCCGCAGAATGATTCCAAAAAAGAGGCCCGGTCCGATCGCCGGGCATCCGGCCAGAAGGACTCTGGCGCCACTCCCGCAACTCCGGGGCGGGCCGATGATAGCACGGCCCTCGCCCTGACCGCACCCGCCGACTGCGGCGGTGTCCGCCTCGATCACGTGCTCGCCGGATTATTGCCGCAGCATTCGCGCAACCGCCTGCAGGGCTGGATCCGCGACGGGCGCGTGCAGGTCGACGGCAAGCCGGTGAACGAGCCGAAACACAAGCTGCGCGGCGGCGAGGCGATCCGCGTCGAGGAGGCGGTCGACCCGCAGGCCGCGGCGGCGACCGCCGAGGACATCCCGCTCGCCATCGTCTACGAGGACGAGGCCCTGATCGTCATCGACAAGCCGGCCGGTCTCGTCGTCCATCCGGCCGCCGGCAACTGGAGCGGCACGCTGATGAACGCGCTGCTGCACCATGCGCCGCAGCTCGCCAACGTGCCGCGCGCCGGCATCGTGCACCGGCTGGACAAGGACACCTCGGGCCTGCTGGTCGTCGCCAAGACGCTCGCCGCGCAGACCGACCTCGTCCGTCAGCTGCAGGCGCGCAGCGTCAAGCGCGACTACCAGGCGCTGGCGCGCGGCGTCGTCGAGCGCGGCGGCACCGTCGACGCGCCGATCGGCCGCCACCCGATGCAGCGCACGAAGATGGCCGTGGTCATCGGCGGCAAGCCGGCGCGCACGCACTACCGCGTCGTCGAGGCCTTTGCCAGCTGCACGCTGATCGAGTGCTCGCTGGAGACCGGGCGCACGCACCAGATCCGCGTCCATCTCGAACACATCGGCCATCCGCTGGTCGGCGACCCGGTCTACGGCCGGCGGCTGAACCGCGTGCCGCGCGGCCCGGCCTTCGGCCGCCAGTTCCTGCATGCCAGGAAGCTCGGCCTGGTGCATCCGGAGACCGGCAAGCACATGGTCTGGAAGTCGCCGCTGCCCGAGGACATGGAGGAGCTGCTCGAGAAGCTGCGCCTTGACGCGTTCCTCGAGGCCGAGGCGGCGATCGACGACGAGGACTTCGACGACGAGCACGAGGTCGAGATCATCTACGAGTACGGCGACGGCGACGATGACTGACGCCGCGTCGTGGTTCGTCCCCGACTGGCCGCTGCCGCCGGGCGTGCGTGCGCTGCAGACGACGCGCGTCGGCGGCGTCAGCGGCGCGCCGTGGGCGGGCTTCAACCTCGGCGATCACGTCGGCGACGAGCCGGCCGCCGTCGCCGCCAACCGCGCGCGGCTCGCCGCCATGCTGCCGGCGATGCCGGTGTGGCTGGCGCAGGTGCACGGCGTCGACGTGGCGCGGCTCGACGCGCTGCCGGCCGGTGCGCCGGCGCCGGTCGCCGACGCCGCGGTGGCGCGCGCGGCGGGCCGGGTCTGTGCGGTAATGACCGCCGACTGCCTGCCGCTGCTGCTGTGCGACCGCGACGGGACGGTGGTCGCCGCCGCCCACGCCGGCTGGCGCGGCCTGTGCGCCGGCGTGATCGAGGCGACGGTGGCGGCGATGGCCGTGCGCCCGGCGGCGCTGTCGGCGTGGCTCGGACCGGCGATCGGGCCGGCCGCGTTCGAGGTCGGCGATGAGGTGCGCGCGGCTTTCGTCGCGCGGGATGCCGCGGCGGCGGACGGCTTCGTCCGCGGCGATGGCGGGCGCTGGTTCGCCGATCTCTACCGGCTGGCGCGGCAGCGACTCGCCGCGCTGGGCGTGCCCGCGGTTCACGGCGGCGGGGAATGCACCTGGCGGCAGGCCGACCGCTACTTCTCGTACCGCCGCGACGGCGTCACCGGTCGCATGGCGACGCTGATCTGGCGCGAGGCCTGAGCGCGCTCAGGCCTCGCCGTCGCGGCGCGCGGATTCGTCGCCCGCTTGCGGTTCCGCGGCGGCGGTTTCCGCCGCCGCCCGCCGCTGGCGACGCGCCGGCGTGCCGAGCAGCCACAGCAGCAGCGCGCAGGGGAAGAGTCCGTAGAAGGTGAAGGTCAGGATGCCGGCGACCAGGTTGCTTTCGGTGACCGCCATCATCAGCACGACCCACAACCAGCCGATGGCAATGATGTACATCGCGGCATTATAGCCCCTCGTCCGGAAGCCAGATTTCATGCGCTGGCGAGGCATCTGCACAAAGCCGCCACAGTCGTTGACAGCCCCTATGCTGCGATGCAGAATCGATAAGACAACAAATCGGTTTGCACGCAGCAGGCGTACCGCTCTCTGCCTCAGCCCCCAGCCAGGATTCGCATACAGATGTCGCAGCCCACGGACCCCTTCGCCCCCGCAATGCAGCAGATGATGCAGGTCGGGCAGGCGATGGCGCAGCAGTTTTTCGGCTTTCTCGGCTCCCCGCAGGCGCAGCATCCGCTTGGCGGTGCCCCGATCCGGATCGGGGCGCCCGATCCGGCCAGACTTTCCGAACTGCAGCGCGACTTCATGGAGAAGCAGGCGCGGCTGTGGAACGCGATGCTGGAAAAGGGGCGCCCCGGCGCCAAGGGCGAAGCGTCCTTCGAAGTGCCGCCGGAGCCCGGCGACCGCCGCTTCTCGGCGCCGGAGTGGCGACAGAGCCCGGTTTTCGACTACATCCGCCAGAGCTACCTGCTGAACGCCGGCTTCCTGCGCGAGCTGGTCGAGCTGGCTCCGGTCGAGGACGACAAGGCGAAGAACCGGCTGCGCTTCCTCGCGCGCCAGTACCTCGACGCGATGGCGCCGAGCAACTTCGCCGCGACCAACCCCGAGTTCATCAAGCTGGCCGTCGAAAGCAAGGGCCAGAGCATCACCGAGGGCATCAACAACCTGATCAAGGACGTCGAGAAGGGCCGCATCTCGATGACCGACGACAGCGCCTTCGAGGTCGGCCGCAACCTGGCGACGACCGAGGGCACGGTGGTCTTCGAGAACGAGCTGATGCAGCTGATCCAGTACGCGCCGCTCACCGACAAGGTGGCGAAGCGGCCGCTGGTGATCGTGCCGCCGTGCATCAACAAGTTCTACATCCTCGACCTGCAGCCCGAGAATTCCTTCGTCCGCTACGCGGTCGAGCAGGGCAACACCGTGTTCCTCGTCTCCTGGCGCAACGTCAAGGCCGAGCAGGGACACTACGGCTGGAACGACTACCTCGAGCAGGGGCCGCTCGCCGCGCTCGCGGCCGCCCGCGAGATCGCCAAGGTCGAGCAGGTCAATGCGCTCGGTTTCTGCGTCGGCGGCACCATCCTCAGCAGCGCGCTGGGCGTGCTCGCCGCGCGCGGCGACAACAGCGTGGCCAGCCTGACGCTGCTCACCACGCTGCTCGATTTCTCGGACACCGGCGAGATCGGCCTGTTCATCGACGAACAGAGCTGCGCGACGCGCGACGCGACGATCGGCAAGGGCGGCCTGCTCACCGGCCGCGAGCTGGCCGGCACCTTCTCGGCGCTGCGCGCCAACGACCTGATCTGGAACTACGTCGCCGGCAACTACCTGAAGGGGCAGAAGCCGCCGGCCTTCGACCTGCTCTACTGGAACGCCGACTCGACCAACCTGCCGGGGCCGTTCGCGGCGTGGTACATGAGGAACCTGTACCTCAACAACAGCCTGCGTATCCCCGGCAAGCTCGAGATGTGCGGGGTCAAGGTCGACCTCGGCCAGGTCAAGGCGCCGGCCTACCTGCTGGCGACGCGCGAGGACCACATCGTGCCGTGGCAGACCGCCTACCAGAGCACGCGGCTGCTCGGCGGCGAGACGAAGTTCGTGCTCGGCGCCAGCGGCCACATCGCCGGCGTCGTCAATCCGGCGGCGAAGAACAAGCGCAGCTACTGGGCCAACGCCGACGTCTCGGCCGACGCCGAGGGCTGGCTGGCGACGGCCGAGGAAAGGAAGGGGAGCTGGTGGTCCGATTGGGCCGACTGGCTGAAGCAGCACGCGGGCGGCGAATGCGCCGCGCGCAGGAAACCGGGGAATGCCAAATACAAGGCCGTCGAGCCGGCCCCGGGGCGTTACGTGAAAGAGAAGGCGTAAGCCGAAGAACGCCGGAGTGCAGGCGGATGTTCTTCATCGCATCCTGAAACAGCGAGACAGAGAAGGGGAAGAACATGCCAAGAGTTGCACTGGTGACCGGGGGGATGGGTGGCCTCGGCGAGGCGGTCTGCATCAAGCTCGCCGCGCTCGGCTACAAGGTGGTGACCACGCATTCGCCGGGCAATGCCCAGGCCAAGCAATGGCTGACCGGGATGAATGCGATGGGCTACGGCTTCATGGCCTATCCCTGCGACGTCGCCGACTTCGAGTCGTGCAAGGCCTGTGTCGACAAGGTGACGAAGGAAGTGGGGCCGGTGGACGTGCTGGTGAACAACGCCGGCATCACCCGCGACATGACCTTCAAGAAGATGACCAAGGCCGACTGGGACGCGGTGATCGGTACCAACCTCGACTCGGTCTTCAACATGACCAAGCAGGTGATGGACGGCATGGTCGAGCGCAAATGGGGGCGGGTGATCAACGTCTCCTCGGTGAACGGGCAGAAGGGCGCCTTCGGGCAGACCAACTACTCGGCGGCGAAGGCCGGCATGCACGGCTTCACCAAGGCGCTGGCGCTGGAGGTGGCGAAGGCCGGCGTCACCGTGAACACGATCTCGCCGGGCTACATCGGCACCAAGATGGTGATGGCGATCCCGCAGGAAATCCTCGAATCGAAGATCCTGCCGCAGATTCCGGTCGCCCGCCTGGGCAAGCCGGAGGAGATCGCCGGGCTGGTCGCCTACCTCGCATCCGACGAGGCGGCCTTCGTCACCGGCGCCAACATTTCGATCAACGGCGGCCAGCACATGTTCTGACCGCCCTTGGAGCAGTGAGCAGTCCTTTATCAACAGCAGCAGAGGAAACGAAAATGACGCAAAGAATCGCACTCGTCACCGGCGCCATGGGCGGCATTGGGACCGCCGTCTGTCAGGAGCTGGCGAAGGCCGGGCACAAGGTGGTCGCGGCCTACCACCCGCAGTTCGACAACAAGGACGAATGGCTGAAGGAACAGGAAGCCGCGGGCTTCAAGGACTTCGTCTGCGTCGCCGGCGACGTGTCGTCGCTGGAGGACTGCCAGAAGCTGGTCGCCGAGGCCGAGGCCAAGGTTGGCCAGATCGACATTCTGGTGAACAACGCCGGCATCACGCGCGACAAGTTCTTCGCCAAGATGGAGAAGGAGCAGTGGGACGCGGTGATATCGACCAACCTGACGAGCCTGTTCAACATGACCAAGCAGGTGTCGGCGAAGATGGCCGAGCGCGGCTGGGGCCGGATCATCAACATCTCGTCGGTGAACGGCGTCAAGGGCCAGGCCGGGCAGTCGAACTACTCGGCGGCGAAGGCCGGCGTGATCGGCTTCACCAAGGCGCTGGCGGCGGAACTCGCGGCCAAGAACGTCACCGTGAACGCGATCGCCCCGGGCTACATCGCGACCAAGATGGTGATGGCGATCCGCGAGGACATCCTCAAGGGCATCGTCGACTCGGTGCCGATGAAGCGCCTGGGCAAGCCGGAGGAGATGGGCGCAGCCGTCGTCTACCTCGCCTCCGAGAACGCCGGCTTCATGACCGGCGCCACGCTCAACATCAACGGCGGACTCTACTACCAGTAAACCTCCGCGATGCGCAGACGGCCCCGGACGGGGCCGTCTTTTTATCCTGGGTTATACTTTTGCTGTGCAGCATTCCGAGGCGCCGCAGAGCGCCGGGGAACGGAAACACTCATTCGGAGGAAATGCCTTCATGTCGGAGCAGCCGCGACTGATCAAGAAGTACCCGAACCGCCGTCTTTACGACACCAAGACCAGCGCCTACATCACGCTCACCGATGTCAAGGATCTCGTGCTGGCCTTCGAGAATTTCAAGGTGGTCGACGCCAAGACCGGCGAAGACCTGACGCGCAGCATCCTGCTGCAGATCATCCTGGAAGAGGAAACCGGCGGCGTGCCGCTGTTCTCGACCGAACTGCTGGCGCAGATGATCCGCTTCTACGGCCACGCGATGCAGGGCATGCTCGGCAAGTACCTGGAGAACAACATCAAGGCCTTCGTCGACTTCCAGGGCAAGATGCAGGAGCAGTCGCGCTCGCTCTACGGCGGCGAGAACAGCCAGATGCAGAACGACATGTGGACGCAGTTCCTGAACTTCCAGGGGCCGGCGATGCAGCAGATGATGGCCGCCTACATGGACCAGTCGAAGAAGATGGTGCAGCAGATGCAGGAGCAGCTGCAGAGCCAGACGCGCAACATGTTCACCGGCTTCCAGTATCCCGGCGACGCGAAGAAGCCGGAGGGCGGGCAGAAGTAGCTCCGCCGCCGGATCGATCGAACGCAGCCGGCCGCACCCGCGAGGGGCGGCCGGTTTTCTTTTGCCCGCCGCGTTCCTGTGCCGCGGCTGCGCTCAGTCGTTGTGGCGGCGGCCGCCGGCGGCCGGCACCGGGGCGCGCCGCCGCTCCGCCATCCAGCCGAACAGCGACAGCAACGCGAGGCCGGTACCGATCAGCAGGATGCCGCCGGTTTCCATCGCCCGGAACTCCTCGCCGAACAGCAGCCGCGACGAGACGATCGCGACCACCGGCGTGCCCAGCACCGACAGGCTTGCCTCCCAGGCCGGCACGCGGTCGAGGATATAGATCCACAGCCACCAGCACAGCGCCGTGCTGGCCACCGACATGAAGGCCAGGATGCCGGCGTAGGACGGCGTCCACTGCGTCGCCGGCTCCGGCACGACCAGCGCCAGCAGCGTCAGCGGCAGTGCGCCGAGGATCATCTGCCAGGCGGTCAGCGTCAGCAGGTCCACCGGCTGCGTCGCGCGCAGCCGCTTGATCAGGATCGTGCCGACGGCCCAGCACAGCGCCGCCGTCAGCCCGAGGAACTTGCTGAACAGGCTGGCCTGCATGTCCCACGGCTCGATGATCAGCAGCAGGCCGGCGAGCGTGCTCGCCGCCGCCAGCCACTGCCGGCCGCGGATGCGCTCGCCGAGGAGCGGCCAGGCCAGCAGCAGCGTCCAGATCGGCATCGTGAAGATCAGCACCGCGGTCTTGCCGGGGCCGCCCTCGACCAGCGCCCAGGTCTGAAAGGCCATGAAGCCGGCGACCTGGGTCAGGGCGATGGCCAGCGTCGGTCCCGGCGCGACCAGCTGCAGCGGGCGGCCGGTCAGCCTGAGCGCGAGCAGCAGCGCGAGCGCGCCGCCGACGCAGCGCTCGGCGGCGAAGGCGAAGGGCGGCGCGTAGGCCAGCCCCTGCTTGGCGAGGATCCAGGTGTAGCCCCAGGTGAGCGAGAGGACGAGGAGCGCGAGCAGTGGCAACCAGCGGTGTCGGGAAGGCATCGGAAATCCTGCGGGAAACGGGGAAAGCCGCGACGGGACGGCCCGTCGCGGCGCACGCTTGTGGCGTTCAGGCGGCAGCCAGCGCCGGATAGTCGGTGTAGCCCTCGGCGCCGCCGCCGTACAGCTTGTCGGCGCGCAGCGCGTTCAGCGGTGCGTCCTCGCGCAGGCGCTGCACCAGGTCCGGGTTGCTGATGAACGGCCGGCCGAAGGCGACGAGCTCGGCGCGGCCGTCGGCGACGGCGGCGATCGCCTCGCCGCGGTCATAGCCGTTGTTGATCATCCAGGCGCCGGGGAAGCGGCGGCGCAGCGCCGCGTAGTCGAAGGCCGGGGCGGCCGCCGGCTGGCGCGCGCCGCCGGTCTCGCCCTCGATCACGTGCAGGTAGGCCAGGCCGAGCGGCGCCAGCTGCCCGACGACGTAGTTGAACAGCGCCTGCGGGTCGCTGTCGCGCGGCGTGTCGCTGAAGCTGGTCATCGGGCTGATGCGGATGCCGGTGCGGCCGCCGCCGATCTCGTCGGCGACCGCCTGCATCACTTCCAGCAGCAGGCGGGCGCGATTCTCGATGCTGCCGCCGTAGGGGCCGCTGCGGTCGTTTACGCTGTCGCGCAGGAACTGGTCGAGCAGGTAGGAGTTGGCGGCATGCACCTCGACGCCGTCGAAACCGGCGGCGATCGCGTTGCGCGCGGCCTGGCGGTAGTCGGCGACGATCCCCGGCAGCTCGTCGTCGCGCAGCGCGCGCGGCGTCGACACCGGCTCGAAGCCGTTGCGGGTGAAGGTCTTGGCGTCGGGTCGGCGGTTGGTCGAGGAGACCGGTGCGGCGCCGTCCGGCAGCAGCGAGCTGTGCGAGATGCGGCCGACGTGCCAGAGCTGGATCACGATCCGGCCGCCGGCGGCGTGCACAGCATCGGTGACCTGGCGCCAGGCGGCGATCTGTTCGGTCGAGTAGATTCCCGGCGTGTCGAGGTAGCCCTGGGCCATCGGGCTGATCTGGCTCGCTTCGCTGATGATCAGGCCGGCGCTGGCGCGCTGGCGGTAGTACTCGACGGTCAGCGGTCCGGGCAGCAGGCCGTCGGCGGCGCGGTTGCGGGTCAGCGGGGCCATGACGATGCGGTTGGCGAGCGCGATGTCGCCGATCTGGATGGGGTCGAATAGGGAACTCATTGGGGTTTCTCCTTGTTGGTCGATCTTCAAAAATTAGACCGGTCGTCTAATCCACGGGTAAAAAAATCGGCCGCAGCAGCCTGCGGCCGCTCGCCGCGCCGGGGTCAGCGCGACAGCATCTGTTCGGTGACCTGCATGGCGTTGTCCAATGCGCTGCCGTCGCGGTGCAGCTTGCCGAGCAGGCTGGCACCGAGCCACAGCTGGTACAGCATCTGCGCCGTAGGCCGCGGCGCCAGGGCCGGCAGCGAGCCGTCGGCGACGCCGGCTTCGACCAGCGCGGCAATGCGCCCGACGACCTGGTCGGTGCCGTCGCGCAGGGTGATGCGCATCGCATCCGAGAGGTCGGAGACTTCCGCACTGAGCTTCACCACCAGGCATTTCTGCTCGCTGCAGTCGGCACGCTGCGACTCGCGCCAGCGCTGCCAGTAGCGCAGCAGCCGCTCGCGGCCGCTGGCGCGGCCAGCCTCGGCGGCCTGCAGTTCGTCGATGCTCGCCAGGTAACGGTCGAAATAGTCCTGGAGCAGGGCCTGGCCGAACTGCTCCTTGGATTCGAAGTAGTGATAGAAGGAGCCCTTCGGCACCCCGGCGGCGTTGAGCAGCTCGGTCAGGCCAACGCTCGAAAAGCCCTTGCCGGCGATAATGCGGTGGCCGGTATCGAGGATGTGCTGGCGCGTGTTGTCGTGACGGACGTTCATGGAACGGAAGATTGCCATCAATTAGACCGGTCGTCTAGTTATTTTTTTTCAGGGCGTTCCTGTTTCCCACCGGCCTCCGCCGGCCGCGCCTGAACGGCGCGCGATCAGGCGCCGGCGTCGCCCTTCGTCATCGCCAGCCAGGCCTCGTAGCCGCCGCGCAGCGGCCGCGCCGAGCGGAAGCCCATGCGCGTCAGCTGGTGCGCAGCGCTGATCGCAGTGGCGTCCTGCGGACAGGCGCAGAGGGTGACCACCGGCGCCTGCCGCGGCCAGTCGGTGGCAACCTCGGACAGGGTATCCAGCGTCGCGACGACGGCGCCATCGACCGGCGCGGTGCTGGCGATCATCACCGGTCCGCGCAGGTCGACCAGCCGCGGCGGCCGCTCCGAGGCGAGCGCGTCGAGCAGCTCGTCCGGGGTGATCGCTGGGATCGCCGCCAGCCGCTCGAAGCGGTACTTCTGCCACAGCTTCCAGCCGATCCACACCGCCAGCGCGAGGGTGAGCGCGCCGACGACGCGGCCGCCGTGCTCGCTCATCGCGGCGATCGCGGCATGCACCTCGGCGCGCAGCACCCAGCCGGTGCCGATGGCGCTGCCCGCCCACAGCGCCGCGCCGATCGCGGCCGCGGCCAGGAAACCGGGCAGCGGCATGCGCAGCGAACCGGCGATCGGCGGCGCCACGGTGGAGAAGCCGGGAACGAACTTGGCGACCACCAGCGACCAGACGCCCCATTTGACGAAGCGCGCCTCGGTATCGGAAACGCAGGAGCCGGGGTTGATCGACAGCTTGCACAGCCCGGAGAGCACGCGGTAGCCGAAGCCGCGGCCGGCGAGATACCAGACCCAGTCGGCGATGACCGAGGCAAGCACGGCGGCGGCCAGCATGCGCCCGGCGTCGCCGCCGCCGGCGGCAAGGCTGCCGGCGAGCAGCAGCGTCGGCACCGCCGGCACCGGCAGGCCGAGCTGCTGCAGCAACACGTTCAGGAATACCACCCAGACTGCATCGCGCTGCAGGGTGTCGCTGATCTGGGTGAGGTCCATGCCGGGGGCTCCGTTTTGTCGGTGTGCAGCGTTCGAGTCGTCGGCGGTGGATTTCGTTCGGAATTGAAGGGGCGGGGGTGACGGCGGGCTTTTGGCGCGGATGGGAATATTCCTGGATTCCGGGTCGAGCCCGGAATGACGGGGGAGGCGCTGGCCGCCGGCGCCCGGCGGCCAGCGGAACGGGCTACTGCGTCAGCTGTCCGCTCTGGTAGTCGGCAATCGCCTGCTCGATCTCCTCGCGCGTGTTCATCACGAACGGCCCGTACTGCACGACCGGTTCGCCGAGCGGCCTGGCGGCGAGCAGCAGGAAGCCGGCGGCGCCGTCGGCGGCGATCTCGACTGTCTCGCCGGCCGACAGCACGCCGGCCTGGCGCGCCGGCAACGGACGCGCGTCGGCGGCCGGGCCGATCCGCAGGTCGCCGGCGTAGGGATAGACGAAGGCGGTGTGGCCGGCCGGCAGCGCTTGCGTGAAGCGGCCGCCGGCGGGCAGGCGCACGTCGAGGAACAGCGGTGCCGTGGACAGGCCCTGGATCGGCCCCGGCACATTCACTTCGCCGCTCTGCAGCGTGCCGGCGACGACGCGCACCTCGGCGCCGTTTACCGTCGCCGTCGGGATTTCCTCGGGCTGGATGTCGCGGTAGGCGGCCGGCTTCATCTTTTCCTTCGCCGGCAGGTTGAGCCAGAACTGGAAGCCGTGTACGCGGCCGCTTTCCTGCTGCGGCATCTCGGAGTGGATGATGCCGCGGCCGGCGGTCATCCACTGCGCGCCGCCGCCGCGCAGATGGCCCTGGTGGCCGAGGTGGTCCTCGTGCAGGAAGTGGCCGGCGAGCATGTAGGTCACCGTCTCGAAGCCGCGGTGCGGGTGCGGCGGGAAGCCGGCGATGTAGTCGTCCGGATTGTCCGACGAGAACTCGTCGAGCATCAGGAAGGGGTCGAGGCGCTGCGCCGGGTGCTGGCCGAGGCTGCGCCGCAGGCGCACGCCGGCGCCGTCGGACACCGGGATCGAGGGGATGATGCGTTGCAGGGTACGGGTGCTCATGATGTTCTCCGGAATTCGGGTTCAGGCGGCGAGGGCTTCGAGTTCTTCAATCTCGCGGTGCGCGGCGGCGAGCGCCGCGCTCTTGCTGTCGTCGCCCATGTTCAGCCCCTCGGCATAGACGAACTCGACGTCGCTGATGCCGATGAAGCCGAGGAAGTTCTTCACGTAGTCGGTCTGGCTGTCGAGCGGCGTGCCGGCGTAGCGGCCGCCGCGCGTCGCGAAGACATAGACCTTCTTGCCGGTGACCAGCCCCTCCGGGCCGTTCGCCGTGTAGCGGAAGGTGACGCCGGCGCGGGCGATGTGGTCGAAGTAGGCCTTCAGCGTAGACGGGATGCCGAGGTTGTACATCGGCAGGCCGAGGACGATCGCGTCGGCGGCGCGCAGCTCGGCGATCAGCGCGTCGGAGAAGTCGACCACCGCCTGCTGCTCGGCCGTGCGCTCTTCCGGCTTGGCCAGGAAGGCGAGGAAGCGCGGTGCGTCGAGATGCGGCACCGGCGCGCCGGCGAGGTCGCGGGCGATGACTTCGCCGCCGGGGTTCTTCGCCCTCCAGCCGGCGACGAAGCGCTCGGCGAGCTGGCTCGACTGGCCGTGGCTCGAGAAGAGGCTGGTGTTCAGTTGCAGCAGGGTGCTCATGGTCGGGTCTCCGTGGGGGTTGTGCTGACACCCGTATTTAACGATTTACCAAATCGATAAAAAAGAACAATATTTAGGCTTGAACAATCGAATTAGTAGATATGAATCCGGTTCCTCATATCGCGCTCGAGCAATGGCGCGCGCTGATCGCCGTCGTCGACGCCGGCGGCTACGCGCAGGCCGCCGAGGCGCTGCACAAGAGCCAGTCGGCAGTGAGCTACGCGGTACAGAAGATCGAGTCGCTGCTCGGCGTGCGCGCCTTCGAGATCCAGGGGCGCAAGGCGGTGCTGACGCCGACCGGGCAGATGCTCTACCGCCGTGCGCTGGCGCTGGTCGCCGAGGCCGGCGATCTCGAGCAGGCGGCACGCAAGGCCTCGGCCGGCTGGGAAGCGGAGATCGGCGTCGCCGTCGAGGTGCTCTTCCCGCCGGAAGTGCTGATCGACTGCCTGGCGCGCTTCGGCGTCGAGGCGCCGCAGACGCGCGTCGAGGTCATCGAGTCGGTATTGGGCGGTACCGCCGAGGCGCTGCTCTCCGGCCAAGCCGATCTGGCGATCACGCCGCAGATCCCGCCCGGTTTCCTCGGCACGACGCTGATCCGCCAGCGCCTGGTCTCTGTCGCCGCGCCGGCCCATCCGCTGCACGCGCTCGGCCGCGAGGTCGGACTGAAGGACCTGCGCGCGCACCGCCACCTGACCGTGCGCGCCACCGGCGCGACGCGCGACCGGCGCGCGGTGACCATCGAGGTCGAGCAGCGCTGGGTGTTCTCGAGCATGGCCAGCTCGCTCGCCGCGGCCTGCGCCGGCCACGGCTTCGCCTGGTATCCGGAACTGCGCATCGCGCGCGAACTGGCCGACGGCCGCTTGCGGGCGCTGCCGATGGCCGGTGCCGAGGAGCGCTTCGTCGATCTCTACCTGGTGCTGGCCGATCCCGATTTCGCCGGCCCCGGCGTGCGCCGGCTGGCGGCGCTGATCGAACAGGCGGTGGCGCTGCGCTGAAGCCGCCGGCGGCCGTCAGGCCGCGTTGGCGAACAGCACTTCGGCGAGCATCAGGTCGACCAGCGACGTGGTCGTCTGCGTGCCGCCCGCGCGGCCGGCGCCGAGCAGTTCGGCGAAGAGCAGCTGGTTGGCGAGCGACGACGACAGGCTGTCGGTGCCCGTGCCGCCCGGCGCGAAGAACGAGACGAGCAGACTGTCCGCCGACGTCGCGCCGAAGGCGCCGGAGAAGCTCAGCGCCGGCGCCAGCGCCGGCAACAGCTGCTCGGGCGAGAGCGGGCCGGCGGCCTGCGCCGCGACCTGCTCGGCGAGTCCGCGGCCGCCGTTGCTGAAGACCGCGGCGACGCGCTGCGGGTCGGCGGCGAGCGCCGTCTGGAAGACCGTTTCGTTGAAGCCGAGCGTGCCATCGAGACGGCTCGTGATGCCGACCTGCGCCAGCGCCGACGGCGCGTTGCCGCCCGCGGCCAGTGTCGCCGACAGCTGGCTGGAGAAGAGCGTGCTGCTCAGCCCGAGCAGCGGGCTGCCGCCGGCGAGCCCGGCGAAGCCGCGCTGCACCTCGTTGAAGGCGTCGACGAAGCCGCGCACCGCCGTCGCCGTCGCGCCGCTGTTGGCGGCCACCGTCAGCGTCGCCGAGCCGCTGCCGAGCAGGTTCAGCGTCAGGCCGGGGAGGGCGGTGGCGACGGTGTTGGTGCTGGCGCTGAAGGCGATGCCGTCGACCTTGCCCGCTGCGTCCTGCGCGCTGGCGGTCAGCGTCGGCCCGCCGCTGCCGCCGGCGGGGAAGGCGAGCAGGTCGGCGATTGCGGCGTCGCCGTCGACGGCGACGGTGAATGCGTTGCCGGCGCCGGTCTGGCCGGTCAGCGTCAGCTGCACGCCGCTCGCCGAGGTGCGTAGCGCGGCGTCGATGCCGATGTCGGCGGCGTCGATCGCCGCGGCGATGCCGGCGAGCGTGTCGCCGGCGGCGCCGAGGGTGACGCTGCGGCTGCCGCCGCCGGCGAACTGGAAGGTCAGCGTGGTCGCCGCGCCGCTGCCGATCGTCGATAGCGAACTCGCCAGAGCCGCGCTGGTCAATGTCTGCGCCTGCGCCAGCCGGTCGACCTGCAGCGCGAAGCTGCCGGTCGGCGTCGCCGCGCCGACGCTTGCGGTGGCGATGGAGGTGCCGGAGACGCTGGCCGTGCGCGCGACGAAGATGCCGGGAACGCTCAGCGCCGCGGCGGCGTCCTGCAGCGCCTCGATCCGGTTGAGCAGGCGGCCGAGGTCGGAGATGCTGGTCTGCGTCGAGGCGAGCGCGAACAGGCTGTTCAGCCCGCTGCTCGGCGACAGCGGAGAAACGCGACCGAGCGGGCTGAGCGAACCGATCAGCGAGAGGGCGGGAGAGAATCCCGAGATGGCGGAAATGGCCATGCGGCGCTCCTTCCTGCCGGGGAAGGGGGGCGTTGCGGCAAAAAGCGGTCCCCCGCCCGGCGGGAACCTTGATCATGTATAGCACTCCGACCGCCGTTCCGCTGCCGTCGCGCGCGATTCCTGCGTCGGCGGCGGGCGCCTGAAATATACTTCCGCCTGCGCCGGGCCGAATTCCCGGGAATCCGGCCTGCCGGCGCGTTTTTCATCGACGTTTTTGTAGAGTTCCGCGAATTGAGCGATTTGAAAGTGCAAGAGAAGGTGCCGACCGTCGGCTTCGTCAGCCTCGGCTGCCCGAAGGCGACCAGCGACGCCGAGCAGATCCTGACCCGGCTGCGCGCCGAGGGCTACCTGATTTCCGGTACCTACGACGGTGCCGACCTGGTCGTCGTGAACACCTGCGGCTTCATCGACGCCGCGGTCGAGGAGTCGCTCGACGCGATCGGCGAGGCGCTGCACGAGAACGGCAAGGTGATCGTCACCGGCTGCCTCGGCGCCAAGGACGAGGTGGTGCGCGACGTGCATCCGTCGGTGCTGGCGATCACCGGCCCGCACGCGACCGACGAGGTCATGCAGCACGTGCACCGCCACCTGCCGCAGCCGCACGACCCCTTCACCAGCCTGGTGCCGCCGCAGGGCGTGCGGCTGACGCCGCAGCACTACGCCTACATCAAGATTTCCGAAGGCTGCAACCACAGCTGCACCTTCTGCATCATCCCGTCGATGCGCGGCCCGCTGGTCAGCCGGCCGATCGGCGACGTGCTGCAGGAAGCGAAGAACCTGGCCGAGGCTGGCGTCAAGGAGGTCCTGATCATCTCGCAGGACACCTCGGCCTACGGCGTCGACCTCAAGTACCGCCTGGGCTTCTGGGGCGGCCGCCCAGTGAAGACGCGGCTGAAGGAGCTGTGCGAGGCGCTCGCCGAGTTCGGCATCTGGGTGCGGCTGCACTACGTCTATCCGTACCCCAGCGTCGACGAGCTGATCCCGCTGATGGCCGAGGGCAAGATCCTGCCCTACCTGGATGTTCCCTTCCAACATGCCAGCCCGCGCATCCTGAAGGCGATGAAGCGGCCGGCCAGCGCCGAGAACAACCTCGAGCGGATCAAGGCCTGGCGCAGCATCTGCCCGGAGATCACCATTCGCTCGACCTTCATCGCCGGCTTCCCGGGCGAGACCGAGGCCGAATTCGAGGAACTGCTCGGCTTCCTCGAAGAGGCCAGGCTCGACCGCGTCGGCTGCTTCGCCTACTCGCCGGTCGACGGCGCGGTGGCCAACTCGCTCGCCGAGCCGGTGCCGCAGGAGATCCGCGAGGAACGCCAGCGCCAGCTGATGGAGCTGCAGGAGGACATCTCGGCCGAACTGATGGCGGCGAAGATCGGCCGCGAGATCGAGGTGCTGGTCGACGAGGTCGACGACGAGGGCGCGATCGCACGCAGCAAGGCGGACGCGCCGGAGATCGACGGCCTGGTCTATCTCGACGGCGTGTTCGACGTCGAACCCGGCGACTTCCTGACCGTGCGCGTGGTCGATACCGACGCGCACGATCTCTACGCCGAGCGGATCTGAGGAAGGCGCAATGAAGATCGGCGTCGCGCTGGGCAGCGGTTCCGCGCGCGGCTGGGCGCACATCGGCGTGCTGCGCGCACTGGCCGAGATGGGGGTCGAGCCGGACATCGTCTGCGGCACCTCGATCGGTGCCTTCGTCGGCGCCGCGCATGCCGACGGCGACCTGGAAAGCCTGGAAGCCTGGGTGCGCACGCTGTCCTGGCAGTCCGTGGTCAGTTTCTTCGACATTGGCGGCCGCGGCGGCATGATCAAGGGCGACAAGCTGATGGCCTACTTCGCCCGCTACTTCGTCGACCGTGATTTCGACGACCTGCCGCGCCCGTTTGCCTGCGTCGCCACCGACCTGACCAGCGGCCGCGAGGTGTGGCTGAAGGAGGGCAGCGTCGCCAGCGCGGTGCGCGCATCGATCGCCTTGCCAGGGCTGTTCGCACCGCAGTTGCGCAATGAGCGCTTGCTGGTGGATGGCGGCCTGGTCAACCCGGTGCCGGTGTCGCTCGCCCGCGCGCTCGGTGCCGACGTCGTGATCGCCGTCGACCTCGGCTCCGACCTGGTCAGCCAGCGCTTCAAGGCGCCGCCCGCGCCGTCGCCGGCCTCGCCGTGGCGGCAGCGCCTCGGCCAGCTGTTCGGCCGCTCGGGCGAGGCGGCGGCAGCGGGCGGCAACGGTAACGGGAGCGGCCCGTCGCTGCTCGACGTCGTCGCCGGCAGCATCAACATCATGCAGGTGCGCATCGCGCGCAGCCGGCTCGCCGGCGAGCCGGCCGACGTGCTCGTCGCGCCGCGCCTGGCGCAGATGGGCCTGCTCGACTTCCACCGCGGCGCCGAGGCGATCGACGAGGGCGTCGAGGCGGTGCGCGTGATGCAGCCGGCGATCCTGCGCGCGCTGGGACGGGACTGATGGACCTCATCGACCGCCTGCGCGCCGCGGTCGGCGCCGCGAACGTACTGACCGGCGACGACATGGCGCCGCATCTGGTCGACTGGCGCGGCCGCTACCGCGGCGCCGCGCGCTGCGTCGTCCGCCCGGGCGGCGTCGCCGAGGTCGCCGCCATCGTCCGCGCCTGCGCCGCGGCCGGCGCGCCGATCGTGCCGCAGGGCGGCAACACCGGCCTGTGCGGCGCGGCGACGCCGGACGCCGGCGGCGACGCGGTGGTGCTCATCCTCGCGCGCATGAACCGCGTGCGCAGCATCGACCCGGAGAACAACACGCTCACCGCCGAGGCCGGCTGCGTGCTGGCGACGCTGCGGCAGGCGGCGGCCGATGCCGGCCGGCTGTTCCCGCTGTCGCTGGCGGCGGAGGGCTCGGCGCAGCTCGGCGGCAACCTGTCGACCAACGCCGGCGGCGTGCAGGTGCTGCGCTACGGCAACACCCGCGAGCTGACGCTCGGCCTCGAGGTCGTGCTGCCGTCGGGCGAGGTCTGGGACGGGCTGCGCGGCCTCCGGAAGGACAACACCGGCTACGACCTGAAGCAGCTCTTCATCGGCGCCGAAGGCACGCTCGGCATCATCACCGCGGCGACGATGAAGCTCTTCCCGCGGCCGACCGCGGTCGCCACCGCCTGGGTGGCGGTCGCCTCGCCGCGCGCGGCGGTCGGCCTGCTCGCCGCGCTGCAGGACGGGTTCGGGCCGCTGCTGACGGCCTGCGAGGTGGTCTCCGACGTGGCGCTGGGCTTCGTGCTGCGCCACATCCCCGGCGCTGCGCGACCGCTCGCGGCGAGTCCGTGGTACGTACTGGTCGAACTCTCGTCGGGCGGCGACGACGCCGAGTTGCGCGCGCGGCTGGAAACCTTTCTCGCACGCGTTCTCGAAGCGGAGCAGGGCAGCGACGCCGTGCTGGCGCAGAGCGAGGCGCAGGCGCGTGCGCTGTGGGCGCTGCGCGAGAACATTTCGGAAGCGCAGAAGATCGAGGGCATCAGCATCAAGCACGACGTGTCGCTGCCGATCTCGCGCCTGCCGGTCTTCCTCGAGCAGGCCGACGCGGCACTGGCGGCGGCTTTCCCCGGCCTGCGCGTGGTCGCCTTCGGCCACGTCGGCGACGGCAACCTGCACTACAACCTGTCGATGCCGGAAGCCGGCGACAACGCCGCCTTCGTCGCCGCGCAGCCGGCGGTGAACCGCATCGTGCACGACCTGGTGCACGCGCACGGCGGCAGCATCAGCGCCGAGCACGGCATCGGCCAGCTGAAGCGCGAGGAGCTGCTGCGCTACAAGAGCCCGCTGGAGATGGAACTGATGCGCGCGGTCAAGCGCGCGCTCGATCCGCAGGGGCTGATGAATCCGGGGAAGGTGCTGTAGGGGGATTCACCGCCGCCGCCGGCCCGCTGCCTGCAGTGAATGCGCCCCGGTCAGTGCAGCGTCGGCTTTTCCGGCGTCGCGCCGTCAAACAGTTCGGCGATGTCGGCGGCGCTGAAGCGATAGTCGCGGTTGCAGATGTCGTCGCGGACCAGCACCTCGCCGTGCTCGGCGAGGATCGCCTCGACCTCGCCGCGGCCGAGTTGGAGCACCATGCCGCGCACCTTGTCCCAGTCCTCCGGGCAGTGGTAGACCACCTCGCGCGCCTCGAACAGGCGCTTGTCCTCCTCGGCGAAGAGGCGGGTGAGCAGGGCTTCCGGGCGCAGCGTCAGCAGTTCCTCGGGCTTCACCGTTGCCGCCAGCTGGGCGATGCGGTTCCAGCCGTCCGCGTCGCGCAGGTCGGCGTCCGGCAGCTTCTGCAGGAAGAGGCCGGCGGCGGCTTTCCCGTCGGCGGCGAGGAAGAGCCTCGCCGGCTGCTGTTCCGATTGCGCGAGGTAGAGTTCGAAGATCTCGGCGATGCTGTTGCCTTCGAGCGGCACGAAGCTCTGGTAGGGCAGTTGTGCCAGTGGCGTGTCCAAGGTCAGCAGCAGGCGGCCGTCACCGATCAGCTGCGGCAGCGGTGCCTCGGCCAGCCCCGGTTCGAAGCGCGCCATGCCGCGGATCTTCAGGTCCTGCGTGCAGTCGAGGATCAGCGACTTGAGCGGGCCGTGGCCGGAGAGCTGGAAGGAAAGGCGGCCCGGCTGCTTCAGGTTGCCGCCGATGATCGCCGCCGTCGCCGTCATCTCGCCCAAGAGGCGCGTCACCGGCGCCGGGTAGGCGCGGCCGTCCTGCATCGCCTGCCAGGCGGTGCCGAGGCGGACGAAGGCGCCGCGGATGTCGAGGTCCTCGAACAGGAAGCGCAGGACGTAGCTGTCGGCCATGGTCATTTCAGCTTCGCGTAGGCGTCGGCGTCGAAGCCGACCAGCAGCGCCGTGCCGGTATCGAGCACCGGCCGCTTGATCAGCGCCGGGTACTCGGCCATCAGCGCCAGCGCCTTCGTCTCGTCGACGTCGGCGCGCTGTTCGTCGGAGAGCTTCTTCCACATCAGGCCGCGCGTGTTCAGCAGCTTCTGCCAGCCGGCGCGGGCGGCCCAGTCGGGCAGGTGGGTGGCGGCGACGCCGGCCTTCTTGTAGTCGACGAATTCGTAGGCGGTGCCCTGCGCATCGAGGCAGGCCATCGCCTTTTTCATCGTGTCGCAGTTCTTGATGCCGTACATGCGGCAGGGGGTTTTCGCGGTCATGGGCGGGAGGCGGCGGTGCGCGGGAGTGTTCCGAGGGGCGAATTCTAACCCAGGCGTCGGCCGGCAGAATTTCGGGCCGACGGCGTATCCCGCTCATAAACCGGGTTAATATACGAACTACTGCATATAACGATTGCATCCCTACCGATGCTCCCGGACGATCGCTCCGCCCGCCCAGGCTTCTCCCGCGCCGCCCGACGCCTTCTCCGGCAATCCGCGATCGCTCGCCGCCCGCCATTCCCATGCAGATCAAGCTTCGCAACCTGACCATCGGCACGCGCATCGCGATCGCGCTGGCGCTGCCGATCACCGGCCTGCTGTTCGTTTCGCTGCTGCTCGTCGGCCGCCAGTACCAGACCGCGAGCAACATGGACATGCTGCGGCGGATGGCCGAGCTGGCGCCGGCGGTCAGCGCGCTGGTGCATGAGCTGCAGCTCGAGCGCGGCGTCTCCGCCGGCTTCGTCAGTTCGCTCGAGGGCGCTGCCTTCGCCGAGCGGCTGCCGGCGCGGCACGCGCAGACCGACCAGCGCCGCGCCGAGCTGACGGACATGCTCGAGCGCTACGACGGGATGCCGGCGGTGGTCGAGCAGGCCGCCTACCTGCGGCCGCGGATCGAGGCGGCGCGCGAGAAGCTCGGCAAGATCTGGCTGACGCGCGCGGCGATCGCCGAGCGCAGCATCAACGTCGGCGGCGTCACCGCCTACTACAGCGACGCGATCAGCGAGCTGATCGGCATCGCCGAGGCGATGCTGCTCGCCGACGTGCATCCCGACCTGAACCGCAGCATCGCCGCCTATACGCGGCTGCTGCACATGAAGGAACAGACCGGGCTGGAGCGCGCGATCGGCTCCGCCGGCTTTGCCGCCGGGCGGATCGACTCGCCGACCTATATGCGCATCGTCGAGCTGATCAACCAGCAGCGCATCTACCTGCGCGAGTTCCACTTCTATGCCACGGCCGAGCAGAGCGCCTTCTTCGAGAAGACGCTGTACGGCGTGAACGAGGCCGAGGTGACGCGGCTGCGCCGCGTCCTGCTGAAGAGCCGCGACACCGGCTCGGCGGAGGGGGTGGACGCCCGCCACTGGTTCGACAGCATGACGAAGAAGATCGATCTCTTGAAGAGCATCGAGGATCGTCTCGCCGGCGACCTGATCGCGCAGGCGACGGCGCTGAAGGCCGAGGCCGAGGCCAGCGCCTGGCGGATCGGCCTGCTCGCGTTGCTGCTGCTGGCGCTGACCGTCTCGCTGGCGGCCGGCATCGCGCGCGGCATCATCCTGCCGCTCAAGCGGATGACCGAGGCGATGCAGCGCCTGGCCGCCGGCGACGGCGCCGCCGAGATCCGCGCCAGCGACCGTACCGACGAGATCGGCGCGCTGACGCGGGCGGCGCGCGTCTTCCGCGAGAGCCAGATCAAGGCCGCCCAGGCCGACGAGCAGGCGCGCATCGCCGCCGCGCTGCGCGTCTACCGGCGCGCGCTGAGCGCGATCGTGCAGGGCGTCGTCATCACCGACGGCGAGCGCCGCATCACCTACGCCAACGATGCCTTCTGCCAATATTTCCGCATCAGCGACGGCGCCTTCCCGGGCGACCGGCAGATCTTCCTCGACGCCGCGCAGAGCGGGCCCGACGCCTTCCTCGCCGAGCTGGCGCCGGCCTTCGCCGGCCACTACTACCACGGCGAGATCCACTGCCGCGGCACCGACGGCACGCCGTTCTGGTGCGAGATCACGGTGACGCCGGCCGCCGACAGCAGCGGCCGCACGACGCACCTGGTCGGCGTGCTGCGCGACGTGACCGAGGCGCGGCGGGTCGAGCAGGAGCTGCGCATCGCGGCGACCGCCTTCGAGTCGCTGCACGGGATGATGGTCACCGACGCCGCCGGCACGATCCTGCGCGTGAACAAGGCCTTCGTCGAGATGACCGGCTGGAGCGCCGAGGAGGCGGTCGGGCAGTCGCCGGCGATCCTCAAGTCCGGCCGCCACGACGCCGAGTTCTACGCCGACATGTGGCGGCAGCTGGCGGTCACCGGTGCCTGGGAGGGCGAGATCTGGGACCGGCGCAAGAACGGCGAGATCTACCCGAAGTGGCAGACGGTGTCGGCGGTGCGCGGCCCGGACGGCGGCATCACGCACTACGTGGCCGCCTTCTCCGACATCGGCGAGCGCAAGGAGGCCGAGCAGCGCATCCACGACCTGGCCTTCTTCGATCCGCTGACCGGGCTGCCCAACCGCCGCCTGCTGCTCGACCGGCTGCAGCAGGCGCTGTCGGCGAGCGCGCGCAACCGCCAGCACGGTGCGCTGCTGTTCATCGACCTCGACAACTTCAAGAGCCTCAACGACACCCTCGGCCACGACATGGGCGACCTGCTGCTGTGCGAGGTGGCGCGGCGCCTGCAGGACTGCCTGCGCGGCTGCGACACGGTGGCGCGGCTGGGCGGCGACGAGTTCGTGGTGATGCTCGAGGACCTCGGCGACGATCCGACGCAGGCCGCCGCCGACAGCGAGACGGTCGGCAACAAGATCCTCGATTCGCTGAACCGCGACTACGACCTCAACGGCAAGGCGCACCACAGCTCGCCGAGCATCGGCGTCACGCTCTTCCTCGGCCAGGAAACGAACATCGACAACCTGCTCAAGCAGGCCGACCTGGCGATGTACCAGGCGAAGGCCGCCGGCCGCAACGCGATGCGCTTCTTCGACCCGGGCATGCAGGCGGTGGTCACCGCGCGCTCCGAGCTCGAGGACGACCTGCGCGAGGCGCTGAAGGCGCAGCAGTTCGTGCTGCACTACCAGCCGCAGGTCGACGGCGAAGGGCGCATCACCGGCGCCGAGGCGCTGCTGCGCTGGCAGCATCCGCAGCGCGGGCTGGTGCCGCCGGCCGAATTCATCCCGCTCGCCGAGGAGACCGGCCTGATCCTGCCGATCGGCGACTGGGTGCTGCGCACCGCCTGCGCCCGCCTGGCGCAGTGGCGCGCGCGGCCGGATACGGCGGCGCTGACGCTGGCGGTCAACGTCAGCGCCCGCCAGTTCCGTCATCCGGGCTTCGTCTATCAGGTGGTGTCGGCGCTCGGCGCCAGCGGCGCCGATCCGCACCGGCTCAAGCTGGAGCTGACCGAGAGCCTGCTCCTCGACGACATCGAGGGCACCGTGGTCAAGATGACGGCGCTGAAGGCCGCCGGCGTCAGCTTCTCGCTCGACGACTTCGGCACCGGCTATTCGTCGCTTTCCTATCTCAAGCGGCTGCCGCTCGACCAGCTGAAGATCGACCGCTCCTTCGTCCGCGACGTGCTCACCGACCCCAACGACGCGGCGATCGCGCGCACCATCGTCGCTCTCGGCCAGAGCCTCGGGCTGACGGTGATCGCCGAGGGCGTCGAGACCGAGGAACAGCGCGCCTTCCTCGCCGCGCACAACTGCCACGCCTACCAGGGCTACCTGTTCGGCCGGCCCGAGCCGGGCGGGGATTAGACTTCCGGAGCCAGGGGCGAGGGGTCAGCCCTTGAGCTTGGCGAAGGCGGCGGCCATCGCGCCCTGCGCCTGCTGCGGCGGCCGCGAATCGCGGCGCTGCGGCGCCTGGCCGGGGCGGTTGCCGCCCGCTGCCGGCGCGCCCTTCTTCTGCGTCGGCGAATCCGACATGCGCATCGTCAGCGCGATGCGCTGGCGCTGCAGGTCGACCTCGAGCACCTTGACCTTGACGATGTCGCCGGCCTTGACCACCTCGTGCGGGTCCTTGACGAAGCGGTCGGACAGCGCCGAGACGTGCACCAGGCCGTCCTGGTGCACGCCGATGTCGACGAAGGCGCCGAAGTTGGCGACGTTGGTGACGACGCCCTCAAGCATCATCCCCGGCTCGAGGTCGGCGAGCGTCTCGACGCCCTCGCGGAAGGCGGCGGCCTTGAACTCGGGGCGCGGGTCGCGGCCCGGCTTCTCCAGCTCCTTGAGGATGTCCTGCACGGTCGGCAGGCCGAACTGGTCGTCGGCGTACTTGGCGGCGTTCATGGCCTTCACCGTGCGCGAATCGCCGATCACGTCCTTGATGCCCTTCTTGATGTCGGCGAGGATGCGCTCGACCACCGGATAGGCTTCCGGGTGCACCGCCGAGGCGTCGAGCGGGTTGTCGCCGTTGATGATGCGCAAAAAGCCGGCGGCCTGCTCGAAGGTCTTGTCGCCGAGGCGCGGTACCTTCAAGAGCGCCTGGCGGTCGGCGAAGGCGCCGTGGCTGTCGCGGTAGGCGACGATGTTCGCGGCGAGGCTGGCGTTCAGCCCGGAGATGCGGGTCAGCAGCGCGACCGAGGCGGTGTTGAGGTCGACGCCGACGGCGTTCACGCAGTCCTCGACGACCGCGTCGAGCGCGCGGGCGAGCTTGGTCTGCGACACGTCGTGCTGGTACTGGCCGACGCCGATGGCCTTCGGCTCGATCTTCACCAGTTCGGCGAGCGGGTCCTGCAGGCGGCGGGCGATCGACACCGCGCCGCGCAGGCTGACGTCGAGCTCGGGGAATTCCCTGGCGGCGAATTCGGACGCCGAATAGACCGAGGCGCCGGCTTCCGAGACCGTGATCTTGGTCAGCTTCATCGCCGGATAGCGCTTCATCAGGTCGCCGACCAGCTTGTCGGTCTCGCGCGAGGCGGTGCCGTTGCCGATGCTGATCAGCTCGACCTGGTGCTTGGCGCACAGCGCGGCGAGCACGTGCAGCGCGCCTTCCCAGTCGTTCCGCGGCTCGTGCGGGTAGATCGTCGCCGTGTCGAGCAGCTTGCCGGTGCGGTCGACGACGGCGATCTTGCAGCCGGTGCGGATGCCGGGGTCGAGGCCGAGCACGGCGCGCGGGCCGGCCGGCGCGGCGAGCAGGAGGTCCTTCAGGTTGCGGCCGAAGACGCGGATCGCTTCCTCCTCGGCGCGCTCGCGCAGCGCGTTCATCAATTCCAGTTCGAGGTGCATGAAGACCTTGATCTTCCACGTCCAGCGCACGGTGTCGGCGAGCCACTTGTCGGCCGGGCGGCCCTGGTCCTTGATGCCGAAGCGGGCGGCGATGCGGGATTCGCAGGGGTTGGGGCCGACCGGCTTGGTCTCGGCATCCAGCTCGCTGTCGAGTACCAGCGAGACCTGCAGCATGCCCTCGTTGCGGCCGCGGAAGAGGGCCAGTGCGCGGTGCGACGGAATCTCGGTCAGCGCTTCGGCATAGTCGAAGTAGTCGCGGAACTTGGCGCCTTCGTTCTCCTTGCCCTCGGCGACGAGCGACTTCACGACGCCATGCTCTTCCAGGTATTCGCGCAGCGTGCCGAGCAGTTCGGCGTCTTCCGAGAACTGCTCCATCAGGATCTGGCGGGCACCGTCGAGCGCCGCCTTGGCATCCGCGAAGCCGGCCTCGGCGTTGAGGTATTTCGCCGCCTCGGTCTCCGGCACCAGCGTCGGGTCGTTCAGCAGCGCCTCGGCCAGCGGCGCGAGGCCGGCCTCGCGGGCGATCTGGGCCTTGGTGCGGCGCTTCTGCTTGTAGGGGAGGTAGAGGTCTTCCAGGCGCTGCTTGGTCTCGGCCAGCAGGATTTCGGTCTTCAGCTCGGGGGTCATCTTCCCCTGTTCCTCGATCGAGGCGACGATCGCAGTGCGCCGCTCCTCCATTTCGCGCAGGTAGGTCAGGCGCTCTTCCAGCGTGCGCAGCTGCGTGTCGTCGAGGTTGCCGGTGACTTCCTTGCGGTAGCGGGCGATGAAGGGCACGGTGGCGCCTTCGTCGAGCAGCTGGACGGCGGCGATGACTTGCGACGGGCGGACGCCCAGTTCGACGGCAATACGGTGTTCGATCGGAGCGAGCATGCGGGGGAAGGGGGCGGAAAAAACGGCGAACTATGCAGAAAGGGGGGGAAAAACTCAAGACTGGCGCAAGCGCCGTTTTTCGGTCAGGCGTGCCCGAGGGGACTTCTTCGCGATGTGCGGCGCACCTTGCTCAGGCTCTCGCCTGGGCCCAGGCGAGGAAGCTGCCGGCGTCGACCGGCCGCGAGTAGAAGAAGCCCTGCGCCAGCGGGCAGCCGAGGTCCATCAGCAGCTGCGCCTGCGCCGCGGTCTCGACGCCTTCGGCGATGATCGACAGGCCGAGCGAGCGGCCCAGGCCGATCACCGTCTGCGCGATGCTGGCGCCGGAGCCGCTCGTCGAGTCGAGGTCGCGGACGAAGGCGCGGTCGATCTTGATGCGGTCGATCGGCAGCCGGTGCAGGTAGGCGAGCGACGAGAAGCCGGTACCGAAGTCGTCGATGGCGATCTGGATGCCCATCTGCTTCAGCTCGGCGAGGATGCCGATCACCGTCTCGGCCTCCATCATGGCGACGCTCTCGGTGATCTCGAGCTCGATCCGTTCCGGCGCGACGCCGGTCTCGGCCAGCGCGCTGCGCACGCGGCTGAGGAACAGCGGGTCACGGAACTGGACCAGCGAGACGTTGATCGCCATGCGCACGCCGGCGAGGCCGGCGGCTTCCCAGTCGCGCAGCTGGCGGACGGCGGTGTGGAAGACCCAGGCGCCGAGGTCGACGATCAGGCCGGAGTATTCGGCGAGCGAGATGAACAGGTCGGGGCGGATGAACTCGCCGTCGGCGCCGCGCCAGCGGATCAGCGCCTCGGCGCCGACCAGGCGGCCGCCGACCAGCTCGATCTGCGGCTGGTAGTGCAGCTCCAGCCCGCGCTGCTGGGTGACGGCAATGCGCAGCTCGTGCAGCCGGTCGAGGCGGGTGCGCGTCTCGCGCGCCATGTCCTCGGTGTAGTAGTGCCAGCGGCCGCGGTCGCCGCTCTTGGCGCGGTTGAGCGCGATGTTGGTGGCCTTCAGCAGGTCGATGCCGTCGCTGTTGCTGACCTCGTCGAGGCGGGTCAGGCCGAGCGTCGCCTTCACCGGCAGCGAGTAGTCGTCGACCAGGAAGGGGAGCTTGAACTGGTCGAGCAGCAGGCGTGGGTCGAGCGCCGCGTCCGGGCCGAGCAGGCCGAAGACGTCGCCGCCGACACGGGCGAGGATCATTCCCGGCGACAGCATCGCCGAGAGCCGCTGCGCGACCGACAGCAGCAGCTGGTCGCCCTTGTGGTGGCCGAGCGCGTCGTTCAGCTCGGAGAAATGGTCGATGTCGAGCAGCGCGACGGTCCAGCCGCGGCCGCCGGAGCGCAGGTGCTCGTCGATGCGGGCGACGAAGCCGCTGCGGTTGGCCAGCCGCGTCAGGCGGTCGGTGAAGGCGGAGAAGCTGAGGTCGGCGATCAGCCCGGCGTTCTCCAGGCCGACGCCGATGTTCACACAGAACACCTCGAGCAGCTGCCGCCCGCTGTCGCCGAGCGGTGCGCCGGTGTGCAGGTAGAGGACCGCGTCGCGCCCGTTCTCGCCGGCGATGAAGAAGGCGGCATCGCTGCCGGCGACCAGCGTCCTGTGCTCGGCGTAGGCCCGGGCGGCGAAGGCGCCGGCAGCGCCGCAGTCGGCGAGCGGCCGGCCGAGGCGGTCGGCGAAGCCGCCGCGGGCGCCGATCAGGAACAGCGGCGGCTCGCCGGGCAAGTTGGCGAAATTCTGCCGGCGCGCGCACAGGAAGCCGCTGGCGGCGTCGCCGGCGAGCCTGCAGGCGCTGTCCAGCGCGGCGGCGGCGAAGTCGCCGGGGTCGCGCCGCGCGAGCAGGTCGGCGGCGGTGTCGACGATCAGCGCCAGGCCGCGGCGCGCGTTCATGATCGTGCGCAGCTGCTCGTACGAGCGCACCGCGGTGGTCAGCGTCGTCAGCAGGCGGACGCGGGTCAGCTCGGACTTGGTCTTGTAGTCGTTGATGTCGTATTCGCGGATCACGCGCATCTCGGGCGCATAGCCCGGCTGGCCGGTGCGCAGGATGATGCGCAGCGCGCTGCGGCCGAGGTCCTGGCGGACCGTGCGCACCAGGTCGAGGCCGGCGCTCTCGTGCTCCATGACGACGTCGAGCAGCACGACGGCGATGTCCTCGTCGGCGACGATCGCGGCCAGCGCCTCGTCGGCGGAGTAGGCGTGGATGAACGAGAGCGGGCGGCCGTCGATGCGGATGTCCTGGAGCGCGAAGGCGGTCGCGTTGTGCACCTCGGGATCGTCGTCGACCACCAGGATCCGCCACGGACTGGCCTCGATCGTCTTCGCCGGCGGCGCGTCGTGCGCCAGGTCGTCGATGATGTTGAGCTCGTCGTTGGGGTGGGTGGCAGGCATTGGTTCAGGCGGGGTCTTTTTCGGCGCTCGGCGCACACAAGGGCATTGTAAGCATAAACGTCGTACCGGTGCCAAGCCGGCTGTCCAGCGAGATGCGGCCGCCGAGTACGCGCGTGACGATGTTGTAGACGATGTGCAGACCGAGTCCGCTGCCGCCCTGGCCGAGCTTGGTCGTGAAGAAGGGATCGAAGATCCGGCGGAAGTGTTCCTCTGCGATGCCGACGCCGTCGTCCTCGACGGTCATCACCACCTGGCCGTGCTCGGGCACGCCGGCGCGGATGACGACCTGGCCGCGGCGGCGGCCGTCGAAGGCGTGCACCAGCGAGTTGGTGACGAAGTTGGTGATGACCTGGCCGAGCGGGCCGGGGTAGCTGTCGAGCACGATGCCCTCGGGAATCTCCATCGCCACCTTGAACGGCGTCTTGCGGATCGTCGGCGACAGCGTCATCAGCACCTCGCCGACGACCTCGCGCAGGTCGAAGCGGCGGCGCTGGTCGCTGGTCTGGTCGACCGCTACCTGCTTGAAGCTGGTGACCAGGTTGCGCGCCTGGTCGAGATTGCGCAGCAGCAGGTCGCTGGCGGTGCGCGCGGCGTCGAGGTAGGCGTTCAGCGCCGAGCGGCGCAGCAGGCCGTCGTCGATCTGCCCGGCGAACTCCTGCGTGCGCTCGTGCAGCGTGCTGGCGACGGTGACGCTGTTGCCGATCGGCGTGTTCAGTTCGTGCGCGACGCCGGCGACCAGCGCGCCGAGCGCGGCCAGCTTCTCGCTGCGGATCAGCTCGTCCTGCGCGCGCTGCAGCTCGGCGGTGCGCTCGGCGACGCGCGCCTCCAGTTCGGCGTTGAGTTCGGCCATGCGCTGCTCGAGCTGGTGGCGCAGCGTGATGTCGGTGACGCTCCACAGGTAGCAGCCGCGGCCGCCGATGTCGAACAGGCGGCCGGAGATCAGGCCGTAGACCGCCGTGCCGTCGGCGCGCCGGTAGCGGCACTCGTAGCGGTCGAGCTCGCCGTTGCCGTCGGCGAGCTTGCGGTACAGCGCATCGCGCTCGGCGTCGTCGAACCACAGCCCGAATTCCCGCGAATTGCGGCCGATCACCTGCTCGCGCGTATAGCCGAGCAGTTCCTGCCAGGCGCGGTTGAAGTCGACGACGACGCCGGTCTCGGCGTCGGTGATCGCCAGCGCCGCCGGCGAGTAGTGGACGATGCGCGAGAACTTCTCCTCGCTGCGCCGCAGCGCCTCCTCGGCCTGCTTCTGCAGCGTGATGTCGCGGACCACGCCGAGCAGGTACTGGCGGCCGTCGACGCCGATCAGCGAGGCGTTGAGCAGGCCGTCGACCTGGCGGCCGTCGCGCGTGCCGATGCGGATCGGATGCTCGCGCAGGAAGCCCTGTTCGCGCAGGCGGGCGATCGCCGCGTCGCGGGCCGTCGCGTCCGGCCAGATGCCCAGCTCCGCCGCCGTGTGGCCGATCGCCTCCGCGCGCGTCCATCCGGTCAGCTGCTCGAAGGCCTCGTTGACCTCGTAGATCTCGCCGGATTCGAGGTCGCTGAGCGTGACGTAGTCGAGGCTGGCGTGGAAGGCGCCGGAGAACTTCGCCTCCGACAGGCGCAGCGCCAGCTCGGCTTCCTTCAGCGCGCTGATGTCCTCGACGGTGGCGACGAAGCCGCGGAAGGCGCCGTCCTCGGCATGGATCGGCACGATGTGCGCGCGCGCCCAGATCGTCGCGCCGTCGGCGGCGATCACGCGGCGTTCCATCGTGAATCCGCTGCGCGTCGCGATCGCCTCGCGCCAGCGTGCGCGCATCGGCTCGCGGTCGTCCGGATGCAGGTGCTCGATCCAGCGGCCGGCGCGCACCTCGTCCATCGACGACGCCGACAGCGCCAGGTAACGCGAGTTGCAGTAGATGAAGTTGCCGCGCTCGTCGGCGACGACGACGCCGAGTTCGGACGATTCGGCGATCGCCCGGAAGCGTTCCGAGTACTCGCGCAGTTCGCCCTGCAGCCGGTGGATCTCGGAAAGGTCGAGGTCGATGCAGTAGATCTCCGGCTCGCCGGCGAGGTTGCTGATCATCACCTGCGTCGAGTAGACGCGGATGATGCTCCCGTCGTCGCGGCGCAGCGCGAACTCGCCCGCTGCCGGCGCCGGCCCGCCGGCCAGCCAGGCGTCGACGCCGGCACGGAAGGCGGCGCGCTCGTCGGCGGCGAGCAGCAGTTCGTCGATCGGGCGGCCGAGCGCCTGCTCGCGGCGGTAGCCGAAGAAACGCGCGCTCGCGTCGTTCCAGTAGATCACCCGGCGGTCGGGGTCGTAGCCCTGCACGGCGATTCCGGCGACGCCCTCGAAGATGCCGCGGAAGCGGACTTCGCTCGCCTGCAGCCGGCGCTCCGAGGCCCGGCGCTCCGCCATTTCCGCGCGCAGCGTCGCCGTCAGCTCGCGCAGCTGCGCCTGCTGCCGGCGCTGTGTGATGATCAGCATCATGATGCCGATGCCGAGCATCAGCACCGCGGCGAGCGCGAAGCCGACCGGCGCGAACCACGGCACCGGGCGCAGCAGCGGATAGTCGAGGTAGTGCACGCCGAGCAGCACGAAGAGCGCCGCCAGCGGTCGGTAGCCGATGCCGGGCTGGCGGTCGCCGAGGCGCTTGAGGATCGCTCCGGCATGGATCAGCAGGCCGCCGGCGATGGCGTACAGCGGCAGCGTGCGCGCGAGGAAGGAGAGCTCGGCGCTGCCGGCCCAGGCGCCCCACAGCAGTGCCACGGCGAGCGCCGCGGCAGCGGGCGGGATGCGCGGCGCGGCGTCGGCGAGCAGGCGGCAGCCATGCCAGATGAGCAGTGCGGCGAGCGCGAAGAGCAGGTCGGCGACGAGGCCGGCGGCGCCGACGCCGAGCGTGACGGCGAGCTGCGCGCCCATGCGCAGCGCCTGCGCGAGGAAGGCGAGCGACCAGTAGAGGAGGAAACGCTGGGCGTCGGTGCGCCACAGGTAGAGGAAGGTCGCCGCGAGAATCAGCGAGCTGCCGAGCGTACACAGGATGGCGGTTTGCAGGGAAAACTCGAAAGTCATCTTTCGCAGGACGCCGGCACAGGTTAAATTAGGCGCTATTGTGCACGAACCGCCGTGCTTTTGTCGGCGGTGCAACCAGGGAAGAAACCATGAAAATCGACATCGCCAAGTTCGGCCTCAAGGACGTTCCGGTCAACCCGGACTCCGTGTTCACCTTCCCGCAGGGGCTGGTCGGCTTCGAGGACGCCCGCCGCTTCACGCTGTTCCACGAGGAGGGCAAGCCGACCGTGTTCTGGCTGCAGTCGCTCGACGATCCCCAGCTCGCCTTCTCGGTGGTGCCGCCGGAGTCGATCGACGTCCAGTACGAGATGGAACTGTCGGACGAGGATGCCGCGCTGATCGACCTGAAGGACCCGGCCGAGGTCGTCGTCGTCGTCGTGCTCTACCGCCAGGAAGCCGACAACGGCCGGATCGCCGCCAACACGCGCTCGCCGCTGGTGCTCAACACCCGCTCGCGGCTCGGCATGCAGAAGATCCTGCGCGAGTTCCACCCGACGCTGCTCTACCGCGCCCGCTGACGCGGCGCAGCAGTCGCGACGACGGGGCCGCGCTGCGGCCCCGTTGCCGTTTACAGCGCCCGCAGCTGCTCGCGGTAGCGGCGGGCATTGTCGACGTAGTGCGCGGCGCTGTGCCTGAGCCGCGCCACTTCCTCGTCGGTGAGTTCGCGCACGACCTTGCCCGGCGAGCCGACGATCAGCACCCGCTCGGGGTAGGTCTTGCCCTCCGGGATCAGCGTGTTGGCGCCGACGATCGACTCCTTGCCGATCACTGCCCGGTTGAGCACGATCGAGCCGATGCCGATCAGCGAACCGTCGCCGATGGCGCAGCCGTGCAGCATCACCAGGTGGCCGACGGTGACGTTGGCGCCGATCGTCAGCGGCACGCCCTCGTCGGTGTGCAGCACCGAACCGTCCTGGATGTTGCTGTTCTCGCCGATCGTGATCGGGTCGTTGTCGCCGCGCAGCACGGCGTTCCACCAGATCGAGGCGTTGGCGGCCAGCCGCACGTCGCCGATCACCGTCGCGTTGGCGGCGATCCAGGCGGAGGGATCGATCTGCGGGCGCTTGTCGCCGAGCAGGAAGAGGGACATGGCGGGCTCCTTGCGGTGGTTTTCGTTCGTGTCGTTCGTCGTTTACGCGACCAGAGGCGGCTCGTCCATCGCCGCGATCTGCTCCTTCAGTTCGAGGATGCGCGACTGCCAGTAGTGCGCCGTGCCGAACCACGGGAAGGCGGCGGGGAAGGCCGGGTCGTCCCAGCGGCGCGCGATCCACGCCGCGTAGTGGATCAGGCGCAGCGTGCGCAGCGCCTCGACCAGGTGCAGCTCGCGCCGGTCGAACTCGCAGAAATCCTCGTAGCCGGCGAGCACATCCTGCAGCTGCGCCTGCATCTCCAGCCGCTCGCCGGAGAGCAGCATCCACAGGTCCTGCACCGCCGGTCCCATGCGGCTGTCGTCGAAGTCGACGAAATGCGGGCCGTCGTCGGTCCACAGCACGTTGCCGAGGTGGCAGTCGCCGTGCAGGCGCAGCGTCGTCACGTCGCCGGCGCGGGCGAAGGCGTGGCGCACGCCGTCGAGCGCGATGTCGATGGTGCCCTTCCACGCGGCGAACAGCTCCGGCGGCAGCGCGCCGTGCTCGACCAGCCAGTCGCGCGGCTCCTCGCCGAAGCTGGCGATGTCCAGCGCCGGCCGCGCGGCGAAGGCGCGGCGCCGGCCGACGACATGGATGCGGCCGAGGAAGCGGCCCATCCACTCGCGCGTCGCGGCGTCGCCGAGTTCCGGCGCGCGGCCGCCGCGGCGCGGGAAGAGCGCCAGCCGGAAGGGGCCGTGGTGGGCCAGCGTCGAGCCGTCGGCGAAGGGCAGCGGCGGCACGACGGGAATCTCCTCGGCGGCGAGTTCGGCGAGAAAGGCGTGCTCCTCGAGGATCGCCGCGTCCGGCCAGCGGCCGGGGCGGTAGAACTTGGCGATCAGCGGCGGGCCGTCCTCGATGCCGACCTGGTAGACACGGTTCTCGAAGCTGTTCAGCGCCAGCAGGCGGCCGTCCGGCGCGAGGCCGGCAGCCTCGATCGCGTCGAGCACGCGGTCCGGGGTGAGGGTGGCGTAGGGATGTTCCATGGTCGGCGGATGTTAACACCGCCGGCCGCCCGGCGGCCGAAGCGTTTTCGTTCCGGGCGCCGGCGCAGGCAGGTAAACTGCCGGCCATGCCGACTTTCGAACTTCTTTCCATCGCCGTGCTCGGGTTGCTCTGCTGGTTCTGGCTGGACAGCCTGAAGGCCCGCGAGGCGGGCATCCGCGAGGCGCGTGCCGCCTGCGCCGAGGAGGACCTGCAGCTGCTCGACGACACCGTCGCCGGCCGCGGGCTGCGGCTCGCGCGCGACGACGCCGGCCGGCTGCGGCTGCAGCGCACCTATGCCTTCGAATACAGCGACACCGGCGACAACCGTCGCCAGGGCAGCGTCACGCTGCTCGGGCACGACGTGGTGATGGTGCGCCTGCGCGCGCAGCTGACCCTGGTCGGGGAGGGGCGTCATGAACAGCATTGAGGCGCTGCGCGAGGCGCTGCTGCGCTTTCGCGACGAGCGCGACTGGCAGCAGTTCCATTCGCTGCGGAACCTGATCGTCTCGCTCAACCTGGAGGCGGGCGAGCTGCTCGAGCTGCTGCAGTGGAAGAGCGACGCCGAGATCGCCGCGCTGCCGGCCGATGCGGCCGGGCGCGAGGCGCTCGCCGACGAATGCGCCGACGTCTTCCTCTACCTGTTGCTGATCGCCGACACGGCCGGCATCGACCTGCTCGACGCGGCGGCGGCGAAGCTCGCGAAGAACGGCGAGAAATACCCGGTCGAGAAGGCCTTCGGCTCGCGCGCGAAGTACGACCGGCTGTAGGGCGGCCCCGCGGGCGCGGGGGCGGTGCGTCGCGCCCCGCTCGGGCGCCCCCAAGCGGACTTCCTCGCGGGGTGCTGCGCACCCCGGCTCAGGCGCCCCCCGAGAGGACTTCCTCGCGGGATGCTGCGCATCCCGCTCAGGCGCACCCCTAGAGTACTTCTTCGCGAGGTGCTGCGCACCCCGCTCAGGCGCACCCCGCTCAGGCGCTGGTGCTGATCGAGTTGGCGGGGGCTTCGGGGGTTTCGGCGGCGGCCTGCTGCGCGACGTAGCGGGCGATGTTGCGATCGATCGACGACAGCGCGTTGGTCTGGCCGCGGGTGCGCTCCTCCGGCGCGATTTCCTGCAAACGGGCCTGCACTTTCTCAAGTCCGGGAGGAACGGCCTTCGGGCCCTGCGCCTCGGCAGATTTTGCCGGTGCCGGCTTTTCCTGCCCTGCGCCGGGGGCCGCCGGCGGCGTGAAAGCTTCCTTGCCGCGGGCCGTGGCGGCCGGGCGGGCAAAGTTCTGGGCGACTTGCGGGAGGCTGGTCGACGTTACCTTCATTACGGACTCCTTGGCATTGACGCGGGATGTGCCCGCGGATGCAGCAATATCCGTGCCGAAATTCCGGGCCGGGCGCCAGGGCGCCGGCCCGGGGCCGTCAACGCAGGCGGATCACCGGATAGGCCGCCAGCGGCGCATGCTGCCAGCGGCGGATGGCGTCGGCGACGGCCGCGGTGCAGCGTGCGGCGATCCGGCGGATCGGGCTGTCGCCGCAGCACGGGCGGGCGGCGACCACCGCCGGGCGCAGCGCGGAGACCACCACGCGCGGGCTGCCGGCGAGGCGCAGGCGCTGGCCAGGGAGCAGCAGGTAGTCGCCAGCGGCGCCGGCGGCGGTAATCCACAGTTCGCCCTCGAGGCAATCGACGACGAAGCCGTGGCTGTGCTCGAGCGCCAGCAGCTCGCGGCCGGCGAGGGTGTAGCGGGTCGGGTTGGCGTTCGCGTTCATGCTATCCTCCATGCGTGGTTCGCATTCAACTTTCCGTACGGCGGTGCCGTGATGCCAATCTAGTTGGCTTTGTGTGCCGCAACAAACGGAAAAACCGCATGCCATACATGAGGAAACCGCATGGATGAGCGCATCGATCAAGGCGCCCGGGAACGGCTGCGCCGGCTGCCGTCGCTGGATCCGCTGAAAGGCTTCGAGGCGGCGGCGCGGCACCTGAGCTTCACGCGCGCAGCCGACGAGCTGCACCTGACGCAGTCGGCGGTCAGCCGGCAGATCCAGACGCTGGAGGAGCAGCTCGGCGTGCGCCTGTTCCAGCGCGAGGTGCGCCGGCTGCGGCTGACGCCCGAGGGCGAGACGCTGCTGCGCGTCGTCGGCGAGCTGCTGGAGCGGCTGGCCGACGTCTGCGCCGGCCTGCGCGCCGCGCAGCGCCGGCCGCAGGTGCAGATCACCGCCGCCGTCGGCATCGCCTCGCTGTGGCTGGTACCGCGGCTGGCCGCCTTCCAGGAGGCGCAGCCCGACGTCGACGTGCGCATCTCGGCCGACAACCGCGTCGTCGATCTCGAGCGCGAGGGTTTCGACGTCGGCCTGCGCTACCTCGCCGGCGACGACGTGCCGGCCGAGGCGACGCTGCTGTTCGAGGAGGAGGTGTTCCCGGTGGCCTCGCCGCAGCTCGCGGCGACCCTGCCCAAGCACGTCAGCGCCGACGACTTCTCGCGCATCGTGCTGCTCGCCTACGACGACGACCGCGCCGCGCCGTGGCTGTCGTGGGAGCCGTGGCTGCTCGGCCTCGGTCTGGCCGGCGCGCGGCCGAAGGCGGTGCTGCGCTTCAATCAGTACGACCAGCTGATCCGCGCCGCCGAGGAGGGGCAGGGCGTCGCCCTCGGGCGCGGCCCGCTGGTCGCGCGCGCGATCGCCGACGGCCGGCTGAAGCCGCTGGCGGTGCGCCGCGAGAAGCTGCCGGCGCGCGGCTATTACCTGGTGCGCACGAAGGGCGCCATGCGCCCCGAGGTCGAGCGCTTCGTCGCCTGGCTGCAGGACGAGGCGGAGAAGACGGTGCGCAGCATGGGCGGGGGCGCGCTCAGTCCGCCTGCGCGGCGAGCGTGAAGCCGGCGCCGCCGTCCTCGGCGAGCGCCTCGGCCAGCCAGGGAAGCGTTTCGCGCAGCGTTTTCTCCAGCGTCCACGGCGGGTTGATCACGAACATGCCGCTGCCGGGCATGCCGAACACGCCCGGCGGCTGCCGGCGCACGGTCAGCGTCGCGTCCAGCCACGGCCTGCCGGCGGCCGCCGCCAGCGCCTTCAGCTTCTCCGGCAGCGCCTTCGCCTCGGGCTTGGCGAGGATCGGGTACCACACCGCGTAGGTGCCGGTGGCGAAGCGCTTCAGCGCCTCCTCGATCGTCTTCACGACGTTGCGGTAGTCGCCTGCGGTCTCGTAGGACGGGTCGATCAGCGCCAGCGCGCGCTTGGGCGGCGGCGGCAGCAGCCCCTTCAGCCCGGCCAGCCCGTCGCCGTGCGTGACCATCACCTGGCGGCCGCCGTCGCGGAAGTTGTCGGCGAGCGTCCGGATGTCGGTCGTGTGCAGCTCGAACAGGCGCAGCTTGTCCTCCGGCCGCAGCAGCTTCCAGGCGATCCACGGCGAGCCGGGGTAGGCGTTGAGCGCGCCGTCGGCGTTGCGCGCGTTGAGCGGGCGCACCGTGTCGACGTAGGCGGCGACCGCCGGCGGCAGGTCGGCGCGGCCCCACAGGCGGGAGATGCCGCCCTCGTGCTCGGCGAGCTTGGTGGCGTGCCCGGCGTCGAGCGCGTAGAGGCCGGCGCCGGCGTGCGTGTCGATCACCCAGAAAGGCTTCTCCTTCTGCTTCAGGTAGTCGATCAGTTGCACCAGCACGAGGTGCTTGAGGACATCGGCATGGTTGCCGGCGTGGAAGGCGTGGCGGTAGCTGAGCATAGGCGGCTTCGGTTGGTTGGCGTCGGGCGGGGGGGCCTCCCTCCCCTTCAAGGGGAGGGTTGGGGTGGGGATGGGGGGCTGGAAGCGGTCGCCGGCACCGTCCCCCATCCCCCTCCCGGCCTCCCCCTTGAAGGGGGAGGAGGGGCATCTGTCCGGCGCAGGTCGCCGATTATAAAGGCTCGCCGCCCCGACTCCGGGTAAACTGGCCGCCCCGCCTTTCGCTGCCCGCCGCCATGACCCCGCGCCAGCTGTTCCTGATCGTCTTCATCGAGGGCTTCTGTTCGCTCGGCGCCGAGGTGCTGGCGCTGCGCCAGCTGATCCCGCACGTCGGTAGCAGCATCGTCGTCACCGCGCCGACGATCGGCTTCTTCCTGCTCGCGCTGGCGCTCGGCTACGCCTCGGGCGGGCGCATCGCCGCCGACTTCTCGCGGGTGGTCGCGCGCAATTTCCTGATCTCCGCCTTCCTCGCCGCGGTCGGGCTGGCCGGCAACACCGTGGACGCGATCTTCGCCCACCTGCCGCCGCCGGTCTTCGCCTACGCCGTGTTCATCGGCGGCGTGCTCTGCCCGCTGGCCTGGCTGCTCGGGCAGACCGTGCCGGCGCTGACCAACCTGATGCGCCACGAGCGCGCCGGCGAGAAGGCCGGCTTCGCGCTCTACTGGTCCACGCTCGGCTCCTTCCTCGGTTCGGTCAGCCTGTCGCTCGTGGTGATGCAGTGGCTCGGCGTCAGCGCCGCGGTGGTGCTGGTAGCGCTGCTGCTGTTCGCCGGCGTCGTGCTGCTGCAGGGGATGCGGCCGCGCGCGCTGGCGCTGGTCGCTGCCGGCGTCGCCGCCACCTTCGCCGCCAACCAGCGGCTGTGGGTGGTCGGCGAGACCGCCTACGCGAGCTACGCGGTCGAGCCGGTGAAGCTCGCCGAGGCGGTCGACGCGCGCGCCTTCAAGGTCAACAACTCGGTCTCGTCGCTGATCGACGAAAGCTCGCCGCCGCTGTACGCCCGCTACATCCGCCGCATGCGGCAGATCCTGCTCGACGAGCTGGCCTTCAGCGGCCGCGAGGTGCTGGTGCTGGGCGCCGGCGGCTTCACGCTGTCGCACGACGAGCCGAAGAACCGCTACACCTACGTCGACATCGACCCGGCGATCCGCGAACTGGCCGAGCGGCACTTCCTGAAGGGGACGGCGAACGGCGAGTTCGTCGCCGACGACGCGCGCCGCTACGTGAAAGCGACCGAACGCCGCTTCGACGCGGTGGTGGTCGACGTCTACACCGCGCGCATGTCGATCCCGGCGCACCTGGTGACGCGCGAATTCTGGGAGACCAGCAAGCGCGCGCTGAAGCCCGACGGCGTCATGCTCGCCAACCTGATCCTCGACGGCCGGCTGGCGACGCCGTACGCGCGCAACCTGCTGGCGACGATCGAGTCGGTCTACGGCCGCTGCGGCGTCGACGTGCTGCACCGCGGGCAGGCGGCGAGCAACGTCGTCGTCGCCTGCTACAACGGCCCGGCTCCGGCGCGCGCCGCGATCTACCGCGACGAGCACAACCCGGCGGACACCGACGTGATCCGCGCCCACTGAACCGGAACCCGCGATGAAGAAACCCGCCGCCCCCCGCCCCGAACGCCTCGCCGCCGGGCTGATCGAAAGCATCGACTTCCACGGCCTCGCCGCGTTGCGCCTGCGCGTGCCGAGCGGCGCCAGCGCCGTGGTCAGCGCCTTCGGCGCGCAGGTGCTGTCGTGGACCACCGCCGACGGCCGCGAGCGGCTGTTCCTCTCCGAGCGCGCGGTCTTCGACGGCAGCGCGCCGATCCGCGGCGGCGTCCCCGTCTGCTTCCCGCAGTTCGCCGGCCTCGGCCCGCTGCCCAAGCACGGTTTCGCGCGCACCCGGACCTGGAGCGAAAGCGGCCGCTCGACCGGCAAGGACTACGCGATGGTCTCCTTCGCGCTGGAGGACGACGCCGCGACGCGCAGGCTGTGGCCGCACGCCTTCCGCGCGGAGATCACCGTGAACCTCGAAAACAACCGGCTCGACGTCGAACTGGGCGTGGACAACACCGGCGACGCGCCGCTGGCGTTTACCGCCGCGCTGCACAGCTACCTGCGCGTCACCGAGGTCGAGGACAGCTATCTGGAAGGCCTCTACGGCCACGAATACCGTGACGCCGCGCGCGGCGACCGCATCGTCAAGGACACCGGCACCCGGCTCGGCTTCGAGGGCGAAACCGACCGCGTCTACCACGGCGTCAGGCGGCCGCTGCTGGTGAACGCCGGCAACCTCAGCCTGGGCCTCGACCAGGAAGGCTTCCCCGACGTCGTCGTCTGGAACCCGTGGGTCGAGCGCTGCGCCGCGCTCGCCGACATGGCGCCGTCCGGCTGGCGGCACCTGCTCTGCGTCGAAGCCGCCGCAGTCCGTGTCCCGGTGACGCTGGCGGCCGGCGAGGGCTGGTCGGGGCGGCAGTCGCTGGTGCCGGTCTGACGGCAGCGCCGAACCAAGCGCCTGCCGCGGACTCTCAATCGGTAGTGAGTGTCCGGGGGCGGTGCCACCAAGCGCCTGCCTGACATCCGCATCCCCCGTCATTCCGGCGGACGCCGGAATGACGGGAGGCCGGACGCTCCGCCACCGGAGGGCTGCGCCATGAAGACCGACAACCCCGCCAGCTGCGCCGTCGAATCTGCCGCCGCCGGCAGCCGCCGCGATCTCCCCGGGCAGGTCGTCCTCGTGCTGCAGGGCGGCGGCGCGCTCGGCGCCTTCCAGGTCGGCGTCTACGAAGCGATGCATGAAGCCGGCATCGAGCCGGACTGGGTGGTCGGCACCTCGATCGGCGCCATCAACGGCGCCATCATCGCCGGCAACGCGCCGGGCGAGCGCCTGCCGCGGCTGCGCGAGTTCTGGGCGCGCGCAGCCGGCGGCGCGACCTCCGCGCCGTTCGCCGCCCTCGACCCCGGTGGCGTCTTTTCGCGGCTCGGCACGCTGCTGCACGGCATTCCCGGCTTCTTCGCGCCCAACCCGGAGAGCTGGCTCGGCGCCTGCGCGCCGCTCGGCGTCGCCGGCGCCAGCTTCTACACCACCGCGCCGTTGCGCCGGACGCTCGCCGAGCTGGTCGATTTCGGCCGCATCGCCGGCGGCGGCACGCGGCTGACGCTGGGGGCGGTGAACGCCCGCTCGGGCCGGATGCGCTACTTCGACAGCCGCGACGAGCCGCTTGCGCCTGACCACGTCCTCGCCTCCGGCGCGCTGCCGCCGGCCTTCCCGGCGGTGCTGATCGACGGCGAGCCGTACTGGGACGGCGGCGTCTATTCCAACACCCCGATCGAGGTGGTGATGGACGACGCGCCGCGCCGCGACTCGCTGATCTTCGCCACGCAGCTCTGGCAGCAGGAGCAGGACGACGACGACCCGGCCAGCATCCAGCAGGTGCTGAGCCGGCTGAAGGACATCCAGTATTCGAGCCGGCACCGCAGCCACGTCGCCCGCCAGCAGCAGATCCACCGCCTGCGCCACATCGTCCGCGAGCTCGGCAAGCGGCTGCCGGCGGAGGAGCGCGCCCGGCCCGAGGTGCGCGAGCTGATGAGCTGGGGCTGCGGCACGGTGATGCACGTGCTCTCGCTGCGCGCGCCGCGGCTGGACGGCGAGGACGGCAGCAAGGACATCGACTTCACTGCCGCCGGCATCCGTGCCCGCTGGGACGCCGGCTACCGCCAGGCGCGCGAGCGCATCGCGGAGGCGCCGTGGGAGGACGCCTTCGACCCGGTGGTCGGGGTCGTGCTGCACGAGTAGGCGCAAGGAGTATGATCCCCGCATCTCCATCGACGCAGGGGCGGCAATGAACGAGCGGGGGTTCGGCAAGCGGCTGGCGCAGGAGCTGCCGCGCTGGGAGGCGCAGGGCTGGGTCAGCGCCGAGGGGCGGGCGGCGATCCTCGCCGATTTCGCGGCACGGCAGGCAAAGCCGGCGTGGGCCTCGGCGCTGGCGCTCGCCGGTGCGGTGCTGCTCGGCGTCGGCGTCATCACCTGGTTCGCCGCGCACTGGAACGAGATGAGCAAGCTCGCCAAACTCGTCCTCGTCTTCCTCGCCCTGATCGCCAGCCACGCCGGCAACGGCTTCTGCCAGACGCGCGGCGCGATGCCGAAGCTGGCGCAGGGCATGGTCCTGCTCTCGGTGTTCTTCTTCGGCGCCGCGATCATGCTGGTCGGGCAGATCTACCACATCGACGCGCACTTCCCCGACGGCCTCGCGCTGTGGGCGGCCGGCGGCCTGCTCACCGCCTGGCTGTTCGCCTCGCAGCCGGCGCTGCTGGCGGCATTGGCGCTGGCCGCGGTGTGGACCTGGAGCGAGCAGTTCGACTACCGCGTGATGAACTGGCCGCTGCTCGGCTTCCTCGCGCTCGCCGCGGTGCCGCTGGCGCGCCACGACTGGCCGCTCGCCGCGCGCGGCTGGGGCGGCGTGCTGCTGCTGTGGCTCGCCGGCTGGCACGCGCAGACGTGGATCGGGCCGCTGTGGGATTCGAACGCGCACCTGCGCCTGTTCGCGCTGCAGGTGCTCGGCGTCGCCGGCCTGTGGACGCTGGCGCAGGCGAGCGCGCAGCCGTTCGCGCGCGCGCTGCGCGGCGACTTCCTGCTCGCCGCGCTGGCCGGCGCCTTCCTGTTCACCTTCCCCGATCTCGACCTGCGCCTGTCGCGGCGGGCCGAAGCCGCGTGGCCGTGGCTGGCGGCGCTGGCCGTCACCGCCGCCTTCTTCCTGGCCGGCGTCGCCCGCCTGCTGCGCGCGAGCGAACTGCCGCCGCCGCGCCGGGCGCTCGCCGCCGCGCTCGCCGCCGCCTTCGCGCTGCTGCTCGCGGTCGAGGTGGTGGTGCCGCGCAGCGGCAGCGTGCCGGCGCTGTTCTGGAATGCGCTCTTCCTCGCGCTGCTGTACTGGGTCGGCGACCTCGGCATCCGCCACGCCGACCGCCAGCTGGTGAACCGCGCCTTCGCCGGCTTCTCGATCTGGGTGCTGGCGCGCTACTTCGACACCTTCTGGACGCTGTTCGACCGCGCGCTGTTCTTCATGGCCGGCGGCCTCCTGCTGCTCGCCGGCGGCGGCTGGCTGGAGCGGCGGCGGCGGGCGCTGCTGCGCGAGATCGAGGGCAACGACGGCAGGGGGCAAGCATGAACCTGTGGCTGAAGATTTCGCTGCTCGCCGCCGTGCAGGTCGCCGCGCTGGCGACGATGATCGCCGACAAGCAATGGACGCTGAACCGCGGCACCCAGGTCGTGCTGCAGACCGAGCCGGTCGACCCGCGCTCGCTGTTCATGGGCGACTACGCGCGCCTCAACTATTCGATCAGCCGGCTGCGCCTCGACGGCGACGACGCGGTCGGCGGCGACCGGGAGTTCGCGCGCCACGACACCGTCTGGGTCGCGCTGAAACCGGACCCGGCCGGCGCCCGGGCGGTCTCGGTGCACCGCGAGCGCGCCGCGGTGCCGGCCGGCCTGCTCGCGCTGAAGGGTGAGGTGAGCTACGTCGCCGACCACGACTGGGACCGCGCCAGCAACACCTCGGTCAAACGGCGCACGCTGCAGGTGCGCTACGGCATCGAGCAATACTATGTGCAGGAAGGCACCGGCCGCCAGATCGAGCGGCCGCAGGGCGGCGAGAAGGTGTCGATCCTGGCGGCGGTGGACAGCCGCGGGAAGGCGGGGATTCTCGGGGTGCTGCTGGATGGGAAGCTGCGGTATCGGGAGACGCTGTTTTGAGGGCGGTGCTGGCCACTATTTGCAAAAGAAATAAAGAAATAGGGGACACACCACGTTTTCTTCCTGGAACGTAACCAGAAAATCATGCGAAGCGAAGGCGCAATCAAGACCTGGAACGACGACCGTGGCTTCGGCTTCATCGAGCCGCGCCACGGTGGCCAGGAGGTTTTCGTGCACATCAAGGCGTTCGCGGTGCGCGCCGGCCGGCCGGAGGTCGGGCAGTACGTGACCTTCGAGGTCGAAACGGTTGATGGCAAGAAGCGGGCGAAGCGCGTCGAACCCGTCAGGGCCGCGCGTCGGGACAGGCGTTCGCGCGGCGACGGCCCGGCGCAATGGGGCACGGCCAGCCGCTTCGCGCTGCCGGCATTCCTGCTCGTCTTCACCGTGGTCGCGGCCGTCTGGAAGTTGCCGCTTTGGGTCGGCGGGCTCTACCTCGGCGCGAGCCTGGTCTGTTTCATCGTATACGCGCTGGACAAGTCGGCGGCGGCTGCGGAGCGCTGGCGGGTCAGCGAAGCCACCTTGCTGACGCTGGGACTGGTCGGCGGCTGGCCCGGCGCGATCGTCGCGCAGCAGGTCCTGCGCCACAAATCGAGCAAGGCCTCCTTCCGCGCCAGGTTCTGGGCGACCGTGATCGCCAATGTCCTCGGCTTCGCCGTCCTCGCTTCGCCAGTACGAGCGATGCTGCTGCGCTGAGCGCTGCACCCCCCGGCAGAACTTCACCCCCCGTTCCGCTGTCTCTAATCGGGTATCAGGGAAAGGTGGTCGCCGTGATGAAGGTTTGTCGCATGGCCCTGGCAGTCGCGCTTGCCGGAGTGCTCCCGCTGGCACAGGGAGAGACCGTTGCGCCTGCCAGTCCGCCGCCGGCGCCGGCGGAGTGCTGGGTCGAGCATACGCAGGTTCAGCCGTCGCCGGCGCGCCAGGTCAGCGCGGATGCGCCGGTACTGGCCACGGTTTACGGGGCGTTGAAAGACCAGCGTCTCGGGGCCGAGCACCCGACGGAAGCGCAGAAGAAACCCTGCGCCCTGAAGGCGCCGCGCCCGGGCCCGGAGTCGGGCGATTCCGCGACCTTGCCGCGTTCGTTGACGCCCTAGGATGCGGAGGGCTTGCGGCCGGCGTTGTCGTCGTGCCGGCCGCCTGCCGGCGAGGCGCTTGATAACGTGAAAAAACTGCCACTCCTCGTCGCCTCGCATCTTGCCGCCGTCGCGCTGGGGTTCGCGCTCGGCGTCTACCTGCTGCCGATCTTCATCGCGCCGGCGGCGCCGACTGCGGCGCAGGCGAGCGCGGCGGCGGGCGAGATGGCGTACCGCGGACAGTTCCGGCGCGATCTGAAGGACAGCGACCCGCTGCACTGGGGCGAGGGCGCGGTGTCGGTCGGGCGGCGCAGCGTCGCGCTGGTCGGGCGGCTGGCGCCGGGGCCGGACTACAAGCTCTACCTGTCGCCCGAGTTCGTCGAGACCGAGGCCGACTTCCTGCGGCTGAAGTCGCGCATGGTGCGCGTCGGCGACGTGCGCACCTTCGAGAATTTCGTCGTCGCCGTTCCCGAGCCGGTCGACGTCTCCGCCTACAACACGGTGATCGTCTGGTGCGAGTCCTTCGGCCAGTTCATCACCGCCGCGCAGTACCGCTGAGGGCGCGCGCCGCGGGCGTCAGTCCTTGCGCCGGCGGGGGGGCAGCGGCTTGCGCTGGCGCAGGCCGGGGCCCGGGCGCTTCTTCCGTTCGTCGTCGTCGGTCCTGGGCTTCGGCACCAGCAGGTTCTTGCCGGCCGCTGCGGCGGACGCGCGGTGCTCGGCGATCGCCGCATTCCATTGCTCGTCGGGAACCACGATGTCGGCGTGACCGTCGGTCGGCGCGTAGCCGGCGAGCTTCTCGCGGATGCCGGCGAGGCGCTCGGCGTTGCTCGCCTTGCGCGACGCGCCGGCGACGATCTGCTGCGCCGCGGCGGTGAGCGCGAAGCCGCCCTCGGCGGCGCAGACCAGCCCGTTCGTCGCCAGCCGGGAGAAGGCGGCGCGCAGCTTGGCCGCGGCCGGCAGCGTGCCCTGCAGTCCCTGCACCAGTTCGGCGGCGGCGACGATCCCGGGCAATTCCGCCGGGCGGCGCTTGCCGGCGAGCATGGTGGCGAGGAGGAGGATCACGTCGACGTCGTAGATGGAGCGCATGGATTCGAGGCCTTGGGTGGTGGTGGCGGGAACGCCCGGGCGGCGCGCGAGGGCCGGTGCCGGGCGTCGGCAGCCGCCAGTGTAAGGGTTTGCCGGGCAAAGCACGATGGCCGCCGGATCGCGGTGGAGGGCGTTCAGGCTGCCGCGGCGAGGATTTCGGCGCTGACCTGGTTGCGGCCGCTATGTTTCGACTGGTAGAGGAAGTGGTCGGCCTCGGTGATCAGGCGGTCGAGGCTTTCCTTGTCGCCGCTGGCGGCGACGCCGAGGCTGGCGGTCAGGCGGACGTCCTGCCCGCCCATCGCGATGCGCGCGTCGGCGATGCCGGCGCGCAGCCGCTCGGCGAGCGCGACGGCGGCGTCCAGCGGCGTTTCCGGCAGCAGCACGAGGAATTCCTCGCCGCCCCAGCGGGCGACGATGTCCTCGGCGCGCACCGAATCGGTCAGCACGCGGGCGACGGCGATGATCGCGTCGTCGCCGGCGGCGTGCCCGTAGGTGTCGTTGATCGTCTTGAAATGGTCGATGTCGACCATGATCAGTGACAGCTCGTGGCCGTGGCGGCGGGTGCCGCTCCACAGCGGCCGGGCCAGTTCGAGGAAGGAGCGGCGGTTGTAGAGGTCGGTCAGCGGGTCGCGCGCGGCGAGGCGCTCGGCCGACTGGCGCTCGGCCTGGATCGCGCGGAAGCGGCTGCCGAGCGCCAGCGCGAGCAGCGTGGCGTCGATCACCATGCCGATCTCGACGGCCTGGAAGCCGAAGGCGCTGAACGGGATCAGGCCGAGCACCGAGAGCGTCGTGACCGCCGTGCCGACGGTCGAGGCGACGGTGGCGAACAGGAAGTAGCGCGAGTAGCGGTGGCGGCCGCGGACCGCCATGATGCCGAGCGCCGGCATCGCCAGCGAGAAGAGGATGACGGCGACGAAGGCGACCAGGATCGCCGCCGCCTGGTCGGCGAAGAGCAGGCAGGCGGCGGCGAGCGCCGCGAGGAAGCCGGCGGTGGCGGCGGCGAGCGCCCGGTGCGTGCGCGGGAAGGCCTTCGGCGTGTCGAGGAAGTGGCGGGCGAAGACCAGCCCGGCGGTCGCGTAGAGCACCATCAGGATCGGGATGACCCAGCGCTGCACGGTCGGCGAGTCGGGCCACAGGTAGGCGTAGCCGTGGCCGGTGTAGGCGAGGTTGGTGGCGACGAAGAGGGCGATGAAGGCGGCGTAGGCGAGGTGCCGCCGGTCGCGCAGGCCGAGGAAGAGGAGCAGGTTGTAGCCCATCAGCGCGAGCAGGTAGCCGTAGAGGAAGCCGTAGCGGTAGCCGTGCGCCTGCCGCCGCTCGGCGTGCGCCTCCGGCGTCGTCAGGTAGATCGGCAACACGATCGGGTCGGCGGCTTCGACGCGCAGGTAGAGGTCGGTGACGCCGGGCGCGAAGCGGTGGTCGACGGCGAAGTGGCGGCCGGGCACCGGGCGTTCCGCCTGCGGCCGGGTGTCGCCGAGGTGCAGCGGCGTCGTCGTGCCGTCGGGGCCGACGAAGTACACGTCGATGCGGTCCTGCCACGAATTCTCGATCAGCAGCCGGCGCGGCAGCGGTGCCGCGGACGCGTTGGCGAATGCGAGGTGGATCCACACCGGCGCCGAGCGGATGCCGAAGGACAGCATCGCCGCGGTCGACGCCGCAAAGCGGCCGGCGGCGCGTTCGGCGCTCGCCTGTTCCAGCGTCAGCGGGGCGCTGCCCTCGCGCAGCTGGCCGGCGTGCAGGCCGAGGGCCTGCGTCGGCGACAGATCCTGCAGCGGCAGCGGGTCGGCGGCGGCCGGCGCCGTGCCGCCGAGCACGCAGGCGCAGAGGAGCAGGCAGCGGATGACGGCCAGGACGGCCGCGGGGCGGTACATCGTCGGGGTTCCTCGGTTCCGGGGTGGTCCCCGTACTTTTTTTGCCAGATTATCATGACGCAGGCAAAACGACATGAAAATCCGTGGCTTAGCGCGCCGCTGCGCGTATAATCGCGGCCCTTGATCCACCGCCCGCAGACGTACCGCCGTGACTGCCCTCGACACCGAAATCTCCCGCCGCCGCACCTTCGCCATCATCTCGCACCCGGACGCCGGCAAGACGACGCTGACCGAAAAGCTGCTGTGGTTCGGCGGCGCCATCCAGGTCGCCGGCGAGGTGCGCGCGCGCAAGGCCTCGCGCCACGCCACCTCGGACTGGATGGAGCTGGAGAAGCAGCGCGGCATTTCGGTGACCTCGTCGGTGATGCAGTTCCCGTACCGCGAGTGCATGGTGAACCTGCTCGACACGCCGGGCCACGAGGACTTCTCGGAAGATACCTACCGCACGCTGACCGCCGTCGACTCGGCGGTGATGGTGATCGACTCGGTGAACGGCGTCGAGGCGCAGACGATCAAGCTCCTGAACGTCTGCCGCATGCGCGACACGCCGATCCTGACCTTCATCAACAAGCTCGACCGCGAGGGCAAGGAGCCGATCGACCTGCTCGACGAGATCGAGTCGGTGCTCGGCATCGAGTGCGCGCCGATGACCTGGCCGATCGGCATGGGCAAGCGCTTCCGCGGCGTCTACCACCTCTACGACGACGCCATCGCCTTCTTCGACCCGCAGGCCGAGAAGGGCACGTCCGAGACGATCCAGGGGCTCGACAACCCGCGCTTGGACGAGCTGATCGGCAGCCAGGCCGACGAGCTGCGCACCGACATCGAACTGGTGCGCGGCGCGTCGCACGCCTTCTGCGCCAAGAAGTATTTGGCCGGCAAGCAGACGCCGGTGTTCTTCGGCTCGGCGGTGAACAACTTCGGCGTGCAGTCGCTGCTCGATGCCGTCGTCGAGCTGTCGCCGGCGCCGCAGGCGCGGCCGGCCCTCCAGGGTGACGCTGCGCGCCAGGTGGCGCCGGGCGAAGGCAAGTTCTCCGGCTTCGTGTTCAAGATCCAGGCCAACATGGACCCCAAGCACCGCGACCGTATCGCCTTCCTGCGCGTCTGCTCCGGCCGCTTCGAGCGCGGCATGAAAGTGAAGCAGGTTGCCGGCGGCAAGACCCTCTCGGTGAACAACGCGATCACCTTCATGGCGCGCGACCGCAGCACGACCGACGAGGCCTTTCCCGGCGACATCATCGGCATCCCGAACCACGGCACGATCCGCCTCGGCGAGACGTTTACCGAGGGCGAGGACCTGCGCTTCACCGGCATCCCGTCGTTCGCGCCCGAGCATTTCCGGCTGGCGCGCATCGCCAACCCGCTGAAGATCAAGCAGCTGCAGAAGGGCCTGCAGCAGCTGGCCGAGGAGGGCGCGACCCAACTTTTCCGGCCGGTCTCCGGCAGCGATCTGATCCTGGGCGCGGTCGGTACGCTGCAGTTCGACGTCGTCGCCCACCGGCTGGAACATGAATACGGCGTGCAGGTGATCTTCGAGCCGTACAACTGCTCGACCGCGCGCTGGATCAAGGGCGACGAGGGCGAGCTGCGCCAGCTCTCCGAGCGCTACAGCGCCAACGTCGCGCTCGACGGGGCGGACGACCCGGTGTATCTGGCGCCGAACAACGTCTATCTGAACATGGTCAAGGAAAAGTACCCGAAGCTGCAGTTCCTGGAGGCGCGGGAGGTGGCCTGAGGTTCAGCGCTTCGCCAGCAGCCGGTCGAGCTGATTGGCGAAGGCCTGCCGGTCGGCATGCGAAAAGGCCGGCGGGCCGCCGGTTTCGACGCCGCTGCTGCGCAGGCTTTCCATGAAGTTGCGCAGGTCCAGCGCCTGCCGGATGTTCTCGGCGGTGTAGCGCTCGCCGCGCGGGTTGATCGCGGTGGCGCCTTTCTCGACCACCGCCGCCGCGAGCGGAATGTCGGCGGTGACGACGAGGTCGCCGGCCGCGACCTGTTCGGCGATGTGCCGGTCGGCGACGTCGAAGCCGGCTGGCACCTGCACCATGCGGACGTTGGGGTAGGGCGGCGTCTTCAGCCACTGGTTGGCGACCAGCGTCAGCGGCAGCCCGGTGCGCTCGGCGGCGCGGTAGAGGATGTCCTTGATGACGGCGGGGCAGGCGTCGGCATCGACCCAGATGTGCATGGCGGTTTCCGTGTTTGGCGACCTGCGATAATACAGATAAGCATTCGATAGAGAAGAGCAATGTCGATCCAATGGTTCCCGGGGCACATGACCTCGGCGAAGAAGAAGGCGGCCGAGACGCTGGCCAACGCCGACGTCGTCGTCGAGGTGGTCGATGCGCGCCTGCCGGCGGCGTCGTCCAACCCGATGATCCACGAGCTGCGCGCCTTCCGTCAGCGGCCCTTCCTGAAGCTGTTGAACAAGGCCGACATGGCCGACCCGGCGGCGACCCGCGCCTGGCTCGACTTCTACAACGCGCAGCCGGGCACGAAAGCCGTGGCGATCTCGTGCAAGAAGCAGGGCGACGCGGCGCGCGTGCCGTCGCTGTGCCAGCAGCTCGCGCCGCACCGCGACAGCGCGCTGAAGCCCTTGCGGCTGATGATCATGGGCATCCCCAACGTCGGCAAGTCGACCTTGATGAACGCGCTGGTGAGGAAGAAGGTGGCGGCGGTCGGCGACCAGCCGGCGGTGACCAAGAGCCAGCAGCGCATCGACGTCAATTCGCGGCTGACGCTCTACGACACCCCGGGCATGCTGTGGCCGAAGATCGAGCACCCGGTCGACGGGCTGATGCTCGCCGCCAGCCACGCGGTCGGCGTCAATGCCTACATCGACGAGGAGGTGGCGACCTGGCTCGCCGGCTTCCTGCTCGCGCATTATCCGGCGCTGCTGACGGCGCGCTACGGCTTTGCCGTCGCCGGCATCGACCCGCCGGCGGTGCTGGAAGGCATCGCGAGAAAGCGCGCCTGCGTGATCAAGGGCAGCGGCGGCGAACTCGACCTCGAGAAGGCGGCGGCGATCCTGCTCACCGACTACCGCAACGGCACGCTCGGCCGGATCAGCCTGGAGACGCCGCAGCGGCGCGCGGCGATGCTCGCCCCGGCGTGAGCGGCGGCCGCCCGTCGGCTACGGCCGGGCGGCGTCGTCCTCGTCGACCACCTGCATCAGCAGCGCGTGCGCGGCGGCGAAGTCGTAGGCGGCGAGCGCCGCCTCGAACGGCGCCCGCTGGCGGTCGAAATGGCCGGCCAGCGCTTCCGCGCATTCGTGCCACAAGGCGACCGCCTGCACGTCGTCGTCGGCGAGCAGCGCCGCCAGGCGGCGCAGGATCTCGCGCTGCGGCGGCGACAGCGGAACGGCGTGCCCCGCCGCTGGCGGCGCGGCGGCGACCGCCAGCGGGCTGCCGGCGGCCGCCGCCGCGGCCGGCAGCAGTGCGAACGGCAGTTCCAGCCAGAACAGGCTGCCCTTGCCCGGGTGGCTGTCGGCGCCGGTACTGCCCCCCATCATCTCGGCCAGCCGCCGGCTGATCGCCAGCCCGAGCCCGGTACCGCCGTGGCGCCGCGTCGATGACGCGTCGGCCTGCTCGAAGGGCCGGAACAGCCGCGGCAGCTCGGCCGGGTCGATGCCGACGCCGGTATCCTCGATCTCGAAGCGCAGGCGGACGACGCCGTCGACGGCGTCGAAGCGGCGGGCGCGCAGCGCGACCTCGCCGCGCTCGGTGAACTTGACCGCGTTGCTGGCGTAGTTGGCGAGGATCTGGCCGAGGCGCACCGGGTCGCCGCGCAGCAGCGGCGGCAGCCCGTCGGCCTCGACGGTGACGTGCAGCCCCTTCGCCGCGGCCTTGTCGGCGATGCCGCCGAGCACCTCGTGCAGCACCCGGCGCGGGTCGAAGTCGAGCGGCTCCAGCGTCAGCCGGTCGGATTCGATGCGCGCCATGTCGAGCAGGTCGTTGACGATCGTCAGCAGCTGCTGCGTCGCCTCGCCGACCTGCCTGAGCCGCGCCAGCTGCGCCTGGTCGCGCGTGTGCTGCTGGAGCGCCCAGGTGATGCCGACGATGGCGTTCATCGGCGTGCGGATCTCGTGGCTCATGTTGGCGATGAAGCTGCTGCGCGCCTTGTTTGCCGTCTCGGCGGCGTCGAGCGCGCGCACCAGGTCGACGGTGCGCGCGCTGACCAGTTCCTCGAGGCGGTGGCGGTGCCGCTCGAGCTCGTGGTTGTTCTCCATCAGGTTGCGGTTCTGCTCGGTGACCAGCGTGTAGGCGTCGATCAGCGCCTGCGTCAGCGCTTCGTGCGCCGGGTCGCAGCGGTCGCCGGCGCCGTCGGCGAAGGCCTCCGCCGGCGACCGGCCGCCGTCGATCGCGCGCAGCTGGCGGGTGAGCGCCTGGTCCTCGCCGAGGATGTGGAAGATCAGCCAGTTGGCGAGGAAGGTGAGCAGCGCGCCGCCGGTCGGCGCCTCGCCGGCGGTGTAGGCGGCGCGCATCAGCGCGACGTCGGCGGCGAAGCGGCCGTGCGACTCGCGGTGCAGCGCCTCGTGCCGCGGATCGATGGCGTGGTCGCGCATCAGCCGCTCTTCGGTCTGGAAGTGGAAGGCCGCGTAGTGCATCAGCTGGTCGAGCAGCTCATCGGCGCGCTCGTGGTGGCGGCGGTAGTTGAGCGCGAGCACTGGCGCCGTGGCGTTGACCAGGTCGATCAGCCAGCGGTGCTGTTCGTCGATGACCTCGATGCCGGTCGCGAAATGTTCGTTCCACTGCATCAGCGGCATTTCATGGCTCCTCTTCGGCGGTGGCGGCGGCCGGTGCGGCGCGGGCGGCGCGCAGCGTGGCGAGCGCGGCGACGAAATCGAAGTCGGCGACCTGGCTGCGCAGCGCGGCGAAGCGCCGGCCGAGCGCGGCGCGCAGCAGCGGCGCATGCGCATGCAGCCGGTTCGCGGCGCGCGGATCGTCGTCGGCGAGCAAGGTTTCCAGTTCGTCGAGCACGCGTCTCGCCTCCTCGGCGTCGACTGCCTCGCCGCCGGCGTCGGGTTCGCCCGCGCCCTCCCGCGCGCCGGCGGCGAGGATGGCGGCGCAGGCCTCGTCGAGGCGGTCGTCGGCGGCGGCGATCAGCGCCGTCAGCGCGTCGCCCGCCTCGCTGGCGGCGATCGCCTGCTCGACGCGGGCGACCGCGCCGTGCAGCGCGCTCAGGCCGAGCGCGCCGGCGGCCCCCTTCAGGCTGTGCGCGGTGCGCCGGGCGGTCTCGGCGTCGCCGACGGCGAGCTGTTCCTGCAGGCGATCGAGGTCCTCGCAGTGGCGCTCGGCGAAGGTGGACAACAGGCGGGCATAGACGTCGGCGCGGCCGCCGACGCCGCGGATGCCCTGCTGCGTGTCGATGCCGGGGATGCTCGGCAGCGCCGGCGCGCCGGCAGTGCCCGTCGCCGCGGCGGCCGCTGCCGGCGCCGGCGCGGGCGGCACGGCGCTGCCGGCGCGCTCGGGCAGCCAGCGCAGCAGCATGGTGTAGAGCTGGTCCGGGTCGAAGGGCTTGGCGAGGTGGTCGTTCATCCCCGCGTCGGCGCAGCGGCGGCGGTCCTCGTCGAAGGCGTTGGCGGTCATCGCCAGGATCGGCACCGCGTCGCGGCCGGGCAGCGCGCGAATCTCGCGGGTGGCCTGCAGTCCGTCCATCACCGGCATCTGCATGTCCATCAGGATCAGGTCGTAGTCCTCGTCGCCGACGCGGTCGAGCGCCTGCCGGCCGTTCTCGGCGAGGCCGACGTGGAAGCCGACGTTGCGCAGCAGGCCGAGCGCGACCTCCTGGTTCACCAGGTTGTCCTCGACCAGCAGCACGCGGCGGCCGCCGGCGCGCAGCGCGAGCAGCTTCTCGAGGTTCTGCCGGGTGCTGCCGGTGGCTGCCGCGACCGCGCCGAGGCCGCGCTGCAGGCGGGCGGTGAACCAGAAGGTGCTGCCCTTGCCCGGCGCCGACATGACGCCGACGTCGCCGCCCATCAGCCGGGCGAGGCGGGCGCTGATCGCGAGGCCCAGCCCGGTGCCGCCGAAATGGCGGGTGGTCGAGCTGTCGGCCTGCTCGAAGGCGCGGAACAGTCGCGGCAGCACCTCGGCGGCGATGCCGATGCCGGTGTCCTCGACCTCGAAGCGCACCAGCAGGCTGTCGCCGCCGTCCTCGACCAGCCGCGCGCGCATCACGATGCCACCCTGCGCGGTGAATTTCAGCGCGTTGCTGACGTAGTTGACGACGATCTGGCCGACGCGCAGCGCGTCGCCGCGCAGCACCGGCGGCAGCGTCGGGTCGATCTCGCGCGACAGCCACAACCCCTTGGCCTCGAGCTTGTCGGCGAGCAGCGTGACGACATTGTCGAAGACCTGCGCGGTGTCGAAGTCGAGGATTTCCAGCGTGATCTTGTCGGCCTCGATCTTGGAGATGTCGAGGATGTCGTTGATGATCCCGAGCAGGTGCTGCGCCGAGGCGCTGATCTTGCGCAGGCGCTCCTGCTGCTCGGGGGTGTGCGCTTCCTGGCGGGCGAGGTGGGTGAGGCCGATGATCGCGTTCATCGGCGTCCGGATCTCGTGGCTCATGTTGGCGAGGAAGGCGCTCTTCGCGCGGTTCGCCGTTTCCGCCTCGTCCTTCGCCTGCGCCAGCTCGGCGGTACGCTGCTCGACCAGGCGGGCGAGGTGGTGGCGGTGCTGCTCCAGCTCGGAGGCGTTGCGCTGCAGGTCGGTGAGGTCGCTGACGAAGGCGATCAGCAGCGCCTCGCCCTCGACCTTGGCGATCGCGCCGGAGATGCTGACCGTGCGCAGCTCGCCGTTGCGGTGGCGGAACAGCGTCTGCAGCGGCGGCAGGTCGGGGTCGGCCTCGAGCTGCCGGATCCACGCGTCGCGGGCGGCGGCGTCGGCCCACAGGCGGACCTCGATCGAGGTCCTGCCGACCAGCTCGGCGCGCGTCCAGCCGAAGCCTTCGACGTAGCGCTGGTTCACGTCGATGAAGCGGCCGTCGCGGGCGCGCGTGATCGAGGCGGCGACCGGGCTGGCGTGGAAGGCGACGCTGAAGCGCTCGCGCAGCTCGCGGTTGGCGGCCTCGCTCTGGAACAGCTGCTGGTACTGGCGCTTGCCGAGGGTCTGCCAGAGCATGCCGAAGAAGGCGGTGGCGCCGACCATGCCGCCGACGGTGAGGGCGAGGATCAGCCAGGAAATGGTCTGGCTGGTGGCCAGCGCCTCGTCGCGGTCGATCTTCGCGATCAGGTGCCAGGAGGTGCCGGGCACCGGCTTCAGCGCGGCGATCACCGGGATGCGGCGATGGTCGAGGCCGGCGAAGATGCCCTGCTGGCCGCGTACCGCGCGCGCCGCCGGCAGCGTCTCGTCGGTCACCGGGCGGCGCATCTTCATCGCGCTGTTGGTGACGTGGCGCAGGTCGTTGAGGTAGACGACCTCGTCGCCGCGACGCTCGACGAGCAGCGTCTCGCCGGAGTCGGTGGGCGTCGGCCAGGACTTCAGCAGCGGGTAGAGGAAGCCGTTCGGGTCGGCCTGCAGCAGCACGGCGCCGAGCGCGCGCCCCTCGCTGTCGGCGCCGGCGAAGATCGGCGCGACGACGTCGATGTGCGGCGCCGGCTCGTCGGCGAACTGGTGCAGGTTGCCGTGCAGCGGCTGGCGTCGCTCGATGGCGCCGGCGACCAGGTCGACGATGTCCGGCGCCAGCGCCGCCGCCTGCGGCTCCAGGCGCAGCGGCACGCGGCCTTCGCTGTCGAGCAGCAGCACGTTGGCGTAGCCGTAGTGCTGCTTGAGGTTGCGGAAATAGTCGCGTATGCGCTTGCGCGCGCTCGGGCTGCCGGTGGCGAAGAATTCCTCGGCGGCGCGCGCGAAGATGACGTTGCCGGACAGCACCTTGGCGTGCGACAGGCGCTCGTTGCGCCACTGCTCGATCTGGCCGGTCTTCAGCTCGGCGATCGACAGCAGCTGGCCGTCGACCTGCGCCCGCGCCTGCCGCGACTGCTCGTTGTAGAGCAGGGCGCCGCCGGCGGTGATCAGCACCAGCACCAGCGCCCAGATGCCGACGATCTGCTTCAGCAGCCGCCGCTGCTGGGCGAGGTTGTGCGGCGACGGCTCAGGCATCGGCGGTGCGCTCCGCGTCGAGTTGCCGGCGTGCGCCGTGCAGTGCCGTCAGCGCCGCCTCGAAGTCGTAGTGGGCGAGCGCATGGGCGAGGCGGTCGTAGTGCTCGCCGATCAGCGGCTGCAGTGCGCTGCGCGCGTCGGTCAGCAGCGTCTTGGCGCGCACGTCGTCCTCGGCGATCAGCGTCTCCAGCCGTGCCAGCAGCGTGGCCGCGGTCGCGCGGTCGACGGGCGGCACCGGCTGCGGCGGCGGCTCGATGCGGTCGGCGGCGGCGAGCGCCTGGCACAGCGAGCGGTTGATGTAGTCGACGCGGTCGATCAGCGCGTTAGCGGCCAGCGCGTCGGTGCCGGTGGCCAGCGTGCGCTCGAGGTCGCCGGCGGTCTTCTGCAGCAGCACGGCGCCGAGCGTGCCGGCTGCGCCCTTCAGCGAATGCGCGGTGCGGCAGGCGAGCCTGGCGTCGCCGTCGGCGAGCTGGCGGCGCAGCGTCGCCATGTCGCCGGCGTGCGATTCGGCGTAGAGGCGGCACAGCCGCCGGTAGCTGGCGACGCGCCCGCGCACCGAGCGCAGGCCGAGTTCGGTGTCGAGGCCGTCGATGGTCGCGATGCAGGCCATGAACGCCGCATCGTCGCCGCCGGCGGCCGGCGGCGGGGGGGCGGCGACGAGGCTCGGCGTTGCGCCTGTCTTCGGCAGCCAGCGCAGCAGCGCCGCGTAGAGCACGTTCGGGTCAACCGGCTTGGCGACGTGGTCGTTCATGCCGGCGGCGAGGCTGCGCTGGCGATCCTCGCCGAAGGCGTTGGCGGTCAGCGCCAGGATCGGCATCGTCCCCTGCGGCAGCGCGCGGATCGCGCGCGTCGCCTCGAGGCCGTCCATTACCGGCATCTGCATGTCCATCAGGATCAGGTCGTAGCTCGCCTCGCGGCAGCGGCGCAGCGCTTCCGCGCCGTTGCCGGCGAGGTCGGCGCCGAGGCCGACGCTGCGCAGCAGGTCGAGGGTGACTTCCTGGTTGATCGGATTGTCCTCGACGAGCAGGATGCGCGCGCCGCGGTGGTTCTGCGCGAGCAGCTTCTCGGCCTGCGTGCGGCTGCCGGTGGCGGGCAGCGCGTCGCTTTCGGCGGGCAGGCTGCCGATCGCCAGGCGGGCGGTGAACCAGAAGGTGCTGCCGCTGCCCGGGGTGCTGCGCACGCCGGTGCTACCGCCCATCAGTTCGGCCAGGTGGCGGCTGATCGCGAGCCCGAGGCCGGTGCCGCCGAAGCGGCGGGTGGTCGATACGTCGGCCTGCTCGAAGGTGGTGAACAGGCGCTTCTGCGCCTCCGGCGCGATGCCGATGCCGGTGTCCTCGACCTCGAAGCGGGCGAGGACGCCGTCGTCGCCGGCATCGACCCGCCGGGCACGGACGACGATGCCGCCGTGCTCGGTGAACTTGATCGCGTTGCCGACGAAGTTGATCAGGATCTGGCCGAGGCGCAGCGCGTCGCCACGCAGCACCGGCGGCAGCGCCGGGTCGATCTCGCAGGCGAGCGTCAGTCCCTTCTCGGCGACGCGCTCGGCGACCAGCGTGGCGACGTTGTCGAAGACGCGCGCCAGCGCGAAGTCGACCGCCTCCAGCGCCAGCCGTCCGGCCTCGATCTTGGAGATGTCGAGGATGTCGTTGATGACGCCGAGCAGGTGCTGCGCCGAGGTGGCGACCTTCTCCAGCCGGTCGCGCTGCGCCGGCCGCTCGGCGTCGCGCAGCGCGAGGTGGGTGAGGCCGATGATCGCGTTCATCGGCGTGCGGATCTCGTGGCTCATGTTGGCGAGGAAGGCCGACTTCGCCTGGCTGGCCTCCTCGGCGCTGCGCTTGGCCTCGGCCAGCGCGGCCTCGGCGCGGCGGCGCATGACGATGCGCCAGAGGTCGTTGCCGATCAGCTGCAGTTCGCGCACGTCCGAATCGTCGTAGTCGCTGGCCTTGTTGCCGACACCGATCAGCAGCCGCACCTGCTGCCCTTCCATGACCGGTACGCCCATGTGCCGCGCCAACGGCGCGTGGCCGTCGGGCAGGCCGTTGCGCAGCTGGCCGCCGGCGACCAGCGCCGGGAAGTCGTTGTGGATCACCGGTCGCTGCGTGCGCACGGTGTCGGCCCAGATGCCGGCCTGCGACACCGGGTAGTGCGACGCGTCGACCTGTTCGCAGTGGCTCACGGTGCCGGACGACCAGAGGTAGAGGTGGATCGACTCCTGGTCCTCGTTCATCAGGTGCAGGTAGCCGATCTCGCTGCCGGTCAGCCGCACCGCCTCGTCGATGCCCATCTGCAGCAGCTCGCGTTCGTCGAGCGCGGTCGCCCGCTGGCTCATCTCGAACATCGCGTTGAGGCGCATGTCGGAGATCTGCAGCCGGTGGTTGGCCTGCTCCAGCTCGGCGGTGCGCGCCGCGACCAGCTCCTGCAGGTGGTGGCGGTGCTGGTCGAGCTCGTCGGCGATGCGCTTCTTCTCGGTGACGTCCTCCTGCACCGACAGGTAGTGGCTGACCGAGCCGTCGGCCATGCGCACCGGCGAGATGGTCGCGGCGGCGACGATCAGCTCGCCGTCCTTGCGCCGGTTGACGAATTCGCCGCGCCAGCTGTCGCCGGCGCGCAGCGCCTGCCACAGCGCGGCGTAGGTCGCCGCCGGCGTCTGCCCCGACTTGTGGAAGCCGGCGTGGCGGCCGATCGCCTCGCCGCGCGCGTAGCCGGTGGTGGCGACGAAGGCGGCGTTCACGTATTCGATGACGCCGTCGGCGTCGGTGATGACGATGCTGTTCGAACTCTGCTCGACCGCGAGCTGCAGCCGGGTCAGGATGTCGATCGTGTCGCGGAACTCGGTGACGTCGGTGTGGGTGCCGATCACCCGCGTCGCGCGGCCGCTGCTGTCGCGCTCGACGACCATGCCGCGGTCGAGGATCCACTTCCAGCGCCCGTCCTGGCAGCGCACGCGGTGCTCGTCGCGGTAGAGCGGCGTCTCGCCGCGGATGTGGGCGATCAGCGCCGCGCGGCAGCCGGGGAGGTCGTCGGGATGGATGAAGCGGCGCCAGTCCTCGTAGGTGCCGCCGATCGTGCCGTCGGCGTAGCCGAGCATGGTGTTGGCGCGCGCCGAGACGAACAGCTTGCCGGTGGTCGCGTTCCAGTCCCAGACGCCATGGCCGGCGGCGTCGAGGGCGAGGATCCAGCGCTGCTCGCTGGCGCGCAGCGCGGCCTCGTCGCGCTCGCGGCGGATGGCGACGGCGGCGGTCTGCGCCAGCGTGTCGAGGTGCGGCCTGAGCTCGGGCGGCAGCGGGCCGCACTGCCGGGAATAGACCGACAGCGCACCGAGCACCTTGCCGGCTGCGTCGAAGATCGGGGTCGACCAGCAGGCGGCGAGGCCGGCAGCCGCCGCCCGGTCGCGGAAATGCGCGCAGAACGGGTGGCTGGCGATGTCGTCGACGTCGATCGGCTTGCCGCGGAAGGCCGCCGTGCCGCAGGCGCAGATGCCGTCGCCGATCTCCATCGCGTCGACCGCCGCGCAGAACTCCGGCGGCAGGCTGGGGGCGGCGCCCAGCCGCAGGTGATGGCCGTCGTCGTCGAGCAGCTGGACGGCGACGAAGGTGTTCTCGAACTGCTCCTCGACCAGCCGCGCCAGCGCCGTCAGCGTCTGCGGCAGCGGCGCGCTGCCGGCGATCCCCTGCAGGATGGCGTTGTGCCCGAGCACCATGCGGCGCGCGCGCAGCGCATCGCTGATGTCGGCGATGTACACCAGCAGGTGCGGCTCGTCGTCGAGTTCGGTCACCGTCGCCGAGATGCTGATGTGCCGGCGGCGGCCGCTGCGCGAGACGCCGATGCTCTCGTAGTTCTCGAGGTGGCCGAGGGCGCGGATCGTCGCCACCATCGCCTCGCGGTCGGCGGCGCTGCCCCACAGGCCGGCTTCCAGCGTCGTCTTGCCGAGCAGCTCGGCGCGCGGCCATTCGTATTCGCGGCACAGTTGCTCGTTGACCTCGATCAGCTTGCCGTCGCGCAGGCGGGTGATGCAGGCCGCCACCGGCGCCGAACGGAAGGCCCGGGTGAAGCGCTCCTGCAACGTGTGCAGCTCGACCACCGCGTTCACCCGCTGCGTGATGTCGAGGATGAACGAGAGCTGGTGCGGTACGCCGTCGAGGTCGATGATCTTGGCGGTGATGCTGACGAAGTGCGAGCGCCCGTCGCGGTCGGCGAGCACCGTTTCGTAGTCGCTGACGCTGCCGTGCTCGGCGAGCGCCGCGCGGAAGGCGAGCCGGGCGCTGTCGTCCGGCCAGAAGCCCTTGTCGCGCGCGCTCCAGCCGCGCAGCTCGGCGTTGCTCCAGCCGAACAGCCGGATGAAGGTTTCGTTCACCTCGACGAAGATGCCGTCCTCCAGGCGCGTCAGCGCGATCGCCGCCGGGCTGGCGTGGAAGGCCGTCTCGGCGCGCGCCAGCGCCTGCAGCGTGGCCTGGCGCGCGGTGTGCATCTCGGTGATGTCGTGGCCGATGCCGAGCACGCCGAGCAGGGCGCCGCGGTCGTCGAAGAGCGGCGTCTTGACCACGTGCACCAGCTCGCGGTGGCCGTCGTCGGGGAAGGTCAGCCATTCGTCGTTGATCCGCGCGCGGCCGGCTTCGACCGCGGCCAGGTCGTTCGCGCGCAGCGCGTCGGCGACGGCGGCCGGCAGCAGCTCGTGGTCGGTGCGGCCGATCACCCCCTCCGGCGGCAGGCCGAACAGGCGCGCCGCCTGCGGCGTGATTTCCAGGTAGCGGCCGTCCGGCGACTTCATCCAGATCATGTCCGGCAGGCTGTCGAGCAGGCCGCGCATGCGCGCCTCGCTGGCGGCCAGCGCACGATGCTCGGCGTGCAGGCGGCCGATCAGCCGGCGCAGCAGCAGCGCCAGCAGGCCGCCGGTGACGGCGACGAACAGCCAGCCCTTGACCGTCTGCAGCCGCTGCAGCACTTGCGGCTCGCGGCTCAGCGTGTCGACGAAGCGGTCGGAGAAGAGGATCCAGAGTCCGGCGAAGAGCAGGTAGGGAACGACGATCCGGGCGACTTCGCTCCAGGCGTTGGCGGGGCTCGCTGGCGTCCGGTTCGGCATCGCGGCGTCAGAGCATGTCGTCGTCGGTGTAGCGCTGGGCGATCGCGGCGAAGGTGTCGAAGCGCGCGAGGAAGGCGTCGACGACGTCCGGGTCGAAGTGGGCGCCGCGCTCCTTCTCGATGATCGCGCGGGCGTCGGCGATCGGCATCGGCGGCTTGTAGACGCGGCGGCAGATCAGCGCGTCGAAGACGTCGGCGAGCGCCATCAGCCGCGCCGAGATCGGGATCGCGTCGCCGGCGAGGCGTTCCGGGTAGCCGCTGCCGTTCCATTTCTCGTGGTGGTAGTGCGCGATCTCCTTGGCGATGGCGAGGAACTCGACCGTCTCCTCGGCATCCTGCTCGGCGCGCTCGATTGCGTCGTGGCCCAGGCGCGCGTGCGTCTGCATGATCTCCCACTCTTCGGCGGTCAGCTTGCCGGGCTTGAGCAGAATGTGGTCGGGGATGCCGACCTTGCCGATGTCGTGCAGCGGCGCCGAGCGCACCAGCGTCTCGATGGTGTGCGGCTGCAGGTAGCCGGAGAAGCGCGGGTTACCCTTCAGCGCGTCGGCCAGCGTGCGCACGTAGCCCTGCGTGCGGCGCAGGTGGTTGCCGGTCTCCGGGTCGCGCGTCTCGGCCAGCCGCGCCAGCGCGTGGATGCTGACTTCCTGGATGATCTGGTTCTGCCGCATGCGGCGGGCGACTTCCGCCTCCAGGTAGTGGTTCTCGTCGCGCAGCAGCGACTTGGCGCGCGTCAGCTCGAGGTGGGTGCGCACGCGGGCGCGCACGATCGCCGGGCGTACCGGCTTGGTGATGTAGTCGACGGCGCCGGCGTCGAGGCCGTGCTCCTCGTCCTCGGTGGCGTCCATCGCGGTGACGAAGATCACCGGGATGTCGGCGGTGTGCGGGTTCTCGCGCAGCTGGGCGAGCACCGTGTAGCCGTCCATCTCCGGCATCATCACGTCGAGCAGGATCAGGTCCGGCCGGGGGTCGCCGCCGGCGATCTGCAGCGCGCGGCGTCCGCTGTTGGCCGCGCGCACGCGCCAGGTCGGCTGCAGCACCTCGCTGAGGACGGTCAGGTTCTCCGGCGTGTCGTCGACGATCAGGATCGTCGTCGGTGCCGATTCCGGGGAAGGGGTCATGGCTCGCCCTGCGCCTTGTCGTTGTCGGGTCGAAAACGCAAATTATGCGCCTCAAATGCGCCGTTGCGGTGCCGCTGTCGGCCAGCTTTGACCCCGATCAAAAACAGGCCGCCGGCCGCCCGCGTCATTCCGTCCGTTCCGGCGCCGGCGGCGGCAGCGCCTGCCAGCGCAGCCACTGGCCGCAGGCCGAGCGCGCCCGCCGCTCGCTGCCGTCCCACGGGCCGCCGACGCAGGTGCCGGTGGCCGTCTCCGACGCGATCAGCACGCTGGCGCCGTCGCCGCCGGCAGAGCGCGCGCCGCTCCAGCGTTCGCACGAGGCGCAGCGGCGACGGTCGACGGCCTGTTCCGGCATCACGCGGGCGTCGTCTCGACGCGGTTGCGGCCGTTCCGCTTGGCTTGGTAGAGCGCGCGGTCGGCGCGGTGGAACAGCGCCTCGGCGCTGTCGCCGGCGGCGTGCTCGGCGACGCCGAGGCTGATCGTCAGCGGCTGCGTTTCGCCGCCGGCGGCGAAGTCGTGCGCGGCGACCGTCACGCGCAGCTTCTCGGCGACGTTCAGCGCGTTTTCCAGCGGGCAGTCGCGCAGCAGCACGAGGAATTCCTCGCCGCCCCAGCGCGCCATCACGTCGGCCTCGCGCAGCTGGCTGCGGATCAGCTCGGCGGCGGCGCGCAGCACCTGGTCGCCGGCAAGGTGGCCGCGGCTGTCGTTGATCTGCTTGAAGAGGTCGAGGTCGATCAGGATCGCTGAGAGCGCCTGGCCGTTGCGCTGGCAGTCGCGCAGCGCGACCTGGAAGACGACGTCGAAGGCCAGCCGGTTGAGGGCGCCGGTCAGCGGGTCGGTGGCCGCCGCCTTCTCCAGCCGGTGCTGGTAGCGGTTGATCGCGATCAGCGCGGTGGTCAGCACCAGCAGCGTCACCAGCGCGCTGATCGCGAGGTTCACCAGCAGCACCTGGCGTACCGGCCGTACCGCGTCGGCGTCGTTCTGCTCGACCACCAGGTGCCAGTCGAGTTCGGGGATGTGGCGGGCGTTCACCAGCACCGTCGCGCCGTCGTGCGCATATTCGAGCTGCTGCGGGCTGCCGTGGCGCTGCAGGATGCGTTCGGCGACGTCGCGGATGCCCGGCGTCTCGCGGATCGACGCCGCCGCCGGCGGCGTCCGGCCGGAGGCGAGCACGACGCGGCCGGCGGCGTCGAGGAAGTAGATGCGGCGGCGGAAGCGCGTCTCGTAGCTCTCGATCTGCTGCGCGACCAGCGCCAGCGGCAGGCCGACGCCGGTGGCGCCGATGAAGCGGCCGTCGTAGTCGAACACGCGGTAGTTGATGAAGATGGTCTTGATGTCGCGGTTGGCGGCGTCCGGATCGACGTTCAGCTCATAGGCCGGCTGCATCTCGCGGACGCGGTAGAACCAGGCGTCGCGCGGCTCGTCCGGGCGCACCCGCTTCAGCACGCCGTCGACGTAGTAGTAGTTGGCGCTGAGGTCGGAGACCAGGAAGCTGGTCAGCGTGCCGTACTTCTCCTTGATTTCCCGCAGGTAGCGGGCGATCTGCGCGGTGTCCTTCTCGCCGGAGAGCAGCCAGTCGCGGACGAAGGTGTCGTTGGCCATCAGCGACGAGATGAAGACCGGGCGCAGGATGTCCTTCTGGATCTCCGAATAGATGTTGTCGCCGGTCAGCGGCAGGCCTTCGGCGGCCAGGTTGTGGCGCAGCGTGTCGCGGGATACCCAGTAGGCGCCGAGGCTGACGGCGAGGAAGCCGGCGACGAGCAGCAGCGCGATGCGGGCGAGCAGGCGGGTTCGTTCGGTGAACATGGGGTCGGGATCGGTCTGGTCGTGGTCGGCGGCGGCGCCTCCGATGCGCCGATCATAACAGCAGCGGCGCCGGCGCGGCGACGGCGGGCCGGGCGGTGGCATAATGCGCCCCTCCTTCCCGAAAGCGCGGCGCATGGCCCTCAAATCCACCGTCTTCAAGGCCGACCTGCAGGTCTCCGACCTCGACCGGCACCACTACCAGAGCTACCCGCTGACGCTCGCCCGCCACCCGTCGGAGACCGACGAGCGGCTGATGGTGCGCCTGCTTGCCTTCGCGCTGTTCGCGTCGGACGGCCTCAGCTTTGGCCGCGGCCTGTCGACCGAGGACGAGCCGGCGCTGTTCGAACCCGACCTGACCGGCGCCATCCGCCGCTGGATCGACGTCGGCCTGCCCGACGAGCGCGACCTGCGCCGCGCCTGCGGCCGTGCCGACGAGGTCGTCGTGCTGGTCTACGGCGGCCGGGCGGCGGACATCTGGTGGCAGCAGAACGAGGGCAAGCTGAAGGCCCTCGACAAGCTTTCCGTGCTCGCGCTGGAGGCCGCCGACAGCGCCGCGCTGGCGACGCTGGCCGGGCGCACGATGCGCCTGCAATGCACGATCCAGGACGGCCGCATCTACTTGGCCGACGAGGCGACGACGCTGGAGTTCGAGCCGCGCTGGCTGAAGCGCGCCGCGTAGCGCACTACTGCCCGAAATACCGTCCCGGGCGGTGGTTGATCGTCAGCACCAGGTTCAGCATCACCGCGCCGATCACCGACAGCGCGACCTTTTCCAGTTCGACCGCGTACAGCGCGCCGCAGACGATGAAGCCGTCGGCGAGCATCTGCACCGTGCCGGCGCGCCAGCCGCGCTTCTTCTGCAGGTAGATGGCGAGCACGCCGAGGCCGCCGACGCTGGCCTGGTGGCGGATCAGCATGAGCAGCCCGGCGCCGGCGAGCAGGCCGCCGAGCACGCCGGCGAACACCGGGTCGATGCGCTCGATCGCGATCCAGCGCGGCAGCAGTTCGCTGTAGGCCGAGAGCAGCGCCACCGCGCAGAAGGTCTTCGCCGTGAAGGCGCGGCCGAGCGCGAGCAGGCCGAAGACATAGAACGGGATGTTGATCAGGAAATAGAGCAGTCCGAACGGCACGCCGCTCAGGTAGTGGGCGAGGAAGGTGATGCCGGCGGTGCCGCCGGTGAGCAGCCCGGCTTCGCGGAAGAGGACGATCGCGAAGGCGAACAGCAGCGTGCCGGTGGCGAGCGCCTGCGCGTCTTCGAGGAGGCTGTGGCGGTGGTCCTGGCTCATTGCGTTGTGACGTAGAATCGCTGCTTCATCGAGGAGTTTTCATGGAATCCGCGGAATCCCGCCTGACCGAGCTGGAGATCAAGCTCTCGTACGCCGAGGACCTGGTCGACACGCTCAACCACACCGTCTTCCGCCAGCAGGAACAGATCGAGGCGCTGCAGCGGCAGCTCGCCGACCTGCAGCGGCAGGTGCAGGCGATCCCCGCCGGCGGCGCGCGCAGCCTGCGCGACGAAGTCCCGCCGCATTACTGATCAGGAGTCCGCCCCCGGCCGCTGCCGGTGGAAGACCAGCGGCAGCGCCACCACCGTCGGCGGCGGCGACTGCAGGATGTGCTTCTTCATTTTCCCGACGACGTGCATCTCGCACGGCCGGCAGTCGAAGCGCAGCGTGTATTTCTCGCCGCCCGAGACCAGCGTCATCGGCTCGGCGCGCACCTGGCCCTGCACGCCGGTGACGCCCTTGGCCTGCTTCGGGCACAGGTTGAACGAGAAGCGCAGGCAGTGCTTGGTGACCATCAGCGACACCTCGCCGTCCTCCTCGTGCGCCTCGAAGGCGGCGTCCATCAGCTTGACGCCGTGCTTCGCGTAGAAGGCGCGCGCCTGGTCGTTGTAGATGTTGGCGAGGTAGGACAGCGATTCCTCGGGGTAGGGCGCCGGCGGTTCCACCGGGGCTTTCCGCGGCGGCCGCGCGTAGGCGGCGGCGCGCGCCGCTTCGAGCGCGGCGACGGCGTCGCGGCGCAGGCCGTTCACCGCCGAGGCGGGGACGAACCAGGGCTGGCTCAATTCGAGGTCGATGCGGCGGGCGGCGAACAGCGTCGCGCCGAGCTTGCCGAGGTTCTCGCGCAGCGACGCCGCGGTTTTCTCCGGGTGGGTCGCCGGCGCCTTGTCGGCGGCCAGCCGCGCCTCGGCGCTGACGCCGTCCTCGTCGGTCAGCGTCAGCGCGAAGCCGTCGGCGGTCTCGGTGAACGCCATGTCCACCGCGACGCGGCGCTCGGCCGACTTCCTCGTCAGCGCCAGCTCCCAGGCGTGGTCGCCGTTGCGGTTGATCGCCGTGCCCGGCTTGAAGCCGGGCAGCTGCGAGACCTCGACGTTCGGCTCGATGCGCCAGACCCCGCCTTTCTGCTCGGCGACGTTGACCGGCACGCCGACCACCTCGCGCTTGTGCATGTAGTTGAGGCCGTCGCCGTTGGCCAGCGGCTCTGCGGATTCCATCTCGAACCAGCCGTGGCCGACCTTGGTCACCGTGCCGATGGCCAAGCCGACGAACTTCGGCGAATCGAAGGCGCCGATGTCGGTCTTGCGCTCGTTCACGAAGTAGTCGGTGGTGCCGCGGTGGAAGGTCTTGTCCGGGTCCGGCGTGAAGAAGAGGGTGGTGCGGCCGGCGGACGAGGCCCGGAAGCTGTCGCGGCCTTCGATGATCCGGTCCAGCTCGCGCCGGTAGTGGCCGGTGATGTTCTTGACGTAGCCGAGGTCCTTGTAGCGGCCCTCGATCTTGAACGAGCGGATGCCGGCGTCGATCAGCGCTTCCAGGTTGCTGGTCTGGTTGTTGTCCTTCATCGACAGCAGGTGCTTCTCGAAGGCGACGACGCGGCCCTGGTCGTCCGACAGCGTGTAGGGCAGGCGGCAGTCCTGCGAGCAGTCGCCGCGGTTGGCGCTGCGCTCGGTGTGCGCGTGGCTGATGTAGCACTGGCCGGAGAAGGCGACGCACAGCGCGCCGTGGATGAAGAACTCCAGCGTCACGCCGTCGGCCGCGGTGGCTTCGCGGATGGCGCCGATCTGCTTGAGCGACAGCTCGCGCGCCAGCACCATCTGCGAGAAGCCGACCTGGCCGAGGAACTTCGCCTTCTCGACGCTGCGGATGTCGCACTGGGTCGAGGCGTGCAGCTCGATCGGCGGCAGGTCGATCTCCAGCAGGCCCATATCCTGCACGATCAGCGCGTCGGCGCCGGCGTTCCAGACGTCCCACGCGATGCGCCGGGCTTCCTCCAGCTCGTTGTCGTGCAGGATGGTGTTCAGCGCCACCAGCACGCGCGCGTTGTAGCGGTGCGCGTGCTCGGCGAGGCGGGCGATGTCGGCGATGTCGTTGCCGGCGTTGGCGCGCGCGCCGAAGGCCGGGCCGCCGATATAGACGGCGTCGGCGCCATGATTGATGGCCTCGATGCCGAACTCGCTGGTCTTGGCGGGGGCGAGCAGTTCGAGGCGGTCGGCGAGTGGCCGGAGGTCGGGCATGGGCGGGCGGGGAACGGTGTTGCGGGGGCGCCATTCTACCGCGTTGCGCCGCCGCGGGCGGCTTGGGGGCGCCTCCGGCTTGCTGGTAAGATCGCGGCTCGCCCGTTTCCGTCCTGCCCAATCCCGCCGTCGGCGCCGCCGGCGCCGCGCCGCTCCCCCGATGATAGATCCTGCCGCCGAAGTCCCGTCGCCTGCCGCCGTTCCCTGGTATCGCCTGTGCGCACAGCGCTTCGGCCGCGTGCTGCCGCTTAAGGCGCTCGGCACGACGGCCTTCATCAGCCTGTTCTTTTGGGCCTACCTGCACGTGCTGCACAACCCGGGCGCCGCGGTGACGACGATGCCGACGACGGCGCTCGACGAGTGGGTCGGCTTCCGTCCGGAAGCGTTCTGGCTCTACGCCTCGCTGTGGTTCTACACCTCGCTGCCGCCGGCGCTGACCCGCTGCTGGCGCGAACTGGTCGGCTACGGCGCGGCGATCTTCGCCGTCTGCGCGATCGGCGTCGGCGTCTTCGCCGTCTATCCGACCGCGGTGCCGATGTTCGAGATCGACTGGGCGCTGCATCCCAGCTTCGCGATCCTCAAGCGCGTCGACACCGCCGGCAATGCCTTCCCGTCGCTGCACGTGGCGACCGCGGTGTTCTCGGCGATCTGGCTCGACCGGCAGCTGCGCGAGACCGGCGCCGGCCGCGGCGTGCGCGGCTTCAGCGCGCTGTGGTGCCTGGGCATCGTCTATTCGACGCTGGCCACCAAGCAGCACGTCGCCTTCGACGTCGGCGGCGGCCTGCTGCTCGGCGCCGCGCTCGGTGCGCTGTCGTTGCGCTGGGTGCCGGCCTGGGTGGCGCGGCGGCGCTGATCAGCCGCGCGCCCGTCCCGGCGGCGCGACCGCCGCGATCAGGTCGGCGATCAGGTCGGCGGTGACGCCGCCGCGGTCGCGGTCCGGGTTGTACTCGACGATTTCCAGCGCCAGCAGGCCGGGCGCACGCGCCAGCGCGCGCAGCCCCTCGATCACCTCCCAGGTGCCCAGCCCGTCCGGCTCCGGGCTGCCGACGCCCGGCACCAGCCGCGGGTCGAAGGCGTCGAGGTCCAGCGTCAGGCCGAAGCCGTGCGGCGCCGCGGCGACGATCGCGACCGCCTCGGCGAAGGCGGCGGCGAAGCCTTTGGCCGCGATCTCTTCGGCGCCGATCACGCGCACGCCGAGCCGCTGCAGCAGCTCGGCCTCCTCCGTTTCGTAGCTGCGCGGCCCGAGCACCACCGTATGCGCCGCCAGCAGCTGCCGCCCGGGCAGGCCGAAGCCGAGCAGGCGCTTGTCGCCGCGGCCGAGCAGGCAGGCCAGCGGCATGCCGTGGATGGCGCCGGAGTGCGTCGTCTCCGGCGTGTGGCTGTCCATGTGCGCGTCGATCCAGAGCAGCCCGAGCGGCTCGCCGGCGGTGCGGGCGACGCCGCTCCAGGTACCGATCGCCACCGAATGGTCGCCGCCCAGCACCAGCGGGAACTCGCCGGCCGCGCGCGCCTGCGCGACTGCGTCGGCGAGGCGTGCGCAGAGCTGCGCGATGCGCTCCAGCGGCGAGAGGCCGGGGCGGTCCGGCGCGTACAGCGTCTCGCCCCAGTCGATCAGCGGGTGGTGTTCGAGCTCGTGCCACGCCTGCGAACGGTGGAAGGCGACCGGTCCGTGCTCGCATTCGTGGTCCTGCGCGCCGACGCCGCTGGCGGCGCCGATGATGCGCAGGCGGCGGGGGAGCGACGGGGAACGGGGGGGCGTCGGCTGGGGCATCGGCGGCTCCGGGCAGGGGTAACGCGACATTACTCCAACTCGCGGCGGCCGGCGGCGGTTGACGCCGTCAACGAAAAAACCCGGACGCAGGGTCCGGGTTTTCGGCCTCCCCGCGCACGGGGCGGGCGGTGGCGGCTGCTTAGGCGGCCTTGGCGATCAGCTTCAGCGTCGCGGCGTTGGCGGCGGCGACGTTGGCTTCGATCGTGGCCTTGGCCTGCTTGGCCGACTGGGTCAGCGTCTCGTAGGCCGAATCGGCCTGCGCCAGCGCCGACTTGACGACGGCGACGACCGATTCCGAACCGGCCGGGGCGCTCTTCAGCGACTGCTCGACGGCGGCGGTGAAGGACTTCTTCAGCTCGGCGGCCTGGCCCTCGACGATCTGGGCGATGCCGTTGCCCGACTCGTTGAGGATTTCATAGACGCTGCGCGAGTAGGCGAGGCTCTTCTCGACCGCCGGCTTGGCCAGCGAACCCGGCAGCGAGGTCAGGCCTTGCACGTCCTTGACGGCGAACAGCGCGTTGGCGTTGTCGGCGCTGTCGGCGATGAAGGCACGGGCGGTGTTGATGTTCAGCGCGGCCAGGCGCTCGGCGGTCGCCAGCGAAGTGTTGGCGAAGGTCAGCAGCGACTCGAGGGCGATCTTGCCGGCGGCGGCGAACTGCTCGTTGGTCTTGATCATGGAAAACTCCTGTCTGGGGGGTTGGGATTCGTTACCGGGCAATTCGAAAAACATAATTGCTGCGGCGCACAAAACCGATTATATGGGCGATCGTCAGGATGTCAACAAAATTTTTGCGCGGCGCAGCAATATTCATACGGCAAGTTCGCCGGGGCGTCGGCGCGGCGCGGAGAAGGGCGGAAACAGGCGCTTACAACTGGAAACAATGCGATACCGCTTTCCGGTCGCCGGCCCGGCGCCGGCGCACGTTAGTGGACACAGGATGCGGCGCTGCGGGATTCACCCCTGCCGCCGCCGCCGAGGAGTGTGCACATGAACAAGCGGAAACTGTTGATCGCCGGCCTGCTCGCCGTGCCGGCCCTGCTCGCCGGCTGCGTCGTCGCGCCGAGCGAACCCGTCTATGTCGAGACCGTCCGTGTCGCGCCGCCGCCACCCTACGTCGAATACATCGGCAGCCCGCCGGTGGTCGGCTACATCTGGATCTCCGGCTATTGGAACTGGATCGGCGCGCGCTACGTCTGGGTGCCCGGACGCTGGGTCGAACCGCGCCACGGTCACCGCTGGGTGCCGCACCGCTGGGAGCGCCACGGCGAGCAGTGGCGGCGCTACGGCGGGCACTGGGAGCGCGACGACCATCCTGCGCCGCGCATCATCGAACGGCGCGAGGCGCCGCGCTTCGAGCGTCACGACGATCGCCGGTCCGAGCGCGACGTCCGCCCGGCGCCGGAGCGCAATGAGCGCTGGCGGAACGACGCCACGCCGCGGCGCGAGGCGCAGGTAGTGCCACGAGTCGAGCAACACCGCGACGAAGTACGCACCGAGTCGCGACCCAGCGAACGCGACTTCCGCCGCGACGCCGATGACGACGATCGTGGCCGCCACCGCGGTCGGGCCGACCGGGACGAACGGCCGCAGCGCGGGTGGGAAAGGGGGAACGGGCGAGGGGAAGACAGGTAGCGCAGCTTGTAGGGCGGCGGACAGCGCCGTAGCGTTACTTTTCGCGCAGGTCATCACGTCCTGACTCAAACCAATGGGACTCTACGAAATTCGGGGCGATTCAGCTTGCGTGCCGCTTGGAACGATTGGCGCACCGTGGGCAGATTCCATGTCGGCACGGGCCAACGAGAGCCCACTATCGATGCCGGATATACGACTGCATGCGTTTCCCCGTCGCCACGTCTATCGATCCGTTTCCTTGCGTTCTGGGGGAGTCCATATATGTAGTGTTATGCATTGCGTATTCTCGAAAGATTGTCGCCAATTTCATGAATGGCGGCTCGCAATACCTGCAGACAAATCTTCGCCGTATGTTCCCGCGGAGAGAAGCCCGAGCTCATCTGCTCAAACGGATGTATGTAGTTACGGAAGTCTCTAAGCGAATGGCTGAACTTGTATGTGTCTTGCTGTATCAGGCCCAATTCCTTGGCAACATCGATGAAGCCACTAAGGCTCCACTCATGAAATGGCTTAACTTTCGAACTGCCATCTTTGGGGGATGACTTAGCGGAATTGAATTGCCTTGGGTGCTGAATAGCCAATCCGAGGAGGATGCCTTCAAGTGCGCTTCCCGCCAGAAGTATTACCGCTAGCGGTGAGCCAGAGCTAAAGCACTTTTCAATCTCCTTAATCCTGTGCTGAAGGACATCGGTAATAGCGTTTTCGAGCTTCAGCGCCTGACCTGCCCGGCGATTTTCGGACCAGCTGAAACTTGAGAAGATGGCTTCCTTGAAGAAAGGGAGTCATGAGAAAGAGCCGATTTACGGAAGCGCAGACCGTCGCGATCCTGCGTGAAGCGGACAAGAGTTCGGTTGCCGAAGTAGCGAAGAAACACGGCATCAGCGAACAAACGATCTACAGCTGGCGGCAGCGCTTCGGTTCGATGAATGCCGATGAAGTGAAACGGCTGCGGCAGCTTGAGCAGGAAAATGCCCGGCTGAAGAAGCTGCTGGCCGAACGTGATCTCGAAGTCGAGATCATGAAGGAGATCAACGCAAAAAAATGGTGAGCGCACCCGCCCGGCGCCGGCAGGCAGAGTACGCCAAGGGGCGTGGCCTGTCGGAGCGGAAAGCGTGTGCGCTGACCCGTACGGCGAGATCGGCGCTCCGTTACGAATCACGCATGCAGAAGAAGGACGCACCGGCACTGGCGGCCATGCGCATCCTATCGGCACAGTACCCACGATACGGCTACCGGCGCATTCAGGTCTTTCTCGAACGCCAGGGGCAGCGGATGAGTACTGACCGGGCTTGGCGCCTGTGGCGCAAGGCAGGGTTGCAGGTGCCGCGGAAGCGGCCAAGAAAGCGGATTGCGCTGTCTCGCCCCCGGCCGCAAGCGCCGCTTGCAGCCGGGCAGGTATGGGCTTACGACTTCGTATTCGACGCCTGCGCCAACGGTCAGCAGCTGAAGTGTCTGACAGTCGTCGATGAATACACGCGAGAGAGCCTGGCGATCGATGTCGCCGGTTCGATTCGTTCCGGGAGAGTGATCGAGGTGCTGTCACAACTCATCAGCACGCACGGTGCGCCCAAGATTCTGCGCTCGGACAACGGCCCCGAATTCGTTTCCCGGGCGCTGCTGCGCTGGGCGGCCAACGAGAATCTCGACATGGCACTGATCGACCCCGGCAAGCCGTGGCAGAACGGTATGGCAGAAAGCTTCAACGGCAAGTTCCGGGATGAATGCCTGTCGATGGAGTGGTTCAGGAACCGAACGGAAGCCAAGGTCGTAATCGATCAATGGCGTCAGCATTACAATGAAATCCGTCCGCATTCGAGCCTGGGCAACCAGACTCCGGCGGCATTCAAGAAGCAGTGTCTTTCAACCACCAAACCGGGAGCCATTTTCCAGGAATGAGTGGCCCGAAGAATTCAGGCAGGTCACGCCCGTAGGTCGACGTTCGTAAACTCGCGACTCAGGAACTCGTTCTCTGAATCCTTTGGTTCTCCAGAATCAATCTCGATTTTTTCGAGCTTCTGAAAACCAATGTCAGCTTCTCGTCGAACAACCTTCCATTTGTCGAAGGCAAGGTACTGGTTGAATTCCTTGATTAAGAGATCGAGCTCTTGAATTCGGCCGACGAAATTGACGGGGGAAAAGGTGTTTCTAATGCACTGGTCGAGGGCTGGCGTTCCATTGATCTTTGCCAAACGCTCATCAGTGAAGACCCAGCGCGACGGAAAGCCCTGACCGTATGAGTCGTTGAACCCTAGATCATTGAAGAATTGGACTAGCTTCGGGCCAGAGCGATATTCCGATTTTTCGTTGATCATTTCTCGAAGACATTCGAGTGTCTTTTTACAGAGGATCATCGGTTAGCGGCTCGCGATAGGAAATGCATAACGAATGAAAGGGACTTCCCCGTCCCGAGGTTGCGGCGGCAGCCGCAGTCGGCAACAAGTGCCAGGATGGATTTTCCGAACCTCATCAGAACCACGAAAGGGGAAGTCCATAGCCATTATGACAATCGGCATTGATCTCGCCAAGAACGTGTTCGCTGTTCATGGCGTCGATGAAAACGGCAAGGCAGCGCTGATCAAACCGAAGGTAACGAAGCGTTAAAAAGGGACAGACCACGTTTTTGCTGCTGCCAGATTCTCATGCAGCCACGCCGGGTCCAGATCGGCACCGTTGGGCCAGGTCAGAACACCGAGTTCAACGCTTACCTGGGCAAAGAAGGCTTCGTCCGCCAGCGGGGCGAAAATGCCTGCGTCCGTTGCGTTCTTGATGGCAGAGCAGTCGGCAATGCCGTTGCTGCCGTCTCGGAAGGTGACGGCGAGCCGGTGTCCCGGAAGCACCGAAACCGCCTGCACCGGCCACGGCGCGGCCAGAATCACTCCAGCGGGGGAATTTTCTTGGGTTGCTGCTTGGCTTGGCATAGTTCCCAATCCTCCATCAGTTCCAGACGATGTTCGATGGCCCATTCTATCGTCAGGTTCAATGCGCGCTTCGGCATCGAGCCGCCGATGATCGACAAGGTCCTGATGTCGATCAGGGCTTCCTGCTCGCCATAGAGTGCGTGGAAGTGAGGTGGCGCATGTTCGCGCCAGAATATCTGGATGACGATGCCGAAGAACTGGCTGATCGTTGGCCTTTCGTTCCTGGTAGTCCGGGGAAGAATTGCGGCGATGTTAGCGCGAATGCATGCAACAAAAAACCCGCCGGTCGGAACGGGCGGGTTTTTCTTTGGCGCCGGGCGGATCAGCGCGTGATCGGCCGGTAGCGGATGCGCTTCGGCTTGGCGCCTTCCTCGCCGAGCCGCTTCCGTTTGTCTTCCTCGTATTCCTGGTAGTTGCCGGTGAAGAAGCTCCACTGCGAGTCGCCTTCGGCGGCGAGGATGTGCGTACAGATGCGGTCGAGGAACCAGCGGTCGTGCGAGATGATCAGCGCGCTGCCGGCGAATTCGAGCAGCGCGTCTTCGAGCGCGCGCAGGGTTTCGACGTCGAGGTCGTTCGACGGTTCGTCGAGCAGCAGCACGTTGCCGCCGGTCATCAGCGTCTTCGCCAGGTGCAGGCGACCGCGTTCGCCGCCGGAGAGCTTGCCGACGATCTTCTGCTGGTCGGCGCCCTTGAAGTTGAAGCGGCCGATGTAGGCGCGGCTGGGCATCTCGAACTTGCCGATCTGCAGGATGTCGCGGCCTTCGGCGAGTTCGTCGAATACCGTTTTGTCGCCGGAGAGATTCTCGCGGCTCTGGTCGACGTAGGCCATCTTCACCGTCTGGCCGATCACGACCTCACCCGAATCCGGCTTTTCCTGGCCGGTGATCATGCGGAACAACGTCGATTTACCGGCACCGTTCGGGCCGATGATGCCGACGATGGCGCCGGGCGGGATGCTGAAGCTGAGGTTGTCGATCAGCAGGCGGTCGCCGAAGGCCTTCGACACGCCGTTGAATTCGACCACTTTGTCGCCGAGGCGCTCGGCGACCGGAATGAAGATTTCCTGCGTCTCGTTGCGCTTCTGGTATTCGTAGCTCGCCATTTCCTCGTAGCGGGCGAGACGCGCCTTGCTCTTGGCCTGGCGCGCCTTCGGGTTCTGCCGCACCCATTCCAGTTCCTGCTTCATCGCCTTCATGCGGGCGCCTTCCTGCTTGGCTTCCGTTTCCAGGCGGGCTTCCTTCTGCTCCAGCCAGCTGGAGTAGTTGCCCTTCCACGGGATGCCCTCGCCGCGGTCGAGTTCGAGGATCCACTCGGCGGCGTTGTCGAGGAAGTAGCGGTCGTGGGTGACGGCGACGACGGTGCCGGGGAAGCGGACGAGGAACTGTTCCAGCCACTCGACCGACTCCGCGTCGAGGTGGTTGGTCGGCTCGTCGAGCAGCAGCATGTCGGGCTTTTCGAGCAGCAGCTTGCACAGCGCGACGCGGCGCTTCTCGCCGCCGGAGAGCTTGCCGATCTGGGCGTCCCAGTCGGGCAGGCGCAGCGCGTCGGCGGCGATTTCCATCTGGTGCTCGGTGTCGGAACCGGCGGTGGCGATGATCGCCTCCAGCCGCGCCTGTTCCTCGGCCAGCTTGTCGAAGTCGGCGTTCTCGTCGGCGTAGGCGGCGTACACCTCTTCCAGCTTGGCCTGCGCCTGCATCACCTCGCCGAGCGCGCTCTCGACTTCCTGGCGCACGGTCTTCTCGGCGTCGAGTTGCGGTTCCTGCGCCAGGTAGCCGATGCGCAGGTTCGGCTGCCACTGCACCTCGCCCTCGTATTCCTTCTCGACGCCGGCCATGATCTTGAGCACGGTCGACTTGCCGGCGCCGTTCAGGCCGAGCAGGCCGATCTTGGCGCCGGGGAAGAAGGAGAGGGAGATGTCCTTGATGATCTGCCGCTTGGGCGGGACGACCTTGCTCACGCGGAGCATCGACATTACGTATTGGGCCATGGCTTTCGGGGGAGGTGAATTGCAAAGGGCGCAAGTTTACCCGAGCGCGGGCGCCTTGCGGGGGACTGGCAATCCGGCATTGGCATTCTGCGACGGCTTCCTATACTGAGGGTCCGCCGGCCGAGGCGGCCGGTTCCGCTCCGGTCAGGCGATTCGATTCGCCAAGGAGAAGAATGATGCGGAACACCCTGATTGCCCTGACTGCCGTGGCCGCCGCGTTGGCGGCCGTTTCCCCGCCGGTCGCCCGTGCCGCCGATGCGGCGGCGGCGAAGCCTGCCGCCGACGACCGCAAGTTGATCCGGAGCGCGATGAGCGCGGCGCCGAAGAAGGTTGCGGCCGGCGCCACGATCGTTGCCGCCGGCGCCGACGGCAAGATGCGCGTGCTGCGCGAGGGAAACAACGGCTTTACCTGCATGCCGGACAACCCGGCGACGCCGGGGCCGGACCCGATGTGCATGGACAAGGCGGCGCTGGCCTGGGCCGAGGCCTGGATAAACCGGCAGACGCCGCCGGCCGGCAAGGTCGGCTTCATGTACATGCTCGCCGGCGGCACCGACGCCAGCAACACCGACCCCTACGCGACGAAGCCGGCGCCCGACAACCACTGGGTGAAGACCGGCCCGCACGTGATGGTCGTCGGCGCCGACGCGAGCTTCTACGACATGTACCCGAAGAGCGCGACGCCGGATACTGCGGTGCCCTACGTGATGTGGCCGGGAACGCCCTACCAGCACCTGATGGTGCCGGTCCGCTGAGCGCGGGGAGGGGGCTGAACGCCCCGCTGCGCAAGCCCGGGGCGGTGGCGGTCAGGCGGGTTTGCCAGCCTTCTTCTGCAGCGCCTTGCGGCTGTAGTTCTTGAACACGTAGCGGGCGTCGATGCCGGCGCGTTCCAGCGTGCAGATCGTCGGGTCGTCGTCGTGGCCGCTGAAGTACTCGTCCTCCTGCGCGGCCATGACCATGCGGATCGCCTCGTCGTCGGGGACGGTGTAGATCTCGGTGATCTGCGTCGTCACTTCGTCGAGGTGCTCCTCGTAGCTCATGTGCGGTTTTGCTTTGGCCATTTGGTTCTTATAGCTCCGGGTTCGGCAGTTCGTCGAAGGCCTGGCGCAGCGCCTGGCCCCAACTGTTGCGGATCATCTGGAAGTAGGGGTTGGTGGCATCGATCGATTGCCGCTGCGCGACCTTCAGCGCGCCGGCATGGATCGTCAGCAGGTCGAGCGGCGGGCCGACCGAAAGGTTGGAGCGGATCGTCGAGTCCATCGAGATCAGCGCGCACTTGGCGGCGTCGGCCAGCGGCGTGGTCGGGCGCAGCACGCGGTCGATGATCGGCTTGCCGTACTTCGATTCGCCGATCTGGAAGTAGGGCGTCTCCGGCGTCGCCTCGATGAAGTTGCCGGCGGCGTAGATCGAAAAGAGGCGCGGCGCCTCGCCGGCGATCTGGCCGCCGAGGATGAAGGTGGCGTTGAATTCGATGTTGAAGGCCTGCAGCGCTTCGGCGTCGCGCCGGTGCACCTCGCGCAGCGTGTCGCCGACGTGGCGCGCGGCCTCGAACAGGTTGGGGGCGTTCATCAGCGACGGGCGCGCGTCGGTGGCGGCGATCGCCTCCTGCAGCATCGACACCAGCGACTGCGTGATTGCCAGGTTGCCCGAGCTGAGCAGCACCAGCACGCGCGCGCCGGGCCGCTCGAACACCGTCATCTTGCGGAAGGTGTTGATCTGGTCGACGCCGGCGTTGGTGCGCGAGTCGGAGAGGAAGACGAGGCCCTCGTCGAGCAGCATTCCCACGCAGTAGGTCATCCGGTGTTCCCCCGTTTTTGTCCAGGAACCGAGCCTACACCGGCCGGGGGGCTCCGGCCAAGCTCATTGCTGCGCGGCCTGCTGCGCCTCGCGGACGGCTTTCGGCGAATCGGCGACGACGACCTTGACCTGCAGCGACTCGCCGCTGCCGCCGCGGCGGACGCCGCGCACCGGGCCGGCGTCGAGGTAGTCGCGGCCGACCGCGAGCCGGCACAGGTGGCCGTCGGCGAAGCGCTGGTGCGTCACGTCGCAGCTGAGCCAGCCGTTCTCGTCCTCGAGCCAGGCGTCGGCCCAGGCGTGGCTGGCGGCGTGTTCGCCGTCGGTGAACAGGTAGCCGCTGACGTAGCGCGCCGGGATGCCGAGCGCGCGGCAGCTGGCGACGAAGACGTGGGCCTGGTCCTGGCAGACGCCTTCGCCGAGCGCGAAGGCCTCGGCGGCGGTGTGGTCGACCTCGGTCGATCCGGGCTGGTAGCGCACCTGCTCGCAGACCGCCTGCATCAGCGCCAGCAGCGCGTCGCGGCGCGGGCCGTCGGGATAGTGCTCGAGTGCGAAGCCGGCGATCGCGCCGTCCGGCGTCGCCAGCGGCGAGTCGGCGAGGTAGGCCAGCGGCGACAGGCCGTCGCCGCGCGGCAGCAGCGTCGGCGCGTCGCGCGTCTCGACCTCGCCGTCGACGATCAGCGTGATTTCCTGGTGCGGTTCGGTCAGCGACAGCGTATGGATGGTGTTGCCGTGCGCGTCGCGCTGCTGGCGCGGGTGGCCGGGCGTGCTCAGCTGCCAGTTGAGGATCTGCTGGCTCAGGTCGGAGCGCGGGGTCAGGCGCAGGTGCTGGATGCTGTAGGCGGCCGCGTCGGTGTAGCGGTAGCGGGTGGCGTGGTGGATGTGCAGGCGCATGATGCTCTCCGTGGGTCAGCGGGCGACCGGGACGAGGAAGTCGTCGGCGATGCGGTTGCCGAGGTCGAGGGTGCGGTCGAGGAAGCCGGCCAGCCAGGCGTTGAGGTCGTGCTCGACGATCTCCTCGATGCGCCCGAAGCGCAACTCGGCCTCGAGTTCGCCGGCGCGGCGCTCGGTCTCGCCGGAACGGCGGTTGGCGACGGCCTGCAGGTTGGCGTAGACCTCCTTCATGCAGCGCGACAGTGAACGCGGCATGTCGGCGCGCAGCACCAGCAGTTCGGCGACGCGCAGCGGCGTGATCAGATCCCGATAGACCTTGCGGTAGACCTCGAATGCGGAAACCGAGTTCAGCAGCGCGCTCCACGGGTAGTAGTCGGTCGCCGGCTCGGCGAGCGCGGTGCCGGCGGGCAGCGAGCGGAACTTGGTGTCGAGGATGCGCGCGGTGTTGTCGGCGCGTTCGAGGTAGGTGCCCATACGGATGAAGCGCAGCGCGTCGTCCTGCAGCATGGTGCCGATGGTGACGCCGCGCGACAGGTGCGAACGGTACTTGACCCATTCGAAGAGCTCGCCGGTGCCGCGTTCGCGCAGGCCGCTGCGGGCGAACTCGCGCATCCGCAGCCAGGTGGCGTTGTTCGTCTCCCACAGTTCGGAGGTGAGCGTGCCGCGCACCGCGTGCGCGTTCTCGCGCGTCGCGCGCAGGCAGTTGAGGATGCTCGACGGGTTCTCGGTGTCGAAGATCATGAAGTCGAGCACCGCGTCCTGGGTGATGTGCTCGTGCCGGGCGCGGTAGATCGCCTCGATGCCCATGATCACCAGCAGGCGGCCCCAGTTCGCCTCGGTCTGCGCGACGGTCTGCGGCAGCAGCGACATGCGGTAGCTGCTGTCGAGCATGCGCGCGAGGTTCTCGGCCCGCTCCATGTAGCGGGCCATCCAGTAGAGGTGGTCGGCGGTGCGGCTCAACATGGTCATTCCTCCAGAACCCAGGTGTCCTTGGTGCCGCCGCCCTGCGAGGAGTTCACCACCAGCGAGCCTTCCTTGAGCGCGACGCGGGTCAGGCCACCGGGAACGAAGCGGATTTCGCGGCCGGAGAGGACGAAGGGGCGCAGGTCGATGTGGCGCGGCGCGACGCCGCTGTCGACGAAGGTCGGGCAGCTGGAGAGCGCCAGCGTCGGCTGTGCGATGTAGCGCTCCGGTGTGGCGACGAGTTGGGCACGGAAGGCCTCGATCTCGGCCGCGCTCGCTGCCGGCCCGACCAGCATCCCGTAGCCGCCGGCGCCGTGCACTTCCTTGACCACGAGCTCCGGCAGGTGCGCCAGCACATGCGCGAGCTCGTCCTTCTTGCGGCACTGCCAGGTCGGCACGTTGTTCAGGATCGGCGCTTCGCCGAGGTAGAAGCGGATCATCTCGGGCACGAAGGGGTAGATCGACTTGTCGTCGGCGACGCCGCTGCCGATCGCGTTCGACAGCGTGACGCGGCCGGCGCGGTAGGCCGAGAGCAGGCCGGGCACGCCGAGCATCGACTGCGGGCGGAAGGCGAGGGGGTCGAGGAAGTCGTCGTCGATGCGGCGGTAGATCACGTCGACCCGCTGCGGGCCCTGCGTCGTGCGCATGAAGACCTGCTCGTCCTCGACGAAGAGGTCCTTGCCCTCGACCAGCTCGACGCCCATCTGCTGGGCGAGAAAGGCGTGCTCGAAGTAGGCGCTGTTGAAGGCGCCCGGCGTCATCACCACCACCGTCGGGTCGGCGACGCCCTGCGGCGCGACGCTGCGCAGCGTGTCGAGCAGCAGGTCGGGGTAGTGCTCGACCGGCGCCACCTTGTAGCGGGCGAACAGCTCGGGGAAGAGGCGCATCATCATGCGCCGGTCTTCCAGCATGTAGGAGACGCCGGACGGCACGCGCAGGTTGTCCTCGAGCACGTAGAACTCGCCGGCGCCGGCGCGCACCACGTCGATGCCGGCGATGTGCGCGTAGATGCCGCCGGGCACGTCGATGCCCTGCATCTCCGGCCGGTACTGGACGTTGCACAGCACCTGCGTCTCGGGCACGACGCCGGCCTTGAGGATCTCCTGCCCGTGGTAGATGTCGCCGATGAAGGCGTTCAGCGCGCGCACCCGCTGCCGCAGGCCGGCGGAGAGCTGCCGCCACTCGTGCGCCGGGATGATGCGCGGGATGACGTCGAAGGGGATCAGGCGCTCGGCACCGTCTTCCTGGCCATAGACGGCGAAGGTGATGCCGACGCGGTGGAACAGCGCATCGGCCTCGGCGCGCTTGGCGGCGATGCGCTCGGGCGGCGTCTCGTCGAGCCAGCGGCGATAGGCTGCGTAATGCGGGCGGGTGCCGCCGTCCGCATCGAGCATCTCGTTATAGAAGGTCGGGGCTGCCATGGCAGGGCTCTCGTGCGTATTGTTCTGGTGCAATACGCAACGCGAGAAGCATGCCAAACGGCAAGTTGTTGAGCCGTATCGTGTTTTTGCGTTGCGGACGCGCCTCGCGCGCCGAGGTGGTGCGCCGCAGCGGCGTTATCGTGCGCCGGCGGACCGATCTGGTGCGCTCAGTGCTTGGACTGATCCTGACGCCAATCGTGCAAGGTTTCTTCCTTGTGCCAGTCGCGCAGCGTTTCCGGGCGCGGCGGCAGCGGCGTGCGCTGGTTGTGGCGGTCGCGCAGCAGCGGCAGCGCGCCGCTGAGGACGACGACGATGCAGACGACGACGGCGATCCAGATCTCGCTCATGCCGTCATTCCTCGCGCTCCATGGTGATCAGCAGCGCGCCTTCCTCGGGCTTGTCGCCGACCTCGATGAACACGTCGCGGACGGTGCCGGCCCAGGGGCAGGGGATGTCGAGGGCGACCTTGCCGGTTTCGATGCTGATGATGTTGTCCTCGCGCTCGATGCGGTCGCCCGGCTGCACGAAGACTTCGAGGACGAACACGTCGCCGCTGGCGCACGAGCCGCAGCTCTCCCAGCATTCCGGGTAGCGCGGCATGCGGATTTCGGTGGCGGCGGCGGTCATCAGCTGCGGATGGTCTCGTCGAGGTTGATGTCGACCATCAGGTCGTTGGAGATGCGTTCGAGGTCGGCGATCAGCGCGCGGGCGTCGAGGCCCGGCGCCGCGGTCAGCTCGGCGGCGGCGTGGAAGAGGATCTCGGCCGACATCGGCGCGCTGGCGGTGTGCGTGGCCAGCTCCTCGACGTTGACGGCGTGGCGCGCCAGCACCTGCGAGACTTCGCGGACGATGCCGACGCGGTCGTGGCCGACCAGCGACAGCTTCAGGCGGCGGCTGCCCGACGGCGCTGCGGCCGCCTGCGCCTCCTCGGCGGTGACGCGCAGCCCGGGCAGCGCCGCGAGTGCGGCCTTGAGCGCGGCCGTCTGCGCCTCCGGCAGGCTGACGCGGACGATCCCGGCGAACTTGCCGGAGAGCTGCGACATCGACGATTCGAGCCAGTTGCCCTGATGCGCGGCGATGGTGGTGGCGAGGGATTCGACGAGGCCCGGACGGTCGTCGCCGATCACGGTGAGGATGAGGTGGGCGGACATGGCGCGCTCCTGTGCGAAGAGGCCTCCATTGTAACCCGCCCGCCTCCCCGGCGAGCCCCGTGGGACAAGGAAAATGACCCGCTCGGCAGTGGGGAAAAAGGCGCCGCGGCGAGCCGGCGGAGGAGAGTGTCGCGGCCGCGGCGGCGCAAGGGAGGTCGCGCCGGGCGTCAGCCGGCGGCGGCCTTCACGGGGGCGAGGATTTCGCTGCGGGGGCGAAAGGAAGGCGCATCGTCCTCGGCGAGCGACTTGATCTCGCCGGAAATCTGGCCGCCTTCCTCGATCAGCATCTTGCCGTAGCGGATCTTGCCGCTGACCTTGCCGGTGGCATGGATCATCAGCTGGCTGCGGGCGGTCAGTTCGCCTTCGAAGTGGCCGTGGATCTCGGCGATGTCGATGCTGACCTTGCCCGTGTAGAGGCCGTTTTCGGCGATGCGGATGACGCGGCTGTCCATCGTCGCCTCGACCCGGCCTTCGACGACCAGGGTGTCGCAGTCGAGGATCTCGGCGCTCTTCAGCTTGACGTCGGGACCGACGATCAGGCGGCTGCCGCTGCCGGCGGCGGACTCGGCGGCGGGGGGCGGGGCAGGCTTCGCCGCTTCCGCCGCCGGCTTGGCGCCGGCAGCGGCTGCAGCGGCGGCAGCGTTCTGCGGCGCGGGGTTGGCGGTCTGCGGCGTGCTCGGGATGCCGCTGCGCGCCTGCGGCGACAGTGCGTCGCGGGCGGCGGCCATCGGGCTGTCCTTGGCAAAGGGATTGCTCGGCTTATGGAACATGGCGTGGTCTCCGTGAGTGGGGTTCGCGGCGTCCCTATCAAGGGCCGTGCCAGCCGCGGCGAAAGTCCCGCGGGACAGCGGCTGGCGGCGATTCCCGGCGGCCGGCGGCGGTGCCAGCGAGGCGTCGCCGCGACGCCGCAGCCCGACGGCGGGCGTTTCCTCCGTCGGCAGGTGATTGATTTGTCTATAATTTGATCTGTCGTCGTTTCACGACAGCTTGTCCCGCCGTTTCCCGCCTGCGTAAGCTTGGGCACAACTTCCGCGTCCCTTTCCCATGCCGCGTCTGTCCTTCCGCCTGACCCTGCTGCTCGGTTTCCTGCTCGTCGCGCTGCTGCTCGCCGTGGCGGCGCTGCGCGGCCTGCTGGCGCTCGAGGATTTCGCCGACGAGAGCCGCGCCGGCGCGGCGCTGGCGGTGCAGGTGACGGCCGACATCCAGCTGCTCGCCGAGCGCAGCGTCGACCTCGAGCGCAGCGCGCGGCAGTACCTCGTGCTCCGGGACGCCGCGCTGCGCGAGCGCTTCGTTGCGATCCACGACGAGACGCTGCCGACGCTGCTGCGCCTGCATGGCGTCGGCGTCCCGGAAATCTCGCAGGCTGCCGCCGCCTGGGAGCAGGGCGCCGGCGAGGCGGCCGCGGCGCTGCGTGCCGACGGCGGCGAGGCCGCGCTGGCGGCGCTGGCCCGCCTCGGCCCGGCCAACGCCGCGCTTGCCGACGCCGGCCGGCAGTGGATCGACCGCCACAATGCGACGCTGCTGCAGTCGCTGGAAGCCAGCCGGACCAGCCTGCTGGCGCAGGTGCTGGGTGCCATCGCCGCCGCGCTGCTGCTCGGCGCGGCGATCGGCTGGTGGCTGCTGCGTCCGGTGAGCCGGCTGGAAGCGGCGATCGAGCAGCTCGGCGGCGGCCGCTTCGACACCCCGATCGCGATCCACGGCCCGGTCGACCTGGAGCGCCTCGGCCGTCGCCTCGACTGGCTGCGCCTGCGCCTCGCCGAGCTGGAGGCCGACCGCGTGCGCGTGCTGCGCCACGTCTCGCACGAGCTGAAGACCCCGCTCGCCGCGCTGCGCGAAGGCGTCGCGCTGCTGCAGGACCAGGTGGTCGGGCCGCTGACCGCCGACCAGCGCGAGGTCGCCGGCATCCTCGAGCACAATGCGCGGGCGCTGCAGCGGCAGATCGAGGACCTGCTCAACTACCACGCGACGGTGTTCGACGCCGGCCGCCTGCAGCGCCGCCGCGTCGCGCTGCGCGGCCTGCTCGACGAATGCGTCGAGGCGCAGCGGCTGCAACTGCAGGCGCGCGGGTTGCGGGTGACGATCGATGGCGGCCGCCAGCCGGCACTGCTCGACCCGGACAAGCTGCGCGTCGCGCTCGGCAACCTGCTTTCCAACGCCATCGCCTTCAGCCCGGACGGCGGCGAGATCCGGCTGTCGGCGCGGATCGCCGACGGCGTGCTGATGATCGACTGCGTCGACGCCGGCCCGGGCGTCGCCCCGGAGGACGCCGAGCGCATCTTCGAACCCTTCGTGCAGGGCAGTCGCCGACCGGCGACAGCGGCGGCGGGCAGCGGCGTCGGTCTGTCGATCGTGCGCGAACTGGTCGCCGCGCAGGGCGGTCGCATTTATCTCGTGCCGGAAGCCCGTGGTGCGCATTTCAGGATGGAGCTGCCTCATGAACACTGATCTTCGTCGCTGCCTGCCGGCGCTGCTGTGCCTCGCGCTGGCTGCCTGCGGCACGCCGCCGGCGCGCGTCGCCGCGCCGGAGGAGGCGCCGCTGCGGGCGATGCTCGCCTACTACGCGGGCAATCCGCGGCCGTCGCCGGAGGCGCTGCGCGAGCGGCCGGCGGGCGGCGATCCCTACCTGCTGATGCAGCAGGCGATCCAGCTCGCCAACGCACGGCCGCCGGAGTTGCAGCGCGCCTCGGCGCTGCTCGAGAGCGTGCTGAAGAGCGCGCACCCGTACGCCGCCGACCTGGCGCCGCTGGCACGACTGTTGCACGACCAGTATGGCGAGCGCCTGCGCCTCGAGCAGCAGTGGCGCGAAGCGCAGCGGCGCGGCGACCTGCTGCAGGAGAAGATCGATGCGCTGACCGCGATCGAGCGCAGCCTGCCGGCGCGGCCGCAGCCGAAACCCATGCCTGGAGGTACCCCATGAATCTCGCGGTGATGTTGCAGCCGCCGTCGGCGCACGTGCTGGTCGTCGACGACGACCCCGACCTGCTGCGCCTGCTGTCGATGCGCCTGCGCGCCAGCGGCTACCGGGTGACCGCGGTCGATACGGCGGAGGCGGCGCTGGCCCGCGTCGCCGTCGAACGGCCGGACCTGGTGCTGAGCGACGTGCGCCTGCCCGGGCGCGACGGCCTCGCGCTGTTCGACGAGCTGCGCCAGCAGCATCCGGCACTGCCGGTGATCCTGCTCACCGCGCACGGAACGATCCCCGACGCGGTGGCGGCGACCGCGCGCGGCGTCTTCGGCTACCTGACCAAGCCCTTCGACAGCCAGGCGCTGCTGGAAAAGATCCGGCAGGCGCTGGCGCTGTCGCCGGCGCCGGCGGAGGAGGACGGCGGCGACGGCGACGCGTGGCGCGCCGGCATCGTCAGCCGCAGCAAGCGGATGGCCGAGGTGCTCGAGGAGGCGAAGCTGGTCGCCGCCTCCGACGCCGGCGTGCTGATCCGCGGCGAGAGCGGCAGCGGCAAGGAGCTGCTGGCGCGCGCCATCCACCGCGCCAGCGCGCGCGCGGCGAAGCCCTTCGTCGCGGTCAATTGCGGCGCGATCCCGGAGTCGCTGCTCGAATCCGAGCTGTTCGGCCACGTCAAGGGCGCCTTCACCGGCGCCACCGCCAACCACCTCGGCCTGTTCCAGGCGGCCGACGGCGGCACGCTGTTCCTCGACGAGATCGGCGACATGCCGCTGCCGCTGCAGGTGAAGCTCTTGCGCGTGCTGCAGGAGCGGGCGGTGCGCCCGGTCGGGGCGACCGCGGCGGTGCCGATCGACGTACGCATCCTGTCGGCGACGCACCGCGACCTGGAGGCGGCGATGGCCGAAGGCGCGTTCCGCGAGGACCTGTTCTATCGCCTCAACGTCGTCGGCCTGACGCTGCCGACGCTCGACGAGCGGCGCGAGGACATCCCGCTGCTCGCCAACCATTTCCTGCAGGCGCTGGTCGAGAAGTACGGCAAGAAGGTAAACGGCTTCGCGCCGGAGGCGCTGGAGGCGCTGGCGACGGCGCCGTGGCCGGGCAACGTGCGCCAGCTCTACAACGTCGTCGAGCAGGTCTGCGCGCTGGCGACCTCGCCGCTGATTCCGCTGGCGCTGGTGCAGCGCGCGCTGCGCGTGCGCGGCAACGAGGTCCTCAGCTACGCCGAGGCCAAGCTGCGCTTCGAACGCGACTACCTGGTGCAGCTCTTGAAGCTGACCGACGGCAACGTCTCCGACGCCGCCCGCCTGGCCGACCGCAACCGCACCGAGCTCTACCGCCTGCTGCAGAAGCACGACCTCGTTCCCGCGCATTTCCGCGGCGACGGCGACGATGTCGCCGGCGGACGACGCGGCTGAATCTTCTCGAAACAGGCACTTGCCGCGATCGCGCGGGTGCCTGTCGGCAGGTGGCGACAGCTGCCGCCGGCGGCTGCTCCGCCGGCGCCGATTTTTTCCCCTAACTCGCTGATTTTCCTGGTGATCGTCCGCTTGGCACGGATGTGGCTAAAGCTTCTCCGTCGCGCCTCTGGCGCGGTGTTCCGGACAACAACGAGATCAGGAGAAACGGATGGACATCCTCAGCCAGCGCGGAAAACTGCTTGCCCTCGTCGCGCCGGGCATCCTCGCCATCGAGGCGGCGCCGGTGCCGTGGGCGGTCGCGGCGTCGACGACGGATTTCACGCCGCGCCTGACGCAGACGGTGCCGGGCTGCAGCCCGACGCGCGTCGGCCGCCTGGTCGATTCAGGCGCGGTCGCGGATCACTTCTCGACGAAGGCGCGCTCGATCACGTAGTCGCCCTGCGCGCCGATGTACGGCGAGACCTTGAAGCCGCGCGCGTCGAGCAGCTCGCACATGTCCTTGTTCATCGCCGGGCTGCCGCAGATCATCGCGCGGTCGTCTGCCGGGTCGAGCGGCGGCAGGCCGATGTCGGCGCAAAGCTTGCCGGAGTCGATCAGGTCGGTGATGCGGCCCTGGTTGCGGAAGGGCTCGCGGGTCACCGTCGGGTAGTAGATGAGCTTGCCCTGCGTCAGCTCGCCGAGGAATTCGTGGTTCGGCAGCGTCTGCTCGATGAACTCGGAATAGGCGAGTTCGCTGGTCCAGCGCACGCCGTGCACCAGCACCACCTTGTCGAAGCGCTCGTAGGCCTCCGGGTCCTGGATCAGGCTGAGGAAGGGGGCGAGCCCGGTGCCGGTGCCGAACAGGTAGAGGTGCTTGCCCGGCTTCAGGTCGCGCAGCACCAGCGTGCCGGTCGGCTTGCGGCTGACGACGATCGGGTCGCCGGTCCGCAGGTGTTGCAGGCGCGAGGTCAGCGGGCCGTCCGGCACCTTGATGCTGAAGAACTCCAGATGCTCCTCGTGGTTGGCGCTGGCGATGCTGTAGGCGCGCGTCAGCGGCTTGCCGTCGACCTCCAGCCCGATCATCACGAACTGGCCGTTGTCGAAGCGCAGCCCGGGATCGCGCGTGGTGCGGAAGCTGAACAGGTGGTCGTTCCAGTGGCGGACGTCGAGAACCGTTTCGGTGCCGTACTTGCTCATGGTCGTGCTCTGCGATGGAAGTGGGAACGCCGCCAGTCTAGAAGTTGGCGTAATATCCGTGAAACAGATTGTACAAATCGTATATATCAGGATCGCAGATATGCACTTCACGCTCCGCCAGCTCGAGATCTTCGCTGCCATCGCGCGTTCCGGCAGCGTCTCCGGCGCCGCCGGGGCGGTCGCGCTGACCCAGTCGGCGGCGAGCACCGCGCTCGCCGAGCTGGAGCGGCAGACCGGGCGGCGGCTGTTCGACCGCGTCGGCAAGTCGCTACGGCTGAACGAACTGGGACGCAACCTGCTGCCGAAGGCGGTCGAGCTGCTCGACCGCGCCGCCGAGATCGACGACCTGCTGCAGGGGCACGAGGCGGTCGGCAACCTGAACATCGGCGCCACGCTGACGATCGGCAACTATCTGGCAACGCTGATCGTCGCCGAGTTCCTGCGCCGCCACCCGCAGGCGCGGGTGAAGCTGGAGGTGCGCAACACCGCCCACCTGCTGCAGGCGCTGGCGGTGCACGAGGTGGATCTGGGGCTGGTCGAAGGCGATTGCCACCATCCGGACCTGGCGGTGGTGCCGTGGGTCGACGACGAGCTGGCGGTGTTCTGCGCGCCGGGGCATCCGCTGGCCGGCCGCAGCGCGACGCCGAAGCGCCTGCTGCAGGAGCCGTGGATCCTGCGCGAGCCGGGTTCGGGGACGCGCGAGACCTTCGATCATGCCTTCCGCCATCATCTGCCGGGCCTGCGGGTGCGCCTCGAGCTGGAGCATACCGAGGCGATCAAGCGCGCCGTCGAGAGCGGGCTGGGGCTCGGCTGCATCTCGCGGCTGGCGCTGAAGGACGCCTTCCGCCGCGGCAGCCTGGCCGAAGTGCGGACGCCGGCGCTCGACCTGAAGCGCACCTTCAGCTTCGTCTGGCACCGCGACAAGTTCCACGGTGCCGGGCTGCGCGCCTTCCTGGAATTGTGCCGGGAGTTTTCACAGGGGGCGGCGACCAGCGACGAGATCGCGCTGCCGCCGGTGCCGTAGGCGAAAAAGCCGCCGCCCCGGAGGATTCCGGAGCGGCGGCCGCCGGCGGCGTCAGTTGACGATGTTGAACACCGTCTCGGTGCCGTCGTCCCAGCCGTCCCACAGGTAGTCGTCGGCCTTGCCGTCGGCGATCAGACGCAACGCGTAGTTCACCTGCTCCTTGTAGAAGTCGCAGAAGGCACCGATCTTGTCCATGCCGCCGTTCATCTCGGCCGCTTCGGCCGGGCACGGCGAGCCGCAGAAATGGCGGATCGCGCAGGAGCCGCAGGGGTCGAAGGTGTCGACGTCGCGTTCGATCACCGGGCGGAAGGCTGCCGACTTCAAGGCCGCCTCGACGCCGTCGGTGAGCAGGTTGCCGCCGTTGAAGCGCTTCAGGCCGATGAACTCGCTGCACGGGTAGAGGCCGCCGTCGGCCGCCAGCGCGAAGAAGGCGCGGCCGCCGCCGCAGGGCGAGATGTCGCACATCAGCCGGCGCGCGGTCGGCGCGAGGATCGCCAACAGGATGTTGGCGAAGTTGGCGACCATCAGCTTGCGCCCGGTTTCCCGGTACAGCTCGTGCGTGCGGTCGAGCGCGGCGAAGAAAGCCTTCGCCATGTCGCCGTCGGCCGGCTTCACGCCGCGCGCGCCGGGCAGCGTGCAACGGACGGTGTTGAGCATGCAGGTCGGCACTTCGGCGGCGTGGAACAGCTCGACCATGCGCGTGAGGTAAGGCAGGTTCTCGGTGTTGCAGGTGGTGATCACGCTCCACGAGCCGTAGCCGCGCAGCTTCTCCATCGCCGTCAGCACCTTGTCGTGCACGCTCTTGCCGCCCCAGGTGCGGCGCGTGGCGTCGGTGATGCCGGCGACCGGGCCGTCGAGCGAGAGGCCGATGCTGACGTTGCGCGAGGTCAGGAAGTCGATCGCCGCGTCGTCGAGCAGCGTGCCGTTGGTCTGCACGCCGAAGGCGAAGTCGTCGGCGAACTCGTCGATCGCGGCGAACACCGCGTCGCGGTTCATCAGCGGCTCGGCGCCGTGGAAGATGGCGCGCGGCTTCCTGTCCGTGTCGCCCATGACGGAGGCGAAGTAGTCGCGCAGCGCGGCGAGCGAGGCGGTGAGCGTTTCGCGCGGCATGTGCGTGCCGCCGCTGCGCTGCTCGCCGGGCAGGTAGCAGTAGGTGCAGTTGAGGTTGCAGCGCTCGGTCGGGTTGAGATAGACGCCGGAGGGCTTCAGCTCGAAGCGCAGCGCGTGCAGCTCCCTGGCGAAGCGGTCGTATTCCTTGCTGTAGGCGTCGAACAGCGGACCGCCGGTCAGCGACTCGTTGACGCGCGTCTTGTCGACCAGGCCCCAGAAGGCGGTGGCCGGGTCGGTGACGGCGGCATAGACGGCGTGGCCGATGTCCACGGGAACCAGCGCCGGACCGCCAGTGGCGGCCCGGCTCATCGTTGCGGCAGCAGTCATCGTTACTTCGCCGCCTTCTTGTCCATCAGCACGTAGTGCGAGAGGCCGATACCGTCCGGATTGCAGCTCTTGCGCGTGGCGATGCTCGGGGCGACGGGTTTATCTTCGCCCTTTGCGGCGGCGGTCTGGGGCTGGGCGGTTTGTTGCGCTTGAATGGTCTGCGTCATGATCGAGTCCTCGAATCAAATGGTGAAAAAGAAAAGGGCTCCGGCTGACGGCACGCGTGAGCATGCAGTCAGCCGGAGCCCTTGCCTTGGCTCCGGATCGGTTCGACACGTCTTCTGGCTCCCGGATCGTCCGGAGCGCTGCTGCCTTCCCGCCGGGGTGTGCCCCGTCAGTGGCCGATCAGTCGATCATGCAGCGCCCGTCCCCGGTTACAGCGGCGGGCCCGCCACGGATTCGCACCGTGTTCCGTTTCGTCGAACCGAAATGGAAGGCGGATTATCGTGCAGGAGCGGGGGAATGGGTTTGATGTAGGGCAATTTGCGCGTGCATTTCAAGCGACAGCAGAGAGGCTACTGACTTTGAGGCGATTCATCCTTCTTGATGCAGTGCTTGCCATAGGGGGTGCGATCAGTTTTTGACACGGCTCCGGAATGCCTGGAGCGAATATCTGCAGCCCGAGCCGTAAATACGGCAGCATCTGCTGCTCGGTCGGTCTCTCTCAGCGCCTGCGCGTATTCGTCAAGGAAATCGGCAAACCCTATCGGGTCTTTTGACGCGGCGTCGAGTTTTTCAACGACTGGCAATGCGCGTTCAAAATAGGGTACCGCTTGGACGAACTGGCGTTGATCGAGATTGAGGCGAGCCAATTCGATAAGGGGATAGTGAACCGGTCCCGACGACTCTTCGTCGAGTTTCAGCGCCTTGAGCAGATATTGTTCGGCGTGGTCATAAAAACACGTAGCACCGCACGCTCGCGCATACTCGTAATACATTACCGAGCGTGCACGCACTGGAGATCCGCCAAGATCGGCATTCACCGCAGCGCGTGCGTATGCCCGGCGCGCCGAATCCCAGTCGCCGCGGCGAACTGCGGTGTAACCTGTCTCCGCATAGCGGGCTGCATTGAGCTTGTTGATGTCATGGGCACATCCGCTCAGGAGCGCCAGAGCGAGAAGTATTGCGGCGTATCGCAGGTTCGTCGAGTCCTAAAATTGCTGGTGTGCGTATAAATCACCCAGGGCCGCGCGGTGAAAATGCCTTGGGCGATTTGTCATTTTGACGGTAGGGGAGGGATTTGGCGCTATCGTTGTCCAGACTCGGCCACTTGGCGTCCAGTGAAAAGAATCTTCGCTGGCAGTTCCTTTTCTTCCGCCCTTAGCTCGCTCAACAAGCCATCTGTTCCCCAGATCAATTCAACGTCGCCGTCATCGACCGTCGAGTATTTCCATACCGGTGAATCGGGAGAAGTCGTCAGGTCTGGTCGAGGAAAGCCAAGGGAGAGGATTACCTGCTGCTTGCTCATCCCGCGCAATAGCTTTCCGGAACGAATGGCCTCCTGGATCGCAGGCGGATATGAGGTGATCAGTTTGGAAGGGTCGTCCTTGACGACCAGCTTCGCGACGAGCTGCTCTTTCGTCTCCTGCTTGCGGCCATAGTCGTGTCCGATGGTCATCTGTCGTCCATCGACCAGTACGTGAATGCGGTTCCGTCCATATTCCCGGATGGCGATTGGCGTTCCTGCGGGAATGAACGGCAGGCCCCAAAGGTTCTCATCGCTGATCCATTCGTCCTGGTAGTGCAGATTGCAGCACGCAAAGGACGCTCCAGCCATTGCCCGGATGCGGTCGTCCTCGGCCGCGATATTGACGACTTTCTCGCCGATTCGCTTTCCTGTTGCTGACTCTTCCAGCCACACCTCCTGACGGAACTCCTCCAGCACGCCGCGGACGCGGTACTCGACAGCCGGGAGTAGCGTCACCTCGATCTCGCCCTCGACCCGGTAAGCGGCGGCCGAGCGCAACAGGTTGTCGATCGGCGCCGCAAACACGTATCGTCCGGCCAGCTTGATACGGTGCTTGCCGGCAGGCACCGGGCGCTCGACTTTCTTGAAACTTATGCTTCTTCCCTGTCCGTAGGACGCACGAACACTGTCATCCATATTGTTCTGCGGTTCGGGCACGCCATCGATCTCGCGGACAAAGAAGAAACCGCCGCCCGGCATCCCGCTTCCTCTTCTAAGCAGGAGGCGTTTCCATCCGGTCGGTTCTTCGACGCTGTCGCCTGTCGAAGTGTCGACGATTCGTGCCGTCTTCTCTGCGGCTTCCTTGATCACCAGGGAGTTTATGAAATGCTCGCCTTCGGCAAGCAAGATCGGATCTTGGAAAGGTGAAGGAGCCCTTTCCGAGTACTCGACAGTGACTATTTTCTGTTTGTTGGGATGCAGGCACGAGAAGCCCTTCGCCTCCAGAAAGCTGGGAGACCCACTGGATCTCGATATGACTTTGTCCCTGGCTTTCAGATGGAACCTTGTGCAGAAGGGCGGCTTGGTTTCATCCAGTTTTTCGTCATGAAGCAGCTGCTCGAATCGATCCGGGTCAGTGTCGCTAGCCCTTGCGGTTTTTACAAATGCCAGGAAATCGCTTTCGCTGGCGAACTTCACGCCTGTGTCATGTACGCGGACCGATGCGACAAAGGTGCGATTATTCGTCTCAAGTTTTTTTCCGTACGCTAGAAAACCCTTGGCCCTTGGCATTTCATACCAGTCGCTGCCTTGTGGCGGTGAGATTTCAAATAAGCCAAGGAGATACTGCGTCCTGGTCAATTCTCCAGTTACCGGCCTCGGTTGCATTGCCGGAGTACAGGCCGACAAAGCACCGATCAACATCAGCGACAAAATAAACCTGCTCGACCCCACACTGCCCCCTGAAAACATAAACAAAGGTGTAGAAAAATAAACTTCGCATCATGCCGGGAGTGAGCGGGGCGATCAAGCCAAAGTCATAAATTGGATGAGGAATTCCACGGTCGGGCGCGAGACAATCAACACTGGTGCCGTCGAGTTATTGCGGTAATTGGCTTTTGCTGCCTTTGTTCACACCCTCAACTGCCTGTTTCGGAGCGCAGACTCAACCCTCCGGACACCGCTTCACCGCCGCCCGGATGCGCGCGATGGTCTCGTCCATCGGTGCCCGCGGCGACACCTCCAGCCCCAGCCCCTCGGCGATGCGCGCGATCCGCCGCGGGTCGAGCGGGATGCCGCCGGCGTCGATGGCGGCGATCAGCTGGCGGGCGCGCTCGATGTCCGAGAGGGGGTTGGCGGGCGGTGCCGGTCGGCCGAGGAGTCGTCGCAGCAGGGATTTCATCGCGGGGGGCGGGGCGTCGGAAGTGGAGGGCAGGGCGAGGGTATCATCGACGCATGACGAGCCAGAACCTTTACGCCGATCTTCCTTCCAATCCCGAAGCCGGGGAGCGTTTCGACGCGCTCCTCGCCCGGCCGGGGCTGCGCATCGAGCGCATCGTGTCGACCGGGCAGGCCAGCCCGCCGGATTTCTGGTACGACCAGGACGAGGCCGAGTGGGTGCTGCTGCTGCAGGGCGCGGCCGCCCTGCGCTTCGCCGACGAGCCGGCGGCGCGGGCCTTGCGGCCGGGCGACTGGCTGTACGTCGCGCCGCACCGGCGCCACCGGGTCGAGTGGACCGCCGCCGGCGAGGCGACCGTCTGGCTGGCCGTGCATTTCGCCGAATGACGCCGGCCATCCGCGAGCGGAAATGAAAAAGCCCGCGCCGGGGCGCGGGCTGGGCGGGGGGCCGTGAGCGCCGATCAGGCCGCGTAGTCCGCCATCGGTACGCACGAGCAATGCAGGTTGCGGTCGCCGTAGACGTCGTCGATGCGGTTCACGCTCGGCCAGAACTTGTTGTCGCGCACGAAGGGCAGCGGGAAGACGGCTTCCTCGCGGCTGTACGGGCGGTCCCAGTCGGCGGCGAGCACGTCGGCCTGCGTGTGCGGGGCGTTCTTCAGCGGGTTGGCGTCGGCCGGCCAGCTGCCGTTCTCGATCTTGCGGATCTCGTCGCGGATGGCAATCATCGCCGCGACGAAGCGGTCGAGCTCGGCCTTCGGCTCCGATTCGGTCGGCTCGACCATGATCGTGCCGGCGACCGGGAAGCTCACCGTCGGCGCGTGGAAGCCGTAGTCCATCAGGCGCTTGGCGATGTCGATCTCGGCGATGCCGGTGGCCGCCTTGATGCCGCGGATGTCGAGGATGCACTCGTGCGCGACGCGGCCCTGCGCGCCGACGTAGAGCACCGGGTAGTGCTCCTTCAGCTTGGTCGCGACGTAGTTGGCATTCAGGATGGCGGTCTTCGTCGCCAGCGTGACGCCTTCGCCGCCGAGCATGGTGATGTACATCCACGAGATCGGCAGGATCGACGCCGAGCCGTAGGGCGCGGCGGAAACGGCGCCCTGGCCCAGGTGCGGGCCGGGGATGGCCTGCACGACGTGGTTGGCCATGAACGGCGCGAGGTGCGCCTTCAGCCCGATCGGGCCCATGCCCGGGCCGCCGCCGCCGTGCGGGATGGCGAAGGTCTTGTGCAGGTTCATGTGGCTGACGTCGGCGCCGATGAAGCCCGGCGAGGTCAGGCCGACCTGGGCGTTGAGGTTGGCGCCGTCCATGTACACCTGGCCGCCGTACTGGTGCACGACGGCGCAGATTTCCTTGATCGCCTCTTCGAACACGCCGTGCGTCGACGGGTAGGTGATCATCAGGCAGGCGAGGTTGGCGGCGTGCTGCTCGGCCTTGGCCCGGAGGTCGACGACGTCGACGTTGCCGCTGTCGTCGCAGTCGACGGCGACCACCTGCATGTTGCACATCTGCGCGGTGGCCGGGTTGGTGCCGTGCGCCGACTTCGGGATCAGGCAGATGTTGCGGTGGCCCTCGCCGCGGCTGGCGTGGTAGCGCGCGATGGCGACCAGGCCGGCGTATTCGCCCTGCGCGCCGGAGTTCGGCTGCATGCAGATGGCGTCGAAGCCGGTCACCGTCTTCAGGTAGTCGGTCAGCCCGCCGATCATCTCCAGGTAGCCGTGCGCCTGGTCGAGCGGTGCGAACGGGTGCATGTCGCCGAATTCCGGCCAGGTCACCGGGATCATCTCGCTGGTGGCGTTCAGCTTCATCGTGCACGAGCCGAGCGAGATCATCGAGTGGTCGAGCGCGAGGTCGCGGTTCTGCAGCTTCTTCAGGTAGCGCAGCATCGCGTGCTCGGTGTGGTGGCTGTTGAACACCGGGTGCGTCAGGATCGCGTCGTCGCGCAGCAGGGCCGCGGCCGGCTCGTTGCCGGCGACCTGCGCGTCGAGCGCGGCGAGGTCGGCGTCGGTGCCGCCGATCAGCTTGATCAGTGCGGCGACGTCGGCGGCGGTCGTCTTCTCGTCGACGGCGATGCCGAGCGCGCTGGCGCCGGCCTGGCGCAGGTTGTAGCCGGCCTGTTGCGCGGCCTGATGGACCGTCGCGGCGCGGGCGCCGAGCTCGATGCGGATGGTGTCGAAGAAGGTCTTGCCGAGCACCTCGACGCCGGCGGTGCGCAGGCCCGCGGCGAGGATCGCGGCCAGGCGGTGGATGCGCCCGGCGATCGTCTTCAGGCCCCGCGGGCCGTGGTAGACGGCGTACATGCCGGCCATGTTGGCGAGCAGCACCTGCGAGGTGCAGATGTTGGAGTTGGCCTTCTCGCGGCGGATGTGCTGCTCGCGCGTCTGCAGCGTCATGCGGTAGGCGGTCTTGCCGCGCGCGTCCTTGGAGACGCCGATGATGCGGCCCGGCATCGCGCGGACGTTGGCTTCGCGCGTGGCGAAGAAGGCGGCGTGCGGGCCGCCGAAGCCCATCGGGATGCCGAAGCGCTGCGACGAGCCGAAGGCGATGTCGGCGCCCATCGCGCCCGGCGACTTCAGGAGCACCAGCGCCATCAGGTCGGTGGCGACGGCGACGACGCCGCCCCTGGCCTTCACCGCGCCGATCGCTGCGGTGAGGTCGGTCGCCTCGCCGCGGTCGTTCGGGTACTGGAAGAGGGCGCCGAAGACGTCGTCGCCGGCGGCGTCCTGCGGCTTGCCGAACTTCAGCTCGAAGCCGAAGAAGCCGGCACGCGTCCTGACCACGTCGATCGTCTGCGGGAAGCAGTCCTCGTCGACGAAGAAGACGTTCGACTTCGACTTCGACACGCGGCGCGCCATCGTCATCGCCTCGGCGGCGGCGGTGGCCTCGTCGAGCAGCGAGGCGTTGGCGAGTTCCAGCCCGGTCAGGTCGACGACCATCTGCTGGAAGTTCAGCAGCGCTTCCAGGCGGCCCTGGGCGATCTCGGCCTGGTACGGCGTGTAGGCGGTGTACCAGCCCGGGTTCTCCATCACGTTACGCAGGATGACCTTCGGCGTCAGCGTGTCGTAGTAGCCCATGCCGATCATCGATTTGCGGACCACGTTCTTCGCGGCCAGCGCCTTGATCCGGGCCAGCGCCTCGTGCTCGCGCAGCGGCGCGGCAAGCGGCAGCGGCGCCGGCAGGCGGATCGCCGCCGGCACGGTCTGCGCGATCAGGTCGTCGAGGCTGGCGGCGCCGACGGCGGCGAGCATCGCGGCGGTTTCCTCGGCCGACGGGCCGATGTGGCGATGGATGAATTCGTCGCGCTGTTCGAGCGCGGAGAGGGAAAGCTTGTCGGTCATGGCATTTCCGGGGCGGATGGCAGGACAGGAAAAAAAAACGGGGCGAGGCCGGTAGGCCTCGCCCCGGGCGCCGATTACTCGCTGATCTTGGCGTAGGCGGCGGCGTCGAGCAGGGCGTCGACGTCGGCGGCGTTGGCCGGCTTCAGCTTGAACAGCCAGGCGCCGTAGGCGTCCTGGTTGACGCTCTCCGGCGCGTCGGCGGCGGACTGGTTGACCTCGGTCACCTCACCGGCGATCGGCGCATAGACGTCGGCGGCGGCCTTCACCGATTCGACGACGGCCAGCTCCTGGCCGGCGGCGTAGCTCTTGCCGACTTCCGGCAGCTCGACGAAGACCAGGTCGCCGAGCGCTTCCTGCGCGTGGTCGGTGATGCCGACGGTGACGGTGCCGTCCGCTTCGGCGCGGACCCACTCGTGGCTTTCGGTGTACTTCAGGTTGGCGGGAACGTTCGACATGTTTTTCTCCTTCGGGTGAATGCTTAGACCACGGCCTTGCCGTTGCGGGCGAAGACCGGCTTGACGACCTTCGCCTGCAGGCGCTTGTCGCGGATTTCGACGTCGACGGTGTCGCCGATCGCCACGCCGAGCGGCAGGCGGGCGAGCGCGATCGACTGCTGCAGCGTCGGCGAGAAGGTGCCGCTGGTGATCTCGCCGTCGCCGTGCGCGGTGGTCACCTTCTGGTGGCCGCGCAGCACGCCCTTGTCCAGCAGCACGAGGCCGAGGAACTGCGCCTTCTGGCCGTTGGCGACGAGCGCCGCCTTGCCGACGAAATCGCGTTCGGATTTCAGGTCGACGGTCCAGGCGAGGCCCGCGTCGAGCGGCGACACGGTCTCGTCCATGTCGTTGCCGTAGAGGTTCATGCCGGCTTCCAGGCGCAGCGTGTCGCGTGCACCGAGGCCGCACTGGGCGACGCCGGCGGCGTGCAACTGGCGCCACAGGTCGGCGGCCTCTCCGGCGGGCAGGGCGATCTCGAAGCCTTCCTCGCCGGTGTAGCCGGTGGTGGCGACGAAATAGTCGCCGACCTGGACGCCGAAGAACGGCCCGAGATTCTCGGTCGCCGCCTTCACCTGCGGCAGCACCTGCCACACCTTGGCCTTGGCGTTCGGACCCTGCACGGCGATCATGCCGAGCGGGTCGTTGCCGTCGCGGCGCTCGGTGATCGTCAGGTCCATCCCCCAGTCCTTGCGGCGGGCTTCCATCCACGCCAGGTCCTTGGTCGCCGTACCGGCGTTGATGACGACGCGGTAGGTGGTGTCGCTCAGGTAGTAGATGATCAGGTCGTCTACGACGCCGCCGGCGTCGTTCAGCATCGCCGAGTAGAGCGCCTTGCCGGGCAGCTTCAGCTTGTCGACGTTGTTGGCCACCAGCTTGCGCAGGAAGGCCTTGGCGTCCGCGCCGACGACGTCGACCGCGCACATGTGCGAGACGTCGAACATGCCGCAGTCGCGGCGCACGGCGTGGTGCTCCTCGATCTGCGAGCCGTAGTTGACCGGCATGTCCCAGCCGCCGAAATCGACCATCCGGGCGCCGGCCTGGCGGTGCACTTCATTGAGTACGGTTTTTTGCGTCATATCAGTCCCTTGGGCGAGGGTATTGAATCGGTTTCAAGAAACGAAAAAGGGGCGAGCTCGAAAAAAGCTCACCCCTCTGTCCTTGGTACCTGAGAGATTGGCGGGTCGGTCGGCCGATCCGCTTGCCCCTTCGGTGGATGGGCGCCGCCAGCACGGTCGGGCCATCGCTCTCCAGAGAATTCGATGCTGCGAAACGGTCCTTTTGCCTGAGCGGTTGCGGGTGCGGTTGCGCCTTCGGCGACTGCGGTGCAGTTCTCTTCCGTTTGCGGGGCGGACTATACCTTTTCGGTACGCCCGCTGGCAAGGAGGCGAGGGCGGCCGGTGGTGTCCCGAGATTTTCTAAATGAGAACCGCTTGCATTTGATCGGCTAATTGATAATAATTCCCATCAGCAATTAACCGATCATGGAGCACCCCATGTACGTCTGTGTCTGTCACGCCGTAACCAGCCGTCAGATCGCGGTGACGATCGCGCAGGGCGCGACCACCTTCAAGGCGCTGCGCGACGAGCTCGGCGTCGCGACCTGCTGCGGCAAGTGCAGCAAGGACGTGCGCTCGATGCTGCACAAGGAGTGCGGCGGGCGCGACGGTTGCGCCTGCGCTCGCGCCGCCTGAACGACGGCGGCGGGAGGCCGGGCGGGCAGTACGGAGTTCCGCCCGTGCCAGGGGCTGGATGTGCTAAATTGAATTGGCACCCCCAACCCCGGAGGCCGTCATGAAAGGCGAAAAGAAAGTCATCCAGTACCTGAACAAGGTGCTGACCAACGAACTCACCGCGATCAACCAGTATTTCCTCCATGCCCGCATGTACAAGAACTGGGGGCTGGAGAAGCTCAACGATCACGAGTATCACGAGTCGATCGACGAGATGAAGCACGCCGACCGGCTGATCGAGCGCATTCTCTTCCTCGAGGGCCTGCCCAACCTGCAGGCGCTGAACAAGCTGCTGATCGGCGAGAACCCGAAGGAAATGCTGGAATGCGACCTGAAGCTCGAGTTGCATTCGATGCCGGTGCTGAAGGAGGCGATCGCCCATTGCGAGACCGTCGCCGACTACGTCACCCGCGACCTGCTCGAGGACATCCTGGAGAACGAGGAAGAGCATGTCGACTGGCTGGAAACGCAACTGGACCTGATCAAGCAGGTCGGTCTCGAGAACTACCTGCAGTCGCAGATGAGCTGACCGGCGCGCCGGGCGCCGCCCGCCGCGGTGCCCGCGCAAGCCCCTGCGGCGGGCCGCTCAGCCCGCTGTGCTATCATTCGCGGCTTCTTTCGAGCCGCTCCTAACGTGCCCAACGTAGATCTCCACTGCCATTCGACCGCTTCCGACGGCCTGCTCGCGCCGGCCGAGGTGGCCCGGCGCGCTGCCGCGAATGGGGTCGAACTGCTGGCGCTGACCGATCACGACGACATCGCCGGCCTGCCCGCCGCGCGCGCGACGGCGGAAGCGATGGGCATGGCCTTCGTCTCCGGCGTGGAGATCTCGATCGAGTGGGAAGGGCTGCAGATCCACGTCGTCGGCCTCAATTTCGATCCCGCCGACGGCGCGCTGAACGCCGGCCTGGAAGGTATCCGTTCCGGCCGCGTCGACCGCGCGCGGCGGATGGCGGCCGAGCTGGAGAAGATCGGCATCGGCGGCGCCTTCGACGGCGCGATGCGCCACGCCGAGAACCCGAACCTGATTTCGCGCGCGCACTTCGCCCGCTACCTGGTCGAGGCGAAGGTGTGCAAGGACGTGCGCAGCGTCTTCGAGTCCTACCTGGTGCCGGGCCGGCCGGGCTACGTCGACCACCGCTGGGCCTCGGTCGCCGACTGCGTGCAGTGGATCAACGGCGCCGGCGGCATCGCGGTGGTCGCCCATCCGGCGCGCTACAAGCTGTCGACCGGTGCGCTGCGGCGTTTCCTCGGCGAGTTCAAGGACCTCGGCGGGCAGGCGATCGAGGTCGTCTCCGGCAGTCATTCGCTCGACGACGTCGGCGTCTTCAGCCGGCTGGCGCGCGAATTCGGCTTCCTCGCCTCGCGCGGCTCGGACTTCCACGGGCCGCAGGAAAGCTACGTCGATCTGGGCATGCTCGGCTACCTGCCGGACGGGCTGAAGCCGGTCTGGGAATCCTTCTGACCGGCGCATGACCCAATACCTGCAGATTCACCCGGACGATCCGCAGCCGCGCTACCTCGAGCGCGCGGCGGCGATCGTGCGCGCCGGCGGCATCGTCGCCTTTCCCACCGACTCCTGCTATGCGCTCGGCTGCCACCTCGGCGACAAGGCGGCGGTCGACCGCATCCGCGCGTTGCGCGAGGTCGACGAACGCCACCACCTGACGCTGATGTGCCGCGACCTTTCCGAGATCGCCCAGTACGCCCGCGTCGACAACGCGCAGTACCGGCTGCTGAAGGCGACGACGCCGGGCAGCTACACCTTCATCCTGGAAGGGACCAAGGAACTGCCGCGGCGCGTGCTGCACCCGAAGCGCAAGACGATCGGCCTGCGCGTTCCCGAGCACCGGGTGGCGCTGGCGCTGCTCGCCGCGCTCGGCGAGCCGCTGCTGACGACGACGCTGATCCTGCCCGGCGACGAGGCGCCGCTGACCGAAGGCTGGGAGATCCAGGACCGCCTCGACGGCCAGCTCGACCTGATCCTCGACGGTGGCCATTGCGGCACCGAGCCGACGACCGTCGTCGACCTTACCGGCGGCCAGCCGGTGCTGGTCCGCGCCGGGCGCGGCAGCCTCGCGCCGTTCGCCTTCGAGTAGCGGCATGGATTTCTACGCCGTTGCGCAATCGATCGCCATCGCCGCGCTGCCGGTGGTGCTGGCGATCACGCTGCACGAAGCCGCGCACGGCTACGTCGCGCGCCACTTCGGCGACCCGACCGCCTGGCGCGAAGGGCGGATCACCGCCAATCCGCTGAAGCACATCGACCCGATCGGCACCATCGTCGTGCCGCTGCTGATCCTGATCGTTTCCACCGGCGGCTTTCTGTTCGGCTGGGCGAAGCCGGTGCCGGTGGACTTCGGCAACCTGCGCAACCCGAAGCGCGACATGCTCTGGGTCGCCGCCGCCGGTCCCGGCGCCAACCTCGCGATGGCGCTGTTCTGGGCGGCGGTGATGAAGCTCGCCTGGCTGCTGCCGCTCAACTACTTCAGCCTGCCGATGGCGCGCATGGCCGAGATCGGCGTGCTGATCAACGTCAGCCTGATGGTGCTCAACCTGCTGCCACTGCCGCCGCTCGACGGCGGTCGCATCGCGGTCAGCCTGCTGCCGCACCGGGCGGCGTGGAAGTTCGCACAGCTCGAGCGCTGGGGCTTCCCGATCCTCCTCGTGCTGCTGTTTACCGGTATCCTTGGCGACGTGCTGCGGCCGCTGATGAATGCCGTCACGCTCCTCATCGCAACGATTTTCCAGTTACCGACCTAATCGAACATGTACCAGGAACGCGTCCTTTCCGGCATGCGCCCCACCGGCAGCCTGCATCTCGGCCATTACCACGGCGTCCTCAAGAACTGGGTCAGGCTGCAGCACGACTATCCCTGCCTGTTCTTCGTCGCCGACTGGCACGCGCTGACGACGAATTACGACGATCCGCGCGGCATCGACGGCGCCACCTGGGACATGGTCATCGACTGGCTGGCCGCCGGCGTCGACCCGGAGAAGGCGGTCCTGTTCATCCAGTCGCAGGTGCCGGAGCACGCCGAACTGCATCTGCTGCTGTCGATGATGACGCCGCTCGGCTGGCTCGAGCGCGTGCCGACCTACAAGGACCAGCAGGAGAAGCTGACGCACAAGGACCTGACCACCTACGGCTTCCTCGGCTACCCGCTGCTGATGAGCGCCGACATCCTGATCTACCGCGCCGACAAGGTGCCGGTCGGCGAGGACCAGCTGCCGCACGTCGAATTCACGCGTGAGCTGGCGCGCCGCTTCAACCACATGTACGGCCGCGAGCCGGGCTTCGAGGAGAAGGCGAAGGAGGCGGTGAAGCGCCTCGGCAGCAAGCGCGCGCGCAGCTACGAGCACTTCCGCACACGCTTCCAGCAGGACGGCGACGCAGGCGCGGTGGCCAAGGCGCACGCGCTGCTCGACGAGGTCGAGAATCTCGCGCACGAGGACCGCGAACGCCTGTGCGGCTACCTCGAGGGCACCGGCAAGATGATCCTGGTCGAGCCCGGCGCGCTGTTGACCGAAGCCTCGAAGATGCCCGGTCTCGACGGCCAGAAGATGTCGAAGTCGTACAACAACACGATCACGCTGCGCGAGGACGAGGCGTCGGTGACGCAGAAGGTCAAGCGCATGCCGACCGACCCGGCGCGCGTGCGCCGCACCGACGCCGGCGACCCGGCGCGCTGCCCGGTCTGGCAGCTGCACGAGGTCTATTCGGACGACGAGGTCAAGGGCTGGGTGCAGGCGGGCTGCCGCTCGGCCGGCATCGGCTGCCTGGAATGCAAGCAGCCGGTGATCGACGGCATCCTCAGGGAGCAGGCGCCGATGCGCGAGCGCGCGCAGCGCTACCTCGACCGGCCGGCGTTGCTGCGCGAGATCGTCGCCGCCGGCAACGACAAGGCGCGTCAGCTGGCGCGCGAGACGATGGCCGACGTGCGCGAGGCGATGGGCCTCGGCTACCGCTGAGCGGGATGCAGGCGAGGACGGACAGATGAGCGAGAGCGGCCTCCTCGACGGCATCGAACCCCCGCCGCCGGTGCCGGCGGCGACGGCGGCGGCCGAGCCGGTGGCGCGCATCTACGGCGAGCCACTGGAACAGTTGCCGCTGGACCTGTATATTCCGCCCGATGCGCTGGCGGTGATGCTCGATGCCTTCGAGGGGCCGCTCGACCTGCTGCTCTACCTGATCCGCAAGGCCAACATCAACATCCTCGACATCCCGATGGCGCCGCTGACGCGGCAGTATCTGGACTACGTCGAGGCGATGCGCTCGCGCAACCTGGAACTTGCCGCCGACTACCTGGTGATGGCGGCGATGCTGATCGAGATCAAGTCGCGCATGCTGCTGCCGCGGCCGAAGGCGGCCGAGGGCGAGGACGTCGAGGACCCGCGCGCCGAACTGGTCCGCCGCCTGGTCGAGTACGAGCAGATGAAGCTCGCCGCGGCCAAGCTCGACGCGCTGCCGCAGGCCGAGCGCGACTTCGCCTGGGTCGAGATCTGGGTCGAGAAGTCGATGGTGCAGCGCTTCCCCGACGTCAGCGTCGCCGATCTGCAGGACGCGTGGGCGACGATCCTGCGCCAGGCGAAGCTGCACAAGCACCACCGCGTGCAGCGCGAGGAACTGTCGGTGCGCGAGCACATGGGCATCATCCTGCGCCAGCTGCGCGAGACCGACGGCTTCGTCGAGTTCGTCCGCATGTTCGAGCCGGCGATGGGTGTCGCCGGCGTCGTCGTGCATTTCCTGGCGATGCTCGAACTGGCGCGCGAGCATCTCGTCGAGATTACGCAGACCGAAGCCTTTGACCCGATTTACGTGAGGTTGGCCGATGGAAGAAGTGTTGGAGCCGTCGTCGAACAGCCCGGCGGAAGCGCCGGGCAGCCTGCCGAATAACCCGGACGAGCTGAAGCGCGTGCTCGAGGCGGCGCTGCTCGCCGCCCAGGAACCGCTGTCGGTGAGCGACCTGCGCAAGATGTTCGCCGAGGACATCGGCGCCGACGTCGTGCGCAAGCTGCTCGACGAACTGCGCGAGGCGTGGGGCAGCCGGCCGGCCGAACTGGTGCAGCTCGCCAGCGGCTGGCGTTTCCGCACGCGCCCGGAATACCTCGGCTACCTGGCGCGGCTGAACCCGGAGAAGCCGCCGAAGTATTCGCGTGCGGTGCTGGAGACGCTGGCGATCATCGCCTACCGGCAGCCGGTGACGCGCGGCGACATCGAGGACATCCGCGGCGTCACCGTCGCCTCGCAGATCATCAAGGCGCTGGAGGAGCGCGGCTGGGTCGATGCCGTCGGCCACCGCGACACGCCGGGTCGGCCGGCGCTCTACGCCACCACCAAGAAATTCCTCGACGACCTCGGGCTGCGCAGCCTGACCGAGCTGCCGCCGCTGGAGCAGATCAACCAAGCACTGGAACTGGCCAATGGCTAACAAATCCCGCCGCACCCCCTTCCGCCCGCCGCAGGGGGGGAAAGCGAAAACGACCCCCGCCGCCTTCGAACGCTACGGCGACGACGAGGCGCTCGACCGCGCCGTCAACGGCAACCGCCTGCCGCAGGAAAAGCCGCCGCGCGAGGCGCGCCAGGCGCCGGCCCCGGGCGGCCGCCGCGGCCGCACCAGCGTCGAGCAGCAGGGCGAACCCGAGCGGCTGCACAAAGTGCTGGCACAGTCCGGCATCGGCTCGCGGCGCGAGATGGAGGAGATGATCGTCGCCGGCCGCATCAGCGTAAACGGCCTGCCGGCACACGTCGGCCAGCTGGTCGGCCCGAACGACCGGATCAAGGTCAATGGCAAGCTGGTGCATGCCAAGTTCTCCAGCCGCCTGCCGCGCGTGATCATGTATCACAAGCCGGAGGGCGAGATCGTCTCGCGCGATGACCCGGAAAAGCGCGCCTCGGTTTTCGATGCGTTGCCGCGGATCAACGGCGGCCGCTGGGTCGCCGTCGGCCGCCTCGACTACAACACCAGCGGCCTGTTGCTGTTCACCAGCTCGGGCGAGCTCGCCAACCGGCTGATGCATCCGCGCTACCAGCTTGTGCGCGAGTACGCCGCGCGCGTGCTCGGCGACCTCTCCGAGGAGAAGGTCGAGCAGCTGCGCGAGGGCGTCGAGCTCGAGGACGGCCCGGCGCACTTCGAGACGATCGAGGATGGCGGCGGCCAGGGCGCCAATCACTGGTACCGCGTGACCTTGTCCGAAGGCCGCAACCGCGAGGTGCGGCGCATGTTCGAGGCGGTCGGCGCGACCGTCAGCCGGCTGATCCGCGTGCGCTACGGCCCCTTCCTGCTGCCGCCCTACCTGAAGCGCGGCAAGACCAAGGAACTCGAGGAGACGGAAGTGCAGGCGCTGCTGAAGAGCTTCGGCCTCGGTTCCGGCGGCGAGGGCCAGGGGCGCGGGCGTGGGGCTGCCGACGGCAAGCGCGCGCCGCGTCCGGCACGCGGCGCGGCTGCGCCGGAAGTGGACGGTAACCGCGCGCCGGCACCGCGCAAGCCGCGGCCGCCGCGTCGCGGAGGTTCGGGCGCTGGCGCGGGTGGCGGCGAGGCCGACGGCAACCGCGCGCCGGCCCGGCGGCCGGAGGGGGCGGGGCGTCCGCCGCGCGCGGCGGGCAAGCCGGCGGCGGCCGGGGCGAAGCCGGGCGGCGGCGGTCGCCGCGGTCGCGGGCGCGGACCGAAGCCGGAATGAGGTCGCCGGATGGCGACTTCGTTGCCATCCGGACGCATTTTTCGTTATAATCCGCGGGTTTCTTCCGCCGGCCTCCGTTGAGGCAGGGCATTTTCTGGATGGGCGTTTCGCCCATTTTTTATTTGTAGCGCATGAATCTGCACGAACTGATCGAAAAAACCGTCGTCGGCCTCGGCTACGAGCTGGTCGACCTGGAAATGAGCCCGCGCGCGCGCGTTCTCCGGGTCTTCATCGACAAGCCGGAAAAGGAGCGCGGCGTCGACATCGACGACTGCGTCGCCGTCAGCAACCAGCTGTCGCGCGTGCTGACCGTCGAGAACGTCGATTACGACCGGCTCGAGGTGTCCTCGCCGGGGCTCGACCGGCCGCTGAAGAAGCCGGCCGACTATGAACGCTTCGCCGGTTCGGAAGTGCATCTCAAGCTGCGCATTCCCTTCAACGGTCGTCGCAATTTCAATGGTGTCCTGCAGGGGCTGCAGGACGGCAAGGTACGTCTCGTCCTCGACTCGGGCGAGGCAGAACTGGATCTGGGCAACATCGAACGTGCCCGGCTGGTCCCCAAGTTCGACTGAGCTTGGCAACAGGAGGTTAATAAATAATGAGCCGCGAAATTCTGCTGCTGGTCGACGCGCTGGCGCGTGAAAAGAACGTTTCCAAGGACATCGTGTTCGGCGCCCTCGAACTGGCGCTGGCCTCGGCGACCAAGAAACGGATCCACGAGGAGGCCGACGTGCGCGTCGCGATCGATCGCGAGACCGGCGACTTCGAGAGCTTCCGCCGCTGGGAGGTGGTCGCCGACGACGATTTCGAGAACGAGCACCTGCAGGTGCCGATCTCGGCGGCACTGGTCGAGGATCCGGAATTCCAGGTCGGCGACTTCATCGAGGAGCCGCTGGAGCCGATCGACTTCGGCCGCATCGGCGCCCAGGCGGCGAAGCAGGTGATCCTGCAGAAGATCCGCGACGCCGAGCGCGAGCAGATCCTCAACGACTTCCTCGAGCGCGGCGAGCATATCGTTTCCGGCACGATCAAGCGCATGGAGCGCGGCAACGCGATCATCGAGTCGGGCAAGGTCGAGGCGCTGCTGCCGCGCGACCAGATGATCCCGAAGGAGAACCTGCGCATCGGCGACCGCGTCAAGGCCTACCTGCTGAAGATCGACCGCCAGGCCCGCGGCCCGCAGCTGATCCTGTCGCGCACCGCGCCGGAATTCATCATGAAGCTGTTCAACCTGGAAGTGCCGGAGATCGACGACGGCCTGATGGAGATCAAGGCCGCCGCCCGCGACCCCGGCATGCGCGCGAAGATCGCGGTCAAGTCGAACGACCAGCGCATCGACCCGATCGGCACCTGCGTCGGCCTGCGCGGCGCCCGCGTCCAGGCGGTGACCAACGAGCTTGCCGGCGAGCGCGTGGACATCGTGCTGTGGTCGGCCGATCCGGCGCAGTTCGTGGTCGGCGCGCTGGCCCCGGCCGAGGTCTCGTCGATCGTCGTCGACGAGGAGAAGCACAGCATGGACGTGGTCGTCGACGAAGACAACCTGGCCATCGCCATCGGCCGCGGCGGGCAGAACGTGCGGCTGGCCTCCGAGCTGACCGGCTGGAACATCAATCTGATGACCGAGGAAGAGTCGCAGAAGAAGTCGGAAGCCGAAACCGCCGCGATCCGCGTGCTGTTCATGGAGAAGCTCGACGTCGACGAGGAGGTCGCCGACATCCTGATCGACGAAGGCTTCTCGACGCTGGAGGAGATCGCCTACGTGCCGCTGCACGAGATGCTCGAGATCGAGGCCTTCGACGAAGCCACCGTGCAGGAGCTGCGCGAGCGCGCCCGCAACGTGCTGCTGACCGAGGCGATCGCCACCGAGGAGCAGCTCGAGGGCGTCGAGGAAGAGATGATCAACCTCGACGGCATGGACAAGACGCTGGCCGCGAAGCTGGCCGGCAACGGCATCAAGAGCCGTGACGACCTGGGCGACCTCGCCGTCGACGAACTCACCGAAATGACCGGCATCGATGCCGAACGTGCAAAACAGCTGATCACCAACGCGCGCGCGCACTGGTTCGAGTAAGCGACAGGGAGAAGAAACCGATATGGCGCAAACAAGTGTTTCCCAGTTCGCCGGGGAGCTGAAGCTCCCCGCGACGTCCCTGCTCGAGCAGCTGAAGAAGGCCGGCGTCGACAAGAAGAGCGTCGAAGACCTGCTCACCGAAGCCGACAAGTCGATGCTCCTCGACTACCTGCGCAAGGCGCATGGCGAGGCGCAGTCGAAGAACAAGATCACGCTGACCAGGAAGCAGACCAGCGAGATCAAGGCGCACGACTCGTCGGGCAAGACCCGCACGGTGCAGGTCGAGGTGCGCAAGAAGCGCGTGCTGGTCAAGCGCGACCCGGCCGAGCTCGCCGCCGAGGCGGCGGCCGCTGCCGCCGCTGCGGCCCCGGTTGCAGCGGCGCTCGAACCGGTCGTCGTCGCGCCGGAGCCGGAACCGGTGGTCGTCGTCGCGCCGGAGCCGGTCGTCGAAGCGCCGCCCCCGGTCGTCGTCGAGGAGACGCCGGCGCCCGCGCCGGAGCAGCCGGCGAAGCCGGCCAAGTCCACCCGCGTGGCCAAGCCTTCGCTGGCCTCGGTGATCGGCGAAGAGCAAGTGCGCCAGCGCGAGGAGGAAGCCCGTCGCGCCTCGGCGCTGGCCGAGCGGCAGGCCGCCGATTTCAAGGAACGCCAGGAGCGCCAGGCGGAACTGGCGCGCCTGCGTCTGGAAGCCGAGGAAAAGGCCGCCGCCGCGCGCGCCGCGGAGGCCGCGAAGGCGGCGGCGGCGCAGAGCGCCGCCGAGAAGCCGGCCGAGGACAAGACCCTGCACCGTCCGGCGAAGCCGGAAGGTGCCAAGGGCAAGGACGCCAAGAAGGACGAGAAGAAGGGCGCCTGGACCGACAATGCGAAGAAGCGCGGCATCAAGACGCGCGGCGGCGACGCCGGCAGCGGCTGGCGCGACGGCAAGGGCGGCGGCAAGCACGGCAAGCGCGACGACGGCGAGCACGCCTTCCAGGCGCCGACCGAGCCGCTGGTGCGCGAAGTGCACGTGCCGGAGACGATCTCCGTCGCCGACCTAGCGCACAAGATGGCGGTCAAGGCCACCGAAGTCATCAAGACGATGATGAAGATGGGTTCGATGGTCACCATCAACCAGGTGCTCGACCAGGAGACGGCGATGATCGTCGTCGAGGAGATGGGCCACAAGGCGTTCGCCGCCAAGCTCGACGACCCGGACGCCTTCCTCGTGGACGATGCCGAGCACAAGGACGTGCCGCTGGAGCCGCGCGCGCCGGTGGTCACCGTCATGGGCCACGTCGACCACGGCAAGACCTCGCTGCTCGACTACATCCGCCGCACCCGCGTCGCCTCCGGCGAAGCCGGCGGCATCACGCAGCACATCGGCGCCTACCACGTCGAGACCGACCGTGGCATGGTCACCTTCCTCGATACGCCGGGCCACGAGGCATTCACGGCGATGCGTGCGCGCGGCGCGAAGGCCACCGACCTGGTCATCCTGGTCGTCGCCGCCGACGACGGCGTCATGCCGCAGACGAAGGAAGCGATCCACCACGCGAAGGCGGCCGGCGTGCCGATCGTCGTCGCCATGAACAAGATCGACAAGCCGGAAGCCAATCCCGACCGCCTGAAACAGGAACTGGTCGCCGAGCAGGTGGTGCCGGAAGAGTACGGCGGCGATTCGCCGTTCGTTCCGGTGTCGGCGAAGACCGGCCAGGGCATCGACGACCTGCTCGAGAACGTGCTGCTGCAGGCGGAAGTGCTGGAACTGAAGGCGCCGAAGGAAGCGCCGGCCAAGGGCCTGATCATCGAGGCGCGTCTCGACAAGGGCCGCGGCCCGGTGGCGACGATGCTGGTGCAGACCGGCACGCTGCGCCAGGGCGACATGCTGCTGGCCGGCCAGGTCTTCGGCAAGATCCGCGCGATGTTGGACGAGAACGGCAAGCCGGTGAAGGAAGCCGGTCCGTCGATCCCGGTCGAGATCCTCGGCCTGTCCGAGGTGCCGGCCGCCGGCGAGGAAGCCGTGGTCCTCGCCGACGAGCGCAAGGCGCGCGAGATCGCGCTCTTCCGCCAGGGCAAGTTCCGCGACGTCAAGCTGGCCAAGCAGCAGGCCGCCAAGCTCGAGAACATCCTCGAGTCGATGGGCGAGGCCGAGGCCAAGTCGCTGCCGCTGATCGTCAAGGCCGACGTCCAGGGCTCGCAGGAAGCGCTGGTGCATGCGCTGACCAAGCTGTCGACCTCCGAGGTCAAGGTCAACGTGATCCACGCCGCGGTCGGCGGCATCAGCGAATCCGACGTGAACCTGGCGCAGGCGTCGAAGGCCGTCATCATCGGCTTCAACACCCGTGCCGATGCCGGCGCGCGCAAGGCCGCCGAGCACTTCGGCGTCGACATCCGCTACTACAACATCATCTACGACGCGGTCGACGAGGTGAAGGCGGCGCTGTCGGGCATGCTGGCGCCGGAGAAGAAGGAAGAGATCACCGGCACCGTCGAGATCCGCCAGGTCTTCCGCATCTCCAAGGTCGGCGCCATCGCCGGCTGTTACGTGCTGGACGGCATCGTCCGCCGCAATTCGCGCGCCCGCCTGCTGCGCGGCAACGTCGTGCAGTGGGACGGCGAGCTCGATTCGCTGAAGCGCTTCAAGGACGACGTCAAGGAAGTCAAGGCTGGCTTCGAGTGCGGTCTGTCGCTGAAGAACTTCAACGACATCGAGGAAGGCGACCAGCTCGAAATTTACGAGATCAAGGAAATTGCCCGGACGCTCTAAGCACCACGCCGCCGGCTTCTCGCGCAAGGACCGCGTCAACGAGCAGATCCGCCGCGAACTGGCGGATCTGATCCGCGGCGAGCTGAAGGACCCGCGCGTGGGCATGGTCAGCATCACCGAAGTCGAGGTGACGCCGGACTATGCGCACGCCAAGGTCTGGTTCAGCACGCTCGCCGGCGACGACAAGGTGCCGGAGATCCTGCACGGCCTGAAGAAGGCTTCCGGCTTCCTGCGCCGCGAGCTCGGCCGGCGCATCCGCATCCACACCACGCCGGAGCTGCATTTCGTGCATGACGTGTCGCTCGAACGCGGCGCCGACCTGTCGAAGCTGATCGACGAGGCCAACCGCCTGCACGGTGCCGACGCGGAAGCCGCCGATCCCGCCGACCCCGCCAAGGGCGCCGACGGCGAATGAACCCGCCTGCCCGGCGCCGCTGGCGGCGGGTCGACGGCGTCCTGCTCCTCGACAAGCCCTCCGGCATCACCTCCAACGACGCGCTGCAGAAGGCGCGCCGCCTGTTCTCGGCCGAGAAGGCCGGCCATACCGGCACCCTCGACCCGATGGCGTCCGGCCTGCTGCCGGTCTGCTTCGGCGAGGCGACCAAGTTCTCCGCCGACCTGCTCGACGCCGACAAGACCTACGAGGCAACGCTGCGCCTCGGTGTGACGACGACCACCGCCGACGCCGAGGGCGAGGTGCTGGAGACGCGGCCGGTGCAGGTGGGCGAAGCCGACCTGCGGGCAGTGCTGCCACGCTTCACCGGTGCGATCGAGCAGGTGCCGCCGATGTACTCGGCCCTGAAGCGCGACGGAAAACCCCTCTACGAGCTGGCCCGGCAGGGGATCGAGGTCGAGCGCGCGGCACGCGCCGTGGTCATCCACGAACTGACGCTGCTCGCCTGCGCCGGCACCGACGTGTCGCTGCGCGTCCGCTGCAGCAAGGGCACCTACATCCGCACGCTGGCCGAGGACATCGGCAGCGCGCTCGGCTGTGGCGCCCATCTCACCGCATTGCGGCGCACCCGGGTCGGCTCGCTCGAACTGGCCGGCGCACGCACGCTGGCGGAGATCGAGGCCTGTGCGGAGGAGGGCCGGGAGGCGCTGCTGCGGCCCGTCGATACGCTCCTTTCCGGGCTGCCGCCGGTCGTCCTCGACGAGGCGCAGACGCTGCGCTTCGGCAACGGCAACCCGGTTGCCGCCGATGTCGTCGGCCCGTGCCGGGTCTATGCCGGCGGCCGCCTGCTCGGCCTCGGGCTGGGCGACGGCGCCGGGCGGCTGCACCCGAAGCGCCTGATCGCCCGCTGATTCAGGCGTCCCCCGCGGGGGCTTGTGGAGGGCTCGCGCCTTCGCTCAGGCGGCCGAGAGCACCGCCTCGATTTCGGCGAAGGTGCGTGCGGTTTCGCCGGTCGGCAGCGGCATCCCCAGCTGGCGCGCGATCTGCGTCGCCGAGAACACCCCGCAAACGAACTGCCGGCCGTGTGCGTCGCGATCGACGACGAAGGCGTGCTGGCGGCCGCAGGCCTTCAGCGTGGCGACGACGTGGCCGACCTCGGCGCGGGTGACCATCGCCAGCTCGATCGTGTCGAGGCGGGCGGCCGGCGTCATGATGTGCGACACGCGCAGTTCGCCGCGCGCCAGTCCGAGGTTCTGCGCTGCCTGCAGCGCCCGCTCGCCGAGGATGTCGCTGGCGGTGACGACGCCCTGCAGCTGCTTGGCTTCGTCGACGACGAAGAGCATGCGCACGCCGCGGTGGATCATCGCCTGGTTGGCGTCGGCGACGAGCGTGCCGGCAGCGATCGTGGCGGCAGGGACGCGGGTCAGGTCGGTCATGACCTGCAGCGCCGGCGAATCGATGCGTACCGGCGGCGGGGTCAGGCTGGTGGAGACGAAGCAGCCGGCGGCGGAAACGGAACCGGTGGCGAGAGCGGGGTAGTTTGTGCGTGTCATGATCGGCCTCCTGAGGTTGAGGAATGCGGACCACCGCCGCGGCGCGCGGCCCGCAACCGTCTGACACGCGCGCCGGACACGGGTTCCGGCGCGCTCGGCGGATCAGCTCAGGCCGCTGCGCCGCAGCATTGCTTGTACTTCCTGCCGCTGCCGCAGGGGCAGGGATCGTTGCGGCCGACCTTGCCGTTGTTGCGGCGGATCGTGCCGTGGCCGCGCTTGGCGGCCCAGAACATGAAGATCTCGGAAACGGCGCGCGCCAGTTCCTCTTCCGAGTCGCGCAGCAGTTCGGCGAGTTCCTCGCCCTCGGGCCAGGCCTCGCCGTGCTCGCGGGCGGCGGCCTCGGCCTCGCCGGTGAGCACCATCAGCGGGAACAGGCGCTCGTCGAGCCACTCGACCTCTTCCTCGTCGGCCAGGCCCTCGAACCAGTCCTCCACCGCCGTGTCGACGCCGTGCAGGTAGGCCAGGCACCACGGCTCGTAGTCGCTCGGCGCGTCGTCCTCGTCGCCCTGCGGGTAGAGGTAGAGCATCAGCGGCTCGTCGTCGGCGAGCTGGATCGCGATGTCGGCAGCCAGGCAGCGCAGCAGCGCGGCGGCTTCCTGGCCGGCCTCGCTGGCGACGCCGGCTTCGCTGCCGAGGATTTCCAGCAGCCACTCGCCTTCCGGCACCGGCACCGGACCGGCAAGCGCGGCGCAGAGGTAGCCCTGTGCCTCGTCGAGGCGCATCGCCTCGTCGAAGGCGGGGTCGTCGAGCAGCCCCTCGAGACGGTCGAGCTGGTCGTCGGAGATCGCCGGCTGGCGCTTGGTCAGGGTGGTTTCGGTCATGGCTCAGCCTCGCGTGTTGGATTGGGTGTCGAAGCTCGCCAGTTCGACCTTCGGCGCGGGCTTCCAGCCCTTCTTGCGGTGTTCGGCGACGACGTTGGTGAAGATGCCGCCGCGCACGTAGAACTTGGCGGTGAGGCGCATGTAGCGGGGCTTGGTGGCCTTCACCAGATCGTCGAGGATGCGGTTGGTGACGGCCTCGTGGAAGCAGCCTTCGTCGCGGAAGGACCACATGTAGAGCTTCAGGCTCTTCAGCTCGACGCACAGCTTTTCCGGGATGTAGTCGAGGATCAGCGTGGCGAAGTCGGGCTGGCCGGTCTTCGGGCACAGGCAGGTGAATTCCGGGATTTCCATGTGGATGTGGAAATCGCGCTCCGGGGCGGGATTGGGGAAGGTTTCCAGGGTCTTGGAAGGCAGGCTGGGCATGCTCGGGGGGTCCGTGAAGGGGATGCAAAGATGCTATTATAGCCGGCGATTCCGGGCCTTTCCCCGGGGCCGTTCGCGTCGACCCGGCGGTTGCTGGCGATGCGCCGGCCGGTTCCGCTGCCGCCGCCAGACAAAACAAGCAGATCGAGCCCTTCCCGCCCTGCACGAGAACACGCCCCGCCCATGCGCCTGACCAAACTCAAGCTCGCCGGTTTCAAATCCTTCGTCGACCCCACCACCATCGCCTTGCCCGGGCAGCTGGTCGGCGTCGTCGGCCCCAACGGCTGCGGCAAGTCGAACGTGATGGACGCCGTGCGCTGGGTGCTCGGCGAGTCGAAGGCCTCCGAGCTGCGCGGCGAATCGATGCAGGACGTGATCTTCAACGGCTCGTCGAACCGCAAGCCGGTCGCCCGCGCCGCGGTCGAGCTGGTCTTCGACAACTCGCTCGGCCGCGCCGCCGGCCAGTGGTCGCAGTACGCCGAGCTGTCGGTGAAGCGCCTGCTGACGCGCACCGGCCAGTCCGAGTACTACATCAACAACCTGCAGGTGCGCAGGAAGGACATCACCGACCTGTTCCTCGGCACCGGCCTCGGCCCGCGCGCCTACGCGATCATCGGCCAGGGCATGATCTCGCGCATCATCGAGGCCAAGCCGGACGAGCTGCGCGTCTTTCTGGAAGAAGCCGCCGGCGTTACCCGCTACAAGGAACGGCGCAAGGAAACCGAGAACCGCATCGCCGACACGCGCGACAACCTGACCCGCATCGAGGACATCCGCGTCGAGCTCTCCGCGCAGATGGAGCGGCTGGAAGCGCAGGCGGCGGTCGCCCGCCGTTACCACGAGTACAACAACGAGCTGACGAAGAAGCAGCAGCTGCTGTGGCTCTTGAAGCGCAACGAGGCGCAGGCCGAGCGCGAGCGCGCGGCGCGCGACGTCGAGCGCGCGAGCAACGACCTGGAAGGGCAGACGGCCGGCCTGCGCGAGGTCGAGGCGCGGCTGGAGGCGGCTCGCGAGCAGCACTTCGGCTCGTCGGACGGCGTGCACAACGCGCAGAGCGAACTGTTCGCGGCGAACGCCGAGGTCGCCCGGCTGGAAACCGAGCTGCGCCATCGCCGCGAGGCGCAGCAGGACCTCGAGCAACGCGTCGCGCAACTGAATGCCGAGCGGCAGCAGTGGCAGGCACAGGCGGAGAAGGCCGACGGCGACGAGCGCCGCTGGCGCGAACTCGGCGAACTCGCCGACGAGCGCTGCGAGGAAGCGGCGATGCGGCTGGAGGCGCAGCAGGAACGGTTGCCGCTGGTCGAAGAGGCGCAGGCGGCCGCGCAGGAGGCGCTCAACGCGCAGCGCGCGGCGGTGGCGGAAGCCGAGCAGAAGTTGCGCGTCGAGGAGGCGCATCGCGCCAACGCCGAGCGCACGCTGTTCAACCTCGGTGGCCGCCGCGAGCGCCTGGAGCAGGAAGCGGCCGCGCTGGTGAAACCGGATGAGGCCGAGATCGAACTGAAGGAAGCCGAGCACGAATCCCTGCAGGAAGACGTCGCGGCGGCGCAGGAGCGAGTGATGGCGGCGCAGCAGGCGCTGCCCGAGCTCGACGCGCGCCGACGCGAGGTGCAGCAGGACCTGCAGCGCGCGCAGCAGGCGAAGGGCGAGGCCGAGGCGCGGCGGAACGCGCTGGAGCAGCTGCAGAAGCGCATGCAGAGCGGCTCGAAGATCGGCGAATGGCTGCAGCGGCATGGTCTTTCCAGCCGCACGCCGCTGTGGAAGCGGCTGCATGTCGAGGCCGGCTGGGAGGATGCGCTGGAAGCGGTGCTGCGCGAGCGCCTGTCGGCGGTCGACGCCGGCGACGCCGACCTCGCCGCCTGGGCCAAGGACCGCCCCGGCGCCAAGGTCACCGTGCTGCTGCCGGGCGGCGGCGACGGCGCGGCGAGCAACGGCGACAACCTGCTCGCGCGCGTCCGCTGCGACGACCCGGCGATCGCCGGCCCGCTCGCCGACTGGCTGCGCGGCGTGCGCAGCATCGCCGACCTGCCGGCGGCGCTGGCACGGCGCGGCGAACTGGCCGCCGGCGAGGTGTGGGTGACCCCGGGCGGCGACCTCGTTGGCCGCCACAGCGTGACGCTGTTCGCGGCGGACGCCGCCGAGCACGGCTTCCTCGAGCGGCAGCGCGAGATCGAGTCGCTGCAGTCGCTGATCGACGAGCGGCAGCAGGCGGTCGAGGCGCAGGAGGCGCGCATCGCCGAGGTCGACGAGCGGCTGGAAGCGGCCCGCGGCGAGGTCGAGGCAGCGCGGCGGCAGCTCGAGGCGCGGCAGGAGCGCGCGCATGCGGTGCAGCTGGAAGTGTTGAAGCTGACCCAGATCATGGAGCGCTACCAGGACCGGATGGCGCAGATCAACGAGGCGCTGCGCGAGTTCCAGGGCGAGGAGGAGGCCGAGCGCGAGCGCATGCTGGTCGCCGAGGAGGCGATCGTCGTCCAGCGCGAGACAGTCGCCGAGCGGCAGCTGGCCCTGAACGAGGCCAAGGGCCGGCTGGAAGCCGCCGAACGCACGCTGCGCGACGAGCGCGAGCAGGTCGCCGTGGCCGAGCGCGAGCTGCGCGAGGCGCAGTTCTCGCAGCGCGAGTGCGCGAGCAAGCTCGAAGAGATCGCCGGCGGCCGCGAACTGGCGAAGCGCCAGCTCGCGCGCGTCGCCGAGGATCTGGCGCGCTGCGCGGAGAGTTCCGGCAACCTCGACCCGGAAGAGATCGTGCCGAAGCTGCAGGAAGCGCTCGAGCAGCGCGTGCTCCGCGAGCAGGCGCTGGCCGGCATGCGCGATGCGCTGGAGGCGGCCACTGCTGGCCTGCGCGGGTTGGAGGAGGAGCGGCTGAAGATCGAGCAGGGCCTGAACCCGCTGCGCGACCGCATCGGCGAGCTGCGCCTGAAGGAACAGGCGGCAGCCCTGAACGTCGAGCAGCTGGCGCTGCTGCTGGTCGAGGCCGAGGCCGACGAGGCGGCGCTCGCCGCCGACCTGCCGGGCGCCAGGCCGGGCCCGCTGCAGGGGCAGATCACCTCGCTGCAGCGGCAGATCGAGGCGCTCGGCGCGGTCAACCTCGCGGCGCTGGAGGAGCTCGAATCGGCGAAGGAGCGCAAGGGCTATCTCGATGCGCAGGCGGCCGACCTCGGCGAGGCGCTGGAGACGCTGGAGAACGCGATCCGCCGCATCGACCGCGAGACGCGCGAATTGCTGCAGACCACCTACGACACGGTGAACCGCCACTTCGGCGAACTGTTCCCGACGCTGTTCGGCGGCGGCGAGGCGAAGCTGATCATGACCGGCGACGAGATCCTCGATTCCGGCGTGCAGGTGATGGCGCAGCCGCCGGGCAAGAAGAACTCGACGATCCACCTGCTCTCCGGCGGCGAGAAGGCGCTGACCGCGATTGCGCTGGTGTTCTCGATGTTCCAGCTGAACCCGGCGCCGTTCTGCCTGCTCGACGAGGTCGACGCGCCGCTCGACGACACCAACACCGAGCGCTTCGCCAACATGGTGCGGCGCATGTCCACCAACACGCAGTTCCTTTTCATCAGCCACAACAAGATCGCGATGGAGATGGCCGAGCAGCTGGTCGGCGTGACCATGCAGGAATCGGGCGTCTCGCGCATCGTCGAGGTGGATATCGAAGAGGCGCTGCGCATGCGCGAACAGGTGGCGGCATGAACGAACTGCAACTGGGGCTGCTCGGGCTCGGTGCCTGCGCGGTGGTCGGCGTCTTCGCCTACAACAAGTGGCAGGAGCGCCGCCACCGCCAGCTGGTCGAACAGGCGCTGCCGCGTGCGCACGCCGACATCCTGCTCGGCGACGAGGACGACCTGCCGGCGCCGCCCCCTGCCGCCGCGGTCGACGACGCGCCGACGGCGCCTGCGGAGCCGGAAATCGCCGCCGTGCCGCCGTTGCGCACGCGGCACGGCGAGCGGATCGAACCGGTGCTGAGCACGGCCGACGACGACTGCGGCGGCGACGAGCCGGTGCTGCTCGAGACTGTCGCCGAGGAGGCCGTGGCAATGCCGGCCGACGCGGTGCCGGTGGCGATTCCGGCTGCGGCGATGGCGCCGGCGGCGGTGCCCGAACCGCCGCGGATCCCGCTTCCCGTCGGCGACGGCACGCCGGACGGCATCGTTTCGCCGGCGATCGACTACGTTGCCGCTTTCGAGCTGGTCGAGCCGGTGTCCGGCGGCCAGATCCTCGACTCGCAGCGCGAGCTGCTGTCGCGCCTCGCCAAGCCGATCGGCTGGGCCGGCTACAACGACCGCAGCGGGCTGTGGGAGCGCGTCGCAGCCGACGGCGCCTACCGCCGCCTGCGCATCGGGCTGTTGCTCGCCGACCGCCGCGGTCCGCTCGGCGAGGCCGACCTGCTGACCTTCCACGGCGCGATGCTGAACCTCGCCGACGAGCTGCTGGCGGTCGCCGACATGCCGCCGCGCGAGCCGGCGCTCGACGCCGCGGTCGCCCTCGACCACTTCTGCGCCAACGTCGATATCCAGATCGGCATCAACGTCGTCAGCAAGAGCCAGGCCTTCCCGGGCACCAAGATCCGCGCGCTGGCCGAGGCGGCGGGCATGGTGCTCGATTCGTCCGGGCGCTTCGTGCGCTGCGACGACGACGGGCACGTGCTGTACACGCTGGCCAACCTCGAGGCTGCCGGCTTCGCCGCCGAGGCGATGAAGACGATGAGCACGCACGGCCTGGTCTTCATCCTCGACGTTCCCTGCGTCAGCCACGGCGACCGCGTTTTCGCGCAGATGCTCGACCTTGCCCGGCGCATGGCCGACACGCTGAACGGCGTCCTCGTCGACGACAACCGGCGGCCGCTGACCGAGAGCATGCTCGATCCCTTCCGCCGCCAGATCGGCCAGTACCAGTCGCAACTCGCGGCCAAGGGCCTGCCGGCCGGCGGCCCGTTGGCGCTGCGCCTGTTCGCCTGATGCTGTTCGCGTCGCCCGAGGACTTCGCGCGCGCCGCCGAACTGCGCGCCGAACTGGAGAAGCTCGACTACCACTACTACGTGCTCGATGCGCCGCTAGTGCCGGACGCTGAATACGACCGCCTGTTCCGCGAGCTGCAGGCGCTGGAGGCGGCCCATCCCGAACTGCTGACGCCGGATTCGCCGACGCAGCGCGTCGGTGGCCAGCCGCTCGCCGCCTTCGCGCCGGTGCGGCATGCGGTGCCGATGCTGTCTATCCGCACCGAGACCGACACCGAAGCCAGTGGCGCTTTCGCCTTCGACACGCGCGTGCGCAACCAGTTGAAGCTCGCGGAGTCGGACCCGCCGGTCGAATACGCCGCCGAGCTGAAATTCGACGGGCTGGCGATCAGCCTGCGCTACGAGGCCGGCGTGCTGGTGCAGGCGGCGACGCGCGGCGACGGCGAAACCGGCGAGGACGTCACCGCCAACGTGCGCACCGTTGGCCAGGTGCCGCTGCGCCTCTTCGGCGCAGCGTCGGCATTGCCGCCGGTGCTCGAAGTGCGTGGCGAGATCTACATCAGGCGCGCCGATTTCGAACGCTTCAACGAACGTGCGGCGGCCGCCGGCGAGAAGACGCTGGTCAATCCGCGCAACAGCGCCGCCGGCAGCATCCGCCAGCTCGACCCAAAGGTCGCCGCCGGCCGGCCGCTGTCCTTCTTCGCCTACGGGCTGGGCGAGGTGCGCGGCTGGCGGCTGCCGGAAACGCATGCTGCCGTGCTCGACGCGCTCGCCGCCTTCGGGCTGCCGGTCTGCGCCGAGCGCGCCGTGCTTGCCGGGCCGCAGGCGCTGGCCGACTTCCACGCGGCGGTCGCGGCCAGGCGGCGGCAGCTGCCGTTCGACATCGACGGCGTCGTCTACAAGGTCAATTCGCTGGCGCTGCAGGAGCGGCTCGGCTTCGTCACGCGCGAGCCGCGCTGGGCGGTGGCGCACAAGTACCCGGCCGAGGAGGCGCTGACGACGCTGCTCGACATCGAGGTGCAGGTCGGTCGCACCGGCGCCATCACGCCGGTGGCGCGGCTGGCGCCGGTGTTCGTCGGCGGCGTCACGGTGACCAACGCGACGCTGCACAACCAGGACGAGATCGACCGCAAGGACGTGCGCATCGGCGATATGGTGATCGTCCGCCGCGCCGGCGACGTCATTCCGGAGGTGGTCGGCCCGGTGCTCGACCGCCGCTCGGGCGAGCCGCCGCGCTTCGACCTGCTGGCGCGCTTTCCGACCTGCCCGGTGTGCGGCTCGCACGTCGTGCGCGGCGAGGACGAGGCGGTGGCGCGCTGCAGCGGCGGCCTGTTCTGTCCGGCGCAGCGCAAGCAGGCGCTGCTGCACTTCGCGTCGCGGCGGGCGATGGACATCGAGGGACTGGGCGACAAGCTGGTCGACCAGTTGGTCGACGCGCACCTCGTGCGTACTCCGGCCGACCTCTACAAGCTCGGCTTCACGGCGCTCGCCGAACTTGAGCGGATGGGCGATAAGTCGGCGCAGAACCTGCTCGAAGCGGTCGAGCGGAGCCGGCGGACGACGCTCGCGCGCTTCGTCTACGCGCTCGGCATCCGCAACGTCGGCGAGGCCACCGCCAAGGATCTGGCGCGCCACTTCGGCAGCCTCGACCGCCTGCTCGCCGCCGACGAGGCGGCGCTGACGCAGGTGCCGGACGTCGGCCCGACGGTCGCGCGCTGCATCGTCGATTTCTTCGCCGAGGCGCACAACCGGCAGGTGATCGACGAGCTGCGCGCCGCCGGCGTGAGCTGGGAAGAGGGCGAGCCGCAGGCGACCGTCGCTGGCGCGCTGGCCGGGAAGATCTTCGTGCTCACCGGCACGCTGCCGACGCTGGCGCGCGAGGAGGCGAAGGCGCTGATCGAGGCCGAGGGCGGCAAGGTCAGCGGCTCGGTGTCGAAGAAGACCGACTACATCGTCGCCGGCGCGGAGGCCGGCTCCAAGCTGGAGAAGGCACAGGCGCTGGGCGTGCCGGTGCTGGACGAGGCACAATTACGCGAGATGCTGAACAAGGGAGCTGCTGCATGAAAAAAGTGAGAAAGGCGGTCTTTCCGGTGGCGGGTCTGGGCACCCGCTTCCTGCCGGCGACCAAGGCCAGTCCGAAGGAGATGCTGCCGATCGTCGACAAGCCGCTGATCCAGTACGCGGTCGAGGAGGCGGTCGAGGCCGGCGTCACCGACATGATCTTCGTCACCGGCCGCTCGAAGCGGGCGATCGAGGACCACTTCGACAAGGCCTACGAGTTGGAGAACGAACTCGAGCGCAAGAACAAGACCGAGATGCTCGACTTCGTGCGCAACCTGCTGCCGAAGAACATCAACTGCATCTACCTCCGCCAGCCGGAGGCGCTCGGCCTCGGCCACGCGGTGCTGTGCGCGAAGCCGGTGGTCGGCGACGAGCCGTTCGCCGTGCTGCTCGCCGACGACCTGCTCGACGGCAAGCCGGCGGTGCTGAAGCAGATGACCGACACCTACGACACCTACCGCTGCTCGGTGCTCGGCGTGCAGGACGTTCCGCGCGCCGACACCCGGAGCTACGGCATCGTCGACGCGAAGCCGGTCGCCGACCGCCTGGAGCGGATCGCCGCCATCGTCGAGAAGCCGAAGCCCGAGGAGGCGCCGTCGACGCTGGCCGTGGTCGGCCGCTACATCCTGACGCCGCGCATCTTCCATCACCTCGAAACGATCCGGCCGGGGGCCGGCGGCGAGATCCAACTGACCGACGGCATCGCCTCGCTGCTTGCCGAGGAACAGGTTCTCGCCTACCGCTACGATGGCGTACGCTACGACTGCGGGTCGAAGCTCGGCTACCTGCAGGCCACCGTCGTCTTCGGCCAGCGCCATCCCGAGGTCGGCGCGGCCTTTACCGACTACCTGAAAGGGCTCTGAACGATGAGCAATGTGCAGCAAGCGAAGGAATTCCTGGCTTCGGCCGACCTGATCCACTCCGCCGACACCGTGCTCGACGCCGTCAGGCGCGTCGCCGGCGAGATCAGCGAGCAGTTGTGCGAGGCCAACCCGGTCCTGCTCTGCGTGATGAGCGGCGGCGTACCGTTCGCCGGCCACCTGATGACGATGCTGCAGTTCCCGCTCGACTTCGACTACCTGCACGTCACCCGCTACGGCCAGGACACCGCCGGCGGCGCGCTGTCGTGGCGCGCGGCGCCGTGGATCCCGGTCAAAGGGCGGACGGTACTGGTCGTCGACGACATCCTCGACGAGGGCGTGACGCTGGCCGCGGTGCGCGACCGCCTGCTGCAACAGGGCGCCGCGCGCGTGCTGATGGCGGTGGTCGCCGACAAGGAGAACGGCAAGCAGAAGCCGATCGCCGCCGACTTCGTCGCGCTGAAGGTGCCTGACCGCTTCGTCTTCGGCTTCGGCATGGACGCCTGCGGCGCCTGGCGCAACCTGCCGGCGATCTACGCGATGAAGGAGGAACCGCAATGCTCGGCATAATCGGCGGCAGCGGCCTGACGCAACTGGCCAACCTCGACGTGTCGCACCGCGAGGTGGTGCGCACCCCGTACGGCGAGCCGTCCGGCGCGATCACCTTCGGCCAGGTCAGCGGCCGGCCGGCGATGTTCCTGGCACGGCACGGCTACGGCCATACCATTCCGCCGCACGAGGTGAACTACCGCGCCAACATCTGGGCGCTGTGGAACCGCGGCGTCACCGGCATCATTTCGGTGGCCTCGGTCGGCGGCATCCGTGTCGACCTGCGCCCGGGCGACATCGTCATCCCGCACCAGATCATCGACTACACCTGGGGTCGCAAGTCGACCTATCACGAAGGGCAGGGCTGCACGGTCACCCACGTGGACTTCACCGAGCCCTACGACAAGGCGCTGCGCCAGGCGATCCTGCTTGCCGCGTCCGACGTCGGCATCCCGATCCATACCGGTGCGGTCTATGCCGCGACGCAGGGGCCACGGCTGGAGACGGCGGCGGAGATCAACCGCCTCGAGCGCGAAGGTGCCGACGTGGTCGGCATGACCGGCATGCCGGAGGCGGTGCTGGCGCGCGAGCTGGGCGTTCCCTACGCGGCGATCAACGTCATCGCCAACTACGCCGCCGGTCGCGGCGACAGCAAGGAAGGGATCAGCTTCGAGGCGATCGAGTCGGTACTGCAGGAGTCGATGCAGCGCGTGCGCGTCGTCATCGAGCGCCTCGCCGGCTGCCACGCCGAGGTCTGCGGCCAGTCCGACTAGCGGCGGGGCCGGGAGTCAGCCGGCCGCCGGCGTGATTTCGACGATTTCGGTGATCGGCAGCGTGTCGATCTCGTGCAGCTTCGGCACCCGCTCGTCGCCCGGCCCGATCAGCGACGACACCAGCGCATAGCTGGACGGCACGAACACTTCGCGCCCGTCGCCGCTGCGCCGGCGGACGCCGTAGCGCACCCGTTCGCGCAGCTCGTGCGGCAGCTTGGAGACCAGGCTCTTGGTCGCCCAGATCGCGCCGTAGCGGGCGAAGTCGGAAATGCGCGCGGCCTGGTTGATGGTGTCGCCGAGGACGACGAACTCGACGCTGGTCGAGGACTGGAAGGTACCCAGCCATTCCTGCCCTTCGGTGATGCCGGTGTTCAGGTACAGCTCGTTCAGCCAGTTCTTCGACAACTGCCAGGCCTTGCTGATGCGGCTCATCTCCCGGCGGATCTCGTGTGCGCAGCAGAGCGCGTTGTGCAGGTAGTCGCTGTCCGGCTGCGGGAAGAAGTAATAGACCATGCCGTCGCCGACGTGCTTGCCGTAGGTGCCGTGGTACTTGCGGAAGATCGGCCCCATTGCCGCCCAGATCTCGTTGATCAGCTGGAAATACTCGTCCGGCGGCAGCTCCGAGCAGATCTTGACCGAGCTCTGCAGGTCGGCGACCAGCACCGCCAGGTGGGTCAGCACCGGCAGCCGGCGGCGCAGCAGGCTGCGCACCACCTCGTCGCGGCGGCAGAGCAGGTCGAGCATCGCGTCCGGCGGCGTGCCGTCCGGTACCAGCACGACGAATATGCCCTCGCGGAAAAACGAGGCGTAGGCCCGCCGCCGCGAGATCGTGCCGTCGGGCGCCGGCAGGCCGATCGGCGCGTCGACGATCGGATGTGGCGGCTCGGCCGAGGTCTCGGCGTAGATCTGCTGCAGGCGGGCGAAGCTCTCCGGCGACAGGCCTTCGCACAGTGCGGCGAAATTGCCCGGGCTGATCCGGCTCTTCGCCAGCCCGACCTGGAAGCGCAACAGTTCGCCGAGGCCGGCGCCGAGGCCGCCGCCGGCGAGCAGCCGGAACAGGCTGCGCTCCTCCTCGGTCGGCGGCAGGCTGTCGATGCCGGCCAGCAGCTCGTGGCGGGCGCTGTCATTGACCCAGACCAGCTCGAACTTGTGGTTCACCATGTAGGCCGGGTAGGGGAGGTCCTCGATCGTCACCCGCAGCGGCCCGTTGCGTGAAACCGCGGCGGGCGCCGTCATCGCGGCGGTGGCGGGCGGCGCCGGCGTCGTCACGCCGAGGCGGGCGGCGATCTCTCCCATGCTCAGTCCCTCCTGCTTGAGTTGCCTGATCCGGTCGATCCGTTCGGCGGCGTCGTCGGGGAAGAAACCGAGCTGGCGCGGCCCGCTGCCGCCGCTGCCCGGGTTCACGACGAGCGGCTTGGCGAGCAGGCCGAGGGCGATGTAGTTGTTCAGCGTCGCCCGCGAGATCCCTGTCTTTTCAATGAGTTCCTTGCTCGACAGCATCGCCTTGGACAGTCCGTGTTGTTGTCTTTACTGTATATTTAGACTGTCCAATTGGAAAGTCAAGAAAGATTTCGCTCCGGCGCATCGCGGCACGCGCCGGGGCTAGATCTTCAGCTGTTCGAGGAGTTCGCTTTCCAGGCGGATGCGGCCGGCGCTCTGGCCGAGGTCGCCGCCGCTGATCAGGAAGGTGTCCTCGGCGCGCTCGCCGAGGGTGGCGATCTTTGCCGTGTGCAGGCTGGCGCCATGCTTCGCCAGTGTCGTCGCGACCGCGTAGAGCAGGCCGGGACGGTCGGCGGCGACCAGCGACAGCACGTAGTTGGCGCCCTTCTCGTCGGCCTCGATCGCTACCGACGGCGCGATCGGGAAGTGCTTCAGCCGGCGCGACAGGCGGGCGGCGAGCGGCGCCTCCGGCGCCGTCTGCAGCGTCAGCCGCTCGATCAACTCGTGCTCGATGTAGCTCAGCATCTCGCGGTCGTTGTCGCGGCCGCTGGTGTCGAGCAGCACGAAGCTGTCCAGCGCGTAGCCGTGCTGGGTGGTGTGGATCTTGGCGTCGACGATGTTGTAGCCGGCACGCGCGAAGAAGCCGACCAGCCGGGCGAAGAGGTCGCGCTGGTCGCGGGTGTAGACCATCACCTGCAGGCCTTCGCTGGCCGGGTTGAGGCGGGCCTTGACCACCGGCTTCTCGTCGTTCGGCCGGTAGTGCAGGCAGCGCGTGTGCCAGGCGATCTCCTCGGCCGAATGGCGCAGGAAATAGACGGTGTCGAGCTGTTTCCACAGGCGCTCGTGCACGGTGGCGGACAGCGCGAAGTAGCGCAAGAGGCGCATCGCCTCGTCCTGCCGCTCCTGGATCACGCCGTGCGGCGCCGGCGCCGCGCCGCCATCGCGCAGCTGGCGCCGGGTCGCGCTGTAGAGGTCCTGCAGCAGCTGCCCCTTCCAGCTGTTCCAGACCTTCGGGCTGGTGCCGCGGATGTCGGCGACGGTGAGCAGGTAGAGCGCGGTCAGGTGTCGCTCGTCGCCGACGATGGCGGCGAAGGCGGCCACCACCTCGGGGTCGGAGACGTCCTGCTTCTGCGCCACCTGCGACATCGTCAGGTGGCGGCGGACCAGCCAGACGACCAGCTCGGCGTCCTCGCCGGCGATGCCGTGGCTGTCGCAGAAGGCCTGCGCGTCGGCGGTGCCTTGTTCGGAATGGTCGCCGCCACGCCCCTTGGCGATGTCGTGGAAGAGGGCGGCGACGTAGAGCAGCCAGTGGCGGTCGAACTCGCTGATCAGCCGCGTGCAGAACGGATATTCGTGCGCGAATTCCTCCATCGTGAACCGGCGCAGGTTGCGCACGACCATCAGGATGTGCTGGTCCACGGTATAGACGTGGAACAGGTCGTGCTGCATCTGGCCGACGATGGCGCCGAAGTTCGGCAGGTAGCGGCCGAGGATGCCGTACTGGTTCATCCGCCGCAGTTCGTGCACGAGGCCGCGCGGCTGCTGGAAGATCTGCAGGAACAGCGCCCGGTTGGCCGGGTCGGCGCGGAAGCGGTCGTCGATCAGCTTGCGCGCGCGGAACAGCGCGCGCAGCGTGCGCGCGGTCATGCCCTTCAGCGTCGCATCCTGTTCGAGCAGCAGGAAGCTTTCGAGGATCGCCGGCGGGTGCCGCTCGAAGACCTGCTCGTCGCGTACGTCGAGCATTTCGTGCGCCGCCTGGAAGCGCTCGTTGATGATCCGCGGCGCCTGGTCGGGCGGCGGGAAGATCGCCGCCCCGAGGTTCTGCAGCAGGATCACGTTCAACTGCGTCACCGACTTGGCGTTGCGGTAATAGTCCTGCATCAGCATTTCGCTGGCGCGGCGGGTCGCCGTCGGGCGGAAGCCGAGCTGCTCGGCGAGCGCCGTCTGGTAGTCGAAGAGCAGGCGGTCCTCGCGCCGGTTGAGGTGGTAGTGCAGGCGGATGCGCAGGCGCTGCAGGCTGGCCTCGCAGCGCTCCAGATGCTCGCGCTCCTCGGCGGTGACGAAGCCGCCGTCCTCGAGGTCGCGCCAGCTGCGGCCCAGCCCGGTGGCCTGCGTGATCCACAGGATCACCTGCAGGTCGCGCAGGCCGCCGGGGCTTTCCTTGATGTTCGGCTCGAGGCTGAACGGCGTGTCCTGGAAGCGCAGGTAGCGCTCGTCCTGCTCGATCCGCTTGGCCTTGAAGAAGGCCTGCGGGTCCAGCGCCGCCCGCAGGCGGCGGAAGAAGCCGTCGAACAGCGCCCCGTTGCCGGTGAGCAGGCGGGCCTCGATCAGCGCGGTCTGGATCGTGATGTCGCCGGCGGCCTCGGCCAGGCATTCGTCCGGCGTGCGCACGCTGTGGCCGATCTCGAGGCCGATGTCCCAGAACAGGCCGACCATTTCCTCCAGCTGCGCCTTCAGCGCCGCATCCGGCTCGCCGGGCAGCAGGATCAGCAGGTCGATGTCGGAGGCCGGGTACAGCTCGCCGCGGCCGTAACCGCCGACCGCGACCAGGGCGAGATCCGCCGGGAACCTCTGTTCCCGCCACAGTCCGGCGAGGACGTCGTCGATCAGCGCGCTGCGCCCGGCGAGCATCGCGACCGCGTCGCCGTCGGCCAGGTAGCGTTCGCGCAGGGCCTTCTGGCCTTCCTGGAGCCGGCCGCGGAAGCGGCCGAGCAGGGCGGCCCGGGGGGGCAGGGGCTTCATGCGCGGTGCGCGACGGTCAGGCGGCGAGCGCGGCGGGCTGCGCGCGGCAGCCGGCCGAGACGGTCAGCACCTCGAAGCCGGCGTCGGTGACCAGCACCGTGTGTTCCCACTGCGCGGACAGGCTGCGGTCCTTGGTGACGATCGTCCAGCCGTCCGGCAGTTCGCGGATCGCCGCCTTGCCGGCGTTGATCATCGGTTCGATGGTGAAGATCATCCCCGGCTCCAGCCGCGGGCCGGTGCCGGCACGCCCGTAGTGCAGCACCTGCGGATCCTCGTGGAACTTGCGGCCGATGCCGTGGCCGCAGAACTCGCGCACCACCGAGTAGCCGTTGCCCTCGGCGTATTTCTGGATGGCGGCGCCGATGTCGCCGAGGTGGCCGCCGGGGCGGACCTGCTTGATGCCGATCCACATGCATTCGAAAGTGATCTCGCACAGCCGCCGGGCCTGGATCGACGCCTCGCCGACCTGGAACATGCGGCTGGTGTCGCCGTGGAAGCCGTCCTTGATCACGGTGATGTCGAGGTTGACGATGTCGCCGTTCTTCAGTGCCTTGTCGCCGGGAACGCCGTGGCAGACCTGGTGATTCACCGAGGCGCAGATCGACTTCGGGTAGGGCTGGTAGCCGGCCGGGGCGTAGTTCAGCGGCGCCGGGACGCAGCCCTGCACGTTCACCATGTAGTCGTGGCAGAGCTTGTCGAGTTCGCCGGTGGTGACGCCGGCCTTGACGAAGGGGGCGACGTAGTCGAGCACTTCGGAGGCCAGGCGGCCGGCGATGCGCATTTTTTCGATTTCTTCGGGGGTTTTGATGCTGATGCTCATGTCGGGGAGGGGCGTTGCGCCAGGAAAGGTCGAAGGATACAGGGAAGGTCCGGCGTTGGGCAATTTCGCCCCGGGAAGGTTCGCCACGGCGGGAAAGTCAGGCGGATTTGAATGCGGCATGGATTGAATGCTACAATTCGAAAGTTTTTTCGCCCCGGGATCGGCCCGGCGGCAAAAAACGAGGCGCGGCCACGGTGGTCGCGTCCAATCCACACACCCGCCGTGTTAAGGGTGCTCCTCGCGCGAGGGGCGGCAGTTGCGGCAGGTGGCGGTTCAACCCTTAAGGAGTCAGCAATGTCTACGACCATGCGTCAGATGCTGGAGGCCGGCGTTCATTTCGGCCACCAGACCCGTTTCTGGAACCCGAAGATGGCCCCGTACATCTTCGGCCACCGCAACAAGATCCACATCGTCAACCTCGAGAAGACGCTCGCCAAGTACAACGAGGCGATGGCCTTCGTGAAGAAGCTGGCGTCCAACCGCGGCACCATCCTCTTCGTCGGCACCAAGCGCCAGGCCCGCGAGATCGTCGCCGAGGAAGCGGCGCGCGCCGGCGCCCCGTGCGTCGACCAGCGCTGGCTGGGCGGCATGCTGACCAACTTCAAGACGGTCAAGGGTTCGATCAAGCGCCTGAAGGACATGGAAGCGATGATCGAGGACGGCTCGGTCGAGAAGCTGGGCAAGAAGGAAGCCCTGATGCTCAAGCGCGAGCACGAGAAGCTGCAGAAGGCGATCGGCGGCATCAAGGACATGGGCGGCCTGCCGGACGCGCTGTTCGTGATCGACGTCGGCTACCACAAGATCGCCATCACCGAAGCCAACAAGCTGGGCATCCCGGTGATCGCCGTGGTCGATACCAACCACTCCCCGGAAGGCGTCGACTACGTCATCCCGGGTAACGACGACTCGTCGCGCGCCATCCGCCTGTACGCCCGCGGCGTCGCCGACGCCATCCTCGAAGGCCGTAGCCAGGTGGTTCAGGAGATCGTGGCCGCCGGCACCGGCGACGACTACGTCGAAGAATCGGCTGAGTAATTTCGTTTTCGTTTGAACCCGATACGGCCGCGACGGGGCACCCCGAGCGGCCGTATCCGTAAGCTGGAGAAGAAAATGGCGGCAATTACCGCAAGCATGGTGGCAGAACTGCGCGCGAAGACCGACGCGCCGATGATGGAATGCAAGAAGGCGCTGACCGAAGCCGACGGCGACATGGCCAAGGCGGAAGAGGTTCTGCGCGTCAAGCTGGGCAACAAGGCGACCAAGGCCGCGACCCGTATCGCCGCCGAAGGCATCGTCGGCGTCGACATCTCGGCCGACGGCAAGCTCGGCTCGATCATCGAAGTGAACTGCGAGACCGACTTCGTCGCCAAGAACGACGACTTCCTGGCGCTGGTCAAGGGCTGCGCCCAGCTGGTGTCTGGCAAGAACCCGGCCGACGTCGCCGCGCTGTCGGCGCTGCCGATGGGCGAGGGCACGGTCGAGTCGACCCGCACCGCGCTGGTCGGCAAGATCGGCGAGAACATGTCGATCCGCCGCTTCGTCCGCGTCGAAGCCAAGGGCAAGCTGGTTTCCTACATCCATGGCGGCGCCAAGATCGGCGTGCTGCTGGACCTGGTCGGCGGCGACGAGCAGCTGGGCAAGGACATCGCGATGCACATCGCCGCGTCGAAGCCGAAGGCGCTGGACGCCTCGGGCGTGTCGCAGGAGCTGATCGACACCGAGCGCCGCGTCGCCATCGAGAAGGCGCGCGCCGACAACAAGCCGGAAGCGATGCTGGAAAAGATCGCCGACGGCACCGTGCAGAAGTTCCTGAAGGAAGTCACGCTGCTCGCCCAGGTCTTCGTCAAGGCCGAGGACGGCAAGCAGACGATCGAGCAGCTGCTGAAGGCGAAGGGCGCGTCGATCGCCGGCTTCACGCTGTACATCGTCGGCGAGGGCATCGAGAAGAAAGTGTCCGACTTCGCCGCCGAAGTGGCCGCCCAGGCTGCCGCTGCCGCCCAGAAGTAACGCCAGAGAGGTAAACACGAGACCATGACCGACCGCACGCCCAAGTACAAGCGCATCCTCCTCAAGCTCTCCGGCGAAGCCCTGATGGGTGGCGACGCCTACGGCATCAATCGCCAGACGATCGGCGAGATCGTGCAGGAGATCAAGGCGGTGGCCGACCTGGGCGTGCAGATCGGCGTGGTCATCGGCGGCGGCAACATCTTCCGCGGTGTTGCCCCGGCCGCCACCGGCATGGATCGCGCCCAGGCCGACTACATGGGCATGCTGGCGACGGTCATGAACAGCCTGGCGATGCAGGACGCGATGCGCGTCGCCGGCATCAATTGCCGCGTCCAGTCGGCGCTGTCGATCGAGCAGGTGGTCGAGCCATACATCCGCGGCAAGGCCATCCGCTACCTCGAGCAGGGGCGGATCGTCATCTTCGCCGCCGGCACCGGCAACCCGTTTTTCACCACCGATACCGCCGCCGCGCTGCGCGGCGCCGAGATCGGTGCCGAGATCGTGCTCAAGGCGACCAAGGTCGACGGCATCTACACCGCCGACCCGAAGAAGGACGCCGGCGCGACCCGTTTCGACCGTATCAGCTTCGACGAAGCCATCTCGCGCGGCCTCGGCGTCATGGACGCCACGGCCTTCGCGCTGTGCCGCGACCAGAAACTGCCGATCAACGTCTTCTCGATCTTCAAGGCCGGCGCGCTGCAGCGCGTGGTGATGGGCGAGAACGAAGGCACGCTGGTCTATTGCTGAAGGAGAGCCCCCAATGATCGCCGACATCAAGAAGAACACCGAATCCAAGATGCAGAAGTCGCTCGAGGCGCTGAAGAACGACCTCGCCAAGGTGCGCACCGGCCGTGCCCATACCGGCCTCCTCGACCACATCCAGGTCGAGTACTACGGTTCGCCGGTGCCGCTCGCCCAGGTCGCCAACGTGACCCTGATCGACGCCCGGACGATCGGCGTGCAGCCGTGGGAGAAGCCGATGGTGGCCAAGGTCGAGAAGGCCATCCGCGAATCGGACCTCGGCCTCAATCCGGCGACGCAGGGCGAGCTGATCCGCGTGCCGATGCCGGCGCTGACCGAGGAGCGCCGCCGCGAACTGACCAAGGTCGTCAAGCACGAGGGCGAGAACGCCAAGGTCGCCGTGCGCAACCTGCGCCGCGACGCGAACAATTCGCTCAAGGATGCCGTCAAGGCGAAGACCATCTCCGAGGACGACGAGCGCCGCGCCCAGGACGAGATCCAGAAGCTCACCGACAAGTACGTCGCCGAAATCGACAAGATGCTCGCCCAGAAGGAGAGCGAGCTGATGGCCGTCTGACGGGTCGCGGACGCAAGGACCCGGCAATGAGCCGCTTCTCCAGTTCGACGCAGGACATCCCCGCCAGCGGCGACGTGCCCCGCCACGTCGCCATCATCATGGACGGCAACGGCCGCTGGGCCAAGAAGCGCTTCATGCCGCGCGTCGCCGGCCATACGCGCGGCGTCGAGACGGTGCGCGAGATGGTTCGCGCCTGCCTCGAGCGCGGCATCGGCTACCTGACGCTGTTCGCCTTCAGCTCCGAGAACTGGCGCCGCCCGGAAGAGGAGGTGACGCTGCTGATGCAGCTGTTCGTGCGCGCGCTGCAGCACGAGGTGGTCAAGCTGCACCGCAACGGCGTGCGCCTGCGCGTCATCGGCGACCTCACGCGCTTCGACGACAAGCTGCAGCAGATGATCCGCGTCGCCGAGGAAAAAACCGCCGGCAACGACAAGCTGACGCTGACCATCGCCGCCAACTACGGCGGCCGCTGGGACATCCTGCAGGCGGCCAACCGCCTCGCGCTGGCCGAGCCGGAAAAGGCCGGCCGCTGGCAGGAGAGCGACCTCGCGCCGTACCTCTCGATGCACTACGCGCCGGAGCCCGACCTGTTCATCCGCACCGGCGGCGAGGAACGCATCAGCAACTTCCTGCTCTGGCAGCTCGCCTACACCGAGTTCCATTTCACCGAGACCCTCTGGCCCGAGTTCAACGAGGCCGCGCTCGACCTGGCGATCGCCTCGTTCCGCCGCCGCGAACGTCGCTTCGGCCGCACCAGCGAACAGCTGCGGGCCGACCCGCATCCGGCGGCGACGGCTGCCGACCCCGCGAGCTCCCGCCTCGATGCTTAGAACGCGGGTCATTACCGCGCTCGCCCTGCTTGCCGGGCTGCTGCCGGCGCTCTTCCTGCTGCCGCCGCTGGCCTGGGCCTGGCTGATCGCCGTGCTGGCGGCGCTCGCCGGCTGGGAGTGGGGCGGCTTCATGCGCCTCGGGCCGCCGGCCCGCGTCGCCCTGGGTGCCGCCTTCTTCGCCGTCTGCGGCGGCGCGATCCTGAGCTTTCCGTCAGCGCTCGGCGGCGACGGCTGGTCGCCGGCGGTCGGCTGGGCGCTCGGTCGCTGGCTGTACGTCCCGTCGGCGCTGTTCTGGTTGCTCGTGCTGCCGTTCTGGCTGCGCCGGCGCTGGCCGCTGCCCGGCGTTGCCGGCGGCCTGGCCGTCGGCGCCGTCGTCCTGCTGCCGACCTGCCTGGCGCTGGTGCAGCTGCGCCAGCTCGGCCCGCTCGCGCTGCTGGCGGTGATGGCCATCGTCTGGGCTGCCGACGTCGCCGCCTATTTCGCCGGCCGCGCCTTCGGCAAGCGCAAGCTGGCGCCGAACATCAGCCCCGGCAAGACCTGGGCCGGCGCCTGGGGCGCGGTCGCCGGCGTGCTGGTCTACGGCTTCGCCGCGGCGGGCCTGCTGCCGCAGGCGCTGCAGCGCGGCGCGGCCGGCTTTGCGCTGATCCTCGTCGCGCTGACTGCGCTGTCGATCGTCGGCGACCTGTTCGAATCGCTGCTCAAGCGCCAGGCCGGGATCAAGGACAGCAGCAACCTGCTGCCCGGGCACGGGGGAATTCTCGACCGCATCGACAGTCAGACCTCGACCCTGCCGTTCGTCGCGCTGCTCTGGCTCTTCGTTTCCTGATTCCGCATGGCCATCCAGAACCTCACGATCCTCGGCTGCACCGGCTCGATCGGCGTCAATACGCTCGACGTGCTGCGCCGCCATCCCGACCGCTACCGCGTGCTGGCGCTGTGCGCGCACCGCCAGGCCGAGCTGCTGTTCTCCCAGTGTGCCGAATTCCGGCCGCGCTACGCGGTGCTCGGCGACGCCGACAGCGCCGCTGCGCTGCAGGTCCGGCTGCGCGCCGCGGCGCTGCCGACCGAGGTACTGCACGGCGTCGAGGCGCTGGAGCGGATGGCGGCGCTGCCCGAGGTCGATGCCGTGATGGCGGCGATCGTTGGTGCCGCCGGCCTGCGCCCGACGCTGGCGGCGGCGCGCGCCGGCAAGAAGATCCTGCTTGCGAACAAGGAAGCGTTGGTCATGGCCGGCCCGGTGTTCATGCGCGCGGTGCGCGAGCACGGCGCGGTGCTGCTGCCGATCGATAGCGAACATAACGCTATTTTTCAATCGCTTCCAGATGGTTTTGAAAGTGATTTGTCACGCGACTTGCCGGCCCGCGGCATCCGCCGCCTGCTGCTGACCGCGTCCGGCGGCCCGTTCCGCCAGCGCTCGCCGGCCGAACTCGAAGGCGTCACGCCGGAGCAGGCGGTGGCGCATCCGAACTGGGTGATGGGGCGCAAGATCTCGGTCGACTCGGCGACGATGATGAACAAGGGCCTCGAGGTGATCGAGGCGCACTGGCTGTTCGGGATGGATGCCGATCGCATCGACGTGGTGATCCATCCGCAGAGCGTGATCCACTCGCTGGTCGAGTACGTCGACGGCTCGGTGATCGCGCAGCTCGGCAACCCGGACATGCGCACGCCGATCGCGCACGCGCTGGCCTACCCGGAGCGGATCGAGGCCGGCGTCGGTTCGCTCGACCTGTTCAAGATCGGCCGCCTCGACTTCGAGGCACCGGACGACGCCCGCTTTCCCTGCCTGGCGCTCGCCTTCCGTGCGCTGCGTGCCGGCGGCAGCGCGCCGGCGACGCTGAATGCGGCGAACGAGGTGGCGGTGCAGGCCTTCCTCGACGGCGAACTGGGATTCACCGGCATTCCGGCGCTGATCGCCGCCGCGCTCGATGCGCTGCCGGCGGTGGCGCTCGACACGCTGGACGACGTGCTCGCCGCCGACGCCCGCGCCCGCGCCTTCGCCCGCGAGCAGCTGGCGCGCCAGGTCGCCGCATGAGCGATTTCCTGTACTACCTCGCCGCCTTCGCGGTGGTGATCGGCGTGCTGGTCGTCGTGCACGAATACGGCCACTACGCGGTCGCCCGGCTGTGCGGCGTCAAGGTGCTGCGCTTCTCGGTCGGCTTCGGCCGTGCGATCTGGCTGCGGCGTTTCGGGGCGGACCAGACGGAATGGGCGATCGGCCTCTTTCCGCTGGGCGGCTACGTGAAGATGCTCGACGAGCGCGAGGCGCCGGTCGCCGCGCACGAACTGCACCGCGCCTTCAACCGGCAGTCGGTGTGGCGGCGGATCGCCATCGTCGCCGCCGGCCCGCTGGCCAACTTCCTGCTCGCGATCGTCGTCTATTGGGGCGTCTTCTGGCACGGCACCGAGGAATTGCGGCCGGTGCTCGGCACCCCGCCGGCGGCGACCGCCGCCGCCGCGGCCGGCGTCGAAAACGGCGAGCGCGTCGTCAAGGTTGCCGGCGAGGCGGTGCAGACCTGGGAGGACGTGCGCTGGCGGCTGCTGCAGCTGGCCTCGGACGACAACGACGCGTTGCTCGAGGTGATCAACGAGCGCCACGAGATCGCCGTGCGCCGGCTCGACCTCGCCGCGATCCGCGAGGCGGGCTGGGAGGGCGACGCCTTCCAGCGGCTCGGCCTGACCTATTTCCGGCCGCAGCTGCCGCCGGTGATCGGTCGCGTCCTCGGCGGCAGCGCCGGGGAACGCGCCGGGCTGCAGGCTGGCGACGTCTTCCTCGAGATCGAAGGCGAGAAGATCGCCACCTGGGCCGACGTCGTGCGCATCGTCCGCGCGGCGCCGGGCAAGTCGCTGCAGGTGTTGCTGGTGCGCGGCGAGAGCGAGCTCGCGCTGACCGCCGTTCCCGATCTGCAGGAGGAGCGTGGCCGCCGTCTCGGCCGCCTCGGCATCTCCGTCCAGGAGACGGGGCAGCGGCGCGACGACCTCACCGTCGTCGTCGCCTACGGGCCGGTCGATGCGTTCGGTCGCGCCCTGCACGAAACCTGGGAGAAGTCGGTGTTCAGCCTGGTCATGCTGGGCAAGATGGTGACCGGCGAGGTGTCCTGGCGCAACCTCTCCGGGCCGGTGACGATCGCCGACTACGCCGGGCAGTCGGCGAAGCTCGGCATCGAGTACTACCTGAAGTTCATGGCCCTCGTCAGCATCAGCCTCGGCGTGCTCAATCTGCTGCCGATCCCGATTCTGGATGGGGGGCATTTAATGTATTATGTCGTCGAAATCATCAAACGCGGCCCGCTCTCCGAGCGCAGCATGGAAATCGGCCAGCAGATCGGGCTGGCACTGCTTCTGATGCTGATGGCGTTTGCCTTCTATAACGATATCAATCGACTGATTTCCGGCTGAAGATGAAGAAAAACCTGCTTGCAGGTCTGATTGCGGCAATTATTGCCTCGAGTGCGGGCGCATTCGAACCATTCACGATCAAGGACATCCGTATCGAGGGCATCCAGCGGACCGAGGCGGGCACGGTATTCAGCTACCTGCCGGTGAAGGTCGGCGACACGATGACCAACGAGAAGGCGGCGCAGGCGATCAAGGCGCTGTTTGCGACCGGCTTCTTCAAGGACGTGCGCATGGAGGTCGAGGGCGAGGTCCTGGTGGTCGCCCTCGAGGAGCGACCGGCGATCTACACGATCGACTTCGTCGGCCTCAAGGAATTCGACAAGGACCAGCTGAAGAAGGCGCTGCGCGACAACGGCATCGCCGAAGGCCGCATCTTCGACCGGGCGACGCTCGAGCGCGCCGAGCAGGAACTGAAGCGCCAGTACCTGTCGCGCGGCAAGTACGGCGTGGCGATCACGACGACGATCACACCGCTCGAACGCAACCGCGTCGCGATCAACTTCAACATCGAGGAAGGCGACGCCGCCAGCATCAAGCAGATCAACCTGGTCGGCGTCTCGGCCTTCAAGGAAAAGGATCTGCTCGAGCTGTTCCAGCTGCGCACGCCGAACTGGATCTCCTGGTATACGAAGAGCGACCAGTATTCGCGCCAGAAGCTCGCGGCCGACCTGGAGTCGCTGCGTTCCCACTACCTGAACCGCGGCTACCTCGAATTCAACATCGATTCGACGCAGGTCTCGATCTCGCCGGACAAGAAGGACATCTACATCACCGTCAGCATCACCGAAGGCGAGCGCTACGCGGTCAGCTCGGTGAAGCTCGCCGGCGACCTGCTGCTGCCCGAGGCCGAGCTGCGCAAGCTGGTGCAGGTCAAGCCCGGCGACGTCTTCTCGCGCGAGAAGCTGAACGAGTCGACCAAGGCGATTTCCGACCGGCTCGGTGCGCAGGGCTACGCCTTCGCCAACGTCAACGCGGCGCCGGAGCTGGACAAGGAAAAGCGCCAGGTCGCGTTCACCATCTTCGTCGACCCCGGCAAGCGCGTTTATGTGCGCCGGATCAACGTCACCGGCAACACCAAGACACGCGACGAGGTGATCCGCCAGGAAATGCGCCAGATCGAGGGCGCCTGGTACGACGCCGACAAGGTCCAGCTGTCGAAGCAGCGCATCGACAAGACCAACTACTTCGGCGAGGTCAACGTCGAGACGCCGCCGGTGCCCGGCACCACCGACCAGGTCGACGTGAACGTCAACGTCGCCGAGAAGAACACCGGCAACATCTCGCTCGGCGCCGGCTTCTCCAGCTCCGAAAAGGTGATCCTGTCCGGCTCGATCAGCCAGGCCAACCTGTTCGGCAGCGGCAAGTTCGCCTCGCTGTCGCTGAATACCGGCAAGATCAACCGTACGGCGGCCTTCTCGTACACCAATCCGTATTTCACGGTCGATGGAGTCAGCCAGGGCTTCGACGTCTATCACCGGCGCACCGACCCGACCAAGAGCAGCATCTCGGTCGGCAATTACCGCTCCTCGTCGACCGGCGGCGGCGTCCGCTGGGGCTTCCCGATCGGCGAGAAGGAATCGATCAGCGTCGGCATCGCGATCGACCACACCGCGCTCGACGTCGACACCACCAGCCCGTTCCGCTACCAGCAGTTCGTCAACAAGTACGGCGATTCCAACATCAGCCTGCCGCTGACTGCCGGCTGGGCCTCGGACGGCCGCGACAGCGTCCTCTATCCGAACAAGGGCACCTACCAGCGCGTCGCGCTCGAAGTGGCGGCGCCCCCGGGCGACCTCAAATACTACCGGATGACCTACTCCTTCCAGCGCTACGTGCCGCTGAGCAAGGATTTCACGCTGTTCCTCAGCGGCGAGGCCGGCTACGGCAACGGCTTCGGCGGCCAGGACGGCCTGCCGTTCTACAAGAACTTCTTCGGCGGCGGCATGGGCACCGTGCGCGGTTACGAGACGGCCAGCCTCGGCCCGCTCGACACCGTCTGCGACAACTACGTGACGCGGACCAACTGTCGTTCCTCGGAAGACCGTATCGGCGGCAACCGCAAGATCAACGGCACCGCCGAGGTGCTCTTCCCGATGCCGGGCTTCGGGGCGGACCGCTCGGTGCGCCTGGGCGTCTTCGTCGACGCCGGCCAGGTCTGGGGCAAGGGCTCCGACAACCAGAACGTCGACACCGGACCGATCCGCTTCAGCACCGGCCTCTCGGCGCTATGGAATTCCCCGATGGGTCCGCTAAAATTCAGCGTCGCCGCGCCAATCAACAAGCAGGACGGAGACAAGGCGCAAACGTTCCAGTTCCAGATGGGACAGACTTTCTAAACAGGAGATGTTGCTTTGAACAAGAAGATCGCCACTTTGCTCGTCGCCTTCATGGCTGCGCTGCCCATCGCCCAGGCCGTGGCGGCAGAGATGAAGATCGGCTACGTCAATACCCAACGGATTTTCCGCGACGCGCCGGCGGCGCAGAAGGCCGCGAAGAAGATCGAGAGCGAATTTTCGAAGCGCGACCAGGACCTGCAGCGCATGGCCAAGCAGTTGCAGTCCATGCAGGAGGGACTGGAAAAGAACGGCGTGACGATGCCGGAGAGCGAGCGCCGGACCAAGGAACGCGAGCTGAACGACCTGTCGCGCGACTTCCAGCGCAAGCAGCGCGAGTTCCGTGAAGACCTCAACCTGCGCCAGAACGAAGAGAACGCTGCGATCATCGAGAAGGCCAACAAGGCGATCAAGCAGATCGCCGAGTCGGAAAAGTACGACCTGATCGTGCAGGACGTCGTCTGGGTCAGCCCCAAGCTGGACATCACCGACAAGGTCATCAAGGCGCTGTCCGAAGGCAAGTAAGCCATTCGGTACGCTAGCGGTGAACGTGTGCCAGGAGGTCTGCGGCTCGACGAGATCGTCGCCCGTCTCGGCGGAGAGCTGAGGGGCGACGGTTCCGTCGTCGTCTCGCAAGTCGGCACCCTCGCCGGCGCCGGCGCGGGGCAGATCGCCTTCCTGGCCAATCCCAAGTATCGCAAGCAGCTGGCGACGACCGGCGCGGCGGCGGTGATCGTGCCGCCGGCAGCCGCCGACGACACCGCGCTGCCGCGCATCGTCCACCCGAATTCCTACGCCTACTACGCGCGCGTCGTCGCGCTGCTCAACCCGCCGGCGCAACGCCCGCGCGGCGCGCATCCGAGCGCGGTGGTGCATTCGCCGCTGCCGGCCTCGGCCAGCGTCGGCGAGCACGTGGTGGTCGGCGAGCGGGTGACGATCGGCGAGGACGTCACGCTCTATCCGGGCGTCGTCGTCGGCGACGGCGTCAGCATCGGCGACGGCTCGGTGCTTTACCCGAACGTCGTCGTCTATCGCGACTGCGTGATCGGCGCACGGGCGGTGATCCAGGCCGGCGCGGTGATCGGTTCGGACGGCTTCGGCTTCGCGAAGGAGGGCGACCGCTGGCTGAAGATCCCGCAGATCGGCCGCGTCGTCATCGGCGACGACGTCGAGGTCGGCGCCAACACCTCGATCGACCGCGGCGCGCTCGACGACACGGTGATCGGCAACGGGGTGAAGCTCGACAACCAGATCCAGATCGCGCACAACGTGCGCATCGGCGACAACGCGGCGATGGCCGGCTGCGTCGGCGTCGCCGGCAGCACCACGATCGGCGCCCGGTGCACGGTCGGCGGCGCCGGCATGATCATCGGTCACCTCGAACTGGCCGACGACGTGCACGTGTCGGCCGGCACGATGGTGACCAAGAGCCTGGCCAGGCCCGGGCAGTACACCAGCATCTTTCCGCTCGAGGCGCACGACGACTGGCTGCACAACGCGGCCCAGATCAAGCGCCTGGCGAAGCTCGCGCAGCGCGTCGCCGAGCTTGAGAAAAAACTTGAAGAAATGGAGAAAACAAATTGAATAATATGGATATTCATGCAATCATCGAACACCTGCCGCACCGCTATCCCTTCCTGCTGGTGGATCGCGTCGTGGCGCTCGAGGAGGGCAAGTCGATCCATGCCTACAAGAACGTGACCATCAACGAACCGTTCTTCACCGGCCACTTCCCGCACCATCCGGTGATGCCCGGCGTGCTGATCATGGAAGCGCTGGCGCAGGCCGCCGGCATCCTGTCGTTCAGGACGATGGGCAGCAAGCCGGACCCCAACTCGGTGTTCTACTTCGTCGGCATCGACGGCGCCCGCTTCAAGAAGCCGGTGATGCCGGGCGACCAGCTGCACCTGCACGTCGAGATCCTGCGCCAGATGCGCGGCATCTGGAAGTACAAGTGCGAAGCCCGTGTCGACGGCCAGGTCGTCGCCGAGGCCGAGCTGATGTGCGCCAAGAGGGACATCGCCGAATGATCCACCCGACCGCCATCGTCCACCCGAACGCGAAGATCGGCGCCCACGTCGAGATCGGCGCCTACTCGATCATCGGCGAGCACGTCGAGATCGGCGACAGCACCTGGATCGGCCCGCACGTCGTGATCAACGGCCACACCACGATCGGCCGCGACAACCGCATCTTCCAGTTCGCCTCGCTCGGCGAGGTGCCGCAGGACAAGAAGTACGCCGGCGAGCCGACCCGGCTCGAGATCGGCGACCGCAACACGATCCGCGAGTTCTGCACCTTCAACCTGGGTACCGCCCAGGACGTTGGCGTCACCCGCATCGGCAACGACAACTGGATCATGGCCTACGTGCATATCGCGCACGACTGCCAGGTCGGCAACAACACCACCTTCGCCAACAACTCGCAGCTCGCCGGCCACGTCCATATCGACGACTGGGCGATCCTCGGCGGCTTCACCGGCGTGCACCAGTTCTGCCGGGTCGGCGCGCACGTGATGACCGCCGTCGGCACCGTCATCCTGCAGGATGTGCCGCCGTACGTGATGGCCGCCGGCAACACCGCCTCGCCGTACGGGCTGAACGCGGAAGGGCTGAAGCGCCGCGGCTTCTCGGCGGAGGCGCTGCAGGCGCTGAAGCGTGCCTACCGCACGCTCTACAAGTCCGGCCTGATGCTGGAAGAAGCCCGCGTCAAACTGGAGGAAGAGGCGCGCATGCACCCCGAGGTGCAGCGCTTCGTCGACTTCCTCGCCGTCTCCAAGCGCGGCATCATCCGATGACCCTGCGCGTCGCCATGGTGGCGGGCGAAGCGTCGGGAGACCTGCTCGCCAGCCACCTCATCGCCGCGCTCAAGGCGCGCGTTCCCGACGCCGTGTTCTACGGCATCGGCGGGCCGAAGATGGCGGCGCAGGGCTTCGACGCCTGGTGGCCGGCGGAAACGCTGGCGGTGATGGGCTTTTCCGACGCCCTGAAGCGCTACCGCGAGCTGTCCGGCATCCGCAGCGAGCTGAAGAAGCGCCTGCTGGCCGATCCGCCCGACGTCTTCATCGGCGTCGACGCCCCCGACTTCAACCTCGACCTGGAAGCGGCACTGAAGGCGCGCGGGATCCCCGCCGTGCATTACGTCAGTCCGTCGATCTGGGCCTGGCGCCGCGGCCGGATCAAGAAGATCCGCCGTGCCGTGTCGCGCATCCTGGCGCTGTTCCCGTTCGAGCCGGAAATCTATGCGCAGGCCGGGGTGCCGGTCAGCTACGTCGGCCACCCTCTCGCCGACCTGCTGCCGATGGACCCGGACCGTGCGGCGACGCGCGAGCTGCTCGGCATCCCGCAGGCGGCACCGGTGTTCGCGCTGCTGCCAGGCAGCCGGCAGGGCGAGCTGCGCTTCCTTGCCGACACCTTCATCGCCGCCGCGCGGCTGGTCCGCGAGCAGCTGCCGGAGGCCCGCTTCCTGGTGCCGCTCGCCACCCGCGAGACGCGGCTGATGTTCGAGCAGGCGCTGTACCGCTGCCAGGCGCAGGACCTGCCGATCCGCCTGCTGTTCGGACACGCGCACGAGGCGATGATCGCCGCCGACGGCGTCCTCGTCGCCAGCGGCACGGCGACGCTGGAGGCGGCGCTCCTGAAGCGGCCGATGGTCATCGCCTACAAGCTGGCGCCGTTCTCGTACTTCCTGATGAAGCGCATGGGCTACCTGCCGTACGTCGGCCTGCCCAACATCCTCGCCGGCCGCTTCGTCGTCCCCGAGTTCATCCAGAAGGCGGCGACGCCGGAGAAGCTCGCCGAGGCGCTGGTCGCGCAGTATGCGGACAAGGAAGGGCGGGCGGCGATCGTCGCCGAGTTCGAGCGCATCCACCACGAGCTGCGGCAGAACACCTCGGAGCGCGCCGCCGAGGCGGTGCTCTCGTGCCTGCGCCGGCAGCCGAGCGGCAATGGCCTTGCAGTGGCCTGAACCGGGGGCCGGCCCGGTCGCCGGCGTCGACGAGGCCGGCCGCGGGCCGCTCGCCGGCCCGGTGGTCGCCGCCGCAGTGATCCTCGATCCGGCGCGGCCGATCGACGGCCTCGACGATTCCAAGAAGCTTTCCGAAGCGGCGCGCGAGCGCCTCGCCATCGAGATCCGCGACAAGGCGCTGGCGTGGGCCGTGGCCGAAGCGAGCGCCGCCGAGATCGACCGCGTGAACATCCTGCAGGCGACCTTCCTCGCCATGCGGCGCGCGCTCGACGGGTTGGCGGTGACGCCGCAACAGGCGCTAATCGACGGCAACAAGGTGCCGCCGGGGCTGTCGTGCGCGGGCGAGGCGGTGGTCAAGGGCGACGGCAGGATCGCCGCGATCGCCGCTGCGTCGATCCTCGCCAAGACCCACCG